>NZ_OEPV01000021.1 GCF_900240225.1 Dysgonomonas massiliensis | reverse complement strand
AAGCGTTCATTGACATGATGATAACATAAAGTATAAGTAGAGCAATCGAGTTGCTTGACTTTCGGGTTAAGTGACGAAAAGAATAAAAAAAGTAGATAAGGGCACATGGTGGATGCCTTGGCTCTCAGAGGCGATGAAGGACGTGATAAGCTGCGATAAGCTGCGGGGAGGAGCAAATATCCTTTGATCCGTGGATTTCCGAATGGGGCAACCCAATAGGTGAAGAATCTATTACCATACTATATGGAGTCAACCCGGTGAACTGAAACATCTAAGTAGCCGGAGGAAAAGAAAACAAAAGTGATTCCCCTAGTAGTGGCGAGCGAACGGGGATTAGCCCAAACCAACGTTGTTTCGGCAATGTTGGGGTTGTAGGACTGAGCTGTGGAAGAAATAAACGAAGCAAAACAAACTGGAAAGTTTGATCATAGAGGGTGATAATCCCGTATGCGTATTTTTATGATTCCTATCAGTATCCTGAGTAGCGCGGGACACGAGAAATCCTGTGTGAATCTGGCGGGACCATCCGCTAAGGCTAAATACTCCTGAGAGACCGATAGCGAACCAGTACCGTGAGGGAAAGGTGAAAAGAACCTCGAATAGAGGAGTGAAATAGTTCCTGAAACCATGTGCCTACAAGCGGTCGGAGCAGCAATGTGACGGCGTGCCTTTTGCATAATGAACCTACGAGTTACTGTCACTGGCAAGGTTAAGACCTAGAGAGGGTTGCAGCCGAAGCGAAAGCGAGTCTTAACAGGGCGTTAAGTCAGTGGTAGTAGACGCGAAACCAAGTGATCTACCCTTGAGCAGGTTGAAGTTTGGGTAACACCAATTGGAGGACCGAACCGGTAAACGTTGAAAAGTTTTCGGATGACTTGAGGGTAGGGGTGAAAGGCTAATCAAACTTGGAGATAGCTCGTACTCCCCGAAATGCATTTAGGTGCAGCCTCGTGGTTAATACTTACGTCAGGTAGAGCTACTGATTGGATGCGAGGGCTTCGCCGCCTATCAAGTCCAGATAAACTCCGAATGGGCGTAAGATTTACACGGGAGTGAGGGCATGGGTGCTAAGGTCCATGTCCGAGAGGGAAAGAACCCAGACCATCAGCTAAGGCCCCCAAATACTGGTTAAGTTGAATAATAACGAAGTAAAACTACCGAGACAGCTAGGATGTTGGCTTGGAAGCAGCCATTCATTTAAAGAGTGCGTAACAGCTCACTAGTCGAGTGGTTTTGCGTGGATAATAATCGGGCATAAATCAGTTGCCGAAGCTATGGGATAAATATTATCGGTAGGGGAGCATTCCATATCAGCGTTGAAGGCGGGGCGTGAGCCCTTCTGGAGCGAATGGAAAAGCAAATGTAGGTATAAGTAACGATAAAGGGGGAGAGAAACCCCCTCGCCGAAAGACTAAGGTTTCCTGATCAACGCTAATCGGATCAGGGTAAGTCGGGCCCTAAGGTTAAGCCAAACGGCGATACCGATGGACATGCGGTAAACATTCCGCAACTACTATACGGAGTGAAGTGGAGACGCAGAAGTGACACTGTTGCCAACTGACGGAATAGTTGGTTTAACCATGTAGGTTATGAGAGGTATAGGCAAATCCGTACCTTGAGCTGAAGTGGGAAAGTACTACAATCCTTCGGGAGCGTAGATATACAGGTAATCCGGCTGCCAAGAAAATCCGCTAAACGCTAATTCGTATAGTATCCGTACCGCAAACGGACACACGTAGTCGGGTTGAAAATACTAAGGCGCTCGAGTGATTCATAGTTAAGGAATTAAGCAAAATGACCCTGTAACTTCGGAATAAAGGGTGCCCACAGCAATGTGGGCCGCAGAGAATAGATCCATGCAACTGTTTATCAAAAACACATGGCTGTGCTAATAAGAAATTAGATGTATACAGCCTGACACCTGCCCGGTGCTGGAAGGTTAAGAGGAGATGTCATCGCAAGAGAAGCATTGAATTGAAGCCCCAGTAAACGGCGGCCGTAACTATAACGGTCCTAAGGTAGCGAAATTCCTTGTCGGGTAAGTTCCGACCTGCACGAATGGTGTAATGATGTGGATACTGTCTCAACTATGAGCTCGGTGAAATTGTAGTATCGGTGAAGATGCCGATTACCCGCGATGGGACGAAAAGACCCCGTGAACCTTTACTATAGCTTTACATTGATTTTGGGTACTTGATGTGTAGGATAGGCCGGAGGCTATGAAGCAGGGACGCTAGTTTTTGTGGAGCCGCCGTTGAAATACGGCCCTTTAATTATTTGAAATCTAACTCGCGGATGCGAGGACATTGTATGGTGGGTAGTTTGACTGGGGTGGTCGCCTCCAAAAGTGTAACGGAGGCTTCTAAAGGTGTGCTCAGAACGATTGGTAACCGTTCGTAGAGTGTAATGGCATAAGCACGCTTGACTGAGAGACCAACAAGTCGATCAGGTAGGAAACTAGAGCATAGTGATCCGGTGGTTTCAGTATGGAATGGCCATCGCTCAAAGGATAAAAGGTACTCCGGGGATAACAGGCTGATCATTCCCAAGAGCTCATATCGACGGAATGGTTTGGCACCTCGATGTCGGCTCGTCACATCCTGGGGCTGGAGCAGGTCCCAAGGGTTGGGCTGTTCGCCCATTAAAGTGGCACGCGAGCTGGGTTCAGAACGTCGTGAGACAGTTCGGTCTCTATCTATCGTGGGCGCAGGATATTTGCGGAGATCTGACACTAGTACGAGAGGACCGTGTTGGACGTACCCCTGGTTCACCAGTTGTTTCGCCAGGAGCATTGCTGGGTAGCTAAGTACGGTTTTGGATAAGTGCTGAAAGCATCTAAGCACGAAGCCAACTTCAAGATAAGATATCCATATAAGGGTCGTTGTAGACTACGACGTTGATAGGCTACAGGTGTAAAGGCAGCAATGTCATAGCCGAGTAGTACTAATTGCCCGAAGCTTTTTTAAAGTGGCTCACTCTATAAGAGTGAAATCACAAAAAAGACATTGCGATTCGCAACACTTATACTTTATCATCATGTTTACGATATTTTAGGTGGTTATAGCGTTGGGGTTCCACCTCTTCCCATTCCGAACAGAGAAGTTAAGCCCAATAGCGTCGATGGTACTGCCCTACAGGTGGGAGAGTAGATAGCCGCCAATTTTACCTGAGGAGGTCATTAGTTTATACTAGTGACCTCCT
>NZ_OEPV01000020.1 GCF_900240225.1 Dysgonomonas massiliensis | reverse complement strand
TATCTTGCTGCTGCATTTCCTGAGCTTAATGCTTGGGAGCGTGCTGGTGCTGATGCTTCCTCTGCTGGTATGGTTGACGCCGGATTTGAGAATCAAAAAGAGCTTACTAAAATGCAACTGGACAATCAGAAAGAGATTGCCGAGATGCAAAATGAGACTCAAAAAGAGATTGCTGGCATTCAGTCGGCGACTTCACGCCAGAATACGAAAGACCAGGTATATGCACAAAATGAGATGCTTGCTTATCAACAGAAGGAGTCTACTGCTCGCGTTGCGTCTATTATGGAAAACACCAATCTTTCCAAGCAACAGCAGGTTTCCGAGATTATGCGCCAAATGCTTACTCAAGCTCAAACGGCTGGTCAGTATTTTACCAATGACCAAATCAAAGAAATGACTCGCAAGGTTAGTGCTGAGGTTGACTTAGTTCATCAGCAAACGCAGAATCAGCGGTATGGCTCTTCTCATATTGGCGCTACTGCAAAGGATATTTCTAATGTCGTCACTGATGCTGCTTCTGGTGTGGTTGATATTTTTCATGGTATTGATAAAGCTGTTGCCGATACTTGGAACAATTTCTGGAAAGACGGTAAAGCTGATGGTATTGGCTCTAATTTGTCTAGGAAATAACCGTCAGGATTGACACCCTCCCAATTGTATGTTTTCATGCCTCCAAATCTTGGAGGCTTTTTTATGGTTCGTTCTTATTACCCTTCTGAATGTCACGCTGATTATTTTGACTTTGAGCGTATCGAGGCTCTTAAACCTGCTATTGAGGCTTGTGGCATTTCTACTCTTTCTCAATCCCCAATGCTTGGCTTCCATAAGCAGATGGATAACCGCATCAAGCTCTTGGAAGAGATTCTGTCTTTTCGTATGCAGGGCGTTGAGTTCGATAATGGTGATATGTATGTTGACGGCCATAAGGCTGCTTCTGACGTTCGTGATGAGTTTGTATCTGTTACTGAGAAGTTAATGGATGAATTGGCACAATGCTACAATGTGCTCCCCCAACTTGATATTAATAACACTATAGACCACCGCCCCGAAGGGGACGAAAAATGGTTTTTAGAGAACGAGAAGACGGTTACGCAGTTTTGCCGCAAGCTGGCTGCTGAACGCCCTCTTAAGGATATTCGCGATGAGTATAATTACCCCAAAAAGAAAGGTATTAAGGATGAGTGTTCAAGATTGCTGGAGGCCTCCACTATGAAATCGCGTAGAGGCTTTGCTATTCAGCGTTTGATGAATGCAATGCGACAGGCTCATGCTGATGGTTGGTTTATCGTTTTTGACACTCTCACGTTGGCTGACGACCGATTAGAGGCGTTTTATGATAATCCCAATGCTTTGCGTGACTATTTTCGTGATATTGGTCGTATGGTTCTTGCTGCCGAGGGTCGCAAGGCTAATGATTCACACGCCGACTGCTATCAGTATTTTTGTGTGCCTGAGTATGGTACAGCTAATGGCCGTCTTCATTTCCATGCGGTGCACTTTATGCGGACACTTCCTACAGGTAGCGTTGACCCTAATTTTGGTCGTCGGGTACGCAATCGCCGCCAGTTAAATAGCTTGCAAAATACGTGGCCTTATGGTTACAGTATGCCCATCGCAGTTCGCTACACGCAGGACGCTTTTTCACGTTCTGGTTGGTTGTGGCCTGTTGATGCTAAAGGTGAGCCGCTTAAAGCTACCAGTTATATGGCTGTTGGTTTCTATGTGGCTAAATACGTTAACAAAAAGTCAGATATGGACCTTGCTGCTAAAGGTCTAGGAGCTAAAGAATGGAACAACTCACTAAAAACCAAGCTGTCGCTACTTCCCAAGAAGCTGTTCAGAATCAGAATGAGCCGCAACTTCGGGATGAAAATGCTCACAATGACAAATCTGTCCACGGAGTGCTTAATCCAACTTACCAAGCTGGGTTACGACGCGACGCCGTTCAACCAGATATTGAAGCAGAACGCAAAAAGAGAGATGAGATTGAGGCTGGGAAAAGTTACTGTAGCCGACGTTTTGGCGGCGCAACCTGTGACGACAAATCTGCTCAAATTTATGCGCGCTTCGATAAAAATGATTGGCGTATCCAACCTGCAGAGTTTTATCGCTTCCATGACGCAGAAGTTAACACTTTCGGATATTTCTGATGAGTCGAAAAATTATCTTGATAAAGCAGGAATTACTACTGCTTGTTTACGAATTAAATCGAAGTGGACTGCTGGCGGAAAATGAGAAAATTCGACCTATCCTTGCGCAGCTCGAGAAGCTCTTACTTTGCGACCTTTCGCCATCAACTAACGATTCTGTCAAAAACTGACGCGTTGGATGAGGAGAAGTGGCTTAATATGCTTGGCACGTTCGTCAAGGACTGGTTTAGATATGAGTCACATTTTGTTCATGGTAGAGATTCTCTTGTTGACATTTTAAAAGAGCGTGGATTACTATCTGAGTCCGATGCTGTTCAACCACTAATAGGTAAGAAATCATGAGTCAAGTTACTGAACAATCCGTACGTTTCCAGACCGCTTTGGCCTCTATTAAGCTCATTCAGGCTTCTGCCGTTTTGGATTTAACCGAAGATGATTTCGATTTTCTGACGAGTAACAAAGTTTGGATTGCTACTGACCGCTCTCGTGCTCGTCGCTGCGTTGAGGCTTGCGTTTATGGTACGCTGGACTTTGTAGGATACCCTCGCTTTCCTGCTCCTGTTGAGTTTATTGCTGCCGTCATTGCTTATTATGTTCATCCCGTCAACATTCAAACGGCCTGTCTCATCATGGAAGGCGCTGAATTTACGGAAAACATTATTAATGGCGTCGAGCGTCCGGTTAAAGCCGCTGAATTGTTCGCGTTTACCTTGCGTGTACGCGCAGGAAACACTGACGTTCTTACTGACGCAGAAGAAAACGTGCGTCAAAAATTACGTGCAGAAGGAGTGATGTAATGTCTAAAGGTAAAAAACGTTCTGGCGCTCGCCCTGGTCGTCCGCAGCCGTTGCGAGGTACTAAAGGCAAGCGTAAAGGCGCTCGTCTTTGGTATGTAGGTGGTCAACAATTTTAATTGCAGGGGCTTCGGCCCCTTACTTGAGGATAAATTATGTCTAATATTCAAACTGGCGCCGAGCGTATGCCGCATGACCTTTCCCATCTTGGCTTCCTTGCTGGTCAGATTGGTCGTCTTATTACCATTTCAACTACTCCGGTTATCGCTGGCGACTCCTTCGAGATGGACGCCGTTGGCGCTCTCCGTCTTTCTCCATTGCGTCGTGGCCTTGCTATTGACTCTACTGTAGACATTTTTACTTTTTATGTCCCTCATCGTCACGTTTATGGTGAACAGTGGATTAAGTTCATGAAGGATGGTGTTAATGCCACTCCTCTCCCGACTGTTAACACTACTGGTTATATTGACCATGCCGCTTTTCTTGGCACGATTAACCCTGATACCAATAAAATCCCTAAGCATTTGTTTCAGGGTTATTTGAATATCTATAACAACTATTTTAAAGCGCCGTGGATGCCTGACCGTACCGAGGCTAACCCTAATGAGCTTAATCAAGATGATGCTCGTTATGGTTTCCGTTGCTGCCATCTCAAAAACATTTGGACTGCTCCGCTTCCTCCTGAGACTGAGCTTTCTCGCCAAATGACGACTTCTACCACATCTATTGACATTATGGGTCTGCAAGCTGCTTATGCTAATTTGCATACTGACCAAGAACGTGATTACTTCATGCAGCGTTACCATGATGTTATTTCTTCATTTGGAGGTAAAACCTCTTATGACGCTGACAACCGTCCTTTACTTGTCATGCGCTCTAATCTCTGGGCATCTGGCTATGATGTTGATGGAACTGACCAAACGTCGTTAGGCCAGTTTTCTGGTCGTGTTCAACAGACCTATAAACATTCTGTGCCGCGTTTCTTTGTTCCTGAGCATGGCACTATGTTTACTCTTGCGCTTGTTCGTTTTCCGCCTACTGCGACTAAAGAGATTCAGTACCTTAACGCTAAAGGTGCTTTGACTTATACCGATATTGCTGGCGACCCTGTTTTGTATGGCAACTTGCCGCCGCGTGAAATTTCTATGAAGGATGTTTTCCGTTCTGGTGATTCGTCTAAGAAGTTTAAGATTGCTGAGGGTCAGTGGTATCGTTATGCGCCTTCGTATGTTTCTCCTGCTTATCACCTTCTTGAAGGCTTCCCATTCATTCAGGAACCGCCTTCTGGTGATTTGCAAGAACGCGTACTTATTCGCCACCATGATTATGACCAGTGTTTCCAGTCCGTTCAGTTGTTGCAGTGGAATAGTCAGGTTAAATTTAATGTGACCGTTTATCGCAATCTGCCGACCACTCGCGATTCAATCATGACTTCGTGATAAAAGATTGAGTGTGAGGTTATAACGCCGAAGCGGTAAAAATTTTAATTTTTGCCGCTGAGGGGTTGACCAAGCGAAGCGCGGTAGGTTTTCTGCTTAGGAGTTTAATCATGTTTCAGACTTTTATTTCTCGCCATAATTCAAACTTTTTTTCTGATAAGCTGGTTCTCACTTCTGTTACTCCAGCTTCTTCGGCACCTGTTTTACAGACACCTAAAGCTACATCGTCAACGTTATATTTTGATAGTTTGACGGTTAATGCTGGTAATGGTGGTTTTCTTCATTGCATTCAGATGGATACATCTGTCAACGCCGCTAATCAGGTTGTTTCTGTTGGTGCTGATATTGCTTTTGATGCCGACCCTAAATTTTTTGCCTGTTTGGTTCGCTTTGAGTCTTCTTCGGTTCCGACTACCCTCCCGACTGCCTATGATGTTTATCCTTTGGATGGTCGCCATGATGGTGGTTATTATACCGTCAAGGACTGTGTGACTATTGACGTCCTTCCCCGTACGCCGGGCAATAATGTTTATGTTGGTTTCATGGTTTGGTCTAACTTTACCGCTACTAAATGCCGCGGATTGGTTTCGCTGAATCAGGTTATTAAAGAGATTATTTGTCTCCAGCCACTTAAGTGAGGTGATTTATGTTTGGTGCTATTGCTGGCGGTATTGCTTCTGCTCTTGCTGGTGGCGCCATGTCTAAATTGTTTGGAGGCGGTCAAAAAGCCGCCTCCGGTGGCATTCAAGGTGATGTGCTTGCTACCGATAACAATACTGTAGGCATGGGTGATGCTGGTATTAAATCTGCCATTCAAGGCTCTAATGTTCCTAACCCTGATGAGGCCGTCCCTAGTTTTGTTTCTGGTGCTATGGCTAAAGCTGGTAAAGGACTTCTTGAAGGTACGTTGCAGGCTGGCACTTCTGCCGTTTCTGATAAGTTGCTTGATTTGGTTGGACTTGGTGGCAAGTCTGCCGCTGATAAAGGAAAGGATACTCGTGATTATCTTGCTGCTGCATTTCCTGAGCTTAATGCTTGGGAGCGTGCTGGTGCTGATGCTTCCTCTGCTGGTATGGTTGACGCCGGATTTGAGAATCAAAAAGAGCTTACTAAAATGCAACTGGACAATC
>NZ_OEPV01000018.1 GCF_900240225.1 Dysgonomonas massiliensis | reverse complement strand
TCGATACATGTGTATAATTTGTTGTCTATCCACCATTTTAATCATTTTATCCTCTGTGTTTTAATCATACACAAAGGAATTTATAATGTGAGTATTTGTTAATAAAATAAAGAATCTTAACAATCAATAGACTGTTAAAACAAGTCATTTTTTTTCCTCTGGTGGTATACTTTTCAAGTATTATAGTGGGGTAGTTTTCAAGTATTATTTACACATACAGATAGATCAAATAGCTAACTCAATTATAACGAGTCCCATCAAAGGGACTATATTGGCTAAATATGCCGAACAAGGCGAGTCTGCTGTTTAGGGTAAACCCTTATTCAAAGTAGGTAATATTGAGGCTATGTATCTAAGAGCTTATATTACAGCTAGCCAATTGACTTCTAGCAAAGTTGGGCAAGAAGTAAAGGTGGTCGATATGGGAGAATCGGGCAATATAGAATATAACAGAAAAATTAGTTGGATATCCGACAAAGCAGAGTTTACCCCCAAAACAATTCTACCCAGAGACGAGAGGGCAAACCTTGTATACGCAATAAAGGTTGCCGCACAAAATGACGGCTATATCAAAGATGGTATGTCCGGAGAAGTAAAGTTCTAACAATTGTCGGAATGAAATCTGTTGTAATAGAGCATATAAGTAAGAATTATCGAAATGTAAAGGCTATGAATGATGTCAATTTTACAGTTGATGAAGGCGAGATATTCGGGCTGATAGGTTCCGATGGAGCTGGTAAGACATCTTTATTCCCGATATTGACTACAGTCATATTTGCTGATAGTGGGAATGCTTGGGTTGATGGTTATGATGTGAGGAAGGATTATAAGCCAATAAGGCAGAATGTAGGATATATGCCGGGACGATTCACTCTTTATCAGGGTATGACTGTTGAAGAGAACTTGACTTTCTTCGCTACACTTTTCAATACGACTATCAAAGAAAACTATCATTTAATTAAAGATATATATCAACAGATAGAACCATTCAAAGACCGTATGGCAGGTAAGTTATCTGGTGGGATGAAGCAAAAATTAGCCTTGAGTTGTGCTTTGATTCACAAACCAAGAGTTTTGTGCTTGGATGAGCCTACTACAGGTGTAGATCCGGTATCGAGAAAAGAATTTTGGGAAATGCTTCGTAAACTGAAAGAGCAAGACATTACAATTTTGGTGTCAACTCCATATATGGATGAAGCTTCACTTTGTGATCGGATTGCATTTATTCAAAATGGAAACACTATGCAAATAGATACTCCCGAAAACATTATAAATAGATATGGTGAAATCTTGTGGGCTGTTCGTTCCGAGAATATGCATAAACTGCTGTTCGGCCTGAGAGCAAATGAATATGTGAAAACTTGTTTTACGTTCGGATAGAGCCATCATATAACAGTTAATGATAAGCTTTCAAAAGATGATTTAAAACAGTATTTAGCATTACGAGGATATCCTAAGCTTGAGATCGAAACGATAGAACCCTCTATCGAGGACTGTTTTATGCAACTAACTCTAAGCTCTATACATCCTGATAGTTCGTATAATTCATCGCGTTTGCCCATAACACTCCTTAATTTATGAACCATCGTCCAAATCGGTTGATAGTAAGGCTGTCCAAGTCGACGTTGAATCTCAGCTGCCGAGAAACTTTTCTTTGTGCTGGTAAATAAGTGAATAGTAACAAGCCAATAACGAAAAGGTAATTGAGAGCCATGCGTAACCGTGTTGGCTCGTAAACTTTCCAAAAGTATTTTCTTCTTATCCGCGTCAATACCTAGAATAATGTTTTTATTTCGCTTAACTTTTTGTCCAAGAAAAATTAGGAGCTCCAGTTACTCTAGTTGAGAGAACATGAATCAAGTCTCAAATATCCTAGTTCTTGCTAGAAGGCAAGCACCTATCATTCCTGCATTGTCCTGAAGTTTTGATAATACAATTTTAGAATCTTTGTTGACTAGATTCAACGAATATTTTCTTATCGCAGTTTTGATCGGTTGCATTATATAATCACCCGATGTGGAAACGGTTCCTCCTATAATAACCATTTCAGGATTGAAGATATTTATCAGCCCCGCAATGTGTTTGCCCAATTGCATTCCTGCTTCTTCTACAAGATCAATACAAAGAGTGTCTTCTTTATTAATCGCTCTCATAATTTCTTGTAAGGTTATTTTCTTTTTGTCGGTGATTTTTTGGGATAATATGGTAGATGTACCGGCTTCTACTTCTTCAAGAAGATGTCTATATATAGCAGATCCAGATGCTTCGGTTTCTAGGCATCCTTTTTTTCCGCAATGACATATTATCTCGTTGTCAAAAGCTGGAATATGGCCAAATTCGCCTGAGAACCCTGATTTGCCACTATATATTTTGCCGTCAATAATAATACCTATTGCAAGTCCCCAGCTTATATTTACAAAAATAATATTCTTTTCGTGGTTCACACATCCTGCTAGATATTCCCCATATGTCATGGCTCTTGTATCATTATCAATACTTACTTTGTAGCCTATCTTTTTACTTAAAACCTCTGATAGTGGACTTTCCTCGAAATAAAAAATACTATAGCTGTATCCTGACTCAGGGTTTACGCGTCCAGATATGTTTACGTTAATATTCAATATCTTGTTATGTTCTATAGTTTGCTTGGCTATAAAATTGATTATTATTTGACATAGTTGATCTAGATTTTCGGGGGTATTCTCCATATTGTATGGGATTGTTTCCTCATCAATAAGATCTCCTTTGAAATTAATAATCCCTATACTTACTCCAAATTGTTTGATGTCAACACCGATGAAATAGCCCGATCTAGGGTTTAATCCATAAAGATTTGGGTAGCGTCCCCCTGTTGTTTCTAGTTTTCCATTATCTTCAATATATCCATCCTCACACATTTCTGCTATGAGCTTTGTTACTGTAGGTATACTCAGATCCAACACTTTGGATAAAGCTGTGATTGTAGATGTTCTGTGTTGTATATAGTAATTTATTATTCTCTTCTTGATCAAGGCCGACTTAGTCCCCTTCTCTATTTCTTGAATTAATTTTGTATCCATGTCAAGTTTCAATGTTAATTGGTGCTATGTTGCAGTACAAATATAATAAAAAATAGAAAATGTATTTATGTTTATAAACATATTTAAAATATACTTTATTTTTTATATTGGTTTTTATTATATGCTCTTTTTGGCTTTCTATATCGTATTTTATAGTCTATTCGCGAGATGTTTTACTATGTTGTGCCTTTCAGTTATGTTAATTTAATTATTAACTAGTGGGTATATAATAAATAAATTTAATAATAGGGTGCGTTTTTTAGGTAATATTTATATATTTGTGACAATAAACAACATCTTGTAAAATATATAAGCAATACAGCATATTGATAGTATAGAGCGAAAAATAATGGGATTGGATTTAAAACAAAATGGTATGAAAGAGAATGGCCGTAGAGGTTTTTTGAAGAAAGCAGCAATGGCTGGAGTAGCTGCGACAGTAGTTCCAATATTGGATAGTTGTAGTGGAGTAGCGAATAGGGTTGAGGCTGATTTTTGTCCACAACTAAATAATTCTATTGAACCGAAACTTATTATACCCAAAAATGAGGGGCTAAGGATATCAGGAACTTTTCTAGATGAAATTTCACACGATATTCCTCATCAGAATTGGGGCGAAAAAGAATGGGATTTGGATTTTCAGTACATGAAAAGCGTTGGGATTGATACGGTCATTTTGATTCGATCGGGTTATCGTAAGTTCATAACTTATCCATCTGAGTATTTACTAAAACGTGGTTGTTATATGCCATCTGTAGATCTGGTTGATATGTATCTTCGTTTGGCCGACAAATATAATATGAAATTTTATTTTGGTTTGTACGATTCCGGAGAGTATTGGGATACGGGTGATTTGAGAGCTGAGATAGATCATAATCGTTTTGTAATTGATGAAGTCTGGGAAAAATACGGACAGCACCACAAAAGTTTTGGCGGGTGGTACGTGAGCGGTGAAATTAGTCGGAAGACAAAAGGTGCTATAGATGCATTTTATACTATGGGCAAGCAATGTAAAGACGTATCAAATGGACTACCCACATTTATATCGCCATGGATAGATGGTAAAAAAGCAGTAATGGCTGCTTCGGGAACATTATCTAAAAATGATTCAGTTTCGGTGCAGGAACATGAAAGCGAGTGGAGTGAAATTTTTGATGGGATAAAAGATGTTGTTGATGCTTGCGCTTTTCAGGATGGTCATATAGATTATGATGAGCTGGATGCATTTTTCGAGGTTAATAAAAAAATGGCAGATAAATTTGGAATGAAGTGCTGGACGAATGCAGAAACATTCGATAGAGATATGCCTATCAAGTTCTTGCCGATTAAATTTGATAAACTTCGTATGAAACTAGAAGCAGCTAAACGTGCAGGCTATGACAAAGCAATAACCTTTGAATTTTCACATTTCATGAGTCCCCAGTCATCTTATCTGCAAGCAGGGCATTTATATAACAGATATAAAGAATATTTCGAAATAAAATAAACATAGAAATAGATGAATATTACAACTAATTTAAAATATATTAGTTTTCTGGCTCTGGCTGCAGCTTTGGGTGGTTTCCTTTTCGGATACGATGCCGCTGTAATATCGGGAACTATTAGTCAAATTGCACGACAATTCTCTTTGGATGAAATGAGTCAAGGATGGTATGTCGGATGTGCATTGATCGGATCTATTGGAGGTGTAGCTGTTGGAGGTATAATAAGTGACACCTTAGGAAGGAAGAAGACGTTATTAATATCAGCAACGCTATTTGCGGTATCTTCAATCTGGTGTGCAACAGCATCGGATTTTGATCATCTGGTCTATGCCCGTATGATTGGCGGTATAGGTATTGGTGTTGTATCTATAGTATCACCTCTTTATATATCCGAAATTTCTGTTGCTGAGTATCGTGGGCGTATGGTTTCGCTCTATCAGTTAGCTGTAACAATAGGCTTTTTGGGAGCGTATATTGTAAATTTCGGATTACTGAATTATTCGAATGGTGGAGCTGAAGCGCTGACTAGTCCTTGGTTGTCTAAAATATTTCATAGCGAAGTTTGGCGTAGTATGTTAGGCATGGCAGCGATACCATCTGTTCTCTTTTTTATGATTGTGATGGTTATTCCGGAAAGCCCTAGATGGCTAATTCTGAAGAATGAAGATGAAAAATCTCTTTCTATTCTAGGACGTATTTATGGCTCTTTGAATGTTGCTAAAGAGGAATTGTTAAAGACAAAAGAGGCGATAGGGGGTGAAACGAAGTCTAATTGGCGCGAATTGCTTAAACCTGGGATAATGAAAGCTGTTCTTATTGGTGCTGCTATAGCTATATTGGGTCAGTTTATGGGAGTTAATGCAGTTCTCTATTATGGTCCTACGATCTTCGAAAGCAGTGGTCTTTCAGGTGATGATTCATTATTCTATCAAGTTATCGTGGGGTTAGTGAATGTGTTAACTACAATCCTAGCTGTATTCATTATAGATAAGGTCGGGCGAAAAAAACTGGTTTACTTTGGAGTGACAGGTATGATCGTTTCGTTGTTGCTTATTGCTATCTATTTTATAGCCGGATCAGAATTTGGTATCCCTAGCGTTTGCTTATTGATCTGTTTTCTTGCATATATTTTCTTTTGCGCAATATCCATTAGTGCAGTTATCTGGGTGCTCTTATCTGAGATGTATCCGATAAAGATTCGTGGTCTAGCTATGTCAATTGCAGGATTCTCTCTTTGGTTCGGGACCTATCTAATAGGTCAATTAACTCCTTTCCTGCTTAAAAATGCAACACCAGCAGGAACCTTCATTTTATTCGCATTTATGTGTCTTCCATACATGTTTATTATTTGGAAATATGTTCCCGAAACCACTGGGAAATCACTAGAAGAAATAGAAAAATACTGGGAGTAATAATAGATATAAATTAATGTAAAGATATAATTCAATGAATTTATTAAAATTAGAAGCGCAGTACAAATCGGAACTGCTAGATAATGTTATGCCATTTTGGCTCGAAAATTCAATCGATAAAGAATGTGGAGGATACTTTACTTGTCTAGAACGCGATGGAAAGGTATTCGATACCGATAAATTTATTTGGCTCCAAGGACGCGAAGTTTGGATGTTCTCTATGTTGTATAATACGGTAGAACAAAAAACCGAATGGCTCGAAGCCGCTATTCATGGAGGTGAGTTCTTGAAAAAATATGGTCATGATGGAAATTACAATTGGTATTTTTCCCTAGACAGAGAGGGGAAGCCTTTAGTTGATCCATATAATATTTTTTCCTACACTTTCGCAACGATGGCCTTTGGGCAATTATATAAGGCTACAGGCAATGAAGAATATTCGGAGATAACACGAAAAACTTTTGACATAATCCTTTCAAAGGTTGATAATCCAAAAGGTAAATGGACAAAAGCGCATCCTGGGACACGTAGTCTGAAAAATTTTGCTCTGCCAATGATTTTATGCAATCTGGCTTTAGAGATAGAACATCTGTTGACTCCCGATTTTATGAAAAATGTAATTGATACATGTATTCATGAGGTAATGGAGGTCTTTTATCGTCCAGAATTAGGTGGTATTATCGTCGAAAACGTAACCGTTGATGGGGAGCTGTCTGATACTTTTGATGGAAGATTGGTTAACCCAGGACACGCAATAGAGGCAATGTGGTTTATTATGGATTTAGGAGTCCGCCTAAATAATCAAAAGCTCATAGACAAAGCGATTGAAGTTACTTTGACCATGGTTGAATATGGATGGGATAAAGAGCATGGAGGTATATTTTATTATAAGGATCGTATGGGATATCCACCTCAGCAATTAGAGTGGGATCAAAAGTTATGGTGGGTTCACATAGAGTCATTAATATCGCTGTTAAAGGGATATAAGCTAACAGGTTCCAAAGAATGTTTGGCTTGGTTCGAAAAAGTACATAATTATTCTTGGGAACACTTCAAAGATAAAGAATATCCAGAATGGTATGGTTATCTCAATAGAAGAGGTGAAGTGTTGCTTTCATTGAAAGGTGGTAAATGGAAAGGATGTTTCCACGTTCCACGAGGTATGTATCAGTGTTGGAAAATTTTAGAGGAGATAAATAAGAAATAAATTGAAAAAGAATGTTGAAATGAATATTTGAGAGATACTGTATAAATAATGAACTGATCGGAGTGTGATGCACTCAGTTTTGTATAAAATTTAAATTATTAGTTATTAAAAACCTTAATAGTGTACATGATGAAAAAAACTATTCAGAAATGGAAATCAAGGGTAGTGCTCTCCGTGTTACTTTCTTGCTTGTTTATGAGTATGCAAGCGCAAAAAATTGTAACAGGAGTTGTAAGTGACAGCAATAGTGAAACACTTATTGGCGCTACTGTAAGACTTGTAGGAACAACCAATGCTACCATTACCGACATTGATGGAAAATACTCTATCACAGTTTTAGATGGTGATGGAACATTAGAATTCTCATATGTTGGCTATAAACCTCATAGCGAAAAAATAAATAATCGGTCAGTAATAGATGTAGTCTTACAAGAAGATGCACATATGATCGATGAGGTTGTGGTTGTTGGGTATGGAGTACAGAAAAAATCAAGTATGACAAGTGCAGTATCTGCCCTAAAAGGCGATGATCTGATCAAAGCTCCATCTACAAATGTATCAAGTTTATTGGGGGGACGTCTTCCTGGGGTATCATCGGTTCAAGAATCTGGAGAACCAGGTGTTGACCAAGCTGCACTAAGGGTACGTGGTTCTCAATATGAAGTTAAATATATCGTAGACGGTATGCCTCGATCGATAAACGATATTGATCCTAATGACATTGAGAGTGTTTCGGTTCTGAAAGATGGTGCAGCAGCAGCTATATACGGACTAGAGGCAGCGGGTGGTGTCGTAATCATTACTACTAAAAGAGGGAAAAAAGGCAAACCTCAATTGACCTATAATGGATCATTTGGAGTGTCAATGAATGCCAATTTTCCAAAATTCATGAATGGTCCTCAATTTGCACATTACTACAACATGGCAGATATGATGGATCAATTTGCTAATGGTGTGATAACAGATAGAGAGCAATATATTCCAATATTTACAGAAGAAGATATTGCTTTGATGAAAAACAATGATCCTAGAGATGGCTTTGATAATGTAGACTATATCGATGAGGTTTTTGGTAATGGAACGAATCAAAAACATAGTGTAACATTGCAAGGTGGAACAGATAATATGAATTATTTCGTTTCTCTGGGTTACTTGAAACAAGAAGGTAACATCGACAAATTCAACTATCGTCGTTATAATATGCGCGCAAATATCAACGCAGATATCACTAAAGACTTTTCTGTTTCAGTCGGAGTTGCCGGCAATGTAGGTCGCCGCCAGACCCCAGGTTATAGTGCAGGAGGTAGTGAACAGTGGGAACAAGCCGGATGGTTGTCTGTCGCAAGACAAACTATCGCGATGCATCCGTATTTACCTAAAACATATGAAGACCCAGATACTCAAAAAATAATGTATACAGGTGTGCCGATGCGTAATAATACGGCATTAGCACAGAGCCCGTTAGCTGCAATCTATGAATCTGGGTATAAGAGAACACGTTCATCAGACATACAAACTAACGTTACATTAGAATATAAACTTCCATGGGTGAAAGGATTGAGTGCCAAAGCCACTGGTTCGTATGACTATGCAACTTCACATAATAAAAACTTAGATACTCCATATTCTGTTTGGGGAGTTTCATTGCCTGATAGTAACAATAAATTAGGATATAAAGAAATGGGTGACCCTCGTGTTATCAGTGATATTCATTTGGGGGAAGGACAAACAACTCAAGAATGGTTGACCGGACAAGCTGGATTATATTATACAAGTTCGTTCGGTTCTCATAACCTTGATTTGATGGGACTTGCTGAACTTCGTGATTATAAAACGAACAATATGTCGGTATACGTAAAAGGCTTGAATATCGCAGAACTCCCTGAAATAGGGTTAGGTACTACAATATCAAACAAGCCGGGAGGTAGTAGTGATGCTTCTCGCAGTATCGGTTACGTATTTAGAGCTAGATACGACTATGCTAGTAAGTACTTGGCTGAAATGACAGGCCGTTACGATGGTTCATATCTATTTGCAGGTAGTGGTAAGCGTTGGGGATTTTTCCCTTCAGGATCTGTTGCATGGCGGATGTCGCAAGAAGACTTTATGAAGAATTTAACTTTCCTTGATGACCTGAAGATTAGAGCTTCTGTCGGCCTTCTTGGAGCAGCTACCGTGAATCCATATGCATTTCTAAATGTATATACTTTTATGAATAAAGATGATGGATATAACAGCCCAATACCACCAGTATTGATTGATGGTGGACTTAATAATGTATTAAGACCTTATGTGATTGCTAATGAGGATTTGACATGGGAGAAAACATTATCTTATAATACAGGTTTCGATGCTGTATTATGGGGTGGTAAATTAGCCGTAGAGTTCGACCTGTTTTATAAATACACATATGACATTTTAACATATATGGAAGGAAGCTATCCTTCGTCTATGGGCGGATATTATAAGTCTTGGGAGAACTATGAAAGAATGGATACGAAAGGATTCGAATTACTGTTGACTCATAGAAACTCATTTACTTTAGCTGATAAAAAATTTAGTTATACAATCGCTCCGAATGTAACTTATGCTAAAAGCCGTTGGTTACGTGTTGCTGAATCAGCAAATCTCGAAGAACATCAAAAAAGAACAGGAAGCAAATTAGGTGCTATTTCGGGGTGGGTTGCTGAAGGATTATACCGTTCAGATGAAGAGATTGATAATTCGGCTTGGTATGGAAATCGTCCTAATATAGGTGATATAAAATATAAAGACAGGAATGGTGATGGACAAATTACATGGGCTGATCGTGGATATATTGGTCGTACGAATCGTCCAGAATTGACATTTGGATTGAACTTAGGCGCAGACTGGAACGGCTTCGACTTCAATGCTCAGTTTACAGGTGGAGCTCTTTTTGATGTGTCGATGACAGGTACATACTATAATGGTTATGATGATAATTCAATTTGGACTCAGACTTTTAAAGAAGGTTCAAACTCTCCACTTTTCTTAGTCGAAAATGCTTATAGTATAGATAATCCAAATGGATCTTTCCCTCGTATTACATTAAATAATACTAAAGGAGGAGACAATGGATTGTCTTCTACATTCTGGTTACGTGATGGAAAATATATTCGTCTCAAATCAGCACAAATTGGATATACAATACCTAAAAAACTTCTTAGAAATACAGGAATAACCAATCTACGTGTATTTGCAGAAGGATCTAATATATTCACCATAAGTGGATTGCCTGATGGAATTGACCCTGAATCTCCGGGCGTGAATAATGGATATTATCCACAGCAAAAGACATTTATGGGTGGAGTTACTATTTCGTTCTAAAATAAATATTGAAACTATGAAATCTAAAATATTAACAACCATATTATTAAGTGGCGCGCTCTTATTTTCGTCTTGCGATGATTATTTAGATATGGCGCCAACAGATTCGGCATCAGATAAAGTAGTCTGGAGCAATGTGAAAAATGCAGAGTTGGTTATTAACGACTTCTATAACTATATTGACTATCTAGGAAATTATAGAACAGGACAATCTACGGCTGGTATGACAGAAGGATTTACTGATATACTCAAATACGGATCAATGACATATAATGCTAATGCTTTTATTCCTAATGAATTGTCGTATGGAGGTACAGTATTGACAGCTTCGTATGTATCGGTATATTTGGGAAATTGGGCAACGATGTATGAATATATACGTTATGTTAATCAGGCATTATCCGATTTACGTAAATGGGGCGGAAGTCTTGATGAAAAAGATTTTGCACGTTTAGAGGCTGAGATCCGTTTTTTCAGAGCGTGGCTATACACCGATCTATTAAAAAGATACAAGGATGTAATTTTATATAATGAAGACATGTCTCAGATTCAAAGCGAAAAACCTTTGAATACAGAAGCTGAAGGATGGGATATGGTTGAAAGTGATTTGCGTTTTGCTGCAGAAAACTTACCTCTTGCAAATAAGAGTAAACAAGACGTAAATCCTCGTGTTACAAGCGGAGCTGCTTACGGATTACTTTCTCGTGCCATGCTATATGCAGAGCGCTGGAGCGTAGTTGTAGAAGCTTACTTAGCGTTGGAGAAACAAGAGAAATATGACTTGGAAGAAAATTTTTCAGATATATTTAGAACCTCTGAAAGTACTAAAAACCCGAATGGAAAAGAAATCCTATTAGCATACGCTTATGATAGAACAGGTGTTTATCACAATTTTGACGCAAGCTATTCACCAGGAGGAGATAAAGTTGGTGATGGTGGAGTAGGAACACCTACCCAAGAAATGGTAGAATCGTTCGAATTGGCTAAAGGTGGCTTTCCTGATTGGTCAGCTTGGCATAACCCAAGTGGAGTTACTCAGGAACCTCCATATGCAGAACTTGAACCACGATTTCATGCAACAATACTTTATAATGGAGCAGCATGGAAAGGTAGAACTATTGAATCATATGTTGGAGGTATTGACGGATTTGCTGCATGGACAGTAGATGCTTCACCAAGAGGACGTTCAACAACAGGTTATTATTTGAGAAAACTTGTAGATGAAAGCCATAATCTGGGAACTACGAAAGAATCGACACAGCCTTGGATCGCAATTCGTTATGCTGAAGTTATTTTAAATTATGCAGAGGCTTGTTATCGTTTAGGTAAAACAGCGGAAGCAAATGATGCAGTTAAGAGAATTCGTACCAGAGTTGGATTACCTTATACCAATAAATCAGGAAACAATTTATTCGATGCAATTCGTCAAGAAAGAAAAGTAGAACTCGCATATGAAGGACATTACTACTGGGATCTTAGACGCTGGAAATTAGCACATACGGTTCTGAATGGCATTCGTGTGCATGGACTGAAAATTGAAGATCAGGGAGCAGGTGTGTTTAAGTATTCTTATATAGATTGTGACTTGCAGGATCGTCATTTCCCTCAAAAAATGTATCGAGTACCACTACCTGCAAGCGAATTAAATGGCAATGGAAGTGTAAATCAGTATCCTGAGTGGCAATAATAATCTTAAAAAAAATAATTATGCAAATATATATCTATACATTGATCGTATTGTTGACCTTATATTCAACAAGCTGTCAAGATCCGGATGTGTTAAATCCAACTGTTGAGCGTAACGCAATAACTAGCTTGCGTGCTACATTTACCGAAGGAGATTATATGGAAGGTAATGATGGAGCTGCTAATTTCGAATTGAAGATAGAGGACCCAACTGCATCGGAATATATTATTCAAATTCCACGTTTTTTTCCTGAAAGTTCAGATAATACTCCAGACATAACAAAAATGCGTGTTCGCGCCGAACTAGGTGCCAATTGTACTTTGTCTCCGGGGCTAGATATCCTTGATCTGACGAAAGATAATTATTTTACCTTGACATATCCTGATGGAAGTTCTCGTCAGATAAATATAACAGGTAATCTACACGATTTAACAGGTACATCTATTGATTATTTTGAAGCATCAAGTGATGTCTCAGGAGCATTTGTTGTTGGATATGTTAATAATGAAACCGGAATCATTACATTATATTCTCCAGACGATCTGTCGGATGTTACAGTAAATATTGAACATTATCCACACTCTACATTAGCAGAAGAAATTACGGGTAAGAAGTTTAATCTAAATGAACCGGTTTCATTTACAGTAACTGCACATGATGGTGTTACAGAAAAGACATATACAACAAGAAGAATCGAAAATCCGGCTAAAGTACCATATGGTATATCTAAAGAATCACATCGACAAATGTGGTCTGTGAATCCAGGAACACTTGGAGTAGCATGGGGAACAGGAAGCACGGCCCTGGCGGTAACAAATAATCATTTGGTCGTATCGGCAGGTGATGGTTCTACACCTATATATCTGAATAAGATGACTGGAAGAAAGATTGGAACAATTAATTTAGGTGATGCCAAAGCTACTGGAAGTGTTGCAAATGATAATAATGAAAATCTATTGATTGTAAACTCAGCTGCACCCGGAGAAACATTAAATATATTTAAGACGAAATCGGTAACTGTTGCTCCTACATCATTTATTTCATATGCCAATACAACTGGAACAACTATCTCACGTATTTCGGTACAAGGAAATATTGACGGAGACGCTGTTATTGTGGCAACTTGCGATGCTTCGAATAAAATAGTACGCTGGAATATTGTTGGGGGTGTTGTAGAAACTCCGGAAATAATAGCCTTCTCAGGTGTGGAATGGGGTGCAGGAACAAGTAATACTCAAGTTACTCCATTGGCAGTAAATAAAGAAGATGGTTATTTGTTGGCTTATTATGACGCAAATAAAGTATTCTATGTAGATGGTAATACTAATGCAGGAACTGTAAAAATGAACTACTCTGAAGGTGATAGTTGGGGATTGAACTTCAGCCGTTTGGATGTTAAAATATTTAATGGAGCACGTTATTTTGCATTGGCATCAATGACGCATTTCCCTCATTGGGGCATGGAAGGAAAATCTTATCTGTACGATGCTGCGGTACCTAGTGCATTAGATGGTGATATACCAAGCTCTTCAGCTTTGGTCTTCTCAGCACCTATCACTAGAAATAATGTGGCTGAAGCCGGAGTTTCTGCTAATGGCGATATTGTTTTAGCGCCATCAAGCAATGGATACTTTATGTATATGTTCTGTTGGGATAATAATGCCAAAACAATCATAGCTCATAGTTTTGATTGCATTGTAGCAGAAGAATAGTATTGAAAATAGATTAGTACCCTAATATTGTTTATTGGGGTACTGATTTTTACAAGAAAATACCATGATAAAACATATTGTAAATATTTTATTGTTAGCGGTCAGTATTATGACTTTTATTTCTTGTGAAGATGATATTAAGACATCTGATAAGAATGAAAATGAGACTGATAGCTATAAACCTCGATACTTGTGGATAGATGCAGCTGCAAATTTCCCCGATTATGCTGATAGTGAGGCGAATATCCTTCATGATTTGGCTCTAGCTAAAAGCACGGGTTTTACAGATATTGTTGTAGATGTACGTCCTACAATGGGAGATATTTTATTCAAATCATCAGTAGGTGAGCAAGTGAAAAAACTTGATTATTGGTCCGATGCTGGTTATTCATTTTATGAGCGTAGAGAAACATGGGACTATCTGCAAGCTTTTATAGACGCCGGGCATGGTATGGGGCTGAAAGTACATGCCGCAATCAATACCTTTGTGGGTGGTAATGCTTATCAATATGGATTGGGCGAACAAGGGCTACTCTTCCGAGATAAAAGCAAAAAAGATTGGGCAACTACAGTCCATATAGCTTCAGGACTCATGAATGTAATGGATATTGATGATAATTCAACATCTTATACTTACGGAACAAAATTTCTAAACCCGGTAAATGAAGAAGTCCAAGAATACATCTTGAGTTTATTAAAAGATTTAGCTGTTTATGATGTTGATGGTATTTTTTTGGATCGTTGTCGCTTCGATGCAATGACTAGCGATTTTTCAGAATATACACGTCAAAAATTTGAAGAATACGTAGGTGAAACAATTGAAAACTACCCTGATGATATAATGGATCCAGATATGTCAGAATGGTCAGATTTACCTGTTGTTGTTCCACCTTATTTTAAAAAATGGCTCGAGTTTAGAGCTAAAACTATACATGATTTCATAGTTGAAGCGCGTAAAACGGTAAAAGGAGTAAATGACAAGCTTCAGTTTGGAGTATATGTTGGTGCTTGGTATTCGAACTATTATGGAGTAGGCGTAAATTGGGCTAGTCCTAAGTACAACACAAATGCGGCTTATCCTAAATGGGCCACAGAAGATTATCAGAAATATGGTTATGCTGATCATCTGGACTTTATGTTGTTAGGCGCTTATGCTAGTGCCAGTAATATAGAGGGTTCAACTGAGTGGACTGTGGAAGGGTTTTGCAAATTAGCTGGAGAAAAACTAAAAGGGGATGTGAAGTACGCAGGAGGTCCTGATGTCGGAAATTGGAGTACGGCAGGAATCACAGATTTGAATGCTGCGGTGACTAATACTGTTGATGTATCAATAAATAATAGTGACGGATATTTTCTGTTTGATATAATACACTTGAAGAAATATAATTATTGGAATGCAGTAGGTGCTGGTATTACAAAATATTTGAAAGAATTAGATGAAAAAACAACAAAATAAAGTAGATCGTAGCACAGTGGGTAAATTGGCATTATTCATTTTATGTTCAGTGTTGTGCTTAAACACGGCTCAGGCTCAGTGTCATTGGCTGCGAGGTACTGTGAGTTGCGAAGGATGCGGTATTAAAGACGTTGTGGTTACTGATGGTGTAACAAGTGTAAAGACTGATGATAAGGGAGAGTATGCTATACAAACGATGATTGAGGAAGGCTTTGTATATATCACAACACCTGCAGGCTATTTGACAGAGGTTGTGGATAAAACAATTCCTCAATTTTACCAAAAGTTGGAAAAAGGGAAAGATAGATATGATTTCGAATTGATAAAAAACAAGGTTGATGATTCGAAACATGTATTCTTCGTTCATTCAGATGTTCAGGCTACTAGCAAAGAAGACTTACGAAATTATAAGCCTATTTTAGAGGATTGTAAAAACTTGATAAGCACTTACGAAGATGTGGATGTATTTGGCTTTGACTGTGGTGATGTAGTCGGTGATACACCTTCTTTATTTGGAACATACATTGATGTGGTTAGTGAATTAGATAAACCTATTTATCGAGCTATTGGTAATCACGATATGGATTATTACGGACGTACGCATGAGACTTCAGCTCGTACATTTAGTAGTCTTTTTGGGCCTAGATATTTTTCGTTCGATAAAGGTAAAGCTCATTATATTGTAATAAATAATAACTTCTTTTTTGGACGCGATTATTTCTATATGGGGTATATTGATGAAAAAACATTTCTATGGCTCGAACAGGATTTAGCTAATGTGCCTGAAGGAACACTTGTGTTTTTTATAATGCATATACCTGGACGCTTGACCGATAAGCGAGAGCCATTCCAATATAATTATGATCTGATAGCCAATCCTACTGTAAATTTCGAAGCGTTAGCTAGTATCCTGAAGCCTTACGATGCACATATAATATCGGGACATATGCATTATAATCTAAATATTTTGCATGCTCCGAATCTGTACGAACATAACACAGCTGCAATATGTGGTACATGGTGGCGTGGAGATATTTGTACAGATGGAACACCTCAGGGATATGCTATCTATGAAGTGGATGATAAAGATGTAAAATGGTACTATAAAAGTTCGGGATTTCCAAAAGAATATCAATTTAAGGCTTATCCGGTTGGTGCATCGGAAGAATATCCAAACGATATAATTGTTAATGTATGGAATTACGATCCCCTTTGGAAGGTTGAATGGCTCGAGAATGGGGAAGTGAAAGGACAAATGACTAAATATACCGGATTTGATCCTGATGCAAAAGCTTTATGCTCGGATAAGGATAAAGTAAAATATGACTGGATATCGCCTTCGAAGAATGAACACATGTTCAGGGCGACACCTAAAAATAGTAATTCACAAATAAAAATTAGAGTTACAGATCGCTTTGGCCAGGTATACATGGCTGAGGTAAAATAAATATAATAATGAATAGACGTAAATTTGTACGAGCACTTGGAGCTGGGGCAGCTTTACTGACTGTTAGTAATTCGGTTTTAGGAAAGGTTAGTGATATTGCTACATCCGAATCTCATTATAGACGCAATCCCCAAATCAAACCGATAATGGGATCTTGGTTCGAGTTTAAGCATCATCTCGATTTCGAAGGTGTTTATTGGAATGACACATTAGCTCAATTCACAGAGGAGCAATGGAAAATGCTGATAAAGGACATTAGTGAGACAGGTATGCAATACATGGTTTTAATGTCGGTAGCTGACAATGGAAAAACCTTTTACCCTTCGAGCATACAGCCAAGATACGATTTTGTTTGTGCCGATCCTTTAGAAGCAGTATTGTCGGCAGCAGATGAGTATGGTTTGAAATTCTTTATTAGTAACGACTATTGGTCTGATTTCAGAGACGTCAATAATATGATGACAAATAAAGAAATTGCCATCTTACGCGAAAGAGGAATGGTTGAAGTAGCTGAAAAATATGCTCATCATAAGAGTTTTTATGGTTGGTATTATCCAAATGAAACCGGTATTTTCAACACGATAGATGATACAACTATTAATTATGTAAATCACTGCTCTCAAATTGCAAGACAGTTAACACCTCAGGCTAAAACATTGATTGCTCCATACGGTACAAAGTCGATTCGTTATAACGATGAATATATTCGTCGATTAGAACTATTAGATATCGATATAATGGCATATCAGGACGAAGTAGGTGTGAAGAAGACAAAGGCAGGTGTAGTAGGAAAATATTTCGAAGAACTATATTATATGCATAACAAGGCTGGGAGAGCACGTTTGTGGGCAGATCTTGAAGTATTTGAATTTGAAGATGATGTTTATGATAGCGCACTTCTGCCTGCATCTTTTGATCGTGTATTGACACAAATGGAAGATATATCGCCATTTGTGGAAAATATACTAATCTATCAGTATGTAGGATTAATGAGCAAGCCTGGTTCTATAGCAAAAGCCGGACATGACCGCTCAGAGAAACTCTACTCTGATTATATGCAATGGTATAAAAAACAACGAGGAGGAATATTATGAAAAGAGTATCGCTGATAATTATTCTTGTCTTTATATATTCTTGTTTAAGTGCACAATGGCATATAATACAGATTGATTCACTTATTCCATCTAAAAATGATATTCGTTCAATTGTCTTTGATAATCAGGGGAGTATCTGGATTGGAACATCTTACGGCGTTTATCAAGAAGATGGTGACTCATGGAAAAAACAAACTCCGGATAATGAAAGCTTATATATAGAATCATTGAATATAAATACATCCGGAGAAATATTTGGAGGAGTATGGGGCGGAGGAGTCTATAGAGCAAATATAACGAATAGGGAATGGTTGAAAGATAATCAAGCCTCAATTTCAATGTCGGCCAATAGTATTTTTACAGACAGTAAAGGTACTACATGGATTGGAACCTGGGATAAAGGTGTAGTTGAGATTGGTGTGAAAAAAACATCAAACTATACTTCGGTAAATGCATTACTAGGCGATAATACGATAACTTGTTTTGCTGAAGGTGAAAATAATGAAATGTGGATAGGTACATTGCACGGAGTTTCATCTTATGATGGTACAAGCTGGAAGTTATATAATAAAGAGCAGGGTGAACTACCTTCTAATGATATTTATGCATTGACTGTTGATAAAGATGGCACCCTTTGGATTGGTACCGCTTCCGGATTAGTAAAAAAAATAGGAGAAACATGGACAGTTTTTTCATCTACGAATTCAATATTACCTTCTAATACGATTCTATCGTTAACAACCGATTCGAATAATGTTATTTGGATTGGAACAAATAAAGGTATTGTGGGGATGAAAGGCGATCTGCAAAAAATACATACAACGGAAAATAGTAATCTTGTTGACAACCGTATTCAAACGATAATTGAAAAAAACGGTAAATTGTATGTAGGCACGCAATTAGGATTGGCTGTTTTGGATTTGTCCACATTCTCGTTTTAAATTGAAGAAAAATATAATTAAAGTATAGATATGAATATAATGGTTATGAAAAAAGTAATTCTATTATTTTCATTCTTAATGTTGGCGATTATCGTTCCTGCACAAAAGAATGAATACTCGATTATTCCGATCCCGGAGAAGTTAATTACCAAAAACGGAACTTTTCAATTTAATGAAAGTACTCAACTGTTCTTTGAAAAAGGGATGGATGAAAGTTTTGCTGACGCTTTCTACTTATTTCGTCATAGTATGCAGAAAGCAGCAGGTTTTAATCTTGAAATAGCAACAGCCAAGCGTAGTAATAATGTCATACTTTGTAAGTTAAACAATACATTAGGGGATGAGGCTTATCGAATGAATATTACGAAAAATAAAATTGAGATAGAAGCCAAGACTCCTCGTGGACTATTTTATGCAGTACAGTCAATCCGTCAGTTGATGAGGGTCGACATAGAGAGTACAAAGCTAGTTGTAGATGGGAAATGGACTGTACCATGTTGTATAATCGAAGATGAACCTACATTTGTATATAGAGGTTTGCATCTTGATGTATGCCGTCATTTTGCATCGGTAGATGAAGTGAAAAAATATATCGATCAAATAGCGATGCTGAAAATCAATACATTTCATTGGCATCTAACTGATGATCAGGCTTGGCGTATCGAAATCAAAAAATATCCGAAGCTCATTTCTGTCGGATCGGAACGTTATCGAACATTGATAGGGCATAACAACGAATATCCTCGCAGATGGGATTATACAATAACAAATGGATTCTATACGCAGGAGGATATCAAGGATGTTGTAGAATATGCGAAAAAACGTTTTGTTACTATTATACCCGAAATAGAAATGCCGGGACATGCAACTGCAGCAGTAGCTTCATACCCAGAGTTGTCATGTTCAGGAGGGCCATTCGATGTAGAAGGGCGTTGGGGAGTATTTAATGATGTATTTTGTACAAAAGATGCAACATTTGAATTTCTGGAAAATGTACTGATTGAAGTTGCAGCTTTATTTCCCGCATCCTATATTCATATAGGGGGCGATGAGTGTCCTAAAGTTCGTTGGGAAAGATGTCATGAATGCCAAGAGCGTATAAAGGCCGAAGGGCTAAAAAATGAGCATGAGTTACAATCTTATTTCATAAAACGTATGGAAAAGGTCGTTAACAAACTAGGTAAACGTATTATAGGATGGGATGAAATACTTGATGGAGGTATTGCTCCAGATGCAACAGTGATGTCTTGGAGAGGTGTTCAAGGAGGAATTTCAGCAGCAAAACAAGGACACGATGTCATAATGACTCCGTCAGAATTTATGTATCTGGATTTCTATCAATCTCTAACTCCTGATGATCCTTTGGCTATTGGTGGTTATTTGCCGATTGAAAAAGTTTATGCTTTCAATCCTTATGTGAAAGGACTGGACAAAGAGCATTTGAAACATATTCTTGGAGTACAAGCTAACACCTGGTCCGAATATATACCGAATGCTAGTCATCGAGAAATGATGGTATTTCCTCGTATTGCCGCTGTTGCAGAAGTTGGATGGGCTGCCGAGTCGAATAAAGATTTTAATTCATTTGCTAAACGATTACCTAAATTAATGGAACGCTATGATGTAATGGGCTTGAATTATTCGAAAGCCTTTTATAGCGTGATTGCTACACCAATAGTCGATAATGGTTTGAAATTGAAATTATCAACAACAGGTTCGGGTACCACTATCCACTATACGACCGATGGAACTGAACCAACGCAGAATAGTCCGATATATAAAGAACCAATCCCAATAGGAACTAAAGCAATGACAATAAAAGCCATATCGGTAAAAGATGGTAAAATAATGTATATACCATATGTACGTGACTTCATAGTAAATAAAGCAGGAGGACATAAGCTTGTATTCGAAAATACGGAAGGTGTTCGTTTCGAGCAAGATGGTTCGGGTAATTTGACTGACTGTACTATGGGTGGCCAACCCGTAGGGCGTCTAGATTGGTTCAGCTATGCCGGATCCGACGGTAGCATTACTATTGAGTTTGATAAACCTACAGCAGTTAGTAGATTGACATTCAGCTCGGCTAATCAGAACAGTGTATTAGTATACGCTCCTCTAAAAATTAACTTTATGGTCTCTGAAGATGGTCAAAACTTCAAAGAAGTAGGAGTTGTCGAACATGAGCAAATGGCTAAAGCAGAAGGAAAAGCCGTAGTATCTTTCCCGGAGCAAATGGTAACTAAGGTGAAGCTGGATATTACGATGTTTGGTGTGATTCCGGATACAGAACCTAATACAGGTCAAATGTCAGCATTGTTTGCTGATGAAATTATTGTAGAATAAACAGTTTGAAAATAATGAGAAAATATCTTCTATCTATATTGATGTTGTGCATAACCTTCACTCTCGGAGCGAAGATTAAATTGCCAGCATATTACGGAGATCATATGGTTTTGCAGCAACAAGCAGCAACAACTATATCGGGATTGGCTAATGCTAACAAAATAGTTACGCTTTTCACTTCGTGGGATAATAAAAAATACTCAGTAAAAAGTGACAAACAAGGACGTTTCCAAATAACAATTACTACTCCATCGGCAGGAGGCCCATATACGATGGATTTCTCAGATGGAGAATTATTGAGATTAAGTGATATTCTGATCGGAGAACTTTGGTTCTGCTCGGGACAGTCAAATATGGAGATGCCGGTGAAAGGATATACAGGGCAACCAGTCTTTGGGGCGCATCCATATATTGTGAGAGCAAAAGAAAGTCGGCCTATCCGCTTGTTTTCTGTGAAAAATGAGTGGAGTAAAGAACTGAAAAACGATGTTAGTGGCGAATGGATGTTGCACTCATCTAAGAATGTAGGCAATTTCAGTGCCGCAGCTTATTTCTTCGGTAATTTGTTGGAAGAACAGCTTGACGTACCGATAGGACTGATTAATTGCTCGTGGAGTGCATCGAAAATCGAATCTTGGATGGATCGTGAAACTTTATCTGAAATCGAAGGTGTTGATTTGTCTGTATTGAAAGAAAAAGATTTCGGTTATCCAAATGGAACTCCAACATTACTTTATAATTCAATGATTCATCCTTTCAGAGGGTTAGCTGTTAAAGGTGTCCTCTGGTATCAGGGGGAGGCTAATTCACCAAGCCCGGAACTATACCGAAAGATGTTTCCAGCTTTTGCTAAACAATTGAGAACATTCTTTCAGAATGAAGAACTTCCGATCTATTATGTACAAATAGCACCTTGGCAGTCGGGGAACAAAGATGAGTTTGATTGGGCTGATTTCCGTCAAGTACAACTAGATATGCTGATCGAAGTACCTAATACGGGAATGGTTATAACATCCGATTTGGGAGCTGAGAAGTTCATCCATCCGCCTCACAAAATACAAGTAGGCGAACGATTGGCTTATTGGGCTCTGGCTAAAACTTATCATAAAGAAGGATTTATGCATAGTGGACCAATATATAAAGGATTAGAAAAAGAAGGTTCCGCTATAAAGGTAAGTTTCGAATATGGAAATGAAGGATTGAATCCGGAACAAGAAAATGTTGAAGGTTTCGAATTGGTTGACGAAAAAGGGAATATTGTTCCCGCAAAAGCAGAGATAATAGGAGCAACCAATATTGTAAAAGTGTGGAACGATGAAGTGAAAAATCCGGTAGAAGTACGTTATTGCTACCGCAACTATAAATTAGGGACATTGAAAAATAATGCAGGATTGCCTGCGGCCCCATTTCGTGCAATAATTAAATAAATATAATTAATCGATGAAAAAGTATTTGGTAGTATTCGTTACGATTGCTAGTGTGTTAGCATCGTGTAATTCTAAGAAAGATAATTTAGATATAGATCCTATAGGTAAACAAGCTTTGATGTGGTTTGATGCAACAGCAAACTTCGAGCGTTTTAGCCATAAAGATTCTATTGATTTTTATTTGCAAAAAATAAAAGATTTAGGCTTTACTCATGCAGTAGTAGATATCCGTCCTATATCGGGAGAAGTATTGTATGATAGTAAAATAGCTCCTAAAATGACAGAATGGGATGGTGCTAAAGGTGCTGATTTTGATTTTCTAGGTTATTTTATTGAGAAATCTCATTCTTTGGGGATGGAGGTTCATGCTTCATTGAATGTTTTTTCAGCTGGACATAATTACATCAATCGTGGACAGATCTATGATGGACATCCAGAATGGGCTTCAGTTGTCTATACTCCTACACAAGGCATTATTCCGATAACCGAGGATAAAGGAAAAGATAAATATGCCGCTATGGTAAATCCTATAAATAAAGATTTTCAGCGTCATATCCTCGATGTATTGAAAGAAGTTGTAACAATATATCCAGCTTTAGATGGAATAATTCTTGACAGAGTTCGTTATGATGGCATTAATGCCGATTTTTCAGAAACTTCGAAAATCGAATTTGAAAAATATATTGGAGAAGAAGTGAAAAACTTTCCTCAAGATATCTTCGAGTGGAAGAAGTTGGATAATGGAGAATTTGATCGAGTAAATGGGAAACATTTCTTAAAGTGGATCGAATGGCGCACAAAAAATATTTACGATTTTATGAAACTTGCTCGTGATGAGGTAAAACAGGTTAATCCTGAAGTTTCATTCGGAACGTACACTGGTGCTTGGTATCCGTCTTATTTCGAGGTAGGAGTTAATTTTGCAAGCAATACTTACGATCCAAGTATAGATTATGATTGGGCTACTACTGATTATAAAAATTATGGTTATGCCGAAGTTCTGGATTTATATACAACAGGGAACTACTATACAACGATAACAGTTGATGAAGTACGTGCAAATAATCCTCAAGTGAAGAATGAGACCGATAGTCGTGTACATAGCGGAGAGTGGTACTGTGTTGAGGGTTCAAATCATAATCTACGAAAAATACTAGGAAACAATCAATTTAGTGGAGGAATCTTGGCTGATCAGTTTTATGATAATCCATCAGGCTTGTCACGTTCTATCGAGATGAATATAAAAGAGTCAGATGGAGTGATGATTTTCGATATAGTTCATATTATTCACAAAAATATGTGGAAAGAGGTAGAGGAAGGTATGCGAAACAGTAATATGATAGAATAAAAGAAAGAACAATGAATAATAGATCTTATGCATTAGATGCTTTGCGGGGCTATGCCATCCTTACGATGGTCTTGTCTGCAACTGTGGCTTTCGGGATACTTCCAGGATGGATGTATCATGCTCAGACGCCACCGCCAAGTAATGCTTTCAATCCTGATGTTCCGGGATTGACTTGGGTTGATCTTGTTTTTCCTTTTTTCTTATTTGCCATGGGAGCTGCTTTTCCTTTTTCGATTAAAAGAAAGATTGAAAAAGGAGAGAGTCGGTTACGCATTATTTATGAGGGATTTAAGCGATATTTCCAGTTAGCATTTTTTGCTATATTTATATTTCACTTAAGTCCCTGGGCATTAAGCAATCCTCAGGATATAAGATCGTGGTTGCTTGCTTTACTCGCTTTTGTCTTGTTATTCCCGATGTTTATGCGTATTCCTCTAAATATGCCTAAATGGGCACATTCTATAATCAAGATTGTAGCCTATATCTTAGCGTTTATTTTGATGATTTCGGTAGACTATGCAGGAGATAAAGTTTTTGATCCACACTTTGCCGATATTATAATTCTTATTATGGCTCATATGGCGGGTTTTGGAACCCTCATTTATGTTTTTACACTTAATAAAAGAGTCGGACGGGTGATTATTCTGTCTTTATTGATGGGAATGTTATTAGGAGCAAACGTTGAAGGCAGTATCAATCAGGTAATAGTGAACTTTACTCCAATCGATTGGTTGTTTAAGTTTGAATATCTTAAATATTTGTTTATTATTATTCCTGGAAGTATAGCCGGAGAATATTTGTATGAGAATATCTCAGTAGTTAAGAATGATTACACAACAGATAATGCTAAGGAAAAAAATATTTCTTTTTTGCTCATCATTATAGGACTTCTGATTATTCTAGTAAATCTATGTTGCCTGTATAATCGTTGGTTGGTAGCTAATTTATTTATCAATGTTGGACTTCTAGCAGGAGGTTATTTGATTTTAAGAAAAGAGTATTCTCAGTTTGTAGTTCTTTGGCAAAAGTTATTTTCGGCTGGAAGTTTTTTAATAATGCTAGGCCTTTTCTTTGAGGCTTTTGAAGGTGGTATAAAAAAAGATCCTACGACTTTCAGTTATTATTTTGTCACAGCAGGGTTAGCATTTATGGCATTAATGATCCTAAATATCATATGTGATTATTGGAAGTGTTATCGTAGTACATCTTTTTTGGTTATGTCGGGACAAAATCCAATGATAGCTTACGTTGCGACCAGTTTATTTACTTACCCTATATTAAATCTTCTAGGTATAACTGCATTGATGGATGTTTTCTCGACCAATGTGTGGCTCGGTTTTTTACAAGGGGTGCTATTGACTTCTATCGCTTTATTAATAACTATGTTTTTCACGAAAATTAAATGGTTTTGGAAAACTTAGATTTTAATATGAAGATTTCCTCGTGAGTTTTTTGTTATGTTTGTATAAGAAATAAAGATAAAAAATATACTATAATTAAAATAATAATTAAATGGATACATTGTTGTTTTTGAATAATATAGGTACTGCCGAAATTATAATTATTGCAGTTCTTATTCTGTTGCTTTTTGGAGGGAAAAAAATACCAGAATTGATGAAAGGATTAGGTAAAGGTGTTAAGAGCTTTAAAGACGGAGTGAAAGATGTTGAAAATGATTTAGACGACAAAAATAATAAATCAGAAAAATAAAACTATTCGATGAGCAAGAATGTAGACGAAATGTCTTTTTGGGATCATTTAGAAGAGTTGCGCTGGTCTATATTTCGTTCTTTTATTGTCATAATAACTCTCACTATACTTGGTCTTATTTTTATGCCCTATGTATATGATTCGATTATACTGGGACCCGCTAGAGCCGATTTTTTCTTATATGATTATTTGTCGAAATTGAGTTCGTCGATTACTATTTTACCCAATTTTAGTGATGAGAGCTTTGATGTGAAAATTATAAATATCAATTTAGCATCACAGTTTCTTAGACACATGACTACTTCTCTGTGGTTGGCTGCTTTGTTCTCATTCCCATACATTATCTATGAGGTTTGGAAATTTATAAAACCAGGATTATATCAGCAGGAAAAGAAAAAGATAAGGTGGGTATTGGGTTTTGGTACGATTATGTTTTTTGGAGGCTGTGCAGTTGGATACTGTCTGGTTTTTCCAATGACATTCCGTTTCTTAGCGACTTACGAGTTGAGCACTGCTATTGAAAATCAAATATCGCTCGATTCGTATATGGATAATTTTATGATGCTTATTTTTTTGATGGGAATTGTATTTGAGCTACCTTTATTAGCGTGGTTCCTGTCAAAAATAGGATATTTAGACAGATCCTTTTTTCGAAAATACAGACGCCATACTGTAGTTTTTCTGGTCATTTTAGCAGCCATAATAACACCATCAGGAGATCCATTCACTTTATCTATTGTCTTTGTCCCATTGTATTTATTGTTTGAATTTAGCCAATTACTAGTAAAAAAAGAATTAGTATAATCACCACCAAATATAATTAATTATTATGCGATTAGATTTAAGTTCCCAGATTGTACTGGACCGTGTCCCACAGCGCTACTACAAATCCGACAATGAGTTCGAGCTTTCCGCTCTGTCTCGTTTCGAGAAAGTCACCACTAATATTTACGAATCATCCGTTGAAGCTTCATTGG
>NZ_OEPV01000022.1 GCF_900240225.1 Dysgonomonas massiliensis | reverse complement strand
CGTACAACGAACGGCAAAGGGAAAGTCGAGGACTTAACACTCGCTGAAATCAGAGAGCTAAAGCTACGTAATGGGTTGGGACGGCCAGGAGAATTCAAAGTACCCACATTAGAAGAAGCTATGCTTGTCGCCAAAGATCGGATTAAGGTCAATCTGGATAAGGCAGATAAATACTTTGCCGAAGTGTATGAAGTTTTGGAAAAGACGGGCACAGTCGAGCAAACAATTATCAAATCCGACAAACCATATAGTGAGCTACGCGCTGAACATGGTGCACATCTGGATAAAATGATCTTTATGCCGGTTGTCAACTTGAAAGAAGAAACAACACTTGCACACTTGGATTCTCTTCTTGATCAAAAATATGCCTACTATGAAATAGTCTTCAAAGAAGAAGATAAAGAAAAACTGCATCACATCAAAAATAAGCTAAAAGACAGCGAATCCATTATCTGGATTAATTCCCTGTGGCCTTCTCTGTGTGGAGGATATAGCGATGATCGTGCACTGAACGATGCCAATGCTACATGGGGATATCTGATAGATAGTTTAGGAGCGGGTATTCTGCAGACCGATCGTCCGGCAATGATGCTTGAATACCTGAAAGGACGAGGTCTACACAAATAAAGATTGTTGGTTATCAGGCTCTATTCTTGATGTGTTATTGATCAATACACATTTAAGAATTGAAATTTTATTAACCGGAAGTAATTGCGACTTCCGGTTAATAGTTCTCTCTTATTTCTATACCAAACAGCAAACTATAAAGATTCGATATAATTATGATAAAAAAACTAACTCAGTTTTTCTCTCCACTTCCCGATAAAGACGAATTAGTGGAAGATGAAAAGAAATTGAAACGCCTTCAATGGTCGTTCTTTATTTCGGTAACCTTAGGCTACGGTCTGTACTATGTCTGCCGTATGAGCCTTAATGTAGTCAAGAAACCTTTGGTAGACGGAGGTATTCTGACAGAACAAGAGCTGGGGCTTGTAGGCTCTGCTCTGTTCTTTACCTATGCAGTAGGCAAGCTAGTTAATGGTTTTTTGGGTGACCGAGTGAATATTACCCGCTTTATGGCTACAGGCTTGATAATCTCCTCACTGGTAAATATTATATTGGGTTTCAGTCATTCATTTTGGGTGTTTGCCATACTTTGGGGTGTCAACGGCTGGGTTCAGAGCATGGGCGCTCCCAGCAGCGTTGTTGGTCTGTCACGATGGTTTACGGATAAGGAACGTGGCTCCTATTATGGTTTTTGGAGTGCCAGTCACAATATTGGAGAAGCAATTACCTTCATAGCTACAGCAGCAGTAGTGAGTATTGCCGGCTGGCGCTGGGGCTTTGAAGCTGCCGGTATTGCGGGTCTGATAGGCGCTGCTGTCATTATAATTTTCATGAAAGACAGTCCCACCAGCCAAGGCCTGCCATCTATCATTCCCCCGAAAGAACGTGAGAAATCTGCCGGAATGGCCCAGAAGGAAGTCTTGAAAAATCCATATATCTGGATTTTAGCATTATCGAGTGCTTGTATGTATGTAAGCCGCTATGCTATCAATAGTTGGGGTATTTTCTTTTTGGAAAACCAAAAAGCTTACTCATCTATTGAAGCAAGTAGTATCGTTGCGGTAAACTCAGTTTGTGGAATTATTGGTACAGTCTTATCCGGCTTTTTATCGGATAAACTCTTTAAAGGTAATCGTGTCACTCCGGCAGTTCTTTTCGGAATACTTAATACGGTTGCTATTGCAATGTTCGTATTAGTACCTGAAGGGCACCATTATTTAGATGTCTTGAGTATGATCCTATTCGGACTATCTATTGGAGTGCTTATCTGCTTTTTGGGAGGTTTGATGGCAACGGATATTGCACCTAAGAAGGCATCAGGAGCAGCCTTGGGTGTTGTCGGTATAGCCAGTTATATTGGAGCAGGTATTCAGGATATTCT
>NZ_OEPV01000019.1 GCF_900240225.1 Dysgonomonas massiliensis | reverse complement strand
CTTCACAAAGACTTAGCATAATAGAATGTTTTTTGATTTAAAACTTTGAATGTTAGAGACTTAAAGTTAATCAACTTTCTTCTATTATGCTAGTTATTAAGAACTTATCTTATGTCGAACTCACGTTATTTATTAATTAAAGTTAGAATCTCAATAAGATTTATTTAACTTGTTGTGTTTGCTAAAAAGAATTATCTTTGCGATATAAAAGTATTATCCATTGATAGATTGTTATCTTGAATAGTGTATATAATCACGGGGTTGACTGGTTTTGACAGCGAGATGAAGTGGTTTGTAAGCATGCAGTGCGTAGTCGGCTAGCACTATAATCTCAGACGTCAAAATTTTAACTGGCAACGAAAATTACGCTCTTGCTGCTTAATCGAATTATAGTAGATTCTAGCTTAATCCCGATACAAGGTGTTGGGACAAGACATCGCCCGGAAGCTGTGGCTTCGAAGCATTCCGAACCGGCGGTGCAGATAAATCGGAGATAGGATAGAGGAGGTCTCGACTTTTGTCCGAAATTCAGAGACTAAGGTTTGGGTTGGTGGCTTCGGTCTTGCCCGTTCCCTACAATCGAAGGCGAAGATAAGCATGTAGAAAGCAAATTAGTTCCTTGTTTGGACGAGGGTTCAAGTCCCTCCAACTCCACTTGATGTTAATCTAAAGTAATATGAAAAGCGTTGATATTTCAGAATATCAGCGCTTTTCCATATTTGGTAAATCAATATATCTTAATTCATATATTATAAGATTATTCGGATACCCGATTGAATAAAAAATTATAAGTATCCACTTGCAGGTATCCGAATAATAAATCAATTTTAGAACGAGAGCAAGAACATTAGAAGAAACACATTTGCCATTCTCTTTTATACTAGAAATGACAAGATCAATACAAATGGAGAATTTACCAGTTTGTATGAGAACCACAATAGATAAAGTAGAGTATTCTCAGGAGAAAGAATTTCTCCTTCTATTTGAAACGATGCAGACCTATAAAGAAACTCTTCTGAATGGATAAATGTAGTGTAGTTAACAGATTAAAACAATTGTCTTAAATATTGTTACTGAATTTTTTTCTTTTGTTTGATTTTTAACTTGTTGCTAATGAGTGATTAATAATGCTTTACTGTAAATGTATTTGTTATCGCTATATGGCATAATGAGTAACACTCTTTGTTAGTCGTAGTTATAGAAATTGAATATTAACTAAAGTTAACTTAATTAATTGTTTGGTTTAGTCTTTCAGAAGTAATTTCGTATCAACATAATTCTAGCATTTAATAAGACCTAACTAATGAAATATGTCAAAGACACATCGCTTCTAAAAATATAACTTAACAACTAGGTTATATTTGAGAAAAACATAATTAATAGCTATAAGCAATATAAGCATTCAAAAAATTATAATAAACAAGCCTTAAACTACACTTGAAAGGCGTTTCTTATATTCAAAGACCCAATTAATTTATCAAATCTTGATTAATATTTAATTACTTAATATATGTTTAACTTTATGTATTTCAATTATGTGGAAAACTATTAAATCAGTATTCAGTACATTTAGTGTGATACTTTATCTCACTGCTGTAATAGGTGCATTTCTAATGTCGCCTACAGCTAACGCACAGGAGGCTAAATTTACTGTGCAGGGTACTGTACAAGACGCCAATGAACCCATAATAGGAGCATCTGTTCTCATCAAAAACACAACAGCGGGAACAATGACTTCGATAGATGGAACATTTACTTTGGGAGGTGTAAAGATGGGTGATATAATTGTAATTTCTTATATAGGCTATGAGCCTCAGGAAATTAGTTTTACAGGTCAAAATGATCTGAATATTACTCTTGTTCCAAAGTCGACTGAGATGAATGCAGTTGTTGTAACGGCAATGGGTATTAAACGTCAAGAGAAAGCTCTTGCTTATAATGTCCAACAGATAACCAACGAAGATCTGACCACAGTGAAAGATGCCAACTTTATGAATTCATTAGTAGGTAAAGTTGCAGGGGTTACTATCAACTCGTCTGCTGCTGGAGCTGGTAGTTCAGCTCGTGTTGTTATGCGAGGAGTAAAATCTTTGACAGGATCTAACAGTGCTCTTTATGTCATTGATGGGATTCCGATGTTTGAGCCTGAAGGTGATGAAGGTGGATTATTTGTAGATCAAGCAGGTGCTGATCCTATTGCAGATTTGAACCCAGAAGATATTGAGTCTATCAATATGTTGACAGGTCCATCTGCTGCCGCTCTTTATGGATCTGCCGCCGCAGCTGGGGTTGTACTCATTAACACTAAAAAAGGTCAAGAAGGTAAAACTTCATTTACTTATTCAAACAATACCACTTTCTCGACACCTTACATTAAGCCTAAAATGCAAAATAGGTATGTAAATGCAGTAGGACAGCTAGAAAGTTGGGGCGCTCAAAAAACTTCAAATTATGATCCTTTCGACTTCTTCAATACAGCTGCAAATATTATAAATTCAATTACGTTCTCAACAGGAACTAGTAAGAATCAAACATTTGCATCGGCTGCAGCAACAAATAGTACCGGAAATCTTCCTAATACGAAATATAATCGTTATAATTTTTCTATCCGTAATACAGCTAACTTTTTGAATGATAAATTGACTTTGGATTTAGGGGCAAGCTATATTATTCAAAATGATAGAAATATGACAGGACAAGGCCAATATCAGAATCCACTATTGCCTCTGTATTTATTTCCTAGAGGAGATAATTTTGATGAAATTCGAAATTATGAACGTTATAATGAGACGTTTGGCTTCTATGACCAATATTGGCCATATACTAATGCCGGTATATCCTTACAGAATCCTTATTGGATTGCAAATCGTAATGTTCGAGATAATTCGAAAAGACGTTATATGTTCAATGCGACATTGAAATATCAAATTGTAGATTGGTTAGATGTTACAGGTCGTGTTCGTGTGGATAATAACACCAATCGTTATACATACAAGAAGTATGCTGGAACCGATAGACTATTTGCCGGACTAGCTGGGGGATATGATGATATGCAAACGACTAGCGGAGATATTTATGGAGATATAATGGCAAATGTCAATAAAAGAGTAGGGGATTGGACTATTGCTGCTAACGTTGGTTTGTCTATCAATGATTCACGTAGCGAGACAATTGGCCATTCCGGTCAACTGAAAGATAGTAATCCGAATCTTTTCTCGATTCTGAACCTTAACCATGAAATTAAATATAAACCAAAACAATGGAATGCAAGAATCCAAGAAAAAGCCATTTTTGCTAATGTTGAGATTGGTTGGAAATCAATGCTATACATGACTGTAACTGGTCGTAATGATTGGCCTTCTCAGTTAGCAGGTTCTAAAGAATCGTCTTTCTTCTATCCATCGGTAGGACTTTCAGGAGTAGTTACCGAGATGGTGAAATTACCAACATGGGTATCATTCTTAAAAGTTCGAGGATCATTCTCTGAGGTAGGTACTTCTTTTGCTCAACGCTTACCAAATCCGACATATGCTTATAGTGAAGAATCGAGAAGTTATGCGTTATTATCCAAATATCCATTATACGATCTTCGTCCAGAGAAAACGCAATCATGGGAGATTGGTATGAATTCTAAACTTTTTCAAAAGATCTCATTGGATTTAACTTATTATAAATCAAATACAAAAAATCAAACATTTGAAATCCCATTAGGATCTTCTTCTGGCTGGAAATCAGCTTTCGTGCAAAGTGGTGATATTCAAAATCAAGGTATTGAAATGCGTATTGGTTATAGTGACCAATGGGGCGATTTTAGATATAGTACTAACTATAATTTCACATGGAATCAGAATAAGATAAAACGCCTAGCGAATGGGGTTAATAATCCTGTAACAGGAGAACCTATACAGATGGAATATTGGCAACAGGGCAACTTTGGTAACCTAGATGCACAAATAGTCTTAACAGAAGGAGGTACTTTAGGTGATGTATACGCACAAAGTATCTTAGCAACAGATGCTAATGGAGATATATGGGTTGACCCTCAATCTGGAGCAATTAAAACAGAGCAGTTAGAGATAACCGAGAAAAAACTAGGTTCTATTTTACCTAAATTCAACATGGGATGGAGTCATTCCTTGGGGTATAAGGATATTGAACTGGGCGTAACTTTTTCCGGTAGAGTCGGAGGTATTGTACTCTCTGGAACAGAAGCTTTATTAGATCAGTATGGAGTTTCAAAAAGATCGGCAGATGCGCGTGATAATGGTGGAGTACCAATCAACTATGGAAAACTAGATGCAAAAACATATTATCAAACGTTATCTGGATCAGGATCCTATTATACATATAGCGCAACAAACTTCCGTTTGCAAGAACTTTCGCTTAACTATACATTACCTTCGAAATGGTTCAATGATAAGATGCGCATGACAGTCGGATTTGTAGGTAAAAATCTATGGATGATTTATTGTAAGGCTCCTTTTGATCCAGAACTTTCGGCATCGAAATCAAATAATTATTATCAAGGATATGACTATTTCATGCTTCCTAGTACGCGTAATATTGGATTCAATGTTAAACTACAATTCTAAAAAATAACAGTTATGAAAAATATATTTAAATATATTATTGGAGTTACTCTGTTGTTGCTTGTTGTATCAGGGTGTACAAGCAACTACGATACGTATAATATAAATCCATATGAGCCAACAGATGCTAATGTTCCTGCACTATTCGCAGAATTGCAAGACTGTTTTGTATCACCAGAAGAAAACCCAACACAGCGGAACAATACTTTCTGGGCATGCTTCGGTGGGTATGTAACAGCACCTCACAGTTGGTCTAGATCGACTTTATATTCAACATATAATATTGATGATGCATGGAATGATTGGACTGTTAGTTGGTATTATAATCATTTTTATCCTTCTTATTATAAAATTGAGGAAAAAACAGAAAAAAGTGGGATGTTGTATGCATTGGCGGTATTACATCGTGTTGCTATTATGCAATACGTGGTGAACCTTCAAGGACCTCTACCTTATTCGAAGATGAATTCTAAGAGTTATACTGTGGCATATGATGATGAAGAGACGGCATGGTATGCTATGTTTGATGATTTAGACTATGCTATTAAACAAATGACGATGCTTTATGATCCGGAATATAGCCTAATGAAAGGGTATGACCGAGTTTATGATGGCGATTTTTCGAAATGGATAAAGTTCGCTAATTCTCTTAGATTACGCATGGCTATCCGTATCTCGGATGTCGCTCCTGAATATGCGAAGAAACAGGCTCAAGAAGCATTTAATAATGAGTTTGGTGTTATGACTGATAATAGCGAAAGTGCATATGATAATCTTAAAGGACGTTATTCGAATGGTTACTTTATAGTTGGTGACGGCTGGGGTGAAGCTCGTGTAAATGCTACAATCACTTCATATATGAATGGTTATAATGATCCACGTCGTGACGCTTATTTCACAGAGGCTACTGTAAGTGGGCAAAAAGGATATATTGGAGTACGTTCAGGAATACAAGGGGCAAACAGTGCCGATTTTAAAGAATATTCTAAGTTTAAAGTAGAAGCTAAAACTCCAATGCCTTTCTTCTATGCTAGTGAGGTCGCATTTTTATGTGCTGAAGCAGCTTTAAAAGGTTGGGGTTTTGTTGGTGGTACTGCTCAAGAGTGGTATGAAAAAGGAATAAAATTATCTTTTTCAGAATATAATATCTCAAGTGCTGATGATTATATTAAGAATGGAGATTTAAAACCTGGAGCTTTTAATGATCCAAAATATCCAAAATATAACTATACTAGTCCAAGTGCGATTACTATTAAATGGGATGAAAATGCGACTAAGGAAGAAAAATTGGAGCGTATTATTACCCAAAAATGGATCGCAAATTTCCCTATTAGTTTAGAAGCATGGTGTGATTTTCGTCGTACAGGATATCCATATATTTTTCCTGCATATAATAACTTGTCAACACAAGGAGTGACAAACGAACGTCAACAACGTCGCTTGAGATTTACTCAAAGTGAGTATGGAGCAAATCCAGCTAATGTTGCAGCTGCTGTCAAGTTCTTAAGCAATGGTCAGGATACAGATAATACTGACTTGTGGTGGGCAAAAAAGAAATAATTACATACTTTCAATTTAAGAAATTATTATGAAAAAGACAATATTAAGCATAGGGGTTTTTTCGTTTATTGTTTGCCTGATAATGAGCTGTAGCGATTGGACGGAGGTAAACGAAAAAAACTTTCATGAACCACGTCCAAGTGAATATTATGAGGCACTACGTGAGTGGAAAAAAACTGATCATCCAGTAACTTTTGGATGGTTTGGTAACTGGACTGGTCAGGGAGCTTCGCCAGTAAACTGTCTGATGGGTTTACCCGATTCGGTAGATTTTGTATCTATGTGGGGAAACTGGCATAGCTTATCTCCAGAGAAATGGGCTGATAAAAATGAAGTGAAACGTCTAAAAGGTACTCGTGTATTAATGTGTTTCATTGTTTCAGATGTTGGAGATCAGACTACACCTTCGAATGTGCGCACCGCACATACCGATGAAAACGGAAAAACATATTATGAGGTTGATGGTGTAAAATACACTAAAGAGTTAGATGCTGTCAAAGCTTATTGGGGATGGGATGATAACGACCAAACTAAGATAGATGCAGCTATTGCTAAATACGCTAAATCAATAGTCGATACTATTCATAAATATGAATGGGATGGCTTTGACTTCGATTTTGAACCAAACTATGCACATAAAGATGGACATGGAGGAAATATTGATGGGCCAGGGAAGAATGATTTAGGAGGAGGAGATCATAGTAATCCAGCTATGAATCGCCAATATCGTCGTAATTTCCTAACATTTATTAAGGAACTTGGGAGATATTTAGGGCCTAAATCAGGAACAGACAAAATGTTAGTTATTGATGGAGAACCTCAGAATATGCACCCTGATGCTCGTGATTATTTTGATTATTATATCATTCAAGCCTATAATTGTTCTTCATATTCAAACCTAGATAACAGATATAACAATCTATTGAGAGGCCTTGAGGCTACTGATGATCCAGTGTTACAAGAAACGGTTACAAAGAAACTGATATGGACCGAGAATTTTGAAGATCATGCAGCTAAAGGTGGTGTCACGCACACAACCCGTCAGGGTGAAATAGTTAGATCATTGAAAGGTATGGCAATGTGGGAGGCTCCAACTGGATTCCAAAAAGGAGGTATTGGAACTTATCATATGGAATATGAGTATTGGTTACCGGATGTCTCCAAAACAATGCAATATCCGTATCTGCGTGAAGCTACTTCAATAATGAACCCTCCTATGACGTCATTCACTAAATAATAAATCGATTATGAAAAACAATAAATTATTTACAGTATTAAGTCTGTTATTTATACTGCTTTTTGCTAGTTGTGAAGATGCTAAATACGATCCAATAGATAAAGCTCGTCTTTATTTTAAGGAAGCGCTCGATGCTAAAGGACTTGCATCTGGTAAAATATCTTTAGGTGTTGACACAGTAAAAGTGTCGCTAACACCAGCAATTTCTCATCTATTGAAAGATAGTGTAGAAGTAGAGATAACTGTAGATCCTTCGGTTTTAAATCATTATAATGAAATGAACGAAACATCATATGAAATAATACCAAGTGGTAAATATGTTCTCCCTGATCCTATGTTTATCAAAGCAGGGAAAAATATCAGAGATGTTCAAAGTGTTGCCATAGCGCCATTTGAAGGCGAAGATTTTGTGCAATATGCGTTACCACTGACAGTAAAATCCGTATCGGTTGAATCTAGTCCTGTTACTTCTCAGTATGTCATTCTAGTAGATGAAGAACTAATACAATCAGTCCCAAATTTATACTCAGAATCGCACCTGAAATGTGAACCTTACAATGGTGTTGATGGTCATCAAGGAACCTGGAATCTGAATTTAAGTGATTGGACTGTTGAGTTTTGGGTTTGGATGGATGGCTTTGATATTAATAATCAAGCAATTTTCAATTCTTCTGAAATTTATATTCGCTTTGGTGATACCTCCATTAAAAATACTCAGATGCAAATTAAGTTATTAGGCTCGCAAGTAGCTACGATACATGAATTCAAACCAGAAGAATGGACACATGTTGCTTTCACTTACAGTGCATCTAGTGGCATTTTGACGATATATGTGAATGGAACATCGGATGTAACTTTACAAACAAAAGGAGGCTCTATGCCTACAATGCCTTATGTGAATATGGTAAGTTCTGGTGCAGAGGGATACTTCAAAAATAATTGTAGACTAGCGCAAGTTCGTTTCTGGAATGTTTGTAGAACAAGCAACCAAATAGAAATGAACCGTTTCTCAGTTATAAAACCAACTAAAGAAATGGTCGCATATTGGCCTATGGACGAAGGAGAAGGTGACATTCTTCACGATATAACAGAGAATGGACACCATGCACATGCTAGTGCTCCGCTTACATGGGAAAATGATGTGCGTTTTGATGGCAAATAAGTTTAATTTTAAAGAAGGAAATTTATTATGAAAAAATATTGGAATGGATTAGCTTATATTGTCATTATGATAGGTATTATACTTGGTTTCTCTGCCTGTAGTGATGATGACAATATCAACAAATGGGGAGCAACTTATGCTTATATAGTACCTCAAAATTTAGGTATACTAAAAGCTAATTATATTTTATATCATAGTGATGTAGATGGTATAAGTGGCGATAATGTTGAGTATATTTTTACCGTTGCATTAAATAAAATTTCATCTAAGGACGAAATAATAGATTTAGAACTAGATATTAATGATGAGGCTCTGAAAGAAGGAATCTCTCTTTCTGAGAAATCTGTTGTTATACCAGCCGGTAGTATGGCTTCAAAACCTATAACTTTGTCTGTCCCTGATTGGAGTTTTTTAAATAATATTTCATCAAAAAAGGAGTATTCTATTAAGATCAATGTTAAACAAGGAGAGAAAAGTGATGTGTTGGTTGGACTTCAATCTCAGATAGAGCTCGGTATTGTCAAACATGCTATTCCTACATACGAAGTTGGAGTACCTGATGAAGGATCATTAATAAGTAATAGATCTTTATGGCAAATAGTAATTGATCCTAGTGCTGAAAATGCCAATAATACAGGACGATTGGTAGATGGTAACGGGTCAACAGATATTGCGAAAGATAATACTGGTTTTTGGATAACTGTGAATTTAGGACAAGAGACAACAATTACAGGGTTGAGTATCAGTTCGTGGGGCTCGTCGTATGCTCCAGCTATGATTGAAGTTTATACATCGGATGATGGCGCTGAATGGGTGTCTCAAGGACCTCTTAGCCCTTCTAGAACTTCAACTCAAAATATACGATTTATAAAACCTTTGAAATGTCAGCATATAAAATATGATATACTGAAGGCAGCACCTACGAATCGAACTAGTATTACTGAATTTAATGTTTATGCGAAATAATACTAAATATAAACTCTAGCAGAATAGGCTGATCAATTTTGATCAGCCTATTTTTAGCTTTTAAGATACCTCCGGACACAAAATAATATATGCATGAAGACAATATTCATTATGGATAGTGGACAGATTTTTCCGAATTGCTACATTGAATATATAAATTAATACGTTTGGATTATGGTAGTGGACATGGCTGATTGTTGTAGTCTGCGAAGTTGTAATGTTACTTTATGTTCAGATAGGATCGAGAGTGAAAGATGCCGAATGTTTAGATTATGATTAATTGTTTTAATAGTTATAATGTTACCATCTTATATTTTTATGCTGTATCCAGAGGTTATTCTTATAATTTAGCTATTCGGCTTCCTATTATCATATAACCATAATTATCTATTATATTTGTGTTATTAATAAACTATTAACTCAATAATAGTGTGGATATAGACGAAAAAAATGATATAGAATTATTACAGAAAGGATCTTCAGATGCTTTTGAAAGGTTGTTTCATCGATATGGTGGAAAACTCTATAATTTTATATTGAAATTATCTTCCGGAGATACATATTTAGCGGAGGAAATGGTACAACGTACCTTTATTAAAATTTGGGACACTCATACTCAAATTAATTCAAATAAGTCATTTATATCCTATCTATGTACAATAGCCAAAAATATGCTTATGAATGAGTATGAGCATCAAATTGTAGAGTTCGTATACAAGGAATACGCATCTAAATATCTATCAACGCATGAAAATATAACACCTGATAAAGAATTGAACCGTAATTTATTGGAGAAATATATAGATGAACTGACCGAAAAATTGCCTCCGGCACGCAGACAAATATTTATAATGAGTAAGAAAGAAATGCTTTCAAATAAAGAAATCGCAGCAAAGCTAAATATATCTGAAAGTACAATTCATACACAGCTTTCGAAAGCATTAAGCTTTATGAAAGAACAACTTGCCCGTTATTATGATGATATTTTATTACTCTTGCTAATAACTCACTTTGTTAATTAAACAAAAATTGAGATAGTGGAGTAGTAATTATCAAAATCATAAATGTATACTCAATACAGAATAAAGAATATAAGCGATGAATAAAGATAGATGTTTAATATTATTTGAAAGATACCTATTGAAGGAAGCTTCGCCAGATGAGATAAAGGAGTTATGTACATTTATCAACAATGATTCTCATTTGAACAGATGGTTAGAAGATGAAATAAAAAATACGTCTTCCGATATTGATGTAAATATACAAATGAGGATGTTACAAAACATACGTAATCAAACGTATAATAAGGGGCAATTTGGAGCAGAGATCAAGCCGGTACAACATTCATATAAACGATATTTAGGTTGGGTTGCAAATATTGCAGCCATATTATTACCCATAGTTTTAATTATAGGTATTTATCTATATAGTAAACCACAAGAAATAGACTATTTGACAGTTTCGGCTGATTTGGGAGAAAAGGCCTCAATTAATTTGCCAGATGGAAGTAAAGTTGCTATAAATTCAGGTTCAGAAATAATGTATAGTACCGCATATAATAGAAATGAACGAGTACTAAAGCTGCAAGGCGAAGCATACTTCGATGTAGAATCAGACAAAGATAAACCTTTTATAGTTGAGTGTGGAGACGTGAAAATTAAAGTACTTGGGACTAAGTTTGGGATAAATGCCTATAAAGATGAGAATATTGTTTCTGTAGTTCTTAACTCAGGTAAAGTTGAATTTATTACACCGAAAGAAACTCTTGTAATGAAGCCGGACGATAGAGTTAGCTATGATAAGTCGACCCAAAACACGACAACGGAACAAGTGAATGCTGAAGATTATACTGAGTGGAGGCAAAATCGATTGCGATTTGAAAATGAGACCTTGCAAAACATAATAAAGGTCGTATCTCGCATGCATAATACCGATATTATTTTAGAGGATGAGCAGTTGATTAATCAAAAATTCACAGGAACTATTGATAATACAAGTGTGCAATCGGCATTAAAAGCATTATCGCTAACTGCACCTATTCATTCTGAAGTAAAAGAGGGTGTGATTCATTTGTTTAGAGATGAAGATAAGTCTCCGTATTACAAGTAGAAACAGATAATATATGACTTTAAAAGTGGTACTTTAAAAAAGTATCACTTTTTTCGTGACGGATATTTAATAATTAAAATAAGTTAAATTTATCGTTGCGAGTAGCAAAAAAAATAATGGTAGCTGTATACAAGTATGATTAAACAAAAATCAATACATGTGATTAATTACCATTTGAAATTATTTTAAACCATGGAAAAGAAAACAAAGAGATGTAACTATTTAATGCGTATTTTATACATCTTTTGCTTATCATTAATTTCTTCCAGTTTGTTCTCGCAAATTACGGTAGATTTAAAAAATAAGCCAATAAAAGATGTATTAAAAGAAATTGAAAAAGTAAGTTCTTATAAATTTTTCTATAACGAAGAATTAAAAGGGCTAGGTAAGACTATTTCATTGAAGGTATCTAATGCTTCAATCGATACTACAATGGAACAACTGCTCGCAGGGAGTGAGATTGCTTATGAAAAACAAGACGGAGACATAATTCTTCTTGTACCTCACAAAGCTGCAGTAAATCAGAATGAAGGTAAGAAACAAATTAAAGGAGTAATTAAAGATGACAATGGAGAGTCTATAATAGGTGCTTCGATACAAGTCAAAGATGCTCCAACAATTGGAACGATAACTGATATAGATGGCAACTTTGAATTGGAAATACCTGAAGGGTCTATCCTGAATATATCTTATGTAGGTTACCATTCTGCCGAAATAAAAGTAGGAGATAAAACGACGTTCGACATTATCCTTCGCGAAAATGATAAAATGCTTGATGAGGTTGTTGTAGTTGGTTATGGTGTACAACGTAAGAGAGATGTGACAACATCTATATCATCACTACGAGCATCGGATATTCAAGATATGCCAGTGTCTAGTCTAGAGCAGGCTCTTGTAGGACGTATGGCCGGTGTGCAGATTACACAACCTAACGGGACTCCTGGTGCAGGAATGAATATCAAAGTTCGTGGTGTGGGTACTATTACGGCTGGAAGTTCTCCACTGTATGTTATCGATGGTGTTCCATTGAGCGACGATGTAGGTGATGCTACAGGTATATCTGTTAGTCCATTGGCTTCGATTGAGATGTCAGATATCGAGTCTATTGAAGTTCTTAAAGATGCTTCAGCTGCAGCTATTTATGGTTCGCGCGGTAGTAATGGTGTTGTAATCGTTACGACTAAAAGAGGTAATGAAGGCAAGCCTGTAGTTAGCTATAGCGGCTACATGGGAGCACAAATGATTACTGATAAAGTAGATGTTCTGAATGCTTATGAATATTCAGAGCTTGTATTTGATGGTCATAATGCCTCGTATCTAAATGAATTGAAAAAAGCTGGGAAAGAAAATCTATATAATCCTTGGGATGATAACCAGACCAGATGGTCTAATTTGAAATCGGGTACTATTAATCTAAATCAAGGTTGGATGATGCCTCCAGAGATTCTTCCATATATGAATGGTGAAAAAGGATTGGTAGATACCGATTGGCAAGATGAAATTCTTCGTACAGGATTCGTTACTAAACACAACTTGTCTGTTAGCGGTGGAAATAAGAACATCAGATACTTAGTTTCGGGAAACTATCATAACGAAGATGGGATTGTGATAAATTCAGACTTCACAAAAATGGGATTTCGAACAAAAGTAGATATGAACTATGGAAAATGGAAGTTCGGAGGAAATATTAATCTTACAAGAAATGTTTATAATCTAGTTAATACCGAAGGACGATATGGAGATGACGGCGTATTATCGTTGGCTTTAGGAGCTGCTCCTATTTATCCAGTAAAGAATGATGACGGCGAGTATAACTATGAGCAAAACAATACGACATATGGTAACTCGAAGTTGAATAATCCGGTTGCTGTAGCAAAATTGATAGAAGATAAAATGACTGCTATTCAGATGCTAGGAACAGCTTATGCTGAATATGAAATAATAAAAGATTTGAACTTCAAAACACAAGGCAGCTGGCATTATAACAATTATGTTAGAGATTATTACCGTCCTGCGGCATTGCCAAATTCGGCTAACAGAGTTCCACCATCTAATCCGACAGCTGAGTCGCGTACAAAGAATAAATATACTTGGGTTTGGGAGAATACGTTGAATTATAAAAAAGTATTGAATCAAGATCACACATTGTCCGGATTAGCAGGATGGACTGCACAAAAGTATCAGGGGAATGCAAATCGTTTAACAGCTACGGATTTACCTCAGAATGATATGCTTGGAACTATTCCAAACAACTCTACAGCAACAAAGTACGACTCGAATAGAGAAGAATGGTCATTACTTTCGGCTTTGGCACGTGTACAATATAATTATAAAGATAAATATATGTTTTCGGCAGCTGTACGTGCCGATGGTTCATCTCGTTTCGGACAAGATAACCGTTGGGGATATTTCCCTTCGGTTTCTGGAGCTTGGTATATGACCGAAGAAAATTTCATGAAGCCTACAAATTCTTGGCTGACTAATCTAAAACTCAGAGCAAGTTGGGGGGTAACCGGAAATATGAATATTGGTAATTATGCTTCGTATGGTATTGTTGATGGCGATAATTATCCATTTGGAGGATATTCTTCTCTTGGTATGAAAGAATCTACACTGGAAAATTCGAATATAGGATGGGAGAAAACATCACAAGTCAATTTAGGTTTAGAGATAGGACTTTTTAAATGGTTAAACATAGAAGTAGACGTTTATAAAGGTACAACTTCAGATATGTTGTTAGAAGTTCCGGTTATGGAAGCTTCTGGTTTCTCTACAATGTTACAAAATATTGGAAAGCTTGAAAATAAAGGTCTTGAAGTAACTCTTTCAACAAATCATAAGATTGGCAAAGTAATCTGGACTAATAGTTTTAACTATGCAATGAATCGTAATAAGGTTAAATCTTTAGGAGGTGCAAACGAAATAGTAACTCAGGCAAATAATGTTATTGATTTTGTTACAAGAGTAGGGGAGCCTATTGGAAGTTATTACACATATGTAGCAAACGGTGTTTATCAAAATCAAGCACAAATTGATAATGATGTAGCGAATGGTCTGATAGTGCCTAATGCTCAGCCTGGTGATTTCCGCTTCAAAAAATATGGAAAAGATGAAACTATCAATGCCGATGACAAACAAATTACTGGTAATTATATGCCCGACTTTACGTATGGTTATTCAACAACACTGAAATATCGTGATTTCGACTTTAGTTTTTCTTTGCAAGGTGTCTATGGAAACGAAATAGCAAATATCAATCGTCGTTATTTGGCGAATATGGAAGGAAATGCGAACCAGCTTGCTATTGCTAAAAATAGATGGAAATCCGAGTCGCAGCCAGGAAATGGAAATGTATATCGAGCTAATAGAAATGCAACTGGTATGAACTCGGTAATTTCGACATGGCATATTGAAGATGGATCGTATATGCGTATACGTGAAATAACATTAGGATATAGTTTACCTAAGCATTTACTGAAAAGATTTGGTATTAGTGGACTCCGTGTTTACGCATCGGCGTTCAACCCATTCACGTTTACCGATTACAGCGGATATAATCCGGAAGTAAGTACAAACTCAAGCTCTATTATGCAAGGAGTCGACTACGGTACATATCCGTTAGCTAAGAGTTTTGTATTTGGTCTTAATTTCACACTATAAAATAGCTGTATCATGAAAAAAATAATATTATCATTTATAACAATTGCAACATTTATCCTTTCGGGGTGTAGCGATTTCTTGGATCTGAAACCGGAAGGGAATGAGGGTACGACAGGTACTTTTTATAAGAATACGAAAGATATAGAGTATGCTCTGACTGCAGCTTATGCGGACTTACAAACTACTCAGATGTATAGAGATAATATGGTCCTACTGACAGATGTTCGTTCAGATGATTTGGGATCGTTTGCGAACTCAGGAGGTAATGCTGGGCGCGAGTATCATATCAAAATATTTACAGCTCAATCTGATAATCAGATTTTTAGAAATGTATGGAAAGCAACTTATGAAACTATCTATCGTTGTAATAATGTTGTAAAATATATTGATGTAGTAACAAATGATAAACTAAAAAAACAATACGAAGCTGAAGCTAGATTTATCCGTGCATTATGCTATTTCAATATTGTACGTTTATGGGGCGACGCTCCTCTTATTCTGGAACCACTTACTCCCCAAGAAGTAGCTAAATGTAAAAGAGATGCAGTCTCTGATATCTACAATGCGATAGAAACAGATCTTTTATTTGCTGCAAATACGGAAAATTTGCCTAAAGCGTTTGTCGGTAATGATCTAGGGCGTGCAACTTCATTGGCAGCACAAGGATTGTTGGGTAAAGTATATTTACAGCAGAAAAAATGGAATGAAGCAAAAACGGTATTAGGTGAATTGATCAATACTAATAATGCGGGTACTCACGATCTTCTATCAGATATAACAGATGTATTCAGTACGGCACCTGCACCAGGAAGTTCTGAATCTGACTATAATAATTACAAGAACTGGGAACCTCAGACAATGAATAAGGAAATGCTTTTTGCCGTTTTATTCAACAAAGAGATTACAGGAGAAGGCCGAAATGCATTGACTTATTATTCAAATCAAGGAGATTTGAATGAAGCTTTCAAATTAAGTAATGCTTCAGAATGTATTTATGATCCTATCGATCGTCGTGCTGACTTATTGAGATCGATAAAAGGAACGAATGCTGATAATAAACTTTTTGTAAAATATGCTGATATTGAAAGCTCAATCAAGCAATATGGCTATCATACTCCCGTATTGCGCTGGTCGGATGTTTTACTTATGTATGCTGAAGCATTGAATGAAGTATCTTACGATGGTTCATACTCTAGTGTCGCTCTGGAAATGCTGAATAAAGTTAGAACTCGCTCTTTTGCAACAGGAGCTTACACGAATACAGAGTTAGCAGATCAAGATTCTTTTAGAAAAGCTATATTTGAAGAACGCCGCTTAGAATTTCCGATGGAAATGCAAAGATGGTTTGACCTAATCCGTTCAGGAGAGGCGATCTCAGCAATAGCGAAAATTGGTTATACTATAGATGAACATGACTTATTATATCCAGTTCCACATAGCGAAGTTTCCTTGCGAAATGACCCGAACTTATTCCCTCAAAATCCAGGCTATTAAAAGATAATCATACCAATAATCATATCCCCTTCTGAATAAAGGAGGGGATAATTAAATAATTTAAGTAATGAATAAATATCATTATTTACTCTTCATATGTCTTTTTTGTAATAATATTTTTGCTCAAAATGTCGGAGAAAAATTCCCATCTTGGGAAAAAGGGTATTTAGATATTCATCATATCAATACGGGATGTGGAGAGTGTGCTTATTTGATATTACCTGATGGAACGACAATGATGATTGATGCAGGCGAAAATGATTCTGATGCAGATCGTCATGTCGCGCCTAAGCCTGATAAATCAAAATCTTCTGGGGAATGGATTGTTGATTATGTAAATGCTTTCGCTCACGATAAAGATCAAGGTATAGACTATATGCTATTAACTCATTTCCATAGTGATCATATAGGCGGAGTTTTTAAAACGCTAAATTCTTCTGGAAAATACTACAATACTGGTGCTATTACAGTTACCGAGAATTTGAGAGTGGGGAAAATAATCGACAGAGATTTTCCTGATTATTCATTTCTAACAAATCATAAAGATCCTCGGACAATGGATAATTATCTAAATTTCATAAAATATTCGAAGAAAAAATATATTCTGGAAAAGTTTGAGGTTGGTTCCAAAAATCAGTTTGCTTTATTACATGATTCTGTTAGTTATAAGGATAGCTTTTCAATTCAGAATATATATTCTAACGGACGAATGTGGACTGGCAAAGATACTGTTACGCATTATGTTTTTCCGCCGTTTGATTCTATAGCTAGCCATGATATACCTCAAGAGAACTCGTTGAGTTGTGTTGTGAAAATTACTTATGGTAAATTCTCTTATTATACAGGAGGGGATGTGACTGGCTATCCTAAACCAGGTAGGAGCAGTTTTCATGATGTCGAGTCTCGAATAGCTCCAATAATTGGGAAAACTGAAGTGTGCTGTATTAACCATCATGGTTACAATAATGCAACGAATGATGTATTTATTGCTACGCTCAGACCGCGTGTATTTATAATTCAGGCTATTGATGCTTTGCATCCCAATCACACTACTCTGGATCGAATGATGTCTAAGTATATCTATTCTGGAGAGCGTGACATATTTGCAACAAATCTTCATCCTGCTGCAAGAATAGTAATTGGTGCTCTTACCGATAAAATGAAGAGTACTCAAGGACATATTGTAATACGGATTTTTGATGGAGGAGAAGAATATAGTGTCTATATATTAAACGATGAGAGTACTGATAGAAAAATAAAAGCGGTTTATGGGCCTTATAAATGTTACTAAATAAAGAAATTATGAATAATATTTTTAAAATAAATTTATTGCTATTTATCTCCTTCTTATTAGTTTCCTGCTCCCAGAAGCAGAATGAAAGCCATGTGACTTCAGCCGTTGACAGAAAAGTATTCGTAGCCTCTCACCGCGGAGACTGGCGCAACTATGCTGATAATTCGATTGAAGGCATCGAGAGTTGTATCCAGATGGGCGTTGATATTGTCGAAATCGATGTATCCAGAACCAAAGACGGCCATCTGATATTGATGCACGACAAAACAGTAGACCGTACAACGAACGGCAAAGGGAAAGTCGAGGACTTAACACTCGCTGAAATCAGAGAGCTAAAGCTACGTAATGGGTTGGGACGGCCAGGAGAATTCAAAGTACCCACATTAGAAGAAGCTATGCTTG
>NZ_OEPV01000015.1 GCF_900240225.1 Dysgonomonas massiliensis | reverse complement strand
CCACCTCTTCCCATTCCGAACAGAGAAGTTAAGCCCAATAGCGTCGATGGTACTGCCCTACAGGTGGGAGAGTAGATAGCCGCCAATTTTACCTGAGGAGGTCATTAGTTTATACTAGTGACCTCCTCTTTTTTATTTGTCAGATATGTACTGATATCTAATATTGCCCTGTTTTGGTTTAATAATATTGATTTCATGTTTAATAATATTAATATTTTATTTGATTTATTGAAAAATATTCTTAAGTTTGTGATAAATCGTAATATCTAGAACTATGTTACCTTGTTATTGCCCAAGCTGCATGAAACAGCTGAATGTGAAAAGTCTCAAATGCGAGAACTGCCAGACTGAAGTGATCGGAAATTATGAACTGCCTGTATTGGCTAGACTTACTCAGAGTGAGCAAGATTTTATACTGAAGTTTGTTAGAAATAGTGGAAGTTTGAAAGAAATGGCGAAAGAGCTTGATCTGAGCTATCCTACTGTAAGAAACCTATTGAATGATCTAATCGATAAACTTAATACCTATGAATAATATTGCAAAAGCTTTGATTAATCCTTTTGATCGGATAGCAGGATGGAAATCTTTTTTTATTGGGATTGCTATTGTTGTTGCAACAGTAGTTGTAGGTTGGCAATCCTCTATTTGTTTCAGAGGTGCATTAGATGCTAAAACTGTTTATGAGCTTGATTTCGACTGGGCTTTATACTGCCAATTCATTTCATTGGCAGCATTAGTAGGTGTGTTTTATTTAGCTGCTTTGCTATTCGCTCGGGGAACACGTTTTCAAGATATCTTAGGTACTATAACTTTTTCTCGTTTCCCTTATTTGTTCATTGCCTTGCTAGGATTTTTATCAACTGATGCTGAGCTTGCTGAGATGAATCAAGTTGTTTCGAGTGGAAATGTGAGTGAACTACTCAGTTATCTTACAACTAATATCAAGCAAATCTTATTACCTATATTGATGATCCCTTTTCTTATATGGTCAATTGTTTTATTATACAATGCATTTAGGGTGTCAACCGGCCTAAAAGGAGCTAAGTGTGGAGTGGTATTTACGACCTCTCTCATTCTAGCTGAAATTATATCGTTGATCTTTATATTCTTGATGAAATAGTAGCGTTGTGTGTAACGATTTGGATTGATATTATGAAAAAGATTTATTTTATATTATTGCTTATATTGATGTCAAATACTATTTGTTTGATGTCGCAAAACATTGTTGGCTCTTGGAGTGGCGAATTATCTGTTCAAGGTGCTAAATTGCCTATTGTCTTCAATGTAAAATCTGTGAATGATAGTTTAGTTGTCACGATGGATAGTCCAATGCAAGGTGCTAAGAATATTCCGACCACATACGCTAAATTCGAAAATAATCAGCTTTCTATAAAAGCTATTCAATTGATTTTGCAGTACGAAGGAGTTTTGCTAAACGATACGGTTATTGATGGAAATTTCACACAAGGAGGGGCTTCTTTACCTTTGAAATTAACTAAAGGAGCTGTGAAATTGAAACGTCCGCAAGAACCCTTACCTCCTTTCTCTTATAATTCTGAAGATATAGTTTTCAACAATGTTGTTGAAGGTTTTGAGTTAGCCGGAACTTTAACATTTCCACATGGGGATACAGCCTTTCCATCTGTCGTTTTAATCTCTGGTAGTGGATCTCAAAATAGAAATGAAGAGTTGTTTGAACATAAACCCTTTTTAGTTTTAGCCGATTATTTAACGAAGAATGGAATTGCCGTACTTCGGTTTGATGATCGTGGTGTTGGCCAATCAAAAGGAAAAGCGACGAATGCGACAACAAAAGACTTATCAACAGATGCTCGTTCGGCAATGCAATATCTTAAGACTCGTAAAGAGATTGATGTAAATAAAATAGGATTGATTGGGCACAGCGAAGGTGGTTGTATCGCTTTTATGTTAGCTGCCGAATCATGTGATGTCTCTTTTATTGTATCGATGGCTGGTGGCGCTATAAAAGGTGATAGTTTATTGAAAGAACAGCGTTATATGATGGGAATAGCATCTAGTCAGGATGTGAATATAATATCTAAAAATGAGGAACTTATTACTCAAGTCGAAGGATTTATAGAAGGAAAGACGCAACCAGAAATATTGAACGAAATAGATCGTTTTATTGATTCTTCGCTCATGCCTATTGCTTCAACAATGATGAGTATCAATTCTTCAACAAAAGATATGTTGAAGCGTGAGGTGCTGAAACTAACTTCACCTTGGATGCGATATTTTATGTCATATGATCCAGTTAATGATTTGCGGAAAATTAAATGCCCTGTTTTTGCAATTAATGGGAGTAAAGATTTGCAGGTAAAAGCATCTAGTAATTTGAGTAGTATCAAAGAGAATGTTCCACATGCTATTGTCAAAGAATATGAAGGTTTGAATCATTTGTTTCAAACGTGTAATACGGGGCTAATTAATGAATATGGTGAGATTGAAGAGACAGTTTCGCCTCAGGTTTTAAAAGATATTTCTGATTGGATAAATCAAGTTGTGAAATAGATAATTGCTGTTCAATTTAGTATTATATTTGCATTTTAAATATTCTATACTTAATACATATGCCAAAAATAACGGTAGTTACACCAACTTACAATTCTGAAAAGACAATAAAAGATACCCTGGAAGCATTGTTGAGACAAAGTTTTTCTGATTTCGAGTACATTGTTATAGATGGAGCTTCGAAGGATAATACAGTAAATATTATAGAAAGTTATCGTCAGAAATTTGCTGATAAAGGTGTGCCTATGACAATTGTAAGCGAACCCGACAAAGGTGTCTATGATGCAATGAATAAGGGCATAAATTTAGCAAAAGGAGAATTGATCGGGCTTAACAACTCAGATGATTGGTATGAAGATCGTACTTTAGAATTGGTTTGGGATCGATTCACACAGCCCGATATTGATAAAAATAATACCATGATCTATGGTGTAGAAAGAGTATGGAAAAATGATAAAGTTCAGTCATTGCAATGTCGCGGCGCAGATTTTATTAGCGAAGGTGTTATGCCTCATTGTACTTTTTTTGTTCCTAAAGCTGTTTATGAAGCGAATGGGGTATTTGATTTAAGTATTAGAATTCTTGCCGATCATGATTTTTTAAGCAGATGTTCAACAGAGGGTGTTAGGTTTGTTCGTTTAGATACGGTGCTCTCAAACTTTAGATTGGGAGGTCTCTCTTCATCCTCATATTTTGATTTCTATTTAGAATACTTTATGGTTCAGCGCAAGCGCAATTATATATCAGAGAAAGAATATAAACGAATCGTTTTTAAGCTTAAAGCTAAGCGATTTATAGAGAAAATATCCAAGACTTTCAAATGATTTGATCTTTGCGGAATGCAGATCGAAATGTTTAATTTGTAATAACTTTCAAGGGCTTAATTAGACTGTTTTTTACTATGAAAAATGGATAATTTTTAGTATCTTTGTTAGGTTTTACTTTTATGAAAAAGCATATAAAAATTTAAATATGACAGATAAACAAAGAGCGGCCAGCGAGAATTATTCGGCTGATAGTATTCAGGTACTAGAAGGGTTGGAAGCAGTACGTAAAAGACCCGCTATGTATATCGGAGATGTTGGTGAGAAAGGACTACACCACTTGGTATATGAGGTTGTTGATAACTCTATTGACGAAGCATTAGCAGGCTTTTGTGATGATATAAATGTTATTATTCATAAAGATAACTCGATAACAGTCAGCGATAACGGACGTGGTATTCCGGTTGACTTTCACGAGAAAGAACAAAAATCAGCCTTAGAGGTAGTATTGACAGTACTACACGCCGGAGGTAAATTTGATAAAGGTACTTATAAAGTATCCGGAGGTTTGCATGGTGTGGGTGTGTCGTGTGTGAACGCGTTGTCAATCCATTTGTCGGCTCTAGTACATCGTGGAGGAAAAATCTATGAAATGGATTTCTCGAAAGGTATTCCGACCACAAGCCTCGAAATAAAAGGAGATACAGATAAAACAGGGACAACAATTAATTTCCGTCCGGACGATTCAATATTTATTACAACAGAGTATAAATATGAAACACTGGCCTCTCGTTTGCGTGAATTAGCATTCTTGAACGCAGGGATCAAATTGACTCTGACTGACGAACGTGTTCAGAATGAAGACGGTACTTTCCGTTCAACAAGTTTCTATTCTGAAAAAGGTCTGGAAGAATTTGTTCGTTATATCGACTCATCAAAAGAAGCATTGATCGAAGATGTAATTCATATCGTAACAGAAAAACAAAATGTTCCGGTAGAAGTTGCAATGACATATAATACGACATACAATGAAAATGTATATTCGTATGTAAATAATATTCATACTATCGAAGGAGGTACTCACTTAACGGGTTTCCGTAGAGCACTTTCGCGTACATTGAAAAAGTATGCTGAAGATGCTAAATTACTTGATAAAGTAAAAGTTGAAATCAGTGGGGATGACTTCCGTGAAGGATTAACTGCTGTTATCTCTATTAAAGTTGCAGAACCTCAATTCGAAGGACAGACTAAAACCAAATTAGGTAATAATGAAGTTATTGGTGCTGTTGACCAAGCTGTAGGTGAAGCTTTGAATAACTATCTTGAAGAGCATCCGAAAGAAGCTAAGACTATTGTTGAGAAGGTTATACTTGCTGCTACGGCTCGTGCTGCAGCTCGTAAAGCTCGTGAGATGGTACAGCGTAAGTCTCCGTTAACAGGAGGCGGCTTACCAGGTAAACTAGCTGACTGCTCAAGCAAAGATGCTTCTATCTGTGAGATATTCCTTGTCGAAGGAGACTCGGCAGGTGGTACAGCCAAGCAAGGACGTGATCGTGGTTTCCAAGCTATATTACCTTTGCGTGGTAAAATTCTGAACGTAGAGAAAGCAATGCCGCATAAAGTGTTCGAAAGTGATGAAATCAAGAATATATATACAGCTCTTGGAGTTACAATCGGTACTGAAGAAGATACAAAAGCGTTGAATATCGATAAATTACGTTATCAAAAAATAGTGATCATGACCGATGCCGATGTGGATGGTAGCCACATTGCAACATTGATATTGACATTCTTCTTCCGCCACATGAAACCGCTTTTAGAGAAAGGTTACGTGTATATTGCTACACCTCCGTTGTATTTATTAAGAAAAGGTAAGAACGAAGAGTATTGCTGGGACGATCGTCAACGTCGTGCGTTTATTGATAAATATGCTGATGGGGATGAAAATGCAGTTCATACTCAACGATACAAAGGTCTTGGAGAGATGAATGCAGAGCAATTGTGGGATACAACAATGAATCCTGAACATAGAACGCTTCGTCAGGTAACGATAGATAATGCTGCAGAAGCAGATCATATCTTCTCGATGCTGATGGGTGAAGATGTTCCGCCTCGTCGTCAATTTATAGAAGAAAATGCTACTTATGCTAAGATTGATGCATAATTAACTATTAATAAGAATATGGAGAGGGGTTGCAGTATTTACTGTAGCCCCTTTTTTTATATCATTCTCGAAATTAAATTGTACTTTTGTACGATCTATCGAATAACTAAGATTATGAAATACTATAAGATATCAGTTTTATTTGTTCTGGCTACAATGTTGGCTTGCGCTTGTGGAAATAAGAGTAGTAAACCAGCAGCTCAAGTAGTCGAGTATCAGAAAGTATCTCCCGATTTTGATGCGGATAGTGCTTATCATTTCGTACAGAAACAGGTAGACTTTGGTCCTCGTGTTCCCAATACAAAAGAGCACATAGCTTGTGCCAATTATCTAGCTGAAACATTAAAGCGCTTCGGAGCAGAAGTTATAGAGCAGAAAGCAGTATTAACAGCTTATAATGGAACTAAGCTAAATGCTGTAAATATAATAGGAAGCTATAGCCCTGAGAAAAAGAATAGAGTGTTACTTTTCGCACACTGGGATTCGCGTCCATATGCTGATGCAGATGCTGATTCGAAGAATCACAATACGCCTATCGACGGAGCAAATGATGGAGCAAGTGGCGTCGGTGTATTGCTGGAAGTTGCCAGACAAATTCAGATAAAATCACCTGAAGTAGGTGTAGATATTATCTTTTTTGATGCTGAAGATTATGGAGTGCCTTCGTTTGCAGAAGCCATCAGTAGCGATAATTCTTGGTGCCTTGGATCGCAGTATTGGGCTGAGAATCCGCATGTGAAAGGATATAAAGCTAAATTCGGAATCTTATTAGATATGGTAGGAGCCAAAGATGCAACATTCTATCGTGATGCTGTTTCAAAGAGATATGCATCGAATGTTATCGAAAAAGTCTGGTCTACGGCTCGTCAACTTGGATATGGTAAATTCTTTATCAGTGCCAATGGAGGTTATATAATGGATGATCATGTTCCTGTAAATCAGGTTACCCGTATACCAAGTATTGATGTTTTGGACTATAAAATATCTGATACTCATGATGGATTTTTCCCTCATTGGCATACGATCAATGATACGATGGATAATATAGATAAAGAAACTCTGAAAGCTGTAGGTCAAACGGTTTTAGAGGTGATATATAAAGAAAAATAATTAATATAAAATGGCTACTATAAACGAAGTACAAGACGAGATCATTGAAGAATTTTCGATGTTCGATGATTGGATGGATCGTTATGCATTGCTTATCGATCTGGGTAATTCACTTGAAAAATTAGATGATAAGTATAAGGTTGAGAATAATTTGATCGAAGGTTGCCAAAGCCGTGTATGGCTACATGCCGAGATGAACGATGGCAAAATTGTTTTTCAAGCAGAAAGTGATGCAGTTATTGTTAAAGGAATCATTGCACTTTTAATACGTATTTTTTCAGGGCGTACACCAGATGAGATTCTGGAATCAGATCTTCATTTTGTCGAAAAAATAGGGCTTACAGAACATCTATCTCCAACTCGTTCGAACGGGCTTGTGTCGATGATCAAGCAAATCCGTTTCTATGCTATGGCTTTTAAAGCAAAAGGTAATTGATAGACAATGAATGTCTTTTTTCATGTTACGACAGCTATAGGTATAGTAGCAGTAGTCTCAGATACACTGAGAATGGACAACTCCAAAGCAACTATTGTACCATCTGTTTGTGCTTTTGTATTAGGCATAATAATACATGGGGTTATTGATTATATGCCGCATACATATCCTTTTCCTGCAAAGGTTGATGTGATATTGTCTCTTACTATAATTTTACTTGTGTTGTTACAGGCTAGACGTAGATATCGATTGATAGTAGCAATGTCTTTTCTAGGTTGTGTATTTCCTGATCTGGTAGATTTGTTGCCTGCAATTATCAGCAAAATTACGGGGTTAAATATTCCCTTATATGATAAAATATTTCCTTTTCATCAAAAGGATAATTCAGGTTCAATATTTGTAGGTACGAGTGTCGTTTCTGATGTAAATCACATTTCGGTATTGTTAGTAACTATACTGGTTATTTGGTGCAGAAATAGTGATTTTAAAAGGATTTTTATTAAAAAAGACGGTAAACTATAGTTCGTCCATCCGTGTCGATACCGAACTCATTGGATGTTGCTTCATTCAATGTCGCCTGCCACCAGCTATCAAAAATACGATTCTGGACGGCGTATAACAAATTGTGTGTTGTAATATGACATCGGTCTAAACAAAACATAGAAACCTGCTGCTTGGGATAGCATTCAAACGTAGAATTTTCTTTAATAGCAACAAATGATCCATGATTGGTAATCATTTCTACATCTGCATATTTCATGTATTCACTCAATAAGCTAATGTTACCTATAGTATGATCTTCACGTTTGCCCGTTGCACCTAATATTGTTATTTTAGTTCGACCTTGTTTGATACAGAAATTCACAGCTTTAGTCAGGTCATTTGTATCTTGTTCTTTCATCCGATGTATAATGTCTTTAAAACGCTCTTGATTGTATGGTGTTAGCGTGTCACAATCGCCAACTATAGCGTTTGGCAAAATATCTGTGTTATCCAGCAGATTGTTGATTGCACCATCGCAGCAAACTATATATTTAGCTTTATGCAAAACAGATAGTGGAATAGCATGAGTCGGAAAATCTCCTTTTGCTAGAATTACGGTCTCTGTATATTGATTTATTTGTGGTAGAAGATACTTTTTCATTAGTTCTAAAATTGTCGATTCGCAAAGTTACATTATTTTGGTTGATATGGATTGTCAGATGGAAAGTATCTGTCAAGGATAAAAGAAAACTTTATCAATATATTGAATAACTTGTGTGGTTAAGTAGTACGAATAAAAGTAAATATAAAAACTGTACACATCTGTTACCTTTGTTACTTTTTTCGTGTCAGAACTTTATCTAACTTTGTGTGTTATAATAAAAAACAGAAATAAACGATGATCGATATAAATCAAGTTCCTTCGCCTTGCTATGTAATCGAAGAAGAATTGTTAAGAAACAATTTAGCTCTGATTAAATCCGTGAAAGATCGTGCTGGTGTAAATATCATACTAGCATTCAAAGCTTTTGCTATGTGGAAAACATTTCCAATAGTACGTGAATATATTCCATATTCTACAGCTAGTTCTATATGGGAAGCCCAATTAGCATTCGAAGAAATGGGAAGTTTGGCACATACATTTTCTCCAGCATATACTGAAGAAAATTTCCCTACATTCATGAAATACAGCAGCCATATTACATTCAATTCGTTGGCTCAGTTCAAACGCTTCTACCCTGAGTCTCTGAAATATGATAAAAAGGTGTCTTGCGGTATACGTATTAATCCAGAATATTCGGAGGTAGGTACCGATTTGTATAACCCAACTATGCCCGGAACTCGCTTCGGAGTGACTGCAGATGCGTTGGCTGATGGCTTACCCGAAGGGGTTGAAGGATTGCATTTTCATACACTGTGCGAATCAGATTCGTATGATCTTGAAAAAACATTAGTACATGTAGAAGCTAAATTCGGACATTTGCTGTCACAAGTTAAATGGCTGAATATGGGTGGAGGCCATTTGATGACTCGTAAAGGTTACGATATTGAGCATCTAATAGGTCTGCTGAAAGATTTTAAGGCGAAATATCCGAATCTGGAGATAATAATGGAACCGGGTAGTGCATTTGCTTGGCAAACCGGAGTGCTGGTTTCTACAGTTATTGACGTTGTGGAAGATAAGGGAATTAAGACTGCTATTTTGGACGTGTCATTCTCGTGTCATATGCCAGACTGTTTAGAAATGCCATATAAGCCATATATTCGAGGAGCTCATCACGATCCTGTTGAAGGTCTTCCGACTTATCGTATGGGAGGAAATAGTTGCTTGAGTGGCGACTTTGTTGGTAGTTGGTCTTTTGATAAACCTCTAAAGATTGGAGATAAGATCATTTTCGAAGATATGATTCATTATACAGTAGTTAAAACTACGATGTTTAATGGGGTTTATCATCCATCATTGGCCATGTGGACTCGTAATGGGAAGTTGAATATGCTTCGTGAATTTAGCTACGAAGATTATCGCGATCGGATGAGCTAATTAAATTGTCACATCTTGGCAATAAACAGATCCAATATTCGTTTATAGTGTATAAAACGAATTGCCAATGAAGAAAGACATTACGCCCAAAATGTTGAATGTGGAAAATGAAAAGGTTGTCGCACCATCACTATCCACACTCAATTATCTTAAAGAATTTGCTCGAGCGTACTATTCTGATAAGAAAGTTAAAGAGCCTTTCAATAGCATTATACTTAATTGATTGCTAGAAAGTAAACTCTACTGAAATACGCACTCCTTGTTTTTTGACTCCCGGATTGTCTCTATAATTGAGACGACGTACATAGTCGATACGAAGGAAGCTTAAGATATTTTCGACCCCTATATTGTATTCGATATAGGGTTTGTTTTTTGCTTCAAAAGCATTGTCTGGAAATCTTAGGTGCTTGTCGTGAAGTAAGGGGTTATTGCGATCGCTTAGTTCTCCATAGACACCTCTGATACCAATGATTTCTCTGATATTAAGCATTCTTAATAGTGGAATACGATTGAATATCAAGCCTCCCATGCGATAGTCTAGCGAGAATGCAACTTGTTGATCATGTATGAATTCCAAAGGATCTAACAGATAAAAGCTACCTTTTTGTATCGTATAAGAGCTATTGGCACTTGGAGTCAATAATAGAGGGAAAGGAGCTTGTCCCCATAGCTTTTGTGCTTCTACATTGACTATTATTTTACCAAATTTAGCTATCCAAAATCGTCTTTCCATTGATAGAGATAGCTTGTTGTACGAGTATTGACTTCCGATCAGTCCTTTGGCTGAGGTGGCTAACGACAGATCAACACTATATCCTGGTGAAGGGATACTGTAGCGTGAACGTTGATATTGCATGATTTTTTCATTCGGAGCATAGCGGATACCAACTGTCATTTCAGTGCCTCTGATACTTTTCTGTGGAGTTAGTTCTCCTGCATCATTTATGTATTCGAACTTCAGTTTACCCGCAGGCCTTTCATCAAATATATTAGCTCCCACACGATGAGAAAATCCGCTATAGTATTCTTTTTCCCAATTGATGATTGACTCGCGCTTGTAGGTCATTTTGACATTCTTAGTAGATCTAAGAGCTGTCATTATATTGTCCCTCTCTCTGTCTTGTTTGAATTTCTGGCCAAGTTCGCTTACATCATATCTGTAACCGACCTTAAGATTGTCCTTTGGAAATTCATCTTTATTATTCGGCTGTTTTTTGAAAGCCCAAGTAGCTTCACCGTAATACTTAAATTTATGATCTCTTAGACCATAAGCTCCGTAAGCATATAAGAACAGATGTCTATTGAAACGAGGTGTTGTGCGAGCCGTAAGGCGTAATCTGTTTCCTTCTACAGAGTTGTAACTGTATGCCGATAACGCACTACCTATATCTATTTTATTGCGATCGCCTTTTCTGGTAGGAAAATATCCTCCATTAAAGATAAAGCGAGCTGTATTCATGATTCCTTTCAAGATACCAATATCCATAACATCGTCAAGCATATCGTCTACCCGATAATCAATCTGATGTGTGGGAGGTCGATTGGTAAACCAGAAATCCAGAGGTCGATCATTAAAGCCTTTTGCATATGTGATCGGAGCCTCTTTTTCGAATATTAAATTATCCGTAGGGGAGCTTACTGTATAATTATGATATACCCGACTTTTTGAAACGTATGCTTTAAAGTTGCCATACCACGAAAGGTCTATAGCCATTTCGTGCCTTAATGGGGCCCATTTATTATCAGCTATTTCTTCGAAAGTATGGATTAGAATCATCTCGTCAACGAAGTTCATATTCATCTTTGTCGGAGCTCGCATGACTGCTTTTTTTACTGCGTAACGGTCGTCGTTAGTGATAAGGAGATTACCAGTAAAACCGATATCGCGTGTGTTGAATGGTACGAATGCCAGATTGATACAGCTTTGATTGTCTACCATAATAGTATCGACAATATACCAGCGGAAGAAACTTACAGCTCGTTGATCGCTTAATGGGCTGACAAACTCGTGGAGTAATAATGTCATCGAGTTATCATATATCGACACATCTTTGAATATTTCGTTCAGAGCGGCATCCAGGCCTTCAATTTCTAAAGCTACATCAATACCGGATTCCGTATGACCAGTTACTATTTTTTTCTCGCTTTTAGGCGATTTGCGGTAGTATTTCTCACTGCTTGTTTCGCGTAATGAAATTGGTAAGATAGGTTTATTGTCTATCTCTGATGTTACCATATAATTGGGCAAGAACTTGAAGTTCTTGAACAGAGCAGCATCAGGTTTAAAGTCATTCAGAGCAAATAGTAGCTGCTCGTATTCTTTGCATTGCACGTAATCGGCAGATTGTATGTAGTTCTTCTCTTTATTTGCAATGACCTTTTGTATAAGTTCAACGGCTGGATTATTCTTCTTCGAATACTTCTCCTTCTTGGGTTTGATTACTACATCCTTTAGAGTCTTTCCTTTATTGGCTAGTAGGACGGTTTTATCGGTAGTTCTGCCTGCTGGTATCTTGAACCTTTTTGTTTCGTATCCTATGAACGAAATCAGGACATCGGTATATCCTTTGGAGTTGCTAACTGAGAAAGTTCCATCTTCTTTAGAGAATACACCAATATTTGTTTTTTCAAATTGGATAGTAACATAAGGCAAGACCTCTTGAGTAATAGAGTCTTTAACTATACCTTTGAATATTGTATTCTGAGCACTAAGATTGATGGTGAGTAGGATGAAGAATGTAAATAAGAACAGACTTCTTCTTGAGCTAATAATATTGTGTGTATTAAAGTTCCTAAAATTCATTAAACTACAATTGGTAGGTTTGCAAGAAAAAAAACAAAATCGAGGTCAAAAGTAGCTAAATTAATCTACTTAAGACCTCTTTTTTGTTAAATGTTAACAGATACTAGTCTGTCAGATTGCGATAACGAATCCTGCGTGGTTCAACATTACCCATGCGCATTTTCTTATTTTCCTCGTATTCGCTATAGCTTCCTTCGAAATAGAATACCTCCGAATTGCCTTCAAAAGCGAGGATATGAGTACAAATACGATCGAGGAACCAACGGTCGTGCGAAATAACTACGGCACAGCCAGCAAAGCTTTCAAGACCTTCTTCCAGTGCACGAAGTGTATTAACGTCAATGTCATTGGTAGGCTCATCCAGTAGAAGTACGTTAGCTTCAGACTTCAATGTCAATGCTAAGTGAAGACGATTACGCTCACCGCCCGATAGTACACCACAAAGCTTTTCCTGATCTGCTCCCGCAAAGTTGAAACGAGACAGATATGCGCGCGAATTGATTTCACGTCCTCCGACACGTACGAACTCACTTCCTTCCGATACGACTTGATATACTGATTTATTTGGATCGATTGCTGTATGTGATTGGTCTACATAGCCGATCTTTACAGTTTCACCTACTTCGAATGTTCCTTTATCTGGGGTTTCTAAGCCTTGGATCAAGCGGAATAGAGTTGTTTTACCTGCACCATTTGGTCCGATAACACCAACGATTCCAGATGGAGGAAGCATGAACTCAAGATTGTCGAAAAGTAGTTTATCTCCGAATGCTTTTCTGACTCCATGTGCTTCGATAACTTTATTACCCAAACGTGGTCCGTTAGGAATAAAGATTTCAAGTTTATCTTCGCGTTCTTTTTGGTCAGCATTCAACATAGCCTCGTAGTTGTTCAAACGGGCTTTACCTTTTGCATGACGAGCTTTTGGAGCCATACGAACCCATTCCAACTCACGTTCGAGAGTCTTACGACGTTTGCTGGCTTGTTTTTCTTCCTGCTCCATACGTTTTGTCTTTTGTTCTAGCCATGAGGTGTAGTTCCCTTTCCAAGGAATACCTTCGCCGCGGTCTAGTTCAAGAATCCATCCCGCAACGTGGTCAAGGAAATAACGGTCGTGGGTAATACAGATAACAGTACCCTTATATTGTTGTAGATGTTGTTCCAACCAGTCGATAGATTCAGCATCCAAGTGGTTAGTAGGCTCATCCAATAATAGAACGTCAGGTTCTTGTAGTAATAGACGGCAAAGTGCTACACGACGAGCTTCTCCTCCCGATAGATTAGCACAAAGCTGATCTTCGGGCGGACAGCGCAATGCATCCATTGCACGCTCAAGTTTGTTGTCTATATTCCACGCGTCCGAAGCATCTATTTTATCTTGAAGTTCGCCCTGACGAGCCATCAAAGCATCCATTTTGTCAGGATCTTCGTAGTTTTCAGGTAAACCGAACTTCTCGTTGATTTCTTCGTATTCTTTCAAGATGTCAAGAATAGGTTGTACCCCTTCTTGAACAACTTCTTTTACAGTTTTTGTCGGATCCAGTTTCGGATCTTGTTCAAGATATCCTACCGAGAAAGCTTTGTCAGAAACTACTTCTCCCAGATAGTCTTTGTCAAGACCTGCGATGATCTTCATCAAAGATGATTTACCCGATCCGTTGAGCCCTATGATACCAATTTTGGCACCATAGAAAAATGAAAGGTAAATGTTTTTAAGAACTTGTTTTTGAGGAGGGTAAATCTTGCTTACGCCTACCATCGAAAAAATGATCTTTTTATCGTCTGCCATTTCTAATCGTTTGTTGTATTATTTATATGTTTGATAATCAGTTGTTATTTAGTTAAAAAGTAACACTCTACTACAGAATTTCTCTGTTTTCGAGATGTTACTCTTTTTCTTTTCAACCTATTGGTTTAAAATAATATAGATAAACTATTTTATTTCTGATACAAGAATCGTTTGATGCTTCGTTTCGGTGTTTTCTCGAATTCGTTTTGTTGAATACGGAAGTTGCTGACAGTGCTGAAATGCGGAAGCTTTTTATTTACAGCTTTCATTTCGGCTAGTAATGCCTCATTCAATTCTTTCTCTTTGATACCATGCTTTTCAACGTAGTCTTTATCAGGGAAAAGTAAGGCTATCAGTTTTCTGTTTTCCTCGATAACCAACGATTCTGCAATTAGAGGTGAGTTGTTGAATAAATCTTCAATTTCTTCAGGATAGATATTTTGTCCCGAAGCACCAAGAATCATGGTTTTGCTACGACCTTTGATGAAGATAAATCCATCCTTATCGATAGTTACTAAGTCGCCGGTATTCAACCAACCATCTTCTTTAAATGTATTTTTAGTCTGCTCTTCATTGTTGTAATAGCCAAGCATCACATTGTCACCTTTTACATGCAATTCGCCTGGTATGGTTTCAGGGTTTTCCGAATCCACACGTACCTGCATGCGATCTACAGTCTGCCCGCATGATTCAGGTTTATATGTTTCCCAATATTCGTACGCTATAAGCGGACCGCATTCGGTCATTCCGTATCCTACTGTATATGGGAATTTGATTTCAGTTAAGAATGCTCCTACTTCTTTATTTAAGGCAGCTCCACCGATAACTACTTCAACCATCTTGTTCCCAAAAATAGGTAACAGACTTTGCGATATTTTCTTATAAATCATCTTTCTGAAGAAAGGAATCTTAAGTAAGAACTTGGTCGGTTGTTTTTGTAATTCTGGAAATACTTTGCTCTGGATAATTTTTTCGATAATCAGAGGAACAGTTATTATCAGGCTAGGATTCACTTGTTGGAAAGTAGAAATAAGAATTTGAGGCGATGGAACACGAGTCAGGAAGTGAATATTACAACCTTTACAAATTCCTAACAAAATCTCGAAAGCCAATCCGTACATATGCGCCATTGGCAACATTGCAATCAGTCCGTCACCTGCTTTTACGAAAGGTATCATTTCCACAGCGAATGTCGTATTCGACCAAATGCTGCGATAAGGCAACATAACTCCTTTTGGACTGCTTGTTGTACCCGAAGTGTAGTTTAATATTGCCATTTCTTCAGGATCTTCGTCATGGAATTTGATATCGGCACGTGTAAATCCTTCAGGATATTTACGCTTGAATTCATCTTCCCATTCAGATCTGCATGCAATTAATGCAGGAGAATTTGACTTTTGGATGCTGAAATCGTCCAACACGATAATTGTATCTACATTTGGCATCTGTGTTGGATCCAGCTTTTGCCAATTCTGTTCGCTGACAAACAAAATTCTCGAGTCCGAGTGATTTACAATATTATGAATGTTTTCACTGCTGAAGTCGTGTAGAATTGTTGTTGCAACTGCTCCATAACCCAGAGTCGAAAAAAGTGCGATAGCCCAATGTGCCGAGTTGCGTCCGCATATTGCAGCTTTCTCGCCTTTCTGCAATTCCATTGCATCGAAAAGCATGTGTATTTTAGCGATTTGCTTAGCGAAATCACTAAAGAGATATGATTCGGAGCCTATGTCGGTCAGCGCTGGAGCATCCCAGTTGCGACAAATGCTGTCTTTAACTAAAGTCAAAAATTTCTTATCATCCATATTAATATAGTATATTTTCGTTGCAAATGTAATTAATTTCTTGCATACAAGATAATCATAATTGGAATAGTCGAGCAATAAAAATACTATTTTTGTGTTATTTATATACTGTAACAAAAGTAGCAGGATCAAAGTGCGGATAAAAAAAAGCAAAAGCATACTATATAGTTTCATTCTAGTGCTGTTTTTATGCATTATAGCGTCGTGTGCCACCAATAGGAATACGACCTTGTCGCGTACCTATCATTCTGTAAATACACGTTACAATGTTTACTTCAATGCTCACGAGGCTTATAAAGAGGCTTTGGATAGCAAGATAGAGTCTTTGAACGATAATCTTTCCGAACAACTTTATATTTATCCCTACGACCCCGATGCTGGAACGCGTTTAGTCTCGGAGCGTGACAGTATCGTATTGACGCGCAAAGTGGATAATACGAAGAAAAAGCGTTCGCGCGGAATATTGTCTTCAGCGGTTTCGTCACTTTTGGGTAAAGAGAATACAAACGAGTCTTTTACAGCCGAAGATAATATGTCTTTCGGTGGTGGAGGCAGTTTTACTACTACTGTTGACAAATGTACGAAAGCGATTAAAACCCATTCTATAAAAGTAAAGCCCCGTAGGGATCGAGCTAAAGCTCGCGATCCGAAGTATCAAGCATGGATCAAGCAGCAGGAGTTCAATCCTTTTATGAAGAACGTATGGTTGTTGCTAGGAAAAGCTGAAGTTCAGAATGGAAATTACTTACAAGGTATTTCTACTTTTATGTATACCTCCAAAGTATATAATAGTTCACCTGAAATCATTACCGAATGTCAGATATGGATTGCGCGTGCTTATACCGAGATGGGATGGATGCACGAAGCCGGCGATGTTCTATACAAGCTAGAGCATGGATCTGAGATTCCCAAAGGCCTGAAAGGAGAATATGCTTCAGTATATGCTAATTATCAGATGCGTAACGGAGATTATGCTGCAGCGATACCATACATGGCAGATGCAATAAAGAACGAGAAAAACAAGGCTCAGAAGTTGAGACTGAAATACCTTTTAGGACAGTTGTATGAGCGTACGGGCGATAAAGCGAAAGCTATAGAAGCCTACGGAGCTGTAAGAGGTTTGTCTACTCCTTATAAGTACGATTTAAATGCTCAATTGAATCAATTGAGCTTGGATGATAAACACCCTTTCTCGGAGAAAATAGCGAAGCTGACAAAACTAACTAAAGGGAAGAAGAACAGCGATTATCAAGATAAGGTCTACTATACAATAGGCAATGCCTATATGCAGAGATTTGATACAGTGAATGCTGTGAAAAATTATCGACTGGCTGTCGACTCGGGCAGATCGGGCAGTTATGATAAAGCACTTGCTCAAATCCGTTTAGGTCATATCTATTTCGAGCAGAAAGAATATGTGAAAGCTCAGCCGTGCTATTCGGAAGCTCTGTCGGCATTGAAAAAAACGGATAAAGATTATGCTGTCGTTTCTTTACGATCGGAGGTATTAGATGAATTGGTAATCCATGTCAAGACTGTACATGAGCAAGATAGCTTACAGCATTTGGCTCAATTGCCAGAGGAGGAACGTATTCGGATAATTCAGGATAAAATAGCATTCCTGAAAGAAGAAGAATTGCGCAAACAAAAAGAAGAAAAACGTAATCAGGCTATAGCCGATCGTGAAGAAAGGCTTATGACTGGATGGGATGATTTGGGTAGCGAGGAGATGATAACCGGTTATATACCCAATGCGCCTACTGCACCTAAAGCTCCGGTACTGAATACACAACAATCAACTGCGACTTTTTATTTCTACAATCCACAGACTGTTGAGCAGGGTAAAGTTGCTTTCCAGAAGCAGTGGGGTACACGTAAGCTGGAAGATAATTGGCGCCGACGTAACAAGTCGGGTGGGGGATTTGGTGGTTTCGATGATGAATTATTAACTGATTTTGCTGCTGATTCTTTGGCGACAGATAGTCTGAATATTGCAGATAATCAGTCATCGGATAGTGAAACGGAAAATGGAGAGAAAGAAATATACACGATTGATTATTATCTGAAACAGTTACCATTTACTGCCGAAGCGATAACTAAGTCGAATGAATTGATAGAAGATGCCTTATTCAAAATGGGAGGCATTTATCAGTATAAATTGGAAGACTTGTATCTGGCAATCGGAGCATATGATCTTGATTTGAGACGATTCCCACAAACGCCTAATCAGCAGGAAATATATTATCAATTGTTTCTCATATATATGCAGTTGAATGATCGTGATAAGATTGCATATTATCGTAATCGTCTGATAGAAAGATTCCCGGACAGTAAGTATGCGATAGCTCTGTCTGAGCCTGACTTTGAATGGAATTTCCGTCATATGCATGCATTACAAGATTCTATTTACGAAGATACTTACGAAGCTTATTTGGATGGAGATATAAAGACCGTGCGTGCAAATTATCAGACAATACAACGGAAATATCCATTTGCTGATCTGATGCCTAAGTTTATGCTGTTGAATGCCCTCACTTATGCTCAGGAACGTGATGCTGTAAATTTGAAAACAAATTTAGAGTCATTGGTAAAAGATTATCCGAATTCGGATGTTACGCCTATGGCACAAGGAATCCTAGATCGCATCAAAGATGGTCAGGTCTTGATGTCGGACGGAACACCGATACGCGGTATGAAATGGGATATGCCGTACGAAGGTGAGGAAGGAGAAAAGCAAATATTGGCATTCAAAGATAGTATTGATGATGAGCATTTGATGTTGCTGTTTTTCAGATCGAATACCATTGATCGTAACGAACTGCTTTATCAAGTAGCTGATTATAATTTCTCGAATTATATGATTCAAACATTCGATCTTAGTTTTGATGAAGATTCTCCTTTAGAGGTGCTTCAGATCAAAGGCTTTGAGAAGTTTGCAAACATACGTTCATATGTGAAACGTGCATTCGGAGCAGATGGTCTGATACATACTATTGATCCGTCTATATTGATGGTACCGATATCGGTTGAAAATTCGAAGGTTTTACTGAGACTTGGAATTGAAGAATATATTGATTTCTACAAAGAGCATTACGGAAGTCAGACTCCGGAACTGCTTGCTTATTGGCAAGGTGAACGTGTCGTATTTGACGAGTCGGATTTTGAAGAAGATGTAGTAGAAACGATCGATGAAGATGGTATTGAGATAGTTGATGAGCCTGAAAAATCAGAGCCTATACAACCAGAAAAACCTATAAAAACAGAACCGAAAGAAGTAAAAGAATCTACTTCTCCAAAGAAGATAGAGGAAACCACGACTATAAATGCGAGCGATATATTTAATGAGAGTCAATTGGATTTGATTCAGGATATTGGCGAAGTTTTAGAAAATCCGGTTGATGGAGTGAAAGGTTTATTCCAAAAATACAAGGATCGTAAGAACATGTCCAAAGAGGAAAAAGAAGAATTGAAGAAACAGCGTCAAGAAGAAAAAATGCGTCAGCGAGCTTTGAAAGAAATAGAAAAGGCACGTCAGGATTCAGTTGCCGCTGTAGAAAAAGCTATTCAGGATTCGATCGTAGCTGTAGAAAAAGCAAAAATAGCTGAAGAGAAACGTATAGCTGAGGAGAAAAAACGCATCGAACGCGAGAAAATAGAGGCAAAGAAAGCTAAGCAAAAAGAACGTGACGATGCTCGTCGGGCAAAAGAGCAACAACGTCGTGATAAAAAACGTGAACAGGAAGAAAGACGCAAAAATCTGGAAAAAGAGCAAAATGAGAAGCGGAAAACACAATTAAAAGAGCGTGAAGCGAAGCAGAAACGAATAGCCGAAGAGCGACGTCAGCGGGAGCTGGATGCTAAAAAACGACGCGACGGAAAATAAATATCGCCGGCATTTATTGGTTGTAAATCAAAAAAATGATTAGCTTTATGGGTTGAAAGCAAAAAAAAATAACTACTTTGCTTGCTAAATTGTACTTTGATCTAAATATTATAATAATTTAACGATATGACTCAGAACCTAGACGCTGAAAAGAATATGGAAGAGGTTACTCCGGTAAATGAATCGGTTGAGAATCAAAATAATATTCCAGCAGAAAAAACTCAGGAAGCACAAGATGAAATTCAATCTGAAGCATCAAACGAAAAACATTTCGATACGAAAGATGAAATTCTCGAAGTACTTAAAAATTTAATAGCGCAATCAGAAGTACCTCATCGTAGTGAGGTGGAAGCTTTGAAGCAAGCTTACTATAGATTGAGAAGCAAGGACATCGAAGAGCAAAAGGCTACTTTTCTGGAAGCAGGTAACGATGAGTCGGAATTCAAACCATCGGTAGATCCGCAAGAGGATGTATTGAAGACATTTTTGGCAAAGATCAAAGAAAAACGAGCGGCTCAAGTTGCAGCCGAAGATCGTTTGAGAGAAGAAAATTACGAAAAGAAACTTAAACTGATCGATCACCTTAAAGAATTAACAGAGAGTACAGAAGACTTCAATAAACTGTATAAAGATTTTAAAGATATTCAGCAAGAGTGGAATGATATAAAACTGGTTCCGGCATCGAAAGAAAAAGAACTTTGGAAATCGTATCAGTATTATAGTGAAATCTTTTATGATCTGATAAAGATAAATAACGAATTCCGTGATTATGATTTCAAGAAAAATCAGGAATTGAAAGAAGCAATTATCGAGGCTGCAGAAAAACTAATAGAGGAAGAAGATCATGTATCGGCATTTCATCAGCTGCAAAATTTCCACGATCAATGGCGCGAAATAGGTCCTGTTGCGAAAGAACTTCGTGAAGAAATCTGGGGACGTTTCAAAGCTGCTTCTACAGAAATCAATAAACGCTATCAATCACATTTCGAATCACTGAAAGGCAAGGAAGAAGAAAATCTTGTTAAAAAAACTGCAATTATCGACAAGCTGAAAGCTATGGATTATTCGGCTATCGACTCGATGAAGGCATGGGATGAAGCTAGTAAAGGTGTAATAGAATTACAAGCTGAGTGGAAAACGATTGGTTTTGTTCCGCGCAAGTTCAACAATCAGATTTTTGAAGAATTTCGTAAACTTTGCGATGATTTCTTTGAAAAGAAAAGTTCGTTCTTCAAAAAAGCCAAAGATAGCATGGATGAAAATCTGGAAAAGAAAAGAGCTTTGGCAAAACGTGCAAACGAATTGAAAGATAGTACAGACTGGAAAAAAACGACAGACGAGATGGTGACCATTCAGAAAGAGTGGAAGAAAATCGGACCTGTTTCACGCAAATATTCTGATGCAATCTGGAAAGAATTTGTTACAGCTTGTGATTATTTCTTCGAGCAAAAGAAAAAGAATTCTTCTTCGCAACGTGTTGAGGAGGAAGCTAATCTGAAAGCAAAACAAGAGATCGTAGCTCAGATCAATGCTATTGATACATCTGTAGATGTTTCTGATGCAATCTCGCAAGTACGCGAATTGGTTGAAAAGTGGAATGCTATAGGATTTGTTCCATTCAAAGAAAAAGATCGTGCTTACAAAGAATTCCATGCAGCAGTTGATGCTCAATACGATCGATTGAAAGTGGATAAAGCAGAACGCAGAATGGATGCATTCAAATCTAATCTGGACGATATGTCGAAAGCTGGTGGCGGTGATGCAAAACGCAAATTGTTACGCGAGCGCGATCGTCTATTGCATACATACAACAAACTTAAGACCGATCTGCAGACTTATGAGAATAACATGAACTTCTTGTCCATATCATCGAAAGGTGCAAGCGGACTGTTGAAAGATGTGAATGTGAAGATCAAGAGCCTGAAAGAAGAAATGGAATTGATCGAGAAAAAAGTTGAGACATTAGATGCTAATCTGGACGAATTAGAAGCTAAATAATCAGACAGCATCTCAATATAATAAAGAAGCCTCCTTTGTTTGAAAGGGGGCTTTTCATTTGATAGAAATTGTTCATGTATGATACATATCTATTATTCGAAAAAATTACTATTTTTGGTTCCTCAACATAATGTATAACAGAAACTATAACAAATATTTATGAGACTGGATGGACGAAGAGAAAGCGATAACGTAGATGATCGCCGTAGAAGTGGCTCGAAAGGTAAAGCTTCGTTAGGTATTGGAGGACTTATTATTGTTGGTCTGATAGTATGGCTGACTGGAGGTAATCCGATGGATGTAGTGACAAGCCAGCTTGGCGATAATCTGACAATGTCGGAATCTACATATGAACCTACAGCTGAAGAAGATGCTTTGGCTAAATTCTCGAATCAGATTTTGAGAGGTACAGAAGAAGTGTGGACTGATATATTTGCTAAGAATGGCATGACATACGTTCCGCCAAAGATGGTTTTATATACTAGAGCAACAACTTCTGGCTGCGGGAATGCATCTTCTTCGACGGGACCATTTTATTGTCCGGCCGATCAGACTGTATATATTGATCTTTCGTTTTTTGAAGAAATGGAAACCAAACTCAGTGCAGGTGGAGATTTCGCTTATGCATATGTCATTGCACACGAAGTAGGACATCATGTGCAGTATCTGTTGGGGGTGTTGGCCGATGTTCAGAAACAGCAACAACGTATGAGCGAAAAAGAAAGCAACAAGCTGAATATTCGTCTTGAGTTACAAGCCGACTTTTATGCAGGCATATGGGCGTACCATGATAATAAGAAATACAGCTCTCTGGAAGAAGGAGATATAGATGAAGGACTGAATGCAGCATCTCAGATTGGCGATGATCGTCTGCAGATGCAAGCGCAAGGCTATACTGTGCCTGATTCGTTCAATCATGGAACTTCGGCACAGCGTTCGCGTTGGTTGAAAAAGGGTTTGCAAACGGGTAATGTCTCTGATGGAGATACCTTCTCTGTTTCATTCTCGAGTCTATAATGATATATCGTAATATAAAGAAAGAGGACTTTCGTCCTCTTTCCTGTTTTATATATCTGTTAATGGCTTTCGTTTGAGATATATCACCCAAGCAGCAATTAAGATAAATGGAATGCTGAGTATTTGTCCCATATTGAGCATCAATGAATCTTCGAACTCTGATTGAGATACTTTTGTGTATTCGATAAAAAAACGAGCTACGAATCCTAGAAAAATTGCAATTCCGGCAATAAATCCCAGAGCATGCATCTCTCGTTTTCTTGTATAGAGGTAGTAAACGATAGCGAATACAAAGATGTATGCTATAGCCTCGTACAATTGTGAAGGATGTCGGGGGATATTGTCTACTTCTTTGAATATTACAGCCCAAGGAAGATCGGCTGGTTTGCCGATCATTTCGGAGTTGAAAAAATTTCCTACTCGGATAAGTACACCTCCTAACGAACCTATGACGACCATTTTATCGGCAATATCCCAAGGATCGACTTTGTATATTTTGCAGTAGATGAGAAAGGCTATAGTCATTCCTAGTATTCCTCCATGGCTAGCCAAACCGGTATAGCCGGTCATAATCCAATTACCATCGGTATCTTTTGTGAAAGGAATAATAATTTCCAGAGGATGCGTTAAGAAATAAGCTCCGTCATAGAAAACACAATGGACTAATCGGGCCCCGATAAATGCTCCGGCAAAAACATATATTGTCAATGTCTCGAGCGCACTTACTTTTAGATCTTCTTTTATATAAAAGTTGCGAAGTATAAAAAACGCTGCAGCGAAAGCTACCAACCAAAGTATGCTGTAATATCTGACAGAATATGTGCCTATCGAAAATAATACGGGATTAATATCCCACGTAAGAGCTAATAATGACATTCGCTGTAGCTTGTTGAATTAGAAACTCAGCAAATATACAAAATAAGAGCCTTTCGTTTGGCGAAAGGCTCGAAAACTATATGTTCGAATAGTATGGCGGATTAGAGGTATTCGTGCGCACCTTCTTTTTCTTCGTTCTTGGCATTTTTCAGTACGACCATGATGACTGAAATAATAATCAGTGCAATTCCGATAAAACTGAATATACTAAAGCTCTCAGAGAAGTAAAGAACTCCAACCAAAACTGCAACTACGGGTTCCATCGATCCTAGGATTGAGGATATAGTTGACCCTACCAACTTGATAGCTAGCACCAGGGTGAAGTCTGAAACTACTGTGCATAAAAAGGCTAGTAGTAATAGTCGGCCCAATGATGGAAGGTCGGGTATTGTACCAAGGCCTCCATTGAATAGAGCGAATAAGAAAAATATTATTGCTCCGGCTAGTACAATATAGAATGTAAGTACTTCGGCCGAAAGTCGACCGACTTTCGATTGATTGACACCTACGATATAGAATGAGTAGGTAATTATTGTAGTTCCGGCTACAAGCAATCCTATGAATTGAATATTCTCGCCTCCGGTCCAGCACATAAATACAACACCTATGACTGATAATGCAGCAGCCAACAGTAAGATGACGGATCGCTTTTCTTTGAAAAACATCATCATGATAAAGCTCACTGCTATCGGATACATAAAGTGTATAGTCGTAGCTATACCGCTGGGAATGTACCGATATGAGTAGATAAGAAACAATGCAGTTGCTGCATACAGAAGGCCTAACATACCAATTGAATATGCTTGCTTCAGTGTTATTTTAAGATTCTCTCTTCTGATAAGACATATTGCCAGCATCATAAGTGCCGAAAATAGAAAGCGAAAAAACAATACAGAAGGTTCGCTCATTCCTCCTTGCATCAATGGAATTGAAAATAATGGAATCAGGCCAAATGTTCCGGAAGAAACTATGGCATAAACTATTCCTTTTAAACTTTTAATGTTGCTCATTTGGGCCTTTCTTTATCTAGTAATGGACTGCAAAGGTATTGATAGATAACCATCCATTAAAATGTTTTAACTAAAATATATTTTGAAGTATTATGTGCTGAAACAAAAAAGTCCTATAACGTATGCTGCTATAGGACTTTATATCTGGGAATGATCTTATTTATTATTGTCTTTCATTTCTTCAAACATTGCGCGGTCGAATTCTATGTAACGCGGTTTGCTTGGTATATAATTCGGATCGTCCCACAACGTGCTTGTAAGCATCAGATCTGCGCTATAGCGGTTGCAAGCAATAGGTACATTGTGAACTCTGCACTGTCGGAGTAACATCATAATATCGGCTTCGTGTGGCTGTGCATTCAAGTCGTCTATTAGGAAAACAGCCAGATCTACTTCGTGGCGAACAACCATTGCTGCTATTTCTGCATCACCTCCCATTGGCCCCGAATTCATACGCGTTATCTCAGCTTCTATACCTTTATTCGCGAATGCTTCATGTATCAGCGAACCTGTTGTGCCGGTACATACAAGGTGGTGCTCAGCTAAAAAATCGGAATTATATAAAGCCCATTCTACCATATCGGCCTTGCGATGGTCGTGAGCTACTAATGCTATGGTTAATTTTCTTCTCATCTATATTTAATTTCTTATTGATCAAAAATACATATAAAAGAGCAAATTTCATAAATATTCCTCATAAAAAGAACAGAGTGTAACAAACATGTAACACTCTGCTATATTTATTGAAAAATTTGGCTTTTTATATTTTTCCTGCTTTTTTGAAAGTTCTTTGATAATAACCTTCGTTCAGAGTGCTGACAATTACCCCTTGTTTTATCGACGCATGTACAAAGCTTCCATCGCCTAAATAAACGCCTACATGATTGATTCGTTTCCTGCCTAGTGTCGAGAAGAATACCAGATCGCCTGGAGCAAGATCGTCTATAGATAATTCTTCCGAAAGATTACTTGCTATATCATAGCTGCTTCGTGGAATTTTTTTCTCGAATACAGTGTTGTATACTATGTTTGTAAATCCTGAGCAGTCTACACCTTTGCGACTCATACTGCCTCTTCTGTATCTGGTTCCTAACCAATCGGCAGCAGTTCTGAATAGATCTAGTTTGTCTCTATCCTTTATTTCAATTCCTAATTTCTGAGATAGTTCTTGTATTTCCTTTCTGATCGCAATCTCTTTGGATAGTGAATCTGCAGTTAGACTTATATCTGAATGGAAACTGTCAAATGTTAGGCCATAAACGCTAAGTTTATGTGGCGAAATTGTTTTTTTGTATAGTGGGAGATAAAGCGATTTCCCTTTTGGAATTTTAATGCGAATCAGTTCAGATGATGGAACAAGCTCGATATAAGGCGATGGCGACTTTTCTTTGTCGGCTGCCGAAAGAGTAGAACAACCGCACAAAATGATTGTAAAACAAAGTATATATTTCGCTAGTTTTTTCATTTTCTATTTTGATAACTGACAAAAATAAAAAAAAAGGATAATACTTGTTCTTTTTGTAGAAAACTAAAGTGTTGAAATATATCTATTTAACAAATAATGTGGAATTTCTAAAAGATTGTGAAAATTGTTTTATAGTCAAAGTCTCCCATTTCTAACCCAGCTTTTTTTATAATACTTCTCCGAAATGTGGTTGACCATAACTCCTCGGGATGTTGAGGCATGTATGAAATAACCATCTTTGAGATAGATGCCAACGTGGCTAATTTTCTTCTTCTTGTTTGTTGTAGCAAAGAAAAGTAGATCGCCGGGACGGAGATCTTTGTTGTGGATCTTTTTCGATTTTTTGATTAGATCAGCTGTTGAACTTGGTACTTTTCTGCCGTAAGCTTCTTTGTATATATTATGAACTAATCCGGAACAATCTACACCTCGTTTGGTGAGTCCGGCATAGCGGTACTTGACGCCAAGCCATAAAGATGATTGTGCATAAAGTGCCATGTTGCGATCATCTTCTTTGTCTGTATTACTTAGTCTAATACCTAATTTATCTGATAATTCAGCTACTTCGCGCGGATCGTATAGCTGTTTTTGTTTCTGCGATACAGAGCACGAAGAAAATATAACCGCCAGAAAAAAGATGAGGGCTAAATACGTATATCTGTTTTTATTCATTAATCTACTTTTTTTATAAAGATAGATAAAAAAAGCAGCCTGAAAAAGGCTGCTTTCATATTGTCGAATTTATATTGTTTTCTTTTAGTGTATGAAAAGTAACTCTCGGTATTTTGGTAGTGGCCACATTTCATTGTCAACAATAAGTTCTAGCTTGTCTACGTGATAACGGATTTGATCGAAGAACGGGAATACGTTGTCGTAATACGATAATGCTTTCAATCGTTCGCTTTCAATTGCATTTGCTATTTTACGGGCATCTATCATTTGATGTACCATAGCATTGATAGAATTTACATGCGATGATATTTTCTCGATCAATCGTAGTTGTTCAGCTCCCAATGTCTTGTAATCTTCGCTGATTTCTTTCAGTTTAGCAACGTTGGTTATGAGTATTGACTGATAACTGATAGCTACCGGAATAATATGATTCAAGGCCAAATCTCCAAGAACTCGCGATTCAATTTGGATCTTTTTCGTAAAGATTTCCCATTTCACCTCATTGCGTGCATGAAGCTCAACTTCGGTCATAATTCCTTCAAAAGTTTTCAAACTTTGTTTCGAGGTATAGCTGTCATAGATAAGTGGAACACTGGTTTCGCAATCTAGCTTGCGTTTTTGTGCTTCAGCCTTCCATTCATCACTATATCCGTTGCCATTGAAACGAATTGGACGCGATGATTTGATGTATTTTTTCAAAACATCATACAAAGCTTCTTCTTTAGTTTTTCCTTTGCTAACCAGAGCATCTACTTCGGCTTTGAATTCGCGAAGTTGTTCGGCTAGTGATGCATTCAGTGCTGTCATTGATGATGCACAGTTTGCTGACGATCCTACAGCGCGGAATTCGAAGCGGTTTCCTGTAAACGCAAATGGAGAAGTACGATTACGATCTGTATTGTCTAATAAGATTTCAGGGATACGGCCTACACCCAAGTTGTATTGCTTTTTGCTGTCTACTATGATTGCATCTTCTACGCTGCTTTTCTCGAATTTGTCAAGTACATCGCTCACCTGAGATCCAAGGAATACCGAGATGATTGCAGGAGGGGCTTCGTTAGCACCCAAACGGTGTATGTTTGTTGCCGAAGAGATCGATGCTTTGATCAAGCCGTTATTTTTGTGAACAGCAGCCAAAACATTAACAACAAATGTGATAAAGCGTAGATTGTCCATCTTTGTTTTTCCTGGCGAGAATAGATTGATTCCATTGTTGGTAATCAAAGACCAGTTGTTGTGTTTACCCGAACCGTTGATTCCTTTGAATGGTTTTTCGTGATAAAGGATTTTGAAAGAGTGCTTACGTGCAACTTTATCCATTATCGACATAACCAAAAGGTTGTGATCTACAGCCAGATTACATTCTTCGTATATCGGTGCTAGCTCGAATTGGTTAGGTGCAACTTCGTTGTGACGAGTCTTAACCGGAATACCTAAGGCGTAAGATTCATACTCCAACTCTTCCATGAACTTAATAACACGGTCAGGTATAGCTGCAAAGTAATGGTCTTCCAACTGTTGGTTCTTCGCGCTTTCGTGGCTCATAAGTGTTCTGCCTGTAAGAGCTAAGTCGGGGCGAGCAGAGTAAAGAGCTTCGTCAACTAAAAAATATTCTTGTTCCCAACCAAGATGCGCTGTAACTTTCTTAACGTCTTTACTAAAGTAGTTGCAAACATCGGTTGCAGCTTTGTCGACAGCTGCTAGTGATTTTAATAGTGGAGTTTTGTAGTCTAAGGATTCGCCAGTGTATGAGATGAAAATAGTAGGGATACATAATGTATTGCCAACTATGAAAGCTGGAGATGAGGGATCCCATGCCGAGTATCCGCGAGCTTCGAAGGTATTACGAAGACCTCCCGAAGGAAAGCTTGAGGCATCTGGCTCTTGTTGTGCAAGAAGCTTGCCGCTAAATTCTTCAATCATACCACCCTGATCGTCGTGCTCAACAAAAGCATCGTGCTTTTCGGCTGTACCATCAGTCAACGGATGAAACCAGTGAGTGTAGTGTGTTGCACCATTCTCAAGTGCCCAAGTGCGCATTCCTGCAGCAACATGTTCGGCAATATCTCTGTTTACTGGTAAGCCATTGTCTATAGCCTCGATGATTTTTTTGTACGTTTCTTTCGATAGAAACTGGGCCATAGCTTTTCTGCTAAAAACTTTTTCACCGAAGTACTCCGAAGTTTTTTTGTGTGGTTTCTCCACTTCCAGAGGCTGTCTCTTGAGGGCCTCTTCAACTGCTTTAAATCGTAGCTTAGACATAAATTACATAAGTTTTATATATAACACTTTACCTTTATCGAATCAAAAAAGAGAACCCCGTAAAAGTTCTCTTTTGTATGCGTAATTATCCGTAGCTGTCATACTGATTGCAGCGTAGATACTGAGTCTTGATGCACGTCTCGGTTTTATCGTTATGTTTGGTGCTGTTGTCACAGAAACAATGTTTTAAACATCTTTAAGTCAATATTCTTTGGATAATTTATCCGACTGCAAATTTCATCTAAAAGATCGGAATTTGCAAAAAAATAGGTGGCTATTTTTGAGTTTTTATATATTGTTTTCTCTTTTGTCAAAAATAGGTATGTAATATGCGCATAAAGATAGTTTTGTGAGTAGATGCTTGTCTTTTCAATTTGTAATTATCGAAATGGATTCTTGAAATGTGTCTGCCAGTTGTTGTCAAGCGTACATACTCCATCATTTTTCATTTGCGCTACAAGATTGATAAGCTTTTGTTTGATTTGTTCAGGGAGAAAATGAAATCTGGTATTGGTATTTATAAGTAGATATTCCTCTTTTGTGGAGCTTTGGATATCAATAGATATGATGGTTTTCTTATAAAGAAGATTTATTTTTGTTCTGCCATTTCGGTAACCATCTTTCCCCATTGTCGTGTATGTTATTATGGGATCGATAAGACCGTCTTGATCAATGTCGTCGAAGGATATATACTGAGGCATAAATCGGATGTCGAAAAGAGAACTGTGCGGATTAATCAAATCTTCTATTTCAATTTGCTTTGTCAGATATCCATCTTCTATAGTGCAGTAAACTGCTTTTATCACATTGTTAAATACAGCTCTGTCTTGTTTCTTGCTGAATGGGTTGTGGGGGGTAACTCCTAGAAAAATAGCGTGTTGACCTGCTCTGTCTTTATATTCGAAGGCATCAGAGATAGAATATGTAAATAAACCGATATGTCCTTTTTCTTTAGGTGTAAGGTTTTTGTATTTCTCGATTTTGCTTTTTGCAGCCAATCCTTCAGAAAGATGTGATTTCTCGGAAAGAAGATTTTCTATCCGATCGTTAATCATAGATATGGCAGTTTCTTCGGCTTCAGATAAGACGATTAATGAATTGCGATGCATGGGGGTATACCAGTCAAATTGAGAGAAATATATATTGCTGCTATCGCTTGTAAATGTATAATTATGTTTTGCGTAGATAGTCTCTTTTGCAAGATGTAGCTCAGGTATAGACATTTTGCTTATATCATTATTTCCGATGCGTATAGAATTAATACGTCCTTCTTGAGAATGTACGCTGAGAGGAATGAAGGTGATAAGTAAAACCAGAAGTTTAAATTTTTTCATAAAGTTTGAAACTAAGTATGTTAAGCAAAATAACATAAAAAATGATACACATACAATAGTTTTAAGATTTACTCGTTTGAAGGTTGTCTAATTTGCTTTACCTTTGCCGAGATTAAATAACACATTATATTCAACTTATGAAAAAGTGGACTTTACAATTGATCACCCTGTTTCTTCTTACTATATCTGTCTCTTTGGCTTCGTGCAACGATGCTGATTACGAAGAATATGAAGGCGGAGATGGAAAACCAGCGATATCGCTTGAAGGAACTTCGTGGCAACTAATTGAGCAAGGGGTTAAGATAGTACCAACAGATGATGCTCCTAGCGATTATAAAACTACTACAGGTACAATTAATAAGTTTTTTGCCGATCGTTTAAAAATCGAAACAGCTATACAAACATTCGATAAGTATAGTTATGAAGTCACGTACTCGGTAAATGGTGAAGATATAGCTTATGAGATGTATTCATATACCCTTGCTAACGATTCAATAACGCAGAATGATGGTTTCACAACTGAAGATGAAAAAGGTGTAGCATTGGTTGCTGGAAATATATTGACGATAAGAGTGAATATTACTAGTAGTAAGCTGACTGCTATTCTGATGGACTCGTCTATTGATCCTAATCTGAACGATGCGCATGTTAAAGAAATTATATATCAAATCCGAGGAAAGAAAATTTCTGAGTAAAATTTGTCTTTTTCAAGCAGATATATTAACTTTGCAACCCGATTGTCAATAGGCCAAAAAGAAATCGCGACGAATGCGGTTCGCCTCAGACGCAAAACCTGTAAAATTATAGACAGATGTACGTTATCGTAGACATTCAAGGTCAACAAATGAAAGTCGAGCAAGGTCAAAAATTGTTCGTTCACAGAATTAACGCTGAGCAAGGAGCTACAGTAGAATTCGACAAAGTATTATTAGTAGATAAAGACGGAGCAGTAACTGTTGGAGCTCCTACAGTAGAAGGTGCAAAAGTTGTACTTGAAGTAGGATCACCAGTGAAAGGCGACAAAGTTCTTGTTTTCCACAAGAAAAGAAGAAAAGGACATCGTAAATTGAACGGTCACCGTCAACAATTTACTGAAGTTACAGTTAAAGAAATTATTGCTTAATCAGTTAAAATCGAATAGAAAATGGCACACAAGAAAGGTGTAGGTAGTTCAAAGAACGGACGCGAATCGGAAAGTAAACGATTAGGCGTTAAAAAATTTGGTGGTGAAACTGTAAAAGCGGGAAATATTATTATTCGTCAAAGAGGTACTGCTCATCATCCAGGTGAAAACGTAGGTCTTGGAAAAGATCATACTATTTTTGCTCTAGTAGATGGTGTAGTTGTATTCCGTAAGAAGAAAGACAACAGATCATTTGTATCTGTAATTCCTAGCGGCGCAGAAGCTTAATATATAAGCCTATAAGAATAAAAAGGATGTCATTTTTGACATCCTTTTTTTATGCTTTACTTTGATGTATTATTCTGTTGGTTTGCAACAAATTTATTACCTTTGTAGCTCCAAAAATTAAGGATAAAAAATGATAGAACAAGAGAGAGTTCCGATGTTGAAATATGCAATGCATTATGGTGCGATTTTAGGTCTTTTTTGGATCGTAAAGTACCTTTTCATTATCATCGGTGGCTTTGCTGGAGATGTGTTTATTTATCTTTCGTCGTTGTTGAGTGTTGGTACATTCTTGTTGGTTTATGTTTTCTATTTCAAATATAGAAATAGTGACCCGGATAAACCGAAGGGTATAATCAAGTGTATACTATTTGTTGCAGCGATGGCTTTTTTTGCCTCTATCTTCGAAGGTGCCATCATGTATATGCATTACGAAGTAATCCATCCCGAATTTTTTGATCTGAAAGTTGCCGGCAAATTTGTTGAGGCTACCAATAATATGGAGAATGTATGGAATTTTCCTAATTTTGACGAAGTGAAACAAGAAATGTATACCCTTGCGCATAGCAAATTTATATACATTGCCTCGCAATTTATGAGTAATATAATGACCCTTACGTTTGTCGGATTGGTAATAGGATTATTAGGTGATAAACGCAAGGTTCAATAAATTGATAAGATATGGATATATCAGTAGTTATACCACTCTATAATGAGGACGAATCACTTCCCGAGCTTTTTGCTTGGATCAAACGAGTGATGACAGAAAATAACTTTTCGTATGAGGTTGTTTTTGTAGACGATGGTAGTACCGATGACTCGTGGAATGTGATAAATAATTTGAAAGCGAGTAATCCGGATGTAATACATGCTATCCGTTTTCGTCGCAATTACGGAAAATCTCCAGCTTTGCATTGTGCTTTTGCTAAGGCTCAGGGAGATGTTGTTATAACAATGGATGCCGATTTGCAGGATAGTCCGGATGAAATTCCTGAATTATATAGACTGATTAAAGAAGAGAAATACGATCTGATTTCGGGCTGGAAGAAAAAACGCTACGATCCTCTTACAAAGACAATTCCGACGAAGTTATTTAATGCGACAGCACGAGCTGTGTCGGGTATAAAGCTTCATGATTTCAATTGTGGATTGAAGTCTTATCGTAATGCTGTAGTTAAGAATATTGAGGTGTACAACGATATGCATCGCTATATCCCATATCTGGCTAAAAACGCAGGTTTCAAAAAAATAGGGGAGAAAGAGGTGCATCATCAAGCACGTAAGTATGGCAAGACAAAGTTTGGAATTAGTCGTTTCTTTAATGGCTATTTAGATTTGCTGACGCTTTGGTTTCTGTCTAAGTTTGGACGTAAACCGATGCATTTTTTCGGCTTGCTGGGAACAGCAATGTTCTTCTTAGGCTTGATTGCTGTAGTTATATTGGGTGCAGCAAAATTACACGCTATGAGTCAGGGTGTAGCACATCCTCTAGTTACCAACTCTCCATATTTTTACATTGGACTGACGGTAATGATACTAGGGACTCAGTTATTTCTTGCAGGTTTCTTGGGTGAACTGATCTCCCGAAATGCCGTAGAACGAAATAATTACAAGATAGACGAAGAAATATAGAGAAAATGCCACCCTTACTGAGTGGCATTTTGATTATAAGATTTTTTAAAGTATTTGACAAAATGAGTTTACTCAAATTGATTCAAGAACGCTATTCGGTAAGAAATTATTCGACAAAAGAAGTCGAAACAGAGAAACTGGAATATATTCTTGAATGTGCGCGATTGGCCCCATCGGCATGCAATTTTCAGCCTTGGCGATTTTATATTATACAAGACCCGAATGTTAAGTCAGAAGTTCTTAGAAGTTATGACAGAACATGGATGTATGATGCTCCGGTTTATATTGTCGTGACTAAAAATTCAGAAGAATCTTGGAAGCGTAAAGATGGAAAAGACTCGGGAGATATAGATGCCGCAATAGTTGCCGAACATATTTGTTTGGCTGCAGCAGATTGTGGGTTAGGTACTTGTTGGGTATGCAACTTCGATCTGGGAATATTGACGAAAGCATTAAATATACCTTCTGAGGAGGAAGCTATTGCTCTTTTTCCTATTGGTTATGAAGCAGAAGATAAAAATGTAAAACCGGCTAAAAAGCGAAAAACTTTAGACGAGATTACCCGATGGATATAATTACGATAATTGTTCTTGCTATAGGTCTGTCAATGGATAGTTTGGCTATTGCTTTGACCAGCGGAGCTATTATAAAGAATCATAGGCTGATTAATGTACTGAAGATAGCAGGTATGTTGGCTTTTGTACAGATGGTGCTTACTATTATCGGCTGGTTGGTAGGCCGTTCTTTCGTAGATTATATTGATCAATATGATCATTGGATTGCTTTTTCTATTTTGGTCTTTCTTGGTATAAGAGTTATTCGCGATGAGTTGAGGAATAAAGATGAAGATATCGAAGTTCGTCCGTTCAATCCTCTTAATATTAAAACTATGTTTACCCTTTCGGTAGCTACCAGTATAGATGCTATGGCAGTTGGTTTGTCTATTTCGCTGGTAGGTATTCAAATTACTGTTCCAGCATTGGTAGTTGGTATTGTTACATTTTGTGTAGGTATATTAGGGGTTGTGTTCGGTAGCAAAGCTAGTAGACGTTATAAGTTGAGCATCAATATAATTGGAGGATTAATACTTATTGCTATCGGAATAACCATTCTGCTCGATCATACAGTGTTTGCATCAGAAGACTCTATTCTCGCTATTCTATAGTAGGAAAATCATATATCCTTTTCGGAAAAAATTGAAATCGTATTTCTAAGATTTATGTATCATAATGATTAGAACTATAAATATTCGTATATTTGATCTATAATATTAAAAGGATATTCCTATGAAAAAATATATCACGATAGCCTTACTCGCCTTTTGCTTTAGTATAGTTGCGTCAGCTACCAATATTCCGAATGCTAATAATATCGAACAACAGAAGCCGAAAGATATTAAAACATTGTATGCAGAAGAACAATATTACGATATAATAAATCAGTATAAAACAAAAGATGTAAAGAAGATGACTGATGAAGAACTTCTTTATGTCGGTTGGTCGTACTATATGCTTAATGAGTTGAGCAAAGCAGATAGCTTTGTATCAAAATTACTCGCTCGTCAATCTAAAAACTCATCTGCACATCAGTTGAAAGGATTAGTTCTTGTGACAGAAGGAAAATCGGAAGAGGCATTGCCTTCGTTTCTAAAAGCTATAGAACTGGATCCTTCTCAAGGAAAATATTATACGGATGCAGCAAATGCATACCGCGATAAAGAAGATCTTTCGAAGGCAATCGAGTATTACAAAAAAGGTATTTCTGCACAGAAACCAAGCGAACAGGCATATTTTATGTTGGCTGATATTTATGATTATCAAGGTAATCATAAGCAATCACTGGAAACTTTCTACGATGCTAAAAAGAATATTCGTAAAGATCAGGAATTATATGCAACCGTCCTGTATAATATAGGTACGATGGAGATGGATAGAGGTAATTTCTCGCAGGCAATAGTTGCTTATAATGAACTGGCAGAGTATTTTCCGGATGATTATATGACATATTCCAGACTCGTGCAATGTTGTTATGCTTTAGGCGATTATGAGATAGGAGATACATATAAATCTGTATTGTATGAGGCATATGAAAACGGTTTATTGACAGATGGCGAATTTGCTGAAAAGTTTTGTGTCGATATTTTCAAAGTAGGAGATAAGATTATCTCTGCTTATGAGTATTTTCATTCGGTGAATGATGTTGTAAAGGAAATAGATTCTCCGATATTTGTCTTTTATGTAGTGAATACTCTAGGATTAGTAGAAGCTGAAATTCAATACAAATCTCAGGGTGGATCAAAGTCGGCCTATGTGTTGGAAAGTTTCAATCCTGGTAATAAGAAACGTATAAGAACAGTCGTGAAGGAATATTACGACTATCCTAAATTGAAAGATATAATCAAAGAAGGAGTTGCGAATAGCTATACCTTTCGTGTCGGACTAAATCAGAATTAATTATTTTTTGATACTTGCTTCCATTGCTCTCCATAAGTTATCTTGCGGAGTAGGGGCTTCTATTGCTATTTCTAACTTAGACACTGGATGTATAAATGAAATCTTGCGGGCATGCAGAGAAATACTGCCATCCGGATTCGAACGATCTGCCCCATATTTCAAATCTCCTTTTATAGGACAACCTATTTTCGAAAGTTGACAACGTATTTGATGATGTCTACCTGTTTCCAGGTCAATTTCCAGCAAAGTATAATTGTCAGATCTAGCTATGGTCTTGTAATGGAGAATGGCAAGCTTAGAATTTGGCTTTTCGCTATCGTAAGCGTACGATTTATTCTGCTTCTCATTTCTTACCAGATAATGCTTCAATGTTCCAATTGGGTGCTTTGGCGGATTTTTAACAATAGCCCAATAAGTTTTTCTTACATCTTTCGTCTTGAACATTTCGTTCAGTCTGCTCAATGCTTTACTAGTTTTAGCGAAAACAACGATTCCACTCGTAGGTCTGTCAAGACGATGAGTAACACCGCAAAAGACATTGCCGGGTTTGTTGTACTTTTCCTTAAGATATTCTTTGACGATTTCCGATAGAGGTTTATCGCCGGTCTTATCTCCTTGTACAATTTCCGAACTTGTCTTATTAACTACGATTATGTGGTTGTCTTCGTATAGAACTGTCATTATCTGATTGTCTGATTGAAATTTCTTACAAAGGTAATATCTTTATCCTTCAATATCGAATTAGCTTAATCTTGTTTTATGGAGCTAATCTTTCTATTTTCCAAACATCATGCTCTTTCGTATATTGAATTCTATCATGAAGTCTGCTGCTCCTACCTTGCCAGAACTCGAATAGATCGGGCTTAACTATATAACCTCCCCAATGAATAGGCTTAGGTATCTCCTTGCCTTCGAACTCTTTTGTGTATTTTTCTACTTGATTATCCAAGTATGCTCTGTCTGTAATAACTCGAGATTGAGGAGAGGCCCATGCACCTATACGTGTTGATCGTGGACGCATGTTGTAATATGCTATTGATTGTTCTTCACTCAATTTTGAAGCAATGCCTTCTACTCGTACTTGACGTTCAAGTTCGTGCCAAATAAAATTAATGGCTACATAGCTGTTTTCTGCTATTTCGATTCCCTTTTTACTTTCATAATTTGTAAAAAACTCTAGTCCATCATTGGTCAGATGTTTTAGTAATACTACTCTTGACGAAGGGCGGCCGTTAGCAGATACTGTTGATACCGTTATTGCTGTAGGTTCCAATGCTTTCACTTCAATAGCATTGTCAATCCATAGTTGCAGCATCTCTATTGGGTTGTCCAGAGCATCACTCTCGTCAAGTGTTTTGAGGCTAAAGTCGCGTCTGATACTATATAGGTCCATATGTTATGTAATTTTGGTAATAAAAAAGACCTTTCTGTTTGACGGAAAGGTCTTTCATATATTAAACAGATATAACTGTAAATAGTTTAAATTTCTTCGATTTTAGCATTTCTCATATCGCCAGTTTCGCGAAGAGCTTTGTGGAAAGAGAAAGCATTGTACATATCGAATGGAGTTTGTCCAGGGAAATTTTTCTCAGCATTTTCCAAATATTTCAATAATATTGGGCGATACTCAGGGTGTGCACACTTGTTGATGATTTCAAGAGCACGTTCTTTCGGACATTTTCCGCGAAGGTCAGCTACACCATATTCAGAGATAATGATCTTAACAGAGTGCTCGCTGTGATCTTCGTGCGATACCATCGGAACGATTGCGCTGATCTTACCATCTTTTGCAACCGAAGGAGTAACAAAGATAGATACGTATGCCGAACGAGTAAAGTCACCCGAACCGCCAATACCATTCATCATTTTTGTTCCTGATATGTGAGTTGAGTTGATGTTTCCGAAGATGTCTGCTTCGATAGCTGTATTGATAGCAATAATACCTAAACGGCGTACAATTTCAGGGTTATTTGAGTATTCAGCAGGACGAAGAACTACTTTGTCTTTGAAGAAATCAAGGTCCTTGTAAACTTCTTCCATGCATTCGTTACTTACAGTTAACGAACATCCGCTGGCAAACTTAACACGTCCGCTTCTCATTAAGTCGATTACTGCGTCTTGGATAACTTCAGTATATACCTCAAAATCTGGAATGTCTTTGCTGTCGCCCATCGCAGCTAATACTGCATTCGCAATATTTCCTACACCTGATTGTACAGGAAGGAATGTTTTAGGCATACGACCTTCTTTCATTTCGTTTACGAAGAAGTCTGCAACATTTTGTCCAATCTTAGCCGTGATTTCATCCACTGGAGCAAATTTACCACCTTCTCCAATTTCGTCTGTTTCTACTACGATGATCTTAGCTGGATCTACTTTTATATATTCAGTTCCTACTCTGTCTTTTACATTGTAGATGTCAAGGGCTTTGCGATGAGGAGGATCTAGCGGTTCTGCTAAATCGTGCATACCTCTCAAGCCTTTAGGTACGTGTCTGTTTAATTCTACGATAACAATCTTAGCAAGGCGTGCTACTGTTGGTGAAATACCAACTGCTACTGTAGGTACAATTTCTCCGTCTTCTGTAACATCACAAGCTTCGATAATTGCAACATCAATGTTGCCATAGTATCCGTAGCGAATGTCTTGTGACATTGTTGACAGGTGTAAGTCACAATATTCGATTTCGCCATTGTTGATACCATTTCTCGAATCTTTGCATGTTTGGTAAGGTGTGCGGAATTTAATAGCTTTAGCTCTCGCTAATTCGCCATCGATTTTATCGCCTGTCGATGCTCCGGTGAATACTGAAATCTGGAAAGGATTTCCTTTTTCGTGTTCTTTTCTTGCAATATTTGCAATTTCAACCGGTACAACTTTTGGACAACCAGCATGAGTAAATCCACTAAAGCCAACATGGTCACCGTGTTTGACTAGTGCTGCAGCCTCAGCGGCAGACATAAATTTTAAAGCCATCTTATAAACGAATATTTATTTAGTAATATAATTTAACTCAGAATTTTGGTTTAGATCACTACAAATTTACAAAATTATTGAGACTATATGACTAAATATGAGGACTTTTTTAGATTTGTGACTATCTGGCTGATGGATACTAGATTATGGTTTTTTATCAGGTGATATTGTGCCTGAAAAACTAATCGGTTGTCGATTTGTCATATTAATATTAAGTGTTGTCGAACCTCCTTCGAAGATATTGAGATACAGAATAATTCCTTCCAAATCGCGGTTCCCTATTGCGTTCGGTTTTATCGTAATATCGAATGATTTATTTTTTCGTTGGTCTACTTTGTAGTCGAAGTCTGTTGATTTAAATTTTATGCCACCTTCTTGCGTATTGCTGGGAGCCGAGTATGCACGCCCGAAATATGGTAGATATGCTTCGATTGTGTCACCAGATAGGCGAAGCGTATAATTCGATGTAAGTGCACGGCTGGGCCCTTGCATCGGGCGAACATGCTGAGCGTCGAAAATAAAGCTTTTTTGTTCGATAAGTTGTTGTAGTTTCGCAGTGTCGAGATAGTCTTCAGATCTATCTTGTTTTAAGGTGTTGCAACTCATTAGAGAAAAAAGAGCTGCTGTAACAATAGCTAAAATATATTTTGTCTGTTTCATAAGTATAAGTTTTTAATCGTATGATAAATATAATTAAAAACTTATACTATTGATATGTAATGTCTTATAAATTATTTAAAAAAGTGCAAAGACGCTGAGTCGCTATTGCTCTATGGCTGATTTCATTTTTTATGTCGTTTCCTAATTCAGCAAATGTCTTATCATAGCCATCTGGAATAAATATCGGATCATATCCAAATCCATTTTCACCCTTCTTCTCTGTTGCAATACGTCCTTTTATAACACCTTCGAACAAGTATTCCTTGTTGTCCAATATAAGAGAAATTACTGTTCTGAATTGTGCGTTACGATTCTCTTTACCCTCCATTTCTTTCAATAGCTTCAGCATGTTGGCTTCAGAGTTGTGTGCATCTCCTGCATATCGGGCAGAGAATACTCCGGGAGCGCCATTCAGTGCTTCAACTTCAAGGCCAGTATCGTCACCAAAGCAATTGAAATTATATTTTTCCTTAATGTATTTTGATTTAATAAGAGCGTTTTCTTCGAGAGTCAAGCCGGTCTCGTCTATATCTTCGTGGCAATTAATGTCGTTTAGGCTTAGCAGATCGACTCTGTTTCCGACTATAGCTCTTACTTCTTCCAACTTATGTGCATTGTTGGTTGCAAATACTAACTGAATTTTCATTTATTGATGTTATTATATTTTTCTAAAGCTTTTTCCAGTACTGTCAAAGCTTTGCTTAGATCTTCTTTGTTTAATACATATGCTATACGCACTTCGTTTTTGCCAAGTCCGGGAGTCATGTAAAAACCCGATGCTGGAGCCATGAAGATTGTCTGTCCTTCATATTCAAAATCAGATAGACACCATGCGCAGAATTCATCAGCATCTTCTACTGGTAGCTTTACGACGGTATAGAATGCTCCCATAGGAATTGGAGAATAAACTCCGGGAATCCTGTTGAGGCGATCAATCATGAATTTACGGCGTTCTACATACTCGTCGTACATCTCTCTCAGGTATTCTTCGTTTGCATCCAGCGAAGCTTCTGCAATGATTTGGCCAATTAGAGGAGGACTTAGACGTGCTTGACAGAATTTCATGACAGCCTTGCGTACTTCTTTATTTTTTGTAATCAATGCTCCAATTCGAATTCCACATTCGCTGTAGCGCTTCGAAACAGAGTCAATTAATACAATGTTGTCTTCAATTCCTTCCAGATGGAAAGCTGATATGTATGGCGATCCGGTATAAATAAATTCGCGGTATACTTCGTCCGAAAATAAATATAGATTATATTTCTGAACTAGATTTTTGATTTGTTCCATCTCCGAGCGCGTATATAGATATCCGGTCGGGTTGTTAGGGTTGCAAATCATGATGCCTTTGGTGCGTTCGTTTATTAAAGCTTCAAACTTCTCGACTGGAGGCAGTGCAAAGCCTTCTTCTATTGTTGAGGGGATCGTGCGAATTATTGCTCCTGCCGATACGGCGAACGCCATATAATTTGCGTAAGCCGGTTCAGGTACGATAATCTCATCTCCGGGATTTAGGCAAGCCAGAAAAGCAAAAAGTACTGCTTCTGAACCGCCGGTTGTGATAATAATATCTTCGGCTGTCAGACTAATTTTATATTTAGCGTAATAGTTTACAAGCTTTTCACGAAAAGATTTGATGCCATCGCTAGGGCTGTATTCCAGCACTTTACGGTCAATATTCTTTAGAGCATCAAGTCCAATTTGTGGAGTAGGCAAATCGGGTTGTCCAATGTTTAGATGGTACACTTTCAATCCCTTGGCCTTTGCTGCATCAGATAATGGTGCTAGTTTTCTGATCGGCGAGTTGGGCATTTCTAAACCTCTGTCTGATATCTTAAGTGTATTCATCTTTGTAATATTGTAGTCTTTTTAATTAAATAGATTGTAGCACAAATATAGTAAAAAAGCATTTTTTATAACTATATGGATTGCATAAATAAAGAAGCAGTGTCTAAATAACTATTTAGACACTGCTTCTGAGAAATGTATTCTAAAATTGTTATTTTCTGTCCAAAATCAAGCGGTCGGCCATGGCTTTACCCAAGGCTATGCAGGCGTCATAGTCGTTGGCTGTCATGGATTGTTTTGTTTCGATAGGCGAACCGACAACTTCGAAATTCGAAGCTTCAGCAAATTTCGAAAGGTTGCGTACTGCCGCTCCAGCCCAAGTGAATGATCCGAAGTATCCGAAATAACGATTTTTCATATCGCGACTTTCAATCTTTGATACCAGATATTCAACTTCCGGATAAAGTTTATTGTTGTAAGTCGGCGATCCGATGATTAATCCTTTGTATTTGAAAATATCGCGGATGATATATGAGTGATGACGTTTTGATACGTTATGCAGAATAACTTCCTTGATACCATGTTGGGCTAATTCGTAGGCAATCGTTTCAGCCATTTGTTCAGTATGACCATACATACTACCATAAGCAATGACTACACCTTCGTCACCTTCATAACGGCTTAGTTTGTCATAGATCGAAACGACTTTATTGATCTGATCTTCTCTAGTCCAAACCGGGCCATGAGTTGAACAAATATATTTGATCTCAACATCAGCTAATTTTTCCAATGCTTTTTGTACAGGAGAACCAAATTTACCTACAACGTTCGAATAATAGCGAACCATTTCATCGTAATAACGTTCTGGGTGTAACTGAGTGTCAGTAATTCCTCCATCAAGAGTTCCGAATGTTCCGAATGCGTCTCCCGAGAAAACTATTTTCTTAGTTGTTTCGTAGGTCATCATTGTCTCAGGCCAGTGAACCATCGGTGTCAGGAAGAATTTCAGACAGTGTTTTCCCAACGAAAGTTCTTCAAAGTCTTCTATGATTTTTACGTTATCGGTGATTCCGTAATAACCTTTAATCATATCGGCTGTTCTCTTATTTCCTACTATCTCTACTTCGGGATAGCGGTCGCGCAAAAGTCTTAGCGAGCCAGAGTGATCAGGCTCCATATGATTAATGACAATATAATTCAGCTGTTTCCCGTTCAGTGCAATTTCCAGTTTTTGGAAGAACAGATCTGAATAGCAAATATCTACAGTGTCAAACAATGCTGTTTTATCATCAACTATCAAATAAGAATTATATGATACGCCTTTCGGAAGAGGCCATAGATGCTCAAATAATTCTTTGGTTCGGTCGTTAACACCTATATAAAATAGGTCTTCTGTTATTTCGATCGGTTTAAACATGATTTTGTAAATATATTAACTTGTTCTTTTTTATTTATTTCTTTGTCGATAAAGTTGTATTGCCTTTTTTTAGGGCATTCCATACTAACCATACTCCCCATATGATAAATGGGATACTTAGTAATTGCCCCATATTGATGCCATAATCGGCAACCATACTCACCTCGAAATCTTCTTGAAGGTTTTTTATAAATTCGATCATAAATCTCGAGAAGAAAATACATATAAGAGATACACCTAAAATTAGTCCTTGTTTTTTTCCTAAGTCTTTAACCCAATACATATACATGCCAAGTAGGAATGTCAGAAAATAGATAAGTGCTTCGTATATCTGAGTTGGATGGCTTGGTACAGTATAGATCGGTTCGGCACCCTGCATCCAGCTGTGTATATTTTCAACGAAACGGAATCCCCATGGCATATCCGTTGGGCCACCATATATTTCGTGATTGAATAAGTTTCCTAAACGAATTGAAGTTGCACCTAAGCCAACCCCGACTATTAAACGGTCTAATGCCCAAATGATACTTCGTTTGGTAACTTTCTTCGAATATAAAGTAATTCCGATTAGCATACCTATTGCTCCACCATGACTGGAAAGTCCGCCTTCCCAGATTTTCAGCATCTCCCAAGGCGCGCTCAGATAGTGAACCGGATCGTAGAAAAGGCAATGTCCTAGTCGTGCCCCAATAATAAGGCCTGTGGCAACATATATGAACAATGAATCAAACCATTTTTCGGGAAGATTCTCATGCTTGTACATCTTCTGGACGATAAAGGCTGTCAAGAATAGAGCTGAAGCCCATAGTAGACCATACCAACGGATTTCGCGTCCGAAAATTTCGAATATAGCAGGACTTACGTCCCATGTGATTGATAATAACATTAAACTATATTTAAAAGTTTATGTGCGACTGTAAATTATATGGGAAACAAAGATATAAAAATCCTAGCTTAACTAGTCTAGCTTTTAAGTTTATTTGTTTCCAATATTAATAATGATTTTAAATAAGATATAAATGCCGTTTATTTATAAATTAAATTGCCTAAAGGATTTCGAAGACATATCTATGCATTTTAGACAAAAACACGAATAAAAGAATGTATCGGCTCGACAAGCTGTTTATTCTTGACATAAAAGAAGGACTATTATGTTTTTTTTATTATTTTTACTAGGAGTAATCAGGGAATAGCATAATATATAACCTAAATCATATATTTTGAATATTTCAATATGAAAAATACATAACACTGTCAAAACTGGAATAAGAAATGATTAATAATTACTTGAAGTTTGATAAAAGCAGGATGGTGAATCTCGAATATTCGCTCGAAAGAGAAATCTTGAGAACTAATAGGCGAGGAGCATATCACAGCACAACCCTGGTTGAGTGCAATACACGAAAGCAACATGGACTTTTGGTTATGCCAGTACCTGCTTTGGATAATAGCAATCATGTATTGCTATCCTCTTTAGATGAGACTGTAATTCAGCATGGAGCTGAATTTAATCTCGGAATTCATAAATATGACGGGAATCATTATAGCCCTATGGGGCATAAGTATATCCGTGAGTTTTCATGCGACTCATTGCCCAAAACTGTATATCGCGTTGGTGGGGTTGTTTTGTCGAAGGAGAAAATGTTCTCGTTGAGCAACAACCAAATATTGATTCGTTATACATTGCTGGATGCACATTCGCCAACAACGATTAGATTCAGACCATTTCTGGCTTTTCGCGAGATTAATCAGCTGACTCAAGAAAACTCGATAGCTAATCATGGTTATAAAGAAGAGAATAACGGGATAAGCATGTGCATGTATGCAGGCTACCCTCGACTATTTATGCAATTCAATAAGAATGCAAAATTTGTATTCGAACCAAATTGGAATAAAGGAATCGAGTATATTCAAGATCAGCAGGAAGGGTTCCCATATAAAGAAGATCTTTATGTGCCGGGTTATTTCGAATTGCCAATAAAAAAAGGCGAATCTATAATTTTCGTTGCAGGCGATACAGAGATTGATCCTAAAACCTTAGTAGAAAGCTTTGAAGAAGGAGTGAAAAAACGCACTCCGAGATCTTCTTTTTATAATTGCTTGAAGAACTCGGCCCATCAGTTCTACTATCGTCCCAATGAAAATGAATTGTATTTTCTTAATGGTTATCCATGGGGGCGAATAGATGCACGCGCTCAGTTTCTGGCTTCGACGGGCTTAACTATAGGATGTGGACGTCCGAAAGCATTCGAAGAAGTTGTAGATACAGCAATTCCTGCAGTATATCAGTTGTTGAAAAATCAACCGGTTACCGGTTACATAGAGGATATGGATGCACCGGATGCTCTGCTCTGCTTAGTCCATTCATTAAATAAATTTGCAGACGTTGAGCCTGAAATATTTAAAGAAAAATACAGTCAGTTAGTACTTGATATAATTCAATTCTTATTAAACGATAAACACCCTAAAATTCATTTACAAAAAGACGGCTTATTGTATGTGGATGAAAAACTAGATAGTCGTATTTATCCTGTTTCAGACAGAAGAGGCTGCCTTGTCGAGATGAATGTACTGTGGTATAATAGTTTGATGTTTGGTAGCGAGATAGCTCAAAGTCTGACTAAAGATAAAGTTGCTGCTAAGCTGGAAACCGAAGCACGCAAAATAAAAGGTGCTTTCCTTCTGACTTTTGTGAACGATTATGGCTATCTGTACGATTATGTAGATGGAAACTATTCGGATCTGGAAGTGCGTCACAATATGTTGTTTGCTGTATCTTCTCGATATGGCTTGATTGATCGTAGGTTAGGGAAGTCGATTCTTGATATCGTAACAAAAGAGTTGCTTACACCTAAGGGTATCCGTTCGCTAAGTCCGAAGAGTGCTAACTTCAGGGCTCGTTATGAGGGAGATATTAATGATAAAGCTTTCTTTAAAGGAAATGGAGCTGCATACCCATCATTATTGGTTACTTACCTGATCGCGTACAAGCGTATATTCCAACGCAGTGGATATAGTTTCCTCGATCGTTTGCTTATAGGAGTAGAGGATGAAATGTCGAATAGCTGTATTGGCTCTTTATCCGAAATGTACGATGGAAGTTTACCATATTGCGGTCACGGGGCGATATCTGACGCAAAGAATGTCGCGGGAGTGTTGAGCGCTTTGGATGAATTGAAGAAAATGAATGTAGAATCTGAACCTGATAATATATGAAAGCATTAATGTTTGGATGGGAATTCCCTCCCCATATACTGGGCGGGCTCGGAACTGCTAGTTATGGATTAACCAAAGGCATGGCAATGCAAGAAGATATGCATATAACATTTGTTATGCCAAAACCTTGGGGCGATGAAGATCAGAGCTTTTTGCGGATCATCGGAGCTTCAAGTACACCTGTCGCTTGGCGCGATGTGAATTGGGATTATGTATCTGAAAGACTACCTAAACATGTTGATCCTCAATTGTATTTTGATCTTCGCGAGCATATTTACGGCGATTTCAATTATATAGGATTAAACGATTTGGGCTGTATTGATTTTTCGGGTAGATATCCTGATAATCTTTTGCAAGAAATAAATAATTATTCGATTGTGGCAGGAGTTATTGCCCGTTCGGATAAATTTGATATAATACATTCGCACGACTGGTTGACATATCCGGCGGGAATTCATGCTAAGAAAATACTTGGTGTTCCGATGGTGATACATGTTCATGCAACGGATTTTGATCGAAGTCGTGGAAATGTAAATCCTGATGTTTATCGTATCGAAAAAGATGGTATGGATCAGGCTGATCATATTATTTGTGTGAGTGACCTAACTCGTAATACTGTTATTGAAAAATACAATCAGAATCCGGCTAAGGTAACTACAGTTCATAACGCTGTTGAACCACTTCCCGCAGATATTGAAGCCCTAGAGCCAGTTAGAGGTATGAAAGAGAAAGTTGTAACTTTCCTTGGACGTATCACGATGCAGAAAGGGCCTGAGTATTTTGTTGAGGCTGCCGATCGTGTCCTTCAAAGAACGGACAATGTACGTTTTGTTATGGCTGGTAGTGGCGATATGATGGAGAAAATGATCTATCTAGCTGCAGAAAAAGGTATCTCTGATCATTTTCATTTTACGGGATTCCTAAAAGGAAAACAAGTGTATGAGATGTTGAAGAGCAGTGATGTATATGTCATGCCTTCCGTTTCTGAACCATTTGGTATTTCACCTCTCGAAGCAATGCAGTGCGGTGTTCCTTCTGTTATTTCAAAGCAATCGGGATGCGCTGAGATTTTGTCAAAAGCTGTAAAATGCGATTATTGGGATGTAGATCTCATGTCCGATATCATTTATTCGATCTGTCATTATCCGGCAATGGCTGAGTTCCTGAAAGTAGAAGGAAAGAAAGAAGTCGATGAAATCAAATGGGAATACGCCGGACAGAAAGTAAGAAATATATATAATCAACTATGTAAATAGAACGCTACTATGAAAACAATTTGCTTTTATTTTCAGATACATCAACCTTATAGGTTAAAAAGATATAGATTCTTCAATATTGGCTCGGATCATTATTATTATGATGACTTTGCCAATGAAGATTTAATCCAGAATATTGCTAACAGCTCATTCAATCCGGCAAACCGCGTGTTGCTGGATATGGTGAAAGAACACAAAGGAAAGTTCAAGTTTGCAATATCTGTGTCGGGTACAGCATTGGATCAGCTCGAAATGTTTGCTCCCGAAGTTATTGACGGATTGAGACGTCTTGCCGATACAGGCTGTGTTGAATTCTTGGCTGAGACTTATGCACACTCTCTAGCATCTTTGACTGATCAGGTTGAATTTCAGGAACAAGTCAAAGCACATGCAAATCGTATAGAAAGCTTATTTGGGCAGAAGCCTAAGGTATTCCGCAATTCGGAACTAATTTATTCTGATGAGATTGGATCTATGGTTCATGAAATGGGATTCTCGGGAATGTTGACTACCGGAGCTAAACATGTTTTGGGATGGAAAAGCCCTAACTATCTGTATGCAGGTGCAGAGCCTAATCTGAAACTTTTATTACGTAATGAAGGTTTGAGTGAAGCAATTTCTACTCATTTCTCAGATTACAATTGGAATGAATATCCACTAACAGCTGAAAAACTTTTGGGTTGGGTAGAAGCTACTCCGAAGGATGAGAAAGTTGTTAACCTGTTTATGAATTACGAGGTATTAGGTAATTTCCATAAAGCCAGCTCAGGTATATTCCAGTTTATGGAAGCTTTGCCTCGTATGGCTAAAGATCGTAAGATTACATTCTCTACACCATCCGAAGTGATGGAGAATCAGAAGGTGGTGGATCATATCTATACGCCAGAACCTATTTCGTGGATTGGCGAAGAAAAAGATACATCGGTATGGATGGGTAATATTCTTCAGCAAGAAGCAGCTAACAAGCTGTATGGAATAGGGGAAAGAGTCAGAATGAGCCGATCGCGTGCACTGAAACAAGATTGGTGGTATCTGCAATCAAGTGATCATTTCTACTATATGGGAACTAAAACAGCGCTGCCATTTAGTCCATATGCTTCTCCTTACGAGGCGTTTAATACATATATGAATGTGTTGAGTGATTTTGAAGAAAGAGTTTATGCAGAATATCCTAAATCAATTGATAACGAAGAATTACACTCTTTGCTGCAAACTATCCATAATCAGGCTTTGGAGATTGAAAAACTTACTGCAGAAGTAGATGCTTTAAGTACTAAGAAAATAGTAAAATCGGTGGCTAAACCAAAGAAAGTGGAAGAAGAAAAGCCTGCTAAACCGGCTGAGAAAAAGTCGAAAGCAACTAAGGCTAAAGCAGAGGCAAAGCCAAAGGCTGCAAGTAAAACGAAAAAATAAGAATCAAAAGAATAGAAAAAGGCTAAACTTTTTGAAGTTTAGCCTTTTTCTATTTCTTGTATTGCTAATTCGGTTTATTCTTCGCCAATTAACATTGAGTCGCGGTAACCAAGGAAATATAATACTCCATCTAGGCCGACAGTAGATAATGATTGTTTTGCATTGGCTTTGACTTTTGGCTTCGCATGAAATGCTATACCTAATCCGGCAGCTTCTAGCATAGGCAAATCATTCGCACCATCTCCAACAGCTGCAGTTTGACGAATGTCAACTTTCTCAACCTGAGCCAATAGACGCAATAATTCAGCTTTGCGTTTGCCATCAACAATGTCGCCGATATGTCTGCCTGTTAGCTTTCCGTTTACTATTTCCAGCTCGTTAGCATATACGTAATCGAAGCCATATTTTTCTTTCAGATAATTTCCGAAATATGTGAATCCCCCCGAAAGAATAGCTAGTTTGCAGCCACTTTTCTTTAGAATACGGATTAAACGTGTCATGCCTTCTGTTATAGGAAGATTATCGGCAATTTCTTTCATTACTGATTCATCCAAACCTTTAAGCAGACTAATGCGTTTTTTAAAACTTTCAGAGAAATCTAGTTCACCACGCATAGCCGCTTCTGTGATAGCTCTAACTTCAGCACCTACACCTGCACGATCAGCCAGTTCATCGATAACTTCTGTTTGGATCAATGTAGAGTCCATGTCGAAGCAGATTAATCGGCGCATACGACGATAGATACTTTCTTCTTGAAAAGCGATATCGATATGATGCTCACCTGATAAGCGCATGAATTCAGCCTTCAATTCAGCTTCATCTTCTACGGTGCCTCTGATAGAAAGTTCAAGGCATGATCTGTTGGGAAGAACACATGAATCAATAGGCTTACGTCTTGTAATACGAGAAATCTTCTCGATATTCAATTTGTATTTTTGTGTGATTCTGGCAGCTGCAGATATTTGAGCCGGTTTTAAATCACGTCCAAGTAGAGTTACTATGTAGCGATTCTTTTTACCCTGCAATGTTACCCATCTGTGATAACGTTCCTTGCTTACAGGGGAGAACCTTACCATAACGCCTATTTCTGTTGCTTTGAAGAGTAGATCTTTTATCACATCTCCGGCATTTACAGCCTCGAACATAATAGCTAACGAAAGTGAATGATGGATATTCGATTGTCCTATATCCAGAATGTTAACTTCGTGCTTTGCCAGTACGGCTGTAAGATCGGCTGTGACACCAGGTTTGTCTTCGCCGGTAATGTTGACTAATATGATTTCAGAAGTATCCTTCATAGCTGATTGCTGCTCTTTGATATGTAATTAATTAGCTGAGTTCAATAGATCTTGCTCAGCTTTTATTGTTTTGTCGAAATTGAATCCGTCAATGATTTGTTGTTTCAACGCCATAATACGATCATTGCATAGGTTACCTATACTACCCTCGTGTGTGTGTTGAACTTTTTTGTCATGCGTAAATTGTCCAGCTTCGATATCTAAACCTACTTGCTTGTAGGCATCTCGGAATGGAGTTCCTTCTAGTACACGACGATTAACCTCTTCTACACTGAATATGTAGAGATATTTATCATCATCAAGGATATGCTCGTTGACTTTGATTTCGCTCATCATCCGAGTAGTCATCGAAAGACAATCATTGATTTCTTCGAATGCAGGAATAAATGATTCCTTTATAAGCTGCAAATCACGGAAATATCCAGTCGGAAGATTGTTCGATATCAGAGTGATTTCGATAGGAAGACTTTGAAGCTTATTGCATTTTGCACGCGTAAGTTCAAATACATCTGGATTTTTCTTGTGAGGCATAATGCTCGATCCGGTTGTATACTCGTCAGGAAGCTTGATGAATCCAAAGTTCTGACTGTTGAACATGCATGCATCGAAAGCCAGTTTTGATACTGTTGCTGCAATTCCAGCAATAGCATTCGCTACTATTCTTTCAGTTTTGCCACGTCCCATCTGAGCATAAACAACATTGTAATTCATTGAGTCGAATCCTAATAAGTCTGTTGTCATTTGTCTGTTCAGAGGGAATGACGAACCATATCCTGCTGCAGATCCTAATGGGTTGCGATTGCAGATCCTGTAAGCGGCTTGCACTACTTGCAGATCGTCCGTAAGACTTTCGGCATATGCACCAAACCATAGTCCAAACGATGAAGGCATTGCGATTTGTAGATGCGTATAGCCAGGCATCAATACATCCTTGTATTTATTGCTTTGATCTATTAAAACATCAATCAATTTAGATACTGTTTCAACCAGATGCTGAATTTGATCGCGTGTAAATAGTTTTAAGTCAACTAGTACTTGATCATTTCGAGAACGTCCGCTATGTATCTTTTTACCTACATCACCTAACTTACGTGTTAACATAAGTTCTACTTGTGAGTGTACATCCTCGATCCCTTCTTCGATAACGAATTCACCCTTTAGCGCAATCTCGTAGATGTTTTTTAGCTCTTTCAGCAAAATAGGTAATTCTTCTTTTTCAATCAGACCTATCGATTCGAGCATTGTTATATGTGCCATTGATCCTAACACATCGTATGGAGCCAGATAAATATCTAGTTCGCGATCGCGGCCAACAGTGTATACTTCTACGTTTTTATTTACTTGGACGTTTTTTTCCCAGAGTTTCATCTTCTTATTCTTGAGTACCCATTTTTGCAATCTCTCCGTATGGAATCATGGCTAAAGTTTCAGCCATTTTTTCTAAACCTTGTTGAAGAGGTTTTGAAACCATCGGTTTAATAAATGGGTTCAGATTGGCATTAACAGTTAGTTTAAGTTCTGTTTTATTCTCTTCGTTATTGTTAAGTTCTACAATTAAATCTAGTCCAAAAGGAACTTGTTCTGCTTGGAATTTAACAAAGTTATTTGCTACTCTTTCTACAATATTAAATCTTATCTTACCAACTGGATCTACAGATATGGTACATGAGTCTTTATCGAAAGAGAAATCTTTTATTTTGTCTTGTGGGATTTTATCCTTGACAAATTCTAGATTACTGAGGTCTGATAGTACAGAAAATACTTCCGTATCGTTATACGGAAGTATTTTTATTTCGCTAGTAAATTCTGTCATAAATATATTGTTGGTTATTTACACCACTTATCCGGAGCTTTTCTCCAATCTTGTAAAGTTTCAAGATCGCTTTCAGCAATATAGTTTATCTTTAGAGCTTGTTCTAAAACCGCATCATAATTGGTTAGGGTAAGTAGCTCTACATTAGCTTTTTTAAAATTCTCTGTTGCTACAGGGAATCCGTATGTAAAATTAGCTACCATTCCGATAACATCCGAGCCGTCACGGCGAACAGCTTCAACAGCTTTAAGGCTGCTGCTGCCGGTTGATATTAAGTCTTCAACAACAACAACTTTACTGTTAGGTTTTAATTCTCCTTCAATTAGGTTCTCAAGTCCATGATCTTTAGGAGTCGATCTGATATATACGAATGGGAGGCCTAGCGCATCGGCAACGATTGCACCGGGAGCAATAGCTCCTGTTGCCACTCCTGCTATTGCTTCTACTTCAGGGAAGTTTTCTAAGATAAGACGACTAAGTTCTATCTTGATGAATGTACGTATTCTAGGATATGAATTCAATTTCCTATTGTCGCAATAGATTGGCGACTTCCAACCAGATGCCCATGTAAATGGGTTGGATGGTTGTAATTTGATAGCCCTGATTGCTAAAAGTCTTTCAGCTGTAAGTTTTTCTAGAGTTTTCATTGCAGATTGTCTAAATATGTGCATAAAATGATTTACAAATATACGAATAATAATATTATTGGTATATAGGTTTTGTGCTAAAGATATGTCAAAAAAAGAGGCTTCTTGTTAAAGAAGCCTCTTCTATGTAATGTCGTATTGGAGAGATGTAGACGAAACCCCAAAAAACAGGATTTGAGTGCTTCGACCCCTTTGTAATCCACCGTGCTGTGCATTCTCCGAAGAGATGTGGCCCGCCATTGGAATCAAACGCTTGTCTCGGTAATTTATTTACTGATGAGTTTCCCAATCGACCAATACGACAAATTTTCTCTTATTTCTTATATCAAAGATTGTAAAAAAAAATGATATTTCAAAATATAAATAGGATATTATAAGTTCTTAGGTTTTGTAGAGCAGCTGCATGATGAGCAACCACAATTTCCGGATTTTTCTTTTTTACTAAAAAAAAACTGATATAATTTGTAGCAAACAATACCTAATACTATGATTCCTATTGCATATACTATTATTTCTTGCATCTAGCTTCGTTTTTTATTTATTACAAATATATAGCTAAATGATGGATAGATGAAGTTAATAAATAAAAAAACCTGAGATGGTTCTCAGGTTTTTTATTTAGATTTTATTGAGGGTTTTGAATTAAATCAGGATTTTGTGCGATTTCTCTATTAGGGAAAGGTAGAATAGTTTTGTTGTTGTCGTAATTAACGTCTCCAACAGTTGTATTCTTGATTGAAAGTTTGTTTCTCCAGAAATCCCACGCTCCATGACCTTCTGCAAATAATTCGAGGCGTCTTTCGTTTAGGATGTCCTCTAAAGTGATAGATGTTACGTCTGTATATTTTTCAATTCTATTTCTACGTAGATCATTGTAATATTTCAAGGCATCTGTGTCGCTGCCTCCGTTCAATTTAAACGCTGCTTCCGTAGCAATAAGATATACTTCAGATAGACGTATTATTTTGGGGTTGTTTACATAGATGCCATCTCTTCCTGGATATTTTGCTGGATAATACTGATCTTTATCTAAGAATTGTAATTCTTTACGAATATCTCCTTCTTGTTTATCTAAGAATGATTTAAATTCTTCTGTTAGTCCACATTCTCCATATCCGTTAGACATATTTGTGTAGTATCCTAAGGAATTTCTTTGCGCGTTATAAACAGCAGTAGTTTTAAGCTCAAAGATTGACTCGCTAGTTCCTTCAGCTTTCCAAACCGAAAGATAGTCTTTTGTAGTATACAGTGTATAAGCATCTTGGGATATAATCTCTTTTGCAATTGCTAGAGCTTTATCATTTTGCTCTAGATACAGGTATGCTCTAGCCAAGATACCTTTTGTAGCCCAATAGTTGATGTATCCAACTGTTTTTGTTTTGGAAGGATCTAGAAAATCTAATGCCGTTTCTAGATCATTGATGATGAAATCGTATGTTTCCTTAAGTGTGGCTCTCTTAGGTTTGTACAGCATAGGGAACACCTGATCTGAAATAGGAATCCCTGAGTTTTCTTTTGTGAGATCAGATACTGTACTTGGAAGTTTAGCGTATAGGCGAGCTAGATCAAAGTGGAATAACCCTCTTAATGCATAAAGTTGTCCTTGGTATTCTTTCAACTTTGCCTTTTCAACTTCTTCTTCACCTGATGTGAATTGTACCATATCAAGCTTGCTCAGAATATCATTGATTTGTGCAATAGCTAGATAGAATTTAGCATAATAATGTAGAGTTATAGTATGTTTAGTATCAACTGAATATTTGCCTACTGGTGATATTTGGCTGTTACTACCCTTTGACTCGAAGTCGCTACCTAATAAATCTGCATGAATGGTGAAGTCTCCTGCATATGTTCCTTGTAATCCTAGTGATGCACTTTGATGAGAAGTCTGGATGAAGTAAACCCCATTTACCGCATTCTGAAGATCTAGCATGTTTGTTATTATTGTGCCGCTCTCAGCTTGTGTTGTTGGATTTTTGTCAAGCATGTCGTTACAAGCGTTGAAGCTCAATCCTAAACTGATTATTATTATTAAATATATATATTTCATTTTATCTATTATTAAAATTGAAGATTGAAACCAAATAAGAATGTTTTACCAACAGGTGTGTCAACTTGACGGTATCCATTTAGTGAAACGTCCGGATCTATATTGTCTTCTTTAGACCATATCATAAATGGATTGTTGGCTGAAACGAATAGTCTAGCAGCGCTAACAACTTTACTTATATTTCCAAGTTTTCTTGTTGGAATATTATAGCCTAGAGCAATTTCTCTAACACGAATGTGATCTGTAGACTTGATGTGGCGAGTTGACCAACGGTCAGATCTATTAGATGTCCCTCCGTAAATCGGTTTAGGATTAACAACTTTGTCCCCTGCTTCTTTCCAATAACTTTTTGCAAGATCTTTACTTACGGCAAACTGTCCCATTCTTACTCCATCATTTTCAATAAAATATGCAGGGTAGTCGAAAAGATCACCACCAAATTGGTACGTGATTAAGAATGAAAAATCAAAATCTTTAAATGTAAGTGTATTTGTCATCCCTCCTAAAATATCAGGAGAAGGTTTCCCTACAAAAGAAGAACCGGCAGAAGAGTAGTTCTCTGTTGTTCCTTTAGAATGATCTTTAGGGTCAATCCAGAATGTACCATTTCCTGTATCTGGATCTACACCAGCCCAAGTTGGCAGATAGAATGCATTGTGATGCTGTCCCTCTGAAAGTCTGTACATTTCTCCATCTCCCCAAGGAACATCTTCGCCTTCAGCTAATTTTACGATTTCGCCTTTTTGCCAAGCGAGGTTGAAATTTGTATTCCAAGAGAAGTTTTTAGTCTTGATATTGCGGCTATTAATATCTATTTCAATTCCCTTATTATTAAGTTTGCCAATGTTGGTAAGTCTGCTTGCATATCCAGTTATATATGATAGAGGACGAGAAAATAATAGGTCTTTCGTATCACGATTGTAATATTCAACTGAGAAGTTTAATCTATCCCACATGTTCCAATCTAGTCCAATATTGTATGATGTTGTTTTTTCCCATCCTAACTTCTCATTACCAGCTTGAGTCATGTATACAGCTCCATCAGCTCCATATCCTCCAGATAGTGAATAAAGTCTTCTGTCTGCAAAGTATGAGTTTGGAAGGTTACCCGTAACTCCAATTGAGGCTCTTAGCTTAAGGTCTCTGATATAGTCACTCTCCGGCATGAAAGATTCTTTGCTTATACGCCATGCGACTGATGCCGAAGGGAATGTTGCCCATCTGTTATCTGTACCTAAAAATGAAGATCCGTCAGTTCTTACAGAAGCACTAAGATAATATCTCTGATCGTAATTGTAATTTGCTGTTGCTAGGTATGATATTAATGCTGATCCATATGCAGCACTTCCTGTCTTATATGGTTGTCCATTCGAAAGTTCAGGATATTTTCCAGAGACATAGCTCTTCGAAGATGCACTGATTGTCTCAACCTTAGCGTTCATTAATTCAAAACCTCCTAGTACATCTATATTATGTAGACCAAATGTATTGGCATATCTTAATGTTGTAGATGATGTTAGCGTGTATTTAGAGAAATCATATCTATAGCCTAATCCTCCTAAGCTTTCTCCATTAACGCTTTGTGGACCCCAAAATTCAAAAGTTTTAGAGTTAATATAATCAAAGCCAGCAGCTGTTTTCAATGTTAGCTCAGGGGTGATTTTGTAAGTAATATCACCATTAGATAAGCTTCGGAATGTTGTAAGGCGAACAAACTCTTGATCGCTACCTAGCATAAGTAGAGGGTTAGATGTTTTAGAACCAACCATCGAAGCACTAGCGTTGATGCTACCATCCTCATTGTGAACTTTTGCCGTAGGGTCCATTGATAACATTATAGATAGTGGACTAGTTGTACTTAGACCTTGTCCTTGGTCATGTTGGTCACGCCCACCTAACTCTTTACGATAAGATATAGACTGTTTGAAAGCTATCGAAAATTTATTGTTTATTTCGTGATCAATATTTAAACGTCCTGAATATCTTTTAAATTCGTTACCATATACATATCCTTCTGTATCATTTAGCCCTAGGCTAGCAAATACTTTTGTCTTGTCGTTTCCTCCACTAAGTGATACTTGGTGGTCTTGAGAAAATCCTGTTCCATATACTTGTTTTCTCCAGTTGGTATTGGTGTTTCCAAATGGATCTGCAAAGAAATATTCTAGGTCACCTTCGCTCAAAACTAGTGCAAGTGCAGCATCTTTACTTAAGCCAGGTTTTTGGCGCATGTAGTAGTTGGCAATACCTTCGTGGTAATAATCAACAGTTTCTTTAGCACTTGCCATTTCGAACTGTTTGACAGCCATGCTTGTCCATCCAAATTGAGCATTGTAACCGATAGTTGTTTTGCCCGCTTTTCCTTTCTTTGTTGTGATTAGAATTACCCCATTAGTAGCTCTCGAACCGTAAATTGCAGCTGCAGCAGCATCTTTCAATACTGTAACAGTTTCAATTTCATCCGGATTGAAAGATGATAATAATGTTGTACTTTTTAGTCCAGCACTTGCTTCATCACCTGCTTCTACCGGAATCCCGTCAATAACGTAAAGTGGGGTGGATGAACCGTTAACTGTGGCAAGTCCACGGATTGATATTTCTCCAGCAGCACCTGGGTCACCAGTGTTTGAACTAACTCTGACTCCAGCAGTTTTACCTATCAAGGCTTTATCTAGAGCTTCTTTACTTGCATTTGCTAGCTGTTCTGATTTTACTTGCGCGGCAGAACCTGTTAAACTAGCCTTTGTTGCCGTACCGTACGCAACAACAACTACGTCATCTAAGATTGTAGTTTTATCTTCCATTACTACACTCATATTAGGTGTAGCTGTTTTCTCAATAGTATTCATTCCTACGAGAGAGAATACTAATGTTGTTTTACCATCTGGAACTTCGATGGAGAAATCACCATCAAGCCCAGTTGAAACTCCAATCGTTGTGCCCTTAACGACAACAGATGCTCCAATTACAGCTTCACCGTTTTTGTCGACTACTGTTCCTGAGATCTTTGTCGTTTGAGCCAAAATAAATCCGATGCTTAGAAATAAGCATGAAAGGATTAACATTACTCTTTTTTTCATACAAACACTACTTTATAATTAAAATAAACAATTCAAATACTATAGCTAGGTTTAGTTACAGGATTTGCACTCTAGCTTCTTTTTTTCAATGTGCAAAGATACTTTTTTTTTATAAAAATAACATAAATATACTATATAAATGAAGAAAATGACAAATTGATTTATTTTAGGCGTATATTGTTGTTGTTTTTACATGGAATAGTCTTTTTTTATAGCTATACCTTTCTTAATGTAAGTAACTTCGACGTGTAATTGTAAACTATAATCCAAAAATCGGTTAAAAAAATCACAAAAACAAGCAGCGTATGTTAAAATTGAAGCTTACTTCTCAAAGAATCTGTGGTTTAAAACATAAAAGATGCATAAAATTAATTTTTATGCATCTTTATTCATGTCTATATTATGCGTTTTTCTACAAGAGTAAACTTCCAATTTGATATGTAGCAAAAGAAATAATCCAAGCTAGACTTGTAGTATAAATAATACTGAACGCCCCCCATTTCCACGAACCTGATTCTTCTTTTATAGCGGCGATTGTAGCAACACAAGGGAAGTAAATTAGCACGAATAATAATAAGCTTATAACTGTTAATGGAGTGAATGTTGAAGAACCATCAGGCTGCTTATCTTCCTTGATGCGTGTCTGTAGTGACTCCTGATTCTCAGCATCGCCAGTATAGAGTACACCGAGTGTGCTAACGACAATCTCTTTGGCAGCCATTCCTGATAAAAGGCTGACGCTTATTTTCCAATCGAAGCCAAGAGGACGCATAATCGGTTCTATGGTCTTGCCGATTCGGCCAATGTAAGAGTCTTCTTGCAATTCGGTGTTGTGTGCCTTTTCTGCTTCATCTATTTGATCTAGTTTGGTCGATTCATCTATCAATTTGTTTTCGAAAGCTTGCTCGATCTGTGCTATTTTGTTTTCCAGAGCTTGATCACTTTCTTTATTGAGTGGAAAATAGCCTAAAAACCAGATGATGATAGAAGCAATAAGAATAACGCCTCCCATTTTACGAAGGTATTGTGCCGATTTATCCCACATGTGAATTATCACAGCCTTGAAAGTTGGCATACGGTATGGCGGAAGTTCCATAACAAATGGGGTGTCTTCTCCTTTAAACATGGTTTTGCGGAATAAACGTGCAGAGAATACCGCTAGAAGGATTCCTATTAGGTATAGGCTAAATAATGCTGTTCCGGCATGATCGGGGAAGAAAATTCCGACAAACAACAGGTATACAGGTAGACGTGCGCTACACGACATAAATGGATTGATAAGCATGGTTATCATGCGACTATTACGGCTTTCGATAGTGCGCGTTGCTAATATTGAAGGAACGTTACAGCCGAATCCCATTACTAGTGGAATGAATGATTTGCCATGTAATCCCATTTTATGCATCACTTTATCCATAATGAAGGCGGCTCGAGCCATATAGCCCGAATCTTCCATGAAGGATATAAATGCATATAATATAAGTATATTAGGTAAGAAGACAATAACTCCTCCAACTCCTCCAATAATACCATCGACTATGAGATCTTTGAGCATACCATCGCTCATCACGCTTCTGACGTAATCGCCTAATAATCCGACACCATTTTCGATCCATTCCATTGGATATGCGCCTAATCGGAATGTGCATTCGAACATGATCCACATGAAAAGGAAAAATATTGGGAATCCCAGATATTTGTTAGTTATTACGGCATCGATGATTCGTGTACTTTCCGATTGATGTGTCTTTTGCTTGAATGTTTCTTTCAAAGCACCTGCAATAAAACCATAGCGAGCATTGGTTAGGATCGATTCGGTATCTTCATTCAATCGATCTTCTACTTCTTTGATTTGCGAATCTCGATACTCTAGGATTTCTTTGGCATTATCGAAGTTTTCTTTGATGTATAATTCTATATCGCTGTCTTTTTCCAATAGTTTGATCGAAATATAGCGACGTGTGAAAACCAAAGGCTCCTTCACGTTCTTTTCCTGGAAGATATTTAAACGGCTGATAGAGTTCTCGACAACATTTCCATAGTATACGTGAGCGCGTCTGACTGTTGGCTCGTTATTTTCGTAAACGCGAATAGCTGCATCAAAAAGTTCCTCAATTCCTTCTCCGGTTTTACCTACAGTAGGGATCATCGGCATGCCGATCATCTTGGATAGCATTTCGTAGTTGAACTCTGCACCGCTTGCTTTAAGTTCGTCATACATATTCAATGCTATTATCGTCTTTGCTTCCAGATCGATCAACTCTGTTGTAAGGTATAAATTGCGCTCTAGGTTAGAAGCTGCAACAACATTGATTATTACATCTGGTTTATTTTCGACTAAATGACGACGGACATACAATTCTTCTGGAGTGTAGGCTGATATTGAATATGTTCCTGGAAGATCGACTATTCGGAATGTATATCCTTTATATTTGAATTTACCTTCTTTCGAGTCTACGGTTACTCCTCCGTAATTACCCACATGTTCGTGTGAGCCAGATGAAATATTGAAAAGAGAAGTTTTCCCTGCATTTGGGTTACCTACTAGTGCGACAGTGATTGTCGGCTTTTTATTTGTTTGATTTGAAGAAAAATCAGAATTATGAATGTTTTCTACATTCGTTTCGAAAAGTAATTGTTCACTCTTTACAGATGAATCAGATGCACTTTGTATTTGATCTGGACTGGCAACTTCTATCAGTTGTGCTTCACTACGACGTAGCGAAACTTCATAATCCATGATTTTATATTTGATTGGATCTTTCAACGGAGCATTCAGGATAACTTTTACAGTTTTTCCTTTTACAAATCCCATTTCGAGGATACGCTTGCGAAAAGCTCCACTTCCATTTACTTTTACTATAATACCTTTCTCTCCGGTTTTGAGCTCAGATAAAAGCATAACGTTACTTGAAATTTTTTTAGTGAGTTACAAAGATGCATCTTTTTTGTCTAATAATCTTAAGATTTGATATATTATTTAGAATCGTTATAAAGATCAATTCTGCCATGTTCTTATCTACTTGATGAAAAGAAAAAGTAACAAAAGTGACAAATGTTTCGTGTTATCTTAAAATCTTTATTTCAAGGGAAATGACATTCTATTTTTTTACATATAGATAAAGTTTTATGAATTTGAGCACACAAAAAAAATATAGCTGAATCAGACTGATCCAGCTATATGATAATTTCACAGAGACTGCTTTTATAAAGCACGACCTTTATATATATTCGAGTCGTCGGTAGAGTATAAATAACCGGTAAAGGTTATCCTATTTCCGCTGAATGTAGGTAAAACAACAGCCGTGCAATAATTACTACCCTCTACCATTGTTACCATAACTGTAGCTGATAGGGCTGTGCCTTGTACATTCATGCTGAAGTCAATTACACCCTTTTTACTTTTCTTGTATTTGATATTGGATGCAATTCCATCCAATGTAATACCTCCTATGCCATTAGGACCGGCGTATGGCGAGTTGAAAGCTAGCTGTATCGTAGCTTGATTGTCTTTCAGTTTGATGAAATTCGTATTCGAGCTAACATTTGCATAGTTACCATACTTGAAAAGAATACGATTGGCTTCAATAACAAACTCGTTTTTTTCTAATGATGAAACTGCATTTTCGGATAAATAGGCTTCATAGGCTTTTTCTGCAGCAATCTGAGCCGGGTCTTTTTGTGACTGACAGCCTTGAAACAGCAATAACATTGCAGCAATTAATAATGTACTTACTTTTTTCATGACTTTTTATTTTAAAATTACAGAAAATGGGAAAAAGTATGAAACATATTATAGCAGTAAATAGGCTCGTAGTATTAAAAAATATAAATTGATCCTCGGATTACATCGCTTATAGCACCAATTCTTTGAACAAGCTGTCGAGTGTAGCATCTAGATCGTCCGAAAATCCGGTGTGCGGTCTAGATGTTTGCAAATTTGTGCTTCTTACGGCTGTCAACCAACGAAAGCGTTCCGGTGTGTCGTAACTGGCTATGCCATCTGCAGTTTTATTCCCTTGGCAAACTTTCTGAAATGATTGTAGGTTTTTCTCAAGGAACTCAATATCCACCTCATTCGGAAAAGCAGCTAGTCTCTCTTCGTTGATAGAATAAAGAACTCGCAGGTATTTCTCCTTTTTGCAAAAGAGGATAATACCAATATTAATAAATTCTTCGCGCTCAACTTTCGGAAGAACACGAATTACGGAATATTCATACAAGTGCTTTCCTGACATTCTGAGCTTCGTTTATAAATAAATGTGAGTTGTCTCTTCTTATTTTCATAAATTGCTTGTACACATTTCGGATATCTTCTACCGATTCGGTCTCGTTGTTCCAGTTGAGCCAATCGGATGGAATTGTATCTACTATCCGATCAATAACGTTATCGTCCAGTAACTCTTTGAATTGAATATCTACCTCAGGCAGCTTATCGGCATATTTTATCAATACATGATCCTTTACGTATGGAAAGGTGCTCAGTGCAGCTTTTTCCCAATTGTCCCATGTGTGATGGAAATAGAATGATGCTCCATGATCTATCAACCACAATTCACGGTGGAAAATCAGCATATTCGTGTTCTTGATTGTCCGATCTATATTGGTGATGAATGCATCTAACCATACTATTTGCGAAGCAGTCAATGCATCAACTTCCATAGCGACGGGATCGAATGTAAATGTAGGCGATAGAAAATGCAGTCCAAGATTCAAACCCCTGCTACCTTTCAGTAGATCTTGAATTTCTTCGTCACCTTCGGTACGCCCAAAAGCTTCGTCGAGATTAATAAAAACCAATTCGGGTAGTTTTAATCCCAGACGCTTAGCTATAAGTCCGCCCAAAAGTTCCGATACAAGCACTTTTGTCCCATGTCCCGATCCTCGGAATTTGACAACATACTTATATCCGTCATCAGCGTCGGCTAGTGCCGGCAGTGATCCCCCTTCTCGCAGAGGAAGAATATATCTGGTAACATTTACAGTTCGTAGATCCATTATCGTTTTTTCTAGTAGGTAAAATTGCTTTGTAAAAATACAAATAACTTTTCTAAAATCTAGTTTTCTGCCAATAATGCAACTTCTTCGCAGTTTTGAAATTAAATAGTTGGTTTTGTGTGCATGTTATTATACAATTTTTATTAATTTTAGAGGACAACCCAGCGTGCAAATAATTTGAAATGACCCCATATGATAAGAAAAACACTAATATATAACGATAACTAAACGAGTTCGCGTGACGTACTTGTTGCAATTATCAAAGCCTTTAATCAAACACATATTAAGTATGGAAAAAAAGAGAGTTTACAGATTTGGGAACGGACAAGCAGACGGACGTGCTGACATGAAAAACCTGCTTGGAGGCAAAGGCGCTAATTTGGCAGAAATGAACTTGATAGGGATACCGGTTCCTCCGGGATTCACTATAACCACTGAAGTATGTAATGAATACTATGAAATCGGTAAAGACAGAATCGTAGAAATGTTGAAACCAGATGTTGTAGAATCTATCAAATATCTGGAATCGGTAATGAAATCCGGATTTGGCGATGCTACAAATCCTTTGTTGGTTTCGGTACGTTCGGGTGCTCGTGCTTCGATGCCGGGTATGATGGATACAATTCTCGATTTAGGTCTGAATGACGAAATAGTAGAAGGCTTATCTAAGAAAACTAACAATCCTTGGTTTGCTTGGGATTCATATCGTCGTTTCGTTCAGATGTACGGCGATACGGTTCTAGGGTTGAAACCTGAAAATAAAGACGATGTCGATCCTTTCGAAGAAATAATAGATGAGGTAAAGGAGAAAAAAGGCGTCAAGCTTGATAGTGAGTTAGAGACTGAAGATCTTAAACTACTCGTTCAAAAATTTAAAGCGATTGTTAAAGAACGTACTGGAAAAGATTTTCCTAATGATGTTTACGAGCAGCTATGGGGTGCAATCTGTTCTGTTTTCGATTCGTGGATGAACGGACGAGCCATTCTTTATCGCAAACTTGAAGGTATTCCAGCCGAGTGGGGTACTGCTGTGAACGTACAAGCTATGGTTTACGGGAATATGGGTAATAATTCGGCCAGTGGAGTATGTTTTTCTCGTGATGCGGCTACCGGTGAAGATGTATTCAACGGAGAATATCTGATCAACGCACAAGGAGAAGATGTTGTAGCAGGAATTCGTACACCGAATCAGATTACAAAAGCAGCATCTTTCAAGTGGACACAGCTGATGGGAATCAGCGAAGAAAAACGTCAGGCAGAATTTCTATCTATGGAAGAAGCTATGCCTGAAATCTATGCAGAACTGAATTCGTATCAGCAGAAATTGGAAGATCATTACAAAGATATGCAGGATATGGAGTTTACGGTTCAAGAAGGTAAACTATGGATGCTTCAGACACGTAATGGTAAGCGTACAGGCTTTGCAATGGTTAAAATTGCAATCGACTTGTTGAAAGAAGGAAAGCTAAACGAGAAAGAAGCAATCACTAGAATTTCACCTAATAAGCTAGATGAATTACTTCACCCAGTTTTCGATCGCGAAGCATTGGCTAAAGTTAAATCAATTGCAAAAGGGTTACCTGCATCACCGGGTGCAGCTTCGGGTAAGATTGTATTCTTCTCGGAAGATGCTGCCAGATGGAATGAAACGGGACGTAAGACAATATTGGTACGTGTAGAAACTTCGCCTGAAGACTTGGCAGGTATGGCTGTAGTTCAAGGTATATTGACAGCTCGCGGAGGTATGACATCTCATGCTGCAGTTGTGGCACGTGGTATGGGTAAATGTTGTGTGTCGGGAGCCGGAGATTTGCAGGTAGATTATAAATCGCGAATCGTACGTATCGGAAACCTAGTTTTGAAAGAAGGGGATTATATTTCAATCAATGGATATACGGGAGAAGTTTATCAAGGACAAATTCCTACAGAGGCTGCAGAGCTTACACCTGAGTTTAAGACACTGATGGAACTTGCTATGAAATACTCACGGATGGAAGTATGGGCAAATGCTGATACTCCGGCCGAAGCCGAAAAAGCATTGAGTTTCGGAGCAAGAGGTATTGGCTTGTGCCGTACCGAGCATATGTTCTTCGAAGGAGAGCGTATAAAAGCTATGCGCGAAATGATTCTGGCTAAAAATACAGAATATCGTAAGATGGCATTAGCTAAGATGGCTCCATATCAGCAAGAAGACTTTAAAGGTATCTTCCGTGTGATGCACGATAAACCTGTTACAGTTCGCTTACTTGATCCACCTTTGCATGAATTTGTACCGCACGATGTAGCAGGTCAGGTAGAAATGGCGCAGGTTATGGGTATTCCGTTGGAAACTGTTCAGCGTCGTATCGAAATGTTGCAAGAGCACAATCCAATGCTTGGTAATCGTGGTTGCCGTTTGGGTAATACTTATCCCGAAATTACTGAGATGCAGACTCATTCGATTCTGAAAGCAGCTTTGGATCTGAAGAAAGAGGGAATACGTGCAGTTCCGGAAATTATGATTCCGATGACATCGTCGTTGAAAGAATTTAAGATTCAAAAAGAAATAGTGCTTGCAACTGCCGAAAAACTATTCGAAGAAGAAGGTGATCGTGTAGAATTTATGGTCGGAACAATGGTTGAAACACCGCGTGCGGCAATTACTGCTGATGGCATTGCTACCGAATCGCAATTTATGTCGTTCGGAACGAATGACTTAACGCAGATGACTTTTGGCTTCTCTCGTGACGACTTCTTCTCGTTCTTGCCAATCTATCTAGAAAAGAATATCTTATTACAAGATCCATTCCAGATTCTTGATCAAAAGGGAGTTGGTATGCTAATGGATCATGCTGTAAGGAATGCAAGGAAGAATAATCCGAAATATCAGATCGGAATTTGTGGAGAACATGGCGGTGAACCATCTTCGGTTAAGTTCTGTCATCGTATCGGACTCAATTATGTTTCTTGTTCGCCAATGCGGGTTCCTATTGCATGGGTATCGTCAGCTCAGGCTGTGATCGAAAATCGTCAGGATATATTTGATTTCTAAATATATTAAGTTTGAAAAAGAAACGAGGATATGGGTGAACCGCCCTTATCCTCGTTTTGTTGTATGTCCAACATTATCCAATGTTAAGATCATTTGCTGACCTGAACCCCGAGCCATACGGCCAATAGTCCAAGTAAAACACTAAGCAAAGTGTATATTATTGCAATTGCAATTTGATTGTTCTGTATAAGATTCAGATTCTCGAAGGCAAAAGTTGAAAATGTTGTATATCCGCCGCAGAATCCGACAATAAGTAAAAAGCGTAAATTGTCATTCGAAGGGAAATAGCTGCTGAATAATCCGATGCAAAAACATCCGATGATGTTGATGAGGAATGTAGCCAAGGGGAATCCCATAAAGCTGAATTTGCTTATGTACGCCGACATCAGAAATCTGAATATACTTCCGGTGGCTCCTCCCAATCCGACAAAAACGATTTGCTTAATCATATTTCGGATGCAAATATAAAATATTTACATTAAAAAATACCCATTTTTATTCCAAGATAAAATGTTCTGGGTAATCCGGGGCCATACATATATCCTGCATCGCGAAGCATGCCTTTGTCAAAGTCTTTTTGGAAACTGTTGAATGCATTTTTTACACCGCCATTGACTTGTATGGTTAGTTCTTTTGTCAGCTTGAAGTCGTAAGCAAGACGTATCCCTAAATCGAAAAAATCTTTGGTGTGTTTCAGTATGTCATCTTCTATGTATCCTGCAAGATGAGGTACATACATACTACCCGTATAATTGCCCGAGAGCGAAATCATGAACTGTTTAGTAGGATTGATATTGGCAGCTAAGAATCCATAATAATCAGGCGTTCTGGTTAGCTTTTTCGTAAAAAGAGCAGATTCTATACCGTCTTCTTCGATGTCGACATTCCAAGCAATAGCCTTTTTATATTTGCTTTGTTGGAAAGTGAATCCTCCTTGAAGCTCGATCCAATTGGTTGGTCTTGCTTGCATCTCAAGGTTGATGCCTTTAATAGTTGCACCACTTCCATTTCTGCGCTCTTTCAAGGTATTTCCTTGTGCGTCTTTATTTATTTTGGCAAGGTAAAAAACATCATCAAGCTTGGTGTAGAAGCCGTCAATTACAATATTGAAATCGCATGAGCCAATCTCGAAAGTATAATCGAGACTACCGCTGATACTATGCGAATATTCAGGTTTCAGATCCTTTGAATTGCTTATCAGTGTTACGGCTCCTCCAACGGCAGTGACATGCAAATCTTCGTCGAATGTCTGAGGTGCGCGATATCCGGCAGCATAGCTTGCTCTGAAAATTAACGGCTTGATAGGTGTGTATCTGATATTTACTCGTGGACTGAAAATTGCATTATCAATTAGATTGTGTTTGTCAAGTCTTGCTCCTAATAATAGCGTCCATCGTTCGTCCTTCCATTCATTTTGGAAATATCCACCATAAATACGAGTGATCTGTTTGATATCACGTTTATAACCAATCATTTCATCGTGAAGATTATCGTAGTGGTATTCAAATCCAGCAGTTAGCTGCGAAGGCATGAACCATAGCTTGTCGAAGCTGTAAGCATATTGCGCACCAGAAGCAACTGTGATGTCTGAAGTATTGCCATAAGCATCTTCGTCATAATCGGCTCCATAATAAGTATCACGTTTTACGTCTTGCAAAGAGGTATATATATTGAAACTGTGCTTATAATCTGGGCTATACAACTGATAATTGATTCCTCCACCATGTATGCTGTGATTAGCCATCTCGGTGATTTGGGTTTGATGAGGTTGCAGATGCAAATGATCTCCTCCGCGACGATCTTCTTTGATGCGGTGATACTCAAGTGTCAGTTTACTGAAATGTGTAGGTTTGTAGAAAGAGCGAAATCCTCCACTATTTGAATCCAGTTTTCCTAGCTCTGAAAATTCGTCATCATCAGCATCCCAAGCTTTTCGGTTTCTGAACATTGAGAATAAATAAATTCCTGCTTTACGATCTTTTGTTATTAGACTTCCGTTTATGTTAACTGCATTGTCTGGAGAATTACCATCTATGAGAGATATCGTTTCGCTTACCGAGAAACCATTGCTCAATGGCTCTTTAGTGATGATATTAATTGTACCTCCTATGGCATTCGACCCGAATAGGGCGGAGCCTCCGCCACGAACAATTTCTACACGGTCGATCATATTACTAGGAATATGTTCGATGCCATATACACCTGCCAACGAGCTAAATATTGCTTTACTGTCGATTAGTATTTGCGAATAAGGACCTTCAAGTCCGTTGATTCTGACTTGTTGAAAGCCACAATTCTGGCAGTTATTTTCGACACGTAATCCGGTCTGGAAATTCAAGCCTTCAGCCAGATTGCAAGAGCTGGTTGTTTCGAAGAGTTTTTCGTCAAGAATTCCTACAATGACAGAAGCTTCTTTGCGTTTTGTTGCATTGCGATTTGCCGTTACGACGATTTCATCAAGAGCCACTTTTGATGGTTTTATTGTGAAGTTCAGAATGTTCTCGCCTTCATTCAGCTCTATACTTTGCTCTTCTTTGTTATAGCCCGAAATGTGTGCAATCAATGTCGTGAGGCCTTTGGGAAGATTGTTCAACGAGTAATTCCCATCAGAATCTGTTGACGTAGCAATATTTGTACCTTTTACGACAATTGTGGTGTAGGGAAAACCTTCTCCGGTTTCGGTGTCAGTAACATGTCCCCTCAAATGGGATTTTTGGCAGAAAGCACTTGTGCTTGATGCCAGCACAAATAATAGGATAAGTAATTTTTGGATCATTAGGTATTGTTTTTGGAATTCACAAAATTATGTTAAAATGGAATTTGTATCAATCACAATACCTTGTTATAAATAATACCCGATGTCACTATTATTAGGTATCATTTGTCGAATAACTTTGATTTGTTGTATCTTTGCATTCTGAAAATTTTAACTGAACAACAGTGATTTATCCCGATAATTTTGAGATCAAGATAGGCTTCGATAAAGTACGCCAATTGTTAGCAGCCAAATGTTTAAGCAGTTTGGGTAGTGAAAAAATAGACGAAATGAATTTTTTATCTGATTTTTCGACTATCAATACTTTACTTAGCGAAACAGAGGAGTTTATACGTATTATTCAAGAAGAGGACGATTTTCCGTCCAATTATTTTATAGATGTGCGTCCGGCATTGCGGGGCTTGCATGTTGAAGGAACTTGGATTGACGAGAGTGGCTTGTTTGATCTTCGCCGATCGTTACAGACTATCAGAGATATTGTTACTTTTTTTGCGAAAGATGAGGATGATAATACTCCTTATCCACATCTAAGTGCTTTAGCCGGAGAAGTTGCAATATTTCCTCAATTGCTAAAACAAATAGATATTATTCTCGATAAATTCGGTAAAATAAAAGACTCGGCTTCATCCGAGTTATTACGTATTCGACGCGAGATATTGAGCATATCAAGCGGTGTATCTAAAAGTTTGAATGCTATACTTCGCGCAGCTCAGAATGAGGGATTGGTAGATAAAGATGTTTCGCCAATGATGCGTGACGGTCGTTTGGTTATTCCTATCGCACCGGGATTTAAACGTCGGGTTAAAGGTATTGTACATGGCGAATCGGCAACAGGAAAGACTGTTTTTGTAGAGCCGGCAGAGGTTGTTGAGGCTAATAATCGGATTCGTGAGTTGGAAAGTGAAGAACGTCGCGAGATCATCCGCATATTAGTAGGTTTTACGAATGAACTGCGCCCGCTGATCGAAGATATTTTATATTCTTATGAGTTTTTGGCTCAGATAGATTTTATCAGGGCTAAAGCCATGTTTGCTCTGGATATAGATGCGATTAAACCAACGATGGAAGACAAGACTATTGTTCGTTGGTATAGGGCAAAGCATCCATTGCTATACTTATCGCATCGTAAGCAAAATCGCGAAATTGTACCTCTCGATATTGAATTAGAAGATGACAAGCGTTTGTTGATCATATCTGGTCCGAATGCCGGAGGAAAATCAGTTTGTCTTAAGACTGTAGGATTACTTCAATATATGATTCAATGCGGGATGCTGATTCCTTTGGATGAACGTTCGGTAGTGGGAATATTTGATCATATATTCATTGATATAGGTGACGAGCAGTCTATAGAAAACGATTTGAGTACTTACAGTTCACATTTGACGAATATGAAATTCTTTGTCAAAAATTGTGATAAAAAGACTATTCTTCTGATCGATGAATTTGGTGGTGGGACAGAACCTCAGATAGGTGGCGCTATTGCTGAGTCGTTATTGAAACGATTTAATGATCGTGGTGCATTTGGTGTGATAACTACGCACTATCAGAACTTGAAGCATTTTGCAAACGAGCATAAAGGTGTGGTTAATGGTGCAATGCTTTACGATCGTCATTTGATGCAGCCATTATTTACGCTTTCAATTGGAAACCCAGGAAGCTCGTTTGCCGTAGAGATTGCTCGAAAAATTGGTTTGCCCGAAGATGTAATTGCTGATGCTTCTGAAATTGTTGGTAGCGATTATATCAATATGGATAAATATCTTCAGGATATTGTGCGTGATAAGCGTTATTGGGAGACCAAGCGTCAGAGTATTCGTCATAAAGAAAAACATCTCGAAGAGATTACTGCCACTTACGAAAGCGATTTGCAAGATGTCGAAAAGCAGCGCAAAGAAATCATTCGTCAGGCTAAGGCTGAAGCTGAAAGGTTGTTGGCTGAAACAAATGCTAAGATAGAAAATACGATTCGTACGATAAAAGAAGCTCAGGCTGATAAAGAAAAAACGAAAATTGCTCGTACTGCTCTGAACGAATTTAAATCTGAGCTTGATGATAAACAAAGCGAACTACCAACGAAGTTGGCTAATAAGCTCAATCGTTTAAAGAATAAACAAAAAAACAAACCTGTTCAGAAAGAAATAAAAGAGCGTGAGATCGTAGTAGGTGATTTTGTTCGTATCAAAGGACAGACATCGATAGGCGAGGTGATGGAGATTAGTAAGAATACTGTTATTGTTGCTTTTGGTATGATAAAGACTACGACGAAACTCAATTCTTTAGAATATGTGAGTAAGACTCAGACTAAACGCGAAATGAAGATTACTACAGTTTCGGCAGCCGTCAGTGATGATATGCGTGCAAAGAAACTAAACTTCAAGCAGGATATTGATGTTCGTGGAATGCGTGGCGATGAGGCTTTGCAGGCTGTGATGTATTTTATCGACGATGCAATCTTGGTCGGAGTATCGCGTGTTCGTATTCTTCATGGAACGGGTACCGGAGCCCTTCGTCAGATTATTCGCGATTATCTCCGTACAGTTCCGGGTGTTTCACATTTTGCTGACGAGCATGTTCAGTTTGGTGGTGCTGGTATTACGGTAGTTGATTTATAATCTTTGTGTTAATTTTCTGTAATTGTATCTATGTTTCCAATATAATAATTTACTTTGCATTTCAAAGTGAAGGATATGAAAGCAAATAAAGATGATTTAAAGCATATACGTTTGATGATGGAACGGTCAACCAAGTTCCTTTCATTAAGCGGATTTTCTGGTATTGGTGCTGGTTTGGTTGCAATATTGGGTGCGCTGTGCGCTAAACTTATCTTGAATGATAAATTGTCCATTTTGGGTAATTATCTCTTTGATCTTACTTTCATTGCTTCGATTGTGATTATACTTGCCGCTTCTGTTGGTTATTACTTTTCTCTTCGTAAGGCAAAAAAAATGAATTCTAAATTTTGGATGCCAGTGACTCGTCAAATTGTAGCCGACTTTGCTATTCCAATGGTTACGGGAGGAATATTTAGCATCTTATTAATTTATAATCATGCTACGCATATGGTCGCTTCAGCTATGTTGATTTTTTATGGGTTAGCACTGATCAATGCAAGTTCTCGTACATATAAAGATATACGAGTCTTAGGTTTCTCCGAGATTATATTAGGTTTTCTTGCTGGTATATTCATTTATAATGGATTACTTTTTTGGACTATTGGTTTTGGTTTGTTACATATTGTTTATGGTATTGTAATGTATTATAGATATGACAAATCTGGAACGGATAAAATAGCTTGAGTATGAAAGATATTATATCCGGATTGAATAAGATCTTCGATAGCCGAGTCCGATTGGGCATTATGTCTGTTTTGGCTGTCAATGATAGTGTTGATTTCAATACTATGAAGGAATTATTGAATATTACGGATGGAAATTTAGCAAGTCACCTTAAGGCTTTAGAGAAAGAGCAAGTTATTTTAGTCAAGAAGCAATTTATTGGCAGGAAGCCTAACACTTCTTATGAGATAACAGCACTGGGAGCAAAACTATTTAAAGAACATATCGATGCACTTGAAAAATTAATTAATCCGTTATAATTTTTTTTATTTATATACTTTGAAATTCAAAGTTCTTTTAATTTATTAAATATATTTGTTATGGATACAAACAACATTACAATTAAAGCTTTGGTTGTAACAGCAATGGTAGTCGTATTATTATTGCCTATTGAGCTTGTTAAATCGCTTATTGGAGAGCGAAGTGCTGCACAAACAGAAGTAGAAAAAGAAATTGGTGAAAAATGGGGAGGAGGGCGTCAAGAGATTAAAGGCCCTATTTTGGTATTGCCTTATGTCGAAGAAGAATGGGTGATGGATGGTGTTAAAGGACAAGAAAAAGACAAGAAAGTAATTCAGAAAAATCTGTATTTTGCAGCTGATGAAATCAGTATTGTAGGTGACATCTCTGCCGAGGAACGTGCCAGGACCATGTTTAAAACACTAGTCTATCAAAGTAAAATGAATCTGAAAGGCTCATTTAAGTTTACTGATGAGCAGAAGAAAATGATTTCAGCTAAGCAGATTCTATATGATGAAGCATATATTATAGTCTCAATGACTAGTATGCGTGGGTTGAAGAATGAAGTTATAGCAGATATAAATGGTAGAAAAATTCAAGCAAAAAACCAAAGAAAAGATAATTCAATGATTTTGAATGGACTGGTTATTTCTGGAGTCTTTAATCAAGATGTCGATCCAGCTCAAGACGTTAATTTTGAATTTGATTTAGTTGTCAATGGAACTCAGAACTTGATATTCAATAATTATGCAAAGAATACACATATAGATATGAAATCAAATTGGGCAACAGTATCTTTTGGTGGTACTATTTTGCCTACAGAACGTCATTTCGAGAATGGTTTTAGTGCACAATGGGATATATACACAGAAAATTTTGGAGACTTGAATTCGCATATTGATGTTAATAACGAACTTGTGGAAATAGACCTTCGTTATCCAGTAAATGATTATCAGATGAATATGCGTGCCGTGAAATATGCTGTCATGTTCATAGCGTTGACATTTCTTGTGTTTTTCTTGGTTGAGTTGATTAGTCGGAAACGAATACATCCAATGCAATATATATTGGTCAGCTGTGGATTAATCTTATTTTATACATTATTACTTGCATTATCCGAGCATGTCGGATTTGATTGGGCATATCTTATATCATCCATTGCTATAATATCTTTAATATCAGCATATACATTATCAATATTCTCAAATCGTAAGCAAACTTTAATGATGGGTAGTTTTTTGGTAATGCTTTATCTTTATTTGTATGTCATTTTGCAGCTCGAAGATTTAGCGCTACTCTTTGGATCAATTGGCCTTTTCTTTGCTTTGGCAATAGTGATGTTTGTCTCTCGTAAAATTGATTGGTACAATTTGAGTGGAACAAAAGATCGTGATGATGATAATCAGAATGCAGATGAATAGTTAGTCTGATTTATATTGAAGCGGTATTGATAGATAAATATTCCTATATTTGTCATAAAGAATCAATACCGCTTATTATATAAAAAACTTTTTTGATGAATTTAAAATCACTATTAATTGCATTTCTAGTACTTTTCTCACTTAGTGCATTGGCGCAGAAGTCGCAAAATATAACTGAGATATACGGTCTGAATCCGGTAACAGTGCTGAATCCGATAATGATAGATTCGGTTGATATGAAAGGTGAAAAATTTACGAGTGCCAATCTTCTGAAGATGCCCTTATCAGTTCCTGATCATGACAAGTTTACTCGAATAATAAAAGCAGATACTGCCGGCTATTTTAAGTTGCATAGACCTGCTGAGAATGGAACTCTTAATCTGTTGTCGTTTTATGCCTCTTCACCGTCATATGCTAAAACTACTTTGAGGGTAACTTCTCCGAATATGCTGCAGGTTTATGTCGATGGCAAGTTAGTTGCAACAAAAGTTACTCAAGAGGATAGCTTGAAAGCGGCGAAATCAGTTACGACATCTTTAGTTGCCTATCCAAATAATAAACGTATTGTTGTAAAACTATTATCTACAGCTCGCGAAAGTTCTTATCCCGCTTTCAAGGCGACTATTGAAAAAGAAGATAAAGATGAAGAAATTCAAATCTTGACGAAGAAAAGCTCATCTCGTCCGTTCGAATTTAATGATGTACTCACTGGTCGTCGTGTGTCTTCAATGCAGATATCGCCTGAAGGAGATTATTGTTTGTTGACAGAGGTACATAATTATGGCGAAAAAGCAGATAGATATACTTATCTGTATAATTTGAAAAGCGGAGTCAAAACTCAGATTGCGTTTAATGGTTCGAAGAGAATGTTATCGTGGATGCCTACAACAAATAAAATGTATTATGTGCCTAAAGAAGGCGAAGTCTGTAAATTGGTAGAAATTGATCCGGCTACATTATCAGAAAAAGTGCTGGCTGAGAATGTGCCAAATGAACAGTTCATGTTTTCTCCCGATGAGAAAACGCTATACTATATGAAAGAAGAAAAAGGAGAACAGCCTAAAAATGATCTTAAACTTCTTTTAGCTCCTGAGGATCAGCAAGCCGGATTTAGAGATCGTTATTTTATTTATCGTCATGATTTGGAAACTGGACTATCGCAATTGCTGACATTTGGGAATAATAGTGCAGGAATACGTGATATTAGCTCCGATTCTAAGAATATGCTTTTATCTGTTTCGAAAAGAAAAATAACAGCTCGTCCGTTCTATGTGTCATCATTGTATAATTTGAATCTTGAAACAATGAGATTGGATACTCTATGGACTGACGAAACGTTTATCGGTGGAGTGTCTTTCTCTCCTGATAATAAGAAGCTACTGATTACCGGAGGTCCAGAAGCGTTTGGTGGAGTAGGGTTGAACATCGACAAGAAGCAGATTGCAAATAGTTATGATGCGCAAGCCTTTATTATGGATTTGTCAACTAAGCAGGTTGAGGCTATAACTAAGAATTTTGATCCGAGTATAAATAATGCTTCATGGAATGAGTATGATGGACTGATTTATTTCACTACTACCGATCGTGATTGTGTCAATGTTTATAAATACGATACTTCATCAAAAGAATATACAAAGTTAGATCTGAACGAAGAGATTATCAGAGCGTTCTATCCTGCTAAAAAGTCTTCAAGTGCAATCTATTTCGGTACGAGCATAGCTAATACCACTCGTGCCTATGCATATGACTTGGATGGAAAAGAATCAAAACTAATCAGTGATCCATTTGCAAAACAATTATCGGAAATTGAATTTGGTAAATATGGTGATTGGAATTTTAAAAGTTCGGCAGGGGTAACTATCGAAGGACGTTATTACTTGCCTCCTAATTTTAAATCGTCGAAGAAATATCCGATGTTAGTTTATTATTACGGAGGAACAACCCCTACGGCGCGTTCTTATGAGCATAACTATCCTCCACATCTGTATGCAGCAATGGGGTACGTTGTATATGTAGTTAATCCGAGTGGAGCGATAGGTTATGGACAGAAATTCTCGGCAATGCATGTCAATGCTTGGGGAAAACGTACAGCGGAGGATATAATTGAAGGAACGAAGAAATTTATACAAGAACATCCATTTGTTGAAGCAAGCAAAGTTGGCTGTCTAGGTGCTTCTTATGGCGGATTTATGACGATGTATCTTCAGACTCGTACTGATATCTTTGCTGCAGCAATGTCTCATGCAGGAATCAGCGATATAACAAGCTATTGGGGAGAAGGTTATTGGGGATATACATATAGTTCGGGAGCAAGTGCTCACAGTTACCCTTGGAATAATACGGATTTATATGTTAAGCAAAGTCCGTTATTCAGTGCCGATAAGGTTAAGACTCCTATTCTATTAATGCATGGTACTGATGATACGAATGTTCCTCCGGGCGAAAGTCTTCAAATGTACACTGCTTTGAAAATATTGGGTAAACCTGTTGAACATATCCGAGTGAAAGGAGAAAATCATGTGATTGCTAAATATCAGCATCGTATCGATTGGATGAATTCTGTAATGGCTTGGTTCGACTATTGGTTGAAAGGTGAAACCGGTTGGTGGTGTTCATTGTATCCCGAAAGCGATACTGCTAAAGCCGTGAAAAAGTAAATCAATCGCAATGTCAAATAAAAAAGCTTCGAGAATTTTCTCGAAGCTTTTCGTGTTATAGGGTAGGCGATCTACTATTCGTATTCGTCCCAAGCTTTAATTTCAAGCTCATCAACATTCAATTTGCAGAACGATTGAATAAATGCAGCCGCCAGACGTGAGTTTGTTAGCAATGGAACGTTATAGTCAATCGAAGCACGGCGAATCTTATATCCATTACTTAACTCTACCGAAGTGAAGTTTTTAGGGATATTCACTACCATATCAATTTCTTTGTTCTGAATCATTTCCAATGCATTTGGCTGCATATCATCCGATGGCCAGTATACTAGTTTTGCATCGATTCCATTTTCTACTAGGAATTTTTGCGATCCGCTAGTTGCATATATATCATATCCTTTCTGAGCGAGTAGGCGAGCTGATTCCAAAAGATCAACTTTCGATTTAGCAGGACCTGTTGAGAATAGAACCGATTTCTTCGGAACACGGTATCCAACCGAAAGCATTGATTTCAACATTGCATCGTAGAAGTCATCACCGATACAACCTACCTCTCCGGTCGAAGCCATATCCACTCCTAATACAGGGTCAGCTTTTTGCAGGCGAGAGAATGAGAATTGTGAAGCTTTGATTCCAACATAGTCAAGATCGAACATGTCTTTTGTCGGTTTCTCAACTGGTAGACCCATCATCACTTTAGTTGCCAGTTCGATGAAGTTTATCTTAAGTACTTTCGATACAAATGGGAATGAACGTGAAGCACGAAGGTTACACTCAATTACTCGCACACCGTTGTTCTTCGCAAGGAACTGCATGTTGAAAGGACCAGTGATTTGCAATTCTTTTGCAATCTTGTGAGCTACTTTCTTTATTTGACGTACAGTTTCTACGTACAAGCGTTGAGCAGGGAACTGGATTGTTGCATCGCCCGAGTGAACTCCGGCAAATTCAACGTGTTCAGATATAGCGTACATCAATATTTCGCCATTGTTTGCAACTGCATCGAATTCTACCTCTTTAGCATTCTCTATAAAGTCACTTACAACAACCGGATGTTTTTGAGATACTTCTGCAGCAAGGCTTAAGAAGTTTTCAAGTTCTTGGTCATTCGAGCAAACATTCATCGCAGCACCCGAAAGTACGTATGAAGGACGAATCAATACCGGGTATCCAACTTCTTTTACGAAATCTTTGATATCGCCTAGCGAAGTAAGTTCTTTCCAACGAGGTTGGTCTACTCCGATTCTATCAAGCATGCTCGAGAATTTGTGACGATCTTCCGCATTGTCAATATTCTTGGCAGAAGTACCTAGAATATTTACTTTCTGATGATCGAGGCGAAGAGCAAGGTTATTAGGAATCTGTCCACCCATCGAAAGGATAACTCCGTGAGGGTTTTCCAACTCGATGATGTCCATTACACGTTCGAATGTCAATTCGTCGAAGTACAAGCGATCACACATATCGTAGTCAGTCGATACTGTCTCAGGATTATAGTTGATCATTACCGAGCGGTAACCTTCTTTACGTACAGCCTGAAGAGCATTTACCGAACACCAGTCAAACTCAACCGATGATCCGATACGGTATGCACCCGAACCAAGAACGATAATCGATTTACGATCGCCCAGATATTTAACATCGTTAGCCGATCCATTGTATGTGATATATAGATAATTTGTTTGAGCTGGATATTCTGCTGCAAGCGTATCGATTTGTTTTACACAAGGTACGATTCCGTATGCTTTACGTTGGCGACGTACTTCAAGAGAAGCTTCTTCTGCAGCGTTCGAATCTTTACAGATCAATTTTGCAATCTGGAAGTCAGAGAATCCCATTTTCTTAGCCGAACGGAGCAGATCAACAGGAAGCGACTTGATATCGTCGTATCTTTCTATTTCTTTCGAGCATCTGAAAATATAGTTCAATTTCTGTAAGAACCAGCGGTCGATTTTAGTTAGATCGTGAATCTGATCAACTGTATATCCTAGTTTGAATGCTTTCTCGATAACGAAGATACGCTTGTCGGTAGGATTTTTAAGAGCTGAGTCTAAGTCATCTACTTCAAGATCTTTGTTGGCCGCAAATCCGTGCATTCCGATGTTGATCATACGAAGACCTTTTTGTATAGCTTCTTCGAATGTACGGCCGATTGCCATGATTTCACCAACCGATTTCATGCTCGAACCGATTTCTTTCGATACTCCGTGGAATTTACCTAAATCCCAACGAGGTATTTTTACTACGATGTAGTCAAGTGCTGGTTCGAAGAATGCAGATGTAGATTTAGTAACAGAGTTTTTCAACTCGTATAAACCATATCCTAGTCCAAGTTTAGCTGCAACGAAAGCCAATGGATATCCAGTCGCTTTAGACGCTAAAGCTGATGAGCGGCTAAGACGTGCATTTACTTCGATCACGCGGTAATCTTCCGATTCAGGGTCGAATGCATATTGTACGTTACATTCCCCAACGATTCCGATGTGGCGAACGATGCGGATAGCAAGTTCACGAAGTTTATGTACTTCCGAGTTTGTTAGTGTTTGCGATGGAGCAACAACGATACTCTCTCCGGTGTGGATTCCAAGTGGGTCGAAGTTTTCCATGTTACAAACTGTCATACAGTTGTTGTATTTGTCGCGAACAACTTCGTACTCGATTTCTTTCCACCCTTTTAGCGATTTTTCAACTAAGAGTTGAGAAGAATATGCAAGTGCTTTTTCAGCCAATGCACGAAGTTCTTGCTCATTGTCACAGAAGCCTGATCCTAGTCCACCAAGTGCGTATGCTGCACGGATGATAATCGGATATCCAAGTTCTTCTGCTGCTTTTACTGCATCTTCGATTGTCCCTACAGCGTGACTTTTGATAGTTTTAACATCAATTTCGTCAAGTTTCTTAACGAACAAGTCACGGTCTTCAGTATCCATGATCGCTTGGATTGGAGTACCTAGTACGCGCAGGTTATATTTTTCAAGGATTCCAGTTTCGAATAACTGAACCCCACAGTTCAATGCTGTTTGTCCACCAAAAGCTAGTAAGATACCTTGAGGTTTCTCTTTTTGTATAACTTTTTCTACAAAGTACGGAGTGATAGGCAAGAAATAAATCTTGTCAGCACTGCCTTCCGAAGTTTGTACTGTGGCAATGTTTGGGTTGATAAGTACTGTTTCGATTCCTTCCTCTTTCAAAGCCTTCAAAGCTTGCGATCCCGAGTAGTCGAATTCGCCTGCTTCACCGATCTTAAGAGCTCCTGAACCAAGGACTAATACTTTTTTTACATCTATATCCATTATACTTTCTGATTTATATGGTGGATTATAATTTATCTATAAACATTTTGAAAATGAAATCTGTATCAGTAGGACCACTTGCCGCTTCGGGGTGGAATTGTGCCGAGAAGAAAGGTTTGGTCTTGTGCTGAATTCCTTCGTTGGTTCCGTCATTCAGATTCACGAATAGTGGTTCCCAATCTTGACCTAGAGATGAGTTTGATACTGCATATCCGTGATTCTGAGATGTAATGAAGCATCTTTCCGAGCCTACCATTCTTACTGGTTGATTGTGACTACGGTGTCCGTATTTCAATTTGTATGTACTTGCACCTCCAGCTTTAGCTAGTAGTTGGTTCCCCATGCAAATACCGCAAATAGGTTTGTTGCGTTCCATTGCTTTTCTGATGTTGGCAACTGTTATATCGCAATAGTCAGGATTGCCTGGTCCGTTAGAGATGAACAAACCATCCCATTCCATTTCATTGAAGTCGTAGTCCCATGGCACACGAATCAGTGTTACATCGTATTTAAGAAGGCATCTGATGATGTTGTGTTTGATTCCACAATCTACTAGTACTACTTTCTTAGATCCGTTTCCGTATGTGATAACTTCTTTACAAGATGCTGCAGCTACTAGATTCTCCGAATTAGGATCGTAGAAATCTACTTCATTTTCATTTTCAAATACGATCTTGCCTTTCATTGATCCTTTTTCGCGGATCATTTTAGTTAGTTCACGTGTATCGATGTCATATATTCCAGGTATATCATTCTCTTTAAGCCATTCGCCCAAACTCTTTTTTGCATTCCAGTGAGAGTATTCGTGTGAATAGTCCGATATGATCAATCCATTTACATGGATCTTTTCAGATTCGAAGAATGTTGAAATACCATCTGTTGTGGTATTAGCTGGAACACCATAATTCCCGACAAGAGGAAAAGTTACTACTAGTAACTGTCCCATGTATGAAGGATCTGTAAGGCTTTCTGGGTAGCCTACCATTGCTGTACTAAATACAACTTCGCCCGAGTTAGGCTTTTCTGCTCCGAAAGATTTTCCTTCGAATACAGTTCCGTCGTCAAGAATAAGTTTGATCGATTTGTCTTGTTGCATCTTTGATTATCTATATATTATTAATGAGTTATTTAATTGATCTTACAAAAGTATTAAAATAAAAAAGGAACGAGATATTTGTTATATCTGTTCCTTTAGATTTTATCGTTTTTTAAATATAATTTTTCTTTCAATTTTTGCATTGTTTCAAATATTCATTTATATATGTGAATTGAATATCTGAGGCACAAAAGTACAAAATATTAGATATGTGTGCAATTATATATTACATTATTTGCAAATAATTTTACTGCTTGGTTGCTGATACTTTTATCTCTTTGAAATTTTTTTCATAGTTCTGTATTTCTTCTTTTGTCAAAGCAAAGCTTATAAGTGTATATTTGTAATCGTTGTCTTCTGTTTTAGTGGCTATGCCTTCTTTCTTTAGGAAAACATTATTGTCAGTATCACAGAATTCGAATGTACAAGTATAAGTGCCTTCTTGATTTATTATAAAATAAGCATCGAACGACGAAGCGTTTTTATATTTAGCGATATAATCCAATTTGATACCTTCAACTAAATTCTCTGAGTAGGAGATAGTGCTATAGTGTTCTTTTAGTTCGCTATCAAGCCCATTCAATAAACCATCGACAGTTTGTACTAATGTACGTCCGCCTATAGATGCGACCTTCTCTGCATGTTGATCAAGCTGTTTATCTAAACTGCGTCCTAAGCCTAACGCGATGCTATTTGCTGCATTAGCAGTCTTTTCTGCTAATGATGCACCATTTTCATCAATTGCTTCAGCTACGCCTTCCGCTGCACTCATTGTTACCTCAGTAATTTTTTTGCTTGTGTCTTTAACGCATCCTTTACAAGAAGTGAAGAGCAGGAACGTTGCCGAAATAATTCCAGAAAATAGATATAAGAGATTCTTGTTCATGATTGAGTTGTGTTAAATTGATATTACAATGTTCTTTACGAATATACTAAATTATTTTGATTTAGTATATCAAATGTATAAATGCAACAAGAGCTATAAACCTTTCGATTTACAGCTCTTATCTTATTCATTTCATCTTTCTATTTGTGTTGTAGTCCCAGGCAGATTTGAACTGCCGACCTCTACATTATCAGTGTAGCGCTCTAACCAACTGAGCTATAGGACTGGCATTACATCTTTCTATTCAAATCTTTACTGTTAGTTACTACAGCTTCAA
>NZ_OEPV01000005.1 GCF_900240225.1 Dysgonomonas massiliensis | reverse complement strand
GTTAAAGAAACTGAAAAAATGTTAGCAAGAGAGACTAACATATAACTCTTTTACGTTCTTTGAAAATCCTTCCTTACCGGTATACTTTTCAAATCCATTGTGGTATACTTTTCATTTATTATATACAGCCGAAAAACGAGCCTTCATGCTGAACAAAGGGAAAACGGATTATATTACTCTCTTTGATATTATCAACAATAACAAAGAAATAACGCCCGAACAATTGCAAAGTTTGTTTAATAATAAACTACCCAAAACTAATTTTGCCCAAACGGCATCTTACCTTTACAAAGTATTACTAGATAATCTATTATCATTGAAAGCTAAAAATGATATAGGTATCGAATTGAACAACGAAATAGGTAAGGCTCAGATCTTATTCGATAAGTCAATGTACGAAGAAGCTCTGAACAAACTGAGCCAAGTAAAAGCTAAGGCTAGTAAGCATGAAAATGTATTTGCCTTTTTATCAGCCGCACGACTGGAACTCAAATATCTGCATGCACTCAATTTCCCGGACATATCGGAGAAAGAGCTTTTGAACAGACATCTACAAATTAATGAATCACTTAAAATAATCAGAAGGATCAACGAGCAATCTGTATTGCACGAGCTCATGACCCATCGAATGCTCTATAGAGAAAATGTGCGCTCATATGAAGATAAAGAAGCTTTGAACGATCTTAACATCAGTGAAATGAGCATTATGGCAGCATCTAATATTGAAAATTTCGAGATAAAAAAGCTCCATCAGCTTTTTCAGTCCTCATACCTTATTCATATTGGAGATTACAAATCTGCTCTAAGATCCTACTATGAGCTGAATGATTTATTTGAAAAAAACTCATCTTTTTGGGCTAATCCTCCAATCTATTACACATCTGTACTGGAAGGAATTCTCCGAAGCCTCAGAAATATCAAAGAGTACAATTCAATGGGTTATTTTATCGATAAAATAAGAATGCTTAAAAAATATCCTTTCAAAGACTATCAGCTCTACTTATCCTACTTGATAGCCATCTATGAACTTTTTCCATTGATTGATTGTGGACGATTCAAAGAAGCTAGTATTCAGATAGAAAACAATTGGGGCGAAGTATTAGATAAAGAACACACATTACCATCTCACAATCGAGCTATTATATCATTATATATCGCTTTGACATGCTTTGGACTTGGCAAATATCGTGAAGCACTACAACGACTAAATCGTTTATTATTCTTAAGCAAAAAAATTACATTTATTCCATTATACAGAACAATACGACTTGTCAAACTTATGATTTTATTCGAGTTGGATGAGTTAGAGGATTACGACTTCGAAGTAAGATCATTCAGAAGAGGCATCTCGAAAATCTCTAAAGCATATAAGGTAGAACATATCATGCTGAATTTCTTAAGCTCAGGTAAATCTCTGATATTAAATAAAGAAAAAGAATGGCCTAAGATACAAATGCAGCTTTCGGAAATTTCGAATGATGTTTACGAAAAACAGATACTAAGGCTATTTGACTTCACTGCATGGATTGAAGCTAAGATGACAAATACGGATCTCAGTTATGTAATACAAGTGCATAGAAAATCAGAACATAAGTCCTATTAATGCTAATTGTTTATCGCTAAACATAATTTACTGATATCTTTTACAGTAAACAGATGATAATCAGCTTTAATAAAACGACAAAAGCATATCAAACAGTTAATATATTTTACCTGAAAAAATAAACTCTAGTAATTTTATTCAAATCCCATAGACAAAAACAATAAAAAGAAACTCTATTTATTGTTATTTTACATTACATTTATTAACACATAAAATTTAAGTCTATGAAAACAAGAAATTTCTTTTCAATAGGAATTATCGCTGTATTTATGCTAGTAGGTTGTAATAATGGGTCTATTGTTGATAAGAGTCTAGTAGAAAAAGAAGGAACTCCGGAATTATTCTCATATGACTACATGGATCTTTTACCATGAAACTGCGGATGCGTGATGGAGCGTTGCTATTGCATAAAGACTAATACTCGTTGTCGTTGTGATATGCCTTGCTCTTCTGAGAAAGACAAAGAACCTCCAATGCCATTCACAAAGGAAAGATACGGTCAGGCTAAAGCAACCTATCGAAATCATGGCAAAAAACAAGAATATAACTTAGATATAGTATTATATCTTAAAAAAAATAACAGAGAAGATATTGATGCAAACTATTTAGTATCTCATGCTCCAGTTCACTTTTACTTCAGCCAACTTCAATAAAATGGCAAATATTGACTACATAGTGTTCACGTTATCTTTATTGCCATCATATCACAGAATAGAAATAAAATGCTGACATATTACATCTAGGTTAATCCTCCAGCAATTATATATAAGCTGTACGAAGACATTCTAAACTTATGAAAGATAAATATTAGAGAATAAAAAAGATCCGCAAAATCACTTCGCAGATCTTTAACACAAACTTTACAAAGCTACATCATTATTATAAATAATGATTAGTATACTATTTTTTTGCATTTATCCCATTGAATTCGGCATAATCAACAGCCCAAAGCAGTATATTGCCAAATAATTTAGAGTTATCAACCGTTTTGTCTCTCAAGAAGTTCGTACGTGCTATTGGCTGATAAGCGCTATTTATAGCGAAAGGACAATAGTCATACATTCCCTGATAAGTTGGTCCGATATAGCGTTGAGCATTCGAGATAAAGCCTCCGTCACCAACAAAAACAAATGGTTTATTCTTGTGGCGGAAGAAACAAGGATTCGTGTCTTTTTTTCGTGTATTATATACTACAATATCACTCATTGGCAACCCTGAGAAGCCATGTAAGAAATAGCCATCGATTCCCCACGTTTTTCCTCTCAAATCTCCGAAAGAGTTATTCAAGATAGGATCATCTTCATATGCTGTACCAGTAGGTAGAGTGAAAAGGAACTCGCTTTGTGCCAATGCTTCATTTGCTCCACTAAGAGTAGCACCAACAATAGCACCAGCCATTTTGTTAATACTTTCAGCACGAGGATAATACTCATTAAACATCAATAATACTCCACCCTTATTTACAAATTCCGATATGGCAGCTATAGCATCATCACTAAAGTTAATAGCTTGCCCTGTTAAGATTATATCTGGTTTAAATTCACTCAACATCGTATTTAGATAAGGCATATTAATACTTTCGCCTGACATACCTCTTCCAGCTGTCATATACTCAATATGGAAAGCATTTCCTCTTGCACTTACATCGCTCTTGTTTGAGTAGTTACCATTATGGCTATAGTCATCTGGCAATTGCTCCATAGTAACTGTACTATTAGGGTCTACACCAAAATTGATACTTGCATCTACAAAAGCACGAGATCCTGAATTTGGTTCTAACATATATCCATATCTATACATGGCATTTGCACCAATAGCTAGGATACGCTTGGTATTATAACCGAAAATGATAGTTGTATTTTCGCAGCTGTTAGGATCAGTTATCGAGTTTGTCGTGATTCTCAATTCGTCAATACGAGTTAAAATGCCATCTGGTGTATCCCTATTTGCTTCCACCCTATCATTCATGTCTTTCGTTGGCGTACCTTTCCCTTGCAATTTGATAGTATAAGTACCATCTGTACTTCGTGGCTGTACGGTACCATTGGCCAATCCTTCCTCTATCGTTCCTTTAAACTCGAAGTAAATACCTTTTCGTGTTTCTGAAACGATTTCAATAATTTCTTTTTCAAATTCATCCTGAGTAATTCCATTCATATGAGGCTTGATCTGAACTTCCAAGAAGTGAGTGTAGTTCAAAGGAATATCTTCTCTATATTTTCCATGAACAATTGTTTTGTTACATAGCAAGTCATATTCAAGATTTGCTGCCCTCTGAGTAACTTTTATTGAAAACTGAAAGTTTTCTAACTGTAAATGCAATATATCTGAACGTTCTAATGCGCGCACTCCATCTGCACCAACATTAGGTTCTGCACCAAACATGATTCTACCTCGATCAACGTTAAGATAAGCACCACTAACACCACCTGAATCACCAAATTCAGTTAAATTTGGACAAATAAAAGCATACTCACCTGGTACTACTTCTTCTCGACTAGGTACTTTAAAATCTACGCTGCCTTCGCTCTCCCATCTATACTTAATATTCTCACTGTTCAATAGTAAGTTGGTAGTAAATGGCACCCTTAACAATGCGAAATTAGCATCAGTAAAAATTCCTTCAGGATCCAATGTTCCATGGGCATCTAATATAACTTCACGACTTTCGATTCCAAAGAAGTAGTTTCCTTGTACGAGGAAATTCATATTTTTTTCCCACCATGGTGTTACAGTAAGTACCAGGTCCATAGGCAGCGAGTGAAGAGCTTTTTCTTCATCAGGAAACCCACTATTGGTAACATTCGTTATATTGAACACATATCTATAGTTTCGCAATATTGAAAAACGTTCTACAGGTTTTACACCCTCATACTTGGCAAAATCAGCACGATAAAAGCTTAGTTTATCTGTATTATCTTTACCATAATATCCTCCGACAACCAAACAAGGTACATCATCCATAGATGGTTTTCCTGTAACTTCGAATGATTCAGGTATATATATTTCTCTGATATATTTATCGGCACCCTCTTGGAGAGAAATCTCGTAGTATAATGGTTTCTCGTCAGCCTCTTTTCTATCGGTTGTCGATGTTTCATCATTAAGATTGTATTTTACATCGCCCGGAATATTAGGCTTAACAACCTCAAGATTTGCATTCATCTTGTCTGATGATGTCGCTACATAACCTTTATTCCTTGTGCGATATACTCTTATATTCTTGATTTTGAAATTTTCCAATCCTTTGACTTCTTCTGTAGGATATCCATCCTCATCGAATATAAAATCAAGTCCTACATCAACGCGAGCCAGTGCCCGATGCATCATAATATTGACATAACGCTCTTTTTTCACTGCAAATGTCGTTACATATTCACCCCACATTGGGATAGGTTTTGAAGAAGTACCGGCTGCATTCCAAACTCCTGCACAATCGAAAGTAAACTGATTCAGTGCATCTGCCTTAAGAGTACCTTCAACTATCGTTTTAGGTGAAGCGTTTGCTAATACGACAAAGCGATACTTCTCGTCATTATGGCTTACTTTAGCTTTGACTGTCAGACGTAATTGTTCTCTCTTCGTGATTGGAGCCTCATAGCTAAAAACTTCACCACTTGGCGTTTCTTCGAAAACCAAAACCTGTAAATTGTCAATATACTTCTCTTCTGTACCACTCATAGATTTCGTCATACTAGACGATGGTAATATTCCCGGAACATTAAGACTGAGATCTACAGAAACCGTTTCCGCTTTTGACGGCTCTCCCTCAATTCGCTCGTCAGAGCAGGCAACGAACAGCATGACTAACGAAAGTAAGCAAGCTCCTGCAATTAGTTTTATATAGGTATATTTATTCATAATATTTGTGTATTATTCTAGATCGTATTATTTTTTCACATCCTTGGCTCTCTATCGTCCCATTGCTGCTTCGCGTTTCGCAAACAAATCTGCAGATCTTTGTACAGCCCATGCCATAATATTACAGAATGCTTGAGAGTTGTACACGTCAGATCTTTCACTCGTACCACCGTAATTAGGCTTAGCTATAGGAAAATATGTTGACGTATTCCACCAAAATGGGCATAAAGTATAACCTGACTCTGGATACGGCTGCCCATTAGTGCCTGCTGACACGAAACCGCCATCACCGAAGTATACTAAACTTACAAGATTAGAACTATTTATATCAGTCTCATACTTAAAACCAGTAGCTCCATTTTTAGCAGAACTAGCACTTGCACTGCGTAAATCTTCGGCATATGAATAAACCATAATATCTGGATTTCCAAACAAGGTAGGTGAAATTACAGCCTTTGAAGGAGCGACATCCTCACCCCATTGTTTATCGCGCAAGTCTCCGAATGGACCATTCAAAATAGGGTCACCCATCAAGCTAAATTGGTATTCGGCCCATTTCTCGTCAGTATCATTCTTATAGACAGAGTGTCCAACAAATGGTCTTATATGGTTACTAACTGAATTAATAGATACTGATGTCGAAAGAATCTCATTCATTATACTAGTAATAGGTGTATTATTCTCTATAAACAACAGCACTACTCCTCCATTCTTCATATAATCAGCAATAACCTTAGCTCCTGCTGCGTTAAGACCATCTAATCCGGTATAACCGACGCACAATATATCTGCTAAGTATTTATTTGTTGTTCCACCTTCTGTAACATCTCCACCAGTTTGTAACCACTTTTGTGCTGTAGCATTTAATGCCCCAAAATAAGTTCCTCCCTGAGCTTGAATAAACTCGAATCCCTCGACCTTTATAATACTATTATCATTTGGTCCAAAGTTATTAGGAGATGTTATTACCTTGTTACTCCCGACGTTAGGCCTAGCTATATCATAACCGTGGTCAGATGTACTACCCATCGTAAGTACTCTCATTTTTGCAATAACTGGTGTAATCGTAGCTTCGCAATATGAACCCGAACTGCTGTTAGATACAATTTTCACAGTAAATGGCGTAGTTCTTGCATCAACAGGAGTTTCTAATTTACCTTCTCCTTCCAGAACTATATTTGCAACTTGCAAATTGCCTGCAGATACATTAAAAGTTCCTTTTGCTTTAAATACAATTCCATTGATAGGTTCAGTTTCAATAACATAATCTGAGCCATTTATGCTTACATCAGCTGCTGTTATACTCAGCTTTATTTGATGTTTAGTCGGATCCAGATCATATCCCGGTCTGTATGTACCTACTACATTTACCGAAGAACAATCTATTGTATATTTAAAATTGATATATTCTTGTTTTATATCCACTTTTATAACAAAAGGGCCGGTTTTGACATACAATATATCTTCAAGTACTGTATTTGTTTCGTTTTTGGTTAGAGCTACAATTTTTATTGATCGGTTACTTGAATCCCATTGGGCTTCAAATCGAGGCGTAGCATTCGGGTCATTCTTTAAACTTTCCCACTCAAACGTGATTGGTTCTGTAGAACTAATCGGATAGTTTGTCTGATATTTCAGATTGAATACGTTACTTGGATCTTCTATTGATGATTTTGGTCCAAACAACAAATCGCGGTTATCCAATCCAAAGTAGTATTTCCCTTGCACATGCATTTCATGAATACTTTCATCCCATACTATCAAATCATATTCAAGTTTATCTTTTGAAGCTTCAGAAGCTAAAGCTTGCTCCGCAGTAGCGAAACCTGGACCTATTACATCCGTTATATTAAAGACATAACGGTTATTCCCTGAAATGGATAACCATCTGTTAGCTGCAGGAAATGCCTCATTGTAATCATCATAAAAGTCTAGTCTATAATATGAAACTTTATCACTTCCGTTATAATATCCACCAATAACAATACAATGCATATTTTTACTGCTCGCAGATGCAGGCCTTTCTGCTTGTGGAACATAAATCTCACGAACATAACTATTTGCACCACGACCTTCGGTGTCATCTTGCACAAGATATTTCAAAGGATTGTCATCACCTCTTCGGCTTACTCCTTCCGGCACAACTCCGACACTCAAATTAGGTTCAACTTGTCTATTACGAGCTACTAAGCCTTTTTCGTAAGTACGGTAAACATTTACTTCTTTTATTTTAAAATTAGATATTCCTGCAGCTTCTTCCAGAAACTTCTTGCCATCCAGCTTGAAATTAAGCCCTACATCTATACGTCCCATAGCCCTAATAAGGTGTACAGGAGTTGGACTGCTTTGTAGCTCCTCTGTCACATCAAATTTAAATAATTCGTGCCACATTGGAATTGGCTTATTTGTATCCCATATATTATTGCCATCATCATTAGAAGGCATTGAGTAAATCACTTTTTTATAAAACTCACTTTTAGTAGTTACTCCTTCTACCAATATGCCTGACGGAACAACACAATTTGCAAATATAGCTAATGTCGCTTTCTCGGACACTGATGTTTTAATAACCTTCGCCGTGAACGTAATTTTTCCTTCTTCTTGTACAACAGTATTTGGTACTATAGGAACTTGATACCAAAAAGTTTCAGTTCCATCTTCTGCTATTTTAAAGGCAAATATTGAAATCTGCTCAGGATCTAATTTACTTTCCATCTCAGGCGTCATAGCCTTGGTCTGAGATTCCCCCACGGTTGGTTCTTTATATTCAGGAACTCGAAGTTCTAATCGTATGTATTTAGCTGTTTCTCCCTTTTCATTATCAATGCCATCATCTATCCCGTCATGCGTACATGACCAGAAGCCCAACATGGCAGCTATAGAGAAGACAAAAAGTAATATTATTTTATTCAGATTATTCATAATGTTCTATTTTGCATGTGTAAGGTCTATTACATTTCTATCTCAATATTATTTATAACCCACCCATTGATTACTAACGTAGCCCATAACCAGGTTCCTTTATTTTCTTGTATATAGACAACAATCGAATATTCATCTTGACGGTCTAGATATTCTTGCAGACTCCATCTTTCGATATTTCCTTCGAATGAAGTTAGCTTTACATATTCAGGAATATTAATTTGCATTATATATTTATCGCTGTCTTTTCTCTTGATTTTCAAATGTGCATTGTTTTTCTCAATCAAGCGCGACAAACTGAATTCAGCTGCAGCAGCATATCTTTCTTCTTCCGATTCTATCGGGTAAATGCCACTTTCATTGCTAACGAGTTTGTTTCCTGTATAATAAGGCAAATAAGTTATCGGCTCGTCTGAAAGAAGTTCGTAGTTATAGTTTATGTGTCCATTACCGACTTTATCAGTAATACTGAAGTCATAATCATCGGCATCTAATGATTCGCCATCTTTCGAAAGAACCACTAGTTTTATTTTATTTGTTACTTTTTTGTAACTTATCGTTACATTCTCACGGCTTAGCTCGCCGCGAGCAGAGAAGTCTGTCAAACCGACCAAAAAGTTATTTTGCTCGTTCTTCGATTCTCCATTCAATTTTTGTATATAATAGGATAGGTCGTCCAGTTTAGAACTTCCTATTGTCATTTTCGGAATTATAAAGTCTGACTCGGCATTTTGCAATGTACTGCTTTTAGCCCATGATACAAGTTTGTAACTGCCCGCAGGGATGTCAGTTATTTCTACTGAAGAATTATTGTCAAATTTACCAGTAACAACTTCCTCTTTTACAAGAACACCATTAGCATCAAATACATAAAGAGTCACCATATCGACTTGGTCACCAAAAGCGTTCGAAGAAAGCATGTTATAACTATAATCAAACCTAATACTTACAGTAGATCCACAATTGTCAATATCCTCGTCAATAGAGCACGAAGAAAATCCGAGCAATGTAATAAACAGCATTAATATTGGGTGATATACTCTTTTATTATATCGATTCATGGTTAGTTCTTTTACTTTTAATTAATCACATCTGTTTTCCTAAGCCTTGATTATTACAGTTCTATAATAGTATTGTGTAATTTGTACGTTTCTAAACTAGACAACATGTATTGTCTACGTCTAATATTTCAAACTTTAAAATCAATATTTAGCTAAAAAATAGCGGAGCACCAGATGCTTAGATTCGGAATACTCCGCTATATTATCTATCAAGTTTTCTAAATTCAGAATTAGAATTCTATATCTATTGTATTAATTACCCAGTCTTTAATTGTCAATTCAACTTGCAAGTAAGCTTCGTCTGGATCAATTACTTCTTCTGGAGTTTTTGAATCTTCAGGAACATCATCACCAAGATTTTTAAGTTTCGTAATGTTCAATTTGTAAATTGAGTTACGGAATGTACTGTAATAATCTTTACCTCCTAGAGTGTAGTTAGTATTAGGGTCTAGGATGAAATAAGTATAATACATTACACCATTTTCGTATACTCTAATATTTTTTGCTCTAAGATCTTTAGCATCTGTTAATGCTGAAATATCATCACCTGCTTTTGCAAAGAACTCATTCAACTTAGCTCTGTCTGTATAAACAACATCGTTGTATACATAGAAAGTGCTTAGATCTGCTCCATCAGCGTCTTGAGCAACAACACGGTAGATAACAGCTGTAGCCTCTCCTCTTTTAGCTGTAGGTTTTAATTCGCTGTTAAATGTTATTACTGGACGGTTTTCTGTCACGTATACTTTTTTAACAAAATCAGTTTCTGCAGTTTTATCAACGATACCGATACCATTTGCAGATTCTTTGTAAGTACCTTCTGCCGGTAATAAGTAGCTTCCGCCTGGAGTTTGAAGAATATTTTCTGCTACTGCAGGTTCAGTAAAGTTAGCTGTTCCCCATGTTTGGATTAAATTCATAGATGAATTTAAGTTCATAGGAACAAAACCTACTACTCTAACACCTTTAACTATAGCTTTTGCACCTTCAGGAAGTTCTGTCAAATCGATACCAGCAGCAGCTGTATTATCTTCAACTTTTGCAGCCAAACGATCCACAGCAATTTTAGCTACTTTTTCTTCTCCTGCATTAACAGTAATATCTATACCTGCATCAAGTGGAGTTTTAGCTATGTCTGACTGAGAGTTAGTCATAAAGAATTTACCTGCTTTGAAACCAGCAGTAATTTCAGCAGCAGTAGCATTGTCAATAACTGTAGCGATGTTATCACCAACAGCAACAGACGAAGCATTGTTTACTAAAGCAAAAACTTTGTGTTGTACACCAGCTTCTACCTCAAATTTTTGAGTAGTAGTTCCAGACTGAATTGCCGGACTAACTAATGCTGTAATTGTACCAGTTGCATCTGTTAAAGCTACTGTTACATCATGAACTTTGTTTTCTTCCGCTGTGCCAACCTCTCTCTCAGGAGTTTCGTGACCTGCAGTTTTAGGAGAGTTCATTGCTTTGTTAACTAGACTAAGTGTCAGATAACCTTTCAATTCACCACCTCCGCCAGTCGTTGGGTTGTCAATATCATCACTACTACAGCCAGTAGCCAACAATCCCAGAGCGATAAGCCCTGATAAAAATAATTTTCTCATACTGTTTAAAATTAAGTTTGTAAAATGTTAATCGTAAAATTTAATGTTATTTATTTTTAATTATATCATTGTGTTATAAGTCATTGTAGTTTAATACTACAACATGAATTCTTAATCAATACGCTTGTGTTTTTTATTATCTTCACGTTTTTTCAATACTTCTTTTAGATTGAGTGCAGCTTCATTAGATCCTTTCTGTTGCGCTTGTTTAAATAAACTTTCAGCCTGATCCAAATCTCCAGTCTTTAAATAATATGTCCCTTTATTATTCAGATTATTCATATTATCGTAAGGGATCTTATCCAAAAATTGTTTAGCTTTATCCAACTCGCCATTTTCTAACAAAGCAGCAAAGGCATTTTGATTAGCTGTTTCTGATGTTGGAAAATTCTGAGGGATGAGGACAGTCATTATATGCATATACTCTTTTCCTCCTTTGGTATAGGTACGTGCTAAATTAAACAATTCAAGTTCAGACAGATTTTTAGCTTCTTTGCCATATATTTGTTTAGATTCTTCAACGTTATAATCTCTTACGGTATAATCAACCTGATATTCAACTCTTCTTAGTGAAGGGAAAATATCTTTCAATACTCTTTGATATGGAACTCCACCCGCTAAAGCTTTCAATCGTTGTTCTTTTTTATCATAAGTATCTCTACTGTCAATGATTGCAAGAATATCATCTTTATATGTATCATTTCCTTGTGCTATAGCTTCTCTAAACCCGATCCAATCTTCAGCTACAGAACTAGTTGTCAGCTGATTATTTGAGAATTTAAATATACTTTCTAAATATTTCTTCAAAGCATCAGTTCTTCTGATAGACAGTTTTTCGTTACCAGCATAACTACCTTCAGGCGAAGCATAACCTGTAATCTTAAGTCCTACTAGTTCTAGGTCTGAATTATTATTTACTTTATTTATATCCTCATTAATCTTTGCCAACTCTGCAGGATTATTACGAAAATCGGCTAGGATAATCGAACTGCCTACAGGGAAATCCAAGAATGCTTTACCTTGGAAGTCACGTTTCTTAATTTTTTCTTTTTCCGGTACAACATAGCTTAGACTTAACTCAGGGATATAAGGCTCTCTTGGACCAGTCAAAAGATCGGTATAGAGTTTATAGTTATGCAAATTCATTTTCTGAGCACAGCCTATAACTTCTTGATTTATTACCAAATTAGAAGCATCCATCCATGACTCATATGGGATAACAACTTCGTAGTCTATAGTTTCTTCTGCTTTCTTTCCAACAGTATATTCTATTTTAGGTTTTACGAAAGCATTTTTATCTTTATCATTCGCTAGACTTAACCAACGGTTATTCAATTTCTTACGAGCCTTACCATATATCAATACCGAAGGTAGTACTTCATTGTTATTCAATGCCAATATTTCGGGAGTCAAACGAATCGAAGCACGGCTATCAATATCTTTATTCGCTATTTGAATAGAAAATTTGACATAAACCTTACCATCTTTCTCTGAGAATTCTTTTCCTTGTACCTGAATGGCTCCCTTACAACAGTCCTCAGCTTGAGCATAAAGCACTGTAGGTAGAGCTGCAAATAATACAACAATATATATTAGTATAGTCTTCATAATCTGGTTATTTTAGAATATAAATAAATGACAATCCTAGTTTTGTAGGACCAAAATAATGTTCTCCGCGACTATCAATATGCTTCCCGCATTTGCGTCCGACATACTTATCTCTATCGAAGTATATATAGCCAATACCCATAGTAGCCTCTATACTCCAGCGCGATGATAGTACCCAATGGTAGCCATAACTTATTCCTGCACCATAGCCATCACCCTGATAGCGATATTTCTCGAGATTATCGAATAAACCGAGAGGCGCATTCACATTCGCAACATTATAATGCATATATATTCCGTGCAGACCAAAGAAGTGTCCATAGAATGGTTCACACAGCCAATATCTGATTTCGGGCTGAACCATAAAATGTTTCAGTTTTTTCTTATCCGAGAATGTCCAGGGATTATAATTCGCCGATATATCTAAGGTGTACTTAGATGATAATTTGAATTCGACTCCTAAATTAAATGTAGTAGTAGCATCATACAACAGATTTGTTTTTAATGCAATTTTGGGTGTTGAAGGCACTACACCAGTGTATAAACTTTGCCTTTTCTGAGCACTCAAGTTAATGGTGACCAGAAGCGAAATCAGAATAAAAGCAAAAGCTTTTAGTATTGACAGTTGAAATTTCATAATACCTTATATGTTTATGTATTTTGTTTGTTGTGTACTAAAAAATCCTCTCTTTTTTTATTATCTCAAACCTTTATTGTTTTTGTAAAATGTGCCAGAATTTATTATATAAGTTCATGTCGTTATTTTGTGTTGCAATAAAAATTTCACAAAGTTTGGTCAAGTATAAATATTATATTCGGATAAAATTTATTTTGCAAAATTGCAGAATGAAGCATAGATTACCATTCTTTTTTTGCAAAAAAAGGTATCGTCTACGCAAAACACAAGGAACAAGAGATGGTGTCACAAACCCATATCAACCTGCACAACAATAGATTAAAACACAAAACACAGTTACGAACTTTATCTCACACAAAAAATACCAATAAAAAAACAAGAGAAAGTTGCAATTTGCAAAACAAGAATTTCATATTGTTTGAAAACAATTTTTAGACATTTTTTTTTATTTAGGTAATAACTTATACCTTTATATAATATTATAAAAAGATGTAAATTTAAATTTATCAAAAAAATCATTTACAGTAAACATCCTTAGACAATCATATATAATAGTATAGTAAACAAATAGGTCCATGCATACATTTTCGACAACTAAACACATAAAAGAACATATATTCAATAAGCTTTTTTTCGTCATATCTATTTGTTTTTTTCTGGCAGGAAATACAACTGCCCTTTTTGCCCAAAAAGAGCCCGATATAAAAAGAATATTAGATTCAGTAGAAAAGAACAAAGGGATAAAAAAATTAGAGGTACTCACCGAGTACATTAATAATTATCCCAACCAAGTTGTTTTAATTAATAAATTAGAAACCGAAGCAAAGAAACAATCAGAGCACCTCTACTTAGCTTGCACGTATAAATATAAAGCTCGTCTACATTCTAGAAGGACCAATGACAATGACTCCACTGAATTCTATATAGATCTAATCTCAGATGAACTAATACATTTTGAAAAAGAGGCTAAAGGTTCTCTTAAAAAAGAAACCAAGGAATTATACTATTCTATAAAAAAAGACTTAATTGCCAGAAAGGTGAGTTTGTATCTCAGTAAAAACCAATATATTCTTGCCCAAAATACAATTAGAGAAATACTAGAAGAGGGCAAGATAGGAGATATAGAACCATTTCAATCTCAGATATACTATCTATTAGGTATGACATACCTAATTACGGGGAATGCCGAAGCCGCTTTAGAGAACTTATATATAGCTGAGTATTTTCTAGAACAATCTATTCAGGAAGAAAGCCAGCCTTTCCCTTATTATGATATTTCAGAGGGAATAATCAATGCTAATCAAGAATTAAAAAGGTTTGATGAAGCTATTGAACTATCAAATAAACTTTTGGATAGAATTAATAAAGATTTTAATGAGAAGTTTAAAGAAAATCAAGAAAATCAATATATCTACAATTTATTGCGACTAAGAATGAATTGTACTGCCTCGTTTTTATATACAAAAGTTAAGAACAAAGAAAAAGCACGAGAATATCTAGCCGAGGCTCAAAAACTTATTAATGAATTCCCAGAATCTTCAATATATACAGAGCTGTTCTATCAATGTCAAGCTGAGTATTATCTCTTGATAGAAGATTACAAGAAAGCAAGACAAAATATATCTGTTCTTACAGACAAGTATAATGCTGACGAAAGCTTACACAACTCAAGCAATTATATCAGAGTACATTTAACCTTGGCAAACATTTTAAATGCTGAAGGGAGCAAGGATGAAGCCTACAAATTATTATCAGATTTGTATCTAGCCAATGACTCTATCAACAATGCTAAACTTGCTTCGGAAATGCTACAGATGCAGGTTCAATACAATGTAGATAAGATGAAAAGAGAAGCTCAAGAAAATAAAGTAAAGCTCAACAATCTATATCTTATGGTACTGACCTTAGTCATTGTAGCCATCGCTTTGATAGGAATGCTCTACTTCAAAAGAAAGAACGAGCAATTATTGAAACAAAAAAACAGACAGCTATACAATAAATATCTTGAAATAGAAAAGTATAGCAAGAAAATTTTAGAGCTAGAATCTGAACAAAGAAAACTTACAGTCGAAGATAGTTGTCCTGCAAATGGAAATGATCCAATGGATATCATCATGGATAGATTAGATTCATACCTCTGGGAGTCTGGCGATTATAAAAACCCATCTATAAAAAGAGAAGAAGTTGCACTACAAATCGGAACAAATAGACAATATTTGATTGATGCTATTAAGACTAAAAGAGGAAAGACTTTCAATGAATACATTAATACTTTTCGTATTAAATATGCTTATGATATAATTATTGCTGAGAGAGATAAACCTATCTCTGAAATATATCTCGAGGCAGGATTCCTAACAAAGGGAACATTCAATCGCGCATTCAAAATGGCATACGAAATGACTCCGAGCGAGTTGAGAAATGCTATCAAATAAAGTTTGAGTTTATAATTGTCAGGTTAATATTTGAATAATTAAGGATAGATAATACTCAACGTAGTGCGTATTTTTGCAACATTCTAAGCGGATAAGCAATTTATAATCAACAAATACGCCCTTGCTCATTAAAGGCTTATTTGCAAATTATATCAATACTAATAATTAGTTTTAAAAAAGTTGTGATGAAAAATCCATCAGATAAATACGCCAATTAGCCCAAGCATGTCCACCATCGGTTTTCTTATATTCAAGTTCCTGATATGCTAATGCACTATTATTCATGCCTAGCATAAATATTCCGGTAAAAAAAAGACTTATCTTGGAATTACAAATAGATATCAATTGGGCAAATAATATTATCAGAACAAAATGATTTACTATAAAATAAATCAATAAAATTTAAACAGATTATTAAGTGATCTGAAAAAGGAATTCTTCAAAAGAAAAACAAATAAAACGAGGGCTCAAACTTTTATAGTTTGAGCCCTTCAATAAAGTACTATCTCAATATTATGATACCAATTACTCTGGACATCTTACATGATCCATGAATTTTATGTCAGTAGCCGCATTTGCATCATAACCATTTCCTGTTTCATCTCTTACAACTCTACCCTCTGCACCATTGAATTTCCAGTATGCCACTAGTCCTGGTGTTGTTGGATCAACGAAGCACATATTATTCTTTAATTCGGCAGGAGACAAAGCCTTTTTCCATACACGCATTTCACTCACAGCTCCATCAAGACCTCTACCGTTAGCCGAACGTCCAATCATAAACATTGGGTCTCCATATACTTTTGTTAAATCTATACTCGTAGCTTCGGTATGTACTCCTGATGATTCCAGCTCACCATCCTTATACAATCTCACATTCCCTCCTTCAAAAACGGCTGCAATATGATGCCATGTTCCTGTCGAGAATTCACTCTTACTAGCAAGACCCGGTTTAGCTATTTGTAACTGATTATTTTGTATCCCTGTATCACCAAATCTAAGTAAGAAATTTTCCTCCAGTCCCATAACGCTACTAATGAAAGGATTTCTATCTTGGAATTTGTTGACAAATACACGTGTCTCATAAGTTACTGCCGGAAGAGCTGTTAAACTAGCATCTTGGTTTTTCGAGAAGTCTACTTGCAAATAGTTGCCAGTCAATACAGTCGCTTGAGTAATTATCGTCATATTGATTACAAAATAAACTGTAGAAGATGGAGTTAATATACTCATCCCTTGGTTATTGTTAACAACGCTAACAGGTAGTACATAAGTTATACCTTCCTCAAATCTACTAAGATCAATAATAGAAAGCTTCATCTGAGTTGACACATTAGATCCAGCTTTTATTAAAACCTGATTATCCTTCAGCGCAAGTATTTCTTTGTCTTCTTCATCTGGAGCGGGAATAGGTTTTGATATTGTATAAGATCCAGCCGGTAATAGCTTATAATTTTTCTCAAATTTCTGATTATAAGAATCAACTAAAGAAGTATCTTCTTTAATATCAATTACCATACTTGAAGCTAATTTATCAGATGATGTGACAGTCAAAGCTGTTTCAGAAACAGATTGATCCGGATCTACTGTGAACAATCTCGTTACAGTATTTTGTGCCCCTGTCATATATATAACATCTCGGTAATCCTCACTTTCTTTACATGCAAACAAGAAAAGAGTACAGAGACTTACAATCATTAAATTTTTAAGTTTCATATTCAATTTAGTTAAGATTTAACGTTTATTTCTTAGCTGGATTCATTATTTGGATAGCTTGTCTCAGATATTTATAATCTGGAGTATGTTTATACTCGTTCTCCATATGATAAGTTCCAGCCCCTCCTTTTCTTTTAAGTTCTCCATCGATTGTAGGATTGAAACGCGCCATCGCCTCCAGAGATGGTATGTATAATACTTCGCCTTCAGGTGTTGTATGAGATGCATTTGGTCGGCCTCCTGTTTTCCAATGCTTCTCAAAATCTTCAGTAAATATATATTTTTCGGCAGTCCATCCTTTTGCGTATGCACTATTAAATCTATTCTGCAAATCTCTATCTCCATAAGAATCGTATGCTTGAACAATTCCATAATCGAAACATTCGACTATATCTGCATGAACCGCATAAGGAACACCATCAATCAACAATAATTTATCTGTACCTGATTTTGGTCCAAAATACTGACTTAGGGCCAGCACAAAATCCCTCATCAACTCATTGTTGTGACCTACAAGAGGTCCTACGCCTCCGAATCCCGGCTCATAGTCCAAATCTATACCATCGTAATTATACTTATACATTGTATCTGCCAAAGCTTTGGCATACTCTTGTACTCCTTCTGTTGTTGCTTCGAATGGTTCCGGAACCTCATGTGCAAAAATAGTATAAGTAACACGGGTACCTAAAACGTTTTGAACGTATGCAAGATCTGCTTTTTGAGAATCGGAAATATCCCAATATTTCCCCCAGATAGATACAATATCTACACTGTCTGGTATCGAAGACAATCGTGGTCCCATAGAAGGGGAATCGGCACTCCAACCGCCAAACCAGCCAAAGGCAACTTGATGATCCGATTTTTTGTATTCTCGTAAATTTTCATAGTATTTCTCTCCTTTATTAGGAAGAGCATCAACTATTTTATTTTCAGGGTCAACCTCATCCATGCATGAGAACATAGAAAAAGATAAAAGACTGAATAGTAGTATATAAATTATTTTTTTCATGTCGTTATTGTTATTTTGCATCCCACCATAATTTAGTTCCACCAGTATCAGGACCTCCCAAGAGTCCAACAGCCTTATCGACCTCTTCTCGGTTTTTGTTGTACTCTTCTTGAGGGAAAACTATTCTCCTGATCTGTATCTGAGTATCAATATTACCATTACTGTTATTTTTCACTACAGGAAATAATTTAGGATATCCTGTACGTCTAAATTCGGTCCAGGCTTCTTGCCCTTCGGGGAACATTGCAATCCATTTTTGTGTAATTATTCTTTCCAGATTTGTTTCAAAATTGCTGCTACTCTTCCAAGCAATAGTTATTGAAGAATATGCATTAATGTTATTATAGCTCACTTTGTCAACAAATCTTGCTGGTATATCCGTCGAATTTTGGATATATCCATCTACACCACTGGCTCCATGTTGAGCAAATGATGCACGGATACCTTCTTCGTAAAAATCCTGCGCTGTACCTCCCATGTTCCATCCTCGCAAAGCACCTTCAGCCAATAAGAAGTATGCTTCGGCTGGTGACATCCATAAAACAGGAGTGTTTTTTTGAATATTAGGAGCAGATAATTTCACATAAGGAGCTTTATCATTTATCACAAGACCATTTCTTGCTCCATTATAGCCACCATAGCTAGAGGTCTGGAAATAATAAGAAAGTCTTGGATCGTTGTATCCATTAAGATAAGAATCCATTGATGCACCCATACGTGTATCTGCATATGAATTCCAAACAGTCTCAAGAGGGTGGTAAACAATATGTCCTCCATATGATTTCAGCTGAGCAATATCAGTTGGGTCTGACAACAAACCATATTTCTGATTTGCTGCTTCTTCCGCGTGTTTCTTTGCCAATTCAGGCTCTACATAACATATACGCATTGCCAGTCTTAATCGAAGAGTATTTCCTAACTTTAACCATTTATGAATATCTCCGCCATATATCATGTCAAACTTATCTAATATCTTGGTCGTAGCAGGATCTGCATCAAGATACTCAGCCAAATTAGTTGTAGCTTCCTTCAGTTCGTCCAAGAATGATTTATATATCGTTTCTTGACTATCATATGGAGTTGTCAATCCACCTTTTCCGAATTCAGTATAAGGAATTGGCCCATAATTATCAGTTAAGCGGTGCATTCCCATTATTTTAACGATGGTAGACATAGCTTTTACAATATCTGCAGCGGCATAACTATCCATTTCTTCGATAGTTTTGTTGATATTGAAATATGGCCCCATGACTTTACCATAGCCATTGGTGAATCCCACATCATTCCATTTATCAAAATATAGATTGTATGTTCCATTATGACTAGATGAATTCCAGGTACCAATATGAGCCATGTAACCTGAGAAAATATCTCCAGTCAGATTTTGTGCACGTTGGTAGTCGTTTGCGTCTACATCTGACGTTGGAATAACATCTTTAAGCATTGTATTAAAGAATCCTCCGACACGAAGATTATCTTTATCCATATCATCATCTGTTGCAGCGTGCTCATTAATATTATCTTCGAGACACGAAACAAACGAACTAGATATAGCTATAGAAAAAAATGCAATAAAGAGCAATTTTGAAATTGTATATATGTTTTTTTTCATTTTGTTTCTTCTTTAAAATTGAACTTTAACTCCAAATCCTATATTACGTAGACTTGGTTGCATGAAATAGTCTAATCCTTGGAAATAAGTTCCTGTTGAAGCTGTTAGTTCAGGATCATATGGCGCTTTGTTATAGAACATAAATAGATTTCTACCGATAAGCGACACAGAAAGCGAACTAATTTTATTGTTAAATAATTTACCCGGGAAAGTATAACTAAGAGAAGCTTCTCGAAGTCTTACATTGGTCATGCTATAAACATATTCGGATAATATACCTGTTGTACCTCCTGATACTACTGAGTAATAGGCTTCAGCATCCATTAATTGTCCGTTGACCAATACTCCTCCGTTATCACGCGCTACAGCAGAAGCTTTAGATACTCCATATCTATCAAGCAATGCTTGCGTTGCCGAAACTCCAACTCCGCCAATACGTGCATCAATCAGGAAGCTAAAGTCGAATCCTTTATAAGAAACAGTATTGCTCCATCCAAAGTTGAAACGAGGAGCTACGGAACCGGCTTTAACCCAATTATTTGGATCTGCACTGATAGTTCCGGTAGAAGGATCAACTTTTATATTGCCTTTCGAGTCTTTCGATAAAGTTGACACATAAATATCTCCTAAAGTACCACCTTCAGTCAAACGCATTCTATATGTTCCTGTTGAACTCATATCAATACCATCTTTGGCTACAATTGGTGTTCCTGTTGTAGGGTCTATCGTCCCTTCCGGAATGAGAGTTTTTATCTTATTTCGGTTCATAGTGAAATTCAAATTAGTAGAAAATCCTACTTCTCCGAAAGTATCATTGTAACCGAATGAAGCCTCAATACCCCAATTGTTTACTTTACCTGCATTCACATAATATTCTGTGAACAAAGAGCTTGGTGCTGCATCGAATCGGAATAACTGATTGTATGTATCTGTATTGTAGTATGTAACATCCAGATTAAATCTGTTGTCCCAGAATTTCATGTTAGTTCCAACTTCATATGCTTTAGTTCTCTCTGCTTTTAGATTTGAGAAAGGCATTGCCGATTGAGTACTCAAGTTTCCATTATCTAAATCATAAGCAGCTCTCGTAATAAAACGTGGAGGAGGGTTACCTACTTCCGAGTATGAGAATCTCATTTTCAGGAATGAAATTTGAGATTTCGATATATCAAACATATCACTAATTATCCCTGACACACCTACAGATGGATAAAATACACTTGTACTCTTAGTTCCTTTCAAAGCTGAAGACCAATCGTTTCTTGCTGTCAGATCTAGGAATACAAGACTCTTCCATCCCAATTGCGCAGTAGCAAAGACAGCTTGAGTATTATCTCTGAAACCAGTCTGAACTACCTTAGATTGAGGATCATCCTTGTTGATATTGTTTTGTGTAAAACGATTAGGAACCATTAGAAGGTGTCCTTCGTAGCTATTCAGTTGCTGATCGTAATGGAAATAACTTGTACCTATTGCTCCTGTAAGACTGAAGTCTCCAAAACGTTTATCTACACTAGCCAAGAAATCCATATATAATTGTTTATCAGACATTCTCTGGTTCATATAGTTTCCGGTTTCTGAAGCAAATAATTTATCTGATGAAGCATATATTTTACGCTCAAACGTATTTTCCATATTATCCATTCTCACACGGCCACTAAGGTTTAACCATTCTAATGGCTTGTAATTTAGTGCAGCAAACATTATATAACGATTTCTTTCGTTTTCGAAAAATTTTCTGTTTGTAGTCCAATATGGATTTTCAATACCTAAACCTTGATTTCCATATTTTGAAGGCCAGTTTTGGGTTTTGAAATTTCGAGCTGGATCAAATGTTTCATATATTTTATAGTTTGCAATATCATCTCCTCTAGGAAATAAATAGATAGGTAACAGTGGATTGTGATATTGACCTTGAGTCATCATGTTTCTGTTATCTTCATTGATATAAGAGAATGAGAAGTCAAATTCTAATTTATCCTTGATAACATCAGCTGTATTTCGTACAGTCATATTATAACGATTCAGCTTATTATTCGGAATAATACCTCTTGAATTTGTTGCTGCAACCGAAACGTATGTTTTGTTTCTTTCGCCACCAAAAGATGCTGCTAATGAGTTGGTTTCTACATAACCTGTCTGGAAGAAATCTTTAGGATCATATGATGCCATATCAGATGACTTTTTAGGTCCCCAACTTTGAAAGCTTTGATCTCTGGATCCATATGTATCTTGAAACTCAGGCATTACAAACGGCTTCAAGAAAATTGAGTTGTTTGAATAATTAATCTTTAGGCCTTGCTCACCTTTCTTAGTAGTAATCAAAATCACACCATTAGCACCCTGACTCCCATATAGAGCGGCAGCAGCAGGACCACTTAGAACTGATAAGCTTTCGATATCATCAGGGTTTATATTTGCAAATGCATCACGGTCTCCACCGTCAGGAGATTCAAATACATTTTCAGGTTGTTCGCCTCTCACGTCATACAACGGAATACCATCTACAACATACAAAGCATTATTATTACCCATTATAGATTTAGTACCGCGCATAACGACTCTAGCCGATCCTCCAATACCTGATGCACTTTGATTAATTTGTATACCGGCAACTTTACCAGCTAAGCTGTTGATGAAGTTAGCATCTTTCACTACAGTTAGGTCTTCGCCTTTTAATTCTTGAACATTGTACGTCAATACCTTAGATTCTCTCTTGATACCTAAAGCTGTAACTACAACATCGCTCAATGCAACGTCACTTTCTTCCATAGTAACATTAATCACATCACTTGTTCCTACTTTGATTTCTTGGGATTTAAATCCGACGTAAGTAAACTCTAATGTTTCTCCTTCCTGCGCTGATATAGAATATTTCCCATCTAAATCGGTCGTAGTACCTCTCGAAGGGTTTCCTTTCACAACAACAGTAACACCGATCAATAATTCTCCGTGTTTATCTATTACTGTTCCGGTAACCAATTTAGAAACAACTTGATCTACATTGTTTGATGCTTTTTTGTTAGTCAACAAAATATGACTCCCTTGTAGGGCATAGCTTATACCAGTATTGCTCAACAGCCTATTCAACACTGACGAAGTAGCTTCGTTTTGTGACGTTACTGATACTTTTTGTCCGGCATTTACTTGATCATTATATATGAATAAGTAATTCGTTTGTTTTTCAATCTCGGATAATACTTCCTCAAGCTTTACATCTCTCTTATTCAGAGACACTTTCTCACTTTGGGAGTATGAATTTGTTGCACTAAGAGTGAATATTGCAACGAAGAGAAATAAATTTAATAATTTCATAATCCTAAAAAAATGTTTAAGATTCTTATTTTTTAGCTGGATATTATCGCTAAAAATTCTATTTTTCATAGATTTACAGATTTTGTTATTAATACGATTCCAATTGTATTGATTAATTCTTAAGGTTAGGAATGTTGCAGCATTTCTAACCTTTTTATTTTTCATGGTAAATTTATATCATAGGCTATTTTTTAAAGGTTAATATAATTCAATTTATCTACTAGATTTAACGTGTATTATTCGATTTTCATAGTCAATTTTATAATCTATTTTTTTGTATAGAGACAAAACATCTAGAGCATACTGTATTCCGTCCGAAATGCGGAATTTACCTGTATACATTTGATCCCCGACATTAGCATCTTTTAATTCGATATCTATATCATAGGTCTTTTCAAGAATAGTCATAATCTCTTTAAACTTTTTATTTCGGAAGCTTACAAGGCCGTTTCTCCACTCATATGGATTTTGGTCTTCTACCGTAGTAATAGAAAAATCACCTTCCGATACTGTAGCTTTTTGATTCGGTATAAGTATTACCTTTCGAGAGAGGTCTGTTGACAGACTCACTTCAACCGATCCTTCTAATAACATTGTTTCAAAAATATTATCGTCAGACAAGGATATAACATCAAATGCAGTTCCCAATGCTTTGACAGAGCCCTCTTGAGTATTCACAATGAATGGAACATCTTTATTTTTTGCGACATCAAAATAAGCCTGACCTTCTAAGTACACATTACGCTGTTCTGTATTGAAAGCTACAGGATACGTCAGGGTTGACTTTGAATTGACCCAAACGCTTGTACCATCAGGTAAAACAACATTTATTCTTTGCCCTGCAGGAACTTTAATAGTTTGCATTGCAAGTTCGTTTGGATTTATCTTATTATTATTGAACAACATCCAACTAGCTAATATTGTGATTAAGACTACGGATGCTATTTTCAAAAACTCTTTAGCGAATGAATTCATAGAGAATCTTCTGACTGGTTGTTCATCTATTGTAACTTCCGAAACAACAGTCAGCGGATTATGTATATTCAACTGTATAGTGTCATATATTTTTCGCTCGGATATTAATTCTTGCAGATTTTCGTCAGATTGTTCAGTCCAACTTTTAATCTTCAAGATTTCTTCATTGCTTGCCTTTCCTGCAAAAAACTTATGTAAAAGCTCTGTATTCACGATTGTATATAAATAAATGTAATAGGCATTAAACCTAAATATTTCTTCCTTTTATTATAATAACGGATATACAGAGGCAATACCCTAGTAACTTTTATTAAAAAAAGAGATTATTTAACTAATTATTGTTTATTATACTATCATCTATAGAATAACAAACCTAATCCCCACACAGAAAAAATGTCACAACGACTAATACTAGTAATACTGGACTTTATACAGCAAATAGCTTATTGTAGATTTTAACACATAAAAATCAAGAACTATTCACAACACAAATTTATTTAAACGCTTTACCAATAAGAAAAAACGCATCCATATTGTACAAAATACAATATAACCTAATTGTAATACACATGAAATATAAAATACTCTATTCCAATTAATTAACAGAATTAATAAGCAAAATAATTTGCAATAGAATATTTTATTTTTACTTTTACAATCAGAGTTAGCATTATCTAAATCTTGTATATCAAATGATACTATGAAGCGTCAATTTATACACACTTATCTATCCGTCGACTGTGTCGTATTCGGGTTCGATGATAACCAGCTGAATATCCTATTGGTTCAACGTTCCTTGAAAAATGAGGATGTAAACAACATGAAACTTCCCGGCAGCTTGATTTATGATCAAGAAGATGTTGACGATGCAGCAAATCGTGTTTTATTTGAACTGACTGGAATTAAGCGCATGTCTTTGAAACAATTCAAATGCTACGCTTCACCAAATCGGGCCAACAAACCTGAAGATATAAAATGGCTAGATAAAGAGTACCAGCCCAACATAGACCGTCTGATAACAGTTGCATACCTTTCTCTATGTAAGGTTGATCGCAAATTAAATACTATATCGAAATATAAGGATACAAAATGGTGTCCCATAGATCAGATACCGGCAATGCCATTCGATCACAATCTTATAGTGAAAGAATCTCTAACCGAAATCCGTCAATGGATCGAATATAACCCGTCTATAGCTTTCGAATTATTGCCACGTAAATTTACAATCAGCCAGCTGCATAAGTTATACGAAGCTATATACAATAAAAAAATAGATATCCGCAATTTTCATAAAAAGGTAGCATCTATGCCCTATGTTGTAGCATTGGACGAAAGACAAAAAGACGTATCACATAGAGCAGCACGTTACTATAAATTCGAGAAAAAAGGATACAACAAATTGAAAACGAATATTTAATAAACAAACAAGAATATAACTATGTATTTACTAGGATATGATATAGGCAGTTCATCAGTAAAGGTTTGCTTAGTAGAAGCCGAATCGGGCAAAATTGTAGCTTCTGACTTCTATCCCAAACAAGAAATGGAGATCACAGCCGCCAAACCCGGCTGGGCTGAACAAAACCCTTCGGATTGGTGGGAGAACCTGAAAAAAGCGCATCATTCAGTAATGAGTCAGTCTGGTGTTTCTGGAAAAGAAGTGAAAGCTATCGGTATCACATGGCAGATGCACGGGTTGGTATTGGTAGATAAGGATAAGAATGTCTTACGTCCATCAATCATTTGGTGCGATAGCCGTGCTGTCCCATACGGAGAAAAGGCATTTAAAGCAATTGGTGAAGAAAAATGCTTATCGCATTTGCTTAACTCTCCGGGAAACTTTACAGCATCTAAACTGGCATGGGTTAAAGAAAATGAGCCTAACATCTACAATAAGATAGATAAACTGATGCTACCTGGTGATTACATTGCTATGAAGTTATCAGATCAGATAGCAGTGACTATAGAAGGACTGTCAGAAGGAATCTTCTGGGACTTCAAAACTCAATCATTGTCGAAAGATGTACTTGAATATTATGGTATTCCCGAAAGCTTCATCCCTGAAATAAAACCAATTTTCGGACATCAAGCTGAAGTATCATCTAGCGCTGCAGCAGAATTAGGATTACAAGTTGGAACGCCAATTTCGTATCGTGCAGGCGACCAGCCCAACAATGCCCTTTCATTGAATGTTTTCAATCCGGGCGAAGTTGCATCAACAGCCGGAACATCTGGCGTAGTTTATGGAGTATCTGACAAATTAGAGTACGATAAGAAATCGCGTGTCAATACATTCGCACATGTCAATTATACCGAAGAACAAACCCGTCTGGGAATTTTGTTATGCATCAATGGTACAGGAATTTTGAATTCATGGTTGAAGCGTAATTTAGCACTCGAAGGTTTATCATATGCCGATATGAACAATCTGGCGGCACAATCTCCAATCGGATCAAAAGGTATTTCAATCATTCCTTTTGGCAATGGAGCCGAACGCGTACTAGAAAATCGCGATGTAAACTGCTCGATACACGGTATAAACTTCAATATACATGACAAACGCGATATTCTACGCGCTGCTCAGGAAGGAATCGTTTTCTCGTATCAATACGGGATGGAGGTTATGCGCGAAATGGGTATGAATATTCACTTGATTCGTGCCGGATATGCAAATATGTTCTTAAGTCCAATCTTTTCACAAACACTAGCTAATGTAAGTGAGGCTACAATCGAACTATACAACACTGATGGCGCAGCTGGAGCTGCCCGAGCTGCTGGTATGGGAATAGGTTATTACAAATCTAACGACGAAGCCTTCGCATCATTAGAAAAACTGTCAGTCATAGAGCCTCAGAACCAGCATAAAGAGGCTTATACTGAAGCTTATGAAAAATGGAAATCATTTTTGAAATAACAAATAATTATAAATAGGTTAAACATTAAAAAAACAAGAAAAATGGCAACAAAAGAGTATTTTCCAAGTGTAGGAAAAATTAAATTCGAAGGAAAAGAAAGCAAAAATCCAATGGCTTTCCGTTACTATGATGCAGAAAAAGTAATCATGGGCAAAAAAATGAAAGACTGGATGAAATTTGCAATGGCTTGGTGGCACACATTGTGTGCTGAAGGTGGCGACCCATTCGGACCAGGTACAAAAGTATTCCCTTGGAATGGCGAAGGTACTGCTCTTGATCGTGCAAAAGCTAAAATGGATGCAGGATTCGAATTCATGCAAAAAGTAGGTATCGAGTATTATTGTTTCCATGATGTAGACTTGATTGACGAAGCTGACACTATCGAAGAATATGAAGCTAATCTGAAAGCTATCGTAGCTTATGCAAAACAAAAACAAGCTGAAACAGGCATCAAACTTCTTTGGGGTACAGCCAATGTTTTCAGTCACAAACGTTATATGAATGGTGCTGCTACTAATCCGAACTTCGACGTTGTGGCTCGTGCTGCTGTTCAAATCAAAAATGCAATTGATGCAACAATTGAACTTGGAGGTACAAACTATGTATTCTGGGGTGGTCGCGAAGGTTATATGTCATTACTAAATACTGACCAAAAACTAGAAAAAGAAAACTTAGCTCGCATGCTTACTATGGCTCGCGACTATGCTCGTGCCAAAGGATTTACCGGAACATTCCTGATTGAGCCGAAACCAATGGAACCAACAAAACATCAATACGATTTTGACGTTGAAACTGTTGCAGGCTTCCTTCGTGCTCATGGGTTAGAGAAAGATTTTAAAATCAATATCGAAGTAAATCACGCTACACTTGCAGGTCACACATTCGAACACGAAATTGCATGTGCTGTAGATATGGGATTACTTGGATCAATCGATGCTAACCGTGGTGACTATCAAAATGGATGGGATACAGACCAATTCCCTATCGATCTTTACGAACTAGTACAAGCATATATCCACATTATCCGTAACGGAGGTTTAGGTAACGGAGGTACAAACTTCGATGCAAAAACTCGTCGTAACTCTACTGATCTTGAAGATATCTTCATCGCTCACATTTCAGGAATGGATGTTATGGCACGCGCATTGGAAGTTGCAGCTAATATCCTTGAAGATTCTCCATACTGTCAAATGTTCAAAGAACGCTATGCTTCGTTTACTAATGGTAAAGGAAAAGAATTTGCTGAAGGCAAATTAGCTCTTGAAGATTTAGTGGCTTATGCTAAACAAAATGGCGAACCAAAACAAATAAGTGGTAAGCAAGAGCTTTACGAAGCTATAATCAATATGTACATTTAAGCATAACAACTGAAATACAAGGTCAGACTGGTTCTGACCTTGTATTTTTCCTTGCAGTTTTTCTTTATTCTGTATGTTCTGGAATGGACAGTAAGTAAAGTAAATTGCTGCACAAAAAATTAATAATCATCCTCTTTGTGTATACAGAAAATAATAAGACCTAAAATATAAATTAATCTTAAATAAAGCATGGAAAGCAAAGCGAGTAAATCTTATTTAGCAGGACTGACCCTGATTGCTACTCTTGGAGGATTGCTATTCGGATACGACACAGCAGTCATCTCAGGAACAGTAGAATCGCTCCGTCTGTTTTTTATCGAGCCCATGAACTTATCTTCATTCGAAGCAAGTGCAATGGAAGGCTTCGTTGTCAGTAGCGCCCTTATTGGTTGTATTTTCGGTGCAGCAATAGCAGGTTGGATCAGTCAGCGCTTTGGACGTCGTAATGCTCTTTTTTCGGCAGCTCTCTTATTTCTTTTAGCTGCAATTGGATCAGCCTGGCCTGAGATAGGTTATGGTATGCCGGGAACAGGAGACTATACTTTTGTCTATCATTTTGTATTTTATCGCATATTAGGAGGAGTCGGTGTTGGTATAGCATCTATGGTATCTCCGATGTATATTGCAGAAATAGCTCCGCCCGAAAAACGCGGTAGCCTAGTTGCACTCAATCAATTTGCTATTATTTTTGGTATGCTTGTCGTTTATTTCGTCAACTATTTCATTGCCAAACAAGATAGCGGAAGTGGCGAATGGCTGCATAGTATTGGATGGCGCTATATGTTTGCCTCATTAAGTATACCGTCAATATTATTTTTCTTATTATTGTTTTTGGCACCCGAAACGCCTCGTTGGCTGATCATGATGGGTAAGACCAACCAAGCAGAAAAAATTTTGACAAAACTTATTGGTAGCACCCGTGCTGCTCAAGAAGTAAAAGATATTGAAAGCAGCTTTAAAAACGAAGTCGAAGTTTCGATGAAGCCGTATTATCGCTTCATGTTAACGTGGCTCATTCTTTTTGTAATAATCTATTTTTCGTTAAATCTGGCTGGTTATTCCAGTTCTATAGAAGTTGGAATGATTGCCGGTTTTGTATTTGCATTGATTGTGCCTATACGCTCTTATGGATTTGCAATTATAATAACAGGAGTATTACTATCTGCGTTCCAACAGTTTGTAGGTATCAACGTAGTACTATATTACGCTCCGGAAATATTTAAAAGCATGGGTTCGGGAACAGACTCGGCACTCTTGCAAACAATTATAGTAGGTATCGTTAACTTATCATTTACAGTCTTAGCTATCTTGACGGTAGATAAATTTGGTCGCAAGCCTTTGCTTATTATTGGAGCGTTGGTTATGGCTGTATCAATGCTGTTGCTAGGTAGTTCCTTTGCAGCAGATCTTCCGGGAGGAGTTAAATTGGTATGTATGTTAACCTATACAGCTGGTTTTGCTATGTCGTGGGGACCTGTCTGCTGGGTAATGCTAGCTGAAATATTTCCCAACTCGGTACGTTCGGCTGTTATGTCCATAGCTGTTGCAGCACAATGGGTTTCTAACTTCTTTATATCATGGACATTCCCGATCATGGATAAAAACGAAACTCTAGTAGCAATGTTCAATCATGGATTCTCATATTGGGTATATGGCATATTGGCTGTACTGGCTGCCCTATTTGTTTGGAAACGTATCCCTGAAACAAAAGGTAAGACCTTGGAGGATATGGAAAAAATCTGGAAAAAATAATTGGTGGTTTATATAATTTGGTACTTGTTAGAGGTTGCACATTCTCAGTAGTGTGCGACCTCTGTTTTTTAATAAATAATTCGAGGCACATTAAAATATAGGAGGCCGGTATTAACCGGCCTCCTATATTTTATACGTATATGTTCGAGTAACTTAGACTCCACTAAACGAACTAAACCCACCATCCACTGGCAGAACTACACCAGTAATAAAGCTGGCTGCATCACTGCACAAAAACTGGACAGCTCCATTCAGTTCATCAATCTTTCCGAAACGAGCCATCGGCGTATTTGCTAATACTTTTTTGCTACGATCAGTCAGCGATCCATCGGGATTGATAAGTACTTTTCTGTTTTGCTCACCAATGAAAAAACCCGGAGCAATAGCATTCACTCGAATTCCGTCTCCATATTTTAACGCCATATCTGCAGCTAACCATTGTGTAAAATTACTTATAGCTGATTTAGCCGCTGAGTAACCTGCAACCCTCGTTATTGCCGAATAAGCCGCCATAGACGACACATTAATGATGCATCCTTGCTTCTGATCGGCAAATACTTTTGCAAACACTAAGCTTGGATATACTGTCCCGTTCATATTCAGATCGATAACCTTATCCCAATCTGTACGTTTCATTGTATAGAAATCCTGATCGGGAGCCAATGTCGCACCGGGTATATTCCCTCCGGCTGCATTGATCAGCACATCTACTCTCCCATATTTTGCCAGAATTTCCTCTCTATTCTTGATCAAGAGATCTTCGTTCATTACATCTGACTCGATAAATGATACATCTCCTCCACAATCGGATATTTCATTCAGAAGCGCACTTGCTTTCTCCTTACTGCGTCCTAAAATCAAGACTTTAGCTCCTTGTTTTGCTAAATGTTTGGATATACTTCCACCCAATACACCATAGCCACCTGTCACAACGACTATTTTATCTTTGATACTAAATATATTTTCTTCCATTTGCCCCTAGTATATTTACTTTCTGTTCATTATATAATTGAATTTTTCAATTCATCTTTCACCGTAGCTATCACACCATCCATCTGAGCCAGAGCATACATACGTCCATAGAATGAGTAACCCGGATTGTATCCTTTATCCGCATCATCCAACATAGTACGTCCATGATCGACTCGCATTGGAAGAGCTGTATTTTCTTTTTCAAAAATACGAACTAAGTCTATCAGATGCCCGCGTCCCTCGAGATGTGGAGCTTCAATGAAATCGCCATTATCCATAACTTCAGTACTACGAAGATGAATAAAATGGGTACGCGATACAAATTCCTGCGCCATCTGCGGAACATCGTTATGGATTCCTGCACTCAGCGAGCCTGCACAGAAAGTCAGTCCATTATGAGGATTATCCACTGCTTTCAATATCCATGAAATATCTTCTCGGCTTGTTACAATACGAGGTAATCCCAACACTTGAATCGGCGGATCATCTGGATGTACGCACATATTGATTCCATACTCGTCGCAGACCGACATAATTTGCTCCAAGAAATATTTCATATTCTCTCTGAGTCCATCACGATCTATTCCTTCATATAGAGCCAAAAGGTTCTTGAAAATTGACACCGGATTTTTATCTCCTTCCTTAATATTCCCATTTACAAAACCTTGAGTCTTGACAATAATCGTATCAATCAAAGCATCTTTTTCCGATTCGGTTATTGTACGATCCAGTTCTCGAACCTTATTCATCTCCTCATCCGAATAATCCTTCTCAGCTCCTTCACGCTTTAAAATCTTACAATCGAAGTATGCAAAGCGTATTTTATCGAAGAAAAGAGAAGACGTACCATCTTCCCACGGACGTTCCAGATCGGTGCGTATCCAATCGATAACCGGCATAAAGTTGTAACAAACAGTTTTGATACCACATTTACCTAAATTAGCCAAGCTTATTTTATAGTTTTCGATAAGTTGATCTCGCTCTTTTCCTGCATATTTTATAGCTTCGCTAACGGGAAGACTCTCTACTACAGACCATCTGAGACCTGCCGCCTCGATATAATTTTTAAGATCAAGTATTGCGTCTTCTGTCCAGATTTCTCCATTCGGGATATCGTGTAAAGCTGTTACAATACCTTCTACCCCAATCTGCCGAAGCATCGAAAGACTTATTTTATCTTTCTTACCAAACCATCTCCAAGTTTTTTCCATAAAGCAGAAAATTAATTATGATGTTTCATATCAAGCTTGATTTTCTTCAGATCATCCAATTCATGTATAGGTCTCTCTATATCATAAGGAATAGGACGATTGGAGAATGTTTGGAAATATAACAAACAAGCATCTTTCCACCATACAGCATCTTTTGCCTGAATTTTCAGTTTCGACTGTACTTCTGTAAAACGTTGTTTGTCGACAAAGTCCTCTACCCTATCCCATGTCTTCTGAAATTCACGAACTTGCTGAACACCTTCGTCGTATTTATAACAAAGTTCATCCCACATGATTCGTCCATTCTTCATTTTGTAATCCCATGCTACATGATGGAACCAAAGAATCAGATTCTCTGGACAAGTCGCAATATTTCCGTATACTCCATCCAATGGAGGAAAATACTGAGCGACAGCATTACTTCCAGTTTTCGTTCTATCAAAACCTAAGCCAGCCTTATCTGCATTATGATAATAAGCCGGTAACCAATCAGCACGTGCACCAGGTATTGTACACCAAGGTTCGGGACCATAATGATGTTCCCAAGCAAAGATATGATGAAGTCCCATAGGCATCATATAATTGACTACAGCCTCACGCGAATCGAGCATCAATGATTTAATCGGATCAACAAAATTTTTATCATCATTAAAGGTCATCTTCAGCCATTCGTCTGCAATTTGCTCTGACGATAATTGATGATTCCAAGCTAAGCGCCCGAATGCATACCAATTGGCTTGAGCAAAATGATGCCCACACCAATTTACATCCGCTCCTATGTTTGAGACAGCTGAAATAGCTGTTTTGCTTTGTTTACGTAATGTTCCGTCTGTCAACTTTGCTACAGTAGAACCTTCACCATCCGAATAAGTATCGCTATCCAATGCTTCTTTGAAAAGCGGAGCTAAATATGCTAAATGATTTGAGAAACCAAGATATTCTTGCGTTATTTGAAATTCAACCATTTCAGCAGTATTTTTCAATGCACCGAATAATGGAGCAAATGGTTCTCGCGGCTGAAAATCAACCGGACCATTTTTTATCTGGATAATTACATTATCTCTGAATTGTCCATCTAACGGAACAAACTCCATATATGCTTGTTTTGCTCTATCCTCATTATTCGGGTTGTAGACGAAAGCACGCCACATTACTATGCCATCGTATGGTTTCAGCACATCAGCCAGCATATTAGCTCCATCGGCATGAGTGCGTCCATAATCCTGAGGTCCTGGTTGTCCTTCTGAATTGGCTTTTACTAAAAATCCTCCGAAATCGGGAATCAGCGAGTAAATTTCTTTTGCTTTTTCTTTCCACCATTTCTGAACATCCTTGTTCAATGGATCCGAGTTCTCTAGTCCACCAATTACTTTAGGCGATGAAAAATTGACCGACAAATATACTTTCAATCCATACGGACGGAAAACATCTGCCAAAGCTTTCACTTTCTCTAAATATTCTGCTTTCAATATATCTGGTGATGCATTTACATTATTCAATACAGTAGCATTGATTCCTATCGAAGCATTTGCCCGTGCATATTCTTTGTAACGTGGCGATAAAGTATTAGGCAGCTCATCCCATTTCCACAACGAATATCCGGCATAGCCACGTTCGATAGTTCCATCCAGATTATCCCAATGATTGAGTATGCGAATATCGTAAGATGGTTTTTCTTCTATGTCCAAATTCTTTACATCAGCTTTTGATTGTTGTAAGCGTAGCAGATGGTAAGCTCCATAGAGTATTCCCTCATCCTTACCTGCATAGATAGTAATCTTTTGGTCATACCCTTTTATAAGGTAGCCGTCTTTCAGATTTTTCAGTTTCTTGTCGACAACAAATTCGACTTCTTGTCCTTTCCAATAGGTTTTCAGCTCCTGCATTGCTACCGCCAATGTAGCAGAATATCGTTTTTGCATGTATACGATATTAGCAGCAGTGTTCTCTGCTTTATCGAAACGAAGCCAAAGACGGCTTCCGTCTTCGGCTTTCAAATATGATAAAACCAGAAATAGGCTGTATAATATTATTGTTATTTTTTTCATTTCTAAATTTTATTTGCTGTGCCTTCTATCGTTTTTATTGTACCATCATCGTTATATTCCATCTCTACAACTTTCAAGCTACGAAGCCAAGTTTTTCCTTCCGAAGGTACACAATCGTGATGAAATAAATACCATTTTCCTTTAAATTCGACTATACCATGATGTGTAGTCCAACCTACTACAGGAGTCAATATTACACCCTGATAAACAAATGGTCCATATGGATTATCACCGATAGCGTAACACAAATTATGTGTATCACCCGTTGAATATGAGAAATAGTATTTTCCGTTATACTTGTGCAACCACGATGCTTCAAAGAAACGACGTTCAGTATCACCTTGTTTCAAAGGCTCTCCATTCTTATCAACAATTACTACGTCGCGAGGCTCTTCTGCAAACTCCATCATATCGTCTCTCAACAATGCAACTTTTGCACAAAGTGATGGCTGATCGTCAGCAGGAATCTCGGCACATTCCAATGCCTTATTATTTCTGTATCGCTGCAACTGTCCACCCCAAATACCACCGAAATACATGTAGTATTTGCCATCCTCTTCGAAGATTGAAGGATCGATACTATAACTTCCTTTCATTGGATTGTCCTGCGGTTTGAATGGTCCGTAAGGTTTATCGCTGACAGCAACACCTATGCGGAATATGTCGTTCTGATCTTTCAATGGAAAATACATGTAATATTTGCCATCTTTATATGCTACGTCATTATCCCACAATTGGCGGCCCGCCCATGGTATGTCTTCTGTAGCTAAAACTACACCATGATCTGTCACTTCGCCATCTATATCATCCATTGAGAATACATGGTAATCTTTCATATTGAAGTGATCGCCGTTATCATTCTCTTCAATTCCACTTTCCCAATCGTGGGATGGATATATGTATAATTTTCCTTCGAAAACATGGACTGCCGGATCGGCCATATATGCACCTGGCACTAAATATCTTGGTTCTTTCATAACTTAATATTTTATGTTTATTGTTTATTATATTCTTCTGCTAGTTTTATCATTTTTCCTACAACCGGCTTAGCCTCGTACGATCGGTCGAATAATAGAGGATAATCTGTACGTCCTACAACCGGGAAATCATTTTTCCACGAATCTTTATCTGCAACACCCCAAGTAGTCACTCTCGTTATCTTATCCTGATGTTTTAAGAATAATTTCGTAAAATCAAGGTAACGATTTTCCCACTGAGTCTGCACATCCTCGGGTAAACCTTCTGTATAAGGATTGATTTCTTTTTTATAAGCAATTGTATCTGTAATATTTGCACTGGTCGCTTTTGACGGTCTAGGCAATGCACTGATATCCCATTCTGTGATCATTACATTTACTCCTGCCCCATGATAAGCTTCGATTGCAGCTTCGTACTCTTCAACAGAAGGATATTCTAGTCCCATATGAGCTTGCATTCCTACTCCATCTATACGAATTCCTTCATCTTTCAGCGATTTCACCATACGTACTATAGCATCACGTTTACCGACATGCCATTCATTATAGTCGTTATAATATAATTCAGCTTTAGGATCCGCTTCGTGAGCAAACTGAAAAGCCAGTTTAATATAATCTTCTCCTATGATCTCAAGAAATTTACTCTTTCTCAATGATCCATCATCTAAAATAGCTTCATTCAAGACATCCCAACCTTTTATTGCTCCCTTATAACGCTTTACAACAGTATAGATATGCGTTCTCATACGTTCTATCAACACTTCACGTGATACATCTTTACCATTCTCATCGACAAAAAACCAGTCGGGAGCTTGTGAATGCCAAATCAAAGTATGACCGATCATATGCATATTATTCTTTTCGCCAAAAGCGACGAAACGATCAGCATGATCAAAAAAGAATTCACCTTCTTTAGGTTGGATTTCTTCACTTTTCATACAATTTTCTGCAACGATAGAGCTGAATTGTTGTTTTACAATATTGGCAGAAATACTATCTACTTCGTATATCTGATTAACATTCATTGCTGCTCCAATATAAAACTTATCGCTAAAAGCCTCTTTTAAGTTTTTTTCTGATTCAACTTTTGGCGTACAGCTTGTGACAAGCAAAAATCCAAGAACTGGCAGTGTGGTTTTAAAAAATTTCATACAATTTTATATTATACTGTTTAAAAGTTTATTTTTTGTATCTCTCCTCTATTTCCATGTTTATTTTATCTATTACATTGTCTTCCAATTCATATTTCGAGATAATGAACATAGCTACAAGAAGTAATATTGCCGGAATAACAGCAACGAGCCATAATATGCCTTGTTCGGCAAAAGGCGATTGACTGACTGTGTTTTTTTCATCGAAACCAACAAACGCAAGAACAAATCCCGGTACAACGCCACCCAAAGCCATACCTGCTTTAAAAAAGATCCCAGTCAGAGCATTCACTATTCCCGAGATACGTTTACCGGTAGTATATTCCCCATAAGAGATAACTTCGGGAACTAAAGCCCACATATAACCGGTAGCTACAATGATTCCAGTGGATTTAACAAACTGAGCAACCAATACCAACCAAACTTGTGTCTTGAGTGCAGGAACAACAGATATTATGTATAACATCGCCATTCCTATTATAGCAACCGAAAGAAAGACATAAAACATTTGTTTTTTCCCGATCGTACGTTTGATAGCCGGAACCATCGGCATGAAAATAAATGCAGGTATAGAACCTAAAGCCGCAAAATAAGGCAACCAGTCGGGAGCTTGAACATTGTAGATCATATAATACGAACCAGCCGAGTTGCCGATAGCCATCATAGCAAAAGCTGTGATGAAGAAAAATGCTAATACACGTAACGGCTTGTTATGCTTGAATTCGATCCACAAATCAGATACTTTTACATTTTCAGTATCCTTTTCGTCCATCACAACACGTTCTTTTGTCTGAGTGTAACAAAAAATAAGCAACGCTAAACCTACTACAGCATATATTGTCATTGTGATGAACCAAGCATTTCCCGATTCTACCGAGTTTATTTTTCCATCAGGAGAAAGAGTTTTTACAATAATTGGAATACCATAAGCAACGGCTAATCCTCCAAGATTGGCTAGGAACATGCGCACCGAAGTCAGTTTAGTTATTTCGTCAGTATCGCGAGTCAACGATGCATTCAATGCTCCGTAAGGAACATTAATAAGTGTATAACACATAGACAGACCGACATAGGTAATGTAAGCATAAACCAATGATCCTGAAAAACCATTCCAGAAACAAAGAATAGCAAATCCGGTCAGAGGAATTCCTCCTAAAACCAGATACGAACGGTATTTACCCATTTTCGGATTGTGTTTATCAACAAACGCTCCTACCAGTGGATCCCAGACAACATCAACCAAGCGAACGATAAGAAACATAATTGCAGCCGTAGCAGCTGGCAAGCCGTAAACATTAGTATAAAAAATAAGTAAATATTGGGCAACGGTTTGATAAATAAGGTTCTGAGCCAAGTCGCCCGATCCAAAGCCAATACGTTGCAATCTCGATAGTTTATAAAAACCTTTCGATTCTGTTGTTACTTGTGATATTGATTCCATATAATTAAATTTTTATTTTTTCCGATCTGAACCAATTGTTGTATCTCCGATAGTCAGTACATGACTTTTCAAATTGGCAGCACCACTGCTTCGGAAGCCTTCTACACAAAATGCAATTTCGAATATTTTACCTAATCCGAGATCAAGCTTTTCCCATGCTTCAAAATGATCGCTCAGAGAAATATTTCCTTGAGTTTTTCGGTCGGTACGAACACTCCAATATTGCGGAAAAGTAGTGTCGCCTATAATAGAAGGTTGATTTATTCGCATTGTTTTATATATCTCATATGTTCCACCATCTACTTCAACAGTTCCTATAGGCTCGGCACCAGGCGGACGCCAACTGCCCCACGATTCTACAACATAAAACTCGACAAGTGGGTCTACTGACCACCCATAGACACACAGATATGAATTTCCATTTGGTTGATAATCACAGTCGTAATCAACTGAAATTGGACCTAGATCGCGATGATTTTTCGTCATATCGAACTTCTTACCAGTACGAAACAGAACATTGTTTATATCAGTCCACTTACATTCGAAAGCTCCCCCCTCTTTCAGAATCATGCTCACATCGCCATGATCTTTCCAAAGTTCGTAATTGAAATCATCATGTACCCCTACTTCATTTTCTGATATAATGTCCGGTGATGTAAGATCAGATTCTGTGACCATAAATGGCGATGCAAATAAGCCTTCTTTGTTTTTCAAATTTGCTCCCTGAGGATTATCTGCCCATGCATAACGAACCGAAACAGGTTGCTGTACTAAATGACTCCATACTCGGACTCTATTTTCGGATATTACAGAGGCATTCGCCCAAACGTATTTTCCGTCTGCTCCTGCAATTGTAAAACCATTTAATATTTGATTTGAATATAAGCCTGATCCAACCGAATTGAACGAAAGAATAATGCTAATATCCTTTACCATTGCACGTATCAATTTTGGACCAGAAGTAGTTATATCATTTTCTTTATAGGCAACTCGTCTAGCCTCGAGTGCAAGAAGACCAGCGACACCCTTTTTGTTTAGAGGATGAATATCGTTCCATTCTCCCAATCCTAATGTAACAGCCATACCTGTAGCCGGCAGGTTAAGAATTTCACGCTGAGCTTCACGCAGTTCGGCTAAACCACTTTCCGATGGTTGATTCCATGCTTTATTCAGTTCCGGCAATTGAGCATATATGAAAGGTAGCATAGGTTCGTTGAATTTTTCACGCCAACCGTTTATCAAATCCTGCATCAAGCTTTTATATTCTTTGGCTCTGCCCAGATTGGATTCACCCTGATACCAAATAACTCCTTTTAGCTTATAATTATTTATCGGTGCAATCATACTATTGAAAAGCCCCGTAGGTTTGTACTGAAAGAATGTAGTAGACGGCGCTGACGGCAATTCAGCTCCGGTATTGTATTTCCAGACTCCAGTCAGATCTATCGTTTTATTATCTAAAATAATCTTATAAGGTTTATCTTCCTGAAATCCGCCATTGGGATTTGTTACCACTCTAACAGTAACGAAGTTCTTACCAGCTTTGAGTATACCCTCCGGTATTTGATAGATTCGCGGAGGATATTGATATCCGGTAGTTCCTACAAATTTGCCATTGATAAATGCAGAGTCAGAATCAATTATATATCCTAGACGTAATGTTGCCGGCTTTCCGGAATCTTCTTCAGATATTTCGAAAGAACGGCGTAGCCAAACAACTCCATTTCTGATGTTCATCGCCTTATCACGCCACAGACCCGGAAGATAATAGTCGCCCCAATCGGCAGTATTCACTTGTTCTTTATCCCAGATACCGAGACCTTTATCCAATCTCATCATTTCAGCATACCATGCGTTATTTTTAGCTTGTTCCTCTTTCCTTACATTATCTATATACCCTTTAGCAGCATACTTCTTAGCTTCAGCTTCATGTACCGGATACTTTTTGACAGCATCCATACTGATCCAAGCTTCGGCAGGAGAACCGCCTACACTCGAATTTATAAGTCCGATCGGTACATTGTATTTATCGTATAATTCTTTAGCAAAAAAATAGGCTACTGCCGAGAATTCGAGTATGCTCTCCGGATTCGTCATCTGCCAAGTACCTCCATCAAGGTCATCTTTTGCTTCGACGAAATCATATCTTATAGGAACTCTGAAATGTCTTATATTCGGATTATTCACCGATTGTACTTCTTCTTGATATAAATCCAATACGCGACGAATAGGTAATTCCATGTTTGATTGTCCAGAACATAACCAAACATCTCCAAACAATACATCGTTAATCTGAATATCATTTACTTCCATCGTATATGGGCCTCCTGCTTTCTGTGCTGGAATGATGATCGACCAGTTGCCTTTTTTGTCGGCTTTAGTCTTGTAGTTCTGGCTCAGAAACTTCAAATTGACAGTTTCTCCTGAAGCAGCCCATCCCCATATTTTGACTTCCGTATCACGTTGCAATATCATACCATCGCTAATAAGGCGAGGCAATCTTACTTTGGCTTCTACTCCCGTAAAACCCAATACAATAAGTAATGTGAATAATATTCTGATTAAATTTCCCATATTGTTTTATTCCTAAGATGATAGCTTATTCATTTATATTCTTACTTTGCGGAGCGCCTAAATAACTAGGTAGAAGCCCTCCCAAGTCAAGTATTAGCTTTTGAAGCACGATACCTTGATCCAACGGACGAATACGGATGGTATGAGTACCCGCTTTATCAATCAGAAGATTGGTTGATGATTCGATAATTCGGTTCGCTTGCCATTCAGCCAATTCTCCTCTATAATGTCCGTTGAAATTTACGATCTGCTCTTTGCCACCATCAATTGACACAGCATAACGCAGACCTCTATTACCATTAAAATTTAAAGTCGGAGATAAGAATAGAGTCAGCTTAGCTTCTCCTATCGTCTTTAGGTTTACTTTATATTCCAGATAAACATTCTCATCAGGGGTCTCTGTCACTGAATTTGTAGTCAGAGCCGAAAGAGTTTTACCCATATCGGGAATTGTTATCCACGACACTTTCTTTCCATTATTTGCTTTTGCGTAATTCTGAGCTTCGATGGAAACATAACCGTCTGCTTCCTCAAATATTGGCTCTTTTGATCCTGCCGGCACATCCACATAGACAACCTTAGGCATCACGCTCTTGTCAGGTTGCTGCCAATACGTATAGCCAATACGTACCTGATCCATCATATGAATCCACTTGCCATTTGTAATATTCTCATGAAAATGAACTGTCAGTAACGAGTCTCGATCGAAGCATTCTTTTACTTTATCCGCCCAATAATTGGCTTTAACATCATTCTTCGAAGCATAAACTTTATTCTTGGCCACTGCATAGTACATTTCATATAGATTACAAGTAGCATTTATAGGGAATAGGATCAGCTGATCATAACTATCTCTATATTTACAAGGAATAAGGTTATAAAAACGCATTGCATCTATCAATAAGTCGCGATATTCATTTACAACTGTTTCGAACTCATTGTAATTATCCAAACTAAAGGTTGTATCATCCAGTAATTCGGGTGTTATACGATGATTATATTTTGTATAAAGATTGATAAGTCTTGCTAATTCCTTTTTATATTTTTCTCCAAATTGCTGAGCACACCATTCTTCGGTATGTTGCTGTAGATTGGTCCCATCAAATCGATCGGGATTCCAAGCCATATCCATAAAGAAACTGATTGGATATTCCATTGGCTTCAAGTCTCCCACATTCACTACCCATATGCGGTCGACACCATAACGATAGGCCAGATTCATCTGTTCCCAAGTACGTTGTATCTGTGTAACGTTTATCCATTTCGAATTTCGTGGTCCTCCCACATAATCGAAATGATAATACATTCCATAGCCGCCTTTACGTTTCGGAGCATTCAATTCGGGAAGTTTACGAACATTACCCCAGTTATCATCACAAAACAACAGTGTTACATCATCCGGCACACGCATTCCATGATCATAATAATCCTGCACTTCTTTATACAATGCCCAGACCTGAGGCATTTTTTCTGCAGGTTTACCAGTAACTTCTGAAATAATTTTACGTTGATCTCGAACTATTTTCTCTAATAGAGCAATGTTCGTTCCTTCTTCCATTGCTTCATCGCCATCGCCACGCATACCGATGGTAACCACCTGCTCCCAATCTTTACTGCGTTCGATGCCCGATTTCCAGAATTCTTTTAATGTTTTATTATTTGTATTGTAATTCCATTCACCTTTTCCTCTTCTGTGCCAATCTTTCTGTGCCAACGCCATCGGCTCGTGATGTGATGTGCTCATCACAATACCATATTCATCGGCCAATGGTCCATTGAGCGGATCGTCATCATAAAATGCACTGTTCCACATGGCTGGCCACATGAAGTTTCCTTTCAAACGTAAGATTAGTTCGAATACTTTTTCGTAGAATTTATGATTGAATCCTCCGAATGTAGCTTGTGCCCAACCTCCAAGTGCGGGCCATTCGTCATTCAGAAAAATTCCTCTATATTTAACCGCAGGTTCACCCTCGGTGTATGTGCCTTTTTTGAAATATAAATTGTCTTTTTGTTCTACCGGAACATCTGCCCAGTAATACCATGGAGATACTCCTATCTGTGCCGATAGTTCGTATATCCCGTATATTGTTCCACGTTTATCGCTACCCGCAATGACAATAGCTTCTTCTACCCCCTCGCAAGGATTGGCAATATTCGTTATTAAATATTTTTCGTTCTTGTTTTGTAAGTCTTTCGATTGAATTTTTCCTTGTTTGACAAGGTTATCAATTAGTGTTGATTTGCCAACTGTTCCAATAATCAGGGCATATTTACTTTTTCCTTGGTTTGGTGTATTACCAGTAACTTTTCTGAAATCTTCATTCAAAATATTCACTGCCCGAAGCACTCCTTTATCATCATTTTCGTCAACAATGATTGACAGAGGTACTTTGTTGACTACTAGCGGAAAGTGATCCGTATCATTTTCAGTAAATACAAATTTTTCTTTTGCCGACAACATTATTGGTAACAACACTAATAACAGGGAAAACAGCGATATACTTAAAGTTTTTTTCATGGTATTTATTTTATCAATAGGCTGGAGGCTGATCCTCCAACCTATTAATTTTATTATTTCACAGAATTTTAATAATTAGGGTTCTGATAAGCTTTCTTCTCAGCTTCCGACATAGTCATCCGGTCCAATTGGCTTTGTGGAATTGGACGTAAATAATGATAAGGCAATATGGTACGGTTTGTCACCTTAGGATCATGATCACCTTTACTGCTTCCACAGATTGTGTATGAACCAGCTATATCAGCCCAGCTTTGTGTACGTACAAGGTCATACCAGCGATAGCCTTCGCCATAGTATTCGCGAGAACGCTCTGCTAATATATATTCGATATCAATTTTATCAACCGCTGGAGTAGCTTCGATCATTGCAGCACTATTATCTACAATCATTTCAACATTATTGTTGTTATGCCAACGCCATTTACCAGCACGAGCACGAATTACGTTGATAAGCTCGCGAGCATCCATTTCACCTTTTGCACCCTTCACTGCTGCTTCTGCTGCTATGAAGTAAAATTCAGAGAATTTCGCAATATTCCAAGGACGAGTGATAGCACCATTAGGTTGGCCCAATCCCGATCCGTTGTCCGTACGGTAAGTACCTAACTTCCAAAGCCCTGGATAAACTACTCGGCTAATACCACTAGGCGCAATTACCCAATCGGCTCTATCAGGAAGAGTTCCGGCACCGATATTGCTTTGTCCTGATCCTGTTGGATAAGTTATAGCAGTCTCGGGTTCTTCGTCTAAGAAAGTAAGGATAGGATCTCCATTTTTGATAGGCAAACCATTTGCATTATATAATACTTCATTCGCAACACCAGCTTTTTCCCAGTTACCACGATAAACAGTAACGAATGTTCCGTCATAACGGCTATCATTTTTCTTATCTGCAAAAGTCTCAGTAATTACATCTATAGTAGGGCACATACGGGTCCAAGGACGTCCACCCCATTGTACTGCCTCACGTTGTACCGACGAAGTTCCGTAATTTTCCCCATCAACAGAACTCCTGATATCTGTATAGTTCCATGTTGCAAACCAAACTGCGAAACTTTCCGGAGCACCACCATTACTCCAAGACAAGCTGGCTTGATTGTAATATTCGTCTTCAATATGGTCACTATATAATACGATCTCACTATTGCGATCGTTACTACCTAGGTGTACATCATAGAATGTAGGTTGAAGTGCAAACCCTGCAGGATTTTTAATTCCTTCTAAAGCCACATTATAAGCTTCCTGATAATACCATGCTGCATCATGTCCGTCCGGATCTACTCTTGGAGTTTCCGGATATGTAGGAATACTATTAGGGTTCTCCAGCCACCATGCATAAGTAAGGTATGCTTTTGATAAAAACAATCTGGCTGCAGTTTTTGTCAATCCTCCAGTTACACGGCCTTTTTCCGGAAGATGCTGAACAGCAGCTATCATATCTGGGAAAATAGCTTTCGTATAAACTTCAGGAACGGTATTACGTACTGATGTACGAGATGTAGAACTGTTGAACTTCAATTCACCGGAACCAAGATCAAGAGGAACACCTCCGAATGTCTGTACAAGCATAAAATAATCCCACGCACGGAAGAAACGAGCTTCAGCGATCATTGCTTCTGATAAGCCTACAGCTGCGGCATTTTCGATAATACCACTTGCTGTATTAATGTTTGAGAAAGCTGCACCCCACAAAGCATCTGAACGACTGGTGCTAGGTGTTAGCGAACCTGCACCCGACATATCTGTATCCTTAAAGTTGTTGTCAGCACTCTGTGCATAGGTAGATTCATCTGTTCCATTTTGAGCGGCAGCATAAAAATACTGGCCAAAAATCCATCTAGTGTGTGCATATAGAGAGGTCAGACCTCCGCGAACGCCTTCTTCGGTTTTGAAGAAATCGGGATCGGCTGTTCCTCGTGGTTTTTCATCCAACAAATTATCGCTGCATGAAAATGTAAGCATCGCAAAAAGAGCGGCTCCAATTATTATTCTTATATTTTTCATTTTGTTTCTAGTTTTAAGACATTTAGAATGATAAATTCAAACCAAACACATAGTTACGAGTCTGAGGAGTATTAGTTCCTACAGTCAGTGTATTTCTGCTGTATGGCAAACTTGATGTTACAGCTGCATTTTCGTCACCGTAAGAGTTTGTTACCGGATCTAGTCCTGTTTCACGGTTAAATGAAGATCCAAATACAAAAGCATTTTGTACTGTGAAGTAAACGCGAGCACTACTTAAACCAACTTTTCTGAACCATGATGCATTCGGATTAAGGTTATAGCCTAATGTAATTTGACCTACTTTGAAATATGAACCATCAAAATAACCTAGTGTACTACCATATTTCGGGTTATCTCCACTCTGGATACCGCCTGGTCTTGGATATTTTGCATTCGTGTTTTCTGGTGTCCAGTAATCTACATCTACGTTTCCACGTCTACCTGTTAACATATTCAGATAACCATTCGATGAGTGTAATGAACTGACAAGTATACCACCATGTTGATATGTACCAATAATATTTAAATCCCAGTTCTTATAAGCAACGCGCGTATTGAAACCACCTTGCCAATCCGGATCGGCATTCATAATTTGACGGTCTTGAGCACCAATTTCTCTTACGGGAGATCCATCTTCATTATATTCGCCAGTATATTTTACTTTGACCATCCCCACATTACCTCCAGGCTCGTATTGAGTTAGGAAAGGATCACCTTCTTGCCAAAGTCCGATCTTTTGATGATCGTAGATTGAGTTGATTGAATGACCTACGAATAATTTCATATCTTCTTCTCTATCTTGTCCACTAGCTAAAGCAACAACTTTATTTTTGTTCTTATAGAAGTTAAGCCCAGCTTCCCATGTCCAACCATTCATATTATCTATAATCACACCATTAAGTGACAATTCGATACCTTTATTTTGTGATTTTCCCACATTTGCCCAATAGCTACCTACTCCCGAAGTTTGAGGCATAGGAACTTTCATCAGGATATCTTCTGTATCAACGATATAGTACTCTAGGCTACCCCATAAACGATTGTTTAGTAGAGAGAAATCTACTCCGGCATTATATGTTATCGAGTACTCCCAATCCAACTCGTTGTTAGGAACTTCTGTAACATAATACCCTGTAGTACCTTCGTCTCCGAAGTTGTATGGACGTGTATCCAAGCTACCTAGTGTTGCATAAGGAGATACAGCCTGATTAGATGTTTGTCCCCACCCTAAACGCAATTTAAGGTTATCCATCCAGTCAACATTCTCCATAAAAGATTCTCTTGCGATATTCCACCCTGCAGAAATTGCCGGATAAGTATGCCATTGATGACCTTTAGCCAAGCGAGAAGAGCCATCGGAACGAAGAGCAAAAGAGAACATATAGCGGCTATCGTAATCATACATCACACGCCCCATCCATGACTTCAATGCACTAACTTCATATTTCTGTTCTTTTGGATTAAACGTAACATTCGATTTTTCGGCTTGTCCCAGATTCCAATACTGAAAATGATCGGAAGGAATATTTGTCGCAGATATATATGAGCGTTCATATTTAGTTTGTTCTGCCGAATATAGCCCCACTACGTTCAAATGGTGTTTACCAAAAAACTTATCATAAGTTAGAACATTCTCAGCTACCCATTGAGTTGTTGAAGCTTTTTCTCTCGATCCTGATGAAGCAGCATCCGGTGTATCGCTAAATACCCCCATTCCTTGATATCGTCCTCTATCAAGACTTCTTATATTAAGTCCGATATTAATTCGATAACTTAAACCTTCTACTCCAGGTATTTTCACTTCTCCATAAAGAGAGTTATACGAAGCATAGACGCGTTGTTTATCAGCATATTTATCTCCTAAACCCTCAATCGCATCTCTTGAGAACGACCAATATTTATCAGCTACAGATTCTACTCTGTTTTTCCAATTGCCATCTTCATCCCAAGGGTTGATCATTGGCGATATAGCCAATGTATTATACAAGCCTAAACTTTGACCTTTAGTAACATTATAGTTACTATTTGAAGATAATCCTACTCGAACATATTTCCCGATATTCTGATCTATAGTAGCTCTCAAATTTATACGATTATAATCTTGACCCGGCAATAATGACTGATCTTCGAAGTAACCAACACCTATATTATAGCTACCGGTTTCACTTCCTCCCGATACACCTATATCGTGGCTCATTACCATAGCAGTTTTAAACATTAAATCTTGCCAATCGGTATCAACTCCCTGCACCTCATCCATTCCTAAAGTAGGACGAGTACTTCCACTTTCATCTTTTTCGCTGTATATTCCAGCATCTTGTCGAAGTTGATATAATTGGCTACCCGACATCATCGGATATCTGTGATAAAGAGTCTTTGCTCCTAAATAAGCGTTGTAAGTTACTTTTGCTTTTTGCCCTGCTACACCTTTATTTGTTGTGATGATGATTACACCATTAGCTCCACGAGAACCATAGATAGCTGTAGCTGAAGCATCTTTAAGGATATCTAGACTTTTGATATCATTTGGGTTGATATCACCTATTGTTCCGGCAAAAGGGATACCATCCAAAACTATCAGAGGATTATTGTCGGCACTAAACGAACGTGTTCCGCGAATACGGATTTGCATATCCGAACCGGGCTTCGAACTTGTTTGTGACAGCTGCACCCCGGGCATACGTCCTGCAAGAGCAGATGTTACATTCCCTGTTTGAACTTCGCGTAACACATCGCCTCGCATCGAAGCAACTGATCCGGTAACCGCCTCTTTTCGCTGAGTACCGTAACCTACAACCACTACTTCTTCGAGTACTTTATTGTCTTCACGCAAAATCACATCAATCTGGCTACGACCATTAACTTCTATACTCTGTGATACATAACCTATATACGAAAACTCCAAAATAGCATTGTTTTGTGTTGCTAATTCGTACTTTCCATCGAGGTCTGTTATAGTTCCATTAGTGGTCCCTTTCTCAACTACACTAACACCAATCAAAGTTTCTCCACTCTGATCTTTTACCGTTCCGTTAACTTGAGCCTTTTGGGCAAAAGCCATGAGCGGTAAAAACAACATCAACAATAGTAACCTAATTGTTGGTTTTATAACAATACAGTTTTTCATAGAAATGATAATTAAATGTTTGAAATGTTTCTTTAATTAATTGTTTTTCGAAAGTATCTTTTTCACCTATGTAGAATGACAAAACAAAACTAGTTTTATTATACGAATAAAGGACCTGTTTTTGTATCAGACTCCATTTTCAACGTAACATTCAATTCTATTTTTGTTACATATGCTTTGCTATACGTTACATCTCTTCCTGAAAACAAGATAAAGCCGATAATAACACTACTAAACGATCTCGAGAGAGACGACTTATTCTAATATTTCTTAACTTTGAGTAATTACTCTGAGAGTAAAAGTTGAGATAAGCGTTTTTTAGTTTCTAGACAATAACCATTCTCAGTATTTATAACTGTAACTGATATGCTGAAAAACAAGAAGTATTATATTTTACACATAATGCTAATTCTAATTAGTGCTATGCTGAATCTTTCATTATATGCCCAAACAGCAAATTTATATTCAACCGAAAATGGACTAGCTAGTAGTTTTATAAATAAAGTTTATCAAGATAAACAAGGTTATATATGGATTGCTACCGAATACGGTCTCAATAAATTTGACGGAAATAATTTTTCAACATATAAGCATATTGAAGGTGATTCTGAATCATTAAAACATAACTATGTAAGGACTATATTTGAAGATAGTTCAGAAAATCTATACATTGGAACAATCTCAGGTCTGATGCTATACAACCGCGATACAGACTCTTTCGAAGAGATAATTCTGACCAGAGATAGCAAAAATGTATATCCACATATCACATCAATCATTGAAATTCATAATGGTGACATTTGGCTCGCTACCTCAGGTCAAGGTATTTTTTCTGCTAAAAAAGGAACTCTTGTATTTAAGTCTGAAACAGACTTAACAAACTCGTTGAATAGCATCTATCTCAACTTTATTTTCGAAGATTCGCAGCATAATATTTGGATTGGATCGGAAAATGAAGGACTGAATTGCTATAACCCTAAAACAAAAGAAATTAGATCTTACAAAACACCTATTACGATAAACAGTAATAACATTTCGACGATAAACGAAGATTCGCAAGGTAATATCTATGTAGGTACATTGACAAAAGGACTAAGTAAATATGATCCGGAAAGTGATAAATTTCACCCTATCAGACATAAAGGTAATTCTCAACTTTTCATAAAGTCATTAGTTGTTGATGATGATGACAGACTATACATCGGTACCGATGGACAGGGGTTGATGACATATAATAAAAACAAAAATATTATAGAAGACTATGAAATAAGCTCTACTCCTTTCGATTTTTCGAAAAGTAAGATACACTCAATACTATTGGATAGAGATAAAAATATTTGGTTGGGATTCTTTCAAAAAGGTCTGTTCTTTATACCAAATACCAAAAGTAAGTTCAATTATTTCGGATACAAATCATTAAATTACAATATCATTGGCTCGAGTTCTGTAACAGCAATACATAAAGATAGTAAAGGAATAACATGGATAGGAACAGACAATGATGGCACATATGGCATAAATAATAAAGGAGAACAAATCTATCATTATAAAAAAACATCTTCTCCTAATTCGGCTCCCGATATTGTGTATAGTATTCACGAAGATTTACATGGAAGCATTTGGTTAGGCTCGTATACGGATGGATTGGCCAAATTGGATAGAGAAACAGGTAACTGTAAATATATTGATTACCTATCGGATAAGAAAGTCTATTGTATAACCGAAAACAGTAGTGGACATTTACTCGTGGGTACTTATGGTTCCGGCTTTTTTATTCTGGACAAGGATGGAAAAATACTAGAAGCACACGAATCCTCGAAACGAGAAATGGATCTTCTTACAGTAGATGAACTTGCCAACGACTGGATAAATGCTTTGATGTGTGATAAAGACGGATTAATATGGGTAGGTCATTTCAAAGGGCTTAGTTGTTACGATCCGATAAAAAAAACATACCTTACATTTTCCGGGAGAAACAATATTCTGCCCGAAACAGTAGTTCAGGCATTAACCGAAGATGAGAAAGGTAATATCTGGATAGGTACATCGACGGGGCTTTTTATGTTTGACAAACAATCTCAAGAATTTACTAATTACACAACCAAAGAGGGCTTGGCAAACGATGTGATATGCGGAATATGCGAAGATGAGGATCAAAATATTTGGATAAGTACTTATCAAGGTATCAGCAAGCTCAAGACAGATACGAAACAATTTGTGAACTACTATGTGTCGGACGGATTGCAGGGGAATGAATTTTCGAGAGGAGCAGTATTTAAAGACAATCAAGGCAAAGTATTTTTTGGCGGAACAAGTGGCGTAACCAGCTTTTTCCCGAAGGAGATAATTGAAAAGAACAGACCTCTTGATATCTCGTTAACCAATTTCTATATATACAACAAAATCATAAATAAACGAGATAAATCTGACAATCGCGACATCGTATCTGGCACCGATACCGAACGATTTACACTGAATTATAATGATAATACTTTCAGTTTCGAATTCTCGACATTCGACTTTGCATATTCGAAACGAATATCATATCAGTATATGATAGAAAATGTTGATATGGAATGGCTCAGTACTGCTAATGGCGTAAATAGAATTACATATAATAATCTACCTCCTGGCAATTATACATTCAAAGTCAGAGCAAATGATAATGGTAATTATTCACCTATAAAAACATATCAAATTAAGATTGTTCCACCATGGTACAAATCAGTATGGGCAAATTGGATGTATGCTATTCTGGTCATGTTGATCATATATGGAATAGTTGCTTACACTATATCGCGAATCAGATACAAGCAACAATTGATGCAGAAAGACCATGCAGAAAAGGTCAGCGAAGCAAAGCTTCAGTTCTTCATCAATATTTCGCACGAAATACGCACACCTATGACTCTAATTATAAACCCATTAGAGAAGCTCATAAAAGAGAACAAAGATGAAGATACACACAAAATATATCAGATGATTCACCGCAACTCGCAGCGCATTCTTCGTCTTATCAATCAATTGATGGATATCCGAAAGCTCGATAAAGGTCAAATGAAATTGAGTTGCAGAGAAACAGATGTAGTTGGTTTCATTAATGATTTAATGTTAACTTTTGAATATCAGGCTAAAAAGAAGAATATAAATTTCATTTTCGAACACGAAATGAGATCGCTAATGGTTTGGATAGACCTCAACAACTTTGACAAAGTTTTACTGAATATTCTTTCTAATGCTTTCAAATATACACCGGACGATGGAGAGATCAAAGTATCTCTTGCCGTGGGAGGAAACGATAACGACAAGGAGAACTTGAATAAATATTTCGAAATAACAATTGCCGATACTGGAATAGGTCTGGATGAAGATAAGATAGAAAATATATTCGAACGCTTCTATCAAATCAATAATGATCAGACAAACTCAAACTTTGGAACAGGTATAGGCTTGCATCTGGCAAAACTACTTGTCGAAATGCATCATGGTATATTGTATGCCGAAAACAGAAAAGATGTACGCGGCAGTAAATTTATAATCCGATTACCGTTGGGCAATGCTCATTTCAGAGCTGAAGAACTAGAGGCACCGCATAGCGAGCTTGCGGTAAGCCCTTATCGTCTGGCAATGGACAGTCTAGATATTCCAGATAATCTGTACAAAAATATCGAAACTGACAAGCAAGAGAAAAAAGTCAAACCTAAAACAAAATACAGACTATTATTAGTAGAGGACGAAGACGAAATACGCCAATATATTCAGGACGAGCTTTCGGACAGATATAAAATATTAGAAGCCCGAAACGGTAAAGAAGCGTTGGATATAGTAATGAAAGAGCATGTAGATCTTATCATCAGTGATGTAATGATGCCCGAGATGGATGGAATAATGCTAAGTCGAAAAATAAAACAGAATATCAATATAAACCATATTCCGATCATATTGTTGACTGCAAAGACTAAACCCGAAGATAAGATCGAAGGTCTGGAGATCGGAGCAGATGCTTATCTATCCAAACCATTCAACACTGATATACTGAGACAGACGATTAGCAATCTCATCGAAAACAGAGAATTGCTCAAGAATAAATTTGGAGGTAAGCAGCATCAAGACGATAAGATTAAGAGCATCGAATTAAAATCATCTGATGATATATTGATCGAAAGAATAATGAAATTTATCAACGACAATATATCCAATCCCAATCTCAATGTTGAGATGCTTGCCGAAAACTCTGGTATAAGCCGTGTCCATTTACATCGCAAATTGAAAGAATTGACAAGCCAGTCTGCACGCGATTTCATAAGAGGTATTCGTTTGAAACAAGCAGCATCGCTCTTAACTAACAAGAAACTAACAGTCTCTGAAGTTGCCTATGCTGTCGGATTCACTAATCTATCACATTTTTCAAATGCTTTTAAAGAATTCTACGGAGTATCGCCCTCTGAATATAGCAATAGTAATTCAGAAAAAGATAAAAACAATACATAAGCCTATATAAAATTCGCTATAAAAGGATATAACTTTATCTATATTATTTTAGATATATCACCTCAAACAAACTAGTATTAGCAATACTCTAGAATGGTGATATTTTGTACACATGTGTTACTTTTTTTATAAAGTAACATGTCGTGTCAAGTATAATTACAGCACAACTGGAATTGTTAGTGATCAATTTTTCATGCTCTATTAAGCGGTTGTATCATGTAGAAAAGCTTCTGTTACATTTATTCTTCCAAATAAAGAGATAGCATCTTACATTTATCGCAAAATATAAATCAATTGGAAATAACATGAAAAAACTCACTACATTGACTTTAGGTATTGTTATGATTCTCACAATGGCAACTTGCGTAAAAAACACAACGGATAAAGCCGTGTTCAGCTATTTCGAATATCGGGGAATGGACAAAAGGTTTGATAAAGATATTGATCTGCAGAACGAATATTTCAATCCAATCTTGGCCGGATTTTATCCCGATCCCAGTATTTGCCGAAAAGGCAACGACTATTTTATGGTAAACTCGACATTTTCCTATTATCCGGGAGTGCCAATTTTTCATAGTACCGACTTAGTCAATTGGAAACAAATCGGACATGTATTGAATCGTCCATCGCAATTGCAACTCGACAGTATAAGGCTCTCGGGAGGTATATATGCTCCGGCTATTGAATACAATAAATACAATGATACTTTTTACATGATTACAACTTGTGTTGATGGTATCGGAAATTTTGTAGTGAAAACAAAAGACCCAATGCTCAACAATTGGTCTGACCCGATCCCTTTGCCAAATGTTGGAGGTATAGACCCTTCTTTATTTTTCGACGAAGACGGTAAGGCATATATTGTTCACAATGATGCACCCGAAGGAACTCCTGAATGGGATGGGCACAGAGCTATTTGGATACATGACTATGATACAGAAACTGACCAAACCTTCGGCGAACGGAAAGTTATTCTTGACGCCGGAGTTGACAGAAGTACAAAACCCATTTGGATTGAAGGGCCTCATATCTATAAAGTAAACGGGAAATATTATCTGATGGCAGCTGAAGGTGGTACAAGTGTCAATCATACCGAAGTGATACTAAGCTCTGACAATGTGAAAGGACCGTATATACCATACAAAAACAACCCGATACTTTCACAAAAAGGATTACCAGAGCACCGTCCTGATATTGTAACTAGTGTAGGACATGCTGATTTAATTGATACGCCCGAAGGCGATTGGTATGCTGTTTTTCTCGGATGCCGTCCTTACGAAGGTAACCATTATAATACGGGGCGCGAGACATTTTTACTGCCTGTAAAATGGGAAAATAATCATCCGGTTATTTTAGATAAAGATTTGCCTATCCCTACAATTGTAAAGAAAGAAGGTCTGACTCCACAGAAAAGCTACCTGACCGGCAACTTCGTTTGGCGCGATAATTTCGATACTCAAATATTAGCAAATGAATGGCAATTTATCAGAACGCCGAAAGGAGATTGGTTCAATTTTGGTAGTAATGGTCTAGAGCTAAAACCTATTGCTATAAATATAAGCGCTATAGCAAATCCGGCTTTCATCGGTCGTCGCCAGCAACATTCTGAATTTGAAGCTGAGACCGCACTAACTTTTGCTCCTAAATCTGCAAATGAAATGGCTGGACTTGTGTGTTACCAAAACGAAGTACACAACTTTGTCCTCGCAAAAACGTTGATCGGAAACAATCCATATATTATATTAGATCGTGCGCAAAAAGAGAATAAACGTATAGCACAAATAGAAATTCCCTCAGAATACGAATCGGACGCGATTAAGCTAAAAGTCAAAGGAGTCAAAGACAAATACAGTTTCTACGTATCATTCGATCAGGGACAGACCTGGAAGATTGTAGCAGAAGATATTGATGCTAAAAATTTAAGTACCGAATCTGCTGGTGGTTTCACTGGAGCTATGATAGGCATGTATGCCACTGGGAGTTACAAAGCCGACATCTAAATTCTACTAGGATCGAGAAAGAATTATCCGGTTTATTCATAAAAACAATCAACAGATTATTGCTTAATTAGATAGGTTCATTTTCATCAAAAAACATGTTGCGGTCATAACTTCAACTGCCATATAAGCATTGATAGAACCGCAACATGTTCTTCTGAAAACCAAAAACGAATCCAAGAATTATTTTATCGAATCAATGAACTATCCAAATTATATTTTTATCTTCTAATTCACATTTCTATTTCTATTTTTTCTCCCGTGTAAATTGCAGTCTTTACAATTTCGGAAGACGTCATTCCTAGTCCTGAATTAGGAGTAACTATAACAACATCAATATTAACATTCTCTTTCATTCCTGAAAATGATCCACTTCGTTTACCTATGGTCAACACCTTTTCTTTATCATTCCACTTCAGCTTGAATGTACTGAATTCACCCTTTTCGTAATTATAATTATTGCCTTCGTCTTCGTAAACTGTAAATGATCCATCCTGACCTGGATATATCCGTATCTCCAAAGAGCCATCTGTATCCTCCGATGCATATTGTTTCTCTGGTCCAAATGGTATTATTGATCCGGCTTTTACAAACAATGGTATCTTTGAAATATCAACATCCATGTTGATTGTTTCTCCTCCTTCATATTTATTTCCGGTCCAAAAATCAAACCATCCATTTTGAAATTCAGGCAGATAAATCGTCCATTGATCAACTCCGCCTTCTACAACCGGAGCAACCAATAATGATGGACCAAACATGAACTGATAACGCTGCTCTAAGGCCTGAATATCATTGGGATAATCCATTACTAACGGACGCATAAGGGTTGATCCATCAAATGATACAGCTGCATTACCTGAATAGATATAAGGGAGCATTCGATAACGTAGTTTCAAATACAGTTTGGCTATATCTTCTACTTTTTCGCCATATCTCCACGGTTCTGTATTACTCATGTATCCATGAACCCGCATCAAAGGTAAAAATGTGCTTATCTGGAACCAACGTATAAACTGTTCGTGATACTCTACACTTGTATATTGATCATTAGGACGAAAGAATCCTCCAGCATCATATGTCCACCACGGAAGTCCGGAAGCCATTTGACCTAGCCCTCCAACAATTTGTCGACGTAAGGTTTCCCAATCATGCCCAACATCACCTGACCAAGTAGCAGCTCCATAACGTTGCATACCCGAAAAGCCACTACGAGTGAAAATCATAGCCCGCCTGTTCGGATCGTCTTTACGCAATCCCTCATAAATAGTCTTACTCACAAATAGAGGATAAACATTTTGATAAACCTCTCCCGGAGTATTTCCTTTATTAACTCTGCGCCCTTGTAAATCGTCATTTTCGGGTTCGGTAGCATCCTGCCACCAAGCATCAATTTGGTATGGTTTAAGGAGCCTATCACTAAAATTCTGCCAATAAAATGCTGCTGCATCTGGATTGAAAAAATCGATCCAATCGCTATCCGGAATATAAAAACCTCTGTCAGCCATTTGTTCTCCGACTTCTGATTCTCTATCTATTTTAGACCATACAGAAATCATCAATTTCATATTCATATTATGAAGTTCTTGTACCATGTTAGCAGGATCAGGATAACGTTCTTCGTCAAACTGCATAGCATTCCAACCATATTTACCCCAATATTGCCAATCTTGTACAATTAAGTCAATTGGTAATCTTCGGCGACGAAATTCTTTCGCATTTTCCAACAATTCAGTCTGAGTATTATAGCGTTCTCTACAATGAATGTATCCCATTGCCCACAAAGGCATTAATGGTGCTGGTCCGGTCAATTTTCTATAACTTGAGATTACCTCGTCACCTGTACCTGCAAAAACCGTATAATCTAAAGCTTGAGCCACTGGCGATCTAAATACAGTTTCGTCTGCCACCATATGCCAATTTAAGATAGGCTTATCATTCCGTTCACCTTGTACTTCTATTTTATGAATTCCAGCTTTCAAGTGAACTATAGTGGATGTAGTGGGTGGAAGCCAAGTATTATTAACATCGATAACTTTTTCTCCATTGATCGATAGGTAATGCTTTCGTGCCATCTTCTGACCAACATCTAGCAACAATGAATAATAACCATCTTCTTGTACCTCAATAGACCCAACAAATGCATTTATCTGCCTTCGTTCTCTTTTGTTTCCACTGGTACTTGTAGCATTCACTATATGTGCTTCGCCATCACTATCTATGGAAATAAGTTCTACAGACTTATCCGCCGGATTATAGTCTGTCAATCCATAATTGTTCCACAGAAGGCCGTAACCTTTATTGGATAAAACAAATGGAATGGCAATCTGAGTATTCACTTGAGTCAAACGTCGAGTTAATCCTCTTATGTTCAAATACCCATCTTGAAATTGCCCTGTTCCATATAGATATTCATCTTTTGGTGAAAAAAAATGCTGCTCTACCTCAAAAGTAGCTTCTCCTTGTATTGAAGAATTCTTGATGATACGCCCACCTATTTTCTCTGCCAGAATTATTTCTCCATTTCGATTCTGAAAAGAAAGGGCCTCGCTATTCTTGTCAAATACTGCTATAATATTTTTTAGCTTAAGAACAACTTCTTCTTTATTTTCTATAATATCATACACTGGAGTTGAAACTTCAGGGACGTAGATTAATTCATCTTGGATAGAAGCGTCAGGTTTAAAAAATCGGACTCGTACAGCATTATCGTGTAAAGCTAGAAGGTGTAGTTTCCCTTCCGATAAAGAAATCTCCAGACCGTTACCAATATCCTTACTATTTTTGCTATTGCTACAATTATATAACGACAATATCGATACAGCCAATAGGCACCTTATCAACAATCGGTTCATCTTCTACAATTAAATGATTATTTATAACAGTATATTTATCGAAACTCAAAAAAATGAATATGCATTCTTTTCATTTAAATTCCCAAGAATCCCAAAAGAATAAATTATTCTTTTGCGCATTACTTCTAAAGCAGAAATATAGGTCATGCTTTCCAATAGCATTTTCTACCGAGCACGATATCGATTGATACCTATCCATTGCTCCCGAAGGAAGTATCTTCAGTGTTCCTACCAAGGGTCCATCTGTACTATCTAAACGTATATCGATATACCCTCCATCTACAAGAGAGGCTACCGATGCGCTAAACTCTTTTGCTCCATTACCAAAATCAACTCCACGAATACATAATGATTCTCCATTATCAATATTGGTTACACTTATTCTACCATCAGGCATTTTTTCGGTCTTTAATCCGTATCCCCAAGCCATTGTTTCTGCTTCTACACGGCGGTAAGGATTAAACGATTCAATCTGATCTAGTCTTGTATCCAACCAATATGGTACTTCCTGAATAGTACCATCAGTATTATAAAACATTCTTGCCACCGATGCCGATCTTCGCTCATGGTGTTTGAACGTCTCCATATGCATTAAGTCATAATTTAGACCGAAGACATAGGACTTACCCTTATAGTCAATGATCCCAGGGTGATTACCTCTTGATCTGTGAGTTGGTTTCATAATATATCCTTGAGTTTTCCATGGACCCGTTGGTTTATCACTCATTGCATAACCTATACCTTCGGGGCAACATGTTGAAGCAAAAGCCATATAATAATGTTTATCACGTTTATATACCCATGGTCCTTCCTGATAATGCTCCGGTTTTTCAGCCAGCTTTACAATATCTCCCGAATAAGAAAGCATATCCTTATTCAGTTTCACATAATATACATTCGGATTTCCCCAATACATATAAGCTTGTCCGTCATCGTCAATAAATACTGAAGGATCTATATCTTCCCAATGCTCTTTTTGCCATACCAAAGGCTTTTTAAGGGGGTCGACAAAAGGTCCATAGGGCGAATCGGAAACCAATACGCCGATACCTTGTCCATGTATGGGGCAATACATATAAAATTTGCCATCCCTCTCTATTACTTGCTGAGCCCATGCCCCATTATCTCGTATCACCCACTCAAAATCTTTGAGTGAAGCTACTACCCCATGATCGGTCCAATTTACCATATCGGTAGATGTATAAAGCAGCCAATCGAACATTTTAAAGCCCTGAGCATCATCTTCATCGTGAGTTGTATATAAAAACACAGTGTCATTATATACCATCGGTGCAGGATCTGCTGTGTATTTTGTCTGAATAGCTGGTCTTTGCGCATAGATAGCAAACGAATTAATAATTGCAAAAAACACAATCAGCAGCCTCAAATTTATCTTATTTCCCATATCGAACATTATTAATTTTCAATACTATTAATCAACTAATTAACCATCACAAATCCACCATTAGGTTGGATGATAATTTCTATAACACCATTTTTGCCAACCTCGATCTCTTTGGTAGATATTTCTAAGTTTTTATTGTCATTATAAATAATAACCTTTTTATCAATGAACATCTCCAAATTCAGTTTCAATTTAACAGCTTCTTTATTCGCATTTACTCCTGCAACATACCACTTGTCTCCATGGCGACGAGCTACAACTGCATATTTGCCAGGGTAACCATCTATATATACTGTTTCATCCCAAGTTGTCGGTATGTTTTTCATAAAATCAATAGCAAGCGATGGAGCATCTGTCAAGTTATTTGGTGTGAGAGCAAACATCTGTACCGGATTCTGGAAGAGTACAGCCGTTGCTAGTTGAAAAGCATCTGTTGTTAAGCGTTTTTGTCCTTCACTATTACCTCTGTTAAGGTATTTATTCAGGAATGTTCCACCAAACTCCATAGCTCCCACAGCATTACGTATAAATGGGTGTAACGATGCAAAAAATGCTTCCTCCTTGCGAACTCCTTCCGAGAAGATCAACATTTCGGATGCTATAACGGCCTCGCTTCCTACATAATTGGGATACATTCGTTCCCATCCGCGTGGAAGAGTACAGCCATGAAATACAATCATCAAACCATAATCATTGGCATCAGAAAGAATATCTTCGTATAAACGCATAGTTTCTTGTTTATCTCCTCCAAAGAAATCCACCTTCAGCCCTTTTACGCCAACCTCTTTCAGCCATTTCATTTCTTTTTTACGTTCAATCGATGTATTCATTTTATTTTTAGGACTCTGTGGAGCATCATTAAACGATCCGTTAGAATTATACCACAAGAATACATCTACATTTTTAGAGTTCGCATATTTTATCAATTCTCTCATTCTATCGTAGCCTATATTGGTATCCCACAATGCATCCATCAAAATATATTCATACCCCATTTCTGAAGCTAAATCAATATATTTCACCTGATCTGCCCAGTTCATACTCGGATCTTGCCACACAATCCAACTCCAGGTACTTCGGCCATATTTATATTTCTGCGAAGGTTCATAAAGTGGGTCTACTACATCAAAAGGGATAGTAGTCTCTACAATTGGACTGAGGTTATCTCCCACTGTAATTGTCCGCCACGGAGTAACTCCCGGTAGACCAAGTTGAGCTCCTACGCTGCCAAAACCATTATTCTGTTTCTGATCAGGATATTCAACTCTGTAAATACCATCTTTATAATTACTTAAATGCGACGCACAGTAAAGGCTACTAACTCCGGTTTCGGACAATAACACCCAGCCATCTTCCCCTATTCTGAAAAGACCTGGAAATACATATCCGGTTGGAGAATTTGTTTCAGACAAAGCCACATCAGCCTGATAGCCGGACTCATAACTTGGCGAAGTGCGGGCAAAAGCTCCCATAGGTCCCATCATATAGGAAAGAAATGCCGTAGTTGCTGAAGGGAATTTATAGCCTGTGACTTCTCTTTCAACGACACATGCTTTTCGATCGCCCCATTCCGGGAGTTCGTAACGGAAAGCGATATCGTTGTTACTTACCTGAAAGAGTATTGATATATTTTTCTGCCCTGCCCCTTCTAAAGTATATTTAAGAGTATTTGCCTGATAATGCACCTCAGATTGTTTAATCTTATCCTGATTATAGTACTTATCTACTTTACCTTCTTTATGAGAAACATACTTCAGACCGATGCTCAAATCTCCTTCATTAGTCACAAGTCCTAAAGGTGATTTTTCCAACATCACTTTATTTTTAAATCTGACAGAATACAGTAGTTCTTCATTCTCTAACGAAACATCAACAGACAATTGTCCATCAGGACTTGATACTGATATATTCTGCGAAAATGCGACACAGAAACTAAATACTAGAAGTAGAGTTAATAGATTTTTTTTCATTTACGTCAGTTGTTTATTTTTTATAATTCATTTTTATTATCTAGCCATTATTTATTGAAGAGTAATTTTTAATTGCTGCAAATTATTCTCATCCGAACTAGTACCATAATAAATCATATAGTCACCCGCAACAATATTCATTCGGTATAAAGTCTCATCGTACCACTCAAAGGAAGAAGGTTCTAAATCTAAAATTATTTCGGTGGATTCTTTAGCAGATAATTCTATTCGTTTAAATGCACGTAATGTTTTTACCGGTCCTTCATCACCCTCTTTTTTCACATACACCTGCACGATTTCGGTTCCTTTATATTTTCCTGTGTTTTGCACTGGGATAGTTAACGTTACCGACTCTCCGACTTTAATGTTCGCATTATTTACTTTAGCAGTACCAATTCTAAAGGTTGTATAACTCAATCCATGTCCAAAAGGGAAAAGTGGTTTCTCTATCATATATCTATATGTTCGCCCCTTCATATCATAATCTTCGAAATCAGGCAATTGTTCTACATTTTTATAAAAAGTGATAGGCAATTTACCTGAAGGGTTATAATCTCCGAATAATACTTCAGCCACTGCTTGCCCCCCAGCTTGCCCCCCGTACCATGCTTGTAATATAGCTTCGCAATTCTCGCTTTCGGGAACCAATCCAATAGCAGATCCCGAACAATTCACCATAATTACTTTCTTACCGGCTTCTTTTAAAGCTTTAATACAACTTCTCTGCGAAGCTGGCAATTCGATATCCGTACGATCACCACCTTTAAAACCTGGAAGTTCAATCGGCATTTCTTCTCCTTCTAGTTCTCCCGAAATACCACCCGCAAAAATTACAATATCTATACCTTTTAATTTATCTATTAATTTCTGATAATTAACAGGCGATTCTTTTCCTATATTAAAATGGAGGTTTGCATTCGTAAAATTATAATTCTGCGTAAAATTTATTCTTATTTTGTATTGCTTTCCTTTCTCTACCATATAAGGAATCCTTTTAGCGACAAATCGCCACGAACTGTATTCTGAAACGACTTCATCATTAACCAGCAGCTGACAGTCTCCTATAGATTGTAGCCTGAAAACAATTTCTCCGGACTCCGAAGGGGTTAATACAGTTTCATATACAGCCGAAAAATCTTGTAAATTAACACCATCAGCAAAAGGATGTTGTCCGGTTGTCGACAGACGTATAGGTTTGTCATATTGCACTATCGATACCATGTTGCCTGCTCGTTGCTTATTGTTCCAATAAGTAGCTTTTATCCCAGCTTTTCCTTCAACTTGACATTCCGCCAACAGTGGTTCTAATATCATATCATCAACCAAATCGCAACCTTTATCATAGACGACCTCTCCTTGGGTAATATTCTTTATACCTTCAAGAATTGTTATTGTTTTTGCGGGTGTACCATTATAGTTTCCCCACATCAATTTTGCGTCATCAGCGTTAGGACCTACAACAGCTATTTTCTGTTTTTTAGAAAGTGGCAGAATATTCTTTTTATTTTGAAGTAAAGTCATTGTCTCCCGAGCCATTTCAAGAGCCAAGACTTGATGTTTTTTACAGTTGACTATTGAATCCGGAAGATTAGCCCAAGGGACGATTGAATTATCATCAAAATCACCTAGATTGAAACGCTCAATTAATAATCGTAAGACACTCTTATCAATATCCGATTCATAGATCAAACCACGTGAAACTGCATCTACCAGTTCATGATAAGCATATCCATATCCGCATTCTAAATCTGTTCCTGCTATGACACCTTTAACTGCAGCATGAAGAGCATCAGACGAAACTTTATGCGAAGTGTAAAAATCGGCAATCGCTCCACAATCTGAAACTACCACACGATTAAATCCCCACTCGTCTCTAAGGATACGCTGCAATAAACGAGTGTTTCCACAGCAAGGCTCATCATCTTGTCGATGATAAGCACACATTACTTGGCTTACATCAGCTTTCTGAACTAAGGATTGAAATGCCGGCATATAAGTTTCCCACAAATGCCGGTTATCCAGATTATTTAAATTCAGTTCATGACGATTCCATTCCGGACCTGAGTGTACAGCATAATGCTTGGCACAAGCTAATAATTTTCTATATTTTGCATCTGCTGGCCCTTGCAAACCTTTGACAACAGAAACTCCCATACGAGATGTCAGATAAGGATCTTCACCATAAGTTTCTTGCCCTCGTCCCCAACGCGGATCTCGGAAAATATTCACATTAGGCGTCCATACTGATAAACCATTGTCTTGTCTTCGTTCATCTCCTCTCCTTTCTCGGAAATGAAAACGGGCACGCGCTTCATCTGATATAGCATCAAAAACTTTATACACAAGGCTATCATTGAAAGAAGCTGCCATACCGATAGGCTCGGGAAAAACTGTTACGTCCCCTTGGTTTGCGACACCATGCAGAGCCTCGCTCCACCATGCAAACTTCTTCACTCCCAAACGAGGAACCTCTTTGGAATAATCGCCCATCAAGCCAACTTTCTCTTCCAATGTCAAGCGAGACAGAAGATCTTTTGCTCGTTCTTCCGATCTAAGATCAGGATTCTGATATGGGTATATTTGTGCAATTGTACTACTAAAGCTACAAAGCCAACATAACGAAATGACAATTAAATATTTTCTTGTGCTTTTCATTTTAACAGGTATTTAATAAATATCTATTTATATGTTTATTCTAAATTTGAGGTTGACCAATCCGTACAGCATATTGATGGCTAGAACAGCCAAATCTTAAATTATAAATTTATTCATTTGACCTCATTTATTTGAACAGTTCTATAACATATACTTTAGATTACAATACATCTTTCACAGACAGAGTAACATTTGTTTTTCTCTATGTATCATTCTCAATCATTAAACACTGATTATCAGCACCTATAACAAAAAAAGATCATACACTTTTATCTAAACAATAAGGGTGTATCTCTGTTATAGATACACCCTATAATATTTTAGGTAATTAATTATTGAAATATGATTTCTACAACAAAGCTTTTTCAAACATTAGTTTCATCATCATCAGTATCCTTATGTTGAAGATCCATATACTCTGTAGGAGATATACCATAGAGTTCTTTAAAGGCTGTTGAAAAATATGCTACATTAGCAAATCCAGTAAGATTTGCAACTTCAGTAACATTATGACGCTTATCAGCAAACATTAAGGCAGCTTGTTTCAGCCGGACATTACGAATCAAGTCTCTTGTTGATTGATTAGTCAACTCTTTCAACTTACGATGCAAATGAACACGGCTTATTCCTACTTCATTTGCCAGCATTTCTACATTTAAGTTTTGATTACTTATGTTTTGGTTGATAACCTTCATTATCCGTTTAAGCAACTTATCATCAGGCGACTCAATTTCTATTTTAGATATTTGAGATTCTACATTCTGATTACCACTAAAAGTATTTCTAAGCAATTCTCTACTCTTAATAAGATTTTGAACCGTTTTACGTAATATATTAATATTAAATGGTTTTGTAATATAGCCATCCGCCATCGTATCCAAGCCTTCGATGTTATCTTCTTCTCTGTTTTTGGCTGTCAGCAGAACGACCGGAATATGATTTAACATAATATTCTGTTTGATTTTCCGGCATAATGTCAAGCCATCCATTTCCGGCATCATCACATCGCTGATAACCAAATCTGGAGCCTTTTTCTGGATTTTCCCCAAAGCGTCTTTTCCATTATGACTCTCTATCATTATAAACTCATCGGATAATGCTTCACAGATATATTTTCTTATTTCCTCATCATCTTCAACTAAAAGTACTCTATAGCTGGTTTTCGTCCTAGTCTTTTCTACCTCAGAATCGTCTATTAACCAATTATCTACAAAATCCTTATCTACCATTGCAGGTGTGTATACTTGTAACTCATCAATTTCTTCCGGTTTCAGATGATCTTTACCCAAAGGAAGTCTAACTACAAAGTGACAACCAGCTTTGCCTTCGTTATTTTTAACATATATCAATCCATGATGTAGCTCGACTAATGAATGAACAAGATGTAATCCTATTCCTGTCCCTATATTCGAATTATTCAGATGATTACGTATCTGATAGAATCGTTCAAAGATTTGTTCCATTTCACTCTCTTCTATTCCGATACCACTATCTTCAATCGTGATTTCAACAAATCGTTTCATTGCACCCGAAGCCATCGGATCATTTCCTTGGCGTAGATATAAATTTACAGTTCCATCTTCTGGCGTAAACTTGAATGCATTCGATAAAATATTAAGAATGATTTTATCAAAGTTTTTCGGATCTATCCAGATTTTAAATTCCTCAAAATCAGAATGGAAGTTGAAACTTATATTCTTCCGTTTAGCCTGATATTCATATGTATATTTCAAATCATTGATGAAGCCAACAATATCCACCTCTTTCATTTTCAGAAGCATCTGGCCTTTATCTATCTTTCTTATATCCATCAACTGATTTATCAAAGAAATTATTCTTTCCGAATTTCGATTAATCAAGCGATATGTTTTCTGTCGCTCAGTATCTTTATCGGTATTCATCAAGTGTCTCAGTGGACTTATTATCAATGACATCGGAGTACGTATCTCGTGCGAGATATTCATAAAAAACTGAAGTTTAGCTTCGTTTATCTCCTCAGCATGCATATGCTTTAGCATTTTTTGATGATTACGATATCGTTGTCGAGCTTGCATCACAAGTAATGCTAAAATGATTAATCCTATTAATACATAAATTATTTTAGCCCATACAGATGCATACCAGGCCGGAGAAATAATTATAGTTATAGTTTTGGGATCGGAAATAGATGTGTAATTTTTGGCTCTAACACTGAAGGTGTATTTACCCGGTAATAGATTATTGAATGATAAACGATTTAGCCCTGTCTGAAGATTTACCCAAGCTCCTCCATCGAAGGAATATAGGTAAGTAATCCGCTCCGGATTGCTAAACTCCATGGCAGAAAGCTCTATACTAAAAGAGTTATCGTAATGTGACAAATGAAATTCTTTAGCATCCATCACCGAAGTGTCAATAATTGTATATTTCCCAGATTTGACATCTTTTTTCACTGAAACATTATTTATATAGAAATCTGTAATATATACTTCTGGCTTTTGATAAGGATTAACAATGCGTTCTGGATTAAAATAAGTTATTCCATCTACACCACCAAATACAAATTCATTATTCTTCTCATCTACATAAGCAGTTCCTTTTGTAAATTCATTGCCCAATAATCCATCACCCGAATAATAACAAACAATATTCTTAGTTGTCATGTTAAGCTTTGCCATACCGTAATTTGTGCTAATCCATAGATTGTCATTATTATCACCCTTTATGGCACTGATCGAATTGTTCGGAAGTCCATTTTTTAATGTATACTCAGTTATATTTCCGGTTAAAGGGTCGAAATGTATCAAGCCGGTAGAAGATCCCGCCCAAATTTGCCCATCTTGGCTCTCATATATTGAAAAAATGATTCTTCCTGACAATAACTTGTTTTTCTTGTATGTAGACACAAAACTCAAAGTCTCAATATCCAAACACGCTATTCCATCATATGTTCCTATATAAAGTTTGCTTTTATCATTAGAAACCAAAATACAATTGACCCACTGATTTTGTAATACATTACTATCTTCACTAAAATCTTCATTTGTTGTAGGAGTCTTACATCTTACGATATTACTAGTTTTTAAATCCATATAATACAGACCACCTCCCATTGTCCCGATCCACAATCGCTTATATTTGTCTTCCGCAAAGCAATAGACATTTTTTGTATAATTAGACTCGTGATCAACTAGTTTGTATGAGTAATCGCAATGACCTGTTTTAGGGTCCATCTTTACCATACCATTCAGATAAGAGCCAATCCACAGATTTCGCTCTGAATCTTCAAAAATAGCCATACTTGTTGGAGGTACAGAATTTGGCTTTCTTACTGATGGGTAATGTTTTGCTTTTTTATAATCGCTATCAATTCGATATATACCATCATTATCTGTCCCAACCCACAATGTTCCTTCATGATCTTTGAAAACAGACATAACACAATTAGACCCTATTATATTATTTGTTATAGAATTTCGTCCAATATATCTAAATTCATTAGTTATAGCAGGAAATAACATTACTCCTTTCTGATAAAAACCCATCCAAATATTACCGACTTTATCTTTAATTATCGAATGTATTTTCGACGTGTTTATATTGAAAGACGCAAACTGAAAATTACTTTCCTTTATCTGACGTTCTTCAATATCATAAACTTTCATTCCGCAGCCATCTGTACCAATGTAAATTTCGTTCTGATTGGCTAAGTATAATTCTTTTATCGGCAATGCTGAATCTCTCGAATATAAGATATGCTGAAAATTTTCTGTTTTTTCATCATATCTAAAGAGACCTTTCTCCAAACTACCTACATATAAAATACCGCTTGTATCTTCACAGATACTCGATATTGAATTCCAAACGGCCTTTTCACCATCAAACTTCTTCTTTATTTGATTATTTGCATCAATACACACAAGTTCCTGATTACTTGCACCAGAGCCTACCCATAGATAGTCATTTCTATCTTCATAGATTAAGTTTATTAAAGTAGACGATACGGGTAAATCTATTGGACGAGCTACAAGACTATTCCGATCTGCATCAAGCCGAAATACTCCATACCCGGAAGTTCCTATTAATATATCTCCACTCCTTCGCTCAATTATAGTTGTCACATTAGCCGGTACAGTATCATTATTAAATCCGAGAAGAACAATATCATGAAATTTATCTGTAGCAAAATCATAAAGTTGAGCTCCTGTAAGAGTACCAACATATAGGTTTCCTTTGCTGTCGTCAGCTATAGTTTTAACATAATTGCTTACCAAAGAGAATTCTTTGTCCCTATTTTGTTTATAAGTTGTAAACTTAGCGCCATTATAGCTCGTTAAACCATCATCTGTAGCAATCCATATAATTCCTCTTTTGTCTTGAAAAACTTTATTTACCATACTGGAAGGTAGTCCCATATTGGTAGTAAATAGTTTCCCAATTTGAGCACAAAGGGTGGTTGATAACAAAAAACCAAATAGGCACAATAAAAACCTATATTTTTTCATAGTATTAAAATTCTCTTTTTCTTATAGTTTTTCACGGTTATTATAGAAGATGACACGATGGAGCTTATAATCTAAGAATAGATATAATTATCAAAACAAGTCCTTCCATACAAATATAAGAATTTATTGTCAGGCTATTATTTCATTTAACGATCTACTTATTAACAAAGATAATACAGAGTATTACTTTCTTTTGTAATACCCTGTATTATTCATATACGGCTATCGGATTTTGTCTGTTAATCCAAATCCGAATTAATGTCTCTTCCAGCTAATCCGTTTGCAAATCCGGCATAAGCATGCTTGCGTGTATAGCTTTCGGTCCATAAACCTATAGGCTCGCCTTTTCTCCATGACGAAGTTTTAGGACTATCAAGTGGGCTCCACATTGTTATTCCATAACGTTGTGCAGGTGGAATGATTTTAAAATATTCAGAAACAATAAACTCATACAGTTCCGATTGAGCGATATAGTCTTCCTCTGTTGCTTCTTCAGTGGTCTTTCCGTCACCTAATCCTAAATCTAACTCTGATATTTTAATTTTTTTGCCTGTAGCTGCCAATAGTTTAAACATTTCTGTTATAGTTTCTCTATTAGCATCACTAACACTTACATGCATCTGTGTACCTATTCCATCCACACGTGCGCCCTTACTTTCAATATACTTTACATATTCGATTAGTCCTTTACATTTATCCAGATTATATTCCAATCCATAATCGTTGATAAACAAAATATCCGTTTCATTACCATGCTTACGTGCTAGATTAAATGCAGTTACGGCATAATCTTTACCAAGATAATCTTGCCAATAAAACTCGTCTGCAGTTAATTCTTTGCCAATCCCTGTTTTTAGCTCATAAGGATCTGGCCAATCCGACATAGGCTCGTTTACAACATCCCAAGCCCTAACTTTGTCTTTAGTAACACTATACATACCAGCAATCCAAGTTTCCAGTTCTTGAGTCAAAACTTCTTTTTTCTCTTCCTCTGTTTTCTCAGGACCGCCATTCGGATTTACCCTGCGAAGGGTAATATTATCAATGTACACTGTTCCTTCAAACTTACCATGACTGAACAGAAAACGATTACGAGTTCCGGTTGATGGAGTTACCGACATATCTACCTTTTTCCACTCGGTAGTAACCTCAATAGCTCCAAAACCATTAGATGAGTAATCTGTATTTGTCTGAATTTCGGCAGTAATTGATCCTTTAGAAGAGGCTCTAATATAAAGGCTTAGTCGATATTCAGAACCTTCTTTCAACGGAGCGGCCAAGTCAAAAGCCGTCTGAGCTGCCCATGCATCTGTTTCAGATGGATTTGTAAAATAATAACAATATCCACCATCAAGACCTTCACCTAATGCTGATCGTCCTCTTGTCGAATTATTACCCCAGCCTCCCCAACCAGAAGCGTCGATTTCAAAATCAGTATTAGTAATAACTGAAGGTTCTAGAGCTGGCTGAATCAAGCCATTTAAATACTCCGCATTCTGGTTTGCATGCCAACACAAAGTATGTCCATAGACAGTCAAACCTGCAGCTTCAGTCAGTTCAAGAAATTTTTCGACATTAAGTAAATTCAGGCTGCCATCATCCTGAACTATTGCTCCATGCTTCATTGCATATCCGGCAGTTAGTTCATCAAAATTGGCATTTGCCAAGCGATAAAAAACTCCTTTCGAATTATAATCGCTTACTGTAGCTCCTGCTCCTAGTTTGAAATCAGGGTTAGCCGTACGATCTACGTAAGCTTTCAAGGCATCATATTTATTCAGATACTCTACAGCCTTTACACTATCTGGTTTTTCTACACTGAAGTCAGGCTGAGAATCATCAGTACAAGACATCATCATAAAAACCCCGATAGCCGAGAGTACTATTTTCTTATATGGCTTCATATTTTTCAGTATTAAATAAATTATTCACTAAATACGGGTTCAAAAGTCTCCAGACTGATACCTCTATCGCGTACAACTAAGGTGTCTTTGGTAGCATAAGTTATGTCGCCAAAATCTATAGTATAATCTAGATAAATTACGTCTCTATCAATATTTCCCCAGCTGTTCTTATCTCCTTTTTTCACGAAAGAACCAGTTCCACTTGTAGCGTAATCTTCTGAAGAAATAATACATTGACCATTATCATCAAATTTCAGGATTAATGTATGCTCCAATTTGTAACCATTTTTGTCTAGGAATGTAAGAGGTAATGCTACTTCATCATAAGCCACAGTTGTCATATTGCAGACCTCATCTTTTTCGACATATTCCTTATGACGGATAATAGTCTTATCCGAAGAAGAATCTCCATTTTTACCAGTAACAATATCCTTTCCTCTACGCAAATAATTCGCATGCCAAGGATTGATATATTTTATAGCATATAAGACATAATCTTTAGGTGTAGTATTCCAATCTGTAACCAAGAAACGATTAGGATCAGATACTGCAGCATCACCTACTAGTAGTGAATCAGCATTCTGAACATCAGTCAGCACTATAGGAATAACATAGGTATTCTTTAGAGACAGAGGATCTTCAAAAAAAGCATCATTCAATTGTACGGCAAGTCTACCTAAAATTTCGCCTTTAGGAATGGTAATTTTGTCCGACAATAGAGAGTAATAAGCCTCAGGCATAGGTAGAACTTTCTCTCCATTTGATTTGAATGTAAGATTATTACACAAACTATTATCCACTCTATAATCTATTACGACATTTTTATGGTTTTTATATACTCCTCCCATAGTTGCTATAATCTCGCACTTATGCTCGTTATCCAAAGAAGTGTCGAATATATCCTCCCCCAACGTAATAGTTCTAATTGGTGACTGATATGCAAAATAGACGGTTGTATAGTCATAATCCGGAAATTCCCAATCATCATTTTTACAAGCCGAAAAGAATAGAGATATTATTAAAAGAATAAAAATTAACTTTTTCATATTGTTTCAAATTTTACGGTTCTTAATTACCAACCTTTATTTTGCACCAATGCATCAAACTTAAGAAGCTCGCTGTATGGTATCGGTCCATAATTCATATAAGCTTGATAATTTCTGTTTTCTACTGTAACCTTGGTATACTTACCATTTGAGATACGCACACCGCTGGCTGCTTCTGTCAGATTTTCATTCCATCGACGCAGATCCCAAAAACGGAATCCTTCGAAGCAAAGCTCTAAACGTCGCTCATTGCGAATGAGTTCTCTCATCTTCTCTTTATCAGTCTTGATTGATTCAAGATAAGCATCACCATTAGATAAACCGATGCCTGCTCTCTTTCGAATTGCCTTGATTACATCATAAGCCGAATAATTTCGTCCACCTCGAGACTGAGGTCCCCAAGCTTCATTGGCTGCTTCGGCATAAATCAGGAATATTTCAGTATAACGAATATGAGGAGTATAATGCTTCTGCTCATTTTTTGTTACAGGATCCAGGTTTACTTCTTTTCGCAGTAATTTACGTAAATAATAACCTGTACGAGTCGAAGTTTCTGCAGTACCAATACCATCATTATTATTGGCATCTACTTCAGTTTTGATAACTTTATCCGATGGTCCGGCTTTACTTCCATTCACCACAATGTATTTTTGCAGACGAGGGTCTCTATTTTCATAAGGTGTCTCCGAACTGGAATATGGGTATCCATCAAGCATAGGAAATGCATCAACCAAATTCTGAGTCGGGTTCAGACGTCCCTTACCATACAATGATGGTGGATAGTGATCTGTTTCGAGACTATTGCTGTTGCTAACGCCACCTCTCCAAAGTATCTCTTTGGGATTTACACCTTTAGCCAGATTATCTATTTCCGAACCATTAGCATACCATGTTAATCCATTAGGATCAATCCCGTCGATTCCACCAATTAGATCTAAAACATCAGCTGCATGATTGGCTGCATTTTCCCATGTCGATGTAGTACCTTCCGAATATGCCGGACTGGCTGCCAACAATGTTGCTTTAGACCGTATACCCATACAAATACGTTTGGTAATACGTTGACGTAAATGTTCACCAAACACACGATTATAATCATCTTTATCAATTCCAGCACCTGCATATTTTGAAGGGATCTCGGAATCGTTTTTGATATCTTCATAATCAAGAGGCAACAATTCTTCAGCTGCATCCAAATCGCTATATATCTGCTGTAAGCAATCTTCAAAACTAGCTCTTGGCTGATTAAAGTCCGAAGTTGGGCTCTCAGGATCCAAGATAATAGGCACACCTAACAATTCTCCACTCTCAGACCAACCACCATGAGCCTGCAACATATGGAACATAAACAAAGCTCGTAACCCATATGCTTCTCCTTTCATACGGTCATTGAACATACTGCTAACATTCTCGTCAATAGCCCATTTCACTTTATCAGACTCTGCTAATATTATATTAAGATATTGAATAGCAGCCTTCGAATTTTGCCATTGATCAAATGGATTAAAGTTCGATCTCCACTGGCCCGTAACAGCCTTTAAGTAATTATTGTTTTTGTCATTACTAACGGCATTATCTGTTGCAACATCATTGAATGACCAGCTTCCGGTAGGAATACGTGTATATCCGTTTAATAAGATACCTTGAGCAAAACCTGGCTCATCATATATCTCTTCCTTACTTCGATTATTTTCATTTGCAGGAGAAAACAAGTCGTCGCAACTGCTAAAAGCAATTATACAGAGTGCTATAATTGAGTATATGTATATTTTCATTTCTTGTCAATTTTTAGTTTTACTATTCTATTAGAACATAGCCTTCAACCCGAAATTATAAAATCTGGTTTGTGGTGCTGTACCATAGTTTGTTTCCAAAATCTTTCGTTCTTTAGCAATTGTCAACAGATTAGCTCCACTAACATATACTGATAGTCCGCGTACAAATGTTTTATGAAATATCTGTTTCGGCAAATCATAGGTAATTTGAACTTTAGCTAAATTAAATCGATCTGTTTTATACAGCCAGAAGTCCGATGAGCGGAAATTGTTATCGCTATTTAAACTTGTAAGACGAGGATAAGTAGCTGTATCTTTTGTTTCTTCTGTCCATCTACCTCGCACAACATCTGAATATTTCCCGTCGCCTTGAACCCAGAAATAAGAATTATTTTTCATTGCATTAGCTCCAAACTCACCAACTCCCAGAGCAAAAAATGTAAAGTCTCTCCATTTAGCTGTCAAGTTTATACCAAAAGTAAATGGACTTCCATTCCAGCCTGCTCTTCCTAGATAAACTTCATCTTTCGAGTCAATTACATTGTCATTATTCTGATCAATATATTTGATATCTCCGGGTTTAACCTCGCCAAAGCTATGAGAAGGAGAATTGGCTATTTCTTCATCTGATTGATAAAGGCCGGCACTCTTCAGTCCCCACAATCCATCCAAAGGCTTCCCAGCTCTGTTTTGATACTTATCTTCATACAATTCATCTCTAGTTATAGCTTTCGACTTATTATAAGTTCCGGCTACACCTAATGTCCAATCTACAGCACCAATACGCTTGTTGAAGTTCATCGCGAAATCTATCCCTATGCGCTCATCTTCATTGAAATTTATATAAGGTAAGAACGACGAAGAAGGCCATCCAGTCACAAAGTAATTAGGATATATTGTTGAGGCCTGAATTACCTTACCAGTCATACGATTAGCAAAAAAGGACAAATCGAAAGATAATAGTCGGTCAAATAATGAACCTTCAACACCAAATGTTATCTCTTTACGTTTGGCAAATGTGAGATTTGGATTTTCACCTCGTTTAGAATCTGTAGATTGGTTTGAGGCTCCATCTAGCCAACCATACCAAGCTCCATCTGTTTGACTGTAAATACTTTCATATAGATAATAATCTGATATATCTAAGTCTGTATTTACAATACCGGCTGATGCTGTCAGTTTCAGAAAATCTACGGCAGACGAATTGCTAAGGAAATCTTCCTCGCTAATCTTCCAACCTAAAGAGAAAGTCGGAGAAAATGCCTGACGATTTCCAGAAGGTAATTTTGCAGAATGTATAACTGCTCCACTAAAATCGAAATAATATTTCTTCTTTAAATTATAGCCTAGCTGCAGCCCTAAATTCGCATTACTTACTTTATGATAAACAGCTGATTCTGATTGTTGAAATCCATTAGCTATCAACATAGCCGTAATGTTATGATTGTCCTCGATAGTCGTTTTATAATCAAAGTATCCCGAGAACGCTATTGTTTGTCTACTCCAACTATCTTTGATATTTTGCACTCCAGATTTTGTATCTTCTCCATATTTGGTTAGTTTGCCAATAAGATCTTTTCCTGAATAATTGTTCCACGAAGCTTCATATACAGCATATTCATTATCATAAGACTGATTATAACTACTTGTATAGTCTATCGCAAATGTTGTATGGAAGGCTAAACCTTTGAGGATGTTATCTAATTTAAAGTCAACTCCGGCATCAAATAAAAATTGACGACTTACATATTTATTGTATCCTGATGCATAGATATCGGCAAACACATTTGTCTGATCCAATTGACTTCCTCCCAGCAGATATTTTCCATCAATCAAGTGATTGCTGTTTTCGATCATCAGCCATGAGTTTTCATCATCTTGTTCTATATAGCTGATTGGGATAAGCGGAGCAAATCTATGAGGACGTGATGTAGATGCACTAGCCCAATAATCGCCATGAGCACTGCGGCCATTATAGAAAATAGCTGCTGCATTGATTCTACTGCTTATATACTCGTTTAACTTCAAATCAATATTACCTCGTATATTTAAACGTGTAGAATTATCCTTTTCAGCCTCTCCAAATTTTATTAAACCTCCACTATAAGCATAGGAAATATTAGTATAAAACTTTGCACGCTCGTTACCCCCTGTTATTTCGGCTGTCACATCAGATGTATTATATGCTTTTTTCAAATAATCAGACGAGTAATAATTGACATCAGGATATCTAAACGGATTATTACCCGAAGCATAGTTGTAAATAGTTTCATCACTGTACAATGCCTCCAATCCATCATTTTGACGAGCTTCATTATACAAAGACATATATTCGCCTGACCCTAAATACTTAGGATATCTTTTGACTACATCAAAACCAGTATTAGCTCGGACATTAATTCTTTGTTCTTCAGCTTTTCCTCTTTTCGTAGTAATGTAAATTACTCCTTTTGCTGCACGACTACCGTAAAGTACGGTTGCCGAAGCTCCTTTCAGAAATGATATTTGTTCTATTTCTGAAGGCTTCACAAATTCTGCATCACGAGGGATACCATCTACCAATATAAGACTGCCATCCATACCCCACAAGTTTCCTTGGAAACCTCCGATATATGCCTGCATACCATCCAATGCCGATGTTGTATAATTTTTATCCAGATTATTAACTATACTGACCGATGAAACTCCACCTAATACATCCTCCTTGTACATTTTGCGATATGCAACCTGTACCAGCTCTTTTTCAGCTACCTGAGAGAGTATTATTTGCGTCAAGTCAGCTGCAGCATTTGCATAAGTAGTATTATAACCCAAAGCTTCTATCTTCAGTTTCGATCCTTTATCTACTTGCATAACAAATACTCCATCAATGTTTGTCAGAGCTTGTTCATTTCCATCCTCGGCACTCACTACTGCTCCTATGACAGGATCTCCGTTGTGGTCTATGATCGAAGCTTTGATATCTATTTTCATGACAGTCTGAGCATCAACCCTCAACACAAAGAAGGTCAGGAGTGCACATAAAACTATTCCTATCTTTATATATTTCATTTTGTTCCTTTATTAGAGTTATACGAATCTGACAACATGCTCCTTACCATCCAGGATTTTGATAAAACTCAGGGTACATATTGACATCTTTAATTTTCAAAGGAAGCCAATAATGTCTGCTTACAAATTTTCTTTCAACCAAAACCTTTTCTGTAAGATTCAGAACCTTATTTTGTGATGGATCATCCTTATTTATATCTCCATCACGAGTAAACTCATGAGAAGTTTTTATTGTATAAGGATATTCGGTTAATAACATCCAACGTCGTAAGTCGTTGAAACGATGTCCTTCGTATGCAAGTTCAACAGCTCGTTCGCGTCTTACCTCAGCCATAAACTGGTCTAGCGATCCTAAAAACTTATTTGCTACATGACCTACACCTGCACGGTCTCTAATAACATTAATAGCATCCGCTGCTGTCTTGTAATAATTGGCAACTTTTGCTGTTGGAGAACCATAACCTTGTGCAGCAGCTTCTGCATACATTATATAGATATCTGCTAAACGCATATATGGAATATGAATGTGATTTGCATTGCCATATCCAAAACCGTCATCATATTTATTTGCAGTACGTGGTATAAATTTGAACATCAAATAACCCGTTCTACTTCCTTTTGTTACATCTCTGTAACTACCATTTGTATATAAATTTGCGTAACGATTAGCTTCATCATTTGTAGCACCCTGAATACATTTTACACCATCGAAGATTATATCGTTATAAAATCGAGGGTCACGATTTGTCCAAGGTTGTCTAGGATTATATCCAGATTCAGCGTCAGCTTTAGTAGCATCAGGAATAGGCATACCATTCGCCATTCCATAATAATTCACGTAATTTGCTGTAGGAGAGAACATCAAATCGCCATCAGTCAAAACACCTCCCGGCTGATATTGCTTGCTCAAACCCCAGTTCGATCCATTCGGGTCATAAGAAGGTCCTCGGAAAATAGCTTCTGTAGATCCAGGCATTTTCCAATTTTGACCATTTGTATAAAATATTGACGAGTATTTCGAGAACGGAACCAATTCATATTGAGTATCGCCATCTTCACATAACTTCAATAATTCGGCAAAAGCATCTGCTGCTTTTTTACAAAAGTCGGCATTATATGCTTTATTTCCTGTCGATTCGAAGTTCATCAAAGGACTACCTGCCCACAAATAGTTTTTACCCAAATAGCCTAATGCCATAATTTTATTAATACGAAGCTGATTTTTTCCAAGAGTTTGTTTTCCTGCAGTTGTATTATCCCAATTGATAGGCAATACGTTGGCTGCACGCCTAAAATCCTCTCCTATTTTTTCAGCTATTTCATGGTATTTCAGACGAGGAAGTTTGAAATTTTCATCAGACGACAACACTTTATCAATATAAGGCAATCCTCCGAAATATTGTATCAGCATAAAATGGAACCAGCCTCTAAAAAACAGTAATTGACCTTCGATCAAATCTCGTTCTTCGTCCGTAGCATCACGCATCTTAGACAGATTCTCAAGACCTAGATTAGCTTTACGGATACCATACCATGCCATAGGCCATAATTTCTTACCAAATCGGTCATCATTTTGTGTATTATAGTTCCCGTCCATCCAGCCGGCTGCCCAGCCATCATGTTCTCTTTGCCATCCCCAAAAATCTCCGTTATCAATTTTATAACCGTAAAGATAATTTACACCTGTAGTCATTATTTCGTCTTCTCCCCAATTAAAGGAATTGTTCCAATATCCTTTAGCAAAATCAGGGATGCAATAATATAATTCTTCGGTAAATCCCTGGAAATTTGTGAAGTTTTTAAATGCGTCTTCTGGCGAAACCGTACTTTCTGCAGATTTATCAAGATAATCTTCACAAGAGGTAACCCCTAACATCATGGATATGATTCCACAACATATAATATATTTAATATACTTTTTCATCATGCACAATAATTAGAGTGTAATATTCAATCCTAAGTTAAATCGTTTTACAGTTGGGTATGCTCCTTGGCTAGCCCATCCTGTACCCGCAAAGTTCGATTCACGATCGTCGGGCATTCTAGACCACGACCATAAGTTATTACCATTAATATACAAACGCAGCGAGCTCAAACCGATTTTCTTAACCCATCCGGAATTCCAAGTATAAGACATCTCAGCATTTTTCAAACGGATATAAGAACCATCATACATATAACGATGAGCATTATTGTATCCTGTTGTTGGAGATGAAATCCATCTAGGAATAGGTGAATCTGCATTTACATTATTTTTCGACCAATAAGTACCTTCATCATATACTGTATTTTGTCTGCCCGAAAGACTTTCGAAAACAACCTGACGCGTTACGTTAGTAACACCATAGAACTGTACAAAAGCAGAAAATCCTTTCCATTCGAAGCCTATAGTCGCATTATATGTATTCTGAGGTTGATTAGGATATCCATACGGAACCTCATCATAGTTGTCTATTATACCATCTCCATTGAAGTCTATTACATTGTAATTACCTGGAAGTTTCTGGTTATTATTTGTGCTATGCTGTGTAGCTCCATAAATTTCATCCCAAGTATTGTAATATCCATGACCTACATAGGTATATGTTTGTCCTATTTGTTTTCCTTTTTGCTTTTTGTAGTCTGGTAGCATTTCCGGATCATCTGCGTCCAATACTTTATCTTTAGCATGTGTCATATTGAAATTACTCCACAGACGTAGCCCATTACTGAAAACATAGTTGAAACGTAATTCAAGTTCGTAACCTTTTGTACTTACCCTTCCGAGATTAGCTACCGGAGGATTTCCTCCATAGAAAGAAGGGATTGATCTCGAACTTCCGTTGATAAGTACATCTGAACGTTTATCTCTAAAGAAATCAACATTACCGGCTATCAATCCGTTAAGGAAAGAAAAGTCTGCACCGAAATTTGTTTTTCTTACAGTCTCCCAATGTACATTAGGATTACCAATAGCTGATTGTCTGTACCAAACATATGGACTTCGGCTTCCATCTTCACTCATAAGCCCTGTATTTCCATATGCCCATTGATCCATATACAACCAGCGAGCACCTATGTTGTCGTCCCCAATTTCACCATAAGAAGCCCTTAATTTGAGCATATCAAGAAATTTCAGGTTCTTCATGAAACTTTCTTCCGATACCATCCAACCTAAAGCTCCAGATGAGAAAAATGCAAAACGGTTCTCTTTACTGAATTTCTCTGAACCATTATATGCTCCATTATATTCTAAGAAGTATTTTCTTCTAAAATCATAGGTTACACGGAATACCCAATCTTCACGATAGTTTGGAATCATACTCCCTATAGCAGTCTCGTTGCGGCTAAATAACCCCATTGCCGTTACACTATGATCATCAAACAATGTTGTTGCATAATTCAATTGCAATTGGTAGAACAAATTACGTTGTGTAGACCAGTTTTCCATTTCGCCACCTTGAGTTGTCCAGCGTATACCTTCCATGAAGTCAAACTTGTTGGTTCCGTCCAATTCTTTTTTGTATTCGGTTTCTCCGGTATCGGGATCAATCCATTTTTGTTGAGCATCATTATACAAGTCATTGATTCCTCTCCTTGTTTCAACAAAAGTATTATCCCATGATACTGTACCATTCAGCTTCAATCCTTTGACAAGCATACCTAAGTCTTGCTCTATTGTGAAGTCTGTATTAATCCTCGAAGTTGTTTTTTCCATAGCTCCACCCAAAGCCAGATTCATTGCCGAGTTTGTTGCAGCGACTTCATTTCCTGGATAATATCCCCAAGTACCGTCCGAATAGACTGGTAAAAACACATCAGGAGCTACATTATATGCTCCTTGCCAGATTGGATATTCACTACCACTTGCATCCCACGGACTCTTCTTAGCTCCATGCGAAGCTGCTAAGTTGACCTTAAGAACTGTAGACTTAGTAAGTTGGAAATCCAAATTACTTCGCGCATTAATACGATTGTAGCCATAGCCAGTATTATAACCACGTCCATTATTCCAATCCTCAAAAAGGTCTCCCTCGCTTAGGAAATCGACAGCAGCAAAATATTTTACAAATCTGGTTCCTCCACTAATATTTAGATTTGCGTTATATGACATAGCATAATCTTTAAACAATACATCCTCCCAATCTACGTTCGGATATCGTTCACTTTCTTCCAGATTTGCCGGATTACGATATTTATCGATTATAGCTTGAGGTGTATAATCTACCCAAGCATTGGGTGCTAATCCCAATTCATTTTCAATAGCCATATTGCGTATTCGTAATGCATCATACGAATCGTATTTCTTAGGTAGTTTAGATGGCACTTTTACTGTAGTATTCACACCGGCACGTATAGTAGCTTTACCTTCTTGACCACGTTTAGTAGTAATAAGTATCACACCATTTGCACCTTTCACCCCAAATACAGCTGTAGCTGAAGCATCCTTCAGCACCGAGATTGTTTCGACAGAATTAATATCGACACTAGACATCGCACGTTCGATTCCATCAACCAAAATCAAAGGAGCACTATTATTCCACGAACTTATTCCACGAATTACAATTCTCGGATCTTCTTCACCGGGCATACCAGTACTGGATGTTGTCACAACCCCCGGCAAATTTCCTGTAAGAGCTGCACCTAAACTAGAGACTCCTCCAGCTCGCTCTAATACTTTACCCGAAGTTTGTGTGATAGCCCCTACCACACTTTCCTTTTTCTGCTGACCATAACCAACTATCACTGTTTCGTTCAGCATAATAGAACTTTCTTTCAGTGTAACATTAATTTTTTGGTTACCACGAACTGCAATTTCCTGGGACTCCATTCCCACATAAGAAATTACAAGTGTTTGATTTCCTGACGGAATATTTATCACAAACTCTCCGTCTAAATCTGTAGCAGTACCAATATTTGGATCTGTTTTTAGCTTAATTACAGCACCGATCAATGGCTCTCCTGATTCGTCAGAAACATTACCAGTTACGGCAACTTTTTCTTGAGCAAACGAAGAAAGAGATATTGTCAATACTATAAATAATGCTAAAAATCTTGTTATAAACCTACTCCCTCTCATGTATTTTAAGAAAACAATAGGGTACATTTTTCTATAATTTTGTTTCATAAGATATATAATAAGATTAACTAACTATTATTTTTATTTGTAATAGAAATATTACACATAACTACCTTGATACAAATCACTTTATAGGTGATCTATCGAACACATCAACTATCATTATAAGCGGGGTTATTCATAGTAATCAAATTTTAAATTATCATAATATTATTATTCATTCAGGACCAAACACGATTTCAGGTTCAAAGCTTATCATTCCATTTTTGTTTCCATGCAAACACTTATTGTACTTAATACAAATATATCGTTATGACATTCTTGATATAAGAAACGCTGTTACAGCTTTTTTTGTTTACATTACATCTTTTTATATTTAGTAACATTTTCTTTTGACGACATAACAGCAAAGGCCGTAAACCACTGTATACAGGACAATTAAACATACAGCAATAAAAAAGTAACAGAAATAAGACTAATACATAGAATAAGCTATGTACTAGTCTTGTCTATCTAATTCTTTTTCTCAAATTCGAAGAAATCTATATCAACATAACCACCTTTCTCCTTTGTGGCATAATTGAATATTGCAAAGCGTGTTCCCATAAAAAGGCGTAAATAATCGAATCTCATTTTAAATTCATCACCTATTCTGATCCATTCTTGCCTATCGAAGCTATAACTAAATGTTGCAATATCTTTCTGTAGATTAAAATCACAATCAATACGTAAGAAAATTTGATTCGTACTAATCTCAATTCTTGCTTTTTCGTCAACATCAACATGAGTTATACGTTTTTCCGCATCCATATTTATCGTATTAGTCGACATTGTTAGATATTTCTTATCACGATCTTTCACTACTGAAAGTAAACCTGAATGACCATTAAAAGCACTGAATCCGGCAACATCGCCATCTTTCATATTTGATATATCTATCGAAATAATTCCACTGCAAATAGGCCCTTCCATCCGTTGTGAAATCGTATTTCGAGCTGAGAACAAGTTGTCTACAATAATATTAGTCTTCAGTCTTAAATGACCTGGACGCTCGGTCAACGACCACGATTCGTCAAGAGGATTATGATTCCATTGCCAATTTAGTTTCAATTCAGAATCTTCGAAATCATCACTTTCAACAACACGTCGACCGGTATCATAAGTTTTCAATGGCACATCCCAATGTTTAGGAGTATTACCTACCGAATCACCAAGCATAGGCCATCCGTCTATCCATGTACAAGGATATAGAATTGGAATACGTCCTATGCCTCCACGATCTTGAAAAATCATTCCATACCAATTGCCATTTACATCATCTATTATGCATCCTTGTCCTACTCCGCCGAAGCCTTCGAATTCATTTTCCAGAATTACTTTTTTCTCATAAGGCCCCGTTATGTTATCAGCTCGATAACAAACCTGCCTTCTGAGTCTTCCAGGAATACTCCAGTCCATGGATATCATTAATAAATAATACTTTCCATCATGTTTTACGACCTGACTTCCTTCTAGGAGTCCTTGTTCATCAGCATCTCGCTCAAAAATTTTCTGGTTTACCCCATTTGGCTTTACACCTGATAAATCTTCTTTCAACTCGATTAAATCTCCTGTACCATAGAATACATAAACTTTTCCATCATCATCAAAAAATAATGAAGCATCGTGAAAATGAGGAATTCTTGATACTAGTTTCCATTCTCCGGCTGGATCTGTAGTTGAATAGATATATCCTTGATAAGGCTGATCGTTGGGTGAAAAAAGCACATAGAATTTACCATCATGATAACGTATGGACGAGGCCCACTGTCCGCGCCCATACACTGTACCATTCTCCAAATTATACTTTGGTGTATCTTCTAATTTATCAAATACATAATTGATAATTTCCCAATGAACCATATCTTTCGACTTCATAATAGGAGCTCCTGGCATAAGATGCATTGTCGTACTTATCATATAAAACTCATCCCCCGCTCTGGTAATTGAGATATCAGGAATATCAGCATATATAACAGGATTTGTACACGACGTAACTTCACTTATAGAGGATTGCTTGTTTTTACATCCGAACAAAGCCACCAATACAAAGAATAGAAATGATATTCTTTTCATTTTATCTGTATTTCTGATTTAGAGAGGATGTGCATCATTGGCTGATGTTGCATGTAGACCGATAAAATTGCCTGTAAATCCGCCAGCGACATCAGTAGAAAGAATATCACCGGAAACAACACCTCCAATATTTTTGAATTCAGAGTTATTTGTCGAATAGTTAAACTGATAAGAGTCTCCTTTAGCAACTACTTGCAATTTTATTGATGATTTTAGATCAATTTTTTCTGACGCTAAAATTGTCGATTTTCCTCTTTCTGTTCTTTCCAGCAACAAGTAGTATTCATTGTCTTTCTTCGTAACACCAAATACATAATTAAATGTTTCTCTCTGATAACAAACTAATCCGGCCAATTCATTCTCTGATTTCGGAAGATATTCCAATTGAACAGTAGCCGAGAAGTTACGGTGCTGCTGTCTGTGAAATAAAGTAGAGGTCGGTTTTCTCTCTTTTATATTCACTGAATACGGTTTTATCTCCAGTCCTTTTTTTGAGGTCATTATGAAATCTTCTCTACTGCCTCTCATACCAATCCATCTATAGTCTAGCTTTTCTGATGTAAAATCATCTGTAAAAGTAAAATTTCCATTCGGAAAAAAACCATTTTTTCCTGTCTGATTTACTACTCCAGCTGGCATTTTCAATTTTGGTTCTAATGGTACTAACCCATTCTCGTATACGGGGAATTCACCACTCCAGTCAACTGGGATAATGAAAGTTTCACGCCCGGTATTGACTCTATGTTTTTCATTCGGACGAACTGCCAAAAACACTGCATAATACTCTCCTTCGGGAGTTTGTACCAAATCGGCATGTCCTGCCCAGTCTACTTTATTTGCTCTATCTCTATTCAAATATCTCTGGCTGAGAATCGGATTATTAGGAGCTGGGGTGTATGGTCCTCTAGGCGAATCGCTCACAAAGATGACCTCGCTGTGCCACCCCCCTGTACCTCCTTCAGCACACATCAGATAATAACGTCCATCTTTCTTATAGATATGAGGAGCTTCAATCCAGATTGGTTTTTTAGTAATATCAACTCCACCATTCACTATAACTTTATCAGTACCAGGTATTACTCTATCATTTTCGAGATCATAGTCCCAGACCTTAATTACTCGATGTCCTTGATATAGTTCTTCTCCTTTTGCAGGGGCATCATTATGCACTACATACGCCTTCCCGTCTTCATCAAAGAATAGTGAGGGATCAATTCCATCGAATTGTAATTTTATTGGATCACTCCATCCTTTCAACGGATCTTTAGTTTTAACTACTATATTGCCAAATCCTCCTCCGAACTGAGTCGTAATCATATAAAATGTATCATTATAGGGATTATATCTGATAGCAGGAGCATACACTCCAGCTGCCATATCCGAATCATGAACTTTCAGTTGTGAAGGGCGATCCAAAACATGTCCTATTTGTTTCCAGTTAACCAAATCGGTACTATGAAAAATAGGCACTCCCGGAACAAATGCAAATGAAGAACTGATTAGGTAATAATCATTCCCTTTTCTTGTTATACTCGGATCGGGATAACATCCTTGAAGTATAGGCGAATAAAATTCATCATCTTTCAAAGGATATTGTTTGTATACATCGTCATCCCCCTGATATACAAACTGACTAAAGATAGGATTGATACTTTTCTTACCTTTAACATGACTGCCTTTGGTCTCGGCAAAACTAAAGTTAGAGAAAGAGAGGATAGCAAAACTCATTAGCAATACCATCTCTCGGAATTTAAAGAATCTTGATTTTGTTCTTATTATTTTCATCATAGTAAAAAATAAATATGTATGTAAATATGATCTTTTTCTTGACCATCAAAACTAGTAATTACAATAGCAGCTAAAGACGAACAATGTTTCCAGTTAATTTCGTCATGTTACATTATCTACTAGATCAGTTACATATTTATTCGACCATATTACTTAACAGACAGCAACTATTTATAAATCAGCAATTAAACAAAAATCTTCGTCACCTAGAACGATATTTATAAACTAGGAAGAATTTACAAGAAGTAAATTCGTATAAAATGTAAGATTGTTGGAAAATTCCCCAATAGAAGAAGCCAAATATAAATTCAAAGTAATTCGAGCACAAAAGCAATATAACAGCGATACAACATCATTATTGACTCCAATGTAACATTATCAAATAAAAATGTAATACACTCACATGTTACAGTTATATAAGCAATGGTATCTGAAACATTATTAGGTATATATAAAACTATCTTTAAGTACTTTTACATCAATATCATTAAAACAAACCTAGAAGCATAGAATTAATAAATAATGGCAGATGCTACATCCGTTGAGGACAGGGTACTGTCGGACAAGGTTTTTTATAGAATGATAATTTTCTTGAAAAGTCTCCTTCTGGCCTCACTATCAAGATAGGGGACTTTTCGAGAAATGTAAAGCAGACAATTGAGACCCAATTGTCAAAATTTAGATAACTAACAATCACTATATACAATGAATGCAACAAATATTAGAATCTCATTATTAAGTATTATACTTTTCTACTGCGCAAGTCCAATACTAGCGCAAAATCCTATTGTACAAACAATGTATACAGCAGATCCGGCTCCAATGGTATACAACGACAAGGTATATCTTTACACAAGCCATGATGAAGAAGATGCAACCTGGTTTGTTATGAATAACTGGAAGTTATATACTACAACTGATATGGTAAACTGGACCGATCATGGTGTTGTTCTATCTTATACAGACTTCAGCTGGGCAGCAGGTGATGCTTGGGCAGCACAATGCGTCGAAAGGGATGGAAAGTTTTATATGTATGTACCCACTATTAACAAAGCAACCAATTCTCCAGCTATTGGAGTTGCTGTTTCGGATAGTCCTTACGGACCTTTTATCGATCCACTTGGCAAGCCTCTGGTTCAGAGCGGGAAAGGGGATATAGACCCAACGGTTTTCATCGACGATGATGGACAAGCTTATCTCTATTGGGGCAATCCATACTTATACTACGTCAAATTAAATGACGATATGATTTCTTATAGAGGAGAGATAGTTAATATACCTATGACAGAGAATGCTTTTGGTAAACGCGAAGGTAATATTGCTGAAAGACCAACATTGTACGAAGAAGCTCCATGGTTATATAAACGTAATAATCTCTATTATTTATTATGGGGAGGAGGACCTATTCCCGAACATTTAGGATATTCGATAAGCGATAGTCCTACGGGGCCATGGAAATACAAAGGAACCTTGATGCCTACCGAAGGAAGAAGTTTTACAAACCATCCAGGAATTATCGACTACAAAGGAAATACTTACCTATTTTATCATAATGGAGCTCTACCCGGAGGCAGTGGATTTACACGTTCTGTATGTGTCGACAAAGTTAATTTTAACGTAGATGGCACAATTCAGCCAATGAGAATGACTGATGGTATAAAGGAGGGGTTAATGACAGTAAATCCTTATCGAAAAAACGAAGCAGAGACAATTGCTTTTTCTGAAGGAGTCAAAGCTTCTCAGAATAAAGAAGTAGGTGTATTCATTAATGCTCAGAAGAACGGATCATATAGCAAAGTAAAAGGTGTCGATTTCGGAAAAATTGGAGCAACCAAGTTTACTGCTCGAGTAGGAACTACCCACAATGGTAATGTAACGATGGAAGTCAGACTAGGTAGTACCGAAGGTAAATTATTAGGAACAATAAATATTCCTCTTACTGGAGGGGATAACAGATGGGCACTAGTCAGTATGAATATTCCTAAGACTACTGATGCACATGATTTATATTTCGTATACAAAGGAGACAAACCTGGAAGAATTATGTATTTTGACTACTGGATGTTCTCGAAATAAGCTAACTTTAATATCAAAAAATAATATGAAAAAGCTATCACTTATACTATTATTATTTATCACTGTTTCTCTTTTTATTCAGCTAATTGCCCAAACTTATGAGAAGACAGAAACCGGAATTAAAACGAATATAAATTCGATTAATATTGAAGTTCAGTTTTTCAATCCAACAACTGTTCGGATAATAAAGTATCCGTTAAAGAATAGCTATAAAAAAGAAAGTCTGGCAGTTATTGCTCAGCCTGAAAATTCAGCTTTAAGTATTAGCGAAAAAGGTACTTATCTAAGAATAAAGTCAAATAAAATCGAGGTTGCCATAAACCAAAAATCAGGGCAAGTACTTTTTTCAAACAGCTACGGAAAATCGTTGCTTAAAGAGGCTGAAAATGGAATAGCTTTCACTGATTTTGATGATGCTGGTGTCAAAACATATAAAATAAAACAAAGTTTCACTCTTGATAAAGAGGAGGCTATATATGGCTTAGGGATTCTACAAAATGGAAAAATGTCTCAGCGAAATCAGACAAAATATTTGATACAAGGCAATGTAGAAGACGTAGTACCATTCATCCAATCGATTAAAGGTTACGGATTATATTGGGACAACTACTCTCCTACAACGTTTACAGATAATCAAGATATTACCAGTTTCGAATCAGAAGTAGGAGACTGTATTGATTATTATTTTATGTATGGAGAAAACGCTGACGGTGTAGTTGCTCAGATGCGTTCTTTGACGGGTCAGGTTCCAATGGTTCCTCTTTGGACGTACGGTTTCTGGCAAAGTAGGGAACGTTACAAAAGTCAGGAAGAATTATTAGAAGTAGTAAATCGATATCGCAAATCAGGAGTTCCATTGGATGGGATAATCCAAGATTGGCAATATTGGGGTAATAACTATCTGTGGAATGCTATGGATTTTCTGAATCCTGATTTTAACAACCCGAAACAAATGATAGATAAAGTGCATGAACAAAATGCACATATTATGATTTCAATTTGGTCTTCGTTTGGTCCGATGACTAAACCTTACCGAGAACTAGATGCAAATAATATGCTTTTCAACTTTAAGACATGGCCAGAATCAGGTTTAGCAGACAGATGGCCACCCGATATGAACTATCCTTCAGGTGTACGCGTATACGATGCATATAACCCAAAAGCTCGTGATATCTACTGGAAATATATGAATGAAGGTTTATTTACACTGGGAATGGATGGCTGGTGGATGGATTCAACAGAGCCTGATCATTATAACTGGAAGCCTGAAGACTTCGATACTCAAACACACTTAGGATCTTTCAGAAAAGTACGCAATGCCTATCCTCTGATGGCAGTAGGTGGTGTGTATAATAATCAGCGTGCCACTACATCTGACAAACGAGTATTTATCCTCACACGCTCTTTTTTTGCTGGACAGCAACGCTATGGTGCGAATGTTTGGTCTGGCGACGTTTCTTCTTCTTGGGAATCATTGCGCAATCAAGTTCCTGCAGGTTTAAACTTCACACTGACTGGTAATCCTAATTTCAACTCAGATATTGGCGGCTTTTTTGCTGGACATTATAATAATACATGGAATGATGGAAGCGCCACCAAAAATCCGTCTTACCAAGAGTTGTATGTTCGCTGGCTTCAACAAGGGGTATTTAATACAATGATGCGTTCGCACGGTACGGATTTGAAACGAGAAATATATTATTTTGGCGAGAAAGGCGAACCTGTTTATGATGCTATCGAAAATGCTATCAATCTACGCTATTCATTACTACCTTATATCTACTCTACGGCTTGGGATGTTACACATCGACAATCTAGCTTTATGCGTGCTTTAGTTATGGATTTCAGCAATGACAAAAAAGTTTGGGATATGAATGATCAATTTATGTTCGGTAAGTCGATTCTTGTAGCTCCAATTTTGGAAGCTCAATATACACCGGAAACTTTTATCAAAGTTGATGAAAAAGAAGGCTGGGATAAAAAAGATTCGAATAATAGCGATAGTAATAGCTCTGTAGATTTTAAAGAAATAAAGTCAGCAAAAGTTTACTTACCCAAAGGTACTATTTGGTATGATTACTGGACTAATGAGAAACATAACGGAGGACAGGAAATTACCATAAAAACGACTCTCGACATGATTCCTCTTTATATCAAAGCTGGCAGTATTATACCAATAGGACCAAAAGTGCAATATGCAACAGAAAAGAAATGGGATAATCTTACATTAAAGATATACGAGGGTGCTGATGGATACTTTACACTTTATGAAGATGAATTTGACAATTACAATTACGAGAAAGGTGATTATACAGAAATACCTATCTCATGGGAAAATAAGAGTCACAAATTAACAATAGGAAAACGAAAAGGTTCTTTTGCAGGAATGATTGACAAAAGAAAATTTACTATCGTTTTACAAGATGGATCACAAAAGACTGTAGATTATTCAGGTGAAGAGATTACTATCTCCTTCAAATAAAACCTTTGTGAAAAATTAGTTATTTTACTGCAAATTGTAAAAGCTTACTCCGACAGTCATTCCAACTAGAAATCGTTGTATTACTTCGGTTGATAAAGAATATTTCTTCTAAAATAATGCCCGATATTATCAATTAAGATATATCGGGCATTTGCTATAAGGAAGGTACTTTAACTTTTGTTATTCTTTAATCAAGGTTAATTTAAAGTTCAATAACCATCTAGTCGTTTCAATAGGTATTAGTTTCGGAGTATAATACTCATCCATACCTTCATTCTTATATGCACGGAATACGAACCCATTCATATCATAACTGAATCCTTGTAACCAAGATGGTGCATATTTGTATTCGGAAAAGTCTAATATTACATTTCCTCCTTCAATATTCATAACTCCAATATAGCTATCAGGTATATTATCATCCGTCAACTCATATGATGGAAGTTTCTTAGTAGAACCAAGGAAGTAGATTTCTCTATTATCATCCTCAGTTATAAGAGGAGACGAATATCTATTACTAACAACTAAAGATATAGTCTTATTCCATGAAGCGTAACGAAATGGGATTTCAACTGATTTTATAGAATTCTCATATGCAGATAAACCTTTTATGTACATACTACCATATTCACCAGCTACAATTTCGACTTCCTGTTCAAAGGCTACAGATTTATTATTTACAAAGGAAGCTACCCACTTTGTATTAACAAAGTCTGAAGCTGTATAGGTGACATCTACCATCAGAGAGTCAGTAATTGTTGTTTCTGTATCTCCTTCTACAACTAAATATATAACTGCAAGCCTGGGTATCCTCTTTGGATCTACTTTTTTAGTTACAGTTACTTCATTTCTACTCGAGAATTCGGCTTTCAACCAACTTGCATTTTCTTCGTCTTTCAAACACAATTTAACTCGTGATAATGAGCTATCATCAAAAGTATTTTTTATTGAGAATTTATGCACCAACTCTTCATTTACTGAAGTTTCCATCAACTTATCACCGTTAATCTCCAATATATCTGACAATTGAACAATTTGAATTTCACGAGAAGATGTTCTGCTCGTAATTTCTATACTGCCTTTCCGTTTTTTTCCACTAATAAATGGAGGTACTTCGAGTTTAATAACACCTTTTTCAACACGTGCTTTGATCCATTCTTGATCCGAAGAGACATTGAAAGATCCCGACACTTTGGGGTTGAGCTCTGTTTCTCCACCTCTTGCAGTGAAATGAACTTCCTCAATTTTCATATTTATATCCCCATTACCATCATCATCGCTGCAAGCTACAAAACCAGATAGTACTAATATGGCAACAAATATCAAAAGTATATTTTTCATAATACAATTTTAAAGCATTTAATTTTTTAAGTATGGAATCAAATCTCAATGATCTGATTCCTCTTTTATTTTTATTAGTTAGGGCATGGAACTCCTTCAGTCCATTTTAAATCTCCTGATCCTATTATAACCGCATCATGTCCATTTCCAGAATAATCTTTACATGTATTAGAATTATCATCTAATTTCCAATACCCTTCAAGCCCCTCACTATCAGACTCAACAAAACATTGATGCAGAGGATTTCTTAATTCTGCTGAAGATAAGGCTCTTCTCCAAAGTCTAGCCTCACTCACAGACCCTTTTAGATAGAAAGGATTACCTGATTGGGCACCTGGCGCACCACCAATATAGAAATTGTTAGTAAATGATACTTTTTTGCTATATTCTGCTTCTGTAAACAACTCTCCATTAATGTATAACTTCAACGTGTTATTAGAATAAACTCCTGCAATATGATACCATGTATCTCTTTCGATTGTGTATCCTAGTTTTCCGGCATACAAAGCCCATTTTCTTACGCCAAACATAAATACTGGTATATTTCCTGCACCGCCGACTCTGTCGGGTGTTCCATCAACAAACAACCATGCATTCAAGTCAAGATTTTCGTCCTCAGGGAATCCGAGAATACCCATCAGATTTCCTTGATAATATTTAGGGAAATCCCACATACTTACCCTGGCTTCCAAGGTAAACGACTCTAAATTCTGTAAACGACTAACATCTTGATCTTTAAAATTAACTTTCAAGCAGTTTCCCCCATTGAACGTAGGAACATTCATCAATAAAGTCCTATTGATTATGACATATAACACATCACTTCCCGGCAATGATGGATAATTTCCATTTTTGCTTGTCAATTTTACTGGAACTAGATAGTTTAGCCCCTTTCCTATTTTCTCAACATCATTAACGACCAACTTTATTGCATCTGATCGATAAGTACCGGTTGCTACAACCAATTTAGTTTCTGACAAAGAACAAGTTCCTTCAGGTAGAGATTGGAATGATTCTCCATTCTCGCTATTATACTTTTCAACTAATGAATTATCAATTGAAAGAAGCACTTCGACTTCTGAGTTTGCAACTAATGAAGTAGATACAGTTATACCCATATTGTCTCCATTGTTTCTAGCAGAAAAACTTACAGTTTTACTTTTTTCTGCAGCAGTAATATATACCGCTTCTACATCAACATCTTCGCTACATGCCTCAAATATGACAAGAGATACAAGGCTCAATAAAATTAGTATATATTTTTTTGATAGTATTTTCATTTTCTTTGATCTTTAGTTTAAACTTCATTTTTCATTCGGAGCTGGCACTCGTTTTAGAGTTGCTGGATTCATTATTTGAATAGCCTCTCTTGCATAAAAATAGTTGTTAGGTGGAGTAGGCTTGTTCATGTGATTACCTTCGGCATAGGCAAACTGTAATACATAAACTCCACAGCCTGCAATCTCTCCTTCAGTAGCATAATGAGCCATTCCCCATAAACTTGGTATAGATTCTTCTTCATTCGTTTCTTTATTGAAGTAAGTATATTTATCTCCTCCATGCCCAAAATAGTTGTTTGCATCACTAGTCCATTCGGTAAAAATTCTTTTTTCGTTAGGAAATCCGATTCCGAAATCACTACCTCCTCCTGATAATCTTTGATCCAACTGTCCCGCATTTTTTGTATCATATGCTTGACCAATAAAATAGTCGAAACGATCGGCATACTCGGCATCTTTCCACTGTCCATCTACTACCAATAATCTGTGTTTACCATTTACTTTGTATTCTTCTTTACACATTGGGCCCATATATTCGCTCATAACATCAATAAAGGTTCTCATCATATCTTGAAAGTATTCATCACCTCCAAAATTTGGTTCATAGTCTAGGTCAAAACCATCTAATCCCCATTCGATAACAGATTCAGCTAGATTTCTAGCATAAATTTTCATCGAATCAAGATCATGACTTCCTGCTCCTTTTGTACTAAAATATGGATCAGGCCACATTGTCACTAATACTTTTGTACCTCTTCGTTCTTGAAGGAATTTAACATCTCGTCTATTCTGTTCATTATCTACGTAACCTGTAAAGAAAGAAACTATATCAAGACTATCCGGTATACCTGATATTCTGCTCTGCATAGATGGATTTTCAGGTGTATAATTAAACCAGGCAAAAAACAATTTATGGTCTGAATTTTTATATTCAATCAGGGCAGCCTCTTCCTCTGGAGTCAATGATGAGATTTGCGTTTCGGGCAATACATCTGCTTCAACATCTGTCCAAGATTCACAACTCGCGAACATAACAAGAAGCAGGCAATATATAGTTATTAATAAATTCTTTTTCATAAAAACGTATTTTAATTACAGTCAAATAAATTTATTTCTGATATGGTTTATCTGTTCTTTTATCCCACCACAATTTTGTACCACCAGTATCCAATCCGCCTAGTAGTTTCAATGCCTCAGGGTATAGTTCTGGGTAATCTCCGCTTAAACTGTTAGGATAGGGCAATCTTGCAATTTGTCTTTCAGTATCTATTATATTATTCCCTTTATTCTCTTTTACTGGAATCACTCTCGGACAACCAGTTCTTCTGAATTCACTCCAGGCTTCTTGTCCATCAGGATATAGTGCAATCCATTTTTGAGTAATAATTTTTTCTAATAATCTATCTTTTCCGACAGATTCATCCCATGCAACAGACACCTGCCCCACTTCAGAATAGCTATTTCCAGAAGTAACTATGTCTTTATATGATATTGGTAGCGAGTTTCCTTTTATATAATTTTCAGCATCTCCTGCATTACCTTGAGAAGCGCCCATCGGTTGAGCAAAGGCTGTTCTAATCCCTTCTTCGTACAAAGATCTAGCAGTTCCACCGGCATTCCAGTTACGCAGAGCTGCCTCTGCACGTAGAAAATATACTTCCGCAGCTGTCATTATCTGAATTGGGGTACCAGCCGTAACATTCAACATTGAAAATACTTTATATTCATCTCCTTTGATATCAATACCACTTCTCACTCCGTTATAATCTTTTTTATTGGAAAGTTCTGACGCTTTGAAAAGTAATTCAAGTCTCGGGTCTTCATATCCTTTTAAGTATGATTCCATTGTTGCACCTAAACGTGTGTCACCATATGAATCAGAAATCATATATAGAGGGTTGACTGTTGATGTTCCATTCACACGAATTATCGCATTATCTTCATTCGACGCAAGGACACCTGCTTTAATAGCTTCTTCCGCTTTTTGTTTAGCTTTTGCTTCGTCTGCATATACAATACGAATTGCAAGTCTAAGCTTTAGCGAATTAGCAAATAATATCCATTTATTAAAATCACTCTCGTATATTTTATCATACTCTTTTAATGATCTTCCTGTTGGATTTTTTTTGATATAATCTTCCAAGATAACTACAGCCTCATCCAGCTCGGCAAAGAAGGTATCATACACAACATCTTGCGATGTGAAAGGTACAACGGAAGCTGGCACAAAGTCCTTATAAGGAATAGGACCATACATATCTGTTATTCGATGCATACCATAAACCTTCATTATTAGTCCAACAGCAAATGCTTCAGGACTTATCGTCTTTTTCTGAAAAAGGTTATACCACGGTGTCATATAATGTTGATAACCTAGATTATAAGCAACACTATACCAATCAGGGGTCATGTTATAAGTCGTATTGTTTGATCCGTTATTATCAAACTTGTTCGAAGCTCCTTGATGTCCGGAATACACATCTCCTGCCAAGCTGAGCATCTTTTGATAGTTATTGACATCAACATTTTGGTCTTTTGTTACACATGGGAATATTTGATATTGAATTTGTGTAATTAAAGAACCAACACCTAGGTTATCATAACCTAGTTCCTCTTCAGTAGCAGCATTAGGATCTTGATTGATTTTCTCAAAGTCATCTGTACAAGAGCCTAGAATCAATACAGATACTAGTATAATTAAGTTTGCCTTTATGTTTAAATAGTATTTTTTCATTTTATTAGTCAGTTAAATTGTTACAGAGTAAATCTAACATTTAGTCCAAAACTGCGAATGTTTGGCATTAAGAAGTAGTCGATTCCCTGATAGAAAGTACCTACCGAAGAAGTCAGCTGCGGATCGAAAGGAGCTTTATTATAGATCATAAATAGATTACGTCCAGTCAATGATATAGTTAAATTTTTAACGACTCCACAAATAAGAGGTTTCGCAAACATGTATGAAAGAGAAGCCTCTCTCAAACGAATATTAGTGGCATCATATACATAGTTAGAGAGAACTCCTGCGCCTCCACCTACTTGTTGGTAGTAAGATTCAGCATCCATACGAACACCATTAACCAAAACACCGCCATTATCTCTGGCAATAGCACTTGCTTTAGAAGCACCATACGAGTCTAGGATTCCTTGTGTAGCCGAAACAACTTTTCCTCCAATCCGAGCATCAACCAAGAAAGACAAAGAGAATCCTTTATAGGTAAATGTATTATTAAAACCTATGCTGTAATCTGGATTAGAATTACCCGCATAAATAAGACTTTGGTTATCAACCAACATTTGCATTGTATTCGGGTTCACATAAACATAGCCATTACCATCTTTAACGAACGAATTCACGAACATGTCACCTACTGAGCCTCCGACATCTAGATAATTACGAAATGATGCCAAACCTGCTGATGGCTCGATACGATCATAGTTCATCACATCTCCGCTGATTGGATTCTTCTCATTCTTAACCAACTCTTTGATTTTATTTTTATTATAAGTAAAGGTTAACATCGGAGAATAACCTACATTTCCAAACTTAAGATCAGCATCAATCGCAGCTTCAATACCATAGTTATTTACTTTACCGGCATTCACATAAAAGTTTTCGTAACCACTTCCAACCGGAGCTCTAAACTTAAATAGCTGATCAAATGTATTTGAATTATAATAAGTAATATCAAAGCCTAATTTATTATTTAGAAAGCGAGATGTTAATCCTACTTCATACGATCTAGTTCTTTCAAATTTAAGATCAGTAATAGGCAGATCTGCATTAATACTAACACCTCCACCTGGACTAATTGGATAAGACGTAGAAGTGACACCTATCAGGCCAAGAGGTACATTACCAACTTCAGCATAGGAAACTCTAAATTTAGAAAAGCTTAAAATATTTTCAGGTATTTTAATCCACTCTGTAATAATAGTAGATAACCCAACTGAAGGATAGAAGTCGCTATAGCTAGGAGTATTTGCCATCATCGAAGTCCATTCGGCACGTCCAGTCAAATCCAAAAATATTTTACGTTTATAGTCTATTGAAGCACTTAAGAATACGGATTGATTCTCATATCTTCCACCTGCTTGATACTGAGGTTCAGGACTTAAGTTATCTAATGTAAACTTGTTAGGAACAGTAGCTAAAGGAGCACCAAATTCCAGTTTATTAGAATTGGCTGTATAATTATTCTTCGCTCTTGTCAAACTAGCTCCGGCATTAACAACAAATTCAAAATCTGACACTTGTTTCTGAATATTAACGAGAATATCAGCATATTCGCTCTTATTTTCATCTGTTGCGCGCAAAAAGGACCCTTTATCAGACCCAGAGGTTAACAATAGATTTGTACTGGCATAGTTCTTTAGCTCATTTAATTTTGTATTACGATCAATTCTATAACGAGCAGATATATTGATCCAGTCGTTAAATGTATATTTTAAATTTGCCCCTAGTATTAGACGATTATCTTTATAAGTATTGAAATTACGACGTGTTATCCAATATGGATTTTGTATATTTCTTTTCTGATCGCCATACGGCCAGAATTGAGTCGCAAATCCTCTATCTGGATCATAACGTTCAAAAGATTTATATTTATCTATTTCATCTCCACGAGGGAATAAGTAAATAGGTACTATCGGGTTGTAATATTCACCCTGCGATACCATATTTTGACTTCTCTTGTTAGCATACATCATTGTTGCAGCTAGAGTCAAATTGTTGGTAATATCATACATACCATTATATGTAACGTTATATCTGTCTATCTTGTTGTTATGTATTATACCATCAGCATTGTAAGCCGCAAGCGATATGTAAGTTTTATTTTTCTCATTTCCGAATTGCAGTCCTACACTATTTGAAAAACTTACTCCAGTATCAAAAAAGTCTGCCGGATCATAATTTTTATTATTAGCTAATTTTGGCCCCCAGCTAGAAAATTCTCCAGGACGGCTTCCATACGAATTTTGTAATTCCGGTAAGAGAGCTGGAGTATAAAAGTCTGTATAATGAGAGAATGTAATTCTTGGTTTACCATCTTTTAGTCCTCCCTGTTTGGACGTCAACATTATAACACCATTTGCAGCTTGTCCTCCATAAAGAGCTGCTGCTGATGGACCTGTCAATACAGTAATTTCTTCGAAGTCTTCCATATTCAAACTCGAGATACCATCACCTTCATCTACACCTCCATATTGTCCATTAGAAGTTCCTCCTCTTCTTGGGAGTAAATCTGGTAAAGGAATACCATCTAAAACATAAAGTGCATTATTGTTTCCTCCATCACTGACTGATTTACTACCACGCATAACTACTTTCGTAGAGCCTCCGATTCCCGAAGCACCTTGATTAACCGTAACACCTGCTATTTTACCGACCAAAGCATTTGGCACACTGACTTCTTTTGTGTTTAGAAGATCATCTCCTTTCAATTTTTGCACATTATAAGTTAGCGCTTTATCTGAACGTTTGATACCTAGAGCAGTAACAACAACCTCATCCAAAACTCGATTATTTTCTTTAAGAAGTATATCTAACGTAGTTTCATTCTCATTCAGTACTATTTCTTGAGGAATAAATCCTACATAAGAGATTAGCAATATTGATCCTACGGGAGCTTTCAATGTAAAAGCTCCATCAATATCTGTTATGGTTCCAATATTTCGGTTACCTTTAATCGATACACTGGCTCCGATAATTGTTTCGCCAGCCTCATCAACTATAACGCCCTTGTATTCTTTGGGTGCTGATTGAGTAACTTCTTTCACTATAAGGATTTGTTTTCCTTGAATTTTGAAAGTTACATCAGTATTTTTTAGTATATTAGTCAACGCTTGCTGAAGGGTCAGATCTTTTGTTTTTTCAACAATAGTCTTATCAACATCTACTAAAGATTCATTGTAAGCTATTGTGTAATTAGTTTGCTTCTCGATTTCTTCAAAAGCAGTTCGAATAGTCATTTGCTCTTTAGAAAACTTTATTTTCTGATCTTGAGCATTTAAATTGATTGATAGGAATAATAAGAGTATTACATAAGTCGTTATTTTCCTAAATTGTCGGAATAAACAATTTATTATTTTCATACTTTTGTTAAAGTGTTTTTGGTGAATATTAGTTTAAATTCAGGGTATTCTGTTATTTGAACGGTTAAAATTCATCGATTTCAAGCCAGGGAGGTTATTGCATCAGGCTCTCTGGCTCTTTTCTTCATAGCATATTATTTTTCATTATGGTTTCTTAGTATAGATTTCTATTGGGCCTTTTTATTTCATTTTCTTAATATATATAAACATTATTTGCTTCTACTTTGTATCTCATTCCTGGTATTAATTGTTGTAAAACCGACATACTTTCTAGTAAGCTTTCATCATTCTTAAATTTAGCAGTCACATACTGGTGGTCAAACTTATCCGTATTGAGACGTATATTCACATCGTACTTTCTTTCCAATATTTGGGATATATCACGTATATTTAGACTTTCTACCATCAGATAACCATTCTGCCAAGCGACGGTATTCTCTACATTAACCATTTTGACAATTGTTTCTCCAGTCGTCCGGTCTAGCAAGATTTGCTCTTCAGGAAATAATATTATTGGCTTTGTACCTTTATTCTTTAGTGTTACACTAACTTTGCCGGTTTCCAACGTTGTTGTTATTCTCTCGCTCGTATGATAAGAAGACACATTGAATACTGTCCCCAAAACTTCAATATCCATATCTACAGTCTTCACTATGAATGGTTGTTCTTCTTTATGCGTTACTGAGAACAAAGCTTCACCATTCAGATATAGATCTCGAGTTTTTCCTGAAAATGTTTTGGGATAGATCAATAAACTACCCGAATTGAGTTTTACTATTGATGAATCGGGTAAGACGACTTCTCGAACTTCTCCATAAGGTACAAAGTATTCAACCAATTCCACCGATCCGGCTGATCCTTTACTATTCTCAACATATATATAGGCAGTTACAATCGAGATGAAAGGTATGACAAGAATAGATGCTATTCGTAGTAATCTGCGATATAGAGGAATAGTATTTTTCGAACGAATTGGTTCTTCATATCCCAATATAACTCGCTGCTTAAACTGAGTAAATGAGTCTTCTGTAGATTGGTCAGAAGCAATATCTAATTCGTCCCATACTTCACGAAGCACTTCATCTTTTTCTTCAACTGATTTCTTATTTTTCAGCCAGCTAGCAAAAAACACACGAGTTTGAGGAGCTTGTGTATTATAAAAATATTTCCTTATAATCTGACGTATTTGCGACATAACTTCCTGCTTTTATATATAAGACAAGCGAAGAAGCCTTTACACCCAATCGAAAATTTAAAAAATTTAAAAAATAAATGCTGTTATAAAATTTAAAGTTTTCCGAATCTGCTTCAATGCTAAGTTTATATGATTTTCGACAGTTTTTTTTGATATATTAAGTTTTTCAGCGATCTCTTCGTTTTTAACATTTTCGTATCTACTCATTTCAAAGATTCTTTTCCTTTGTTCAGGCATTTTTTCAACTTCGAGCATAATCAGCAATTTCATCTCATTTGCATCCAATTGATCCTCTAACGAAAAATCAAACTCTACTTTGTAATCTTGAACATAATTTCTTTCAACATACTTATGTTCAATATGGTTGATCGCAATATTTTTAGACATTCTATATAAATACGAACTCAAAGTTCGTAAATCTGACAATTCAGACCTATTCCTCCATATCTTTTCAAATACATCCTGAGATAATTCTTCTGCTATAGCCTCTGATTTAACAAGATGTGCTATAAAATATTTCATTTTTGGGAAATACTTCATAAAAACATAACGGAAAGCATCGTGATCTCCTAATGCTAATCTCTGTATGTATTCACCTTCATTTATCATTCGATATTATTCCGACTTATTCGTATAATTTCTTAAATATCTGCTAAGGTAGTAAGAATAAATAAACTTTAACAATTTGTTAAATAAAGTTTATTAATCCAAAATCAATCTATGAAGACGAAATATTAGACACCAAGACTAAGGCCATATTCTAAACCATTATCTTTATTTTTATTAAATTTGATGGAGATAATCTAGTTTATCAAATTTAGGAATAGTAAGTATGAAGTTAATACATACAACCGATTGGCATATAGGTCAATATTTCTTCGGATATGATAGAAAAGAAGAACATATTTACTTCTTCGATTGGCTGAAAAAGACCATTAAAGGCCATCAAGTAGATGTACTCCTCGTTGCTGGCGATATTTTCGACAGCCCGAATCCTTCTGCCGAATCGCAAAAAATATATTATCGTTTTCTGCGTGAAGTCACAGCCGAAAATTCCGATCTGCAAATTATTATCATAGCTGGCAACCATGACTCAGCAGGTCGATTGGAAGCTCCTACACCTTTGCTCGAAGAGATGAATATTCATGTAAAGGGAGTAGTCCGAAAAACAGTAGAAGGAGAAATTGATTATCATCAATTACTTGTTCCTATATACAAGGAGGACGAAATACGAGCTTGGTGTTTGACTGTGCCTTATCTTCGCCAGGGAGATTATCCAAATGCTGAGAGCTACTCAAAAGGAGTTACTGCACTCTATGATAAGCTACACTCTGAATTGCAACTAGTGAAAGACAATGATATACCTGTTGTGGTTATGGGACATCTGCAAGCAACTGGATCGGAAGTTTCGGAAAATGATCGATCGGAACGAACTATTATCGGAGGTCTGGAATGTATATCGCCCGAAGTATTTGACAGATCGGATATTGTGTATACAGCGTTAGGGCATTTACATAAAGCACAACGCGTATCGGGAAGAGAAAATGTGCGTTATTCGGGAAGTCCCTTGCCCATGTCTTTTTCTGAGAAATATTATAAACAAGGGGTTAACCTTATTGAGATCGAAAATAATAAGCTAAAAAGCATCGAACGTATAGATTTCGCGCCTCTAGCTGGTTTAATAAGCTTACCGAAAGAGCCTAGGCCTTTAGCTGACGTATTAGAGGAGATAAGAGCTCTACCCGATGGGGAGATTACAAAATCATCCCCTTACTTGGAATTGAAAGTCTTACTGACAGAGCCCGAACCCTCGATGCGTAATCAGATAGAAGTAGCGTTGCAAGGTAAAGCCGTTCGGCTGGCGAGTGCTGTTCCTTTCAGAGTAAAGTCTGATCGGGAAGCTAAAGCGATTACTTACGAAGAGTTAAAGACTATCAATCCGATAGAGATGGCAGACGATATCTATGCGCGTCGTTATGGGAGTGAAATGCCCGATAAAATGAAATCTTTGTTACAAACTGTGATACACGAAATCAATATATGAAAATATTAGCAATCAGAGGAAAGAACTTAGCTTCGCTGGAAGGCGAGTTTGAGATTGATTTTACAGAAGAGCCGCTAAAATCATCGGGAATATTTGCTATTACCGGGCAAACTGGCGCCGGCAAATCGACTATTCTGGATGCACTCTGTCTTGCTTTTTTCGACAATGCTCCGAGATTGAACAAAGCCGAAGTTTCTGTCAACGTACACGATATAGAAGACAAAACTATTACGCAAAAAGATAGCCGAAACATACTCAGAAGAGGTACAAGTGAAGGATATGCAGAAGTCGATTTTATAGCACTCAATGGAGACAAGTATCGTTCGAGATGGATGGTAAGACGTGCTCGTGGGAAAGCTGATGGAGCATTACAAGCGACTTCTATTAAACTTGACAATTTAACTACAAACAAGGAAGAACAAGGCACTAAGAGTAATTTACTTAGCCGTATTATTGAACTGATCGGTTTGACTTTCGATCAATTTACACGTGCTGTGTTACTCGCACAAGGTGATTTTGCCAATTTCCTCAAAGCCAAATCAAGCGAAAAAGCAGAATTACTGGAAAAACTTACTGGAACAGAAATATATTCCAAGATATCAGTTTCTATTTATCAGAAAACGACCGAAGCAAAGCATGCTTTCGATCTGGTTATGCAACGGATGAAAGATATTAAGCTTCTATCGGATGAAGAATTGGATGTTCTTATAAATGAACGGAAAGCAAAGAAAGAGGAATTAGAACCATTCAAAATACAGACTAGGCAAATTGATAAAAAACTAGCATGGATCAAACAAGATGAACAATTGAAGCTAGAGCTCAGTCAAGCTGAGAAATCGTTTGACGCTATTCTACTGAATATACGAGACGCTAGCCCGCGTTACGAGTACATGGATATGATAGACAAATCTCTTGAGATTAGAGATTCATATATCGAATGTTTCAATAAAAGTCAAGAGCAGAAAAGAATACAAGCTGAAATAGAAAACAATGAGGCAAGCCTAATCAAAACATCTGAACAACTAGCAAATATTACTAAGAACCTAATTAATGCAAAATCGGCTTTAGAAGAAACAGACACAAAATACAACAGCATAAAGCCTGATATAAATCTAGCTAAAGAGCTTGATTTGAAAATCCGTACATCGATTGAGAAATTGTCGGAATTGAAACATGAATTGGAGACTTACAGAAAACAATTTTCAGCTTCCGAACAAACTATAACGAGCCTAAAAGAATCACGGGATAAAGTAGCCAAAGAAAAGACACAACTGGAAAAATGGTTTTCAGAAAATGATAAATATAAAACCATTGTCATGAAGGTAGATCTGATCGAAAATCTGATAAACAGCACCTATTCTGCTCGAAAACAAAAAGATAATGCGTCGGAAAGTTTGAGTACAAACAGATCCATGTTATCCACTTACCTAAAACAGCTAAAAGGTCTAGAAGATGAAGCTGAACGATTGAATAATCTTCTTCCTACAGAGATAATCAATCTTCGGCATAAACTGATAGAAGGAGAATCTTGCCCAGTATGTGGTAGCATCCATCATCCTTTCAAAGCTAATATAGAGCAATCGCAAAAAATAAACGAAGAAGAACTGGAAGCAAATAAGCAAAAAGTACAAAACAATATTGACAAACTAAAACTTCAGATTGAGCAAGCCCAGAAAGGCATTACTGAATTCGAAACTTACATCAAAAATTTTGAAGAGCAATATGTCAATTCTTATAATGGTCTGAAAGATAATTTAAGCTTGATATCGGATTGGGAAACCATGCTAGAAGCTGGAACTTTAGGGAGAGATCTGACTCGTTTAGCCTCTATGTGGAATGACAATAAAAAAAGATTGGAAGGTTCTGCATTAACACTTGAAAATATTTCGGCGAAGCTCGTTACTGAAGAGAAAGCGCAAACTCCGATTAAGGATACCTTATCGAATAAAGAAAAAGCATATCGGATAGAAGAAGATCTTCACAATAAGAACAAAGAACAACGCAGGTTACTTTTAAATGGGAAAGCGGTAGAAGATGTTGAAAAAGAGTATACCAACACAAGAGAGGCTCAGGCAAAACAACTGGATAAACTGAATGCCGAGAAAGAAAAGATCGAAGTTCAAAAATCTGCTCTCAACGGAAAGACAGAACAACAAAAACAGATTTCAGAGGTCAATAAGAATGAAATAGAGCATCTTAAAACTCATATCCAAGAATGGCTTCGAAATGAGAAGCATCAGATAACTGCTGAAATATTGAAAGATCTGATTTCTAAATCAAGAGATTGGATCAATCAGGAGAAACAATATCTTTCTGAAATACAAAACAAACGACTTACTGCAGAGGCTACATTGAATGAACGTAGAAATCGAATTCTTAAACATTCAGAATCAGAAGATAAGCCAACAGAAGAGGAAACTGGAGATTTTCTGTCTTCAAAATTGAATAATATAGCAGAACAAACTGAAAATATAAGCAAACGATTGTCTGAGATCGAAGTTGCTCTTTTAAGTCATGAGAAGGGAAAAGAGCAGATCAAAACATTTGAGAAAGAAAAGGATGAAAAATCAGAACTTTATGAAAATTGGTCGAAACTGAATGATCTTCTAGGCTCAGCTAACGGGAATAAGTTTAAAACGATCGCCCAAGGATATACTTTGGATATATTGCTTAGCTACGCAAATAAGCACCTTCAGGAATTGACGAAACGTTATAGCCTTGAGAAAATTCCCGATACATTGGCTCTCCAAGTCGTAGATAATGATATGTTGGGAGAAGTTCGTTCTGTACATTCTTTATCGGGTGGAGAATCTTTCTTGATATCATTGGCACTTGCTCTTGGCCTTTCGTCTCTTTCGTCGAACAAGATGAAAATTGAATCGCTTTTCATTGACGAAGGCTTCGGAGCCTTGGATATTGACACCCTCAGCGTAGCCATGGATGCATTGGATAATCTGCAAACACAAGGAAGAAAAATCGGCGTAATATCTCACGTAGAAGAAATGAAAGAACGGATAACTACACAAATTCAGGTAATCAAATCAGCCAATGGCAGAAGTTCTGTTAAGATTATCGGATAAATATATTTATAGGTAAAACATTAACAATGTACAAGAAAAAGACTTACACAAAATGTAAGTCTTTTTCAAATATAGTCATCGTATAATTATTTCGTCGGTAAATAACCACGCCCCTGCTCTATCTACAATCTTTGCACTGTATTTAACATAACGAGCCTCAGCATTACCATTCCATCCGAAATCTTTCAAATGATATCCCGTTATCTCCTCTGATAAGTCGTGTGTTACAGTAGTCAGAAATTCGAAATCTTTATTATCTTTCGACACATAAATATCAACTTGCGTAGGGAACCATATCCAAGCATGGTATTGTTGCATAAATGTTGCTTGAATGCTGTGAATAGGCATTACTTTCTCCAGATCTATAACGACTTCGAAATCTGATTCCAGTACAGCTTGCCATCTTTTATCTCCATACGACCATGTGCCAAGCTTTCCGTCTGTCAGAGTTTTATCCCCCATAGCGGCATATGATTCATGATATTTATTTGTATAAGATACTGGCTTGTTTAATGCCAAATGATTAACATCTTCAAACGACTCCTTACGTTCCCCTACCTCATTGGCTATATCATATGCATTGACACCTTTTGATCTTAGATTACTTATAGCCGGAATAACTCTTTCTCTGAAACTTTCCAAATCCTTATTGCCTGGATATGTCCAAGCTACTTCGGCTAAAGCCAACAATCTCGGATACATCATCATCTCTGTGTGTTCGTCAGTCACTATCCATTCACGCCATAAGTTGGCTTGAACACCCAATATATATATCGAATCTTCTTTCAGAATATCAGGTATAGGATTATATCCATAAACTTTATTCAGAGGCAAATAACCAGACATGGCATCGGGCTGAGTTGGCGGAGCATCTTGATAACTATCGAAATAACAATATTCCCCAGGTGTCATAACTACATTATGTCCTGATTGTGCAGCTTTAATACCTCCTTTTTCTCCTCTCCACGACATGATTGTTGCACTAGGAGCTATGCCGCCTTCCAGAATCTCATCCCAACCCAATAGCTTTTTCCCTTTCTCATTCAAGAATTTTTCAATTCTTACTACAAGATAACTTTGCAATTCATATTCATCTTTAAGCTTATTCTCAGCTTTACGAGCTTGACATTTCTTACAATTTCTCCAAGCATCTTGTCCGGCTTCATCGCCACCTATATGGATATATTCAGATGGGAAAAGCTCAATTACTTCAGATAATACATTTTCCAAGAAAACGAACGTTTCCTCATTTCCGATACAAAACTCCGAATTCATTCCTCCTTTACCATAACATGACAAATGAGGATATACTGCCAACACTTCTTCTGAATGAGCCGGCATTTCTATTTCGGGAATTACCGTGATAAAGCGTTCTTTTGCGTACTGAACTATATCTTTCACCTCTTCTTGAGTATAATATCCACCATAAGCCGTTGGATGATCTTTCGTACAGAAAGGCTTTCCATTTTCACCCCATTTGCGATAATCTTGTATAGGTCTCCACGCTGCTTTTTCGGTTAGCTCGGGATATTTCTTTATTTCTAATCTCCAACCGGCACCATCGGTCAGATGCCAATGGAAAGTATTCAATTTGAAATAAGCCATCACATCCAATTGCTTCTTTATAAATTCGACTGAAGCAAAATGCCTTGACACATCTAACATAAATCCTCGATATTCAAATCGCGGCTTATCTTCAATTACCATGCAAGGTATCGTATGATCTTCGTTTACGTCATATAATTGTAAAAAAGATTGTATTCCATAGAAGATCCCTCTTCCATCTTTAGCTTCGATGGAAATATCATCTTCTGAAATCGTCAACTTATAAGCTTCATCATCGAAAGAATCATTAGTCAACAGTTTAATTATTGCATCCGTTTTCTCATCAATAGGTGTAGTCGCAATATACGTATCAAAATAATTAAGGATTACATTTTTCTCTTCATCTTTCAGATCAGTATAAACTTTCGGACTGGCAATCAATTGGAAAGAGCCACTTACAACTTTAGTTCTGAAAGGTTCTGGAATGATAGATTTACTATATTCAACATGTTTATCACACGAATAGAAAAACAACAAGGTACTACACAGTAGTAAATAAAAATATTTCATGGTTATTTGATTCAGATTTATAATTTTATTATTCTAGTCAGTATTATTTAAGTATAACTTATCAACCGATTATACGATTACAAAACATTTGGGTATTCAAAATAATACAGATATATTTGTCATTATCATAAATCATAATACCCAAAATAACATCTTTTTAATACACCCAAGTTTATGAAATACAAATACAAGTATCTCTTTGTTCTCAGTTTTATATTTTTTCTGATCAGTTGTGGACAAACTAAAAAAGTCGATGCGACTTATAACATTGTCCCCAAAATACAAAAAATAGAACTTCGCAATGCTGAAAGTTTCGTCCTTAACAATACTACGAAGATAGTACATTCGGCAGAGAATAAAAAGACTGCTGATCTTTTGGCAGAGTACATAAAGTTAAACACTGGAATCACAGTCAGCGTCACAGATCAAAAAATTGATCAAAACTCTATTATTCTAAAAAATGAAAATGTTTCGGATAATCCGGAAGCATATAAAATAGCTGTCACAAAAGATCAAATAATTATTGACGGAACCTCAGAAGCTGGCGTTTTCTATGGTGTTCAAACCTTACGTAAAGCTATACCTGCAGGCAAAAATATCGGTTCGGTCGAATTTAAAGCTGTATCTATCGAAGATTTTCCTCGCTTCAGCTATCGTGGAATGCACATGGATGTAGCTAGACATATGTTTTCGATAGATTCGATAAAGATTTACATCGACATGTTGGCCATGCACAATATCAATCGTTTTCATTGGCACTTAACTGATGACCAAGGCTGGCGTTTGGAAATAAAAAAATACCCTGAACTAACAAAAATTGGCTCGATGAGAGAACAAACTGTTATCGGTAAAAATAGTGGTGTTTATGATGGTCAACCATACGGAGGTTACTATACGCAAGAAGAAGTTAAGGAAATTATCCAATACGCTAAAGATCGTTTCATCACAGTAATTCCTGAAGTAGACTTACCGGGACATATGCTTGCAGCATTGACAACATACCCAAATTTAGGCTGTACAGGAGGTCCTTACAAAGTAGCTCAAACTTGGGGCGTATTTGACGACGTGCTTTGTGCTGGCAATGATGATATATACCCTTTCCTCGAAGATATTTTTGATGAAGTCATCGAATTATTCCCATCCGAGTATATTCATATTGGCGGCGATGAATGCCCAAAAGCACATTGGGAAAAATGTCCTAAATGTCAGGCTAAAATAAAAGAATTAGGTTTAAAAGCAGACAAAAGCCATACTGCCGAGCAAAGATTGCAAAGCTATGTAATACAACGTATTGAAAAATACATCAACGACAAAGGACGTAAGATAATAGGTTGGGACGAAATTCTGGAAGGTGGTATAGCACCAAATGCCACTATCATGTCTTGGCGTGGTACAGAAGGTGGACTAATCGCTGCACAACAAGGGCATGACGCGATTATGACTCCTACATCATTCATGTATTTCGATTATTATCAATCAGCTAACCTAAACGACGAATATTTTGGAATCGGAGGATTTGTTCCAGTCGAAAAAGTATATAGCTACGAGCCTGTAGCAGAAGAATTGCCATTAGACAAACAAAAACATATTCTAGGTGTTCAAGCTAATTTATGGTCTGAATACATCAAGAGTTTCAAACAGGCACAACATATGGTTCTACCACGTATGGCGGCACTATGTGAGGTACAATGGACTATGCCTGACAAAAAAGACTATGCAGACTTTTTACCTCGACTCGCTAATTTGACAAAATTGTATGATTACTACGGCTATAATTATGCAACATATATTTTCGACATTACTGCCGACTACGCGTTCAATTCTGAAAGTAAAGACGCAACTTTAACGCTTTCTACCTTCGACAATGCTCCGATATACTACACTACAGATGGCAGTGTTCCTTCTAGTAGTAGTACTTTATATGAATCTCCAATTCAGATAAATAAGACTACTAACATCAAAGCAATTGCATTACGTGATAACGGATATTCAAATAGTAGAATATATGAAAAAAACATCGATCTGAATAAGGCTACATTCAAACCTATAACTTTGGATCCTCAGCCATGGAAAAATCATGCATATGGTGGTGCTCCAGTTTTAGTTGATGGAGAATTAGGTTCGGGAGTGTACTCTGATGGCACATGGATCGGATACGATAGTGATGTAACTGCTACGATAGATCTTGAAGAAGCTCAACTAGTTTCAAAAATAACACTTGGTACATTTATCGATCCTGCCAGTTGGATTTTTAACCTCGAAGAATTAATCGTTGAAACTTCAATGGATAATAAAAATTTCACTCAAGTATTTTCACAGAAATACCCACCTGTTGCCGATGGTATCCACGTTGGGCCTTCATCTGTAGAGGCTAAGTTTGACGAGACAAAGGCTAAGTTTGTCAAAATTACAGCTAAGCGCATAAGTGCTCAACCTGAATGGGCAGCTGGTCCAAAACATACAGGACATCTGTTCATTGACGAGATAAAAATCGACTAAGGTAATTTATTAATTATATATGAAAAGGCGGTCTTTGAAGTTTTTCAAAGACCGCCTTTTTTATAGGCAAGAACACTAATTAATTCTTTTCTTGATTATCAATCCAACCAAGCAATTCTGACAATTCGGGATCTTTCAGTATCACTTTTTTATCTTTATCCAATAGATACATCATTGGCATGACATCCAAAGAATATATTCTTTTACGCGTAATTTGTTGTTCTATGTCATAAGCTTTGATCCATGTAGAAGGTAGCTTTTCAATATCATTTTTCCATTGTTCGAATTTATCTTCCACACAAACAGCTAATACTTTTATCTTTTTTTGTTCAATATACGAATTCAATAAAGTGTGTTTATTGAAGATATCCACATAATTGCTACAAACATTACAATCAGGATCATAAAAGAATAAAATTGTATATTGTGCATTCGTTTTATAAAGACTCCCAACTTTACCCGAAGCCAGTATAAATTGGAAATCATTAGCTTTCTGCCCTACTCTATTTTTATTTATCATTTCCAGATCGAAATGTATTCTCTCTTTGAGAGCCATATCTAACCTGGGATAGTCACTGGTGATCACACTTCGAGCTAACAGTCTGTATAACCTCTCACTCCTGACAGGCGAATTCGAATTGTTTGTATATCTAGTAAATACATCAATCAGATAGTTAAATAAAACACCGCTACTATCTGTTGAAACTCCAGCTAAAAAATTCGCAACAGATTTATTTACAAGCAACGTATCGTCTGAAGTTCTTAACATATCAATATAGTCTACTATCGCCTGATCTGTTACTTTGGGATAATGCACATACGATGTATCGTTAAAATCCATTTGACTCCAATAGTTCTCGATCAGATAATTTATCCTTGCAGCATCATCTACTATCAAATCGGGAATTTCGGGCATAACAAATACCTTTTGCGTAGTAGTACTTTCTACTTTAATCTCATTTTTCTTACAACTGATTATACCGATCAGAAGTAAAGTACAAATTCCCCCTACTCTCCAATAAATTTTCATAATACGAATAATTTAGATTGTCTTATCTGGACAGATTTGTGTTATCTCTGATTTTTTTATCTTCCAATATACTTCTCAGCTCACTTGGAGTCATTCCGTATATTTCTTTAAATGCATTGTAGAACGTTGCCCGTGAATGAAAACCCGACTCTTCGAGAACATCTGATATTGTTTTATTCTTATTATTTACAATCAGGTTATAAGCATATTTGATACGATAAGTATATATAAATTCGTTGAATGTTTTGCCAGTTTGGTCTTTTATGGCTTCTATCAGATATTGCCTATTAGTACCAATTTTAGGAGCAACATCTTCTCTTGATATTCTAGGATCTAAGAATGCTTGAGTTGTCAATAAATATTTATCTAAGGCCTTGATTATCGATATTTGCTGATTTTCCTTTTCATTAACCTCTTCTTTTTCAACTTGAGTTTCATCAAGACCAACATTTATCGACTGCAGTTTCAATATCTCAACATTCCGTGCTTCTATTTCCTTATACTGCTTATACAACGATATATTCTTATCCTTCAATAGCTTTTTATTTCGCCAAATGATAATAGCAATAATGATAACCAATACGAAAGATATGCCAAACACAAGTAACAGCTTTTGAGTATTCTTTAATCTTAAATTAGCTTCACTTATTGCGAGTTTAGCTTCGGCCAAATCATATCTCGATTCCATTTCGGCAAATTCTTTCGAAAAGTTGACCGCATTAATCGAGTCATTTACATTATACAGATCGTAGAGGATATCGTAGGCATCTTTACTTCTTCCTTCTTCGTTTAATGCTCTTGATAAAAGAATATGGGATTTCATATAGGTGTATGTGTGCTCTTCGGCAGTAACCCTATCGGTCATTGATTTTGCTATATTTTTAGCCTGATCGAAATTGCCTACTGACAAATAATATTCAATTTCTACAGTATAATATATATCGAAATCCTGATGAATAGAGCTTCCACTGATTGTGGGTACATATTTTTTCACTTCATCCAGATCTTTACGAGCTTTTTTATAGTCTTTAAGATAAACGTTTGCTAATGCAGAATAACATAATATTCTATTTTTCATAAAATTATAAACAAAATCATCACTGGAATTATCGCCATGCAATATTTTAACTTGTCTATACTCGTCTTCTATCTTATTTTTCAGTTCTTGGGATAAATCGGATGCTTCTTGATACCGCTTCAACGCATTATATGCAATTACGGCTCCTTCCATTGATGAATAATAGCGGTATTTACCAATGTAAGTATCCTTCGATTTATTCTCTTTTTCTACTTCTTTTTCAATTTCATCTGCTTTCAGGAAACAATCTAAAGCTTCGGAGTTCTTCTTTGTATACAGATAAGCAATGCCCATAAGGCTATAAGCCTGACTTTTGAAATCTTGCGTAGAATTTATAATTGGATCATTCATCGCCTTATTCAACTCATTCAGGGCTATATTGTATTTGCCTTCGTCGATATATATAGTAACCTTAGTAGCTACTACAACTATTTTGGCGCGCTGAAACTTTATTTTGTCTTTTTTGCTTAGACTGCTATAGTCACCCTCCTCCATCAAGCGATTAAGAGATTTATTAGTACGATCGAGATAGACTTTCATTGAATCCCTGTCTCCGACAATAGCATAGTAATATATATATTTCCGATTAGCTAAAACCTGATAAAATAAATTATTTTCTATAGCTGATTGCAATTCCAGCGCTTTAATCAGCTCTATATTAGCAGGATGCAGATCGACATAATCGTTGAGTAATTCCAACTGCTTGCTTTTCTCAGTATTGCGAACAATCAATAGTAAGCTATCTGCTTCAAGCTTGGTGTCATCAGCATACAATAGAAAAGGAAATAATAATAAAAAAAATAGTGTAAAGGCGTAAGATCTACTCATGATATGGGTATAGCTTATTAATTGCGTAGCTTAATGTTTGTTGATACAAAAATAATTCAAATCTTTAGATATACAGCTTATTAAGCAGATTATTTCTGTTTATTATAACTTTATTTTTAGCTTTCCTACTATTAATGTAGATTTCGGATTTTCTTTGTCAATTGCAAATAAATTTTGATAATGCATTTAGTCTAAAAATTTATTTGCATTAGCCTTTTTAACAATTTTATTGTTTAAATTGCATAATATTGATTTTGAGTATTTATTTTACATAAAATAAAATGAATGCGCGAATTATCACAACTCACGCATTCTAGAACACAAACTTTACAAAACTACAATAGGGCGTTTTACACCTCTACTGTTCCTTATATCATTTTTACCTTCTTGATATTCTTTTTTAATTTTCTTACTATTCATACCTTTTTAGTGATATGAATTCGGCTGGTCAAGCAACAGATGACTTATATCGTAGCGTCCCGTAAATAGGGACGCTACAAGTTTTTTATTATTGTTTTTGAATTGTCTTCACTGCCCGATAGTGATCCATTGATGTAGTTTCACTTCCCCCTCTGCGATTTACATCGCCAAAATGGAAGCTAACACGGTGAGGTATGACAGAACCATTATCCTTGCCTGTAAATTGGCCACCATCAGTTGTAGATGTCCAATACCAATGTAGATAGGCATCATGATTGGTAGCCGGATAACGATACATTTTATATAGAAGCTTATTAGGCTTATCTGTTGAGCCTCCTGCTGTAGGATCATAATAACCATCTGCCTCGTCTTTATAGAAAGGCTCCATACCAGCATTAACCAACAACTTGTGATATACATAAATCATAAGCAACTCGCGCTGTGTCGGCAAACGATTCTCTCCTGTTGTAGCTTTTGCATAAGCATTTGCTAATGTATATTCTTTTTCAATATACTTAGTAGGCGTTTCCCAACTTTTACCTTTGGCAATATAAATAGTTGTTTGATCTGTTTCAGTCACTTTTGGTTGCACCTCTATTTTGCGTGCAATCGGATTACCAACTTCTTGATTGAAATAATCTTCACTCAAATAACCGGCAGGGTCCATCGTTACTTGTTTGTTCGAAACAGGAGATATTGTTACTTTACTTCGTATATCTACTGGAATATTATCGTGAGGCAAGCGACGAACACAGCGGACATAAACAGGTCCATATTCAAATCTTGTAGATTCTCCATTCATAAAATCTATATGCCAACTGCGATCAAGTTTATATAAATAAAGATATCTAAATTGAGTAAGTGTTGTTATATCTGTGTTAGCTTGACCATTGCCCCATAATCCAGTACTATAATAATAGTCATGATGGGCTTGAGTATATCCTGCAGCACGCGATCTAACATATATGTGACCGTCAATTGGTGGATTTACAGGGTCTGTTATTGAGTTTACCCTCTGGCTATTGCTATTGTTAGTCAACCATAGTCCTATCAGCTGTCTATTGGAAGGCGAATGCCATAATTCTTGACCATCAGATGGACCTAAATCTGAGCAGGTGACACCTAGTTGTCTTCTATAAATACGATTACTGACAAGATAACTATCATATTCATCACCATCATCAACCTCAAGCTCTTTTCCTTCATCGACTAAAGGCACATTAAAATCTCCGCCAAAGTATCCACTCAAGTCAGCATTAGCTTGTGCCAGAATTAACTTATACCTTACGGTTCTATCAAAATATGAATAATAGGCATCAGCGAAACGAAAACCTTCATTTTTGGCATTGGCTGATTTTACACCCATAGCAGATCCATCTAAATGTTCTCTGAAGCGTAAAGAAACAATTCCTCCAGAAGTACTAGTACTGTGAATGGTTTGATTTTCAGAGTTTCCATAATCTGCGAGTTTACAATTCCCTTCAAGTTCAGCTAACATAACCCAATCAATAGGTTTCTCGAAAAAGTTACCATCTGCCATACGGTGTTTTTTGATGGTAGCTACCGAAATTTCGGAAAGTGCTCCTAAAGATCTATATCCAAAGGTGCAGTCTAAGTATCCAAATCTTAATATTGTGATTTCTTTCACCAATCTGCCATAACGAATACTCACAGTAGCATAGCCATATGTCTCATTTTCAGGCTCCACCGTTTGATCTGATTCATAGAAAACACTTGTGATTTTACCTGTCAATAGATATTCTTTCATCCCGGATATAGGATTGCCATCTTCATCGTATTTATCTACCACTATAATTTTTAAATCATTTATATCAATACCATCAGTACTAATTATTTCAATATCCTTTTCGTCCCATCCACTGGTTTTCTCGTTTGTGATAGTAGTAAAAACATAAGAATGGTCCTGCGGTTCTCCTTCAAATCCATCAGACATATATTGTGATTTTCCGCGTATCATTACGACACTATTGGATACACCCAGATAGTGTCCCGATTCGTCGACAAGAAGCTCGTAAGCTGAACTCTCGACAATGGATACTTCTATAATGTCAGAATTTACCGGCGCAGCTATAGCTTCTTCTTCTGTAGCAAAACCATAATTAACAATATTTACATTAAGCAAATAATTCGTATTTCGCTTGAAGTCTTTATACTCCATTTCTTCACTCGAATTGCGACTTCCAAAGTCTACTCTATAAAAGCTTTTCACCCCATTATATGTACCTTCTATCAATACATAGGTACGTGTATCCAGAGGAGTTTTCTGGTCTTTACCAGTATTCTTCCTTTCGGGAGTATAAGTAACTTTCTTCTTGTTATACTCTGTTTCATTATATCTACTGGTAGTAGATGTTGGTCCTGTATAGTCATTCAATCCTTGAGCAAACAGATATCCTTGTTTTTCGATCTGTTGTATTTTGTTCCCTAAATAATTAAAATTGCCATCACCACTAATGTTCAATGTTAATTTAGCCATTGCACGTACTAGCTTTATACGTTCCGATTTCCCAATATGATTATTGAGCTTGATATCGAAATTAGGAATATCGGCCGTCATAGGAAAAGTTTGGCTAGTCGAATTATCAACATTATATATGTGAGATGTGCGGATTTCGCTCCAAGTCTTACCTTTAAGGCTTTTCGGTAAATCATAGTTTGCAACGAGACGAATATGCACATTATTTCTACCTGACAAACTAACAGTACCATCATATTCATTCGTCATCGTAACATTTTCTATCTGAAGCAACTTGGCCTCATCAGTTGCATCTTCAAAGACCAATACCATCAAGCTATTAACCGCTGCTTCTGTAGGTAAATCATTTTCGTGAGCTGCTTTAGTTTCAAGTTTTGCAATTTCGGCTTCGGGAGTGGTGGTAAATACGCGAATGTTTGCTTTACCTTTATATTCAGTATCATCAATCAGGCTGTCATCAACACATCCCGATGAAAAACAAATAAGGAATATAGAAATAATATATAAGAAATATCTTTTCATCTTATCTAACTTAACGGTTCTCATTTTAATTCCGGTCTCTCTATTGCTTTTACCATGATGGTTACATACAGTACGATCTTGCCATTTTTGCCATAAATAAGCTTCAGAGGTTTATTATCGCCCGCTTTGAAACTATTTTTAGGTATTGTCACCTCTAAATATTCTGATTGGTCGTCAACGTTCGCACCTGCAATCCCATCTGCTTCAAACCCCATGTATACAAGATTAGAACTATAATAAATATTCTCTACATGATTTCCTGCAAGATTTGTTCCCAAATAGACTGTTTTAGTATCAAGATTCAAAAAGTCAACAGGAGGTAATTCTAATACACCAATTTTCACAGTTTCCCATCCTTCTACTGCTGTGTACACTTCCAATTCATAAGAAAGTTCTTTACCGACCAATCTTGTACCTAAACGATAGATCGTATTGCGACGGATATCGTAGTTTTTCTTAGTTTTGGCAGCATCTTCGTACTGGAAAAGAGGGATGTCATACTCGTAGTCGTTACCATTAGCTGCTACTACGATTCTTACTTTTGTAGCCTTGTCTTCAGTTATACCTTTTCGTTCGGCAATGTATCCTGTGAATATGTTTTGCTTCGTGAATAGTGCGCCAGCTGTATGCGTAACAGCACTTACATAATCGCTGTAATCCTCTGTGACTGCTGCATTATTTTCTTTAAAAAGGTTATATCTCTGATTGCCGTTGAACAGCGTAGCACTTTTTATCTGATATGGTTTTGCCGTTTCTATAACATTAGCGCCATCATCAGTATTTCGTATCGAAACTTCTACTTTTGCAATTGTACGCTCCAATTCGATTATCGGATCGTTTATTATCTGAGGATTCTCTGCCGTAGCATTCGAATTCGGTTTTACCAATATAGCAGCTTGTCCAATCATAGGTATCCCCGATTTATTAACTACTTTTTCGTCTAGATCATCAACCTTTACAATTGGATTCAAAAAATTGCCGGCAGTACTTAGTAGTGACGAATAGCTAGTAACAGCTCCCAGATTCCATGAAGCTTCTTCATTCGTTATAAGAACAAACAGATAGCTGCCACTCATAATTTCCATATCAAGATTAAGCTTCATCTTACCGACACTCGGATCATAATCAAATGCAAATTCTTTTTCGCCTGCCCCCAATGTCTCTCCAGGCAAACGATATAGAATATTTTTAGCAATAGTACCACTCTGAGGATTGACTGCTACTAGACGAGCTGTGCTTACTTTATTTTCTGCATCATTACCAGGTTCTTTTCCTTCACTATAATCAGTATTTCCATCCTCAGTTTCTCCAGCTGCTTTAGTGAGACTTCTGGTCGAAGACATACTTCCACCCAAGTCCAGAGTTGTCTGAATACGAACTACCGTAGCCACCTTTGGATCTGTGCCATTGGCTTCTCCATCTTCACTACAAGCCATCAAGAGAATCCCGACAACGAGGGAATATATGTATAATGCAGTTCTTTTCATATTTATATTATTATTCTAATCCAAGTATTACTGTTCTATTGATAACATTCCAGTCATTTACATTGACTTCTAATCTTATATGAGTTTCATCTCCTTCTGGATCATCAATAAATTTGATTATAACGATGAAATCATGATCACACTCTAAGCTGTATGGAGGCTTCATACCCGTATCACCTGTGTATAGAATCAAATCATCAATTAGGTTGACTTCATAAACTACTTTTCCGGTAGTTATATTTTTAATTGTAAGATGCGTATTGCGATTTTCAGCTAATTTCATTACTGAGAAGTTAGCAAGCAAATTACCTTGATCGCGATATACATCTGTTATATAATCGAAGCGAGAGTCTGGAGCAAAATTGGCATCGAAGTCGTACACACCATTATCGTCCGTGATAGTCACGCTATAATCTGCAGTTTCGGATAAACCTTGTATATTGAATGTAATTCGGTTTGTGAGTTCTTGCATATTGAATTTTACTAGATCGAAGAAAGAACCCTCATCTGTACGATCTATTACAGTTAACGGCTCAGAAACCCCATAATATAGAGGCTCAGCATTAGCCGGAAATTGATCAGACTGACGTTTCAAAGAAACAAGCATCTGGTCTTTTGTTGTTTTATTTTTTTCGAATGAACTAAAATCATACGAATCAAGATCTGTTCCACCCCATGCCACAAAAGTGAAAGTACCAAGTTGGTTGAAGAATGTCTTCAATAAATATTCGGGAGCTAGTACAGCACTTTTATCTTCGTAGACCTCAACTAAAATATTTTTGCTATCGAATGCAAAAACACGAACTTGCTTTATTTCGGCAGGATATGACGGACCAGTTTGGCATGGTGTCTGTGCGTAGAACGTAAAATTCACTCCCTGTTCACAATCGCTCAGATCGTCATATATTAAGTCATTGCATCCTGTAAACAGAATCAATAGCCCTAAAATCTGTATAATGTAAAATATTTTTCGCATTTGGTCTAATGTGCTTTAACTGTGGAAAATTTCAGAAACAATCAAACGGGAATTACTCCCGTTTGATTGAGTAATATAGATTAATTAGTGTAAGTCAACATCTTCACGAATAACCAAATTCCATTCTAGAACTTCAGCTACTACTCTCATGTAAGTTTCTTGAGGTTCGATGTGTGGATCTGTTGGATCTTCTGGATCTGGATGATTAGGATCTTCCGGATCTGGTTTTGGAAGGTTTGGATCTTCTGGATCAGACTCGTCCCAAGGGAAACCTAATTTCGCGAATTTAGAGATAGTCAACAAGTATGTATTGTTACGACGCACATCAGCATTTACAACACTTTCTGCATTTGCATCAGCAGTTTGGCGATTCCATAGTGTACGATAACCACATTTTCCATCTGTATATTTGTATGCAGATTGGTTAGGAGCATATTCACTAGATATTGCAGCATCTAAACTTGCATATAGAATACCATCTTTTTCTCCTTTATAGAAAGTTGTTCCTGTAGCTATATTTTCTTTTTTCGTCAATTGCCATACCAGATATCCTTCTTTTCTACCTTCATCTGCAGGATCTGTAGAAACTTCGTAACCACCTTCTGCATTAGGCTTGTAAAATTTACCAGTACCAGTTTCTTCTACTAATCTAGCTGGAACATCCTTATTCGCTTCTAATAAGCTTGTTGGAGTGAAAACTGCATAAACTTTTGCATATGCAAAACGATAATAACCTTCCGATTTCATTTTATCACCATCAAGGTTACCCGAGTTCTCTAGGAAATAGAAAGCATTAGTGCTTTCTGCATCAACTGCTGCTCCTGCAGCATTAACAGCTTTAGCTGTAGACAACTCTGCAGGGATACCAGGAGTTCCCAAACGCACTAAACCTGCAGCATCAGCAGCAACTGCATCTTTGATTGGACCAAGTGCATCAATTGCCGAAGTAAATCCTAGATATTTATTAGGATCAGCAGTTTGCATTGTTCTTTCACCTGCGTTATCACGATATAGGTAAGTTTTCTTAGCGCCATTTACAGCAGCAAATGTTACATCCGAAATTTTACCAGCTATCACTGACTGGTCTTTTTCGTCTTTGATATCATAGTCTACGTTATCAGCAAGACGTACAATTCCTTTTGCTACGACTCTTTCGACTTCTACTCCGTCGAATACGTTATCAGCTTCAGTAGTTCCATTTGTAGCAGTTTCTTTAGAAATATTTGGCTTAACATTAACAGCAATTGCTTTTGATGTCATAGTCAGACTTTCTGTAGCAGTCAACGCTGTTGACCAACCTTCATACAGATGAGATTTAGTATTTGTGGCTGTACCAGCAGCTATACCATTTTGGTTAAAAAGTAGAGCTAAGAATTGTGAACCTGAAGTAGTTTTCCAAGCAGATGTTGTGTACTTGTCGTTTACAGTCCAGAATTGGCCATCAGCATTCAATGGATCAGCTGGAGCTGCAGCATATGTAAAGTTTTGATCTGCTTTAGACGAAAGGACTAACAATGCATTCAATTTTTGTTCTGCAGCAGTACCTGGATTGTCATTCTGAGAAGCTGCTCTCAAGCCTTTACCTAATGTAACCTCAACGCTGGTATACGTATTCCCTGCTTGGGTACCGCCACCATTGTCGATAGACTCATTACTATCGCTACAAGCAACTAAGCCTAATGCGATAACACTTGATAAGAAAAGTTTTTTCATACTCATGTTGTTTTAAAAAGTTTACTATTGTCTAAAAATTATGTTAATGTACTATATGATAGTTCTATTAGTTTTCTCGTGCTTTTTCTAATTCTGCTATATTATTATTAGCATTTTCAACACCTGCTTTCGCAGCTTTCTGCATCAGTTCATATGCCTTAGCAAAGTCTCCTTTTTTAGCATATGCTACAGCCAGATTATTCCAGGCTTCAGGCACATCTACGCCCGATAGCTTTTCTATAGCTTTATCAATCGATCCATTCTCTAATTCTGCGGTTGCAGCATTCAGATTTGCTGTCTGATCATCTGGATAAAGTCTTGAAGCGATGTCAAATACTTCTTTAAATTCTTTGCTATCCTTAGGATAACTATTTGCTAACAAATACATTTCATTCAAGCTCAAGTATTGAGGTCGTGTCTTTATTATCTCTTTAGCCTCTTCTATATCAAATGGTTTAACTACGAAATGTACAACCATTTCATTACGACGAAGATCAGGATAGTAATCTGCTAATAATTCTTTATACACAGTACCGCCTTCCAAAGCCTTTAGTCTGCGTTTTCTATCGGCAACAGAACTTGAATTATCTAAAATATCCAGTACTTGTTTTTTGTGTGTAAGACCGGATGCCTCAACTACTTTTCTCAACCCATTCCAGTCTTCTCCTTTCCAATCTAAGGAGAATAGGTTTCCATCGAAATTGTACAGTTTGCGTAAGTGATTGGCAAATGATTTCGCGCGATTTTCTGACAGTTTCATATTGCTAGCTTCATTACCTTCAGGCGAAGCATATCCTGTCATCGAAATTTTACTGATCGTAAGATCTTTATCATTCTTAACTTCATTAATCACTTCTTGTACTTCATTCAGTATTATAGCATTATTCCCTAACGATGGTACTATTTCATATCTAGCTACAATAAAGTTCAATTTAGCAGAATACTCACGCGAACGCTCTTTTACAGCCTCTGCTTCAGGGACTACATAAGCCAAAGAATAATTAGGATAGTAAGGGACTAATGTAGGTATTTCCACAATATGCTCATTTGTACCCAAATCGCAGCTCGCACAACCAGTAGACTGCTCAACTAATACCAAGCGAGACTTGTTCATCCAACTTTCGAATGGTACTGCGATACGTAGGAATGCTGAATTCAGGTTCTCTTTATTTCTAACTACTGTTACATTTTCTGTTTTTTGACCAGTCAACATATCAGAGCGGCTAAGTACTTTAGCTCGATTGCGTCCAACATAAATTTGGTCGTCAAACGTATATGAGTCTCCTGTTTTTGTCGATTCCAAGCGAGGAGTCAAGACCATCATTGCTTCTGAAGGAAATTTAGATGAAAGGAAATCCAATTTTGCTTCTGTTGTAAACATAGAATCAATCAAAGCAATGTTTACATCCTTCAGTTCTAGCTTTTTTTCAGGAGTTTCAGACTGTCCTTTTAGCGAAAGAACAGCAATAAAAAACACTAACGTTATATTTAGAAGTCTCATCATTTATATTTTTAGCGTATAACATATATTAACGAAATAGCAATTCTGTCTGGTCCCCAATAGTTCCGGACATCATCTTTTATTTTCTCTCCACAATGTCCACATTTGAATTTATCATAATGTATACGCGCATATCCAACACCCATTCCAAGTTCAAGATTCCAGCGATTATTCAAGATCCATTGATATCCTAATCCTAGACCACCACCATAGAAATAGCCTTCATAACGACGATGCTCCAGAGTTGGGAACATATTAAAAGGGAGTTTAAGTCCTCCAACATTAAACTGACCTCCATGAAGATGAATTCCCCAATAGAAACCATTAAAAGCTTCACAAGTCCAAAAACGCAATTCAGGCTGTGCAGCAATATGCTTTAGCTTTTTACCTTCCGAAAAAGTCCAAGGATTGAAATTAAAAGGAAGAGTTAGTGTCTTCTTTTTGTCCAGACGAATTTCTGCACCCAAATTTATAGTTGAGGTAGCATCGTACAACAAGTTTGTTTTCAATGCAAAATTAGGTTGTTTCAATTCGGGAGTACCAAATACACTATCTTGGGCATTGGCTGTATGCGCCAACATCGAAAACAGAAAAACAATAAACAAATTATGTATTATTCGCTTCATACTTTTCAAAAGTTATTAGTATCGTTGTTATGGATATCGTAGTTTTTTTTGTGTATTGTTATTAATGTATTAATGTAAAATTACTTGACTTTATATTTGTCGATATTAGACATTGACAGATAAAATTCTATCTATATTTTATAAAGTTTGTATTTACCTAATATTATGTTGTTTGTATGTTCGTGTAAAAAACGAATGTGTTAATTAAGATTATCGTTTACTTACGAAAGCAAAAATATTGACTCTTTTTTTGCTGGTGTTTTTTTTGCGCAAAATCAATGTTTCCTTTTTGCAAAAAGCAAAATAAACACTGAGTACCAACACCTTACAAGCTACAATAAACAGGATTCAAGAAGGCTGTCTACCTGAAGCAAATCTAAATTATTCATTAATACACTACTTGATTAAATGAATATTGATATATATAAAGAATCAAGTAGTCATATCACTATCCGTACTTATCCAACGGACAGCATTGAAGTGGAAGAAGTATAATACGATAAAAATAAGTAATGCAATACCACCTATTAGGAGCCAGCCTAAAATCATTTTTACACTGACAAGCGTAGCTTGCGATTGAACAGTTTGATAAATAGTATTAGAAGCTATGCGATTTGCATCCTCTATACTCCAACCTTGAGCCAGAGCTGTATGCAAAGATGAATTAAATCTCGAAACTGCTACTTCGTTCTGAAAATCAACATTCTGAATTAGATTGGTTATATTACTTTGCTGAGATCTATACAGCCAATTGGTCAATATAGAGCTACCAACGGCAGGAGCTAGAACCGAACGCGTACTAATCATAAAAAAAGCATTACTCAACATTTCTTTTCTTTCCAGACCTTGTATACCATATATGGCCAAAGCAACAAATAAAAGCAACATTCCTGCTCCACGCAGAAACATAGGTAAATATAAATCTTCATACCTACCCATCGGATCGACTTTGAAATACAAAATTCCGATAGCTATCGTAAAACACAAGAATCCCAAGAGAATATACCATGCCATACGCACAGCTTTCACATAAAAATAATATGCTAATAGTCCCCCAAACACAATCCCTGGAATCATCCACAAATACAACTCATTGGCTAAAGCTGATGTCAGATGCAATATATTCTGAACATAAGCAGACACAAGAAGACTGAATGAAACGTAAAACATCATCACAAATGATGTAATATACACAGTCACAGCATTCCGATGCTTAAGCACACTCAGATCCAAAGCAGGAGGCTTACCCGTATCTATCAATTGTCGTCGAATAAAAAGCCACCCGGTAATCGGAATAAGAAATGTAGCTCCTATTATATATTTCGAATTAAACCAATCTTCTACCTTGCCATATGTAGTAACATAAAGTATACTAGTTACACAAATAGAAACGAGAAATAAGCTCAGCCAATCTAGTTCTTTATAAGGAATACGTATCAAACGCCTTGCGTATGCCATACAAACCACAACAGCAAGCATAGCGAATAACAGCAATACAATCATAAAATAATACATATGCTGCCATTGATACTGATAAGCAAGTTCGGCTGTAATAACGAGAGACAATTGCCCAACACACAAAACGATTGGATAGAAAACTGCATAAAACTGATTTCGTGTACCACTTGGTGCTAGATAAGGCATCAGCATACCGATGACCTCTATCATTGACAAGCCTTTGAAACAGCCAATCCAAAAACTGCAAATAATGATGATTTCCATCATTGATGTGCGGGCACAGATATAGCTGAGCACTACTTGCGCAAACAAAGCTAAAAGAATAATAGTTTTAGCAGTTGCAATAGGTTTGATCTTAGGAATCGCAATATGAGAGATAGCCATTCCAGCCGAGGAAATATAATATGCCATATTGATATCTTCGGACAAAACGCCCAACGAGCCTGCAATATCAACATTACTACCCACATATGCCCCATTAACCAATAGCACGGGTATTAGAATTATAAACGCAACTGTCAATTGAAGCCAGACAGGTACCCAGCTTCTAAAGTTATTTTTTATCGTTAGCGGATTATAATTCTTCATATTCTTGCTTTATCCTATTTTGTAGCTTCTACTACAACCATCATACCGGCACGCAACAGTTCCATATCTTCTTTCGTTGCATCTACAAATTCGATACGTACCGGAATACGTTGTTGTATTTTCACGAAGTTTCCGGCCGAGTTATCCGTTGGTAACATCGAATATTTAGCCCCGGTGGCTTCCGAAATAGCTGATACCTGCCCTTCGAATACTTTGCCTTTTATGGCATCAATCTTCAGATGAACTGATTGCCCAATATATATATTGGAGATTTGTGTTTCTTTAAAGTTTGCAACTACCCATTTATTCTCATTTTTTATCAGATTGGTTATTGTCTGCCCTGCTTGTACATATTGTCCTGCTTCTAATGTACGACGACCGACATAACCATTGTAAGGAGCTATTATTACCGTATACGACAAGTTTAACTTTGCCATGTCCAAATCAGCCTCACGGCGCATAATATTTGCCTGAGCATTTTTTTGGCGCTGACTAGTTTCCTGTGATGTAGATTTCAATGACTCTTTCTGGTTGACCAATGCTTCGTAGTGAGCTTTCTGAGCCTCATAATCAGCTTTCACCTGATCGTATTGCTGCTGTGATACGGATTCTGAATCCAATAAATTCTTATAACGCTTCAAATCTTGCTCGGCACGCCATAATCTGGCTTTAGCTTCTTCAATATTAGCCTTCGATACAGCAACATTGGCTGCTGTTGTATTTATACTCGCACCTAAAACTGACAATGAATTCTCGGCATCCAGCAATGCAGCCTCGGCATCCTTCTCTTTGATTCGAAATTCTCTATCATCCAAGATCAATAGCGTATCTCCGGCATTTACAAACTGGTGTTCAGTAAAACGAATTTCTTTAATATATCCCGAAACACGAACATTGATTGGGGTAATATATTGTTCAACAGTGGCATCATTTGTTATCTCGTAACGATAATAGCGATAGAATAAATTCCCTACCCATATAATAGCTATCACTGCAAGAATGATAGTTATCACATTAAGAATTATGTTTCGCATACGCTTCTTTCTCAATTTGTGATATGATTCTTTCACAAACTGCTTTTCTTTCATATTTTCTGTTCTATTCTTATCTTCCATTATAATCGTCCGCTGACCTTTTGTAATTGATAATATGTATAAATAGCATTTGTCTGAGCATTTATCATCTGCAACTCAGTATCTAATAATACCGCATTTGCATCTAGCAAATCGGTTAGAATAGCCAATTGATTGAAGTACTTATTGTTGACAATCCTATAATTTTCTTTCGCTTGAATCAGAGATTCCTCGTTTGCTTCAATTCGGTCCAGAGCTTCTTTATGTTTTACGTAAGCACTTCGCACCGATGTACGAATTGTCTGTTTCTGTTCTTCGCGAACCAACTCTTGCATGTAAACTTGCCGTTTCGACATTCCAACATTGTGTTTCTTATCGAACCAGGCCGAAATATTATAAGACAGATTGAGTGATATGCCCCACGAATTGACATAAAAGTCTTGAGCTGGAGATGAGTTTGGTATAGGACGAGCAAAAGCATTCCCTAGCTGTAATGACAGCTTTGGATAAAGGCTTGCTTTGGCTAGTTTCACATCAGTCTGAGCTTTTTGAACATTGACTTCTGCAATCTGCAAATCGGGATAATTTCCATAAGCATTCAAGACATAATCAGACTCTGTTTCGACCTCAAGTTGTTGAAGTAAAAAAGCCTCATCGGGTCGATAAATTGTTTCTTCATCCATACCCATTACTATAGCCAACTGCTGCGATATCAGTTTAATATTATTTACTACAGTTTTGTAGGCCAATTCATAATTTGTAATTAACAATTTAGTACGCAATACATCATTATTAGTCAGCATACCCTGACTTTTCATTTGCTCAATATCATGCAGACGAACTTTTGCTTGCTCGATATTTTCCTTATAAACCTCAAGTTGCTTATAACTATTGAATAAATCGAGATATTGACCTACTAAAAAAAGCTTTAATTCCGACTTATCCCTTAGCAGAGAAAGATCTGCTATTTTTTGCTCCAATTTCTCTTTCTCAATATTTCCTTTAATTTGACCTCCTGTGTAAAGGGGTTGCGATACATTTATCTGATAATTTTGCTTCCAATCCGGATTATCGACTCTTTGCATAAACGACAGATCGGTATTTAATACTACTGGTGTTCCTGCATATCCAAAAGAGCCACTGAATCCAACATCTGGCAATTGTTTATTTTTAGCCAACGCTGTTCTATCTGTAGCTATCTGAGTTCTCATCTCGGCACTACGAATACGTACACTATGCTCCATGCTCTTAGCAAAAAGTTCATCTATCGACAAACGATAACCTTGCTCTTGTGCATGCAGTGCAATAAACATTGACAAAACAATTCCTATTATTACTCTCTTCACTTAACCTTCTTTTATCGATTTATTAAACTCTTCTAAATAAGCTATACACTTAGCCATGTGATCACGATTCACATCTTGTTCTATCTTACTATACACTTCTTCAACTAATCCATGTATATGCTCGTATAGCTTTTCACCTTCGTGCGTAAATGCAACTAATTTATTACGCTTATCGTGTACATCTTCTTCACGACAGACCAAACCTCGTTTCTCCAAATTCTTAATCAAATACGACAAACTCGATTTATCTTTATAAGTCTTATACGCCAACTCCTGCTGATTCACTTTTCCTTCGGTAGCCAAACAACGCATTACATGCAACATCTCGAATGTTACATCAATATTATGTTCTCGTATTTTTCGATGGATAGCTTGCCGGTAAGAAGATTGGGTCTGAAGTATAGCCTGAACAAAATCTTTGACCATATTCTTTATTTTTCTGCAAAAGTAATAATAATAGTTGAACATTCAACTATAATAGCAAAAAATATATGTATACAGATTAAATTATGAAATAAGAGTTAAAATTTATACCCGAAAGTAATATGCAGCAAACCAAATCAGTGATACAGATCCAGCTTTAACAGCAGAACGTTAACTACTGATACTAAGTCCATAAAGAGAATATCCAAGAATCAATAAGCCTCCAATAAGCCAAAATATTTCTTAATAAAACGAAGTAGCATATTACAGATCTTGTTTATAAGTAGCCTTTAAAAACCAGTACTGTGTTGCAGAATTAAAATCGAAAGGATATTTCACCATTTCATTAAGAGACAAATAGATTTTAGCATCTGTTTCTCTGAAAACTCCAAATTTCAAAGCCTCACGATTGATCATCATTCCAAATTTACCATCTATGCGATGATAATTCTCTTCAACCACATTTTCTAAAATCACGACATCACCACTACGAAGATCTAAACCTGCCGGCAAAGATTCGGGATTATCAATCTCTATTGCTAAAAGTTTTAGTCGCGAATTGGATGGGACAGTAATACTTGGCAGACTGGACAGAAAATCATTATCTTCATATTTCTGAACCAAGTCTCCAATATATATAGCAGGTACAAAAGGTATATTTACCATCTGCTGACCAACTTTTAGTCTTTCAGTATCGAAAACCAAACGGGTATTATAATGTAAAAGCTCATTAACCGACAAATCTTTTTCAACAAAATCGGTTAACGGAATGCCAAAATAATTAGCAATCTTAATAAGCACTTCAATCTTTGGCTCTGCTCGTAATTCCTCATACGAAGATATGTTTCCACGCGTTAGCTGAAATAAATCGGCAAAAGCTTGCTGACTAAGCCCTTTGACGTTTCTAATCTTTTTTATATTTTTTCCTATCACAGACATAAAATATTGCTAAAAATATTTGCAGATTTAAAATATTATTTCTACATTGCTAAAAATATTAGCAAACATACTTTTAAAATTTCACAAATCCAAACGATAAACTCAATTTAATAAAACAGAAAACTGATTTTCTAACCTGAATAAAAACACACAAATGATGTACTTCAGAAAAATAGAATCATACATTTCGAAACTAGGGTACCAGGTTTCGTATCAGAATGAAAAGCAAGGCATTTTCTGCATCGAAAACGAAGAAGATGGCATCAAGAACCTCATTATCGGGATCGCTCCGCCGATCGTAATCATAGAACAATTCATTTTTGAGCTACGAAATGATGACAATGAAGTTCTGAAATCGCTTCTGAAGAAGAACAGAGACATGATACACGGTGCATTTGTACTAGACGAAGAAGGGAAGAAAGTGATCTTCCGCTACACAATGCAAATCGAAAATCTGGACATTAACGAATTTGAAGGCGCACTAAACTCTCTAAGCTTATTACTAAGCGAATATTACGAACAAATTATCGAATTCTCTAAAAAATAACACTATGAATATTTTTAAAAGATTAATCAGAATCGGACAAGCCGAAATGCATTCGGCAGTAGATAGAATGGAAGATCCAATCCGCATGACAGAACAAGGCATACGCGAAATGCGCGAAGATCTGGACAAGGCATTAGAAGCATTGGCACAAATCAAAGCTGCTGCAATCCGTACAAAAAACGAAAAAAACAAGAAAGAAGCCGCAGCCAAAGATTATGAAACCAAGGCTATACAGTTAATGACTAAAGCTCAGAAGGAAGAGATCACACTAGAGCAGGCCGAAAAACTTGCAAAAGAAGCTATTACTCTGAGAGAGAACCTATTGAACGAAGCTAACACTCTAGCTACAGAACAACTTACACACGAAAATTCAGCTGATGAAATTCACAAGAATGTAGAAATTCTTCGTTTCAACATCACTAAATGGGAAAATGAGCTAAGAACGCTGAAATCTCGCGTCAAAGTAAGCAAAGCTACTAAAGAAGTCAACAAACAACTAGCTCAAATAGACAGCAATAGTACAATCAGTATGCTTGAACGCATGAAAGAGAAAGTTGAAGAAGAAGAGGCTTTAGCAAAAGCTTATGGGCAAATTGCCAATGAGACAAAGAACGTGGACGACGAGATCAATAAAGTGCTTGGAACCGATACAGCTAACGTTAATAGTGAACTCGACGAAATCAAACGTAAACTGGGTATGATCTGACATTTTAGGGCTTAAACCTATGCTATTTCAATTATTTTGACTTATTTCACACTCGATACTTATACTATGCAAGACTTTATATACAACCTGATGCATCCATTGCCTAATGGCATAATGACCGTTATAGTTGCAATACTCACAATATTCTGGATTTTCACACTTCTGGGAGGCATGGATATGGATGCTATTGATATAGGCGGAGATGTAGATGTGGACGCGGATATTGATGCAGATATAGGATCACCAAGTGCAGTATCCGAGTTTCTAAGTTTTCTAAATATAGGTCGAGTTCCGTTTATGCTAGTCGTCACGGTATTTATGCTGATTATATGGATTGGATCATTGATAATTACCGGTGTAATCAATATAGAATTCCTTGGAAGCCTATCGGCTCTTATTCTTATACCACTGGCAATAGTCAGTATTTTCTTAACCAAACTAACAACAGCGCCTATGGCTAAATTTTTCGACAAAATAGGATATCGTGGTGAAGAAGAGATAGACTTTCTTGGTCGTTCGGGTAAGATGACATCTACTATAGCCAAAGACAAAGTAGGAACAGCCGAATTTGTTGTTGATAAGAACCCGATCCGGCTCAACGTGAGAAGCATAGATGGAGAAGAATTGAAATACGGAGATTATATAATCATAGCAGACGAGACTCCCGACCGAAAAGTTTATCTCGTCAGCAAAGAAATCAGCCTAAGAAATATCTAAACATTAACAACTATAAAAACTTAACTAACACAATGGATGTAATCTTAATCGTAGTAGCTGCCGTAGTCATCGGCATCTTGGCCTTTTTTGCAGTTTTGGCCTCATTTTACAAGAAAATCCCCCAAGGAAAGACAATTGTCCGCACCGGCGTTGGCGGCACAAAAGTAGCTTTCAACAAAGGAATGTATGTAGTTCCGGTTTTCCACAAAATGGAAATCATGGATATATCGCTGAAGAAAGTACAAATCGAAAGGATGCAGCACGATGGTTTGATCTGTAAAGACAACATCCGTGCGGATATCAAAGTAGCATTTTTCGTTCGAGTAAATAAATCGGTAAATGATGTTGTGAACGTAGCACAATCGATAGGAACCGAGAGAGCCAGCGATATCTCGACATTGAAAGATATATTCGAAGCAAAATTCTCGGAAGCGTTGAAAACCGTAGGTAAGAAGTTCGATTTTATTGAACTATACGAGGCTCGCCGTGAATTCCGCGATGAAATTATAAACATCATCGGAACCGACTTGAATGGCTATGTATTGGACGACTGTGCTATTGACTATCTAGAACAAACAGAAGTACAATTCCTTAGCGCTCAAAACATTCTAGACTCGGAAGGTATCCGAAAGATTACTGACCTGACTGCTGCGCAGAATATCAAAGCAAACCTGATCCGCCGCGAAGAAGAAAAGGTGATAAAAAAGCAAAATGTTGAAGCTCGCGAGGCAATTCTCGAATTGGAAAGACAGCTTGCGGAGAAAGAAGAAAAACAAAGACGCGAAATAGAAAATGTAAAATCAAGAGAGCAAGCTGAAATAGAGACTGTAAGAGAACAAGAAAGATTAAAAGCCGAAACAGTACGCATCAGCACCGAAGAAAGTTTGGCTGTTCAAGAAGAAAATAAACTTCGCCAAATAATCATTGCCGAAAAGAACAAGCAACGCACTGATGCTGTAGAAACTGAACGCGTAGAAAAAGACAGAGCTCTGGAACAAACCGAACGTGAACGTATCGTAACTCTTGCACAAATCGAAAAAACACGTGTTATCGAAATCGAGAACAAGAATATTCAGGATGTTATCCGCGAAAGAGTCCAACTGGAAAAAGGTGTTGTTGAAGAAGAACAAAACAAGAAAGACATCGAAGAACTTAGAACTGTTGAACGTTTGAAACAGGTAGGATTGACCGAAGCGCAATTGGCTGCAGAACAAAAGTTAATCCAAACTGTGAAGAGTGCCGAAGCTAGTAAAATGGCTGCCGAACAACAAGCAAAAGAGCTATTGATAGATGCTGAAGCACAAAAAGAAGCATCTGCCAAACAGGCCGAAGCTCGTAAGATATTAGCTGATGCTAAAGCTCGTGAAGATGCAACTTACGGTCTTGCCGAAGCAGAAGTCATCAAGGCTAAAGCCGAAGCTTTGGAAAAACAAGGTGTAGCTGAGGCATTGGTTATCGAGAAGAAAGCGAAAGCTGAAGCTATTGGCATTGAAGTGAAAGCTGAAGCTCAGAAAAAAGAAGGTCTTGTTCAAGCCGAAGTTACTAAAGAAAAAGCACTGGCATCTGCCGTTGGTGAAGCAAGTATCATCGAGAAAACATCGTTGGCCGAAGCTACAGGAATTGAAGCTAAAGCGGAAGCTAAACGTAAAGAAGGATTGATGGAAGCTGAAGTTACTAAGGAGAAAGCATTGGCCGAAGCAACTGGTATCGAAGAAAAAGCTGCTGCCATGAAGAAACTTGACGGTGTTGGTAAAGATCACGAAGAATTTAAACTTTCTCTACAAAAAGCGAAAGACGTGGAACTTGCTCAGATCAATATCCAAAAAGATATTGCAGCATCACAAGCTCAGGTATTATCGGATGCGCTTAAACAAGCTAAGATTGACATCGTGGGTGGTGAAACAATGTTCTTTGAAAATATTATCAAACAAATATCGAATGCCAAAGGCTTTGACCGCCTAGTGAATGAAAGCGAAAATGTTACTCAGATAAAAAATGCTTTACTAGGCGACGGACAATCGGAAGGCGACTTGCTCGAAAGAATCCGCTACTATGCGAATCGTACGGGAATCTCGACCGAAGATGTAAAAAACCTAAGTATCGCAGCATTGATCATGAAGATGCAGGCTAATGTTGATAGCGACGAAGACAGAGGATTTTTGTCTGACTTACTAAACATGGCCAAATCGATGGGCTTGTCAAACAAAAAACTGAAATAAACCCATCAATATTATACATAGCAACACCTATCTCCTACTCTACCAAGTACCCCATGAGTAGGAGGCAGAGTGTGGCTCAACTGATCACATAACTATTTTGCAGCTATTACCTCTCGAACAGCAAATTGCAGCTGGAGTTAAGAAGTAATAAACAAGTTCCAACTTGTAAGATAAAAACAGCAAACTATGTCGAAAGAAACAAAACCAGCCGAAATACTCGAAGCAGGAACTTACGAGATTATCAGAAAACGCCTGCAAACACAAAAAGAAGAGCTCGTCAGCCGACTAAACTCGCTGAACGAAGCCCGGAAAAGTGTTTTCACCTCGGCTGATTTAAGCCTTGTTGCCAATCAGCGCATAACTACCGAAAACAATTGCGTTCCTAGAGGTATTCTAGCTTTGGGCAATATCTGTATTTTCGGATATAATGTACATTTCGGACTGCGCACCGATATAAAACTGAGTGATGTATTCAGCATCTATCAGTTCGAGAACAATCAATTCATACCTCAGTCGCTCGATTTGTTAGATGACGATTCGTTTATGACTGATTTTCAGAATCTCTATAAATACTACAGAGAGGCCGAATTTGCCAGATTCCGCAAAACAGAGAATTATCTATATCTGGTATTTCGTACCAGCATAAAAACCGGCGAGCTGAAGGCATTTAAATGGCTGATTAGAGGAAATCAACTCGTTTACCAAGACGACAGAAGTATTCACGAAATTGTTGAGGCTCCGCAATACGAATTCAAGTGGCAAAAGACTACACTCGAAGATCGCCGATTGGGAGTTCATCCGCATATATCTATCCTCAACAAGGTATTCATCGAAGCCGTGAATGGCGATATAACCTTCAAAGTAGAGGATAACACACAGACGGGTAAAGGAATCTATTCGGAGATTGTTGAAAATAAAGATCAACAGTTAGACGATGCCGAATATTACTATGCTGATCTAGGAAATCTTATATTGATCAAGATAAAACCCTATCAAGAAGATTTCAGAGCCTTTGTATTCAATACAAGGACAAAAGAAGTACACAACATAAAAGCCTTGAACAACAACGGAATTCTTTTACCGGATAATCAGGGTGTAATTTTCTCGAATGGCTATTATTTACAAAACGGAGATTATAAGACATTCGACAGTGAAGTCAATGGATTCAGTTTCTTCCGAAAAATCATCTCCCCGAATGGCGAGGATTTCATGTATATATTCTATCAGCCAAAGACGAATGTATATCTGATGATGTCTTACAACATTATCAAACAAAGTGTAGAAACTCCTATTATTTGTAATGGCTTCACATTATTTCCAGATGGCACATTGATCTTCTTCCGCACCGATGCACAGGGCGAAGCAACCCGCCATCATCAGATTCAGATTTGGCAGACGCCATATTCATTAAGGCTAAAAGAGAATTACGAGAAAAAAGATAATGTACTATACAAAATCGGGAATAAAGACATCGTAAAAGCAATGGCCGAAAGCCATGAAGTTATTCTTCTGATCAACAAAGAAGATACTTACGAAAGGCTTTACGAGGATATCATGAAGAAAGCAAATGATGTGCTTGATGCTTATTTTTGGATATCCGACCCCGAAACTTATGCTTTATCGGAACCTTTGGCTCAGATAAAAGAAGTTGCAAATACGGCCATCGACGAGTTCGAAAAAGTAAAGGCGCAGAAAAAGCATTCTGCCGATCTATTGGAAAATGCAGAAAAAAGAGTTGACAGTATTCTCATTGCTACCAAGAATGCAAAATTCAATACTTTGGAGCAGCTTGTCAAGATGCTTGCTGATGTTCGAAAATTGCAAGGAGAGGTTATCGAGCTAGTTAATGAGAAATACATCAATATAGCTAAGATAGACGAACTCAAAGAAACACTTTCGAGTATCAATAGTAAGTTGTCTGATGCCACTATACAGTTTCTCCTGAAAGATGAAGCTCTACTGCCATACGAAGCTAAAGTTTCGGAACAAAAGAAAGAAGTAAGCAATGTTCTGAAAGTTGTTGATGCCAATAAAATTGAAGATAATTGCAAGGCAATATCTTCCGAATTGGAGCTATTGATCGATATTCTGAATAGTCTGAAGATAGAAGACGCGACGCATACAACGAAAATAATTGAGAAAATCTCTCTGATTTTTGCTTCGCTCAACGAGGTTCGTGCCCAACTCAAGAAAAAGACAGATTCGTTAAAGAATAACGAAGCCATAGCTGAATTCAAAGCTCAATTGACATTACTTGAACAAAGCATTGTCAATTATCTGGAACTAGCTACCAGCCCTACTAAGTGTGACGAATATTTCACAAAAGCAAGCGTACAACTCGAAGAAATTGAAAGCAAATTTGCCGATTTCGACGATTTCATTCTCATTATTTCCGATAAGAGAAATGAGATTGTAAAAGCTTTTGACAGCAAAAAAAATCAGCTGATCGAACAGATAAACAGACGAACTTCATCACTAGAACAGATCGGACTTCGCGTATTGAAGAATATCGAAAGTAAGGCTAAATCATTCAAAACAAAAGAAGAAATTCAGTCATTTTATACCACCGACCTAATGGTTGATAAGGTACGAAGCCTAGCCGAATCACTGAAAGAGCTTGGTGATGTATCGAAATCCGAAAACTTACTAAACAGTCTGAAAACATCCCTAGAAGAAGCCTTGCGCATTCTGAAAGATAAGACCGAATTATTTGTTGATGGAGAAAATATTATCGCACTTGGCAATTATAAATTTGCAGTCAACAAGCAGCTTCTTGACCTAACTGTCGTTCGTCGTGATGATAAGTTATTCTATCATTTGACCGGAACTGGGTTCTATCACGAGATGAAGAATGACGATCTGATAAAATATAAAGATATCTGGGAACAAGAAATTGTTTCGGAAAACAAATACGTATACAGATCTGAATATTTGGCCTATCTGGCTTACGAAGAACATCTGAAATCGAAAGATTTCAATCTGAAAGAATTTATAACCAAGAAAGTTGAGCAGAGCTATTCAGAATCGTACATGAAAGGTGTACACGATTTTGACGCAATCTGCATTTACGAGAAGTTAGTCGAAATAAATAAAGAGCTGGGAGTATTGGCTTTCAGACCGGGAGTAAGAACTGTAGCACAACTCTATTGGTACAAGATGGATGCAAGCGACCGTGTTGTACTGAAAGGCATGATAGAATCAGCTAATAACGTATTGAAAGCTTTCCCGACATCGCGCAACTACGAATATGTTCTGGGACAAATTCGCGAGAGATTCTTAAAATGGAATACCTATTTCAACGCCTCATCCAATATGGTACAAGAAGTTGCCATGTATCTGTTTACCGAGTTTGCAGATTCGTCGGCATTTACAATGAGTCAGCAAGCAAAAGAGCTTGAAGATAAATTCTTATTCTACCTGAAAGAACAAAAACTGACTGAAGACTTCAATGCCGACCTGGAAGACGAATACTTCGGCGTGGTCGAAAGATACTTCCTTGTACGGAACTGGCTATCATCGTTTATCGATATCTCGAAAGAAAATGAGAAGTACAGAAAGTATATAGGTGAAACAGCATGTATTCTTCTGCTGAAAGAAAATGATTATCTATTGCGTAGAAGTCCTGACCGATTCTCGACTCAGGATTTGAGAGGTAGCCACCCTATTATAGAAAATAATCTATACGAGATAGACTATCATGCTTTCATGAAGAAGCTGGCTAAGTTTACCAGCGGAGTAGTTCCTGCTTTCAATAACTTCACTTCACTCAAAGAGAATCTTATACAATCATACAAGAAATCGTTACGACTAGACGAATTTAAACCGAAAGTATTGACTTCGTTTGTTCGTAACAAATTGATTAATGAAACTTATTTACCATTAATCGGATTTAATATGGCCAAACAACTAGGCGTTGCTGGTGATAATAAGCGAACTGCACGCATGGGTATGTTGCTATTGATTTCGCCTCCGGGATATGGTAAAACCACATTGATGGAATATCTGGCAAATGTGATGGGACTTACTTTTGTAAAAATCAATGGACCGACTATTGGTCATTCCATCACATCAATTGATCCGAACGAAGCAAAAACATCGGGAGCTAGAGAGGAACTGAAAAAGATAAACTTATCGTTTGAGATGGCTGATAATGTCATGCTTTATCTGGATGACATACAACATTGCAGTTCAGAGTTCCTACAGAAATTCATCTCTTTGGCCGATGGGCAACGTAAAATAGAAGGTGTATTCGAAGGCGAAAGCAGAACTTACGATTTACGCGGCAAGCGTTTTTGTATCATCATGGCAGGAAACCCGTACACCGAAAGTGGTGAAAAATTCCAGATTCCAGACATGTTAGCCAATCGTGCAGATGTGTATAATCTGGGAGACGTTATTGGCGGATCCGATACATTGTTCAAACTCAGTATGCTTGAAAATGCAATTGTTGAGAATCCATTTATACAGAAGATTGCAAGTAAGAGTTTCAAAGATTTCTACAACCTTGTTGAATTCATAGAATCGAACAGCGAAGTAATGCCTGAGCTAGAAGGAAATCATATACAGCAAGATATTGATAACTTTGCAGCCGTAATCAAAAATTGCCTAGCTGTTAGGAATATCATTCTGAAAGTGAACCAGAACTATATTACCAGCGCAGCTATGCAAGACGCGTATCGTACCGAACCGGCATTCAAACTACAAGGATCGTACCGCGATATGAATAAAGTGGCCGGACAAATTGTTCCGCTTATGAATAAAGAGGAGATCGAGAATCTTATCCTTACTCATTACGAAAGTGAATCGCAGACTCTAACCTCTGACAGTGAAGCCAATCTACTGAAACTGAAAGAGCTTGCAAATATCCTTACCCCTTCTGAAAAAGAGCGTTGGGAGCAAATAAAAGACATCTTCAGAAAAAATAATAAGTTTGCAGGTATTGATCAGAGTAATCAGTCAGGGCAGGTATTGGCACAATTGTCAGAATTCAACGACAATCTTCAAGGCATAATCAAAGCTCTAAGCAAAGGTAAATAGAATTAAATTCTCCTGAACGACCTATATAAAGTTGAAACAAAACGACTTTGCCACTCAGCTATTTCGCAAAAGTGCAGCAAAGTCGTTTTACTTTTATGTTAATAACTGACTAAAACCGACCAAAAGGGGCTGGAGTGACTCGTCTACTAAAATACTATTACACTGCACCATATACCAATTTCATTTTTACCTCAACCTATATTCTTGATTTAGATCAAGAATCAGCGTTGCAAAATCATTTACCTTTACCCTATTATATAACAATATGGCATAACAAACTATTAATTAGGCCATATTAATTCATGCATAAACAATAACCAAATAACAGAATTAATACAATTGCCACATGAGACAAACGATCATTTTAATTATCATGTTTGTAGCATCAATCTACACTACAACAACTACCGCTAAAGAACAAAAAAAAGTAACTAAAGAATGGAAGTATGATATTGAGTGTGCCGGTACCGGTAGCGAAGGAACTTTTATGGTAAAAGTATGGTCATACGGTAAAAAAGCCAATATTCCTGCTGAAGAAGCAAAAAAGAATGCCGTACATGGTGTCCTTTTCAAAGGTTTTGCTGGAGCACAAGGCTGTACTGCGCAAAAAGCAATCGTGAAAGATCCTGCGACTCAAAACGACAAGGCTGACTTCTTTGATAAATTCTTCGATAAAGAAAATACGTATCTAAAATATGCTTCTATCATATCTACAACACCTGAGATTGTAAAAGTTGGCAAAAATGAGTACAAAGTTGGTTATGTTATCTCGATTTCGAAAGACCAGCTACGCAAAGACCTAGAAGCCGCAGGGATCATCAGAAGCCTATCTTCTGGATTCTAAAAAAGAATTATAAGACCCAAAGTTGTTTTAAAATCAGAATAATATATACGATCAACAATATATGATCGAAGTATACATATAACATCAACTCACAAACCAATTATGAATAAATCAATTATCAAAGTGCTTAGTGTCTTTCTTGTTACACTGAGTATGATGGCATGTAGCAGCCCCAAACAGAACTTAAGTTCGTATTATACTTCCAAAATTGAATGTTTAGGAACCGAATTAGATGGTTCTGAAACCCTTTTAGCGTGGGGAACTGGAAAAAATAAAGCTGATGCTTTGGAACAAGCTAAGAAGAATGCTGTACATGCTATCCTTTTTAAAGGTATTGTCGACGGAACAGGGCAATGTAACAAAAGACCTCTGATGCTGGAAGTGAACGCTGAGGTAAAGTATCAGGACTACTTCAACGCTTTTTTTCGTGACAACGGCGAGTATAAAAAATACGTTTCGATGAAAGATACCCGCAAAAGCTCAATAAAAGGAGAAGCAAATGACAATCAGCAGAAATACAGTATTGTAGTTCGTGTACTACGTGCCGAATTGAAAGAAAAACTTATAAATGACAACATACTAAAACTTAATTAAAACATGAAAAAAATATTCCTTACAATCAGTCTGTGTGTAATAACACTGGCGGCTATTGGGCAAGCGAAAAAGCCTTCGATAATGGTAGTTCCGGCTGATACTTGGTGTACGAAGAACGGCTATATGGAAATGTTCGACAACCAAGGAAGTCCTGAACTTATCCCCCACTATAAAATAGCGCTTCAAACTAGTTCGGATTTGATGAATGTTATTTCGAAGCTGAACATAATGATGGCTGACAGAGGTTTTCCATTAAAAGACTTATCACAAACTCTAAAATCGATAAATAACACAAATACCGAAAACAGCTTACTTACTAGCAAAACAAGCGGAGCTGTTTTAGCAGAAAGCCCAATCGATAAGATCAGACGTACGGCCAAATCGGATATCATTATGGAAGTAGATTGGACTATTAATTCGACAGGTCCTAAAAAATCAATCACGTACAATCTTCGTGGATTAGATGCCTATACCGGAAAACAAGTTGCCGGAGCACAAGGTACCGGAGCACCCTCTTTCTCGGCAGAAGTTCCAATTCTTCTAGAAGAAGCTGTATTGGTTAATATGGACAACTTCGTATCACAACTACAATCGCACTTTGATGATCTACTTGAAAATGGACGCGAAGTAACTGTAGATATTCAAGTATTTGACAATGGTTCGGGTGTAGATCTCGAAAGCGAATTTGATGGATATGAACTGACAGAGATCATCGACAATTGGATGGCAGAAAACACCGTTAATCACAGATTCAGCAAATCTGACGGAACAGAAACCTTCATACTATTCGAGCAAGTACGTATTCCTCTCTATAAGAAAAACGGGATGGCTATGGATACCGATGCTTTCGTTCGCGATCTAAGACGTTTCCTTCGCGCAGCTCCTTATAATCTGGAGTCGAAAGTTGTGAACAGAGGTTTAGGTAGAGCATTACTAATAATCGGTGAAAAATAACAATAGAGATTTCTCTCTTAGATAAATTCATCACATTTATAAAATAAATTCATGAAACAACTATCGATATTCAGCATGCTGATACTCTTCCTCTTTACGGGGAAGAGTATTGTTGCACAAACGGGCACATGTGATATTCCATTAATGGTTTACATATCTGAGCAAGATGAATCTTTGCCGCGAACTGCCGAAAGCCAATTGTCAAACAAATTGATTAGAGTTGCAGCCGACAATGGTTTAGCAGCCAGCAATGGTTATGCGCAGTTCGTAATTTCTCCACAATTCTCAGTTCTAGGAAAAAACATCTTACCTGGACCTCCACGTTCATTTGTATATGATTTCGAACTAACTCTATTTATTGGAGATTCTTTCGGTCAGAAAATCTTTTCATCTACAACTCTTAGCCTGAAAGGCATTGGTGAAAATGAGACAAAAGCATATATAGATGCTATCCGAAAAATAGCTCCTAAATCGAAAGATATCCAAGCGTTTCTAACTGACGGGAAAGATAAGATTGTTGAATATTACAACAACAATTATCAAAATATTATCAAGAAAGCACAGTCTTTAGCCGCTCAGAAAAATTTCGAAGAAGCTATGTTCCTATTGATGGCAATCCCTGAATGTAGCAAAGGCTATGATGCATCTTTAGCTGTTGCTTCTAAGGTTTATCAACAATATGTGGATGACATGTGTAACCGTTATCTGAACAAAGCTCGCACAGCATGGGCTTCGCAACAAAACAGCTATGGAGCTGAAGAGGCTGGAGAATACTTGACACACATCTATCCAGATGCAAAATGCTATGGCGACGCAATGGTACTATATAAAGAAATTAAAGCTAAGGTAAAAGACGACTGGAACTTTGTAATGAAGATGTATAATGATGAAGTAAATCTTGAAAAGCAAAGAATCAATGCTTGGAAAGAAGTTGGCGTAGCTTATGGCAAAGGCCAACAACCTTCGACAACTCATGTATACTGGAGACGCTAGAAAAGCAATCAATCGACATTATATCTGAAACTTATACTTAAAAAACACACCAAATACTTAGAAAACAATTAGATAAAACTTTTATGAAAAAATCAGGAATAATACTTGTACTCGCACTCATAGCAGGACAAATCTCGTTTGCGCAAGAGAAGAAAGATGGTATCGAAAAATACATGAGAAGTTCTCTATATACTATAATTCTCGACGATCATGGTTTGATGGATGGACACAATGCCGAAATCATTAAGAATACTTTCTTTGAAACTCCTCTACCCGAAAAATTTAATGATCATAATTTAAGTCGCGAATACAGAACATTCGATCCTGCAAGATATGAAGTTACTGATGCCGAAGTAGCAGCTGTCACCGGAAAATCGCAGGAAGGAAAGAAAAAAGGAGGTATTGGAAAAGGTATTGGCAAATTTGCTAAGAAAACTGCAAGTAATGCTTCGGCAGGTGTAATAGACACTACAGACACTAGTAAGCTCCCCGCTAAGTTCATAAAATACTTCAAGGACAAGCAAATAGCAAACCAAATGGTCGCTAGATGGTATAACCTTGGTTCATACGATCCTGAGACTCAATCATATTTTGACATGGAACTGATCAAAGAACGAGGTTTGTATAGTGCATCTGAATTTGATAAAAACATTGCAGATAAATCAACTCGCGGATTAGCTATGCTGGCTGATGCCGGAGAAAATCTTATAAACAATACATTTATTGTAGGAATCCGCTTCAACTACGTAAGTAAAGAGGATATGGCTAAACAACTTGCATCTACAACAAGTGCCGTAACTGGTCTCATCGGAGGTAAAGCTGCTGCTCTGACAAATACAGTAGTTCAGGCAGGATCTGCTGTTGCAGGAAAAGGATATGTAATCAAAGCAACTGCTTTCTTATACCAATTGGATTGGAACGACGAGGCTTCGAATAAATTCTATACAGAGTATTATAATGCCAGTGATTTAGCAGACTTTGCACATACTGATGATTTTAATCTGAAATATGTAGGATCAGAAACAGCTTGGGCAGATATTCAGTCTTCTGTATTTTCTAAGTCATCTGAAGATCAACTTGTAGAACGTGCCACAGTACGTGCAATAGATAACGTGATTGCTAAATTGCAGAAAAAATTCGAGGCGTTCCGAACAAAAACTCCTCTAGTTACTACTGATCCTGAAATCACTGCACATATAGGAATGAAAGAAGACCTTGAGGGTGGTGATAAATATGAAGTTCTAGAGAAAATACAAGATCCTGAAACTGGAATTGTGACTTACAAACGTGTAGCAGTAATAAAAGTTGATAAAAACAAAATATGGGATAACCGTTATGCAGCAGATGTTGAGCAAGCCGAGAATGCAGCAAACAATGCTGGTGAAGTTCAATCGATAACAGCTACTTCATTCACTGGTTCTAACAAGAACATTTATCCAGGAATGCTTATAAGACAAATTGACTAATCCTAACCTTAACACTACTTGAACTAAAGGTTATCCTTTATCTTCACAATAAAAAACACCATCGCAATGATGGTGTTTTTTTATTTTTATGAATCATTTGAGCAATGGGCCTTATTGATAATTAGAAAAATTTCACTTCCCAGATTGATGGCACATATTCGCTTTTTACTTCACCATCTTCTTCACTACTTACACCGCTATTAGCGTTGAAGTTAATTCTCACAAAAGTAGCTTTCGATTTTAGAGGCACCTCAACCGGAGATCCTTCAATACCTTCTGCTTTATAATCAGCTACCTGTGTCCAATTTTCACCATCAGTAGAAACTTCAACATCGAAATAATATTTTTTCCATGGATATTCAAATCGAATACTTAGTGTTTCTAAAGTAGTTTCGGGAGCAAACTCGAATGACAGACTTGGGTTAGCTTCATCTTTCGATGCTTCCCAACGTGTAGCGTAGCTATTGTCTGACAAATTGCTTACATTTCTGTAATCTGCACTTTCGCTGCTAGCTTTTACAGACTCAAATTGGATATTTTCTTTTTCTGCAGATGCCAGTTTAGGGAAAACTTGTTTACCATAAGGTATGATTGTATTTATCTGATTTTTTTCTCTATCAACATTTATTTCGCTTATACAAAGTTGACGGAAAGCTGTTTCTGTCTCGAAAGGCAAGCGATGACGATGATAGAGCATATAATTTTTACCTTCGTAAGAGAAAAGCGTATGATGTCCAGGGCCATATACATCCAATTCTTTATTAGTAGTCAAAATCGGACTGTTCACACCTTCTTCGAACGGACCGAGCGGAGAATCGCTCACTGCATAGCGCACTTCGTAAGTATCATCCATCGTGCGTCCTTCTGAGTATGTTAGATAATATTTCGAATCATCTTTCAAAATGATCGGACCTTCAAAATAATTTGTAGGAGTAACCTCTTTTTTCTCTGTTTTGAATGTACACATATCATCGTTCAACTCTGCAACATAGCAATGTCCGTTGATCCAGTTCCAACCCGATCCCCAATACAAATAAGCTCTTTGATCATCATCAATGAATATTTCAGCATCAATTGCATGATAGAATCTTGTTGTATCGTGCTCTATCATCTGTTTATCTCCTAGCATATTCTGCCAAGGACCTAGCGGATGATCGGCAACACCACACCACACTTCTGATCCAACAGAAACATACATATAGAATTTATCTCCTTTTTTTATAACAGAAGGAGCCCACACCATACTCGAAGTCGATAGTGGAGAAGAACAAGCTTCTTTAGTCGGCCAATTCAATTTATTGAAAGTCCAATTCTGAAAATCGGCAGATTCCCAACAAGATAAAAAGTTTGCGCCCCATGGATCTGCTGTCGCATAAAGATAAAATTTGCCGTCATGCTGCACCAACGATGGATCTGCAAAATAGCCAGGCAATATTGGATTTTGAAGTTCTACATATTCCTCTACTTTTTTCTCCGAACATGCTATTAGCGTGCTAGCTGTAATTAGTAATAAAAATATTTTCCTTAACATCATGTTTTATTATTTGGTTTATGAATTAGAGCGCAATATACTCCTTTTTAACATTACTTTCAATACTAGAGTTTGAGTAAAGCTATTTATCCATGACATCATATCACATTTATTGTTAAAAATATAGACATTTCATATAGCCTACCCCATATCATTAAAGCTATTTAAGAAACAATACACTAAAATGCCTATTTTAACCATATCATTTTAACACATTTTGCTTTCTTTTATAAAAACAAATTTCACATTCTCAAATAACAGTATTTAATTCAACAAACTCAGAAAAGCCTTATATAGCCAAGAAATACACTCATACATATAATGCTAATAAACAACACATTACACCAAATCGTTTTATATACAAAAAAAATAATATATAATCATAATTCAATTTTAAAACATTTTAATAAATTTGTTACAATAAAATTCAGGCCATATTATGAAATATTATTTTGACAACTCATCGCTATCAAAATAACAAAAATCACACAAACTATTAAAAAAACTATCAAATCTCTAGCATTTCTCATTCCAACCAATTAATTTTACCGAAAAACAAGGCGGATACTCGCTAAATAGACATAAGTTATAATTTTAATAATTAGATAGGGGAATTAATAAAGTAGTCGTTGTCATCCATTAGAAAAATTAAGAGGATACAACTCTAGGTAGTTGTCAAGATCTCTTTAGCTAGACATATTTAGAAATAGGAACATGCTGAAAAAAACTGAAAATGTATCTCATCCGTACATTTTCGGAAATCAAGATAAGAAGAAGCCTCAGTCTGTTCACTCTCAAAAATTATCTCGTTTATCGAAGCTTATAAGCTTCCGATGTAAGGAAGAAATTATCGTATGGTTCTTATACGTGACGGATATTGTTGTACCCAATAATAAGCCGAACGGAAGAGCCTTGTATACAAATAAGATATTAGAATAGTTTGTCAAATATTAATTTACTAATTTAGGTATGAGAAGAAAAGTGATGTTAATTTTATCCTGCTTGCTTTTGAGCATAGGATATATTGCGGCACAGACGACTAAAATCTCCGGAACCGTAGTTGACGGTAATGGCGAAGGAGTCATAAGTGCAACAGTAACAGTAAAAGGCACAACAATCGGTACAATTACCGATCTTGATGGAGCATTTACAATAAATGTTCCCGATGGAAAAAACACTCTGGTATTCACACTCATTGGAATGGAAGTTGTAGAAGCAAAAGCTACACAAGGAATGAGAGTGGTAATGAAAGAAGACCTCAAAGCATTAGACGAGGTCATGGTTGTGGCTTTCAGCACATCTAAAAAATCTGCATTTACGGGATCGGCTGCAGTTGTTAGTTCTGAAGACATATCTAAACGTGTTACAACAAACGTCGCTAACGCCTTGACTGGTGCTGTTCCTGGTCTGCAAATGCGTGGAAGTTCCGGTGCTCCAGGTGCCGAGAATGCATCAATCAACATCCGTGGTATCGCTTCAATGTATGCGGCTACCGATCCGTTGATTATCGTTGATGGTGCTCCCTACACTGCTAGCTTATCAAATATTGCTCAAAGCGATATTGAATCTGTCACAGTATTGAAAGATGCTGCATCTGCAGCTCTATACGGAGCACGTGGTGCAGCAGGGGTTATTATCGTGACGACTAAAAAAGGAAAGACTAATAGCGCAATAGTTAATGCAGACGTAAGATGGGGTGTTAATACCAGAGGTGTTCAAGATTATGATGTAATCAGAGATGCTGGTCAATACTATGAGGCTTACTATGCACAACTTAACAACTACTATTATTATGGTCTGGGTTACGATCAATCGAGTGCAAACTCGAGCGCAAACTCAAGAATGATCAGTGATCTGGGATACAATGTATATAATGTTCCAGAAGGCGAACAATTGATAGGACTAAATGGTAGACTAAATCCAAACGCTACTCTTGGTCGTAAATACACATACAACGGTACCGAATATTATATGCAACCTGATGATTGGACCAATATGGCATATAAGAGTGCTCTACGTCAAGAATATAACGTTAGTATCAATGGAGGAACAGATAAATCTTCATTCTATGCAAGTTTCGGCTATCTAAACGAAGATGGTATTATCGAATATTCGGGTTTCGAACGTCTAAATGCAAGAATCAAGGCTGATTATCAAGCTAAAAAATGGTTAAAAATCGGAGCAAATGTTGCATATGTACATTCGAACCAGATGTCGAACCCGAACATGGATACATCATTAGGTTCTACAAACCTTATGTATTATACTTCGATGATAGCTCCTATCTATCCAGTTTACGTACGTGTAGTAGATGAAGCTGGTAATGTTGTTATCAAAAAAGATCAATATGGCAATCAGGCTTACGACTATGGTGTTGCATCAACCAACTATGGTGTAGGCCGTGCTTTCCTTCAAACTGGTAACCCACTAGGTTCTAACCGATACAATCAAACAAAAAGAGCTGGTAACCAATTGAACGGAACTTTCACTATTGATATTAATATCACCGAGAATTTGAAGGCTAATGTAACAAGTACTGTTATATGGGGAGAAACAGAAGGGTCTCTATATGAGAATCCATTCTATGGTCCTAAAGTTGGTGTAAACGGACAACTAACCAAAACGGTTGAAACATCCATGAAAGCCAACAATATACAGACATTGACTTACTTGAAAGATTTAGGAGAACATACAATCAGTATTATGGCTGGTCACGAGTACTATAAAACTGAAACTCGATATCTTGAAGCAATTGCTCAAGGCGGATTCTCTCCTGACATCAAAGAACTTAATGCTTTTGCAAATCCTACTGACTCGAAATCATATACAACAAATTACAATGTAGAAGGTTATTTCGGAAGTGCTCAGTACAGCTATGCTGACAAATATTTTGGTTCGGCATCTTATCGTCGCGACGCTTCGTCATACTTCGCAAAAGAGAACAGGTGGGGTGATTTCTGGTCAATCGGAGGTGCTTGGCTTATCTCTGAAGAAAACTTCATGCAAGATTATAAGTGGATAGATATGCTGAAAATCAAAGCATCTATCGGTCAACAAGGAAATGACAACATTGGTAGCTTTGCATACACAGATTTATACTCTTTGTCTAAAGCATCTGAGACTTCGATGTCTCCGTCATTCAATCGCATAGGTAACCCTAATATTACATGGGAAACTACAACGAATGCTAACATAGGTGTTGAATTTGCTGTATTAAACAACAGATTGAGTGGTAATGTAGATCTTTACTCAAAGAAAACTACGGATCTACTATTCTGGTTATCAGTACCTGAATCAGCTGGTACCCGCGGGTATTATGGAAACGTTGGTGACATCCGCAACTCGGGTATAGAATTAACTTTGACCGGAACTATTGTTCGCACAAAAGATATAGACCTAAGCCTTTCAACAAATCTATCTCATAACGTAACTAAGATTCTGAAATTACCTGAATCTAAAACTAATCAAAACGGAGGTTTCGTTGAAAACAATCTTTGGTACCAAGTTGGGCAACCACTATACAATGCATTTCGTGCAAAATATGCTGGTGTCAACGAAGAAGGTCTAGCGACATACTGGATTGATGACAATTTGAATGGAGCTACAAACAAACCGGGCAAAGAATACTCGCGTACAACAACCAATGTTAACCAAGCATCTAAATATGCTCTTGGCTCGCTTCTTCCAAAGATATTCGGTGGATTTAGCCTTAACGCTAGAGTTAAAAATTTCGATGCATCAGTAACATTCGACTATCAATTAGGAGGTAAAGTGTACGATACTCGTTATCAATCATTAATGGCACCTGGCGAAACTGCGTCTGATGCTGGTTCTACGTTCCACAAAGATTATGCAAAAGCTTGGACACCAAACAATACAACAAGTAACATTCCGCGTTGGCAATATGGAGACCAATATTCGGCTGCAGCTTCAGACCGTTTCTTGACTAGTGCAAGTTATCTTAACTTTCAGTCATTTACAGTTGGTTACACCTTGCCTAAAAAACTTCTTAGCATAATTGACGTATCTAATCTACGTATATATGCTGCCGGAGAAAACCTACTCTTCTGGTCAGCACGTAAAGGCCTAGATCCTCGTTATGCATATACAGGCAATACAATGGTTAACACATACTCGCCAGTACGCAACATTTCTGGTGGTGTACAATTAACATTTTAACTAAAAAGGAAAGAGAGATATGAAAAAAATATTACGATCAGCATTGACTGCTGTAGTTGCAATAGCACTAACAACAAGCTGTATAGAAGAAGTTGATCCACAAGATAACAAAGTCACTGGCGATCAGGCAGGAAATGCTCCTGGTGCATATAACAACTTTGTGACAGCAATTACATCAACCCTAACAGGTAAATTTACATATAGTGGCGACAGCCATACACCATACGACTATGGTTACCCATCATTTTTCTTGAAACGCGATGTTCAAGGACAAGATATGGCTTTAGGATATTCTGGTTCTTGGTATCAGACATGGTACACCTGCGGTACAGGACTAGGGCCTCAATATGCAGTTTCTCAATATCCTTGGACTTACTATTATGGTTGGATAAAAAACTGTAATACGGTACTTTCTCTTGCTGGAAGCAATCCTGATGAAGACAAGATTCACGGAGCAGGTATAGCGCTTGCAATGCGTGCTATGTTCTACATGGACTTAGCAAGAATGTATGCCCAAAAGACATATGCGCTAGACAAAAATTCAGAGACCGTTCCTATCGTTACAGAAACGACTTCTTTGTCTGATCTGACAAACAATCCTCGTGCTACAAACGAAGTGATGTGGAACTTCATTCTGTCTGATTTGGATAAAGCTGAAGAATATATCGACGGATATGAGCGCTCCAATGTCTATACCCCCGATCTATCGGTTGTATATGGTCTTAAAGCTCGTGCTTATCTAGTAATGGAAGATTGGGCAAATGCTGAGAAATATGCAAAATTGGCTAAAGTTGGTTATAGCATTATGACCGAAGATCAATATACAAGCCGAGACGAAGGCTTCAATACTCCTAATTCATCTTGGATGTTCGGCTTGACGTATAAACCTACTGACCCGAATATTCTTGAGAATGATGGTGACTCATCGTGGGGATCTATGATGTGTCTTGAAATCAATCCTGATGTATCAGGTTGTGGATATGCATCAAACTACGGACATCAGATTTTAATTGACAGACATCTATACGAAACAATACCGGCTACTGATTTCCGTAAAAAAGTCTTTGTTGATTTTGCACTTGATGAGAAACCAAAAAGTGAAATAATTGAAGGTCTGAAAGAATATTCTGATTATCCTGAATGGGTTTATAAATCTGGTTATGATGGTAACTATGGAGCAGTTGGTGGTCTTTCACTTAAATTCCGTGCTGCTGGAGGAAAAGAAGGACGCGACAACCAATATGTTGGGTTTGTTGTAGCTGTGCCTATGATGCGTGTTGAAGAAATGCACCTTATAGAAGCTGAAGCAGCCGGCATGCAATCTGAAGCTAGAGGAATTCAGTTGTTGACAGAATTTGCAAAAACACGTGACGCTTCATACGTTTATGGGACTCACACCGAAACTTACGGCAATCAACAAACTTCTACTTTCCAAAATGAAGTATGGTGGCAACGTCGTGTTGAGCTTTGGGGCGAAGGTTTCTCAACATTCGATATCAAACGTCTGAATAAGGGTATTATCCGTAGCTACGAAAATACAAACCACCTGGAAAGCTTCCGTTGGAACACAGCAACCCCTCCACAATGGATGGACTGGTGTATTGTACAAACAGAAACCAACTACAACTTTGCTTGTACAAACAACCCAACACCTATCAAACCATCTTCAGATTCAGAAGAACACAAATGGTAATTTGGTTAATTCAAAAAAGACACTAAGTATGAAAAAAAATATTTATAAATTATTTATAGCACTTTTCGTAACCTCTGTTTTCGCTGCGTGTACCGAGGAAGAAGGGAAAGAGCCAGGACACGATCCAAAGCCCGTAATTACGGTTTACCAATACAAGGCAAGCAGGCCTATGAATCCCGATAATGATTTGAGCATCAGAATTGCAGCCAACAGTAAAACAGAGGAGGTATATTATCTTGTTGAAAAAACTGCAGACAGAGACAACCAGGTTGCCTCAATCGGCGAAGATGCATATGCTGACTATGTAGTAGAAAATGGCACGAAAGTTGAAGGTATTTCCGGAGCATCTAATGCCGATATTCCAGTAACTGACATGTATGGCAAATATACTATTACCTTCGTCGGAATAGGTTCCGGAGCTAAACATGTATCAACTGTTCAATTTACCGGCCTAGAATGGACGGACGTTGTTAGTGGTACTTACAAATTTTCCAAGCCATCTGTGACTGGCATGGCTACTCAACCGACAACATTGCAAGTATGTACTACTGACGATAAATTGTTCCGATTCAAAGATGTATTTGGGACTGGTTATCATATGAAGATCAATCTTATAGACATCAAAGGCAAAGATGCTGACGGAGAATATACATATTTCCGAGTTCCACTAGTAGATACTCCTTTCTTTTCGACAAACAATGACACTCAATATCCAGTAAACGCACGCGATATTGGTTACTGGCAAGGAAACGATGCTTATGTAACTGACCATGGTTATGAAAGCGGTATGTACGGAGATTATTATTGCTTTATTTGCATACAGTACTTTATTTCTCCGAAAAGTCTAGGTTACGGATATGACGAATTCATTCCTAACAATTAAAATACAGGAAAGGAGACTCCGGCGCACTCCTTGATAATGTTGTGCCATCATACAAACACTACTTTATTAATGCAGTGATGCATCAAGCTAAGAAAGAGGCCCCAATAGGCCTCTTTCTTTTGTTAGATAATTGCTCCAAAGAGAGTTTTGAAGATTAATTAAGAGCTACTGTTACCAACGATTTGGCAGGCAATTTCACCGTCAACACCCCATTTTTGATACTTGCATCTTTAAAGTCTTTCAATACAACCTGATTTGGTTTTTCAAACGTGTTATGCGAATCTGTAGTAGGCGCAGTAATTATATTGCCTGACACAAATTTTAAAGCTTTCGCTGTTTTAATATCACAACTAACCTCTACCGATTGGTTTGGATCCACATTTACGAAAGACACATGAGTTTTACCGTCTGCATTTTGAGAAGCAGAAGCTGATACTGCTTTGATACTTTTTCCTATACGACTATAATCGTGACTAACAATATCTACCGGAAGCATTGTTGCATCTTGGTGTACTTTGTACATATCGAATACATGATAAGTAGGAGTCAGCAACATTTTATCTTTCTCGGTCAAGAATAGAGACTGCAATACATTTACTAACTGAGCAATATTTGCAATCCTTACACGATCGGCATGTTTGTGAAATATATTGAAAATTGTTCCAGCCAAAAGTGCATCTCTCAACGTATTTTGTTGATATAGAAATCCTGGGTTTGTTCCCGGTTCAACATTATACCATGCACCCCATTCGTCCACGATCATAGCTATTCTTTTCTCCGGATCATACTTATCCATAATAGCCGCATGCTTAGTTACAATTTCATCCATTCTCAGACCATGTTCTAACAATGAAAAATACTCATCTTCGTTAAAACCCAAAGCATTTCCTTTATTTTCCCAGCTGTATGTGAATGTATAGTTATGAACCGAAACACCACGCATCATGTGATGAGGAATATTTTTCATCATAACTTCCATCCAATGATAATCATCTACATTTGGTCCGCCAGCAACTTTATATAGTTTATTATCTCCGTAATTACGGCAGTATGTTGCATAACGACGATAATTTTCGGCATAACCTTCTGCTGTCATATTACCTCCACAACCCCAGTTTTCGTTACCTACTCCCCATAGTGAAACTTTCCAAGGTTTTTCACGACCATTTTTTCGTCTTAGATTAGCCATAGGACTTTCGCCATCGAAAGTGATGTATTCAACCCATTTTGACATTTCTTCAACTGTACCGCTACCCATATTTCCACAGATATACGGCTCTGTTTCTAATGCTTCACAAAGATTCAGGAATTCGTGAGTTCCAAAACTATTGTCTTCCAGTACTCCACCCCAATGTGTATTTATCATTCTTGGACGCTCTGAACGAGGGCCAATTCCATCCATCCAGTGATATTCGTCAGCAAAACAGCCTCCAGGCCAACGTAGGTTTGGAATCTGTATGTGCTTTAAGGCATCAATAATATCTTTACGTACTCCATTTACATTCGGGATTTTGGAATCTTCGCCTACCCAAAGTCCATCATAGATACAACGACCTAGATGTTCTGAAAAGTGACCATAGATATGTTTATCTATTTTATACTTTCCTTCTTCAGCTCGAACTGCAACTTGCGCCTTCTGCTGCGAAAAAGCTGACATCGAGACTATAAATGAAAAACATGCTAAAAAAAATTTCTTCATGGTAATTAAAACGTATTATTTATAAATATATTAATAAAAAAATTCGACACGATAACAATAAAGTCACTACAATATTCCTTTTAAATAAACCCTCTGGACAGTTTATTATTCAACGCTATTATTAGTTGTTATATAACAAAACGATGCATATTCGAAACACTCATTAAATTGTAATCTATATACACTTAAGATGACTTATAAAAAATAAATAATAATACTTCGAAAGATAGATAAATATTTTTAAGTGTAAAAATACCACTATTAATATTATATTAAAGTTTTGATAACTTTAAGCACTGATCTTGATTATTTGCTCGAAGTTCTGCTCGAGAAAATATCAATATATGACGAATTTATTTTACTATTCATTTCTAAAAGAGATGTAGTTTCGAAACAAAAATATTTCAACTGACAGATTAGTCGAGATTTCTTCCTTTACAAAAAACATCAGAAATATTTCACGCCTTACTTCTCGAAACACTTTGATATACTATCTATCGCCACTTTTAAGAAAACATTATACAACTGAATATCAATCAATAGCATTGCTTTATTAGTTTTTTTTTCATCAGTTCAATTTAATCACATTTATTATGTAATTTTGCTCGCTAGATACAAAGACAATATTCTACTTTTTTGTATAGCATTTTTATGAGTGATTTTGATCTAGAAAAGTTCAAAGTATTCTACAACGAATTTTATAAACAAAGCTGCCAATATGTGAAATCATACGTACGAGACGAATTGGTAGCTGAGGATATTGTGTCCGAATCTCTCATCAAACTTTGGCAACTTTCACTCACTGAAGAAATAATTAATCCAAAAGCTATTCTCTTTACAATTCTTCGTAACAAATCTTTGGACGAGCTAAAACATCAGAAGATAAAACAAAATGCTCTCGATAATATTTCAAATATAACTCAGCGCGATCTAGACATACGTATTTCGACTCTCGAAGCTACAGACCCAGACTCTATATTCGAGAAAGACATTGAACAGATTGTTTCTAAAACTTTATCCACATTACCTGAACAGACTCGAAAAATTTTTGAGAATAGCCGATTTGAGAATATGACAAAATCCGAGATTGCAAAGAAATATGATATTACCATCAAAGGAGTCGATTATCATCTATACAAAGCTTTGAGTTCTTTAAAAGACAAGTTGAAAGACTACTTAAATCATTAACTTTAATTAACAACTTAATTACTATCAACCTTCATCTAAGAATCGTCTTATTGATGAAAGGAGATATTATGTCTTTTTAAAATCTGAAATGGAAAACGAATTACTACTAAAATATATTGACGGTACAGCTACGCAAGAAGAAATAGCAATAGTTGTACAATGGATTGATTCTGATGAAAAAAACATGCAAGAATATTTGCTATACCGCAAAGCATTCGATGTTGCACTTTGGAACAGTCAGAATCCTCAAGAACAGATTGAGGAAAAGGAATCCAGGAAGACAAAAATCTTCCATCTTTTCAAAGAAGTTATGAAAGTGGCAGCAATGCTGGCCATTATTTTAGGCTCATATCACATCATCTATTCCAAATGGATCAATCCTGAAGAAAGTCCTATCAATCAAACAATATTCACTCCAGAAGGTCAACGGGCAGAACTTACTCTATCGGATGGCACAAAGGTATGGTTGAATGCAAAATCAACTTTAATCTTTCCCGATAAATTCTCGGGAGATGTTAGAAGTGTCAAACTTATTGGTGAAGCATATTTCGATGTTGCACATAACAAAGAAAAACAATTTATTGTTGAAGCACAAGACTATAAGATCAAGGTTCTTGGAACAAAATTTAATGTAAGAAGCTACCCTCAAATCGGAATTTTCGAAACTTCTCTAATCGAGGGATCGGTTCAGATCTCTTCGGCTTATGATGTTGACGAATTAACCATGGTTCCTGGAGACATCATATATTCAGAAAAAGGAGCTTTAGCCAAAGCAAATATCGAAGACTACGATTTATTAGCATGGAAAGATGGTCTATTAAGTTTCAAAGATATGAGTTTCAAAGAAATACTTGATAAGCTATCACTATACTACGATGTAGAGTTTACTATAAAAAACAAAGATGTACTTGAGCAAAAATACACGGGTAAGTTCTGGATAAAAGATGGTGTCGATCAAGTTCTAAGAGTATTGCAGATGTATAATAAATTTTCATATACAAAAGATGACTTAAATCACATAACAATAAATTAGAGCAGGCTCATCATGGATTACACAATTACACGACACAGCCTAAATTGAGAAACTCACTACACTAATATCACACAATATAGATTAATCTTACACTAATATAAACCACATAAAAAACCATATTTGCCTATGATATAATCAAAAAAAGAAAACCGGAAAGAACCGCCATTCTTTCCGGCATCAGAATTAATCAAACGATAATGTATTATATCGTTAATTTTATTAACTCTATTTACATAACAAATGTATGAAAATTAGATTAACCAAAAAAAATCAAGTACTACTAAAGCCTCAAATTAGCAGAAAATTGCAAGGATTTAGAATATTTTTGCTATCAGCTGTTTTATTAATCGGCTTTTCGACTGTAAATGCCCAAACTTCCAAAGTTAGCATTTCGCAACAGAACATCTCAATAAAAGACATTTTACAACGTATTGAGAAACAAACATCTTATCTTTTTGTCTACAATCCATCTGAAATAAACTTAGACAAAAAAATAAATGTTGATATGACCGATACATCGGTAAAAGATGTATTGACTAATATTCTGAAAGACCAACAATTATCATTCTATCAAGAAGGTAACAACATTGTACTTCAAAAATCACAACAGAAACCACAAGAAGTAAAAAAACAAATTTCGGGTGTGGTAAAAGATATTAACGGAGAAGGCCTTATCGGAGCATCTGTTAGTATCAAAGGTTCTAAATCAGGAACTATGACCGACATTGATGGTAGTTATTCAATGTCGGCACCAGTAGGTAGTACAATAGAAGTTACATACATGGGATATGTAACTCAGTCAGCAACTATTACAACAAAGAACAGTTACGATTTCACTCTGAAAGAGAATGAAAAAGAACTAGAAGCTGTTGTTGTTACAGCACTAGGCATTAAACGCTCAGAAAAAGCATTGAGTTATAATGTTCAACAGATCAATTCTGATGACATAACAACAAACAAAGATGCAAACTTTGTTAATGCTTTGAATGGTAAAGTTGCTGGTCTTAACATCAACGCTTCATCATCAGGTATAGGTGGTGTATCTAAAGTTACAATGCGTGGTACTAAGTCAATCATGCAGTCTTCTGATGCACTATACGTTATAGACGGAGTTCCAATGTTTACACACGTGAGAAACAATGGAGGAGGAACTGAATTCGATTCTCAAGGATCTACCGATCCCGTAGCTGATATAAACCCTGAAGACATTGAATCGATGTCTGTATTGACGGGAGCTGCTGCTGCTGCACTATATGGTTCTGACGCAGCAAACGGTGCTATCATCATTAATACTAAAAAAGGGAAAGAAGGACGAGTTACACTTACCGTGAATAGTAATGTGGAATTTAGCAATCCTTTCATTATGCCAAAATTCCAAACACGTTATGGGACTGGAATAAATGGTGTTCTCAATACAAGTCCAGACCACAGCTGGGGCTCAAGACTAACAGAAGCACAATATTTTGGATACGACCCTAGAGATGACTATTTTAAAACCGGAGTTATTACAACTGAAAGCGTTTCAATGTCTACTGGATCAGATAAAAATCAAACATACGCTTCAGCAGCTGCGATCAATTCAAAAGGCATAATACCAAATAATAAGTACGATCGTTACAACTTTACAGTACGTAATACTACATCTTTTCTGAACGATAAGATGACGCTTGATGTAAATGCAAATTATATCAGACAGGAAGATAGAAATACGACTAATCAGGGGACATATAACAATCCATTAGTTGGTGCATACTTATACCCTAGAGGAAACAGTTGGCAAGATGCTAAAGTATACGAAGAATACAGTTCATCACGCAAAATATACACTCAACGTTGGGCTTCTGGAGATGCAGGGATGACAATGCAAAATCCTTATTGGATCAACTATCGTAACCTCAGAGAGAACAAAAAAGACCGCTATATGTTAGGAGCTAGTCTAAGCTATCAAATATTAGACTGGTTAAATGTATCAGGTCGTATACGACTAGATAACTCTAATAACGACTATACAGAGAAATTCTTTGCAACAACTAATACTCAACTAACAGAATTATCAGATCGCGGACTATATGGAATTCAAAAAACTCAAGATAAACAATTGTATGGTGATTTCCTTGTTAGCATTAATAAATACTTTGGTGAGGATTGGAGCTTGCAAGCTAACCTAGGAGGATCTTTCAACGACTCAAAATATGATGCTCTTAGCGTACGTGGTCCTATTGCGGATGGATCTGATACATTTGGAGGAGAACAAGTTGGATTGACCAATCATTTTGTTGTTCAGAACTTAAGTAAAACAAAAACAGAATTTATGCAAGATGGTTGGCACGAGCAAGTTCAATCATTTTACGGTTCAGCAGAACTTGGATACAGAAGTACATATTATTTGACACTTACTGGACGTAACGACTGGCCATCTCAATTAGCAGGTCCTCTATCAAAACACAAATCATTCTTCTACCCATCAGTAGGATTATCGACAGTTTTGACAGAATTAATACCTAACCTGAACAAAGATTATCTATCATATGCAAAGCTACGTCTATCATATGCATCAGTAGGTAATGCATTTAACAGATATCTTGCAAATCCTCGTTTCCCTTGGTCTTCAAGTACTGGCACATGGAGCGTAATAACCGACAGAGCACTTAATTACAAGCCAGAACGTACAGAATCATATGAGGTTGGTTTAAATTTACGTTTCTTAAGAAACTTTGAACTAGACGTTACGTATTACAATGCCAAAACCAAAGATCAAGTTTTTGAAATGGATGGAGGTATTTTATATGATAAAATACGAATACAATCAGGAGCCGTTAGAAACCAAGGTTTAGAGATTGCATTGAACTATAGTAACACATGGGATCAATTTACTTGGCATACTGGATTAACTTATTCTATGAACAGAAATAAGATTCTACGTTTAGCTAAAAACGAAATAGACCCAGTAACCGGTAATGTATTCAACGTAGAACACATGAATATAGGTGGTCTAGGTAGTACTAGATTTATTCTGAAGGAAGGTGGAGACATGGGTGATTTGTACTCTATCATGGATCTTAGAAGAGATGCTAATGGAGCAATATATATTGACGAAAACAATGCGGTAAATACAAGTCCGATACAAGACATTAACGACTATATCAAACTTGGTAGCGTTTCACCAAAAGGTAATTTAGCTTGGAGAAATAACTTCTCTTGGAAGAATTTAAGTCTTGGATTTATGCTTACAGCTCGTTTGGGTGGTGTTACATTCTCTCGTACTCAAGCAATCCTTGACGAATATGGTGTATCTGAAGCATCTGCTGCAGCTCGCGACTTAGGCTATATTTCTGTAAATGGGAACGATCGTGTAAACCCTGAAGGGTGGTATAGTGTAGTTGCTGGTGGAACTGCTGTGCCTCAATATTATACTTACTCAGCTACCAATGTTCGCCTACAAGAAGCATCAATAGGATATAATATCCCTAAAAAATGGTTAGGAAATGTATGCGATATAAAAGTTTCTCTAGTTGGTCGCAATCTCTTTATGATTTACAACAAAGCACCATTCGATCCTGAATCTGTAGCTACAACCAATAGCTTCTATCAAGGTATCGACTACTTTATGCTTCCATCTTTACGTACTTTTGGTTTTAATCTAAGCTTTAAATTCTAAAACAAGTATGAAAAAAATAATAAATAAACTGACTATAGTTTCAGTTGCTGCACTAATGTCTTGTACAGCAAACTATGACAATATAAATAGCCATCCTTATGAGCCTGATACACTAGAACCAGATGATTACGCATTAGGATCAGCGATGAACAATTTGGCCGGATGTGTAATTTCGCCAGACGTGAATACAGCGCAATTTACAGACTGTCTGCTTGGCGGCCCTATGGGTGGATACTATGCCGATGCCAATGCAGGATGGGCAAATACCATTTCGAACTATAATGCTAAGGATGACTGGACTCGAGTTTTTCTTAAAAGCGATAAAATCATTCCTATACTGAATTCGAATATGACAGCAGTGGAACTGGTTTCCAGAAATACAAATAATCCAGTACCTCTAGCTATTGCTCAGATCATTAGAGTAGCAGTTATGCACAGAGTCACAGATACATTTGGACCAATTCCTTATACTAAATTAGGAGAAGGAAGCGATCTTTCAATCCCTTATGACTCACAAGAAGATGTATATAACGCATTTTTCGATGAGTTAAGCAACTCTATTCAGGTTTTGAACGAACACCCTAACGCAGAACTTGTACCATCAGCTGACTATATCTACAATGGTAATATCAGACAATGGATCAAGTTTGGAAATTCATTAAAACTTCGTTTAGCCATACGTATTGCTTATGCAAATCCGACAAAAGCTAAACAAATGGCTGAAGATGCTGTAAATCCTGCAAACGGTGGAGTTATTGAAAGCAATGAAGATAATGCCGCTTGGAATTATTTTAAAAGCATTCAAAATCCTATCTATGTAGCAACACGTTACAATCAGGTTCCGGGAAGCGATACAGGAGGTGATACTCATGCTGCTGCCGATATCATCTGCTACATGAACGGATATAAAGATAGCCGTCGTGCAAAATATTTTGTAGTTTCTGAATGGACAAAAACAAAACCTGAATATACTTATGTTGGGTTGCGTCGTGGAATTATCATTCCTGATTTGACTAGTAAAGGCCGTATGTATTCGGGTGTTAATGTATTGCCTACATCTCCGATCTATTGGATGAATGCTGCGGAAGTCGCATTTCTAAGAGCAGAAGGCACTGCAATCTTCGGATTCAATATGGGCGGTAGCGCTGAAGAATTCTACAACGAAGGTATTCGTCTATCTTTCAAACAATGGGAAGCTGATGGTGCAGAAGCATATATCCAAGATGAGACTAGTGTACCTGCGACATATATTGACCCACATGGAGATAATTCCTACTCAAGCTCATTATCTTCTATAACAATCAAATGGGACGAAAATGCAACTAAAGAACAAAAACAAGAACGCATCATTGTTCAAAAATGGATCGCTAACTGGCAACTAGGAAATGAAGCTTGGGCTGATATCCGACGTACAGGTTATCCTAAATTGATCCCTGCAACTGCAGCAGGAAACAAGAGTGGTGGAATTGTAGATTCAAATAAAGGAGCACGAAGAATGCCATACCCTCTTGACGAATACAATAGCAATGCTCAAAACATAAAAGAAGCTGTAAGTAAATATCTGCAAGGACCAGACAATATGGCTACAAACTTATGGTGGGATGCTAAGAAATAATAACGACTTTAATGATAATATATATGAAAAAAAGTTTTACACACACACTAGTAATGTTGATGGCAATAGCATTTGCTTTCAGCACTAGCTCATGTGATGATTGGACAGATACTGAAAGTATTGATTTAGATAATCCTTCTTTTGAAGAGCAAAATCCACAGTTATACAAAGATTACTTGGAAAACTTGAGAGCTTATAAAGCAGGAGCCCATAATGTCCTATTTGTTTCTTTCGAGAATGTTGAAGGATCTCCTTCAAAACAAGCAGAACACTTAACGGCAGTGCCTGACAGCATTGATTTTATAAGCTTGAATAATCCTGATAACTTACATGCAGATCTCCTTGCCGAGATGGACAAAATCCGTGAAGATAAGGGTACTGGTATTGTTTATAGCATAAACTATGACAAAATCGAAACAGAATGGCAAGACAAAGTCAAAGAAAACCCTGCTCTGACAGAAGAGGAAGGTCTTGAGTATATGGGAGAACAAATAGACTTATTACTAAAGCTGAGCGACAAATATAATTATGATGGTATCGTTGTTGATTACACTGGTCGCTCTTTAGTAAGCCTTGTTCCTGCTGAATTAGATAAATATAATGCACGTCAACAAAACCTACTCAATCGTATTCAGGCATGGAAGGAAGCTAACGCAACCAAAAAGTTAGTATTCTACGGAAACGTACAATATCTTGTGCCAGAAAATATGAATATGCTTAATAAGTGCGACTACATCATGATTAAATCTGCTGCATCGACTAATGCTGATGATTTATCACTAAAAATCTACTTAGCAATTCAAGCCGGCAAAGATGGATTACCTGAAGAGGGTGGAATAAATCCTGTTCCGACTGATCGTTTTATGGCATGTGTACAACTTCCACAAGCTGATGACAAAGATAAAATCATAGGTTATTGGAATCCACAAGCAAGCGATACTGATAAAATTGTTGCTGCGCTAGGAGCTTCGCAATGGGTTGTTCAATATTCTCCGGATTTTAGCCGTAAAGGGTTATTTGTAATGAATATTCATAATGATTATTACAATAATACTTATGAATACATACGTAATGTTATTCGTATAATGAATCCAAACAAATAAGAAGATCATGAAACACTATAAATATATTTTTGCATTATTAATATTCTCATTAATATTTGTAACCGGGTGTAAAGAGGCTGATATTGTTAACGAACATCATTTCAGCAATACTTTATATGTCACTTCGAAACCGGTTAACGATGACTTGCTTATCAAACCAAGCCTACCTGAGAGCTCGCGCGAAATAAGCTATCGCATCGCTAAACCTGCTAATAAAGATATTGTTATCAACTTTGACGCAGCACCTCATTTGACTGCAGCTTACAATCTTATTTATGGAGATAACGCTATAGCTTTAGGATCTGAATACTATAATATTCCGGTTAAAACTGACACTATCAAAACTGGAGATATAACAAGTGATGATATTGCTATCAATTTTACTGGTACTGATAAACTAGACAAATCTCAACGCTATGTTCTTCCTGTAACTATACTTGATGCTACGAATGTTAATATTGCCGAAGAAAAGCGTACTGTTTACTTTATCTTTAAAGGTGCCGCTCTTATTAATGTTGTGGCAGATATTACTAAGCTTTATTTCCCTATCAATTGGAAGAGCAGTGTTAATAATATATCTACCATCACAGTAGAGGCGTTAGTAAGAAGTAAGGACTGGGTTGCTGGACGCGACAATGCTCTTAGTACAGTCTTCGGGATTGAAGGAAAATTCCTAGTACGTATTGGAGATGCAGACCGCCCACGCGATCAACTTCAAGTTGTAGCTCCAGGAGGAAACTTCCCTGGTCCAAGCGTAGTATCAGGTTTAGCTGTTAACGAATGGGTACACATTGCAATTGTATATGACGCAACAACCAAGGAGCGTATATATTACAAAGATGGAGTCAAAGTATATAGCGACAATGCAGCCTCTAGCAGTCTTAATTTAACAAGCTCATGTTATATTGGTAAGGCTTGGGATGACAGTCGCTGGTTACCTGGTGAAATTTCAGAATTACGTATTTGGAACATTCAGCGCACAGCTGAAGAAATTGCAAACAACCCATACGAAGTAAACCCAACTACTCCTGGATTGGTTGCTTATTGGAAATTTAACGAAGGTGCAGGTAAAGTTATTACTGATCATACAGGAAATGGCAATGATATCACTGCTGCTAACGGAGATCCTTCTTGGGTGAATGTTGAGATTCCGAAAATAAAATAATGAATCGCCTAATCTTACTTAAAGAATTTATTATGAAAATAAAATATATTACATCCAAATTATTACTAGCCTTAGCAATAGGTTGCTTTGTATCTTTTGCTTCGTGTAGCGATGATATTAACATTGGTAAGAATATCGATGAATCAGAATACGAAGATATTTATACGAACAATGCATATCTGAGAGACGGAAAGACAAACTTAGTTTCGAATATCGTTGAACTTTATCAAGACGAATATACTACTTCGGTAAAATTAGGGTTAACAAAAACTCCCACGTCTACTACTTCTGCAAAAGTGAAAGTTGATGCTGAATATTTAGCGGCATACAACCTTGAGCATGAAACAGACTTTGAATTGTATCCAGTTGATGCAATTTCACTCGACAACAATGGAACTTTTACAATCAATGGTAGTATCAAAACTGCAGAAGTTGGTCTTTCTATAAAGGGAAACGACACATTGGATAAAGATAAAACATACGCTATTCCATTAACTATCATTGAAAACAGCAGCGATATTTCTACAAAAGATGAGAAAGCTAAGCACTGTATCTACTTTGTAAAAGACATGAGACATCTTGCAAATGTATACAAAGGGGATGATGCAGTAAAAGGCTTCTTATTCTTCGAAGTAAACAATGTAAATCCACTAAATGCATTATCGTTTGAATTGGAAAATGGAAAGTTGATATGGGATGTTGTCGTTTTATTTGCTGCAAATATCAACTATGACGCAGAAGCTGGAAGACCTCGCGTACAGAATAATCCAAATGTACAGTTCCTTCTTGATAATAATGAAACTTATCTTCAGCCATTACGTAAGCGAGGAGTAAAAGTTTTATTAGGATTACTCGGAAATCATGATATGGCAGGGTTAGCTCAACTATCTGACCAAGGAGCTAAAGACTTTGCCAGAGAGTTAGCTCAATACTGCAAAGCCTACAATCTTGATGGAGTAAACTTTGATGATGAATATTCTAAATCCCCTGATCCAAGTAATCCGGCATTAACAAATATCAGTAAAAAAGCAGCAGCACGTCTATGTTATGAGACAAAACAGATGATGCCTGATAAACTTGTTACTGTATTTGCTTATGGGTATATGTATGGAGAGTCTTCAGTTGACGGAGTAGATGCTAAAGAATGGATAGACATTGTAGTTCCTAACTATGGAAGTCGTGCATATCCAATTGGACAGTTAACAAATAAAGAGTGCGCAGGACTTGCTGCGGAATTTAATCTTAATATTGGAAGTAGCTTGACACCTAAAAATGCTCAATCACTGATCTCTAACGGATATGGATGGCATATGGGTTTTGACCTTAAACCTACAAATTTCGCACGTTCAGCAACTCGTTTAACAGGCTTAGAAACTCTTTATGGATCTAAACTTAAAGATATTACGACATATTACAAAAATCGTGATCCGAAGCCATATGAGTACAAAAATGATGGTTCTGTTACAAACTAAACTATAAAGAAATAAGATATGAAATATTATAAAATATATTTTGCACTGATAGTAGGCTGCTTACTTTCTCTAACTAGCTGCGAAGATGATGAGAATCTGAATTTACAGACCTACCCTGATAATGAAACATCAGTTATTATTTCGGACTCCGAAGGAGAATCTGAATTAACTCTGAATGCAACATACAACGAAGACGGCATACTAGTTGTAGATGGACAAGTAACCAGAACTTATACATTTACATTCAAACCTTCGCCCGGAGACATTATTGTTTCATATGATCTACTGAGTAAGAATATTCCGGCCGAAATTGTTAGTATTAGTAAATTGGTGGATACTATACCTGCTGGTTATAGCGAATCTTCTGTAGAAGTAATATTGAAAGATGATGACTTCAGTTTTGCTCAGACTAATTACAATGAAGAAATTTATGAGTTAGGTGTTAAAGCTACTGCTACAGGATACAAGATCCCAACTGACACAACAGTAGCTAAACTAAGTATCAAGAAAGAAGCATACTCTACATTGTATTCTTTGGTGGGAGAAAAAGGCAGTACTACAACTTTCGAACGCGCATATAATAACGGCCAGATCCTGAATGAAGACTCTATATCATATTCATTCAAAGTAGTAGTTGATAAACCTGTATTAAATGAACTTAAGCTAAAACTTTCAATGGAAGGTTTAAACGATAAATTCTTAAATACTGTAACTTGGAGTAGTACAGAAGTAACTATACCTGCTGGTGAGAAATCGTCAGAAGTAATTACTTGGTCTATCAAAGATGACTTCTTGATGGAAACTGCTGAAGAAGAAACTCATTCAATCAAGCTAGCAGCTACATCAGAAGACACATCTACCCCAGCTGATCCTGAAAAAGGATTTGTAACGCTCAATATTATAAAATCATTGAGAAATATAGCTTATCTTTCTGGCATATCTTCTGATTGGTCTTTACTAAATAAAACTGGTTGGGGTATAGAAGCGAATTCTTCTGTTACCGGTAATATCAGTAGACTAATAGACGGTCAAGGTGGCGTATATGGAACTTATGCTTATAGTTCAAGTTATCTCTTTTTCACAATTGATATCACTTCAGAGCAAGCTCTTAAAGGCTTAAGCATAGATTACTATGGAGGGACAGTATATTCTGCAAAATCAGTGAAGATATCAACATCTACAGACAAAGTTAATTGGACATCTCAGGGTGAACTGAATACTCCTGCAAGCTTAAATAATTATTTCAAATTTTTATCCGACGTTAATGCACGTTACGTAAAAATAGAGATGACAGGTAGCTATGGAACCTTAATAGTACCTTCTGAAATATATATTTACAAATAACAGAGTAAAGAGTAAATTATACTTAATCAAGAAAAAAGAGTCAAGTCCAATCGCTTGACTCTTTTTTTCATTAAAGTAAATAAGCCGATCTCCTTTAATTAATCCGGAAGTCTAAATATACTACAACTGCCATGTTTAACCTTATTTAACGCAATTTACACTAGGATTAGACGGCTTTAGATCGTCATTATAATAGAGAGAAAATATAGTTTGTTGCTAAAAATATGGAAAACAGAAATCTCAAAAAATATTATAAAAAACAGGCTAATAACTGCAAAAATCACAGGAAATAGACAACAAGAAAACTCACTAATACCTTTTAAAATCTAAGTTTCATGACGACAAAAGCCTCCTCACCTCTAAAATGGGTACCTACCGTCTACTTTGGGATGGGATTACCATTTGTGATGGTGCAACTCGTTTCAGTAATCATGTTCTCTGAAATGGGAATATCTGATGCTACCGTAGCCTTCTGGACCTCTCTAATAATTCTGCCTTGGAGCTTGAAACCTCTATGGAGTCCTTTCTTAGAGATGTTCAAAACAAAAAAATACTTTGTAGTAGGAACTCAAATGATTACAGGGCTAAGCTTTGCGTTGGTTGCTCTTTGCCTACCATTGCCCGATTTCTTCACCTACTCCATAGCCCTTATGGGACTAATCGCTTTCAGTGGAGCGACCCATGATATTGCGACTGATGGTATCTACATGACTGAACTTGATAATCAGACCCAAGCAAAATATATTGGCTGGCAAGGTGCATTCTTCAATATTGCAAAGGTTGTCGCAAATGGAGGATTGGTATTCCTAGCCGGATCACTTAAAAACAGCATGGGAGTAACTCATGCATGGATGCTAATCATGGGCGTAGTAGCCGCTATTATGATACTTCTAAGTCTTTGGCACAGCCGTGTACTTCCATCGGGAGGCAGCAGTGCTGCTGTAAAAACAGCTAAGGAAGGTTGGCAAACATTTACAAATGTATTTATCACATTCTTTCAGAAGAAAAACATTGCATTCTACATTTTATTTATCATATTATACCGCCTTGCCGAGGGACTGGCAATCAAGATATTACCTCTATTCCTGAAAGCTCCTATCGAAAAAGGAGGATTGGGCTTGGAAGTAAGCCATATTGGAATAATAAACGGAACATTCGGAGCTATTGCTTTTATCATAGGCTCTATTCTGGCAGGATATTATATTTCATCCAGAGGATTAAAGAAAACATTGTTTATACTTTGTTGCGCCATAAATCTACCTTTCCTTATTTATCTGCTACTTGCAATCTTCCAACCTTCAAATATTTTCCTTATAGGATCGGCAGTTACCTGTGAATACTTCGGTTATGGGTTCGGATTTGTTGGCCTTACACTATTTATGATGCAACAAGTAGCACCAGGAGCACATAAAATGGCTCATTATGCCTTTGCTTCGGGGCTCATGAATCTAGGATATATGTTTGCCGGAATGATAAGCGGTATGTTGAGTGATTGGCTGGGATATAAACAATTCTTTATCATCGTAGCTATAGCCATGATACCAGCCCTTGTGGTTTCACGTATTATACCATTCCAATATCCAGATAATAGCGAGGAAGAAGCAAAAGCATAAATAAGACTTAAGAACAAATCAATAATAAAAACAACAAGAATAAAACATTAATTAATAGACGAATAACTATGGCAACAAAACTCAAAATTGAAGGACAAGCTTTACCAAATATGCCTTGGGAAGATCGCCCGGCTGGAAGTAAAGAAACTATGTGGCGCTACTCGGCAAACCCAATCATCGGACGTGATGCTTTGAGTACATCGAATAGTATTTTCAACAGTGCAGTAGTTCCTTTCGGAGATGGATTTGCAGGAGTATTCCGTTGCGATGATACAAACCGTCGTATGCGTCTTCATGTAGGATTCAGTAAGGATGGTATCAACTGGGATATCGAAGAAGAAGATATCCAACTGACTGGAGGCGATGAAGAAGTGGGCAAATGGGTATACGGCTACGACCCTCGCGTTACATGGATCGAAGATCGTTTCTACGTAACCTGGTGTAATGGCTATCATGGACCTACAATTGGTTGCGCTTGGACTAAAGACTTCAAAGTATTCCATCAACTTGAAAATGCATTCCTTCCATTCAACCGTAACGGAGTTATGTTCCCTCGCAAAATCAATGGTCGCTTTGCAATGCTTAGCCGTCCAAGTGATAATGGACACACTCCATTCGGAGATATTTTCTACAGCGAATCGCCCGATATGGAATTCTGGGGACGTCATCGTCACGTTATGGCACCGGCTGCATTCGAAGACAGTGCTTGGCAATGTATGAAAATCGGAGCAGGACCTATTCCGATCGAAACATCTGAAGGATGGTTGATGATCTATCACGGAGTATTACGTTCGGCTAATGGCTATGTATATAGCTTCGGTTCGGCCCTGCTTGATATCAATGAGCCTTGGAAAGTTTTAGCACGTAGCGGACCATATCTAATTGCTCCTCGTGAAATATATGAACTAGCAGGAGACGTTCCGAATGTAACATTCCCATGCGCATCACTTCACGACCCTGAGACTGGACGTATAGCTGTTTATTATGGATGTGCTGACACCGTTACGGGAGTAGCATTCGGATATATAGACGAAATCGTTGAGTTCACAAAACGTACAAGCATAGTTTAAATAATGAAGAAAAATTTACTTTTTGTAATTACATTAATCTTTGTTACAGTATCATCTTCGGCTCAAGATAAGCAACCCGTTGATTGGGTAAATTCATTTATAGGCACGACAAACTTCGGGACCACAAATCCCGGGGCTGTCATGCCCAACGGGATGATGTCTGTAGTACCTTTCAATGTGATGGGGAGCAAAGACAATGTCTATGACAAGGATGCACGCTGGTGGTCGACTCCGTACGAATACCACAATGTATTCTTTACCGGCTACTCGCATGTCAATCTCAGTGGTGTAGGTTGTCCCGATCTGGGATCGCTACTTATTATGCCTACAACTGGAGAATTGGATGTTGATTACAAAAATTATGGCAGCCGATACAGTGATGAAAAAGCCTCTCCAGGCTATTACACAAACCGACTGACCAAGTATAATATATTAACCGAAGTCACATCTACCATGAGGGCGGGTGCACACCGATACACTTTCCCCGAAGGAAAATCAAACATCCTGCTGAACCTAGGGCAAGGATTAACCAACGAATCAGGCGCATCATTGCGATTCAATAGTAAAAATGAAGTAGAAGGGATGAAAATGCTTGGAACTTTTTGTTACAACACACAAGCAGTATTTCCTATCTATTTCGTTATGCGCATCATAGCCAAAGAGACCAAGAGCGGTTTCTGGAAAAAACAACGCCCAATGGATGGTGTAAAAGCCGCATGGGATCCCGATCAAGGAAAATATAAAATATACGAAGGCTATCATAAAGATATAGCCGGAGACGATGTTGGAGCTTGGTTTTGCTTCGACACAAAAGAAGGAGAGCAAGTAGAAGTACACATTGGTGTATCATTCGTTAGTACAGAAAATGCTCGTCTCAACTTAGATACCGAACTGAAAAATAAAACATTTGATACAGCCAGTGCTGATGCACGCAAGGCATGGAATGATGATTTATCACGTATTCTAGTCGAAGGTGGTACTAACGACCAAAAAACTGTATTCTATACAGCACTGTACCATGCACTGATACACCCGAACGTTCTGAACGATGTGAATGGTGAATATCCGGCAATGGAAAGTGATAAGATTCTGAAAGCAAACAATACACGCTATACCGTATTCTCGTTATGGGATACATACCGCAATCTTCATCAATTGATGACTCTCGTTTGGCCTGATCGTCAAACAGACATGGTTCGATCTATGATTGATATGTATCGCGAATGGGGCTGGATGCCTAAATGGGAACTTTACGGACGTGAGACATGGACTATGGAAGGTGACCCTTCGATTCCAGTCATAACCGATACTTGGTTGAAAGGCTTGCGCGATTTCGATATAGAAACTGCCTACGAAGCTTTTATCAAATCAGCAACAACACCGGGAATTACTTATGCAACTGATACAATCAGCAAAGGTGGTGCCCTACCCGATTCATACTACGCATCACTTAAGGGTGACTTTAATCGTATGCGTCCAGATAACAACGACTACATGAAACTGGGATACGTTCCACTTCGCAGTCAGTTCGATAACTCAGTATCGCATGCTTTGGAATATTACATTGCCGATCATTCTCTCTCAAAACTAGCCGAAGCACTAGGAAAGAAAGAAGATGCTGCACTTTTTGCGAAACGTTCGTTAGGATACAAACATTATTATTCGCCTGAATACGGAACTTTCCGACCAATACTTCCGAATGGAGAATTCTTGTCGCCATTCAATCCTCAACAAGGAATGGACTTTGAAGAAAACCCAGGTTTCCACGAAGGTAGCGCATGGAACTATACATTTTATGTTCCTCACGATGTACAAGGACTAGCTAAACTTATGGGCGGTAAAAAGAAATTTATAGACAAGCTTGAAATGGTCTTCGATAAAGGATATTACGATCCGGCAAATGAACCTGACATAGCCTACCCTCATTTATTTAGCTATTTCAAGGGTGAAGAATGGCGTACTCAACATCATGTTCGCCGTCTATTAGAAAAACATTATACAACAAAACCTGATGGCATACCAGGCAACGACGATACGGGAACAATGTCAGCTTGGGCTGTTTTCAATATGATCGGATTTTACCCTGATTGTCCGGGAGAACCATATTATACTCTGACAAGTCCGGTTTTTGATCGTATAGTGATCAAACTTGATAAAAAATATTGGAATAAAGAAGAACTCGTTATAGAAGCAAAACGCGACAAAGCAGAAGATATTTATATCGATAAAATGACTTTAGGAGGAAAAGCTCTTAAAAACTATCGTATCTCACACAAAGAGCTTCTTGATGGAGGTAAACTGACTTTCGAACTCAATTCCAGAAAATAAGAAACTAATATAGAAAAGATATAATGAAAAAGAATTATTCCCTACTGAAGAATAAAATATTCAGTTACATGCTTGTAGGAGCGGCACTATTCACTGCGGCCTGCAACACGACAAAGGAAGAAGTTGCAGAAACCGATCTTGCCAAATACGTAGATCAATATATAGGAACCGGTGGACACGGGCACGTATTTATGGGAGCAAACGTTCCATTCGGATTTGTGCAATTAGGTCCAACCAGTATTCCTCAAACTTGGGATTGGACTTCAGGATACCATATTACTGATACTACTGTAATCGGATTTAGCCACCTACATCTCAACGGAACTGGTATTGGAGACCTAAGTGATATAGTTTTGATGCCAGTTGTAGGCGACGTAAATCACAACCGCGGCACACATGATAGTTACGACACTGGTATGTGGTCGTATTTCAGCCGTGCAAACGAAAAATGTGCGCCAGGATATTATGCAACAAAACTAGACCGCTACAACGTTGATGTAGAATTAACAGCCACACAGCGTGTAGGACTTCACAAATACACTTTTGCTGAGGGAACAACAGATGCTCGTATTGTTATCGATCTGGAGAATGGCCAAGCTTGGGATGAATCTGTTGAAAATAAACTAATAATCTTAAATGACAGCACTATTGCAGGCTATCGTTACTCGAAAGGATGGGCTAATGATCAACGTGTATATTTCGTAGCCGAATTCTCTCGTCCATTCAGTAAATTCCAATTATATGATAAAAATACGACCAAAGAAGGAACAGAACTAGTCTCAAAACAAGTATATGGAGAAGCTATTTACGGAGAAATAGGAACAGAGCCAATCTATGTTAAAGTTGCCCTATCGCCAGTCAGCACACAAAATGCTGAAATAAACATGAAAGCTGAACTTTCGGGATGGGATTTCGACAAAGTAAAATCTCAAGCTTATGATGCTTGGAATACAGAACTTGCAAAGATTAAGATTAAAACTGCTGACGAATCAGTTAAACGCATATTCTACACAGGACTATACCACACAATGGTAGCTCCATCAGTATTTGGCGATGTAAATGGCGATTACCGCGGAGCTGACGGAAATCATCACATCGGCAGTAGCTTCACAAACTACACAACATTCTCGTTGTGGGATACATATCGTGCGGCACACCCTCTGATGACTATCATTCATCCAGAAAAGGTATCGGATATAATGAATACAATGCTACACATCTACAAACAACAAGGCAAGTTGCCGGTATGGCACTTAATGGGTTGCGAAACTGATTGTATGGTGGGTAACCCAGGTATTCCGGTAGTTGCAGATGCTATTTTGAAAGAATTTGACGGATTTGATCACGAATTAGCGTTTGAAGCGATGAAAGCTTCGGCTATGCTAGATGATAGAGGTATGAATTTCCGTAAAGAGTTCGGCTATATTCCTTACGACAAAATGCTTGAATCTGTTGCATACGACATGGAATATGCATTGGCAGATTGGTCTTTGGCTCAGGCAGCTAAGAAACTTGGTAAGAATGAAGATTATGATTTCTTCGAAAAACGTAGCAAATCATATAAAAACTTCTTCGATCCCGAAACTGGATTTATGAGAGGTAAAGGAGTCAAAGGCGAATACCGCACGCCATTCAGTCCATATGCATCTAGCCACCGCGAGGATGACTATTGCGAAGGAAATGCATGGCAATATACATTCCTTGTTCCACATGATTTAGATGGATTGATCGAATGTTTTGGTTCGAAAGAAGCATTCGTACAGAAACTGGATTCACTGTTTATTGTTGATTCTAAAATAGAAGGAGACATAACTTCTCCTGACATCTCAGGTCTGATCGGACAATATGCACACGGAAATGAGCCAAGCCATCATATACTATATTTCTATACTATGGTTGGCCAACCATGGAAAGGCGCTGATTTGATCAGAAGAGTACTTTCTGAACTGTATCACGATCAACCGGACGGATTATCAGGAAACGAGGACGTAGGCCAAATGTCAGCTTGGTATATCCTATCATCAATGGGACTTTATCAGGTTGAACCTGCCGGCGGTCATTACTACTTCGGATCACCAATCGTAGACGAAGCCGTTTTGAATGTAGGAAAAGGTAAAGAGTTTACGATTGTTGCTTCGAACAACTCGAAAGAAAACAAATATATACAAAGCGTCAAACTGAATGACAAGCCATATACACTTCCATACATTGCATTCGAAGACATCCAAAAAGGAGGTAAGCTAGAATTTGTAATGGGCACAGAACAGGTGGCTTGGAGCAACTAATTAAGTATAAAATAGCGTAATATGAAATTAAAGCACTTTTTTATATCATTCTTGATTTGTGGAGGGATAGGAACTTTATCCCTCAGCAGTCAAGTAAAATCTAAATATACTTCTCAGCGTAAGCCAGTCAAAGAAAGACTGTTTACTTCGCAGATTGTGGAGAGTGAGATTACTCGAATCAAAGCATTGTTGAAGAATCCAAAATTGGCTTGGATGTTCGAGAACTGCTATCCAAACACATTGGAGACTACTGTTCATTATCGACAGACAAACGGTATGCACGACACTTTTGTGTATACGGGTGATATCCATGCAATGTGGTTACGCGACTCGGGAGCACAAGTATGGCCTTATGTTCAGTATGCGAATCAAGACCCAAAGTTGAAAGATATGCTGGCAGGCGTTATCAATCGTCAGTTTATCTGCTTGACGATTGATCCTTACGCAAATGCGTTCAATGACGGAGCTAAAGAAAACAGCCGTTGGTCAACTGACGTCAGCAACGAGCCTACAAACCCTTACGTTTACGAGCGTAAATGGGAGATTGACTCACAATGCTACCCTATTCGTTTAGCATACGAATACTGGAAAGTAACGGGAGATACACAAGTGTTTGGCGACACATGGATCAAAGCTATCGAGAATGTTCTGAAAACAATGAAGGAACAACAACGCAAAGATGGTCCAGGAGAATATTTCTTCCTGCGTGTTACCGATCGTCAACTGGACACAAAGAATAACCGTGGATGGGGTAATCCAGTAAAACCGGTTGGATTGATCGCTTCAGCATTCCGTCCTTCGGACGATGCTACATCTTACGAATTTCTTGTACCTGCAAACTTCATGGCAGTAACTTCTCTTCGTAAAGCGTCCGAGATACTTCTGACTATCAACAAAAACGAGAAATTGGCCTCTGAATGTACAGCTTTGGCTGACGAAGTAGAAACTGCTTTGAAAAAATATGCGACTTACAACCACCCGAAATATGGAACGATCTATGCTTACGAGGTTGATGGCTTTGGTAATTATTATCTGATGGACGATCCAAATGTCCCTAGTTTGTTGGCAATGCCATACCTCGGAGATGTAGATGTAAATGATCCTATTTATCAAAACACACGCCGTTTTGTATGGAGTGAGGATAATCCTTATTTCTTCAAAGGTAAAGCCGGAGAAGGAATCGGCAGTCCACATATAGGTCGTCACGACATGATATGGCCAATGAGCATTATGATGAAAGCTTTTACATCGCAAGATGATGCCGAAATCAAAGCTTGCATAGAACAGCTTCTTGCAACAGATGCCGATACCGGCTTTATGCACGAATCGTTTCATAAAGACGATCCTAAAGAATTTACCCGCGAATGGTTTGCATGGCAAAATACATTGTTTGGGGAATTGATCATCAAATTGATTAACGATGGTAAATTAGACGTATTAAACTCAATCAATTAAGATTTATATTATATATGAAAAAATTGCTTCTCTCTTTTACAGCAATAGCCATTATCTTCTCGATGGCTACTTCTTGCAAAAAGACCAGCACCGAAATACAAGACGAGGTGGTTCGCCCTTCCGATCATGTTAGCACATTGGTCGGTTCGCTTTCTACTTTCGCTCTATCAACCGGTAATACATATCCGGCAACAGCTGTGCCATGGGGTATGAATTTCTGGACTCCACAGACGGGAAAGATGGGCGATGGCTGGACATATAACTATGCCGATCACAAGATACGCGGCATCAAACAAACGCATCAGCCAAGTCCTTGGATAAACGATTACGGTCAATTTTCGATCATGCCAGTAAAAGGACGCGATAAAATTGATCAGGATGCGCGTAGCAGTTCATTCTCGCACAAATCGGAAATTGCTAAACCATACTACTACAGTGTATATCTGGGCGACCACGATGTAATTGCAGAACTTGCACCAACCGATCGTGCAGCAATCATGCGATTTACATTCTCCGAAAGCAACGAAAATGCAGTTATAGTAGACGCTTTCGATAAAGGCTCGTACATCAAGATTATTCCTGAAAAGAATACAGTTGTAGGATATACAACTCGCAATAGTGGTGGTGTACCCGAAAATTTCTGTAATTGGTTTGTGATCGAATTTGACACACCATTTGCCAGCGCCGAAGTATGGAAAGACGGTAGCAAGATTGCAGTAGGAGCCACAGAGTACAAAGGAGATCATGCCGGAGCGATTGTCGGTTTCGACACAAAAAGAGGGCAGCAAGTTAACGCTCGTGTAGCTTCATCTTTCATCAGCCTGGATCAGGCCTATACAAATCTAAAGGAACTTGGAAGTGACAACTTCGATACAATCAAAGACAAAGCACAATCACACTGGGATGACATCTTAGGACGTATTCAAGTAGAAGGCGGTACTACAGATCAATACCGTACATTTTATTCATGTCTTTACAGAAGCGTCCTATTCCCTCGCAAGTTCTATGAAATAGATGAGAGTGGAAATGTTATGCATTATAGTCCTTACAACGGGAAAGTACTTCCGGGATATATGTATACCGACACTGGTTTGTGGGATACATTCCGCAGTTTATTCCCATTACTCAACCTAGTTTACCCTTCGGTAAACGAAGAAATTCAGCAAGGGCTGGTTAATGCTGCACTGGAAAGCGGATTCTTGCCTGAATGGGCAAGTCCAGGACATCGTGATTGTATGATAGGTAATAACTCGGCCTCTGTTGTAGCAGATGCTGTAATGAAAGGTATATCAGAAAAAGATCTTGAGACATTATACAAAGCATTGGTACATGGTACTGAAAATGTTTATCCTGGTGTAAATTCAACGGGAAGACTTGGACATGAATATTATAATACCTTAGGCTATGTTCCTTACGATGTAGACATCAAAGAAAATACAGCTCGTACATTAGAATATGCATACAACGACTGGTGTATATTGCAGATTGCTAAAAAGCTGAATCGTCCTGAGGAAGAGATCAGCAAATGGAGTGCAAGAGCGATGAATTATCGTAATGTATTCGATCCTGAAACAAAACTAATGCGCGGACGAAACAAGGATGGAGAATTCCAATCTCCGTTCAATCCATACAAATGGGGAGATGCTTTCACCGAAGGAAATAGCTGGCATTACACGTGGAGTGTTTTCCACGATGTACATGGCTTGATGGCTTTGATGGGAGGTAAAGAAAGCTTTACTCAAATGCTTGATTCTGTATTTGTAGTACCACCTATATTCGACGATAGTTATTATGGGTTCGAAATCCACGAGATAACCGAAATGGTTATTATGAATATGGGAAATTACGCTCATGGTAATCAGCCTATTCAACACATGATTTATTTGTATAACTGGGCTGAACAACCATGGAAAAGCCAATATTGGGTACGCGAAGTAATGGACAAGCTCTATACGCCGCTACCAGATGGATATTGCGGAGATGAGGACAATGGGCAAACTTCGGCTTGGTATGTTTTCTCTTCGTTGGGTTTCTATCCTGTTTGCCCTGGTACTGACGAGTACGTAATAGGTTCTCCGCTATTCAAAAGAGCAATTATCACTCTTGAGAACGGAAATAAGATCGAGCTTTCAGCTTCTGACAACTCATCGAAGAACAGATATATTTCGTCATTGAATGTCAATGGTAAAGATTATACGAAGACTTTCTTTAATCATTCGGATATGATAAAAGGAATGAAGATTGACTATAAAATGTCCTCAACACCTAATAAAGAACGAGGTTTTGAGAACGACGATTTACCATATTCATTTTCTAAGGAGTAATAGGCTTACTTCCTTCTGTGCCGAGACATTTAGTTGGTAATTCCAGCTCAAGTTTTGGCACAGATTTTCTAAGATGAAAGGGGAAGTCCAATTATTTATTTTGATAAACTAAAGAGAGGAATTGATAATTATCAATTCCTCTCTTTAGTTTATATCCTATTTATAGATTAAGCTTCATCTCCGTACTCCATCAAATATGCTTTGATAAAGTCATCGATATCGCCATCCATTACGGCATTTACGTTAGATGTCTGATAGTTTGTGCGGTGATCCTTCACTCGACGGTCGTCAAAGACATAACTGCGGATTTGAGATCCCCATTCTATCTTTTTCTTTCCGGCCTCGATAGCTGCAGTCGAACGACGACGACGTTCCAACTCCATCTCGTACAATTGAGATTTCAGCAAACGGATAGCATTGTCCTTATTGCCAAACTGTGAACGGCTCTCAGTGTTCTCGATAACTATTTCTTTTTCTTCACCGGTATCAGGGTCTTTGTATTTATAGTGCAAACGTACTCCGGTCTCTACTTTATTTACGTTCTGACCTCCAGCTCCACTCGAACGGAAAGTATCCCATGTTAAATCTCCTTGGTTTACTTCGATCTCAATAGAGTCATCAACCAATGGCACAACAAAGACTGATGCAAAAGATGTCATTCGTTTACCTTGAGCGTTATAAGGCGATACACGTACCAAACGATGAACTCCATTTTCGGACTTCAAATAGCCATAAGCATATTCACCCTCTACCTGAAGTGTAGCTGTTTTGATTCCGGCCTCATCACCTTCCTGAAAGTTGGTAATGGTTGTTTTATATCCTTTATCTTCGCACCAACGCTGATACATACGGAATAGCATCGAGGCCCAATCCTGACCTTCGGTGCCTCCTGCTCCACTGTTTATCTTAAGTACGGCTCCTAGCGAATCTTCTTCACGACGGAGCATATTGCGTAGCTCAAGATCCTCTAGTACAACCAATGCATTTTTATAAGCTTCGTCCAATTCTTCTTCTGTCAGAATTTCCTCTTTCAGATAATCAAAAGCCAACTGTAGTTCTTCAACAGCAGCATTTACAGTGTTATATCTTTCGATCCAGCCTTTAAGCTCACGGATAATCTTCATTTGAGCCTCAGCAGCCTTATTATCATCCCAAAAGCCTGGAGCTTGTGTGCGTAATTCTTCTTCTTCTAATTGAATTTTCTTGGCATCGATGTCAAAGATACCCCCTCAACGCTTGCTCGCGTTCCAACACTTCTTTGAGTTGGTCTGTAGTAATCATATTTTATTGATTCTTTTAGTTATTACTTCTTGTTTCGGACTGCAAAGATAGCATTTATGTCTTAAAATATTCTTTTTACAAATCACAAAGCGAAGCTATCGGCAAGAATTATTTAACTTTATACCAAAATCGACATATGACAATTGACTGGCAACTGAAATCTTTCGACGAACTGACAAATTACGAAGTATATGAAATATTACATCTTCGTAGTCGAATCTTTGTTGTTGACCAGCAATCCATTTATATAGACCCGGACAACTACGATCAGAAAGCGATGCATCTGTGTGCGCTCAGCGGCAATAAAATTATTGCGTATGCCAGATTATTTCGATCGGGCGATAAAATAGGATCTGCAACCTTCGGACGGGTACTTGTTGATCAATCACTCCAGAAACAAGGCATTGGCAGAGAACTGGTAAGCCGCTCAATAGCCATACTTCATCAAGAGTATAATGAGAACACGATTCAAATAGAAGCTCAGTTATATCTACAGAAATTTTATTCTGATTATGGTTTCATTTCTATAGGAGAACCATACATCGAAGACAATGTACCTCACATCAGAATGGTTCTACACTTTCAATAAATGTTAACTTCCAACCCCATTAGTAACCTCTAGGTAACTATCGTTAGTAAACTAAGCGCAACAAGTTTATTGAGCTAAATCACAATCAAATACACAAAAGCATAAATTTAATCAATATTTCTTTAGCTAAAACCATTGAACTTATTTCCATTGGAATTTGTTTACACTATACATTAACAGTAATTTTAATTTTACAAACTAAAACAAAAAGACTCGATGAAAAAGTATTTATTAATTCTTATTACAATGGCACTACCTATACTATTATCAGCACAAGTACAAACTTGGAAAAACGACCCTGCACATTCTCGCATGGGATTTACAATCAAACACCTTGCGGTTTCGGAAGTTGCAGGATTCTTCTCAGACTTCGAAACTACAGTTACATATTCTAAAGCCGATTATTCGGATATGAATGTTCAGGTTACAGCTAAAATTGCCAGCATCAATACTGGAATTGAGATGCGCGACAACCACTTGAAAACAGCAGATTTTTTCGATGCTGAGAAATTTCCGGAAATGACTTTCACAAGTACTAAAGTTGAAAAAATAGACGATAACAATGCTAAATTATTCGGCAACCTGACATTACTTGGAGTTACCAAAGCTGTTGAGTTACAGATTACATACAACGGAACAGTAACAAATCCGATGAACAACCAACAAGTTGCAGGATTTAAAGTAACAGGTGTAATCAACCGTAAAGACTTTGGTATGGGCATGGGATTTGCTGACAATTTTGTTGGCGACAATGTGAACATCATAGTAGATGCAGAATTCAATCCTGCTCAATAAGACAAATCAACCTACATACCTCTTAAGCACTTGCAGCAATGTAAGTGCTTTTTCATTTTAGCAATAGTCCCAACTCTTTCTTTACTGAGTCGTTGCCATCAGAACCTACATTTATCCGCTCGACATAATCTAATGCAGTTTTTCCATTAACATCTTTTGCGTATTTATTGGCACCATACTTCAACAAAAGCTTTACTTTTTGAGGCTCTCCCTTAAATGCAGCCAACATCAAAGCAGTTATGCCATCGACATTCCTTTTTTGATTTGTCTTTGCACCATGTTTCAATAATACCTCAAGGACTTCTCTAGAGCCAAAACTTGCAGCATTCATCAAGACTGAATAACCATTATCTAAGGTTTCGTTCGGATTTGCACCATATTTAATCAATAACTCAACATTTAGAGCGCTATTCTGAGAAGAAGCAGTCATCATATATTTTTCAGGAGTCAAAACTTTGCTAGTATTGAGCAATGCTTTTACAGCAATTTCATTGTTTTTTCTCAAAGCAATATCTAAAGCTGTTAATTTCCATCCAGTATTTTCATTTCCAGAGATAAAATTCACATCTGCTCCCTGCTTTATCAATTCTAAATAAGCAGTAATCTGATTATTATAGATTGTAACCATCAGAGGTGACCAAGAATCTCGATTTTCATCCCATCTTTCTTTATGAGCAAAAGCTGATGAACATATTAGAGGAATAATAATTAACAGAAGCAATCTTTTCATTGGATAGATTTTTAGAGAGAAACTCCATTTTTATCATTGATAAAGTTATTGATATATTATAGAAAATGTATCAAAGAAAATCCTATCCAAATATATAAAATTATAACTACGTAATCATAAAGTTATTAATAACAAAAAAGCACCTACATTTCTGTAAGTGCTTTTTAATCGTCGGGATACCAGTATTTAAATATGTGTATATTTACAAAACTTAGGTTTCTTAAACAAAAACATAATTAATTAATAAACAATATATTACTAAATTATAGCACCTTTAGTTTCGCAAATAAAAGTTAATTATTATATTTGAGAAACCATAAAAGGTGTTCTATTTGGTGTTCTAATAAATAACCTCATGCTAATTACTCGAAAATATTACAAAGGTGCTTTAGTCGCTTATTTCAAAAAAAATAATTCTGTTGTTCGCTATCCTGTATTTCGCACAGATGAGAAGAATATAGGACGCTATATGAGGTTAAAGGAAAAACCTCAAGAATATAATGCAGAAATTGAAAATGCAAAGATAGATCAAGCAATGGCAATTATAAATGATGCTATTGTCAATATATTATCATTAAACCCTAATGCCAAACTATCGGTAAGTGCAATAAACGAATATTTAGGGCGGACAAAGTTAAAAGAGAGCAATTTAGTTAATGACTTAGAGGACTTTATTAATCAAAAATGGGATGAGAAGAAAAAAGATGATCCTTCATTGGTAGATAAGTTCCCTTCAGGACTAAAAGACTACAAAAGCTTAAAAAACTGTCTGCAAGATTATGAATACGATGAGAAACGGACTTTAACGATAGATGATATTGACGAATATTTTATTGAAGACCTCATAGATTATTTATTCGAAGAAAGACCTAAAATAGACGAGGAAACACAGTATAAGTATAAGACAGAAGGAAATTTGGTCAATAAAACTTTAAATAAAAGGTTGGAAAGCTTTTCAGCGTTTGTTCGGGGGTATTACCAAAACGACAAGATAGCTTCCTTAATATTTTCCCATCGCTATTCTTTAGAGCCGACTGATGTCATTAGAATAAACAGAGAAGAGTTGGAAAATTTCGCTAAAATGGAGCTAGAAACTGATAGCGAAAGAATGATCCGTGATTACTTCGTCTTTCTATGTCTTACAGGACTTCGTTTTTCAGACTTTATAAGCTTGAAAGAGACAAATTTTACCAAGACTAGAAATGGGATCATCCTACGTGTCAATACACAAAAAACGCGAAAAAAAGCTGAAATCCCATTGGTCGCTAGAGCTGTTAAAATAGCCAAAAGCTATGATTATAAATTCGATAACGTGATAAACCAAGTTTTCAATCGGTCATTAAAAGACCTACTCGAAAAATACGAACTGTTTGGAGATAAAATAGCCGTCTCGCAACAACGAAGAAGACATCATGAGGAAAATGTGATTTTACGCCGCGAAAAGATTAGTGCACATACAGGTAGGCGAACATTTATTTCTATCTTAGTGGAAGAAGGTATGCCTTTGCAGTTAATCATGGGTATGACAGGGCATACACAAATTAAAACCCTACAGATTTATATTGATAAATTTAGCCCAGAGAAAATAAAGTTTATGAAAGTGCTTGATTTTTAACATGGAAGAGCAACAAGAAGATAGGAACATAAAAGCGTTAATGGATTTCTTTAATGCAACAAAAGATAGCGAGGATATACGCATTGATGATGTGTATATCCGAGAAGCTATCATCTATTGCGTGAATAAATCAATACAAAAAGGAGAGCCTTTTGAAAATATTAAAAGGCAAATGGCTAGAATAAAACTGAATATAAACAAGGCATTTAAAGCTGTTTCGGAGTTTGATGAAAAAATGTTTGAAATGGACTTTACCCCTCTAGCAAAGGCTAACGACAGAATTAGTGATTTACGAGTTGAAAGCATAATCCGAAAGTTTGAGACTAAAAGCAAAGAAGAACGGCTAGAAGATTTAGTGAAGGAGTTTTACGGCGAAGACCTATCACAAATACCTGATAATTCGGAAGTTTTAGAAGGAAATACACATTCAAACATTGTACGTGAAGAGTCTATCTTACCTAAGAATGACGCTTACTTGACAGTAAAAGAGGTTGCTCTTAGATTGAAAATGTCGCAACAGGGCGTACGAAAGCATATAAAAGTTGGAAATTTGTATGCAGAAAGACTAGGGAAGCTATATCGGATAAAGGAATCTGACCTTTTGAAATTTCTCGGAAGATAGAGATTTGTTGATTCATAGGGAATTACACAAAAAATGCCTAAACTCATATTCTTCGCGATATTTTCATCTGTCCCCTTGCTTTTTAGAAATATCGCACTCTCGCGAAGTGATACTCATATTTAAATATCTATATTTCAATAGATAACAAAACGAGATTGCTATTTTGAAAATTCTCTTCTGTGTGATAGTTAAAATATCTTAATTCAAATATTAAATTTCGTACATTCTTTTTATCTCAAGAAACCAGCCCTCTACTTCTGAATATATTCCCATATCCTCAAACAAAGCTTTTGTCATTTTCGTTGAAAGCTTCCCATTCGCAATGGTCTTTATAACATTCCTCTCGGCTTTCCTCCGTTTCATATCCCAACTCTTAGTATCAATATTTTGCTCTTCGATAATAAGATCAGGAATGTTGCGTTCCTTCCAATCTTTAAGAAGATGAGTTAATGCTATACCAAATTGGTCTTCATATAGATCAGGATGAATATAATTTTCCATAGCTGACATTTGAGTTAAAATTCCGAAAGAACCATTATTTTTAATATTGACTTGATTGATTGAATTCTTATATTTTTCGTCTCCGTCTTTATCATATAAATGAAATTGACGTACATTTGAACCTTCTAAATAATCTCGCTTAATCCAATCCTCAAGATTACGTCCTTCCATTGGAATTATATTTATATTTTCTTCTCGTATATCTATGATTTGTTTCAATTCAGGGATATTTTGATTTATATTATATAAAAAGTTTCGATCATTTACACCTTCTACACAAATAACTAGCTTACTCAAATAAGGACTAACTCCTAGTGTTTTAGCAATAGATTTTAGCTTAAATTTATCTTCTACAAGAAATTTATTTTTCCCATTGGCATCAATTAATACTAAATTCTCTTCTTTGCATTTTTTTGCAACTTCAGGAGAGTGAGTTGTCATAATTACTGTATGAGTTTCTTTTGTTGCTATTTCCTTTAAGGCAGAGATGAGAAGCTCCTGATGATTTGGATGTTGTGATGTTTCGGGCTCTTCTATAGCATAAATTACATTCTTATTTTGGGCGTTTTTTCTTTCTGCTTCTGCTCTAAAATAGCTTAATAAAATCATGCGTCTAACGCCACTACCTCTTTTATTCATGGGTATATTGTCATCTCCTAAAAACGAAAAAGAGAATAGACTATCCCAAGCTTTAGTGGTCATATCAGGGCGCAATACACTAGCTAACTCAGGATTCATTTCTGCTAACTTATGAATTGTCTCCTTACCAATTTCTTGTGCTTTTTCTTCTATTAATTTCTTTACGTCCTCTAACTTATCTACAACTTCCTGTATTGCCGTTTTTGTGATCGCCTTCAGTGGCTCTTGCACTTCTTTGTCTGTATCTTTATTTGCTCTATCTGCTTGAAATAGGAAATACAAAGGAAAATCGTTACTTATGTTGTTTCCAATATTACGACCATCCTCTTTATCTATGGAAATATAAATTTCTTCGAAGTCCGAAATTTGAGATACTGCATAAATAGCTAATCTCATTTCAGTATTTGCTGTTTTTCTAGCTTCAATACCTTGTTGATTTACTTTTTCTTCAAAATCTTCAAATTTCTTCTTTAGATCTGAATTTTTAAGACTTATCAAAGGTGCTTCCATATAGACTTGAGGGTAATTCGCATTAAGGTAGGTTTTTAGGCTTGATGCAGTTAGTTTACCGCTAGAAAAGTCCCATTGTTTTACTACTTCTAGGAGTCCGCTACGATTTAATAGAAATTCTTTTTTTAGTGATGTTGGAACTGTTTCTATTGTATACTCTTTGTCTAAATCAACTTCGAAAGAAACAGCTATTTCAACCTTGTCAGAGCTTCTATACACACATAAATCATCAATCTCCATTTTTATTTTGTCAGAGTTGAAGAATATATCTAAAGCCTCCAAGATAGTAGATTTACCAATGTCGTTTTTGCCAATAATAACATTTAGGCTAGAAGAAAATTCAATTTCAAAATCTTTATATCCCCTAAAATTCTTCAACCTTATTTTTTTTATTTTCATGAGCCTTTATTCATTAAAGTATGTTATTGTATTGTAAAAGTATAGTTTTTATTTTTATAATCTTTTTTTTATTCTGAAAGTGAAAGCTATAAAATTATTTCTTAAAAAAAGGAGCATATCTGCACGATTATTGCATAACTATTACATTAATATAATGCTTTTATTTATAAATACTTTAAAAAAGTGCTCCTTTACTCAATTTTTAAAGATTCTGCTGTTTTTATTTTTTCACTCTTCTATACTCCGTATATTTGTATTAAGGAAATCGAAATATATTGATCCCCTAGACTACAGCTAAAAGTACATTTCTACTCCATATTTCCTACCAAGTTATAATCAGTTGAAAAAATTTAAAGTAGAAATATAGATACACCGAAAATTTAAGATTATAAATAACTACTGAGAGCTGAGACAGCTCTTCTTTTTTGTCTTTTTGGACGGATTTTTTAATCGGCAAATGGCTGAATCCTCTATAAAGAATGATAAGTTATAAAAAACCGTATAAGATAGCCTTAACCCCAAGATGAAATAGACGGATTTTTTAATCGGGAAACACCAAAATCCTATATAAAGAATAAACTACATTTTTTCCGTCTGAAAAGAATCGAGATAAATCATTTATTTTACTAACAATTTAATAATCATGGAGAAAGAGATCATCCATGTGGATAAGAAATATACTTATCTAAACGAGTTTATGGACGAATTGCCTGTTAATTGTCTATTTGATAAGGGTAGAACAGGTTGTGGCGGTACTACAATCGCCATAGAGAATAATAAAAATACCATCATTGCAATGCCTTACGTTAATCTCATTAAAAATAAGGAAGTGCAATATCCCGATGTTTTATTCGGTATATATGAAGGTGTCGGAAAGAAAGAGATAATAGACTATGTGAATAGTCGCGAAATTAAAAAGATAGCAGTTACATACGATAGTCTGGAACGATTGATAATGCTTTTAATAGAACAAGGGGTAGATGTTTATGATGATTACTTTCTGCTAGTAGATGAATACCATGTTCTATTTAACAGTTATTGCTTTAGGAATGAAGCTATAAAGAAGGTATTAGAATATAGCCGAAAGTTCAGAGAGGTTACTTTTATGACAGCAACGCCAATTGAAGAAGAATTTCAGTTGAAAGAATTGAAAGATTTACAGGTAGTCGAGGTTAAATGGTATAATACAGTTCCTGTTAATATAACACCAGAGATAACCAATGATCCTCAAATGAGAGTTTGTCAATTAATATTGGATAGGCTTGAAGGCAAGATGTTTGGGAATTTACACTTCTTCGTGAATAGTGTTGAATTTATAGCGTCTACCATTAAAGGATTGAATTTATGCCCCGAAGATGTGAAAGTTGTATGTTCTGAAAATAAAAATCAAGGGCGAGGAAAGAAAAGCAACCAATCTAAGTTGGGTGATTATAAAATAGAGCAACCATTAGACCCTGTGAAGAAGATCAATTTTTATACATCAATGGCATTTGAGGGATGCGATATATACGATAAGGAAGGTAGAATATATATCGTGAGTGATAAAAATAAGTCGCATACTCTGTTAGATATATCGACATTGATAGTCCAGATTTGTGGTAGAATCCGAGATACTGAATATATGACCGATGTTCATCATATCTTTTCGGAAACCAGATATAGCAATCATCTTACATTAGAGGAATTTAAAGAATATACTTATAAGGTTCGGGATAGGGCAAAGAATTTTGTCGATGAAATGAATCGAGTGTCAGATGATAATAGAAATATTGTGATAAAGTCTTTCTTGAAATCGAAAAAAGAAGGTTTAAACGAGCTATATATCACTGATAAGGATAATAGGTTTGAGTTTGACGAGAATTTAATCAATATAGACATTGTAAATTATAAAATAACGCACCAGGTCTATAAGGCAAGGGTGACTTTGAAAAATGAATATCAGCGTCATAATTTCAATGTACTTGATGGTGTTGAGAAGAATTATAAGAAGTCTATACTTAGCGATAAATTAATAGAAAATAGGAAGGCAAAGATTTCATTCAAAGATTTATTTGAGGAATATGTTTTACTGAAAGAAGAGCAATTAAATCCATTTCATTTCGGCAATATAGATGACAGACGAAGTCTTATAGAAGAAGAGCGTCCTCTTATAAAACAAGCTTATGACAAACTAGGAGTAGAGGAAGTCCGCAAGTTGAAATATAATAATACAAATATTAAAAGAGAGATTTATAAACGACAGGCTGATATATCAACCGATAGAAAAATAATTAAGTTTCTGGATGTTCTAGGGATAAGGGTTGGTGTGACGAAATCTGCTTCGGATATAAAGTTGAAATTACAAGATGTTTACAATGCATTGGATATCGTAGATTACAATAATAAGATAAAGAAAGCGAAAGCAACCGATTTAGATAATTGGTTTGAGATAGATAAAACAACCCCAAAGATCAATGGAAAAACAACTGATTGTTATACGATAGTCAGAAGCAAGATCATTTTTAAATAATTATGAAATATACAGGATATGGGATTAAATCCGACAAGTGGTAATATGTATGAGTTCGTTACTCATACTTGGAATATAGTTAAAGGAAAATGCTACCACGATTGTAGCTATTGTTATATGAAAAGTTTAAATAAAAATCAAAAAGAAGCGTATTTAGATAAGAAAGAGTTAAAAACGGATTTGACTAAAGATAAATTTATATTCGTTGGTAGTGGAACCGATTTATTCGCTAAAAATATTTCATCTGATTGGATAAAACGAAATCTAGATAAGTGTTACGAAGCGAATAATAATCTATTTGGAGAGGGTAATAAATATTTCTTTCAGTCGAAAAATCCTCGAAGGTTTTTAGAGTTTATAGATCATCCCGTTTTTGAATATTCTGTTATTTGTACGACAATAGAGACGAATAGATGGTATGCGGAGTATATGCGGAATTGTCCGAGAATGGAAGATAGAGTTTCAGCGATGGAAGAAATTTCCATGAGAGGAATAGAAACTTATGTTACAGCCGAGCCATTGATGGATTTTGATTTAGAGGAGATGGTAGAGTGCATTAGAAGATGTCATCCGATACAGGTCAATTTAGGGAGGGAGTCAAAAGGCTTAGTCAAATTACCAGAACCTGACGATAAAAAGATTGAGGAACTGATTAAGGAGATTAGGAAGTTTACAGATAGAGTCGTTTTGAAAAAGAATATTAAAATAGGCGATTAAAAGAATTAAATTTTACAGTAGAATCCCCTTTGATGAATAAATCTTAGGGGATTTTTTAGTTTCACAAAAAGGTTATGAAAATTTTTGATACGATTATAATAGCATTTTTATCTACTCTCTTGAATGCTAAATGTTGCTAATGATAGAATATAAATACTGAAAATATTGTTGATAGGGACAATATTATTAAGTTTATAGAAATAATACAATGCTACTAGAAGATGAAATTTGATCCAGAATTATTTAAACAATATAAAAATATAGATGGTGTTAATATTGAAGATTGGGAAGATTTTAAGATTTTTATTAATGATAAGAGATTAGGTATGGATCACACTATCTTTAATTTTATTAAAACGGAATAAACATGAAGCTAAAATCAAAAATAGAAAATGTTGAAAATTTTGACTATATCTCTAATTATGCTATACAAAGTAACAATGTTTTTTCGCTTAACAATCCTCTTGATTGTTTTAAAATAGAAGATGCCCAAAGCGTTCAATCATTTAAAAATATGATTTTGGTACTCGATAGTCTTAATAAACCATATTTTATACAAGATGGAAAAATTGATAGGTCTTTATATGACAGTTTTAGTATTAGTACTATAAAATTTCCATATATAATGTTTTACAAAAAAACATCTCCTAGGGCATACGGAATATATAATGTTGAATTAGATCAAGTTTTATTTGAAACTCATGAATGGCTTGGAAGAGATATTTTTGGTAAATATATTTTTGGAGAATATCAAAATATAATAACTTCAAGAAGCCTTTTGTCTGGTGAAATCCTTTGGGAATTCGATTTGTCGACAATTGGAGATAATCCCCATGATGATAATTATGACACAGATGCAGACTGGAAAATAAAAAAAATAATTGGTGTTGCAGATAATAAAATATGGTTAGCACTAAACCATCATACCATTATATCTATTGATGTTATTACTGGCGAATTAATTCATCGCATACATGATGTCCCAGGTTTTAGTAGTGAATGGTTACCTCAAGCTATTCCTTTACCTGAAGCTACTGTAATAGATGAACAGAATAACAAATTAGTTGGCTTTATGTGGGAATTTTATTGGGAAATAGATCCCCAGAGTGGAGTAGTATTTTTCTCTGATTTAACAGATAATTTTAAAAATAAAGAAATTCGAAATGATGTTCAGAGGTTTGTTTTGACAGATAAGTATATCCACTTTGCTAGCCATTTTGCTAGTAAAATGGCCAGTTTGGACAGAGCGACAAAAGAAATTGTATGGCAATATGAATTTCAAAATAATGATGATGGCTTAGAACCTAGAATAATGAATATTCAAGGAAATGATAATATGCTTGGAGCTTTAAGCTCTAAAGGAACATTATATATGTTTGAAAAAGCAATAATATAGATTGCAGATCAATATTATTCTGATAAAAGGGATGATTTGGTCAAATATATCTTTCTAAGGTGTGCAGATGAATATCAATCTGATGATGAAAACCTTTGTTCTGCAAATAATTTCAAACCTTATTTATTAAGTGAAATAAAAAAGAAGGCTATTACTGATGGTTTGTCTTACAATGATCTATTTGATGAATATTGGTTCTATTGGTGGAGATGTTAAAATTAACAATTACAAATAATTAGGTTGTGTATGAAAAAAATAATTTTTGATTCAGAATTAAAGAATGCTTTAGATTATTGTAGAGAAAATGAGTTGTATTTTGGAGAAGGCAACCCTAATTCGAAGATTCTTATTATAGGAAAAGAAGGGACAGAAGATCATTTATCTAAAAAACAGATGGCTACCAAAAATCTTTCTAGCTGGTCTAATATAATTGATAATAATAGACAAATTAATGATATTCTATTTTTAGAAGATAATGCCTTATATCCATGGAAAGGACAAAATTTTTGGTTGGGAAAACATAATAAAGATAAAGGAAAAGCACTTCATGGAACAGCTCCAACGTGGTATTACTATCAATTATTAGTAGACCAATTATTAAATAAACCATTAAAAAATGAAACGGATCATATTGATTTTCATGAATATTGCTTTCAATCAGAATTAAGTCAGATAAATGCGAAAATGAGCCATTTAGTACCAAAAGACGAAGAAGTTTCAAGGATACAAAGTATTAAAGAGCGAGAGAAACTATTTTCGCTACCATTTTTTGATCAATTTTCGATTATTATAATTGCTTGTGGACATTATCAAAGGAATTATAAATTTGATATAGAAAATACATTTAAAGTGAAATGGCAGGGAGAAACTATTCATATTTCAAGAGGAAATTGGTTTAATGTACACTATAATACTATTAATGAAAGTCATAGAATCGTTATTCATACTAGACAATTTAGCAATGGCATTTCTAAAGAATTAATAAACTCAATAGCTAAAAAGTGCAATGAATTTATAAGAGATAAACAGATAGAATTATAAACTAAATATCATCCGCACTACGGTGGGGTTATACAGTCAACGCCCCCTGTGTCATTTTTGGGAAAATTGTTTTTTAGGCGCAATGCTACAGCCGAAATCATATGGGAATTTTAATTTGTGAGGTATTAAAAATAATCCAATTTATAAATACTTATAGCAAATTACAAGTCAATATCCGAATTGATAATCTGTGAGATAGTATTCAATTCTAAAGAATAATTTATCCAACAACAAAAGGTTAATTGAAAGCCTGTCAGTATAACTGCTGATAGGTTTTCTTATTTTAAAGAACTATCTAAATATGTGATAAGATGGATGCAGATGATTTACTAGAAGCCAAAGTTTATGTTGGAACTTACCGAAAGTACAATGAAGGTTCGTTATTCGGAAAATGGTTGACTTTAAGCGACTATTCGGATAAAGAAGAGTTTTACGAAGCTTGCAATGAATTACATTCCGATGAAGACGCTCCAGAGCTGATGTTTCAAGATTGGGAATATATTCCTAAAGGATTGATAGGCGAATCATGGATAAGTGAATCCGTATTTGAACTGATTGAACAGGCTGATGATATTAAAGAGTTTGATGCTTTTATGGCATTCCTTGATTTTTCAAGCTATTCATTAGAAGATGAAGAACTAGGTTATTTATTAAGCAAGTTTTATGACTGTTATCAAGGCAAATACAATACGGAAGAGGATTACGCTTACGAGTATGTTGATAATTGCTATGAACTACCAGAGTTCGTTGAAGGCTATTTTGATTATGAAAAGTTCGCCAATACATTATTTATGACTGATTATTATTTCGATGATGATACGAAAGCGGTATTTAATCGAAACTACTAGGACAATTTGTATTCTACATTTAAAAGAAGAATTATCAATGTCCTTTACATTCTTACAATTATAATATTTTGAAGCTATACGCTTTTCAGTTAAATTTGTGCTAATTCCGAAAGTCAAAGCGTTGATTATTGGAAGTACATTTTAATTGGAAAGCGAAAAGCATTATCCCCCAATTCAGAAATCTCGACAATTTCTTTTTTCACACAGGGATAGTTAGCAACAGGCTTTCCACGTCGTTTGTTTATATACTAGTGATAGTACATAATAATAAATTGGCGTGGGATTCTGTTGTGACTGTATTTGTGTGAAGGGTAGTCGAGAACCTCTGAATTCGGATATGGCACAATAGTTCCTGCGCTTCTTTTTTATAATCGCCTTTATAGGGAACTGAAAGGCACAAACAATTTATTTACACAATGAAGAAAATTAAACTTTTTTCAGCTATTTTCTTGATAGCAGCAATGTTCTTAGGCTTTACAGCTTGCAATAGCGATGATAACAATGAATTTGTTGATACAACAACAGGGCATGAAGTCTACAAAAGAGAAATGATTGAGAAGTATAATGTTAAAGCTAATGGCTTAGATATTAAAAATGTGTCTGAGAATGATGCAGAAATTATCTTTTATGGAGAACTTGCCAATAAATTTTGGATTGCTTGTTACAACAAAGAATCTAAAGAGCAACTAATGCAATGGCATGATACGGAATTGATAAAGGATGAAATAGATATTGATTTAGGATATGGTAATACTCAAACTATACGCATCGACGAGTATAGAATTATTGATTCGAGGTGGTCTTTGTTTAATGATTCATTCGTTTTTCAATTGGTTCGCTTCTCTCAAAGCCATAATATATATGATATTTATTTCATAAATAACGGAAGATTAGCCAAGACGCTTTCAAACACTGGCGACCCCTTTTATTCTTGGTATAACGGAAGTATTCTTACTGCTACTGACAATAAAAACACACCAGATAGAAGAAGAGCATGCTATGATGCTAAGGGGAATAAATTATTTGATATTACTCGTAATTTTCCACATGAAACGGCAATCCCTATAAATTACTATGAATATATACTATTTGAGAAAAGTACAATAACGCGAAAAAATCTTGAAACAGATAAAATTATTTGGAGCGTTAAATCTCCGTTAGATAGTATACCGAGCAACGCAAAACAAGATTCTACTACAGTAAGCAAGGAAAATAACTTATGGACTTTTATATTCAATTATACTTTATATGACGGAACGAAAGTTGAAAGAATTTACGAATTGAATATTGAAACAGGAGAATACAAACAACTTTAAAATAAAAAATCATGAAATATTTATTGGCACTTTTTACAGTAGTAATGCTATTCACAGCTTGCAGTGATGATGAAGATAACTCTAACATTGGCTATCCTTCCAAAACACTCAAACAAGTAGATATCTTTAATGAAGAAGATCATTTGATTAAGTCTATCTATCTTTATTACAACGATAAAGGACAATGGATAAAAAGCAAATATGAAGAGTATGAGGAAACTTATATTTATACTTATAACACTACTCTAAGCTATACTGATGATAAAATTCTATACACTAGCACATCTGAACATTGGGATGGGGGAACTGTTGAGTTTGCAATAAAGGAAAATAGGATAATTACAGCTACTAGATTCGGAGATGTTGATTATTACACATATTCAGATGGCTATCTTTCGCAGATCGGAAGTTCTGACAAAGTTTACGATAGATTTGAATATACGAATGGCAATCTAACCAGAAGCTTCAATGTTGATGAAGGTTCATTAAATTTAAAATACACCAATACACCTGATAGATTAGGAATTAATATAATAGGCTACTATACCGACACATTCGATCCCGCTTCTCCGCTATATCAATTTGGATATTTTGGGAAGCGTTCCAAGAATCTTATAAAATCTATCGGTAAGACAAACTATTCATACACATTGGATAATGAAGGATATGTGACTGAAATAAAGATTGAATATGGTTCTGGTGCTATTCGTATATATAAGCTCTATTATAATTCGGAAGGATAACACATATCAATATATAGAGTATAGATAAGAAGAAAGGGTATGCAAATCATATCCTTTTTTCGTTTAAATATAAAATATGTTCAATAAGAATATTTTAAAATTCTATGTTACTGCTTTAGAAGAAAGCTATATAGATGTCTATAATTATAATAATCAATTCTACTATTTTAAATATGAAGGATTTACCTATTCGATAGATATATATTCAGATACAGTACAGTTTATAGCTTTAGATGTCTATACATTAAAAGATAATGAGTTATTAGAAGTATATAATAGAGTGAATGAAGTTAATTTAAAAGCTGAATTTACGAAGTTCATAATTGAAGATAACTCTATCTGTGCTATTACCAGATTTTATATTCATACGAATTCGAATCCGTACTTTAATTTTGATTTTAATTCATATTTATGGAGAATGCGAGACGCTATTATACTTTTTCTGGAGAAGATCAACAATAGATAGAACGATTATAGTGAAGGGGCAAATAAGGTTTAAGGCTTATATAACTACATAGGTTTCTCAAATAGATATATCGCAAATACTATAGGGTGTTTTCTAAAAGGTGTTCTATTTGGTGTTCAAAGAAAAAGCAACCACTTGATATTCAAATGATTGCTTTTCTATTCTGTCGGGATACCAGGATTCGAACCTGGGACCCCCTGCTCCCAAAGCAGGTGCGCTAACCGGACTGCGCTACATCCCGTATTGCTCGATTGCGGTGCAAAGATACAACCATTTTTGATATCTCAAAATAAAAAAGCAAAATATTTAGCAAAATATGTATTTTTTCTCTCAAAGCGGACTCAATATTTAGCGTAAATAGTTGTGCGATTGACTGAAAAAGAATATCTTTGCACCGCTTTCGATGAAAGCATATGTTTAACTTTTTAATGATACTGATCAGGACCGGCGCCAGATCGTCTAATTAATGATTGAATCAGACAAACTAAAAAACGTGCAACCACTTGACAATTTCGACTGGGATGCATTCGAAAAAGGCGAAACTTTCAGCGACAAAAGTCATGAAGAGTTGCTAAAAACTTACGACGAGTCGTTGAACAAAGTTAACGACAAAGAAGTTGTAATAGGTAAAGTTACTTCATTGAACAAACGTGAAGTTGTAATCAACATCGGTTACAAATCTGACGGAGTGGTTTCAATGAACGAATTCCGTTACAACCCAGACCTAAAAATTGGTGACGATGTAGAGGTTTATATCGAAAGCCAAGAAGATAAGAAAGGTCAACTTATCTTGTCTCACAAGAAAGCACGTGCTACACGTTCTTGGGATCGTGTTAACGAAGCTCTAGACAAAGACGAAATCATCAAAGGTTACATCAAATGCCGCACTAAGGGTGGTATGATCGTTGACGTATTCGGAATCGAAGCATTCTTGCCAGGTTCTCAAATCGACGTGAAACCAATCCGTGACTACGATGTATTCGTTGGTAAAACTATGGAATTCAAAGTAGTAAAAATCAACCACGAATTCCGTAACGTTGTTGTATCGCACAAAGCTCTTATCGAAGCTGAACTTGAACAACAAAAGAAAGAAATTATTTCGAAGTTGGAAAAAGGACAAGTGCTTGAAGGTACAGTTAAAAACATCACTTCGTATGGTGTATTTATCGACCTTGGTGGCGTAGACGGACTTATCCACATTACTGACCTTTCTTGGGGACGTGTTCAACACCCAGAAGAAGTGGTTAAATTGGATGAAAAAATCAACGTTGTTATCCTTGACTTCGACGACGATAAAAAACGTATTGCTCTTGGCTTGAAACAATTAACTCCTCATCCATGGGATGCACTTAGCGCAGAACTTAAAGTTGGCGACAAAGTGAAAGGTAAAGTTGTTGTTATGGCTGACTACGGTGCATTCATCGAAATCGCTCCAGGCGTAGAAGGTTTGATCCACGTTTCAGAAATGAGCTGGGCACAACACCTACGCAGCGCACAAGACTTTATGAAAGTTGGCGACGAAGTAGAAGCAGTAGTGCTTACACTAGATCGCGACGAACGCAAAATGTCTCTTGGTATCAAACAATTGAAACCAGATCCATGGGATAACATCGAAGAAAAATACCCAGTTGGAAGCAAACACACTGCAAAAGTGCGTAACTTCACTAACTTCGGTGTATTTGCTGAAATCGAAGAAGGCGTTGACGGATTGATCCACATTTCAGACCTTTCTTGGACTAAGAAAATCAAACACCCAAGCGAAGTAACTACAATTGGTGCTGATATCGAAGTTCAAGTTCTTGAAATCGACAAAGAAAACCGTCGCCTAAGCCTAGGTCACAAACAACTAGAAGAAAATCCTTGGGATGTATTCGAAACTATCTTTACAGTAGGTTCGGTACACGAAGGAACTTTGATCGAGTCTGTTGACAAAGGTGCTGTTATCGCTCTTCCTTACGGTGTAGAAGGTTTTGCAACTCCAAAACACTTAGTAAAAGAAGACGGATCGCAAATCCAACCTGAAGAAAAAGCTGACTTCAAAGTTATCGAGTTCAACAAAGATTCTAAGAGAATCATTGTTTCTCACAGCCGTACATTCGAAGACGAGAAACCTGAAGCTAAAGAAGCATCGGAAAGAAAACCTCGTAAATCGAACAAAAAAGCTGACGAAGTAATTTCTCAATCTAACGTAGAGAAAACAACTCTAGGTGACATTGAAGAACTTGCAGCATTGAAAGAAAAACTTTCAGGCGGTAGCAACGAGTAAGAATCCAGCCCGCAAGGGTTGATCTGAAATATATCGAGAATCGGTGGTAAGCGTAAGCTTGCTACCGATTTTTCATTTAAACCACCATTCGTTCAATTGCTAAAAAGTAACACTTGTGCACAGATTTCACACGATTCTAGATTTGTATATTTTCCTATTTTTATCAATGATCACTTTTAGGTATAGATAAAGTATAATCCATAATATTTCATTTCCAAAAGTCTACATCTTCTTTAGTTCTTAGGTATAATGGCTCCTGATATCGATATCTTTCATCCCTATATATAACTTTATTCCTTTTAAATACTAGCTCTGCATTATCAAAAACTACGTAACCAAACAAGCCATCATCAATTTCAATATTAAAAAGCAAAGATTGTCCTCCTAATAGTTTATCGAAATGCACTGTCTTGCTATAGACTCTTGGTCTACCTCGCAAAACGAATGGAGAGACCTCAACCTCGAACCTTATACTATCCAACTCCTTTTCATAAAAGATTGTAACAACGTTATCTTTTATTTCGAAAGAAGGCACGCGATACGGCATAATAACACCTAAATAAGGATTAAGACTATCAATATACTGAATCATCGTATCACAATTAATTATAGGGATGCATGTATAATCATCAAATTTTCGAAACTCTGAAATATTAAGCTTTACTATTATACAATTTTTATTATTGACAGAATCAAGTGAAACCATCGTATACAATAAAGGCATATACACATCTTTTTTCTCACTATTTAAAATAATTTTATTACCTACAATCTTGAATACTCCAGATGAATGCCTATATTCATAAGAATTATTCTTGTAAGTAAACAACGAATCGTCATAAAAAACGAATTGATAAGGTTCTGATTTCTCAACCGAAGTATAAACACCTGTCTTAAACCGAGAAACACAGGAGACATAAGCCAATAATACAATAAGTAAGTAAATAGAATTTTTCTTCATAGCAATAAGACTTTTCCAACTATAGGCAAACGATAATTACAACTAGTCTAAATATATGAATTATCATTAAACCAGACCAGCGAAAGATAAACCTTTAACACTTACTCTTTAAGCTTCTTTCATTATCATTAAAACAAGATAGACTGAGCATTACTTTTTTTGCTTTGTAATCTATCGAGAGCATCTAAAGTTTTTCTATTCTCATGGAGTTATATATTAAAAAAAGTAACACTTCTGCACGAATTTCACACAATTCTAGATTTGTATATTTTCCAAACTTTATCAATGACCGCTTTTAAGTATAGATAAAGATTCTGAAAACTATTCCTCAACAATATCCTTTTTCTTTCGATTTCTCATACGCGTAAAAATATTATCCTGACTTAGCTTCTGAAGTTTCTCGGACACACCAACAGCCTCGATAGATGCAGGACGCATTATTTGCCACAGATAATTGAAAATGGAATGATAAGGATCTCTCACTACATACAGATCCGAAGTCAAAGGCTGTCTACCTACTCGTCTCGGGTTGTTATTGCGGATAATTACATTTGCCAGCCACGAATAAAATTTATGTTTGCTGTAAACTCCATTCTTTTCTTTCAGTATATCTGCTCCCAGATCACCATACAGCAAACTCATTCTTACACGCGCATCTATGCTTGATGCACTGATCGACAAGCTAAGACTATCCATATAGCCGTTATTTACAGCAGCCATCGGAAATAGCGGCGTGATCAGCTGATTGAGATCGGTTAAGTCGTAATTGTAAACTTTCGCATCCAACAAAAAATTATCATTCGATCGCGCAACCGGAATTTTCCATATAGCATCAAAATCTGCCGCTGCCATAAACCTACCATCAGCGCGAAGAGTAATAAAATCATTCTTTTTACATTCTCGATTAGTAAAATTGGATATACGTCCATTCATGCCCGAAAAGAATATCTTCCCAGGTATTTCTCCTTTCTTAGCTAACTCTTCATACACTACCGTAAAATCATTGATATCTACACTATCGATATTTACAGCGAAAGGCAAATTCTGCAATCCTTCATATATAAATGGCACAATCCTGTGCGGGACTTCGATTTGCTGATTCTTGAAATTCTGCAAAAGGACTTTATCTATCGAAAGAATGTCAGCATTCAGACTTTTATCTTTCAATCCGACTTGAAAATCCAACCCATCAGCAGCTATGCTACCCACCTCTACATCGAACCAATCCTGATGCAATGGATGGCGAAGAGCAAACTCTTGCTTCGAGAACGGGGATTTTAGTGCTACTTTATCAATACGAAGACTGCTATCCTTTTCCGATAAATCAATCTCACCTACACTCAAGCTATAAAAGCCACTATCAATAGGAATTTTCACATCTTCAGTATGAAAAGCAATGCCCGATACTTCGAAATTTTCAGTTGCAGCATCTAAGACAAATCGATCGAAAGACAATGAAGTGTTATTCAACTTCTGATCATTCAGCAGATCGTGATCTTTTAAAGATTTATCTGTATAATAAATATCAGCACTAGTTATTGATACATTACGTAAATCCAAACGTTGAGCGTACTTCCCGACATAACTATATACAGATTCCTTCGATAAAGTACTAGAGCCTTTTTTGACACCATCCACAGTTCCCCGATCAATACTCATCAATGGGCGATTAATACGAGCAGAATCTACCTTTAAATAAGAGTCGGCACCATACAGTCTCGAACTAAAGCCAGACATCATTAGATCATCTATTTCAGCCATGTATTTATTTTCATCAATTGACAATTCAATATTCGGATCAGAAACAGATAAGCGTCCTATAGCAATCGGCTGTCTCAGAAAAGCGATTCCATCGCCAATGTTTTGATTTTTCAACTTACCATTAGTGACGTACTTCACTCTTGGCGAGGCAAAAGAAATATCTTTCACAGACAATCCACGCTCAACATTCCACGTAAAGCTATCTACAGACAGACCAAGCATCAACACATCAGCCATCGAGCCCGTCATTCTATCATTGTATCTAAATTTAGGATTATCAATATCCAGTTTAGCCAAACCGATATAATTTACAAACAGATTAGAATCTTTCTTTTCCGCAGATGAACTTTCATTTTCATGAGAGATGTTAGCTATCTCAATATCCGGATCTTTAACATACAAAGATTCCATATCTATCGAATCACTGCTCAATAGTTTGGCAAAATCTCCGCGCATTGCTATAAACTGAGAGTTTAATCTGATTGGATTGATCAAGGCTTTTTCAAAGGCTATATCCTGAGGAATAAGCTCTACTTCCGACAACTCCAGATAGTTATTATCCAAATATCCTTTTCCAATCTTCAAACGATAATGTTTATCCGCAAACAGATTGTCAAAACCTTCGAAATCGAATCCTATTCTATCAAATTTTATACCCTTCAATACGTTTTGTTGAACTTCGGTACTCAAAACAAATTTCTGAACTGCAAAATTGAAATTATTCAGCACATAAACATTGTCAGTCTTTTCATCACGTAGGCTTACATCCCCATCTACGAGCCTGATTTTATCGATTTTCAGAAAATCAATAAAGGACTCAATAATATTCAAGCCCTGAGACTTAGCCTTAACTGGATGTAACACATTCTTATCTGACGCAGCATTCTGCACTCTTACATATTCCAATTTCGGTTGAAGAAGTGTCAATCTATCCACATTCAAATCACCATCGTATACGATTTCTTGCAAATTCAATCGATGGAAATATCCTTTTATATAATCCGATCCGGTCTTTGTATCTATTGGAGCTATAGACAGATTATCAATCGCTATTAGGTCTTTTTGTGTATTAAAATCAAATCGCGCAACACGCACTTTATGATTTTTACTGAAAATCTCACCCTCTATACTCGCTGCGCTTATAAAAGCCATATCCGAATACAAAAGCCTTGCTTCATCATCAGATTTATTATCTACTCTAAAATCAACAACTCCGAAATCGAAACTGCCCATATGATATTTATCTGTGATATTGTTTTTGCCGCGCACCCAATAGTCCATTTCAGTTCGATCAATATCAATTTTTTTTATAGAAACGCTTTTCAATACTGGCGAAATGATGCTATAAAGTGACCACTCTTTATTTCGGCTTAATGTATCTTTTCGTTCCAAAGTATCGGGATTTCCCTGATTATAGTAGAAAATTTTAGAGGAAATTATTTTGAATGCATCCGCTTCGAAATGACTCAATCCTTCTTTACGGCAGAAGAAAGCTCCATCAAACCGCAGCGAGTCAATACTTGTCTTCAACGTATTATCCGTAGTTTCATTAATACTGAAATCTTCAATTTTAGGCATCAAATCAACCCCACTAATCTTAATAACAGAATCTTGTGTATTAAGATATATTTCATCAACCGTCAGCAAGAAGTTATCATCATCCAAAAGCTTTTGCTGTTTATTAGTAAAGAATCGAAAATCGTCGCAAAAAAGTAACTTTCCCGCTTCAGCTGACTCTTTGTTCAATCTGAATTTAGAGCTATAAAAATTAATCTCCCGCAACTCGTATGTTGCATTACTATCTTCAGTATTCAGAAAATATGAGACGATAGCATTTTCAAGCTTAACATTTTCAATATTCAGCTCATTCACATACGGTGCAATCATCTGATAATACTTGCCGGCATGTAGTCCTTCAGCCGAGACAGTCTTTTTAGATCTTCGGATTTTGGCATTTTCAGCCGAATATATATGCACTACCGGATCGGCTATATCCAGCAATTTAAAATCAAGTTCTTTGTAGTTAAAGCGCCATGTCAGGTTAATGCCTTTCAGATACAAACGGCCAACCGTCACATCGAAATACACATCTGGCAAATTATGCTCAGACAATAACTTATCATACGTCACTCTGTTTGGTACAAATACGACACCATCCAACTCCAATTCTCCTGAGAAGAAGCCGACACTCAATTTTTCGCACGAAAAATCATAAAATCCATTAGTCGCATCAGAAATACGTCTGGCAATAACTTCTTTCAGCTTATTCTCCAAGCGATAAGTCAGATACCAGTTAATCCCCAGTCCCAGTATCAATAAAGAAACTAGAACCAGTAAAAATATATCCAGATTTTTTTTATGTTTTCTTTTCATTAATGATTGAGTCGAAATCTTCCAGTAAATAAAATAACGAATATATTCCTCTCATTCAAAACATTCCGCCTATATTATTTTTGAATAATACTCATATACGATAGATTAAATACTCTTATGCAGATAAAACAAAAAAACTTCATACTAAACCGACATTTTTTCGACCGAATACTCCTATCATTTTAACTATTTTTCAATTCTTAAAATCTAATTTCAAACCAATGAAATAAAGACCTTTAACACTTAATTTTTTTTAACTCGTAATTATAGCTTTTACGATTTAACATTTCTATTTTTGTCATGCTCTGATAAAAAATAGAAACAAAAGAAATAATAAACGAAATAAATATAATTATGAGTCAGGTAGATATTCGCGAATTGACCGAAAAAATACAAAGTAAAAGTGCTTTCGTTGAAGCTCTTACAATGGGAATGGATCGTGTGATCGTAGGTCAGAAACACTTAGTCGAGTCATTATTGATCGGGTTGCTTGCCGACGGGCACATCCTATTGGAAGGGGTTCCGGGACTAGCAAAAACGCTAGCTATCAAAACACTTGCAACACTTATCGAAGCCGATTATAGCCGTATTCAGTTTACACCGGACTTACTTCCTGCCGACGTGCTTGGTACAATGATCTATAGCCAAAAGAACGAAGAGTTCATGGTGAAACGCGGACCAATCTTTGCCAACTTCGTATTGGCCGATGAGATTAACCGTGCTCCGGCTAAAGTTCAGAGTGCATTGCTAGAAGCTATGCAAGAGCGTCAGGTTACTATCGGCGAACAAACATATAAATTGCCAAAACCATTCCTTGTAATGGCTACGCAAAACCCTATCGAGCAAGAAGGTACATACCCGCTACCAGAAGCTCAGGTAGACCGTTTCATGCTGAAAGTAGTAATCAATTACCCTAAGAAAGAAGAAGAAAAATTGATCCTTCGTTCAAATCTGAAAGGAGATTTCGGTACAGTTAGCCCGGTAATGAAAGCTAGCGAGATACTTGAAGCCCGCGAGGTTGTACGTGAAGTTTATCTGGACGAAAAAATCGAAAAATATATTGTAGACATCGTTTTTGCGACTCGTTTCCCTGAAGAAAACGGATTACCTAATCTGAAAGATCTTATCGGATTCGGTGCATCGCCACGTGCGTCAATAAGCTTAGCCCTAGCTTCTCGTGCATACGCATTCCTGAAACGCCGCGGATATGTTATTCCGGAAGACGTACGCGCCGTATGTCACGACGTATTGCGTCACCGTATCGGATTGACTTACGAAGCCGAAGCTACAAATACAACAACTGACGAAATAATTAGCGAAATACTAAACAAAGTAGAAGTTCCTTAATCAGTCGGCAGTCAACAGATTATTATTTGTGATAACTCTTACTGAAAACTGAAATTAATGGATACAACCGAATTATTAAAAAAAGTACGCCAGATCGAGATTAAAACTCGCGGTTTGTCGCTCAATATTTTCGCCGGACAATACCACTCGGCCTTCAAAGGTCGTGGAATGGCATTCTCCGAAGTACGCGAATATCAGTATGGAGACGACATTCGCGATATTGATTGGAACGTAACGGCTCGCTACAACAAACCTTACATCAAGGTTTTCGAAGAAGAACGCGAGTTGACCGTTATGTTGCTAATCGACGTGTCTGCCAGCCTCGACTTCGGTACACACCATTCCATCAAGCGTGAGATGGTGACCGAAATGGCTGCAACCATAGCATTCTCGGCGATACAGAATAACGACAAAATCGGTGTGATTTTCTTCTCAGATCGTATCGAGAAGTTTATTCCACCAAAGAAAGGAAAGAAACATATCCTATATATCATCCGTGAGCTATTGAGTTTCAAAGGAGAAAGTCGGAAAACAGACTTGGGAATGTCATTGCAATTCTTGACGAATGTCATCAAAAAACGTTGTACAACGTTTATGATATCCGATTTTATTGATGCCGAAGAGTATAAAAATGCATTAACCATTGCCAATCGCAAACACGATTTAGTAGCTTTGCAGGTTTATGATACTCTGGAAACCCGACTACCACAAGTAGGTCTGATAAAAGTTGTAGATTCGGAGACGGGAGCTGAACAATGGATTGATACTTCATCTAAAAAAGTACGCGAAGCTTACGTCCGCTGGTGGAATGCCCGACAAATGCAAATGAAGAATACATTCAGCCGCAGCCGTGTCGACAGTGTTTCGGTAGCTACCGATCAGGATTATGTGAAAGCCCTATTAGCCTTGTTCAAAATGCGAAGCTAGAATTTAGAGAAACGATGAGTAAATCAATAAATATAAAAATCAAATATGCACTCATACTGGCATTGTCCGTTTTCATAGGTCATTCGGCTTATGGGCAAGACAAAAAAGCCAGCGTGCGAGCTACGATAGAACCGGCATCGATACTTATCGGCGAACAATCGCTGATAGAGGTCGAAGTTATAGCTCCGAAAGATGCTAATGTCGGTTTTGCAGTCTATCCCGATTCGATTGTAAAAGGAGTTGAAGTCTTGGGCATGATCAAGCCCGATACCATAATGACCGAAGTGATGACAATCAAACAAGGTTATATCGTCACATCTTTCGACTCAACATTGTACAATATTCCTTCGATGGCTGTATTTGTCGACAACGACACTTTGTTTACAAACAGTGTTGGCCTCAATGTTACATCTCCGCCATTATCGGATAGTGCGTTAGTGTATCTCGAAGCTGTAAAGCAAGGAGTGTTGCCTATAGAATACGACAAACTGGGAGTAACTGATATAAAAGACATACAAGAAGTGCGCTGGACAATTTTCGATTCGATCTACGATTTCATCTCAGCATTTCTTCCGTATGTGTTGATTGCCGTTTTACTTGCAGTTATTATCGGAGTCGCCATAGCCTTACTCACTCGCAAGAAGAAAAAAGGCTACTACTTCAAGCCCGAAATTATACTGCCACCGCACGTTGTTGCAATCAGCGAGCTCGATAAACTGAAGGACAGCAAAATATGGCAGCAAGGTCTCACCAAAGAATATTACACCCGTTTGACTGATATTCTACGTGAATATATCGACCGTCGTTACAACGTAGATGCTCCGGAAATGACATCAGACGAAATTCTGGAAGCTCTTCGCCGAAGGGTCGATACACGCTCTCCAATAGAAGGGTTAACTCAGATATTGAAACTTGCCGATTTTGTTAAGTTTGCAAAATATGTACCTCTCACCAGCGAAGACGATTTGAGTATGGTCAATGCTTACTTGTTTGTCAATCAGACAAAGGTAGAAGAGCCTACCCCGCTTGACGAGCAAGCTAAAAAGCTGAAAGAAGAAGCAGACAAAGCTTCTACAGAAAATAAGAATAACGCTGATACTGAGAAAAAAGATATAGAATAGAATGGAATACGCAAATCCGAAATATTTATTTCTGCTGTTACTGCTTATACCACTTATTGTGTGGTATATACTGAAACTGAAGAACGTACAAGCTAACTTTATGCTGTCTACTACGTCAGCATTCCGAGGCATGTCTCCTTCGCCACGAGTTTATCTGCGTCACATCCCTTTCATCCTTCGATTGGGAGCCATCGCTCTGATGATTATCGTATTGGCCCGCCCGCAGGACACACACTCGACCGACAAATCCAAATCGGAAGGTATTGACATTGTACTTGCCCTTGATGTTTCGGGTTCGATGACAGTAGAAGACTTTAAGCCAGATCGTCTGACAGCTGCTAAACGTGTAGCTGCCGAATTTATCAATTCGCGCCCAAACGATAATATCGGTCTAGTTACATTTGCCGGCGAAAGCTTTACACAATGTCCATTGACGACCGACCACCGCACTCTGCTTAATCTACTAAACGAAGTCCGTAACGGATTGATAGAAGATGGTACAGCCATCGGTATGGGATTGGCAAATGCAGTAAACCGACTGAAAGACAGTCCATCGCAATCACGCGTAGTGATTCTGCTTACCGACGGATCGAACAACCGAGGTATCATTGCTCCTCTGACTGCAGCCGAATTGGCTGAATCGTACGGAATACGCGTTTATACTATCGCTGTTGGATCGAAACAATCGCTTCCGTATCGCGATCCGATGACCGGACGTGTAGGAACATTGGATTATGAGATGGATGCTGAAACATTGATCAAGATAGCAGATGCTACGGGAGGTAAATTCTTCGAAGCAACCAATGCTAAAAAGCTAAAAGAAGTATACGAACAAATCGATCAGATGGAAACATATAAAATCAGTACAACAACCATCACTCGCCGTCAGGAACGTTACCTGCCATTCGCATTGCTGGCATTTTGTCTGATAGGAATAGAACTGATACTTCGTCGTACAGTATTCCGCAGTATTCCTTGATCGTAATAGAATAAAGACTGAAAAAATAAAGAGATATGTTTAGATTTGGAAACCCCGAATATTTATACTTCTTTCTCATCATCCCGATACTAGTTGTCGGATTTATCATGCTCAATATCTACAAGAAACGCAGTGTACTGAAACTTGGAGACTTGAAATTGGTAAAACGTATGATGCCCGAATTGTCACTTAAACGTTCGTACTTGAAGTTTTGGCTGACAATAGCAATTCTTTGCTTTGGCATCATCGTATTGTCTCGACCTCAATTCGGGTCAAAGCCCGAAAAGATTGAGCGCAAAGGTATCGAATTGGTAGTCGCAATTGACGTATCGAACTCGATGCTTGCCGAAGATATCAGACCAAGTCGTCTGGAGAAAGCAAAACAAATGCTTTCACGAATTATTGACGAGCGCAAGAACGATAAAGTTGCTCTAGTAGTATTTGCCGGCGAAGCATTTGTTCAGCTGCCTCTTACAGCAGATAATATGTCAGCTAAATTGTTCCTTAGTAGCATCGATCCTTCATTAGTTCCGGTACAAGGAACAGCCATAGGCAGTGCAATACAGATGAGTATGAACTGCTTTAGTGATGCAGAAGATGTCGATCGTGCAATCGTACTGATTACAGACGGAGAAGCACACGAAGGCGGAGCTGAAGAAGCTGCTGCGGCTGCTGCCGAAAAAGGTATTTATATCAGTGTTGTAGGTATCGGTTCTCCCGAAGGAACATTTATTCCATTGAGCCGAGGATCAAATTCAGTGAAAAAAGACAACGAAGGCAATCCTGTTGTAACGAAACTGAACGAAGAAATGTGTCGCAAAATTGCTGAAGCAGGAAAAGGTCTTTATGTTCATGCTGACAATTCGAATAGCGCTCTGAAAAGCTTACAAGACGAATTGGAGAAACTGGAAAAAGGAGAAGTAGAAGGTGTTGTATATGCACAGTACGACGAAAAGTTTATGTGGTTTGCATGGCCAATGCTGATTCTGTTATTGCTCGAAGTATGTGTCTTCGACAAGAAAAACCGTTTATTCCGTAATGTCAGATTGTTTAAACGTTAAGGTGAAATGAAGAAAATATTATTTATAAGTCTTTTGGCTTTACTTACAATCGGTGTTTCGGCACAACGAAAAGTACGTAAAGAAACTCATAAAGGAGACACAAACTATCGTGAGCAACGCTATGGTGCTGCCGAAGAAAATTACAAGAAAGCGATAGAAATGTATTCGAAAGATGCAGAGAAAGCGAAAACAGACAAAAAAGTAGAACAGACAAAAGAAGCTTTTTACAATCTGGGCAATACATATTACCGTCAGGGTCGTTATGATGAAGCTATTGAGCAATACAGAAACTATCAGAAATTAGAAACAGATCAACTACAATTGGGTAAATCACACCGAAATGTAGGTGATTCATATCTGAGAAAAGCTATTACAGAGAAAGCTCCGGATGTTGCTGCTCAAGGTGGACAATACGGACAGCAACAACCTCAACAAATGCCTCAGCAAGATCCACTTCCAAGGATGGAAGATCTGAAGAATTCGATGGAGGCATATAAAAATGCTTTGCGCATGAATCCTACCGACGAAGAAACACGACACAATCTGGCAACCGTACAGAAGATGATCAAAGATCAGGAGGACAAGAATAAGGATAATAAAGACAACAAGAAGGATCAGGACAAGAAAGACGATAAAAAAGAAGAACAAAAACAAGATCAGAAAGATCAGAACGAAAATAAAGACGATAAAAAAGATCAGCAGCAGAATCAAGATCAAATGTCGCAAGAAAGTATGCAGCAGATACTGAAAGCGATGGAACAAGAAGAAAAAGAAACAAGTGCTAAAGTTCAGGATCAGAAAAATCAGGAACGTAAAAAAGCTCAACAGAGAAATAAACAACAAAATAAAGACTGGTAAGTTCAGCGATGATAATCTGTCGATACATACAACGAACACTTTTGCTGACAATGCTTTTAGTATTGTCGGCTAGTGTTTTTGGGAACAACAATCAAGTTCCGGTACGTATTGAAACAGAAGCACCCTCAGAAGTGCTTTCTGACGAAGAATTTATCATTATTTATAATATAATATTGAATGAACAACCAGATAATAATGAAGTTCCGGAAGTTGATAAATTTACCGATTTTGAGGTTGTAGCCGGTCCCGACAACAAAGTCTCTGTTCTTAGAAATTTCTTTGGTGAGCCTCAAGCTATCAAACTGAAAACAACATATCAACTACGAGCTAAGAAATCCGGCACGTGTAGTCTCCCGATGATCAGTTATAAACTAAGAGGAAAAACATATAGATCGGAAAAGAAAAAGATAAATGTTATAAACAATTCGTCAAAGTCTCGAAAGCACAAAGAGCTGAGCGATGAAGATGCATTTATTCGCACTATTGTTTCACGCAAACTGGTTTCTCCATCCGATACGCTGTCTGTCACTTACCGTCTCTATTCAAAAGTTCCGATATACGGTATCGAAGGGATTCACAGATTTCCTCTGCCTCGCTACGATTTCTATTTCGATGATCTGACAAACTATCGTCAGTACGAAAAGACGGAGGTATATGAAGGAAAAGAATATTTCGTAAAAGATATACGCGTATTGATATTACAACCTAGAGGTGATGGACGCAAAAATATCTATGGAGGTAGCGTAGAACTGATATATACAGAAGATACTGGTCGTAAGATCCGTGACAGATACGGACGGATTGTTGACGAAGTAGTATATTTGAAGAAAGAATTGAAAATAGAAGATATTGCCATCAGCGTAATGGACCTGATAGCAATCTGAAAAGATAAAACAAGATTAGTTATAACAAATTAACGATGAAGAGATATTTAATTGTATTTACATTATTACTCATTTCGCTGGGAAGCCTGATGGCTCAGGATGTGAAGTTTGTACTCAGAGCTCCGAACTCGACCGTAGAAGGCGCTCAGATACAAATTCAATACATTCTTTCGGCTAACGGGTCGAGTATCGAAAATCCAAAATCTCCTGATGTAACCGAAAATATGCCGGGATTCGACGTCATATACGGACCGGGCGTTTCACGTGCTCAAAGTACATCAATCATCAACGGTAAAGTAAGTTCCGAATCGAGTTGGACTTACACCTACACTTTAATGGCTAAAACAAAGGGAAAATATACAATTCCAGCTGCCAGCATCCAAGTAGGATCGAAAACATACAAATCAAACACAGTAGACATCGAAATTCTTACCCCTGACAAAGATGCACAACAAAAGCAACAGCAACGTCCGGGGCAATCGATCCCGGAAACGACTTCATCTTCAACGGCTAAACATATTGATCCGAAAGATGCTTTCATACGCGCTATTTTCTCTAAAACAAAAGTAAAAGAACAAGAAGCACTTGTTGTCACATTCCGTCTGTACAGCGTCTTGGACATCGTAGGTGTAAATAACATTGTATTCCCCGACTTCGAAGGTTTCGTGAAAGAAGAATTCAACATGTCGCAGAATGCCCAATTCCGTCTCGAAAAATACAATGGTAAGAACTATAGTGCAGCTGATATTCAAAAATACTTGTTATTCCCTCAACGTTCGGGAAAACTAACGATTCCTTCGGGAAAAGTAGAACTCTTCTTCCGATTGCCTGTTGGACAATCGAGAGGATTTATGGGCCTACCAGTCACAGTATATGACGAAGTGCTCCATACGATGAAGACAACGCCCGTAACGATAGACATTTCTTCTTTACCAAGCGATAACAAGCCTTATGACTTTTCAGGTGCAGTAGGTCGTGATTTTGGCTTCTTCTCGTCAATTTCGAAAAATCATGTGAAGGCAAACGAAGCAATCACACTGAAATATATTATAAATGGTACGGGTAATATAAAACTGATAAAAGATCCTCAGGTTGAATTTCCGAAAGATTTTGAAGTTTATGATCCTAAAACCACGAATGATGTCCGCACTACCGAGAATGGGCTAAGCGGCTCGCGTACGATTGAATATATGTTCATTCCACGTTATGCCGGCGAATACACTATTCCGGCTGTCAACTTCAGTTATTTCGATACTAAGGATAATAAATATCACACGATCAAATCGGAAGAGTATAAAATTACAGTCGATAAAGATCCGAATGCATCAGCCAACACTTCGGCTACCAGCTACGGAAGTCAGCGTGCAGTAGAGGTAGAGCAAGATATACGATATTTGAAAACCGGCACATTGAATTTCCGTCAAACAGATGACTTCTTTATCGGGTCAACTGGCTATGTCTTGGCATATATAATTCCTTTATTGTTGCTTATCGGGTTATCAGTCTACTATCGCAATCAGATTAAAGCGAATGCAGATGTGGCTCGTATACGTACCAAGAAAGCAAATAAAGTTGCAACCAAGCGTCTGAAACTAGCTAAGCGTTATTTGGCTGAACAGAAAAAAGACAGCTTCTACGAAGAAGTATTGCGCGCTGTATGGGGTTATCTGAGCGATAAATTAACGATACCGGTTGCCGACCTGAATCGTGAAAATATCGAAAACGAGCTTGGCAAGTATGGCGTTGACGAAGCCCTGATACGTGATTATATCGGCATACTTGATACTTGTGAATTTGCGCGCTACGCTCCATCCGAGTCGAACGATGCAATGGACAAAGTTTATGATCAGACGGTAGATGCTATCGGCAAAATGGAAAATGTAATAAAGAAATCGTAAGATTATGAAAAGAGTATTATTATCACTACTTATTATATCATCATATATTTTAACTGCTAATGCTCAGGCTGACAGCACTCAGGTAACGGATGCAAAACCGACAGAGCAAGAAGTATCAGTCGTAGCCGAAGAACAGCAAGCTGTGGAAGCCTTCGATAACGGCAAATTCAGCGAAGCAGCAGAGATATATGAGAAGCTTATTTCGGAACATAATGCCAAATCTGAAGTCTCGGCAGATTTGTATTACAATCTTGGGAATGCTTATTTTCGAGATGGGGAAATAGCTAAGGCAATCCTTAATTACGAACGGGCATTACTTCTGAATCCTGGGGATAAAGACATTCGTCATAATATCAAATTCGCAAATACACGCATTGAAGACAAAATAGAAAATAGCGGGAGCTTCTTCCTTACAAAATGGATCAACAGCTTTCAGGAAACAATGAGTTCAAATGCCTGGGCATGGTTTGCGGTTGTAAGTTTTGTCCTGCTGATTGTTTGCACATTTGTATTCTTCTTCAGTAAAACTGTATTAGCAAAACAAATTACTTTCTATGCAGGAATCGTCCTTGTCGTATTGGTCATTTTAGGCAATGTCTTTGCCTTCCGACAACGAAGTGATATTCTGAATCGTGATTCGGCAATCATAATGACACCTTCGGCAATTGTGCGCAGTTCGCCAAATACAAATGGCAAAGAAGTGTTTACGCTCCATGCCGGGACTAAGATTAAAATAACGAAAGAAGATCGCGATTGGAGCGAAATAGAAACAGCTGCAGGTAATGTTGGCTGGATAGAAAATAAGCGTATCGAAAAAATATAACTGCAATATCTGTTTATGCCCCTCTCTCATAGGGGCATATTATTTATATAACCTTATACACAAAACGAATTCAGACGAATAGATTTATTCATTGATATCAAAATCTTATAAACTATATCCATAATTATATAACTTTTTTTTCTGTCTAGATACGATCTTTGTTTCATTAAAATAAACCAAGCTAGTCATCCGTATCAAATTCGAAAAGTAACTAATTAAGGTATCAAAAAATGATTATGAATTTACGTTTTATATTATCTATATTGGCTCTCATTCTATTAGTAGCAGCGCTCAAAGCCCAAACGATAACGGGCTCGGTTTCTGCTATAAATAGCGATGCTAAAAAAGAATCTCTAGTTGGAGTTAGCGTCTATCTTTCGGGAACTGACAAAGGAACTTTTACCGAATCGGATGGAACTTTCAGCCTGAGCGGTGTTAATAATACGAATGGATATATTGTTGCCAGCTTTACCGGATATATTTCGGATAGTATACGCGTTTCGGATATCAAGCACAATAAAATAAATTTCACGCTGAAGGAAGGAATAGAACTTGCTGCAGCTGAAGTCACCGTCAATCAGCGGGGAACAGTACTATCGAGACTTACCGCTCAGAAAACAGAGCTTATAACGACTACCGGACTGATGAAAATGGCATGTTGTAATCTGTCTGAGAGTTTCGAGAATAGTGCAAGTATTACTGTAGGCTTCACTGATGCCGTATCGGGAGCAAAACAAGTACAATTACTTGGTTTATCTGGCATTTACAGTCAGATGACTGACGAGAATGTACCGATGCTTCGAGGATTGGCGTCGACATATGGATGGAGCTATATTCCGGGTCCTTGGTTGGAATCTGTACAGGTATCGAAAGGTGCTTCATCGGTTGTTAACGGATACGAGTCATTGACCGGACAGATCAATGTTGAGCATAAAAAGCCCAATCAGACTGAGCAATTATTCATCAATCTGTTTGCAGACGATGCTCAACGTTTCGAGGCGAATGTTACAACAGCTACTCAACTGAGCAAAAAATGGTGGGTAGGTTTACTGGCTCACGGATCGATGGAAAAGAAAGGTCATGATGGAAATGACGATACATTCTTGGATATGCCAAAGACCGAATTGGCAAATTTCTATAACAGATGGTTCTATCTGGATGAAGAAAATGGAGTACAATCAAGATTCGGACTTAAGTTCTTATATGAAACGCGTGAAGGAGGACAAGATGCCGATCATATCAAGCACATGACCGAAGGTATGAGGCTATACCAGACGAATATCCGCAACAAAAATTTCAATGTTTATAACAAGACCGGAATAGCTATCGGCAATAAAGAGGGACAAAGTATCGGCCTGATCAATAGTTATACGCATCACGATCAGAATTCCAGCTTCGGCGACAAATCTTATAACGGGAAACAAAACTCATTCCACAGTAATGCTCTATTTACTTCTGATTTCGGTAGCCCAGCTCATAAATACACAGCCGGAATGAGCTTTATTTATGACGATTATAAGACAAACTACGAAGACAGATTGCCGTTCAACAATACTCCGCTAACGCAGATCAATCGCCGTGAAGCTGTCGTGGGTGCATTCGGGGAATATACATTTGCTCCGAACGATAAACTGACTTTCATCGTGGGTATGCGTGCCGATTATAACAGCAAATTCGGTTGGTTATACACTCCTCGGACAAATCTACGTTACAGCATAACTGACGATATCATATTCCGAGCATCCGCAGGACGCGGGTATAGATCTCCTAACGTAATTGCCGAGAATATTGGCCTACTTGCTTCATCGCGTAATGTCAATGTAGAGAGTATCAATAATCTGGATATCGAAGATGCTTGGAACTACGGGGCAAACATAACATTCTACATTCCGATTTGGAATGGCGAAAAAGCTACTCTGAGCGTTGATTACTTCCGTTCCGATTTCAGGAATCAGGCGATTACGGACATTGAACGAAATAAAGGACAGGTATATTTCTACAACTTGCAAGGAAGTTCTCATGCTAATGCATTTCAGGTAGACTTATCAATGAATCTTTTTGAAGGATTTGATCTGTTTGCCGCATTCCGTCTGAATGACTCGAAAGTAACTTATACTGATGGCATCAATAAATACAAGATGGAAAAACCACTTACATCGCGCTATCGCGGATTGGTTAATCTGGCTTATGCTACCAAATTCAGGAAATGGGTATTCGATGTTACTGCTCAATTCAATGGTCCTTCGCGCTTACCGGGTATGAATGGATACGATTCGCCAAAACGCGAATCAAGTTCTTTCCCAATTTATTTTGCACAAATAACAAAAAACTCAAAACGTTTTGATGTATATTTAGGAGCTGAAAACATTTTCGATTATAAACAGAAGAACCCGATAATAGATTACGAAAATCCTTTCGGACAGAATTTTGATTCATCGCTAATATGGGGTCCTTTGATGGGACGTAAGATATATGCGGGTATCAGATGGAGAATTGGAAAACTATAAAAATAGAACATATGAAAGCATTTAAAATCTTATTAGTAATGATGCTGGTTTGTGTAACAACAATCAGTGCACAAGACAAAAAAAAGAAAACTGACACAGTATGCTTTGACGTTAGTCTGAGCTGCCATGGCTGTCAAGCTAAGATCGAAAAAAATATTCCTTGGGAAAAAGGTGTAAAAGATCTGAAAGTAAACTTGGAAGATAAAACAGTTTGCATTGAGTATGATACAAAGAAGACTTCGCCTGAGAAGCTAAAAGCTGCAATCGAAAAGTTGGAGTTTACTTGCGATATAAAAGATCAACCAGCAGAAGAGAAAGTTCAAGATTAACGGTCAGTCACCGATATATAAAAAAGAGATAAGCATAAATTGCTTATCTCTTTTTTTATTATCTTCTAGGAAGGGCTAGTATTGCAAACGATAGAATTTCAGATCATCACTTGTCTGTAAATAATTAATAGGAAACCAAGCTTCAAATTCTTTCCATTTATCAGGATTATCATTTACCCATTTATCGAACTGATCAACATCTCCGGACTTGAGTATCCAATGATTGTATGCATCAGAAAATCCTAATTTATCCAATTCATTCTGGTAATAAAATAAAACATTAGGATATCGCTTCGCATGTTCTTCGTCGTACATCTTAGCAAAACGGGCACGGATTCTGCTAAGAGTCTCCATATTAATTTCTCTCTCATCCAAGATAGACTTCAATAAAGTTCCTTCATAAACGAACATTCCATATGGAGGCTTGAAACTATTCACCAAGGCTTCGATATCGCCCTCTTTCGATGTATCAAGATTGATTACATTCATCTTACTGAAACTGATAGATGCAGCCGTATCTCCCTTAAACTGAATTTCATTTTTGTAAGTATCATAAAGAAGTTTACTTATTTCTTGGGTTCGCCTTGTGTTGCGTTCTAAGTTTAAGAATATCTCACCATAAATCATACCCCACACTTCTTCTTCAGTATTTTCGCAAAATAACTTAGCTGCCCAAAAGTAATTAGATGGAAATTCCGGATTTACTTCTATTCCTTTCTCAAAAGAATCCAAAGCTTCCTGTATCTTTCCCAATTTCATATACACAATGCCCTTACTAAGATATATTATCCCAGCTTTAGGATCTAATTTCAAACCTTTATCATATGCTTCAAAAGCTTTTTTCTGATTACCATCCATATCATATGCATTGCCTAAAAGCTGGAAATGTATGGGCTTTTTATCTTTATGTTTCTCTAACCTTTTTAGATACTTGATCGCTGTCTTATAATCTTCTTTCAGATAATAAGCAAATCCCATTTCGTATGGGAATTCCGATTCTTCTGGATCTAACTTCATAGCCTCTTCCAAAAGCTTAATGCTTTCATCAATCTTTCCACTGTCCATAAGTTTGACCGCTTCTCTACCTTTTTGAAGAGCTATCTCCTTATCCGTTTGAGCTTGCACATTGATACAGAATATCAATACTAGAGTTAACAATACAACAAGTTTTTTCATAATATATCAATTTAAGTTTTATCGGATTAAAAAGTCAATCTTAACGAAAATAGTGATTTTCGTCCGAATGTAGGGTAAGATACATGCAGTGAATAATCTTTTGAGCGTTTTTTATTACGTTTCAATACAGCATCCATCACTTCTGATACAGGATCAATCACAAAAACAATCACCTTACCCACTGCACGCGAGCCTAATATATGATAGTCATTTGCTACGATTTGTCGTTTAGCCAGATAAAACCCCTCTCCCATCAGTGCCCCAATAGTGGGAGTACAAAGTAAATCTTGCAACGATGGTGGCTCTGCAAAAGCTTCTAATCCATATTCCCAGACGACATTCGATACGAAGCTTACATACAACAGCGATTGCCACGCATTATAACCCGCCGAGCGGGCATTCATATAGTAAACCGCACCTGAATAGGGATGTAGAATATAATTGACTATAAAACCATCCTTATCGTGAACGGGACCTTTCTTGACATTATAGTACCATTTAGTAAAAATAGTATTTCCTTCGTTACCCGTCCAGTTAGTAACATCGTCTGGCAGCATCATCATGACTCCCGTAGCAATCAACATACCTCCTACAATTCCTCCAGTATTTTCCCACAACTGCTTTTTGTCGCCATAGCTAGCCGATAATGAATAAGGCTGATCATAGATATTAATTTTAAGAAGATCGGACAAATCTTTAGTTTGCATAATCACTTCTTCTTCCAAAAGCAGTGAAGGGGAAGGCAATATCGAATCTGTATACATACAGCCATTATCAAGTGCATAAACATTTGACACAAATAGGGGTAATATCAATAATAGAATTATCAATCGTAACTTTGGGGTCATATTCACATTTTTTATGCAAGTTAGAATATTTTACTTAATAGAACTATATGGAGAATACATTAATACAAAAAAGCGAAGTTCCAAATGGAACTTCGCTCTCTCATATAGTGATTCAAAATTAGTCGTTATAAGTAGGTAATGTCGAATATTCTTTCGAATAACGCATCATCTGATCAGCATAACCTTCGTCGAAAGTTAGTTTCACATCTGTAATGTTACCCGCATCATCAGTAGTCACAACATAATTAGGATTTACAAAACCTTTGTAAGGCTTCATATTCAATCCTTTGTAACGTTCTAGAACTTCTGCATGTAGTTTTTGATCTACTTTCACACCATAATCCTTAACCAATGCTTCTCCGGCTTTAAAATCGCCTTCCGATTTGATGCGTTGTACTTCGCCCAATAGTTGACCGAACAGCGTACGTAATTTTTCGTAATCATTGATCACAACAAATGTTTTACCATCACGTACTTTCAATTCGACTACATTATCGGCCTGACCTTTTTCGTATACCCATTTAGCTATCAACTGACGATTAACCATATGAGCTTCTTCGATATCTTTACCCGGCTCGATACGTACCAACTGAGTCATCAATCCATTCATCATGAATTTATAATATTCAGCTCTGTATGCTTCGGCATTAGGTATGATGCCTAGTTCTACAAGTTTAGGATCGGCCACATAATAAAGACCGAACAAATCGGCACGAGTTTCTTCTATTTCCGAGCTGTACTCTCCCAAAGCATTAGGATCAACGCCAGGAAGTAATTTACCAGATCCATGACCTAAACATTCGTGTAAATCGGTATGCAATACATCCGTGATGAAACCATACTTTTTATTCGATTCTTTCTCTACATCGCTCCAGATAAACTCATCGCCGAATCCTGTATGCAATGATGCCTGATCGTATGCTTCCATTATATTTTCGATAGTTACCGATTTCGATCCATGATCTTTTCTGATCCAATCTGCATTCGGCAAGTTGATTCCTATCGGAGTAGCAGGGTAACAGTCTCCACCCAATTGAGCTACTGTAATAACTTTTGCTGATACACCTTTTACTTCTTCTTTCTTAAAACGGTCATCGATCGGAGAATTATCTTCGAACCATTTAGCATTCGAACTGATAATCTCAGTACGTTTAGTCGCCTCTACGTTTTTGAAGTTTACAACCGATTCCCAGCTAGCTTTGTATCCAAGAGGATCGCCATATACTTCGGTAAAACCATTTACGAAGTCAATCAGAGCATGATCGTGAACCCAAGCTACGGCATAATCATCGTAAGTTTTCAGGTCGCCAGTTTTGTAGAATTCAATAAGTTTAGTCAGAGACTCTTTTTGCTTAGTATCATTTGCGTCGACCAATGGCAGAGCTTTTTCCAGCCAATAAACAACACGTTTTATTGCATCAGAATATAGGCCGTCAATTTTCCAAACTTTCTCTACCAACTTGCCGTTCTCTTTAACTAAACGGCTGTTCAGTCCATAAGAAATTGGCTGCTGATCTTTCGGGTCTTTCATTGCATCATAAAAAGCAATGACCTCTTTCTGTGTTACACCATCGCCGTAATAATTATTTGCCGATTCAAGAATTTTATCTGCAGCAGCTTTATTTACTTTCTTAGACATCACTGCAGGATCGAAAATTACCGGAGTGATCATTTCTACAAATTGATCTACCGACTGACCTTCTTTGGTTGGTACCTGTTCAGTAGGAATAGCTTTTACTTGCTCTGCAAAAAACTCTTTCGAAAATGCAGGTAAGAATTTTTCTTCACCATAGTGATGATGAATTCCATTCGAGAACCAAACACGTTTCAAATACTCTTCGAAACCTTTATAGTCAGCTGTTGACTTATCTCCCTTATAATTCGCATAAATAGCTTCCAATGTACGGCGGATAGCTAGATTATACTTATTATTCTGATCGAAAAGGATATCACGTCCTTCCAATGCTGCTTGAGATAAATAATACAACATTGTTTTTTGTTGTAATGTCAATTCGTCAAATCCGGGTACCTGGTACCGTAAGATCTGAATATCTGCAAATTCGTCCACTTCGTACGTAAAATTTTGGTTCGTTGTCTCTTGTTGCTTTGTGCCATTGCAGCTCATACAAAGACTGGCTGCAGCAATCATAGCAACGGTTAATACTGTTTTACTCATTTAATTTTATTTTTGTTACAGTTAAGTAATTCAGGTAACGAAGTTACAATTTTCAGATGAAAAATATTCTATTTTTCATCTTCGTCATTCAGTTTATAAGTCAATGCTCCTGACGGACATGCATCTATTTGCTTTATCAACTCAGCAGTCGATGCAAATTCGGGTTTTACCCAAGGTCTATCTTTCGGATTATAGACTTTGGGGAGCGTATGCACACAAACTCCTGCATGAGCACACAACTCGGGTTTCCAGATAATAGTTAAATCTTTAGTTTTATAATACAGTGTTTTAGATTCCATAACTTTATGATTGGTTTATTAATTATCTAACAAGCTCTCTCCACTCTGGATATTTTCTGATATAAGCAATTACAAACGGGCAAAGTGGATATACCTTGAAGCCTTTAGCCTTTATATCTTCAAGCGATCTTTTTATTATATCTGATGCTACTCCTTGCCCTTCCAAATCCTTTGGAACCTCGGTATGAGTCATATAAACTGTATTTTCAATATTGATTATATACTCTGCCAATGCTACATATTTTCCTACATGCAGTTCGTAACGGCTTTTCTCTTCGTTGTTTACAAATCTTCTCTCTTCCATCTTCTTAATACTTTAGGTTTATTATTATTTTTTGTTTGGATATTCTACACGTTCTCCATTATTATAACTCGCAAAACGTTCTTGTTCTTTCGTATTTACAGGATCTTCACGTTCCCAAGGCCACCCTCCGAATTGCGTTTTTTGATAATCAAGTAACGCTTGTTTAATCTCTGCTTGATTATTCATGACAAATGGTCCGTACGAAACCAATGGTTCATTGATTGGCTCGCCTTCAAGTAGCAAAAGTTTTGTTGCTTCTTCTCCATTGACAATTCGGATATCCTTATCTCCTTCTAATTCTGCATAGTACCTTTTTTCTACTTTATTGCCGTCAATATCAATTACACCACCACCTTCGTAGTTGTACAATACACGATTCAATGTAGACGATACAGCCGGAATCGTCATTTCGGCTTTCGGTTCAAGCGTTATAATCCAGATACCGACATGATTATTTCGATCATAAGCCCACGAATCAGGTAATGGATCTAAAGATTTAACTCCTTTATATTCGCCAGCAATAATTTTCACTTCGACTCCCCTTTCAGTAACAGTCGGGATATCCTCCGACCAAAACATCTTATAATCAGGGTTCGCGAATTTGTTTTTCTTTGGCAGATTCAACCATATCTGAAACAACTCCATCGGATTCTCGGTATCATCTTTCAACATCGGGAACATTTCCGAATGCTGTACACCTGCACCAGCAGTCATCCACTGCACATCGCCTTGACCATATCGTCCTTTTGATCCTTTCGAGTCGAAATGATCGGCAAAACCTTCGACCATAACTGTCACTGTTTCGAAGCCTCGATGCGGATGCACCGGAAATCCGGAAATAGTATTTCCGTGATACATTCTCCAAGAGGCATTCATATCAAAATCATTGCCATTATTCTTACCTAGAGGCATTTCTATTGGACCCATTTTTCCGTTCCCTTTAGGGAATAAGTCTCGATGATGCATCGCTATTATGTATGGGTCTAATACATAAAACTGGAATCCCATCGGAGCAACTTTCTTAACACTCATAATATGTTAGTTTTGGGTATATGCCATAGCCATGCAACAGACAATGGCATTTGACATTTTGTGAGTAAGTAAATATGTTTTCATAAATATATAAAAAACATTTCGAAGTGTTTTACTTGTCTCTGCCTTATTTCCTATCATTTTTATTTTGTAACTTAGTTTTCACATCACAATACCAATTATTGTCATACAATTTTGCCTGTAAAATATTGAAGCCTCTGACCGACGAAAACAAAAAGTATCTCAGCAAGCCAACTTTATGGCTCATGACTGTAGGCGCAGGACTAGTAGTTGCAAACAACTATTACAACTTGCCATTGCTAGGTATGATTTCGCGCGAATTAGGGCAGAGCGAAGAAGCAACCAGCCGTATACCGATGGTTACACAGATGGGATATGCGTGTGGATTGCTTTTGCTTATTCCTTTAGGAGATATGTTTCGCCGAAAACGAGTCATCCTGATCGATTTTATTTTCATCATAATATCTTTATTGATATTTGTTACAGCCCAATCTCTTACTGTAATGCTTATATCGAGCTTTTTCATCGGTTTCACATCTGTTGTACCACAAATATTTGTACCGTTTGCAGCCGAACTATCCCGCCCCGAAGATAAGGATCAGAATGTAGGAATTGTCATGAGTGGGCTTCTTATCGGAATCTTAGGTTCACGCGTTGTCAGCGGATTGGTTGGAGAATATCTAGGTTGGCACGAGATGTATTACATTGCAGCCGGAGTAATGTTCGTACTGGCAATATTGGTAGCAATAAACATTCCCGATATAATACCAACTTTCAAAGGATCTTATGGGCAACTGATGAAATCAATGGTCCACTATGCTCGTACAACTCCAGTTCTACGGCTGGCTGCTGTGCGTGGAGCAATGGGATTGGCATCTTTTTCTGTATTTTGGACTGTTCTGACTTTTCATCTCGAACGTGCTCCATTCTTTCAAGGAAGTGATGTAGCCGGACTTCTTGGTATTTTCGGAATCGGAGGTGCGTTAGCAGCCTCTCGTGTTGGAGCTATATCGAAACGTATATCGAAGAACAAGCTTATAATGATAGGTTCTTCTCTTATCGTTATATCGTGGATTATTTTTGGAATATGGGGAGCCTCTTATGCCGGTCTAATTGTCGGCATTATTCTTCTCGATATGGGATTACAGTCTATGCACGTAACGAATCAGACAATTGCCCTAGCAGCTCACCCAGAAGCTAGTAACCGAATGAATACCATTTACATGGTTTCATATTTCATAGGAGGCTCACTCGGAACCTTTATTGGTGGCCGAGTATGGGCTATCAATGGTTGGAGTGCAGCAGTTATAGCTGGAATGATATTTGGTGTTATAGGACTAGTCATCCATATATTACTCGCAGACAAGCCTAAATACAAGCAGTAATTTATCTGCTATTTAACTTTATAGAGACGGATTTTCCAATACCACTCATCCTGAATGAATGTATCAACAAGTTCAAGTTCTGTATTACTTATTTCAGCAGCTGAAATAACATAGACTTCTTTACCTTTTGCCATTTGTTTAAGCTTTTCGAAATTGTAGTCCAGGTTTATCGTAGGTAAACTATTTTCCACCCCTGTTTTACTTACTTTCATCAGTTCCGATGAATATGCGTAACAGCACGACCCCCAGTCTACAAACAAATGACGGATATAGCCCGATCTATTGATCTCGCCTTGTATGACTTCTTGAAATGCATGCTTATGCTGCAATGGATAATCGGCAAGATAACCATCTATCGTGTAAAATCCATTAAATTGCGATACGGCCGGGGCCAAGCCAACACTTATCACCTTATAATCTTTCTGGCCTTTTCCAATACACTCCTTTATCTTACTAAACTGCTGTGGCGAATAATACTGATTATATGTCATCGGTGAATTCGAATCTTTCCTATAACTGCTAGTTGGCCTTTTAATATTTGCAAATTGTAGAGCCACAAGCACCAGAACAAAATATTTACTTTTAGGATAATATTTTATCAATAATGTTAGTGATAAAGCAAACAACACATACCACAAGGTTGGCGTTAGCCATTGTACACGAGCTAAATCCAAAGGAATGGTTCTAGCATATACCTCGGTCATAATCTCGTTTACGACAGTAAGATTAAGGATGGTAACTAATACTGTAGAAAACAATATAGCCGAGAATATGATGATAAAATTACGGTTAATTTGCCTTTTGAAGAGCATTAGTCCGACTGTAAAACAAGCCAAAGGTAATATTATTGGGATCTGCATAATGATAAGGTGAGAAGGGCCACCTCTTTGCAAGGCGTACACGAAGTAATACCATCCCATTTCCTGATTTCCCATCATGTGCATCTCTGTCCGATGCGATACGTAGCCGACAGTTGGCACCAGATGTGCATAAAAAACCGGGAAGTGAGTAAGAATATATGTTATGCTCAGCAACGCCAGACCTGCAAATAAATAGATATTGAACTTCTGCCTACCAATCCAGTCGAACAAAAAAATCAAAGTCATTGCCAGTAAGACGAAGAAACCGGTCAATATCAATGATGAATTGACTCCATACAGAATCAATGCTAGCCAGTTAACGAGCCTTGTATCTTGTTTACGAAGATTGAGAAATGCCCAAAATGCAAGAGGAACTCCTGCTACTGTTGCGGGAAAACTCCAAAAGGGTAATGACCCGAAAAGAAATGCTACTGATAAAGATATATAGTCAGGTGTATTGGATGGTAAAATATGCTTTTTCAGCAAGAGATACATACCTACAAGCCCTATAATGGCCAATAATAACTTATTGATTGCATACCCCCAAAATATTCCGAAAATCCAGAATATAAGTAATGCTAAATCATAGGTTGAAGATAGCGAGGAACGTGGAACTCCATTCATTACCTGTTCAACAATTGTATCAGGCGCTACCCAGCATGCATTATTATCAAGAAGCATCTTAACCCAAACAATATTAGAATCCATATTATCATGAATACGAAGTGTTATATCTTCTTGGTAATAGAAGAATGGGAATAAAGTTATTATTGCAATTACAATAATAGAGATAGCTAAATATTTATCCGAAACTATCTTCTCAAAGTATCGATTGTCCGATCTCATTCTTATTAATTTACTTTATAAAGATATACATTCCAATGCCAATCCTGGCTTTTAAGTTCTTGAATCAATTCAATAGGAGTATCTTTTATTCTTGTTGCTGAAATTATGTAAACATCTTTCTCTATTGCTATCTTCTTTAATGCTTCGAAATTATAATCCAATTTCACTTCTGGTAATTGTTTTGGATCAGGCTGTCCCCATAGCTCGCAAGAATAAGCATAACAATAATTACCCCATGTTGTAAATAGCCATTTTACAAAAGGGCATTGTTCTAATTCATCATGAATTACTTCTCCAAATCTGTGCTTATATTCTAACGGATAGTCAGCCAAATATCCATCTAATGTATAAAATCCATTAAACTGAGCTACGGCAGGGACTACTCCGACACTGATTACTCGATAATCTGATTGTTTACTTCCGATAACCTCTTTTATTTCATTGTACTGATCTGTTGAATAAAATTCCTTATATGTTAACTTTGAATTAGAATCTTTCAACAAATTGGTATCATCTCGCTGAATATTATAGAATTGCAAGCAAAATAATACTATTACAATATAAGTTCCTTTAGGGATATATTTTGTAACATAAGCAAATGCGAGCCCCAAAAGAACATACCACAATGCGGGTGTAAGCCAGTGAACACGGGCCATATCCAACGCTATTGTATTATCGTAAATAACTTGTACGATATTTCTTATTTTCTCATATCCAAGTAACGATATGGTAAGTGTAGATAAAAGCAGTACAGCCAATACAAACAAGAACTTCTTATCATATTTACCGGTTATAACCATCAAGACTGGGATAACACAAGCTAAAACCAATATTATCGGAGCCTGCATCGATATTAAATGCGAAGGGCCTCCATTCTTCAGAGCATCCCAGAAATATGCATAGAATCCTAAAAAGATATTACCCAAAACTTTCATTTCGGCACGATGAGAAACATAACCCGACGAATCGAATAAATGCATATAAAACATCGGCCAGTGGCTAAGGATATATGCAAAGCTTGTTAAAGCCAACCCTGCGAATAAGTATTTTCCGAACTTACGGTTGATAATCAAATCATAAGCGAAAACACATGAGAGGGCAATCAACACAAATAAACCTGTCAGAACTAGAGATGAATAAAATGCATATAATATCAGTGCTAGCCAGTTTACCACTCTCTTGTCATTATTTCTCAAGTTCAGAAATGCCCAAAATACGAGAGGTACACCCGCCACAGAAGCTATAAAGCTCCAGAAAGGGAGAATGGCAAATAAAATCGCCGTGAGTACAGATATGTATATCGGAGTATTATCAGATAAAATATGTTTCTTTAGCAATAGATACATTCCGGCAAATGCAATTATTGCTAGAAATACCTTGTTGATAGCATAACCCCAGAATATTCCGAATATCCAGAATACGAGAAGAGCCAAATCATAGGTTGATAACAATGATGAGCGCGGGACTCCATTCATTATCTGTTCTATTATTGTATCAGGAGCTACCCAACAAGCATTATTATCAAGAAGCATCTTGACCCAAACAATATTAGAATCCATATTATCATGAACACGGAGAGTTATATCTTCCTGATAGTAAAAGAAAGGAAATATAGTTATAATAGAAACTACAAGAATACCTACAAGTAAGTACACATTGCTTCTTGAAATCTGCATTTAAATTCCGTCAATTATACGAACAATATTATCTACATCCTGCTCTGTCAATTCGTAGTACAGAGGTAAACGCACCAACGACTCGGTATACTTATCACTATATTCTAATTGACGTCCATCGTGTTTCGATTTGTAAAAATCGCTCTTATGAAGGCTTGAGTAGTGGAATACGCTCAATATATCGTGCGTTTTCAGAGTGTCTATTATTTGTGTTTGTTGCTCAATACCTTTACATACGAGATAGAACATATGTGCATTATTGGTCGAATAAGAAGGAGTATCAGGTAATCTGAAACCTTTTTTTTCAGCTACAGGCTTAAGCTTCTCATTATATCTATTCCACAGCGAAATACGTTTTGCCTGAATCTCGTCCATATGCTCTAATTGAGCCCATAGAAATGCAGCTGTTACTTCAGAAGGTAGAAATGAACTGCCCATATCTACCCAGCCATATTTATCAACTTCTCCACGGAAGAATGCAGTTCTGTTAGTTCCTTTTTCCCAGATTATCTCTGATCTCAGAATATACTTCGGATCATTAACAGTCAATAAACCGCCCTCACCCGAAATGATATTTTTAGTTTCGTGAAACGAGAATGCACCTAGATGCCCAATCGTCCCCAGAGGTTTTTTATTTCCATTTCTATCGATATAGTAATTATCAATAGCCTGAGCAGCATCTTCGATCACCAACAGATTATATCTTTTTGCAATATCCATAACAGTATCCATATCGCAAGCAAAGCCAGCATAATGTACTACTACAATAGCTTTCGTTTTGGGAGTAACCAGACTTTCAATTTTTGAAGCATCAATATTGGGATTGTCTTCCATTGAGTCGGCAAAAACGATTTTAGCACCTCGCAATACAAAAGCATTTGCCGTACTCACAAATGTATATGAAGGCATGATAACCTCGTCTCCGGGAGCAAGATCAGCCAAAATAGCCGTCATTTCCAAGGCATCGGTACCTGATGTCGTTAACAGAGCTTTTTTGAAGCCGTATTTTTCTTCCAAAAAACTTTGACATTTTTTGGTATAGTATCCATTTCCCGAAATTTTTCCTAATTCGACAGCATGCTTTATATATTCTGTCTCTTTGCCTGTAAAGTAAGGTTTATTAAATGGTATCATTTGCGTCGTTCTTTTTAGTTAATTTCAAAAGATAATACAATTCATTCTCAAAGATAATATTATCTTGAATTTCTATCCCGTAATGATGAGATATACTTTTTTTTATATTTTTCATAAACAATCTATAATTATTCTTCCCTATCAGTATTGTTTTTTGATCTATAATATCCAAAAACGAATCTACTTCGCCATCATTTAGCGGAATGGTAGACAACCAGCCTAGGCATCTAAATTTATATTGCTGTGCTTCTTTACTTATTTCCCAAGGCGAGTATATTTCGAAACGCAAAGCCGACTGATAAGGAACAATTATTTCCTCTTGCGGTCTACTCTTTACGTATTCTCTTAATGTTTCTTGTGCCGGTATAAAGGCCCTATTTAAACCTTTCAAACCATTGTACCATTTACTGATATCTACCGACAGAGATATAAATAGTGCCAAAAGCGATATAATAAAAATAGAAACGATTGTTTTTCTTTCGACTTTGACCATCCCTGACAGAGCAAATAGCACCCAACACAAAGCTAATATTGTTGATACGAATACTCTGGGCTTAAGAGTTCCTATTATCGACATATAAATAAAAGACATTGTCAACAATAATAAAGAACAGAATAAAATAATCCGTCCTCGGGCAGGTAGCAGTATAAATAATAGAAAGGAAATGAAAATTATAATGCAAACATGATATTGATATATCAGCAGATTGAATACGACTCTATAAAATTTATCATGAGATGTAGTTCCTTTATTCTTCTCCGATATTTCTTTTAATACTTCGACATTAAAGACGTCTGTATCAGGGAAGAAGTTACCTAATAGCCTATAATCGGATTCTGTAATATTTGCAGGCAATTGATCCTCATCCAGCACTGTTAGATTATCATTTATCATTCCCCTATAAAGGTTATATTCTTTATATTTTTTCCAAGATTCATCCGAATCGTATATACAACCGTCTATTTGTTTTGCCAATACAGGAAGACTGACTAACAGAACTAAGAAGACGATTATTTTTTTACGAGATGAATCAGACTGCAAAATATGATAACCAATCAAAGGGCTATAAATTATGAAGATCAAAAATGCAGCTTCAAAACGAATCAGAGAGGCTAGTAAAAAAAGTAGAATTGCTAGGATTTGAGTACAGGTTTTGTTACCAGATACATAGAGTAAGAGTGAACCTAAAGCACAAACTGCAGCAGTTGTTGTAAATTGAAGAGCACTAATACAATATACTTCTATCAGACAGAAAAGTGACAAAAATATAATTTTGAAAACATTATTATATTTCGATACTGCGAGCCTCCATGTAATAATACTAAAAGAGACTACATGGATTACTACAAAAAGGACAGTATACCATTCTATTCCTGAGTATATCCGATAGAGCGAAGATACAAGAAAGCCATAAATATAATTAATAAATACCAAATGAGCATCTGGCGTTCCCGAGTACACTCCCGAGCTGAAGAGTAGCATGGCTGTATCATCATTCGACTCATAATTCATAGGCAATAACTGTGCTATCAATAATATGACAATGCTATTGATTATGAGATGTACAATATACTTCTCGAAGAAATTACATTTATTTATTTTTTGCATAAGTTCCTTCTTGTCTGTCTATTCTGATAATAGTAAAAAGAAAATAATCAGAGGCAATATAAAATTTCATTTTAATTATTAACAGACACAAATCTTATCAAGGAGTACAAATTAGACTCATAAACAGTTTTTGGTTCAACTGAAATTCCATAATGCAATCTAACGCTTTCTTTGATTGGTCCTACTAATTTATCTTTGTCCACATGAGCAACCAACACATAATTTTTATCTATAATATCTTTATAGGAGTCAAATACTCCTTTATTGAAGGGAATATAAGAATACCAACCAGAATTAACCCATTTAAGCCCTTCTATATACTCTGATGTTTTGAATGGAGACAAGTGTTGCAATCTGACACCTCCTTGATATTGCATAATGTATTCGTCATTAAGTGTTTTCATATAATCTATTACTTCCAAAGTTAGAGGCTCGTCACGATTTTGCTTTCTCTCGTTCTTCTTGATTTCTGGATTGATATATTTATAATGCAAACTTGCCGTAAGAAGAAGAGATAATCCTAACATAAAGAAACAAACCCACCTATTCGATTGCTTCTCCGAATGTATGAATATTGAATAGAGCATCCAACAAACAGGAATCAGCATGGATATAAAGACTCTCTCTTTCAATAATGCATCCAGAGACACAAATACTATAACAAATACAAGCAGTCCGAATATAAGAGCTACGATAGAACGGTTTTTTTTATCTTTTTGTAATAAAAATACCGTTAAGCATAATAAGAATACGAATGACATCGGGATCCGATATCGGATCGTATTATGTAGAAGATTATGCATTTTATCACTTATACTAATGCGATCTATACGCGAGGTAATATCTTGTATAACGTCTAATGTCATCACACTGCAATCTGCAAAAAAATGTAAAAACAGGTTATAATCTGTCTCTGTAACTTCTTGGGGAAGTTCCTTTAATACATAGGCATTCAGATTATCATTTATCCCTCCTCTGAGAAGATTGTATTCCTTATAATATTTCCATTCTGCATCCGAATCGTAAATTTTCTTATCGGCAATCTTCGCCGCAATTGGCAAAGCAACTAGAATACAGCAACTCATCATATATTTTCCTAGTTGTTTATTACCTACGGCGAATAATTCTTTCACAAAAAGAGGTGTAGATAATAATAAAACAAGGCAAGCAGCTTCGAATCGGATTAATGTCCCTAAAAAGAATAATAAAATAGCCAGAATTCGCAGTTTGTCATCCCGCGAAGCCATAAAAAGTACGACAGAACCGGTAGCACAGACCGCAGCCGTAGTAGTAAACTGAAAATATAGAATACAACAAATTTCGAGGCTTAGAAAAAGAAGCGAAGCTACAAGTTTGCTTATAGGTCTTGCCTTTTCAGCAAATATTCTCCAAGAAATAATACTCCACGACACAATATGAATAATTGCAAATAGTAGTGTGTACCATTCTATCCCACCATAAAGTTTATACAATGACGATACGAGCAGTCCATATATATAGTTAATAAATACAAGGTGAGCATCAGGGCCCGATAAATAGTTACCCGAGGCTATCGCCAACATCCCGATATCGTCATTTGTTTCAAAACGTATAGGAAGAACAAATGCCAAAGCAGAAAATACGACAATATTCACAAATAAGTGAACTATGTATTTACTGCTTAAATAATTTAACGTGGATTTACTAACAAAATGCATGTTCTTTCTATATAATATTCAAATTGAAACTTACACTTAAGTAACTATACAATTTCTAAAATTGTACCTCCCCAAGAGTAACCTACACCAAATCCGGCAATCAGGACTTTCCCTGACAATCGATTTTCTTTGCGAGCTTCATATATAGCAATCGGGATAGTAGACGATACTGTATTTCCCACTTCCGATAGATAATAATAGAACTTATCCGGATCAATCGCCATTTTCTTCCGTAAAAAATCGAGCATGTATTTATTTGCCTGATGACATATATGTAAATCTATGTCCGATTTCTCAAAATTATTCTTTGCTAAAATATCGTTAACCAAAGGAGGAACACGCTCGAGCGTAAAAGTGAAAATATCACTTCCATTCATATAAAGATTATTGGGATATTTTACAGCATCGTTACCATCCATAATTTCCTCGGGCATCTGATTTCTATTTCTTAGCCCTCCGGTTTCGACAATAAGATTATTCATCCCCTTGCCATCGGTACCTAGGCTGAAGTTTCCAATCTTAGCAAAGCCCGTCTCTGATATAAGTGATGCCGAAGCTCCATCCCCAAATATGGTCCTATTTCCTTTATCTTTAGGATGAATAAACTTAGTATATTGCTCTGCAGTCAATAGAAGTACATTTTTTGCTATACCTCCGGCTATCAAACCTTTAGCCACAGCCAATCCATAAACATAACCCGAACAACCAAGATTAAAGTCCAATGCTCCGGCACTTGTCGGAATATTCAACCGTTCTTGGATAATACATGCCGTGGTAGGCAAGAAATAATCTGGGCTCTGAGTACAAAGTATAACAAAATCTATATCGGATGGATTAATGCTCCATTCCGAAAATAAGTTTCGGGCTGCACTTACAGCCATATCGCCCGATGTTTCATCATCGGCTGAAATATGTCGTTTATTGATCCCTACTTTTGATACAACCTTTTCGGCTGACCATTCCGGAAAATCTCTGACTAAATCTTCATTCGTCAATACTTTCTCAGGTAAGTAGTAAGACAATGCCTTTATATATACTTCTTTCATTCTTATCTATGAGACGGACAATCCCCCGTCAATTATTAAATTCGTTCCGGTAACCCATTGTGATGCATCAGATAGTAGATATATTACTGCGTGTGCAACCTCTTCGGGATTACCATATCTTTTAAGAGGGTATTTTTTTGCGTCTTCTATCAACTGTTCTTCTGTTACTTGATTATCCGTGAGGATATTTGTATTGATCATTGCCGGACAAACAGTATTTACTCTAATTTTTCTAGGAGAAAGATCCAAAGCCATGCCTTTCACAAGACCACTGATAGCACCTTTAGTTGCACTATACAAACTTCCGGAAACATAAGCACCTACAACACCTGCTGTTGATGCTATAAATACTATAGAGCTAGCCTTATTCAGTTTCTTTTTTCTAACCAACAGATTAGTCATCAACGTTGGAGCAGTAAAGTTTATTGCAAAAATCTCATCTAAGCTCTCTTTATCTATAAATTGAAAAGGTTTATGATGAGTTATTCCTGCACAATGCACAATTCCATCGATATTATCTGATAATTCTTCGACAAGCTTAGCACAGCCCGTTTCCAAACTCAAGTCTGCAGTTATTTTTATATGATCATCTCCGGTAAGTTGGCCAAAAGTTTCATTTAGCCGTTGTTCATTTCTTCCGGTAATTATCACTTTAGCTCCCATCCTCGAACATTCTATGGCAACAGACTTTCCTATTCCGGACGAAGCACCTGTTACTAAAATGATCTTCTCACGAAGTGAAAAAGGATTGTATTCGTTCATAATATTTTTTAGTATATCACTAGTTCGGGACAAACAATATTTGTAGTAGAAAAAGCAACACTTCCCCATGATAAACCTACACCAAAGCCACATCCTATCAGGTTCAATTTACGAGTTGTCAGTTGTTCTCTGATTTCTGTAACCATTGTCAATGGTATAGAAGCTGAACTGGTATTACCAAAGTTCTTCAGAGAATATGGCACCTTTGCCTTATCTATTTTCATTTTTCTTCGAACAGTTTCGTTCAAGAATAAGTTAGCTTGATGAAATATATAATAATCTATATTCTCACGATTAATCTCAAAATTCTCGCAAAGTTTATTTATCGTTTGTGGAGCTTTAGAAACTGCAAATGAAAAGACATCCATACCATCTAAAACGATATTGAGATCAGATCTTTTTATTCCTCCATCATAATCTTTCATCTCAAAACTAACATCAGAGACCATGTTTCTGTACCCTCCGTCATTTATAATTATGGCATCTTTGCCCGATCCATCTGTAGCCACATGAAAATATATATTTTCCGCTTCAGTATTATACTCAAAAGCTGTAGCTGTTCCTGCATCTCCGAACAAAGGCCAGGTACTCTTATCTTCTTCCGAAGACATTTTAGAAATCGTATCTCCTACTAGGAGCAGACCTTTTTTGAAAAATCCACCTGTCATTAACGAAGCAATAGTGCTCATCCCATAAACATACCCCGAACAGCCTAAAGATATATCAAGAGCATAACATTCTTCTTTGAGTCCTAATCGTTCTTGCAAAATACAAGATGTAGCAGGAATTATATAGTCTGGTGTTTGTGTAACGAAAATCAAACAGTCTATATCTTCTTTTTGCCACTTCAAATCAGCCAATAGCATTTCAGCTGCTTTACAGCACAAATCTGAAGTACAAACATCATTACCAGCAACTCTTTTTCGCTCTATTCCAACTGAAGATATTAATTTCTTAATATCTTCTTCCGGAATAGGGTAATTAATATTTTCGTCGATATGTGACGGAACACAAGCTGCAATTCCCTTTACTTCGACATTGGATATTTTAAAAAAAGCCATGCTTTATTTACTTTGTTTTTACAACGTTGAATAAGTCTTCGATTGTTACAGAATTACGGATATCATCTCCTTTAATTTTCACATTATAGGTTTCATCCATCATAGCAATGATTAATAGTGCAGAAAGAGATGACCATTCTTCCAGCTCTTTGAACTTAGTAGTTGGAGTAAAAACACTTGGATCTGTATCCTCAAATTGATTTGCAAAGTTTTGCACAAATGAATTAATTTCCATCGTAAATCTATTTTATTGAATTAAATTAATTAAACTATTTCGTTTTTTGTAGTATACTTCTTTCTCTAAAACATAAGGTTCGTTTTCTACATCTTCATCAGTATCAACACGAACATAGCCCAATGCCTTATTGAATAAAATAGCACGTTTATTATTTTTCAAAACATGTATTAATATTCTATCCAGATTCAATCGTTCGAAGGAAAAATCATTGATAGCCAAAACAGCCTGAAAAGAAACTGTAGAATTCAACATACTATCATCATAGATAAAAATTCCACCTTCGCCTTCTTTCTTTTCATAATCTATATCGCGTAGATTAGCCAGACCAATCTCCTTACCTTCAAACTCAATGATAAAATAATAATTATTCTCGTTATCGATTTTCCGAAACCAATTGAGTTGCATCTCTGCCGTAATATGCTCGCGATATTCCATGTACTGAGATATTTTCGGATCGTTCCGCCATTGACGGATAAGCTCAATCTTATCTTCAGTCAATCTGGTTAATGTTACATTATAAGCAGATATTTTCATTTAGCAATATTCATTTCTTTTTCAACAATAAATATCTGTCTCCCTTTTACTTGATCAAATATCTTTCCAATGTATAGACCAATAATACCAAGTACAAAAAGGATAAGTCCGCCTACAAACCAGATAGAAAATATTGTAGTTGTATATCCCGGAACCATTATAGCGCCAACAAGGTAGGCAATTAAATTATAGATCGCTAGTAAAAAAGAGATTACACTCAGACTAAAACCTAATTTGACAGCTATTCGCAATGGTTTATTACTATTCGCTATAATAACATCAAATGTCAGTTTAAGCAGCTTCCTCAACGAGTAAGAGCTTTTTCCATCAAACCTTAACGCATGTTCTACCTCGATAGCTGTGGTAGGAAAACCGACATAAGCAATCAATGATGTAAACGATCGTGCCACCTCTGGCATTTTATTATACTCATCGATCACCTTTCTGTTGTATATACCAAAATTAGCAATTGTTTTATCAGTTTTCTGTCCACTTAAATAAGAGAAAACTTTATGGAATACTGTCGACGATAATTTCTTCAAAAAAGAATCACTTCGTTCTTGACGTCTGGCATAAACAATATCGTATCCTTCCTCTGCTTTAGCATACAGTTTTACGACCTCCTCGGGCTGATCTTGTAGATCACAGTCTAGGACTACAACCCAATCTCCGGTAACGTAACTCAATCCTGCAGTAATAGCATAATGCTGACCAAAATTACGGCTTAACTTAATAGCTTTAACCCGTTCATTTTTCATTGCTTCCTGCTCAAGCACAGTCCACGAATGATCAGGACTAAAATCATCAACTAAAATAATTTCATAATCATCTGTTAGTTGCTTAGCCGAAGCTTCGATACGACTAATAAGTGTAGGAATTATTTTTTCTGCCCTATATACCGGACTTACAAATGAGAGTTTCATAATTGATGTTTGTATAATAAAGTAGGATCACTTTTCAATGTTTTCCGTTTCAGGACACATATCTATTTTCCCGACACTATTTTTTTTATTTCGTTAAGTTTGTTCAATGCTTCCATCGGAGTCAGGTTATTTATATCCAGCGATTTAATTTCATCTCTAACTTGACTCAATACCGGATCGTCCAATTGGAAGAAATTGAGTTGATAACCTTCACGATTTTCCTGAATATCGGCTATTGGTTTCGATATCCCCTGCTTACGATTATCACTCTCTAATTGTTTCAGAATCGTATTTGCCCGTTTGACAATACTCTGCGGCATACCCGCCATCTTTGCAACATGAATTCCAAAGCTGTGTTCACTTCCTCCAGGAACGAGTTTACGCAAAAATATAATTTTATTATCAATTTCTTTTACAGATACATTATAGTTTTTTATTCGCTTGAACGATTTGCTCATTTCATTCAGCTCGTGATAGTGAGTAGCGAATAAAGTCTTGGCTCTGGCTTTGGGATGTTCGTGTATGTATTCCACTATTGCCCAAGCTATCGATATACCATCATAAGTACTTGTTCCACGCCCTAATTCATCGAAGAGGATCAAGCTCTTTTGCGACATATTGTTCAATATATCAGCCGCCTCGTTCATCTCGACCATGAAAGTTGACTCGCCTAATGAGATATTATCGGAAGCTCCTACACGTGTAAATATTTTATCAACCAGTCCAACTTTAGCCGAATCGGCCGGGACAAAACTTCCCGTCTGAGCCATCAACGTAATGAGAGCTGTTTGACGCAATAATGCTGATTTACCCGCCATATTCGGACCGGTGATCATAATTATCTGCTGCGTATCACTATCCAACATCACATCATTAGCAATATAACTTTCACCGATAGGCAACTGTTTTTCGATAACAGGATGGCGTCCATTCTGGATATCCAACACATCACTATCGCTAACTTCTGGTCGGATATATTTGTTTTCCTTAGCCACTTTGGCATACGATAACAAACAATCTACCTGAGCTATCAGATTGGCATTTTTCTGTATTTGGCTCAAATAGTCTAATAGAGATGTAACCAGATCGTTATATATAGCAAACTCAAGAGAGCCTATTTTTTCCTCAGCCCCCAGAATTTTTTCTTCATATTCTTTCAATTCCTGCGTAATATATCGCTCGGCATTAACAAGCGTCTGCTTGCGCACCCATTCGGCAGGAACTTTATCTTTATGTGTATTGCGAACTTCGATATAATAGCCAAAAACATTATTGAAACTGATCTTCAAAGAAGGGATTCCCGTTTTCTCACTTTCGCGCTGCTGAATATGCATCAAATAATCCTTGCCCGAGTATGCAATTTCACGCAACTCATCAAGTTCCTTATTGACTCCTTTAGCAATAACATTTCCTCTGTTCAGCATTGACGGCGGATCGGGTTGCAGTTCGCGCTCAATACGATCACGTATCTCGGGACAGAGATTCAGTTTTTCTCCAATCTCACGCAAGTTCGCTTCGCCCGAAGCTAAAAACGCCGCACGGATAGGTTCAAGAGCAGATAAGGCAACCTTCAATTGCACCAACTCACGAGGATTTACACGATTCACCGCAACTTTTGATACGATACGTTCCATATCGCCAATCAGTGAGAGCTGTGTTTCCAACAAAGATTTCAAGTCCAAATCTTTGAAAAAGTATTCAACAACCGACAAGCGTTTGTTGATCTGATCGATATTCTTCAAAGGAAAAACCAACCAACGACGCAGCAATCGCGCTCCCATAGGCGACACCGTACGGTCGAGAATATTCAGCAAGCTCTTTCCTCCTTCGTTCATCGGAGCGATCAACTCCAAACTGCGAACCGTATAACGATCCAAACGCACGTAAGTGTCTTCTTCGATACGCGCAAGCGATGTTATATGACCTAATTGCGTATGCTGTGTTGCATCCAGATAATGCAATACAGTCCCTGCTGCAATAATCGCATTTGTCATATCATTTACACCAAACCCTTTCAGATTTTTGGTCTCGAAATGACTCAACAGTCTGTTACGTGCTGTATCTTCGGTAAATACCCAATCTTCAAGTTCGAAAATAAAGAAACGCGATCCGAAGTTTTCTTCGAATTGTTTCTTGCGACTACGTTCCAACAACACTTCTTTCGGAGCAAAGTTGGTCAGCAGTTTATCTATATAATCTTTTGTGCCCTCGGCCACGAAAAATTCTCCTGTCGAAATGTCTGTAAATGCTATTCCGAACTGATTTTTCGCAAAATGGATTGCACACAAGAAGTTATTTTCTTTATAATTCAGTATGTTATCATTGATTGATACACCAGGAGTGACCAATTCTGTAACACCTCTTTTTACAATGGACTTAGTTTGTTTCGGATCTTCCAACTGATCGCATATTGCCACACGACGACCTGCCCGAACCAATTTCGGCAAATAAGTATCTAATGCATGATGCGGAAATCCTGCAAGTTCTACAAACGAAGCTGCTCCGTTTGCCCGACGAGTAAGTGTTATCCCTAATATTTCGGATGCAGCAATAGCGTCGTCACTGAACGTTTCGTAAAAATCACCAACGCGAAACAACAGCACTGCATCAGGATGCTTTGCCTTTATCTCGTTATACTGCTTCATCATTGGAGTTTCTACTATCTTATTTCCTTTTGCCACGTCGTCCTTACTTGTTGTTATGTCAGCTTTTAGGCCTTCAGAATGAGCCCAAACAAATTTAGCCTAAGTTTGTAAATATAAAAGGCACAAAGATAAAAATTTATTAGCGAAATTTACGAGATTCGAGAATCATTTTACGACAAGCCCTCCAAACAAGCGACACACAACATCATTCAATTTTCACATCATTTAGATAAAAAATACAATTTATATAACCTTAGACACGACTTAACATCATATTTATTCTAAATTTGAAACGTATTTCAAGCTTTTTGAGTGCTTGCTAGACAACAATTTCAGCTAAGACAGTGCGATAAAAGGCTAATATTAACTAATTTGACTAATATGAAAAGAACTTTACTACTAATCACATTCATCGCCAGTTTTGCAATCGGAGCTTTCGCTCAATCGGCACAAGGCGAGAAGTCAATTATCATTCAGGGAGGTGTAAAATCAAATCCAGGACGCTTCATGCTAGGAGCTGAAGGACGCTACGCGATTGTAGACAACCTGCGTATTGCTCCGGATATATACTTTGTATTCCCTAAGGACAAAGTAACTGGACTAGACGTAGATGTAAACTTACACTATGCATTTAACCTAGATGCAGTTACTCCCGATCTTTCTTTATACCCGCTACTAGGTCTTTCGATGCAAAATGCACGATATAGCGGCAATCACGAACACAAATCGAAAGGATTTACACAATGGGGATTCAACCTTGGAGCCGGGATAGACTATGGAATAACAAGCAACACATACCTCAATCTGGAAATGAAATACACCTTCTCTGATTGGGATAATTTCAATCTATTCTTTGGATACGGAATTAAATTTTAAGCTTTAAATAAATTAATTAGAAGGCATCCATTGTGGATGCCTTTTTTGCTTTCGCTTTAGTTATATTTTATCTATATTTGTTACAAATAGACAACACCTATGAACTTTCGCACAGAAATAGAAACGCCTCAATTTGGGTTCAACCTCAACCATCATGACACTATCACAATGATTGGTTCATGCTTTGCTCAAAACATCGGAGAACGATTACAAAAAAGCAAATTCAACATCAACCTCAACCCTTATGGTATTCTATACAATCCAGCCTCGATAAGCAAGGCTATCCGTCGCTTGATAGAAAAACGGACTTTTGTTGAGAACGAACTTTTCGAGCATAGAGGTATTTTCCAAAGCTTCTGGCATCACAGCCAATTCTCGGATACAAACTCCGAGCTATGCTTAAATAAAATCAACGAATCATTCAATCAAGCAAGCGAACATCTGGCTACTAGCTCTGTTCTTTTCATCACATTTGGGACAGCCTATGTATTTAAACACAAAGGAAGCGGCGAAATAGTAGGTAATTGTCACAAAATACCAGCATCGGCATTCAACCGCTACCGATTGGATGTCGACACAATAGCTGACGACTGGACAGAGCTGATTGATCAACTTCGCGAAGCAAATAAAAAACTAAGAATCGTTTTTACAGTAAGCCCAATCCGGCACCTGAAAGACGGACTACACGACAATCAACTTAGCAAATCGACTTTATTGTTAGCTATTGATAAATTGTGCTCTGAGCATGACAATTGCTATTACTTTCCTGCCTATGAGACCGTGCTGGATGATTTGCGCGACTACCGCTTCTATTCCGAGGATATGACACACCCAAACAACACAGCAATAGAATATATATGGGAACTTTTCGAGAGAACATTCTTCAATAAAGAGACAAGCACAATCATAAGCGAATGGAGTAAATTGCAAGCTGCAATCGACCATCGTCCATTAAACGATAAAGGCGAAGAATATAAACAATTTTTAATCCAAACTATAGATAAATTAAATAAGTTTCAGGAGAAATATACATACCTTTGTTGTAACAACGAAATTGTACTGTTAAATAAAAGGAGGCAAGCATTACAATGAAATATTCCATACAAGAAATAGCCCCGATACTTGGCATTAAAGACCAAAGTTTCCGTGACTCGACATTCAGCATACTACTGACAGACAGCAGAAAAGTACTATTCCCCGACGAGACTCTTTTTTTCGCCCTGAAAACTAACGCCAATGACGGCCACAAATTCGTAAAAGACCTTTACGAGCAAGACGTCCGCAACTTTGTAGTTACTCATATGCAAGCCGAATGGGTAGATATGGTTGATGCAAATTTTCTTGTAGTAAAAAACACACTCACAGCCCTCCAAAAAGTAGCGGCATACCATCGCAGCAAATTCGACATACCCGTAATAGGAATCACCGGAAGTAATGGTAAAACAATTGTCAAAGAGTGGCTTTACCAGATCCTAAGCCCCGACAAAAATGTTACCCATTCGCCACGAAGCTACAATTCACAGATAGGCGTACCTCTATCCGTATGGCAAATAAACGAAAGTACCGAAGTCGGAATTTTTGAAGCCGGTATTTCTCAGCCCGAAGAGATGTCTAATCTGCAATCGGTTATAAAACCAAGTATTGGAATCATAACAAACATCGGACAAGCCCACCAAGAAGGCTTCAGCTCTTTGAAACAGAAATGTCACGAGAAACTCGAATTATTTGTCGATTGCGACATCATCATATGCGAAGAAGAAAACAAGATCATCGAAGAATGTATGGACTCGGCTTGTCTGTCTCAGAAAAGAATGACTTGGTCCCGTCGTGCCGCAGCGTCTTGCCCCGTAAAGATCTACAAAATCGAAAAACTGCAAGATAGAACAATCATCAATATGACAGCCCTCGAGATTTCACTTAAACTCGAAATTCCGTTTACTGATGATGCCTCAATGGAAAATGCGATGAACGTTTTCTGTGCAGCACTATATATGAGAGTTCCTCCAATGGTTATTGCCGAGCGCATGAAACAGCTGGAACCCGTTGCCATGCGTCTGGATATACGACCTGGCAAGAACAATTGCACACTAATCAACGATACCTACAACTCTGATATAAATTCACTAAGCATAGCATTGGATTTTCTGAAACAAAGGGCAGCTAGTACAAATCTAAAGAAAGTGCTCATCCTTTCCGACATACCCCAATCGGGATTAGGCAGGGATAAACTATACGCTTATGCTTTACAACTGATAAAAGGAGCTGAAGTTAATCAGCTAATAGCCATCGGCCCTGAGATATACAAATCGAAAGATATTTTTGCGAATCTAGATGCTACATTCTTTCTTTCGACCGAAGACTTCATCAATTCTCCGGAAATAAAACATCTATCCGACTCTATCATATTACTGAAAGGCGCACGGAGTTTTTCATTCGAAGACATTGACCGACTTCTCGAGATGAAAACCCACGAAACAGTACTAGAAGTTGATCTAGATGCAGTTGTACACAACTACAATTTTTATCGATCGCGTCTAAAACCATCAACCAAACTCGTTTGTATGGTAAAAGCCGACGCTTACGGAGCGGGAGCAGTAGAAGTAGCAAAAACCCTACAATATCACAAATGTGACTATCTGGCGGTAGCCGTTGCCGAAGAAGGAGTAATACTCCGTAAATCGGGCATTACTGTACCAATCATCATTCTCAATCCTGAAGTTAACAGCTTCGACGAACTAGCTACATATTGCCTCGAACCCGAAGTTTACAACTTCCGCATTTTAGAAGCATACATCAAGGCCGCCCGCCGACAAGGACTGTCCGATTACCCTATACACATAAAGATAGACAGTGGTATGCATCGTTTGGGATTCACCGAAGAGGATCTACCTCAGCTTATAAGCTTACTGAACGAACAAAACAGCCTACGCGTACAATCAGCATTCTCACACTTAGCTGCAAGCGAAAGTTGGGCATTCGACGACTTCACTACCCAGCAGATCGAAACCTTCAAGGCCATAACTTCGACTATTGAAGATGGGCTGAAATATCCCATCTACAAACATATCCTCAACTCAGCAGGAATAGAACGTTTCGCCGACGAACAATTCGACATGGCTCGCCTAGGAATCAGCTTGTACGGAATCAGCGCAAGCGGATTGAAAGGATTGAAAAACGTATGTAGTCTTAAAACTACTATTCTACAAATCAAGCACATCAAAGAGGGAGAAACCGTAGGATATGGCAGGCGTGGCAAAATCGAAAAAGATTCGACCATAGCAACCATTCGTATTGGCTATGCCGACGGTTTGAATCGCCGTTTAGGCAACGGCACAGCCTACGCAGTAGTTAACGGACACCGAGTTCCTTATGTAGGCAATGTCTGCATGGACCTTTCAATGATTGATATTACAGGTATTGAAGCCAAAGAGGGCGATAGTGTTGTTATTTTTAGTGAAGATCCATCTGTAACTACTCTAGCCGACTTGATCGGTACGATTCCATACGAAATACTCACATCTGTGTCACATCGCGTAAAACGTGTTTATTTCAAAGAATAATCAAACAGCATCGATCAATCTTCACTATCCTGCAATTCAATATCAAGCGAATAAATCAACGACATGGCTTCGGGCAGAGAAAACTTTGCCCGGCTTATATTATTTTGACGAATATCTATCGTATAATTTCTAGCCGATGAAAAATCGGCCCCTCTGAGATAGGTATTATTAAAAATCGCTCCATCCAGATCACATTTCCCAAAAACAGCATTTTCCATTGAAGCGTCTTTGAAAAAGGCTTCTTTGATTATACAATCATCAAAAAGAACATTCGTCAAGTCCAAGCCTATAAAAATAGAGTTATTCAAACGACTGGATCGAAACGTAATCGGAAAATTCTGCTTTGTCCTCTTCGATGAGCGAAACCATCGAGCCACAGTCCAGTCTACACCGATCATATCACAATTTTCGAAAGCTACCTCGTTGAAATTCGTATTTGGTATTTTAACCAATAACATATTACAATTACGAAAAACACAATTCACAAAAGTACAATCGACGAAAACGGTATAACTAAAATCGCATCCTTCAAACCGACAATCATCAAAATACACATTTGCAATTTCTAACTCCGACAGCGATTCATTCGTAAATTGCACATTCTCATATTCTCTTATCTTTTCAGAAAAAAGCTGCGTCCCCATATATAATCAAACTTTTATTTCACCTTATACTTTCCCAATTATCTACAGTTCTAAGATCAATCTCATATTCTTTCGTCAACCCAGATGAGTAATATTCTTTTTCAAAAATAACAAGATTGCCCTCAAATCTAAGCGGATTTACAAAACCCTTTTCAGCAATTGATACTTGAGCCATTTTACCACATTTCAGATCAACCAACAACAAAGCAGTAATGGGCCCCTTTCTATAATCGACAGTCAACCATTGCTGCAAAGCCAAGAATGAGGAGTCGGAACGCCACTTAAATTCAAATCCGAATATTTTATCAACAAGAGGAGAGCCATTTAAAACTATACTATAATAAGCCGGACCAAAACGTATTTCACCTTCCCAGACAAAATCGATACCGTAATTTTTATCCGGAGACTTATAATCTCCTATAGACTCATTCATCTTAGCCATATAACAACGTATTTTTTGAACGCCTAAACTTCGGACTTCAAGCCCATTTTGAAGCATTTTCACTCCAAGATACTCCATATCGATAGAACCAATTCAACATCGATGAAGTAGTAGCGATAAAATTAAGAAAGTTTATCTATAAAGAAAGTAAATTGGTAAACTGATTACATTATCAAAAAACTCACTCTACAAAAAGGAAGAAATCTGTACACAAGTGTCACTTTTTAACGGCAGGAAAGAGAAAAACAAAAAAGCCGCAAAACTTTCGTTCTACGGCTTTCAGCTCTTCTTCTTGGACTTGAACCAAGGACCCCCTGATTAACAGTCAGGTGCTCTAACCAACTGAGCTAAAGAAGAATTTACTTCTGACGAAGATGCTTTCCAGCTGCTCTTCCTCTTGGACTTGAACCAAGGACCCCCTGATTAACAGTCAGGTGCTCTAACCAACTGAGCTAAGGAAGAATATTTTCTTATCAAAAGTGATGCAAAAGTAGGGCATATTTCTGAATTATACAATATCTTTGTCAAAAATTTTTGAAAAATAATGAAAGTATTAGGAATGGGCAACGCCCTTGTCGATGTACTGGCAATCATAGACAACGACGAAACACTTGATAGACTGAATCTTCCGAAAGGGAGTATGCAATTAATTGATGAAAAAAGATTTCATGAGCTATCGAAAGAAATAAATAAGCTTAACACAACAATTGTATCCGGAGGATCGGCTGCAAACACAATAGTTGGTCTTGCTTGCGTGGAAGTCGAAACGGGATTTATCGGAAGAGTCGGCAACGATTCATTTGGTGACTTATATCGTCAAGACCTCATTCGCTATGGCGTAAATCCACTATTATCGACAGTAGAAGAGACTTCTGGAGTTGCAACTACATTTATTTCGAAAGACGGAGAACGCACATTCGGAACATATCTAGGAGCAGCAGCATTGCTGACACCAGAAGATCTGCAAGAAGGCATGTTCGAAGGCTATGATTATTTCTACATCGAAGGCTATCTTGTGCAAAACTATGACCTTATACGCACAGCAATGAAACTGGCTAAAAAAGCAGGTTTGAAAGTAATTCTAGACTTCGCAAGCTACAATGTAGTAGAAGGCAGCCGCGATTTCCTACTCGAAATTATCCCCGAATTAGTCGACATTATTTTTGCCAACGAAGAAGAAGCCAAGGCCATGTATCATCAAGATATAACACCCGAAGAAGCCGTATCGAAACTGGCAGCTATCACCGAAATAGCAATTGTCAAAGCAGGCAACTGTGGATCATGGATTCAGAAAGGAGACAACAAGGTATTAGTCTCTGCCAATCCTGTTAAGAGAATCGATTCAACCGGAGCTGGCGACTTGTATGCCGCTGGATTCATCTACGGATTGACACACAACATGCCTTTGCTCGAGTGTGGCAATATAGGAACTCTTCTTGCCGAACATGTAATACAAGTTATCGGTCCCAAAATAGAGGAACAACAATGGGCAACCATCAAAGAAACTCTAAAACCAGCGACAGTAAAAGTATAAGTAACACAAAATCATATAAGGAGAGCAGGAGTTTTGATAAAAAAGTCATCAAAACTCCTGCTATTTTAATACAGAATCTACTTTTTCTTTCTATTTACCAGAATTTACACTTTTATCAAATTCTTCACGAGTAAGTATATTCAGTTTATTCTGCTTACAATTCCATACACTGACAAACTTCGGAGTCATCACATAATGACGTTCCCAAGGAATAAAATCCTGATAAAGCATCAAACTACAAATATCGGTCGGAGTGATAAATTCGTCTTTACCTGATACGTGCGAATGTACCGAAGCTTTCGCCAACCCATTACGTCCTTCATAATAGATCGGTATCAAGCCTTTATGTAAAGCTCTTTTCGAAACCATTTCCGAGTTTTGATTGAATATAATTTCATAATCATTTCCAAACAAAATAACACCTGCTTGTTCGGGACTAGTCAGCACATAAACCTTCGGTGTTCCTTTATAAACCATTGGAATGATATTCAGATTCGAGTTAGAGTAAGTCTTAAAAAGCGAATCGGTATTTACCATCTCAAGCGCTTTTTTACGAATCTGATACAACTCTTTTTCTTCACGATACAGAGTGCGCTCTGTCAAATTTACAACAGTATTCGATTCAGTAAAAAGCGGATCAAAACTAACAGAAGCTATTACATTCGGATTCTTATCACGTGAAAAGAACACGCACACAGAACCGCCATCTTTCAGATAAGAAAAGTACCCTCCTACTTTCTCTGGATTTTTATGAACTTCCCGAAGAATATCACTACCTAGCCAAGCCGTTTTTTCGAGTATGAACAACTCTTTACCTTCTTGCTCTATCTCAAGAGCAATTTTACTCAATTCTTGTCTATTTTGAGCATCAATATTGTCACTTACAAGAACAAGAAAAACAATTATAAAAAATTTATATATGCTATATTTCATAACTAACATATTTAGAACACAAAGATATAACATTCATCTAATTCTACCGCACAAAATAAAGTCTGTCCTAAATTAGACGGATTCGTTTAAATGTTTAATTTTGTATTAGACTACTAACTCTAAAAACAAATGCTATGATTTACGATTTGGCTATAATCGGGGGAGGCCCTGCAGGATATACTGCTGCTGAAAGAGCTGCCGCTGGCGGATTAAAAACGATCTTATTCGAGTGCAACGCTTTAGGTGGAGTTTGCCTCAACGAAGGCTGTATACCTACAAAGACTTTATTATACTCGGCAAAAACTCTTGCAAGTATAAATAATTCGGCAAAATACGGAGTAAACACCGAAGGCACAGTATCGGCTGATATAGCTAAAATCATTTCGAGAAAGAACAAAGTAGTTCGCAAGCTTGTAGCAGGCATCAAACAGAAACTTGCTGCTCACGAAGTAACAATCATCAACGGACAAGCTGAAATAATAGGAGAAAACAACGAACAAATAGAAATTGCTTGCAACGACGAAAAATTTGCATGTAAAAAACTATTGTTATGCACTGGTTCCGAGACATCTATCCCTCCAATCAAAGGACTGCAAGACGTTCCCTATTGGACATCACGCGAAGCACTAAGCGCGAAAGAACTACCGGAATCACTAGCTATCATCGGCGGTGGGGTCATAGGGATGGAATTCGCTTATTTCTTCAACACACTCGGTGTGAAAGTAAGTGTCATAGAAATGCTTCCTCAAATACTAGGGAATATGGACAACGAGCTTTCTGAAACACTGAAAGCTGAATATACGAAAGCAGGAATAGACTTCTACATGGAAGTGAAAGTAACCGAAGTTAACACCGAAGGCGTGATTATAGAGAAAGATGGTGAGCAAGTAACTATTCCAGCTAAACAAATACTTCTTAGTACAGGTCGCCGACCTGTTACTCAAGGTTTCGGATTGGAAAATCTAAACCTCGAAATGTTCGGTCGCGGACTGCAGGTAAACGAAAAAATGCAGACATCAAATCTTAATGTTTACGCTTGTGGCGACGTTACGGGCTATTCACTTCTTGCGCACACAGCCGTTCGCGAAGGTGAAGTAGCTATAAACAATCTTCTCGGTATAGAAGACCACATGAGTTACAAAGCTATTCCGGGTGTTGTATATACCAATCCTGAAATAGCAGGTGTTGGTGCTACTGAAGCAGACTTGACAGCCAAAGGCATAAAATACAAAGTAAGCAAGCTACCGATGGCATATTCGGGGCGATTTGTTGCCGAAAACGAAATGACAAATGGCATCTGCAAACTCATTGCCAACGAGAACGATGTGATCATTGGCTGTCATATGCTAGGCAATCCGGCATCAGAATTAATTATCATTGCTGGTATCGCAATTGAAAAAGGCTATACGATCGATGAATTCAGAAAAATCGTATTTCCTCATCCTACAGTAGGTGAAATTATACACGAAGGCTTATTTGCTTTCTGAAAGATTATACACTAATTGAGACCCTCTTATGAAAACTAATAGATTTAAGTACCCAGGATTCATCTACTTCTTCTTCGCAAGCATGATCATATTCAGCTCATGCCAAGAAAAAGTAAACGTTGATAAACCAAATAATATCAAATACGACACCATCAACATTGTCGATATTTATCATTTGGATAATGATTCGACGAAACCTTCGTGCTCACTGCAAATCAACTACATTGCACCAATTGGTTTCGACAACAAAGAAGTTCTGGCTAAAGTGCAAAACGAGCTAAACTATGTATTCTTCGAAAACGAAGGGTTAGCTGCATTGCCACCAAAAGAAGCCAGTGAGAAATTTGCTGAATTGTATATTAAAAACTACAAAAAAGACATTGACTCACTAATTCCAGCTTGGGATAAAACACACGAATCGGCAGATTACTATTCATATTACAAGAAACTGAATAGTGAAATTTTGTTCGATCAGGGCAATATCTTATCCTACCAAGCTAAGACATGGGATTATCGCGGTGGAGCCAATTCGACGACTTACTACATCAATTTTGTATTCGACCTGAAAACCGGCAAACGCCTTTACAACGAGGATATCCTGAAAGATGGTTATTACAAAACCCTGAGTCAGTTGATGGTAGACGACATTCTAAAACAGAACGATGCTAAAGACATCGAAGAACTCCGTCTTATCAACGGATATTTCGGAATCGAAGAATTGCCAGACAACAGCAATTTTTCGGTCGATAGCAAAGGCTTGACTTACATATTCAATAGTAGTGAAATTGCACCTCCAACAGTAGGAGCTACAAAGGTGTTTATCCCATTCGAGAGTCTATTTATGATTCTAAAAGATAATTCACCTATTTCACATTTATATCAAAAACAGTAAACGCTTATCAAATTTATTTAATGGGAGTAGAAATTATTTTCAAGTATTTCCCCGATCTTACTGAGGAGCAAAAACAACAGTTCATTGCTCTGGAACCTCTTTATACAGATTGGAATTCTAAAATCAACGTAATCTCGCGCAAGGATATCGAAAATCTTTACGTACATCACGTGCTTCATTCGCTAGCCATCGCCAAACTCATCAAATTCAAAGATGGCTCGCATATTATGGATATGGGTACAGGCGGAGGTTTTCCGGGCATACCGCTAGCAATACTTTTCCCGAATTGTAAGTTTACCCTTGTAGACAGCATTGGCAAGAAAGTAATAAAAGTTGCAGGAGGAATAGCCGAAGAATTGGGTCTTAAAAATGTAACTTGCATACACAGCCGTGCGGAAGATATAAAAGACAAATTCGATTTTGTAGTCAGTCGTGCTGTAATGCCATTACCTGATTTGGTGAAAATTATTCGTAAGAACATTTCTCCCGACAAAAAGAACGCATTACCAAATGGTTTAATATGCCTGAAAGGAGGCAACTTGGATGCCGAACTGAAACCATTCAAAAAATCGGCAGAAGCTGATGATTTGTCAATGTATTTCGAGGAAGAATTCTTCAAGACAAAGAAGATTGTCTATGTACTTATATAAAGTTTGCAAACTATTTCTTAAAAATAATTTAAACCTAGTTTGCTGAAAGAAAAGATTGTATCTTTATGTAAGTAAAACATTACAAAAATCCATAAATGAGCATCAAAATATTTACATTTAATCCCGTTCAAGAGCACACTTTTGTTTTATATGACGACACAAAGGAGTGTGTGATAGTTGACCCGGGATGCTTTTTCCCTGAAGAAAAGAAAGAGTTGATGAATTTTATCAAAGACAACAATCTGGTTGTTAAAAAGATAATCAACACACATCTACACTTCGACCATACGTTTGGCCTGAACTATTTGGCTGACGAACTAGGATTCAAGACCGAAGCACATCAGGGAGATGAGTATTTACTCAAACAATTACCGAATCAGTATATAGCATTTGGCTTTGGCGAATACACCGAACCGATTCCCGAAATAGGAAAATATCTGACAGAAAATGACACTGTCGAATTCGGCAATCAAAAATTGAAGATATTTCACGTTCCGGGACACTCGCCAGGAAGTATCGTATTCTACAACGAAGCCGATAAATACGCTGTCGTAGGCGATGTTCTATTCAGCGGAAGCATTGGACGCACCGACCTGCCGGGTGGCGACATGAATCAGTTGCTAAACGGTATACGCACTAAATTGTTTTCTCTGCCCAACGATACGGTTGTATATCCCGGTCATGGTCCGGCAACCACTATCGGAAAAGAGAAACAGACAAACCCATTTTTTTAATCAGATCATTGTTTAACCATCAGATACAAAATCAATATGGAGACTGAAAAATTTCACCTTCGTCATATAGGCATAAATGAAGCCGACGAACAAATCATGCTAAAAAAAATCGGAGTTAAGTCATTAGATGAACTAATTGACCAAACTATCCCGGCTGACATTCGTCTGCCAAAACCAATGAATCTACCTCCGGCACTTAGCGAACATGAATATCTGGAAGAAATAACAGCACTTGCTGCTAAAAACCGAGCATACTCGTCGTACATCGGAATGGGTTGGTACGACACCGTAGCACCATCTGTGATTATCCGCAATGTTTTCGAGAATCCGGTTTGGTACACATCATATACTCCATATCAGGCTGAAGTATCGCAAGGTCGCCTTGAGGCCCTGCTTAACTATCAGACAATGGTAAGCGAGCTGACTGGCCTGCCACTATCAAACTGCTCGTTGCTAGATGAAGCGACAGGTGGAGCTGAAGCTGCGACTATGATGTTCAATCTGCGATCACGCGATCAGATAAAAGCAAATGCAAATAAACTATTCTTAGATCAACATATATTTCCTCAAACGATTGCCGTAATCAACACACGTATGGCTCCGCAAGGTATTGAGGTCGTTATTGGCGATTACAAAACATTCGAATTCGAATCTTCATTCTTTGGTGCTATTGTACAATATCCTAACTCGAACGGAAGTATCGAAGATTATCGCGAATTCACTGAAAAGGCTCACGCTGCAAATTGCAAGGTAGCTGTAGCTACGGACTTAATGGCATTGACACTAATCACTCCTCCAGGAGAATGGGGAGCTGATGTAGCTTTCGGTAGCAGCCAACGCTTCGGTATTCCGATGTTCTATGGAGGTCCTTCAGCAGGATTCTTCGCAACAAGGGAAGAATACAAGCGTCAGGTTCCGGGACGTATCATCGGTATCTCGAAAGACAGAAACGGCAAGCCTGCACTTCGTATGGCTCTGCAAACTCGCGAACAACATATTAAACGCGAAAAAGCAACATCAAACATCTGTACAGCACAAGCATTGCTTGCTACAATGGCTGGATTCTATGCTGTATATCATGGAGCAGAAGGTTTGATCAAAATAGCGCGTAACATCCACTCTGCAACAGCCTTAATAGCTGACGAATTGAAAGAAATGGGTTACGTGGTAGAAAACGAACAATTCTTCGATACACTGAAAGTTAAACTTGCTGACGGTGTAGAAGTCGATTTCTTACGCGATATTGCTGAAATGCGCGATATCAACCTACGCTATTTCGCTACGGGAGAAGTTGGAATCAGTATCGACGAAACGATCACCGATTTCAAAGCTCATGAGCTGTTAGCTGTATTTGCTTTGGCTAAAGGATCATCGAAAGTATTCATGATTGATGATTTGGACGAAAAATGTATTATCGATCCGAAATTCATCCGTAAGAGCGAATTCTTACAACATGATGTTTTCAAATTATATCATACCGAGACCGAATTGATGCGTTACATCAAACGCCTAGACCGCAAAGATATTTCGTTGGCACACTCAATGATCTCGCTAGGGTCATGTACAATGAAATTGAACTCGGCTAGCTCAATGCTTCCACTCAATTTGGCCGGTTTACAAAACATACATCCATACGCACCGACCGATCAAGTATTGGGATATCAGGAACTGATCAATGAATTGGGACAATATCTTGCTGAAATCACTGGTTTTGCAGGAGTAAGCTTCCAACCAAACTCGGGTGCTGCTGGCGAATATGCCGGATTGATGACTATTCGCGAATATCAAAAGAGCATAGGTCAAGGGCACAGAAATATTATTCTGATTCCTTCATCGGCACACGGAACAAACCCAGCATCAGCAGTTCAAGCAGGTTTTGATATCATAATTACAGCTTGCGATGAAAACGGAAACGTTGTAGTAGAAGATATTTTAGCAAAAGCTGAAGCTAATAAAGACAACTTAGCTGGGCTGATGATTACATATCCATCAACACATGGTATCTTCGAAAAAGAAATCCGCAAGATCTGTGATATTATCCACGACAACGGAGGTCAGGTATACATGGATGGTGCAAACATGAATGGACAAGTAGGCCTTACAAGCCCTGGCTATATTGGAGCTGACGTTTGCCACTTGAATCTGCATAAAACATTTGCAATACCTCACGGAGGTGGCGGACCGGGTCAAGGTCCTATCTGTGTAGCAGAACATTTGATTCCATTCTTACCTCACCACCCGATGAAAGATGGCAGTTCTTTGAACACTGTTGCTGCTGCTCCATACGGAAGTGCTGGAATTCTTCCTATTACCTATGCATACATCCGCATGATGGGTACAGAAGGATTGACTCGCGCTACAAGCATCGCTATCTTGAGTGCAAACTATCTGGCTGAAGCATTTAAAGACACCTACGGCATTACTTATCGCGGTGTAACTGGTCGTGTAGGACACGAAATGATTCTTGAATGCCGCAATCTTAAAAACGCATCGGGTATAAGCGAAGGTGATATTGCAAAACGGTTGATGGATTATGGTTATCACGCTCCTACTCTTTCATTCCCGGTTCATGGAACATTAATGATTGAGCCTACTGAAAGTGAAAGCCTTGCAGAACTTGATCGCTTCATTGCAACACTAAACCAAATCTGGGAAGAAATCTTAGAAGTTCAGAATGGCAAATACAGCAAAGAAGATAACGTATTGACAAATGCACCTCACCCAGAGTATGAAATCTGTGATGACGAATGGGCACATAGCTATCCTCGTTCGAAAGCTGCTTATCCACTTGAATTCCTAAAAGAGAACAAATTCTGGATAAATGTAGCACGCGTTGACGATGCATACGGAGATCGTAACTTAATCAGCTGTTTGTGCGAACTTCCGACAGGAGATTGGAACAAATAAAAATTGAAACGAACCCTTTTTAAGATATTACTCCTCCTGCTATATCATCATATCAGGAGGAGTATTCATTTAACAAAACAAGTTTATATATGAGTAGTATAGTTACTGTACATTGTTTAAACAACGACACATACACAGATTTTCCTCGCGGAACTGATCTGAAAACAATTCTGGATACACTAAAAATCGATACTGGAAATACAATAGTATCGGCAAAAGTCAATAATAAAGTTGAATCACTCGATTTCGAGATTTACAACAACAAGAATGTCGAGTTTCTTGATATAAGTTCAAAATCGGGATTACGTACCTATCTGCGTTCGCTATGTTTCATACTAGCCAAAGCTGTTGCTGATGTGTTTCCTAACGAAAGGATGAATCTGGAACATGCAGTATCGAAAGGATATTTCTGTAAATTTCAACAACGCGAATCAGTAGATCAGGAGAGCGTCAATCGCATTAAATCTCGCATGCAAGAGATTATAGATGCTGACCTTCCTTTTACTCACAAAGAGGAGGAAACAACAAAAGTCGTGGCTATGTTTCGCGAACAAGGATTTGAAGATAAAGCTCTCCTTTTAGAGACATCTGGCCAATTATATTCTAAATATTACTCCCTAAACGGATCTATCGATTACTTTTACGGCAGCCTGGTCCTTTCAACCGGATATATAAAACTATTTGATCTTCTGCCATACGAAAATGGCTTGCTACTTCGTATTCCGCGAATTGATAACCCCAAAGAACTAGAGCCCGTAATACCACAGCCTAAAATGTTTCAGGTTTACAAAGATCAGCTCAAATTCTTGAACGTTATCGGCTTGGATAATGTAGGAGATCTAAATCTGGCTAATCTAACAGGCAACGTTTCGGATGTTATCAAAGTCTCCGAAGCTTGGCAAGAAAAAGTCATAGCAGAAACAGCAATACAGATAGCCAAACGATACCGCGAAGACGGAACAAGAGTGGTACTGATATCGGGTCCATCATCATCGGGCAAGACAACCAGTCGTATGCGACTGGAAGTTCAGCTAATGGTAAATCTATTAAAACCAATAGGTCTGTCTCTTGATAACTATTTCGTAGAAAGAGAAAATACTCCATTGGATGAAAACGGAGACTATGATTACGAATCACTCTATGCGCTTGATCTGGAATTATTCAACAATGACCTGGAGAAGATTCTGAGAGGAGAAAGAATAAAACTCCCTACTTACAACTTCACAACCGGAAAAAGAGAATATAATGGAGAAGAACTCCAGATCGGAGAAAACGGTATTTTGATTATCGAAGGTATTCATGGTCTAAATCCTAACCTAACTCCGCACATTCCTGCAAATCAAAAATTCAGAATCTATGTATCTGCATTGACTGCTATTTCTTTAGACGATCACAACTGGATACCTGCATCCGACAACAGACTTCTGCGCCGTTTGGTGCGCGATTACAATTTCCGCAACTATTCTCCGATAGATACTCTATCGCGTTGGCCTAAAGTTCGTGAAGGTGAAGAAAAATGGATATTCCCATATCAGGAAAATGCAGATGTTATGTTCAACTCGGCCATGCTATACGAATTAGCCACTTTAAGAAGTCATGCCGAACCCATATTGGCACAAGTTCCGAACAATGCTCCTGAATATTCGGAAGCATACAGGCTGCTTAAATTTTTGCGCTATTTCGTTCCCATCAAGGACGAAGAACTTCCTCCTACATCTTTACTTCGTGAATTTTTAGGTGGCAGTAGTTTCAGATACTAAAACAATAAAGGGGATTTCATCAATCCCCTTTTATATTTTCTCTTCTTCCGATTTCTTTTTCCTTTCAGCCTCTTCAGCAACTTCTTTCTTTTTTCGTTGCATAATAGAGTCATACAATTCAGCATCATTATCTATTCGTTTCAAAGCCTCAGATGCCGCTTTCTGCTGTGATTCTTTTTTAGAATATCCTTCTCCTATACCTAGTTGTAAATCGTAAATATTTACAGCCGAACGGAAGAAAGGGCTGTTATTTTTATCAATACTACTATCAATCAAATCGAAAGTAACAGGAATTTTCATTTTCTGTCCCCACTCTATCAATCGTGATTTATAGTTTTGATCACTTTGCGCTACTTCTTCAATATCAAGATGTTCTTTGATCAGCTTATCATATACAAAGTGTTTCGTTACACGATAACCTTGATCAAGATAAATTGCTCCGATCAACGCCTCCAGTGCATTTCCATACATATGGGTATTATGCGAAGTTCTTGCCGATGACTTTACAAGTTTATCTACCCCAAGATCCAAAGCAAGTCTATTCAGAGTTTCGCGTTGAACAATACGTGCTCTAATATTTGTCAAGAAACCTTCTTTCTTGTACTCGAAACCCTTAAATACTATATCTGCTACTGCAGCATCCAGAATTGCATCACCAAGGAACTCAAGTCTTTCATTATTGATCCATTTACCATTTTTCAATTTAATGGATGAAGACTTGTGCAATAGAGCCTGCTCGTACAAAGTTATATTGTACGGATAAAAACCTAATATCTTGTAAAAAGAAAAATAAGGCTCTTTCCCATATCTGGGAAGTAGCCTTATTTTGCGATATAGTTTTTTAAACACTTTTCGTTCCTTTCCTATTTCTCGTACTTTTTAACGATAAGACAAGCATTGTGACCGCCAAATCCGAATGTATTTGACAAGGCTGCTCTTACTTCTCGCTGTTGTGCTTTATTGAAAGTTAGGTTCAGTTTATAATCAATGTTTTCATCTTCGTCACCTTCTGTAAAGTTAATTGTTGGTGGAACTATACTGTCTGTAATAGATTTTATACAGAATAGAGCTTCTAACGCTCCTGTAGCTCCCAGTAGATGACCAGTCATCGATTTGGTCGAACTGATGTTCATATTATATGCGTGCTCGCCAAAGACTTCTTTGATAGCCTTCAATTCTGAAGGGTCACCAACCGGAGTCGATGTACCATGAACATTGATATAATCAATTTCTTCAGGTTTCATATTGGCATCTTTCAATGCACTTGCCATCACTAACTTGGCTCCTAATCCTTCGGGATGAGATGCTGTTAAGTGATATGCATCTGCTGACATTCCCCCGCCTACTACTTCAGCATAGATTTTAGCTCCACGCGCTAAAGCATGATCCAAGTCTTCGAAAATAAGACATGCTGCTCCTTCTCCTACAACGAAGCCGTCGCGACTTGCGCTGAATGGACGTGATGCTGTTTCTGGTGAATCGTTACGAGTAGATAATGCAGTCAGAGCATTGAAACCTCCAACTCCTGATATTGTTACAGATGCCTCTGATCCTCCTACAACTATTGCGTCAGCTTTACCTAGACGAATAAGGTCGAATGCTACAATCGCACTGTGCGTTGATGAAGCACAAGCCGATACTGTTCCAAAGTTAGGTCCTCTCAAACCATAACGCATCGAGATATGCCCTGCGGCAATATCCGATATCATTTTAGGGATGAAGAAAGGATTAAACTTAGGGCCTAGTTCTTCGTGCGTAAAATAGCTTCCGATTTCGTCCTCAAAACTTTTGAGGCCACCAATTCCTGATGAGAAAATAACTCCGATACGATCGGTATCAACCTTTTCAAGGTCGAATTGAGTATCTTCCATCGCTTCTTGTGCAGCTGCAATAGCCAAGTGTGTATATCTATCACTTTTGCGCGACTCTTTACGGTCAAGATATTTGCTTATATCAAAATCTTTAACCTCGCACGCAAAACGTGTTTTAAATTTTGAGGCATCGAAAAGAGTAATAGGCCCAGCTCCACTTACCCCCATCTTAGCATTTTCCCATGTCGTAGCGACATCGTTGCCAAGAGGTGTAACTGCACCTAGACCTGTTACAACAACTCTTTTTAATTCCATAAATGTTCGTGTGGAATAAAAATTATTTATTTGCTTCGATGTAAGAGATAGCGTCTCCTACTGTAGCGATTTTTTCTGTTTGATCATCTGGAATTGAGATGCTGAATTCTTTTTCAAATTCCATAATCAATTCTACTGTATCAAGCGAGTCAGCTCCTAGATCGTTTGTGAAGCTAGCAGTATCTGTTACTTCAGATGCGTCTACTCCTAATTTCTCAACGATAATTGCTTTTACTTTTGATGCTACTTCAGACATAATTTTAGGTTTTAATTAATAATGTTAAATTATTCTTTTTATTTTTGTCGGTGCAAAGTAAAAGCTTTTTATTCAGATAAAAAAAATATTTTACATATAAAATCACAAAAACTGCACATTTTCGAATTTTGTGTGCATTTGAAAGACCATAATAAAAAATGATAAACTTAGCCATCTTCGCCTCTGGATCGGGTTCCAATGCTGAAAATATCAGCAAATATTTCGAAGGCAATCCGAATGTTAAAATAGCTTCAATTATATCGAATAAAGCTGATGCTTTTGTGCACGAACGTGCAAAAAAACTAAATATTGAGTCGAAAACATTTACAAAAAAGCAGTTCGATTCGACATCTGATGTCTTAGAGTATCTGGAAAATAAGGATATCGATTTTATTATATTGGCCGGTTTTTTGCTGAAAGTTCCGGACAATTTATTGGCAACATATCCCGACAAAATCATCAATATTCATCCGGCTTTACTCCCAAAATTTGGAGGAAAAGGTATGTATGGGGACAATGTTCACAAGGCCGTTGTGGCTAGTGGAGAAAATGAATCGGGCATTACGATTCATTACATCAATGAAAACTATGACGAAGGGGCAATCATATTTCAGGCGAAATGCGAAGTATTACCAAGTGACACTTACGAAGATGTTGCGGCTAAAGTTCATGCATTGGAATACGAATATTTTCCTAAAGTAATCGATGATATACTCAAGAAACATTCTTAAGAATAAGTGCTTCAATATTAACAAAATAACAAAAGGAGCAAATATTTGCTCCTTTTGTTTTATCTATATGACGATACTTAGCCGATATTTTCTTTTCCCTTTTCGACAGGTAACTCTTCCTCTGTATAAAGCCCGATTCGTTTCATTGCTTTTTTCGTAATAGTATACCATACTTCTCCATTTGGATTCCCTGATGCTGTATTTTTCACACGATATTCGCGTTCCATCACATCCGAATCACGCAGTTTATTTAAGATATGCTGATCCACTTCTATACCATTAACATAGTATGTCGGACGATCCCCAAATTTCTCGTAAAGAGCAACAAAATCCTCAGTACTTGCTTCTTTCTTCTTCACCAAATCGGTCCACGCATCGCGGGCTACACGATCACGTTCCTTATTTCTTATAATAGCATTTTCGCCGATACGAACCGCTAACGCACCATTACGACGCTGATAAGAATTTCGATCTTTAGCTACTTTACTCAGAAGTTGTTCCACCTCCATCTCAGCTTCTTCCATCGTCTTATACTTAGTACGTTCTTTATCTAAAATCAACATTATTTTAGAAATGGAATCATTCACCGAGATATCTTCTATATTTTCTTCAAAGAAAGACCTGGCTTTATCTTCATCTATATCATAACCCTTTGCCTTCAATTCTTCATAAATGCGCTGAAAGTCCTCTTTCGTCTGAGCTGACAGCCCAAAAGGGAGAAGAAGTATAATAAATAGAAGAATATGTTTTACAGATAATCTCATACAGGTAATGAACCAATTAATTTATAAAATTCATGTTATCAAAGCACAAAGATAAATGTTTTTCAGAATAAAGCAGATGATTGCCAATACATTTAACAACATCAAACAATTTAGCACATTCATTTTGCAACTTCGTAATAGCCACTGATTGGAGAGACACAATCTCCTATTGCTGACAATCTGCTCTCAACCCATACTAAGGAATCTTTATTCTCTTCATACCAGCTTCGTAATTTTTCTTGAAATCTTAGCCGATTAGCCGTATCTTTTCTCAAATGATACCAATAAGAACAATAACCACATCCTAATGCATCAAATTCGACACATAATAAGTCGAATGTCGGAATCCCTCTGATTATCCCTTGAATGGCAAGATATGCCAAGTCTCCAATTGTATAATTACCTCCAAAAAACAAAACATTAACCTCTGTTTCTTGCGAGTCATGTATTTTATCTATTAAATATGGAATAATGTCGAGGCCTTCTCCAACAATACGCCACAATACAGAATCAGTACAATTATCCATATACGGAACTTCTTGCACATACTCAATACTATCAGCAATTGCTTTATAATCCTTAGTCTGCTGGCAGAAAGAATACTTAACAATACAAAGTAACACAAACAGTATTAAGAGCTTTTTCATATCCGATTTATATAAGTTTAGACGAATAGTAAAATATCTGATCAAAAGATAACTACTTTATCTATAATAGAAAAGCTATATTCCGAAAAGAACGAGTTACAGAATAAATTAATAGAAAATGTGTACACAAGTGTTACTTTTTAACAAAAGAGAAATCGACACCAAGGTTTTGCCGTTTTATCTTACTAAACCGTTGTATTTTTTGTAAATTTGTAGATACTATCTAAAAATATCATTTATTATACACTAAGAATATAAGATTATGGCAACACCTCCATTCAAGTACCAGGAAATGTTCCCTATGGGAAAAGACACTACTGAGTACTATTTACTATCAAAAGATTATGTTTCGACAGTAGAGTTCGATGGTCAGGAAGTACTTAAAGTTGCTCCTGAAGGACTTACTTTACTTGCTGAAAAAGCTTTTCACGATGTAGAATTCCTACTTCGCCCTGAACACCAACAGCAAGTTGCTAAAATTTTGTCTGATCCTGAAGCTTCGGATAATGACAAATTTGTGGCTCTAACATTCCTGCGCAACGCTGAAATATCGGCAAAAGGTATTCTTCCTTTCTGCCAAGATACAGGTACAGCGATCATTGTAGGTAAAAAAGGACAAAACGTTTGGACTGGATCTAATGACGAAGAAGCTCTATCGAGAGGTGTTTACAATACCTTTACAACCGATAATTTGCGCTATTCGCAAAATGCTGCATTGAATATGTACGATGAAGTGAATACCGGATGTAACCTTCCAGCGCAGATCGATCTATATGCAACTCAGGGCAACGAATACAAATTCCTTTTCGTAGCAAAAGGTGGTGGCTCGGCCAACAAAACATACCTATATCAAGAAACTAAAGCATTACTTAATCCTGAGAAACTGGAGGCTTTCTTGATCGACAAAATGAAATCATTGGGAACAGCTGCCTGCCCTCCTTATCACTTGGCATTTGTAGTTGGTGGTACTTCTGCCGAAACAAATCTTAAGACAGTGAAGCTTGCTTCAACTAAATATTACGACAATTTACCGACTGAAGGTAACGAAGGCGGTCAAGCTTTCCGCGACCTTGAGATGGAGAAAAAACTAACTAAAGCTGCCTACGACCTAGGCCTTGGAGCTCAATTTGGAGGTAAATTCTTTGTACACGACATTCGTGTGGTTCGTCTACCTCGCCACGGAGCATCTTGTCCGGTAGGAATGGGTGTTTCTTGTTCGGCTGACCGTAATATCAAAGGAAAGATCAACAAAGAAGGCATCTGGTTAGAAAAAATGGAAGACAATCCAGGACGTCTTATCCCAGAAGAATATCGTCAAGCCGGTGAAGGTGGCGGAGTAAAGATTGATTTGAATCGTCCGATGCCGGAAATCCTTGCCGAATTGTCTAAATATCCGGTTTCTACTCGCCTATCGCTTACTGGTACAATCATTGTAGGCCGTGACATAGCTCACGCTAAACTACAAGAAAGAATCGACCGCGGCGAAGGTCTACCTCAATACATCAAAGATCATCCGATCTATTATGCAGGCCCTGCAAAAACTCCGAAAGGATATGCTTCAGGATCGATGGGACCAACTACAGCAGGCCGTATGGACTCGTATGTTGATTCATTCCAATCGCACGGAGGCAGCATGATTATGATTGCAAAAGGTAACCGCAGCCAACAAGTAACAGATGCTTGCAAGAAACATGGGGGCTTCTACCTTGGTAGCATTGGTGGTCCTGCAGCAATTCTTGCTCAAGACAGTATCAAGAGCCTCGAGTGCTTAGAATATCCTGAATTGGGTATGGAGGCAATCTGGAAGATTGAGGTAGTTGATTTCCCTGCATTCATCCTGGTGGATGACAAAGGAAATGATTTCTTCAAACAATTGAAACCATTAAATTGCACTTGCTTCTAAAGCTCTTATTTATATAAGCATAAACAAGCCGGACTCGTTGAGTCCGGCTTTTACTTTGAATACTTATAAACTTCTTAATCGATGATTGTTGTTATGTGCGCGCTGCTTGCATTGAAATACACTTTATAATCAGTCTTACCGCCATCAAGTTCTACGATGTAACCATCTTTATATTTAGCACCTAGAATTGCCGGAGCCATGCTGAATTCTTCGATTCGCAATCCTGCATGATTTGCATCAAGATACTCAAGGATCAAATTGGATTTAGTTACTCCTTTGATAATGTCTTTTACTACTGCATTTTCAGACTCTAGATCTACACTCTTGAATGATCCGTCTTTAAAGAATTCCACTTCAATCTCGTCAGCTTTATCCTCGTTATAAACGATTTCATATTTATCCCACTCTAATTTTATTTTACTAGGTTGCTGATCTGCGAAATAGGTTGACAAAAACAGCTGTATTGACTCAGGAAGATCTTCTTTCGCCACGTTATTTTCGCCTTGGCTAGTTTCTCCCTTATCTTTCAACACATTACCCAAATAATCAAAATAAATGTCTCTATCACCTCTTAGCTCAATTTTAAAACCTTGTGTTTCAGAATACACACCTTGCTTTTCAATCTCCTCAATCTGAGAATTTGGGTACTTTGAACTAATATAATTCAATGCGTTAGATGGAAGTAACATTGCAATAGAATTAGGAAGTTGTTTACCATTCAGGTCTATTTCTTTCCACACTCCATTTGCATAAAAATCCACTTCAATGCCGTTTACAAAAAGAACTTCATATTCGCCATTTGACTCAACTTCCACTCTTCGAATTTCTGATTCATCAAAAGCTCCTTCATTACCAAAATGCTTTTTTATAAAATCCTGAGAATCGGCTGGCATTTCTGAAAATTCAATTGCTTTACTGTTATCATTATCATCATCACTACAAGAAGCAATAATAAATGAAGACATAACTACTGCTAAAATAAAAACTATTTTTCTCATACTTTTCTAATTGATTGTGTTAGTTAAATTTGTATTATGATTATATAAAGCAAATATAGGAGAGCAAATCTGGAAAGAATTGGCAATTTTGAGCAACCATTGATTTTTCATTGGCTAATAAAAGAGAAAAGGCAAATCAAAAAAATATCTGATTTGCCTTTATAATATAAGGTAATATACAAGCTTAAGCTAAATTAAAGTCAAACTTATTAAGTAAACGTCGTTCATCCTCAGTAGCATTCAACACTGTATACGCTAAATATTCACGACGTAAAGGATATTCGTTTCTTAGGTTTTTAAATGTAGCAGGCATACTCTTTAGAGCTTCGAAATCTGTCATCGGATTATAAGTAGCTAACATAGCCGAAACAAACCGTTTACTTGAATCAAACTTGTTTAGATCTATTATCGATTCAGCTGGTGCTGGAGGATTTATATAGTCAATCGGTTTTCTATCGAGATCGTAAAAACGAGCAATCGTTTCGAGAGACATTCGTGTAGCGTTAGCCTTACCATCAGCTGAATATCCTGCTATATGTGGTGTTGCAATATCAACCATTTCCATATATTCCAAATCGATATCAGGTTCTTTCTCCCAACAATCAATCACTGCTCCGCTGATTTTATTCGTTCTTATAGCACTTTTTATCGCTTCGGTATCAATAATAGCTCCACGTGCCGAATTAATTATAATAGGTTTCTTAGCTAACGACGCAAAGAAATTATCATCAGCCAAATGATATGTTTTATAGATACCATCTTTAGTCAAAGGCGTGTGGAATGTTATGATATCCGCTTCTTCTTTGATTATATCAATCGAGACGAAATCACATGAATTTTCCTCTTTCTCGCGTATAGGGTCATTCAATAGGACTCGCATCCCCAAAGCTTCACATGCTCGAGCTACTTTCTTACCTACATTCCCCACACCGACAATACCGATTGTTGTATTTGCGAGATTAAGCCCTTTTTTATCTGCCATAAGTAGCAATGCTGATGTAATATATTGCTGTACTGATGATGAATTACAACCTGGAGCATTCTTCCATAATATACCATTAGCTTCGCAATACGCAGTATCAATATGATCGTAACCTATAGTTGCAGTACATATCAACTTCACCGAAGTATTATGCAACATTTGCTCATCCATTTTGGCAACCGTTCGGATTATGAGAACTTCTGCATCTTTAATGCGCTCATTCGTAAATTCTGATCCGGCTAAGTATTCTACATCTCCAAATTCTTCAGCTACTCCTTTCAAAAAAGGTATATTTTTATCTGCTATAATCTTCATTAAATTGTCTAAATCTGTTCTATGATGCTAGTTAAACAAAATAAATCACTTTAGAAAATTTCTAAAGTGATTTATCACTATTTTTCTTACTCCATCGATTAAGCTTCTGTAGCTGTATCGGTTTGTCTTCCAGCTAGCTCTTTATCTAATGTATAGATTCCGAATCCATTTCCATTGATCATCTTAAGAGCATCAATATAACCTTGAGCAGTAGACTCTTCTTCTACTTGTTCGTCAACAAACCAAGTAAGCATACTTTCTGTAGCATAGTCACCTTCCTCTCTGGCTAATGTTACAAGTTTGTTTATCATACCTGTAACTATTTTTTCATGCTTCAATGTGTCTTCGAAAGCAGCTAATGGTGATTCCCATGACTGAGTAACTTCTTCAATAGGTTTCAAAACTACCTTACCGCCTCTTTCGTTGATGTAATCAACTATTTTAAGAGCATGAAGTTGTTCTTCATCAAATTGTTGTCTAAACCAATGCGCAAAACCAGGTTTTCCATCTGCTGCAAAATGAACAGACATAGACAAATAAAGGTATGCAGACCAAAATTCCGCATTAACTTGTGCATTCAATGCACTTTCCATTTTTTCGCTTAGCATAATATATATTTTTTGATGTTTTATGTCGATTAAAGTATAACAAATATACGCTTTTTTATCTATATATATACATGTGATAAAAATTTAATAATGGGAATAGAGTATGTATATAATGTGTGAAATCAGATCGCAGAGTATTATCTATTGCTTTAATTCTTTTTTTATAGCTTCCATTTTACCTTCTCTAACAAGAGAATACACGTTACTATAATTATCTAGATACACTAGTAGCTCTAATGCCTTTAATAAAGTTTCCTGTTTTTCTGATTTATCATTATCATGCATTCCATCTTGGTACATTATTTCTGTGAGCATTTCTATTCTATATAAATATTCATCGTCTCCATATCTATTTTGTAAAAAAGAAATAACATCATCCATAGAGGATTCTCGATAAAATATCTTTGACTCATCTAAATAATCTATATACATATTTTCTAATTGATTTGAAAGCTCTTCTTCGCTCAAATCCTTCTTATCAAACAACATAAACAATGAATCGATAAGTTGCTGTATTAGCCTTATAATATAGTCTCTTTGAATCATATAATAGCATTAGGTTTATATTTAAGGTATAAAGATAATTTATTAGGGAATATATTATCAAAATATGAATAAAAATCGTATGTTTCTTAGCAAAAAAAGAGGAGGTCACTAGTATAAACTAATGACCTCCTCAGGTAAAATTGGCGGCTATCTACTCTCCCACCTGTAGGGCAGTACCATCGACGCTATTGGGCTTAACTTCTCTGTTCGGAATGGGAAGAGGTGG
>NZ_OEPV01000013.1 GCF_900240225.1 Dysgonomonas massiliensis | reverse complement strand
CTTCACAAAGACTTAGCATAATAGAATGTTTTTTGATTTAAAACTTTGAATGTTAGAGACTTAAAGTTAATCAACTTTCTTCTATTATGCTAGTTATTAAGAACTTATCTTATGTCGAACTCACGTTCATTTAAGTTTGATTCAAGTAAATATCATCATATTTTCAAATATAATAAATATTGAGGCACTACCCATAAAATTAATATACTTCATAAACTCAATTACTTTCACGAAATCCTCTATAAGTGTTCGATAATCTGATACCTTATCGCACAAAGCCTGATAGAGAAATCTGTCAGGCTTTTGTCTTTTTTAGAAATAATTGTAAGTTTTTGCTATTGAACGAAGTCATACTTTTAATAATCTCTTAATTATACGACAGCTAGAAAGAAACAATAAGGCAATAAATTTATGCCGAACTAAAATAGCTTTAGTATGAATATATACACAGTCTTTGCACTTATCGTTTTTGGTATTTATTTGATTTTTATTGGATGTCGTATCTTGATGAACTACTGGAAGAGAAGGAAATTTAGAAAGTTTGTTGAAAATATGCAAATCCCTTTCTGATATAAGAGAAACGGCCTTATTGCTGGAATAGCTCTTCGCTTTCTGTTGATAGATCAGTTATTGAAAATTTATTTTAATACTTTTGTATGATCAATAACTGTCAGTAAATTGGAAAATAAAGGATTAACACGAGTCAGAGTTTACTCTCGTCGCGAAGAATTAATAAATAGCATATCCCATGCTTTCGGTATTTTGCTGGGAGTTGTTGTTGGCTTCTTTCTGCTGCGAAAAGCTTTTACGAGTCAAGACTTTATAGGTATACTTTCTGTTGTGATATATCTTGTAGGTATGCTCGCCAGCTATATCAGTTCTGCATATTATCATTACTTACCCGATTGCAAAAGAAAGCTGTTTTTACAGAAATGTGATCATGCAGCTATTTATCTGCATATTGCCGGAACATATAGTCCTATGGCTTTGATTGCGATGCGAAACGAAGGTGTATGGGGCTGGGGAATATTTGTATTTGTGTGGCTTTTTGCCATTGTTGGAAGCTATGTAAGCTTCCATAAATCCGAAAAGCATAGCAATATCGAAACGATATGTTATGTAGTTATGGGATGTACCATATTTGTGGCATTCAAACCATTGATCAATGCTCTCGAACTGATGGATAAAATGCCCGTTTTATGGTGGTTACTTGCTGGTGGAGCATCATATATTATTGGCAGTATTTTCTTTTCGTTGACAAAGATAAAATATATGCATACAGTTTTCCATATATTCGTCCTACTAGGTAGTATTTGTCATATAATATCCATCTATTTATTATTGTAAGCTCTGTTAACATTGTTATGTTCTTAGGTTGCGATGGACGAGTTCAATGATGTAGTATAATTCTTTAACTTCTGATAATAATATTGAGGTTATATTTTCGTATAATGGGTTTAGAGATTTGCAAATTAATTTCTTTTTAGCAACATCATGATCTATCACCTTCTTAATAATTAATCCTTCAGTTTTGTGAAGTATTCCCATGTGATAATTTCCAAAGCTTAATGGGTGGCTCCAATGGCAGGCAGCAATATTTTTTGCTAATACCCTATCGCCTCTAATAAGTGATATACTGCTGTTATCGTTCATGTTGTCACTATCAATCTCAATAACTATGTATTTACCTTTGTATTCGAAATCAGTATTGATCGGCATAACTGGTAATGTAGATAGGTAGGATTCATTATTGTATAGATCGCAATATCGTTGCTTTTCTTCTTTGGATACATAGGGTATGGGCTTATATCCTTTTGTTAGTACATTATTTTCAATATCAGTGTATATTGCTTGTCTTTGAATCGAAGGTATAGACGAATTGGTGTCTTTATTTCCTTTGCTTAACTTATATTCTAATAAAAAATTGTAGACCTTAATAAGTCCTCTAATTGATGGCTTGGAATCGCCTTTAATCCAGTATCCAAGTGTTGAAGGTGACATGTTTGTGTTGATAGCAATTTGTCTTATAGATATTTCCTTCTGTAATTCTTCAATTAAAGCAAAAGTGTCTTTTTTTAGATTCTCTCTCTCTTGGTCTTTTTTTTTTGTTTCAGTTTTCATTATTTTCAATTTAACTTTAATTAGTTATTTATGTAGAATACATTTGGCTTAAAGTGTTATATTTGTATATGAATAGATAATCAATTTATTCTTTACAAAGATAATTAAAATAATATTGAATTTTATATATGTTAATGTGTAATAATAGGTTTGTTAAATGCTTTTTTTTAGATTAAAAAAAGTTAAATAGCATATATTGAATTTATTTTAAATCAAATTATACAATATGGAAGCAAGTGTTGTAGATATAACAAGGGTACAAGAAGTATTAAAAGATAAGAATATTTCTTCTCAGCAAGCTCTGGCATTGTTGTTCATTGCAACTGGTAATTCCGCAGATGAAGCAGCAGATGAAATGTGTATATCGCCAAAAACTATTGATAGACACATTAGTATGTCAAAGCCTAAGCTCGGATATAGTAAAGCTACCGAAATATCAGGATATATAATATGTACGGCTCTAGGTTTAGATTATGAACAAGTAGTTGAGTATCTTAGAGATCAAGCAAGAAAAGCAATCGAGCAAAGAAGAATGATATTAAGATAATTCGTTTAAATGCAAGTTTATTTTGTTTTTCGTAAATAGGCCAAATGTCGGAGTTGTGGAAAAAAACGTTGTTTAATTAGTTTATAACTATCTATTTCGAGGTTTAACTTTCTTCATTTAAGAAGTTCTATTGTATAAAGTTTTGTTTTAAGTGTGATTTATACGCTACCTATTTGTGGGTATTGCGGATGCTTATTTTACTATAAAATAGTTATTTGTTATGAATGGTATAAAAGTTAAATTTGCGTCACTTTTAACTTTGCATTTATTATGCCCTCATATTTTGTTGCTGAATTCGAGCAATTGGTGTGTTTTGATGCTAAATTAAAATACTTCTTCTAAGTCCATCAAAGTTAAACTGGAACGGAAGATCTTGTATACTGAGATTATTCGCGAGAAAATATATAAATAAAGAATGGATATAATTATTCAGTGTGAGAATATCACACACTATTATGGTAAACGCCTGATATACGAAAACCTGAATTTCGAAGTTGCCAGAGGTAAAGTCCTTGGATTACTTGGGAAAAACGGAACAGGAAAAACCACTATCATCAATATCCTGAACGGATACTTAAAACCTCGATCAGGTGTATGCCGATTGTTTGGCGAGAGTATGGAGAGTATAACTCCTGCAACCAAAGCCAGAGTAGGATTATTGCTCGAAGGGCATATTCAGCATAGTTTTTTTAATGTCGAACAGATCGAAAAGTATTACAGCCGATTTTTCCCTAACTGGAGAAAAGATGCTTATTATGAACTACTAAAAAAACTGCAAGTAACTACAAGTCAAAAAATCAGTACTATGTCTTGTGGTCAGCGTTCGCAAGTTGCATTAGGTTTGTTGTTTGCTCAAGATCCTGAGTTGATGATCTTGGATGACTTCTCTATGGGGCTTGACCCGGGTTACCGTCGTTTGTTTGTTGAACATCTCAAAGAATTTGCAACAGCAGAAGGTAAAACAATATTCCTGACGTCGCATATTATTCAGGATATGGAAAGATTGATCGATGATTGTATGATCATGGATTATGGCCGTTTGTTGCTACATAAACCAACATCAGAGATTATGGATAACTTCCGCCGATTCTCATTCACATTCGATGGACAGCTTGATTTGTCAGGAAATTCCGAATTATGGAATACCGAGAAGATTGGTAATAAATGGGAAACATATTCATTTCTGCCAACCGAAGCGGTTCTTCAAGAGCTGCATAAGATAGGAGTTGATAATATTGAATTATCGGAAGAGAATTTAACATTGGAAGACGCATTTATAGGTCTGACTGGTAAATACTAATAATTAAAGTAGACATGATACAATCATTATATTATAAAGAATGGCTTAAGTCGCGTTGGCTGTTATTAATTATATTACTATCGTTCGTAGGCGTTGTGCTATACTCGTTTGTGAGTATATCTCAAGAACTCCGTGTCGGTGGTGCTAATCAGGTGTGGGATCTGATCGTACAAAAAGGGGTTACCTATTTTGGCTATGTTAAATATTTGCCACTGGTAGCGGGAATATTACTTGCTATCTCGCAATACGTACCCGAAATGTCGAATAAAAGACTGAAGCTTACGCTGCACTTACCATTGGCCGAAAGTAAAATTATGTTGACAATGCTATCGTATGGCGTGGTTAATCTTTTTGTGATTTTTGCTGTAATATTCGTAGGAATCTATCTCGGGACGAGACTTTATTTCCCGACAGAAATTGCGTATTGGAATATGATAGTAACACTTCCTTGGTTTATTGGCGGTATTGTAGCTTACCTACTTACTGCATGGATTTGTCTAGAACCTGTATGGAAGCAACGCATCTACAATAGCCTCATTTCTATTTTGATCGTTGCATTGTATTATTTCGATGCAATGCCTGAGGCTTATTATCCATCATTAGCTTACTTACTTATTATTGCCGTATTAAGTATTTCATTCAGTTTTTATTCTCTTATCCGCTTTAAAGACGGAGCTCAATTTTAAGTAATATAAAAAAGATACTTGAACATGAAGTTTAAATATATATATAGTGTAATCATTTTATTTGTCACTACACTAGTCTTGGCTTGGGCAATACCCGTTTTGGTAAAGAAAGCTACCATGTCGGGACAGAACTATCCGTTCGTATATTATAGTTCGCTGCTGCAGGATTTTGCAATCAAGAAAACCGAAAATCGCAAGGTTGACTACTACGATAGTAAAGGAAATACCTATACACGTGAAGAATACGATTCGATCACTCCGCTGCTCAGTTATCGTCAATTGACACTGGCTGGCACAATGCCCGATTCGATATTGGGTATAGAAATGGATCCGCGTATGTTGCGTGTTAAATCTGTTATGTGGCGTTATTCTCCTTCGGAAATAAGCAAACCTTTGGTAAATATGTATCTTATGTACGAAGCTCAGTCGGGTAGAAGTACATTAGAATCTCCGCCAGATGTTTTCAGATTGGATGATAAAATTGAATTTATCGACAAAGAATCGAATCTGGTTGACGAAAAGAAAAGCGAGGCTTTTCAATCGAAGATGGAAGAAAGAGGTTTCGCATTTCCTGCAAAAGGCGTCTGGGGAAATCCTGTAGCACGTAAGCCTTACGATGAAGGATATTTTGTGTTGGATAATAATGGCGAGTTATTCCATATCAAACAAGTGAATGGTCGTCCATATGTAGGAAATACTAAAGCCGGTCAGAGTGTAGATATAGCGTATTTCAGCCTTTACGAGATTGCAGATAAAAGTATTTATGGTTTTGTAATCAGCAAGACCGGTGAGATTTATACTGTAAGTGCCGAAGGTGGTTATGAACTGACCAAATTAGATATTGCTCCGATAGATATTCATAAACATACGGTAATGATGCTTGGTAATATGTTCTATTGGATGATAAACGTAACCGGTCCCGAAGGCTGTACGTACAACGTACTGAGCGTGGAGAATAAATTGAAAAAACATACCGAGCCATACTTCGTAGGATCTCAAACTGATAAATGGGATGCGACAGCTAAGTGGTTGTTACCGGTGTATATAAGTTTCGATAATAAGAACACGGAGTATGTGAAACCCGAAATAGTTGTTAACTTTGGATATGCATTCTTGATAAGCTTAATGTTGGCTGTGATATTTGTATTTACAATAGGAAAACAACGCAATACAACGAAAAAGATTATTAACGGAATCTTTATCTTAATATTTGGAATACCTGCATTTATAGCAAGTGCAATTACTAAATAACAAACTAATTTAAATTAAGAAGATATGAAAAAAATTATTTTAGGACTAGCTCTAATTCTTGGATTTACAGCATGTGGTAACTCTTCGAAACAACAAACTAATGATGCTGAAGCTGTACAAGCTAATGAAGCTGCTGTGGTTTTAACTTTGGACGAAATGATTGCTTCGGCTGATCAGTATCTAGACAAAGAAGTTACTTTCAAAGGTCATGTAACTCACACTTGTAAACATGCAGGAAAAAGATGTTTCATGCAAGGAGCTGACGATAAATTGTCAATCCGTGTTGAAGCTAAAGGTGAAATAGGTGGATTCAACAGAGAATTGATCGGCAACGAAATCGTTGTGACTGGTGTATTGAAAGAAAAACGTCTTACACAAACCGAGATCAACGAAATGGAAAATGCTATTGAAACAAAAAGTATAGCTACCGACGGATCAGAAGAATCATGTGATACTGAAAGAGCTAACGTTCAAGCTATGAGAGATTGGATGAAAGCTAACAACAAAGATTATTTTGCAATTTATTACGTAGACGGACAAAAGTATAATGAGCTCTAATCCATCACCTAAAAAAGGCAATAAAGTCAAGAAGTGGCTTCGCATTATTCATCGTGATCTGGGTATCTTGATGGTCGGCATATCGTTAGTATATGCCATATCAGGAATACTTTTGAATCATATGAATGGTAAAGATCCGGCATACAGAACGGTAGAAGCTACTCTTAATTTTGATAAGAATTTATCGAAAGATGCTTTAGCTGATGCTTGGAACAAGAAAGGTGATTTGCCTACGTTGAAGCGTGTTCGCGGAGGAAATATGTCGCATCAAGTTCTTATAGATGGTGGAGTAGGCGTGTATGATATGCAAACAGGCGAGCTTAATTATGAGCATCATAGTAAACGTCCGTTCGTATATTGGATCAATAAACTCCATTACAATAAGGTTGGCGGTTGGACTATAATGGCCGATATCTTTGCAATCTCATTGATTTTCTTTGCTGTTTCGGGTTTATTTATTGTATCTCGAAAACATGGCATTATGGGAAGAGGTAAATGGTTCCTGATAGCAGGGTTATTGATACCTATATTGTATATCTATTTTAGTTGATTATTTCTGGCTGAAATTGCCAATACGATAATAATAAAAAGCTGCAGACTATGTCTGTGGCTTTTCTTTTTTGAGGTTCTATGAGGTAGTATTGATAGCAATATTTAGGTATATTTTGTAGGTTTTTACCTACATATCGTGATTGTTAAATTTGCTTCAAATATCGAAATTTGTGTTCCAATTATAATAAACATGAGTAGATTAATCCTGACTATACTTTTTTCAATAAGCATCTTTTATTCGGTTTTGGCTCAGCAATATAGTGTTTCCGGAAGAATAATTAATACAAACGATAAGAAGCCGATCGAATTTGCTTCGGTCATACTTTCGGAAAGTGAACAATGGAGTGTGTCGGATAAGAATGGAGAATTCACAATAAATAATGTTCCAGCCGGAAAAACTATACTAGTTGCGCAAACTCTTGGCTACGTAAGAGCAGTGGTGGAGTTGAATGTAGATAAAGATATTTCGGATTTGGTAATAGAAATGTCGGAAAACAATCTGAGTCTGAACGAAGTTGTTGTTACAGCTAAACGAAATAAAAGTGAGCTGACTACATCTTACATATTAGACAGAAATACGCTGGATCATGCTCAGCTGCTCAATATGTCAGATATATCAACCCTTCTTCCGGGAGGTAAGTCTAAGGCAACTGTAAATTTAGCAACAGAAGACGATAGATTGTCATTACGAGGAGGAGGTACTGAAAGAGGTAACCCTTCTTTTGGTACAGCTATCGAGATAGATGGTGTAAGGTTAGACAATAACTCGCAAATGAGTACTGGATCGACAGGAGGAATAACACCTAGTAGTGAAACCAAAGGAGCCAGTACACGTAATGTGAGTACCATCAATATAGAATCGATAGAAGTAGTGACAGGTATTGCTTCGGTGGAATACGGAGATCTGTCGAATGGAATAGTGAAAGTGAATACCCGAAAAGGGAAAACACCTTTCTATATAGAAGCTTCTACTCATCCGCATACAAAACAATTCGCTCTGAGTAAAGGTTTTTCTCTCGGAAGTAATGTCGGAGTTTTGAATACAAGTTTGGAACATGCCAAATCGAATGCTGATATTGCTTCTCCTCATACTACATATGAGCGTAATGCATTATCGTTAAACTATAACAAAACATTCGGAGCCGGAAGTGATAATCCGTTGAATTTGGAAGTCGGTTTTACGGGAAATATAGGAGGATTTGATAAAAAATCGGATCCTGATTTATTACTGAATGAATTCGAAAAAGCAAAAGATAATACAGCTAGAGGTCATTTCAAATTGAATTGGCTATTGAATCGACCGTGGATAACCAATTTGGAGTTCTCTGGATCAATGTCATATTCTTCCCGAAAGAAAAAGAAAAATTTAAGAAAAAGTATTGGTGACGAAGGGAAACAAGAAATTATCCACGGAACGGAAGAGGGGTATTTCTTATCTACAACCTACGACGAAAATCCAAATGCACCGGTTCTTTTAAGCCCTAGTGGATATTGGGATGAGATAATCCATACTGATAATAAACCGGTTGTATATACCTTGAAAGCAAAAGCTGATTGGAGACGTAGATTTGGAAATATTTCGAATAAGGTAATGCTTGGTATCGAATATAAAAGAAGCGGAAATAAAGGACGTGGAGTTTATTACGATGACATGCGTTATGCTGATACCTGGAGAGAATATAGATATGATAAATTGCCATTTATGAATAATATTGCAGCTTATGCTGAGGATAGGTTGTCAGTACCAGTCAGAGATGGAAAATCTACATTGGAAGTAGTAGCCGGTTTGAGAGCTGATATCACAAGTCTGGGAGAATCAGAATACGGAACTGTTGGAAGTATATCCCCTCGAGCCAGTGCAAAATACACATTCTGGAAAAAGTCGGATAATGCCGTCAAGGATCTGAGTGTTTCTTTGGGATGGGGTAAATCAGTTAAGCTTCCTTCGTTCGAAGTCTTATATCCGAGGCCTACATATATAGATATGTTAAGTTTTTCGACTAGAGATAGTAATAAAGAAAATTTGTACGGATTTTATATTATGCCTATTCAATCAGCTTATAATCCAAATTTGAAATGGCAATATAGCAATCAGGCTGAAATAGGTGTCGAAGCTAATATATTGGGCGCTAATGTGATGTTGTCGGGTTATTATAATAAAACAGTCAATCCTTATATTTCGGTTAATCAGTACGCACCATTTACATTTGCTGTAACCAAAGAGAATGCTATAGGAGGAAATTTCCCGATAGCAGAGGATAACAGAGAATTCACAATGGATAAAACAACAGGAGTTATAACTGTTTCAGACAAAACCGGAGCAAACTCGAGTGTGCAATTAGGCCAAGTAACTCAAGACCGATTCAAAGCACTCTCAATGTATGATAATGGTTCGGATGTTAAACGTATGGGACTGGATTGGGCTATCGATTTTCCTCAGATACAAGCTCTGCGAACAAAGTTCCGCTTGGATGGTAACTATTATTACTATAAAGGAGTAGAGGAAAACTTATATGCCTATATACGAGATATCAATACTGAAGTATCAGGTGGCGCAGGTTATCCTCGTGTCATCGGTTTCTATGCGGGTGCAACTGGTACTGTAAACAACAGTATTGTATCGAATGGTAGTTTGAGTAGAGAATTAAATACCAATTTGACGATAACAACTCACATACCTAAAATAAGACTAATCATATCGATGCGTATCGAGGGATCTCTTTACAACTATTCTCGCCGTTTGAGCGAATATAAGGGACAAAGTAGGAGTTTCGTATCCGAAGCTTCGGATACCGATTTTCTGAATACATCAAACACTGATATATATAAAGGAAATAATAAAGCAGCGGTGTATCCTCTGTACTATTCTACATGGGATGATCCGAATACAAAGATAGCTTTTGCCGATAAATATTTATGGGCTAAAGAGAATGATCCGGAATTGTTTGCTCAATTGAAGAATCTGGTAATTGAGAGTAGTACGAAGACCCTTTTCAATCCGGATAGAATATCTTCGTACTTTTCGGCCAATCTTAGCGTGACAAAAGAAATCGGAAAATATGCAACAATCTCATTTTATGCCAACAACTTCATTAATTCGATGAAAAAAGTTAAATCATCATCCGAAGATACACACGTCTCATTGTATGGTAGTGGGATGATTCCGACATTCTATTATGGACTTACATTGAAACTCGAAATATAATTAATTAATAAAAGACTAAATAATGAAAAAGTATTTTTACTTCTTATTTCTAGCTTTATTATCACTGTGTTACTCATGTAGTGATAGTGACAGCGATGGTTATAAAACATACACCCTATCTTTTCAGTTAGAATATCCTTCTTCTGCAGCTTTGCAAGCAGCTGAAGATGTTGTTGTGACATTGACTGATATGAGTGATCGAAAATATACAGCCAAAACCGATGCTAACGGTAAAGCCGTATTTATAGTAACGTCAGGCGTATATAGTGCAGCAGTAAGTGATGTCCGTTCGGCTGGAGGATCAAGATATACATACAATGGTAGTCTGAAGAATATTGCTGTTACATCTGCATGGGATAATGCATCTGTTCTGGATATCGAACTCGAAGAGTCGGTTGCGAATCAGGTAATAATAAAAGAATTGTATGTAGGTGGTTGTCTGGATAATGAAAATAAGGTCTTTCATATGGATAAATATGTTATCCTTTACAATAATTCGGATCAGCAGGCAAGTTTAGATAATCTTTGTCTTGGTATGATGCAACCATGGAATTCGAACTTAGTAAATAAAGACGAGATTGATGGTAAATTCAGATATGAGCTTGGGGGTTGGATTCCGGCAGCAAATGGTATTTGGTACTATCCAAGAACATTAGTTCTGGAGCCTGGCGAGCAAATTGTTATTGCTTTGAATAATGCGGTAGATAATACAGCGACGTATCCGAGATCTGTTGATCTTGGTAAAGCTGGATATCATTGTACATACGATATTGAAGATTATTCGAACACAAAATACTATTCTGTCCCTTCAAGTGCTATTTCGAAAGATAATTATTGGTCGGCAGTACGTTATGGCAATGGCAATGCTTGGAGTATCAGTACAAGTTCGCCGGCTTTTTATATTTTCAGAACGGACGGAATCTCTGCTGAAGAATTTGCAAGTAATGGTGAAAATATTGACTACTATGGTGGCACTCAGACTTTGACATATATTCAGAAAAAAGTACCGCAGGAATGGGTTGTTGACGCAATCGAAGTATTTACTACAAAATATGAAACTAATTATAAGCGTTTAACAAATAAGCTTGATATGGGACATGTGAAGCTGACTAACGGGTACGGATACAGCTCATATCGTAATGTAGATGTTGAGGCTACTAAAGCTATCGAAGGAAACGAAGCTAAATTAGTATATGGTTATAATAAAGGAACTGAAGTGTCAGACGTAAATAATTTTGAAAGTACCGATCCTAGTGGTATTGATGCGGAAGCATCTATCAGAAATGGTGCAAGAATTATTTATAAAGATACAAATAACTCGACAAACGATTTCCACCAACGTAAACAAGCTTCATTGAAAGACTAATTTTTACAATGCTGAAATTATCAAAAATAAAATCTTATTTGCTATTGGCTGGCGGAGTTTTTTGCTCCGCCTCAGTAGCTTCTCAAAATGCAACTGGCTGGAAAGATTATCACTATGTGAAGCAGTCGCATGCATGGTTCGATAGCGAAAATGCTTCGGGTCTGAAAGAATTGCAGGTCAACGATATTTCATTGGCCGAAATTTATTATCAAAAATCGAATGGAAAATTTGTCGATTATTATCAGTCGAACGATAGTTATCGATTCGGAGCTAATATCGAATCTCTTTATCGTTTGAATCCAAAGATTGTGCTATATGGTAAGATAAATTACGATAATTTCAAAGGAAAGAATATGAGTGGCTCGGCATTTATCAGTCCCGAACGTAATCCGTTCGATATTGTCGAGTTTACAGATACAAATAAAGGGAAAAAAACTCTTGAAAATTATCACTTGATAGGGGCGGTGAGTGCCTCTCTGTTTGAAGGATTGGCTTTAGGTGGAAAAATTGATTTTCTGGGTGCAAACTATGCTAAAGATAAGGATCTTCGTCATAAGAATATGTTGACGGATATAAATGTAGCGGCAGGGTTAAGCTACCGGTTCAATAAAATAATAGAAGCAGGTGTCAATTACTACTATCGCCGAAGAGTAGAAGGAGTAACTTTTAAAAAATATGGTTCATCCGATCAGCAATTCTTATCATTAATCGACTATGGTGCTTTTTACGGTAAAGGAGAAGTCTTTGGAGAAACGGGTTATACTGCTAAGGACGTAGAAACTCCCTTGTTCGATAAATATCACGGAGTATCGTTACAGTTGGTTATAAATCCGCTGTCGAATTTAAGCTTATTCAACGAATTGACTTACAAAACCCGTGATGGTTATTTTGGAAGCGAGGCTACATATGGAGTAAAATACGCAACTATAATAAAGTACACAGAACACAGTTCGGATATTATAGCTTACAAAGGTCGTATAGACTGGAAACAGAAAAACAACAGTCACATCCTAGATCTTGAGTTGAGGAATGAGGAACTAAAGAATCTAGAGAGTGTCTATAAAATAGACAAAGAACCCGGTAAGTATACATATCGAGTAACTTACTTTGATCCGCTAGAGGTTGGCGATAAAAAGTTCCTTGACATATCAGCTGCTTATACAGCGAATCTAGGTGTAGAAGACTACAACCCTACATGGATCATTAAAGGAGGTTTTGATTATAATCGCAGAATACAAAAGCTATCTTTCTTTCCCTTCTTTCGTAAGCAAACTATAAAACAAACAAGTATGCATGCTTCGATTGCAAGGAATATTATCAAAGGAGATAATATGTATACAATTCTATTGGGAGTAGGTTATTCGAGTGGGAATGGTGTGGCTAAAGATGATGGAATCTATATCACACCCAGCGAAGATCAGTCTATGCCCCGAACTATTGATACTTTCTTAGAACGGGAATACGAATACTTGACCGCAAACCAAATAAAAGGAGATGTAGGCTTTAAATATTCACGTTTATTTCCAAAGGTAAAGATGAAAGGATATGCAGCATTGAACTATAGTTTGACCAAAGCTCAGGATATAAAATATCTGGCTGGTGATTCGTTCAACAGAATAAATCTAACGCTTGGCTGTACGTTCTAAGCTGATTTTGTAGAATATAGTTAACGAGAGTTTCTTCAGATAGAGGTTGCTCTCGTTTCTTTTTTAACATGATTGGGATAATGTTCCCGAGCAAATGAGTCGATATTGATGATTATTTCTTTATTTTGTATAAGTTTATAACACTTAGCACTTTTAAAGCAAAACAAAATATGCTAGACTTTATATCTAAAATAATTGGGCTTGTAAGAAAGCTAATCCGTTTTCTGACCTATGATCTGTGGCGATATACAAGCGACAGCGTATCGGCTCGGAAGATGAATCTGTTCAATATCTTAAAAGCATTTATTCTAGCCGTTCGTAATGTCAATTCCTATGAATTGAATACGCGTGCTGCTGCATTGACATATAAAACTTTATTATCTATTGTTCCTTTGTTGGCAATATTGTTTGCTATCGCAAGTGGCTTTGGACTGCAAGATGTTCTGATATTAGAACTAACGAAGTTCTTCGAAGGACAAGCCGAGATGATCGAAAAAGCCCGAGTCTTGATTGTAGATTCCCTGCAATATGCTCGTAGTGGCGTATTTTTAGGAATCGGTATTGTGTTACTCCTTTATACGGTGATTGATCTTTTGGGATCGATAGAAGATAATTGTAATACGATTTGGAACATCAAAACCGGAAGAAGTTATTATCGTCAGTTTACTGATTATTTGGCTTTGATAATAATTACTCCTGTTTTTATTATATGTAACGCAGGACTCACAGTCTTTATTTCTCAAGCATCCAATATTCAATACATTGGATATGTGGTGTCACCATTTATGAAACTGATACCATTTGCTATTACTATTTTGCTTTTTACTTTCATATATGTTTACGTCCCTAATACGAAAGTAAAGATCAGTTCGGGCTTAATAGCAGGAGCCTTTACTGGTATAGCATTCCAAATCTTTCAAGTCCTCTACATCAACGGACAGATATGGATTTCGAAGTATAATGCGCTGTATGGTAGTTTCGCAGCTTTACCTTTATTGATGCTATGGTTGCAATTGTCGTGGTTTATTTTATTGTTCGGAGTTCAGTTATCTTTTGCATATCAGAATGTAAATAAATTCAGTTTCGAACAAGAGACAAATAGCATAAGTCGCCGTTACAAGGATTTTATAGAATTGGCTATTGTAAGTCTTATTGTAAAACGTTTCGAGAAAGGAGAGAAACCATATACGGCAGACGAAATATCGTCGAGTTATAAAATTCCTACAAAATTGACAAGTGAGATAATTTATCATTTGCAGGAAATCGGAATAATAATTGAAACTCCGAGCGATACTCAACTTGTTCCGGCCTATGTCCCGGCTATGGATATCAATCAGTTGTCAGTTGGCTTATTGTTAGATCGAAGCCTAAAATATGGATCTGAAGATTTTGTTATCGATATACACCAGAAGTTTAACAGCGAATGGAAACAGATACAAAAGATGGGCGAAAAAGTTGTTGAGTCGGAGCGTAATATGCTGATTAAAGATTTGTAAAAGGCATTTTTAGTGCTAAATAATAGATTTTACTATTTGTAAAGTTCAAAATAATTTCTACCTTTGCATCCGCTTTGCGTAATCTCTGGCGAGACGGTCTCGTGAATATTGCGTTGAATAACATATTAAAAGAGCATTAAAGTCATGGATTTCATAAAAATTGCAGAAGAAGCATTCGCATCAGGAAAAGAACTTCCTAGCTTCAAAAGCGGTGATACAGTAACTGTAGCATACCGTATTAAAGAGGGTAACAAAGAACGTGTACAGCTTTACCGTGGTGTTGTGATCAAAATTGCAGGACACGGAAACAAAAAACGTTTCACAGTTCGTAAAATGTCAGATAGCATTGGTGTAGAAAGAATTTTCCCAATGGATTCTCCGTTTATCGACAGCATTGAAGTGAACAAAGTTGGTAAAGTACGTCGCGCTAAATTATATTACCTACGTGGTCTTACAGGTAAAAAAGCTCGTATCCAAGAAAAAAGAGTTAATACAAAAGCTTAATTCTTTTGCAGTTAACAAAATACAGAAGCCTGTTTCGAAAGAAACAGGCTTTCTTTATTTTGTGACCGATCATAATTCGTTTGTTTTATCTATACATAAATGCTCTTTGATGTATAGGAAGAAATTTAGAAATAGGAAACGTATTGTAAAAAAAGTGCAAACTCGTGTACAAGTGTTACTTTTTAACAAATACGGTGTCTTTGCGATGAAATGTTGGGGTTAAAAACCTCTCTGTCTCATTGCCTCGAAAGTGATTACAGCAGTAGAAACGGATACATTAAGTGAATCGATCTGTCCACGCATCGGTATTTTGATACGGGCATCTGCATTATCTAGCCAAAAGTTAGTTAAGCCATCGGCTTCTGTTCCCATCACGATAGCAGAAGCTTGCTTGAAGTCTGTATCCTGATACCATTGCGATGCCTGAAGTTCTGCTGCAAATGATCTGATGCCTTTCTCTTTTAAGAATGCTAGAGCTTCGGAGGATGAGCATACTGCAGTTTGTACGGTAAATAGACAACCTACGCTTGATCGTACAGCATTTGCATTATAAAGATCAGTTGCCGGATCGCAGATTATGACAGCGTCTACTTGAGCAGCGTCGGCAGTACGAAGTATTGCACCAAGATTTCCTGGCTTTTCTACAGCTTCTAAGATTATAATAAATGGGTTGTCCGATAAAGAAAGATCTTGCAGATGGTGAGATTTTGGTCTGGCTAAGGTTAGTAAGCCGTCGGAACCTTCTCGATATGCTATTTTTTCGAAACCCGACTCGGTTACTTCGAATATTTTATTTGTCGGAATATTGTTCAAAACATCAGGATAGTCAGTTTTAGCGAAAAGTTCCTGACAAAGGAATACAGAGTCTATTACGTAGTTCGCAGACAATGCCAACATTAGTTCGCGTGCACCTTCTATGATGAACAGATTTTGTTCACGGCGCTCTTTTGCTTTCGACAGTTTGGCGATGTTTTTGATTCTCGGATTCTGTAAGCTCGTAATCTTTTCCATGACTTAATTATTTCTGACGAACAAAGGTAGTTATTTAGACTAAATATGAGTAACGAAGCAATCGGAGATTCCTGAAAAAAAGCTATCTTTGCATGTTTATTAGACATTCTGATTCAATAATTCCAATGAAATATAAAATATCGTATTTTTTGTGCTCTATATCTTTCCTTTTGTGCCTACATGCATGTAGTACGGGTTCTGCCGAAAATAAGGTTGAAGGAGATAAAGAGGCTGCACCGAAAGTGTATACACGTTTCAATAATAGCTATGCTAGAACTTTCAACGACTTGCCCGATCTGCATAATGAAGCTGCGGGTAGAATAGGAGTGAAACCTCTGGTAGCTCGTGCCGATACCGCTAAGTACGCAGACAAATTACAGCGTATCCCTCTTGAATTGGAGATTTATAAAGTAGATAAACTAACGCATTCAATTCCTTTTCTTGTGCCCGAAGCTGTTCAATTATTAACAGATATAGGGTTGAATTTTCGCGATTCACTAATCAGTAAAGGTATTGACCCTCTATATAAACCTATTATAACAAGTGTTACTCGTACCGATGAGGATGTGAAACGTTTATCTCGTAGGAACGTAAATGCTAGTGAGGGTTCTGTTCATCGCTGTGGTACGACTATAGATATATCATGGTCTCGATTCGAAAAATTGGATGATACTGACGAGCGAATTATAAGTGATGGTAAATTGAAACAGATTTTAGGGCAGGTCCTTCACGATCTACGTGAGCGCGATCGTTGTTATGTTAAGCACGAAAGAAAACAAGCCTGCTTTCATATTACAGCACGATGAGACGTTATTTCATATATTTGGCGTATAATGGAGCGGATTATTGCGGTTGGCAAAATCAGCCTAATGGTATAGCAGTTCAGCAAAAGATAGAAGAAGCTTTATCGATGCTACTTCGAGAACCGGTTCCGATTGTTGGAGCTGGACGAACTGATGCCGGAGTTCATGCCAAATCGATGGCTGCTCATTTCGACTGGGAAGGTGAACTCGATTTAACGCTTTTATGTGATAAGCTGAATCGTATTTTGCCTAATGATATTGTGATACAATCTATACGTGAAGTTAAGCCGGATGCTCATGCTCGTTTTGATGCTGTATCCCGTTTGTATCGTTATTATGTGACTACAGAGAAAGATCCATTTCTGCATCACTTGAAATACAAAATTCATCATAGTAAGGCTATCGATATAGATATGATGAATGCTTGTGCTAAAGTATTGTTTGAATATACAGATTTTACAAGCTTCAGCAAATTGCATACCGATGTGAAGACTAATAATTGCGAGATAATGATTGCTCGATGGGAGCAAATAGGTTCGGATTATATTTTTACAATAAAAGCAAATCGCTTTCTACGGAATATGGTTAGATCTATAGTCGGTACTTTACTAGAAGCTGGACGAGGCAAACTCGATGTTGAGGGGATGCGTCGAGTGATAGAAGCAAAAAATAGAAGCTCTGCTGGAGCATCTGTTCCAGGACACGCTTTGTTTTTAGAAGAAGTTGAATATCCTAACGATATATTTATAGAATAATGCAAATTAAAGGAACACTCAAATCATTTATCAATAGCGAAAAGTCGGGAGGACTCGTACTTATCGTTTGTACATTACTTTCTCTTTTATTAGCCAATTCTCGTATAGGACAAGAATATTTGGCCATCTGGGGATTCGAGATTGGTGGTCATCATTTCGAGCATTGGATAAACGATGGCTTGATGGCTATTTTCTTCTTGTTAGTGGGATTAGAGCTTGTGCAAGAAGTGTACGAAGGGCATCTAGCCAGTCTTCGTATAGCGATGCTACCCATTTCGGCTGCTATTGGAGGAATGCTTATTCCAGCTTTGATTTATGCCGTATTTAATGCAGGAACACCAACTCAGTCCGGGTTTGGTATCCCTATGGCAACAGATATAGCCTTCGCTCTAGGTATCTTATCTCTGCTAGGTAAACGGGTACCCCTATCGTTGAAAGTGTTTCTAACAGCTTTGGCTGTGATTGATGATCTTGGAGCCATTATTGTTATTGCAATATTCTACTCGACTGGAATAGCATGGGCAAATCTACTGATATCGTTAGGCCTTTTCGCTCTATTGATGGTGTTAAATAGAGTCTTCAAAGTTCAGAATCTGATTCCATACATACTTGGAGGTGTCGTTATGTGGTACTTTATGTTGCATTCGGGTGTGCATGCCACTATAGCTGGAGTTTTATTAGCAATAACTATTCCTTTTAAGAGAAAAGATCCAAACTGCCCATCAATGAGAGTACAGAAGTGGTTGCACTATCCGGTTGCATTCTTTGTATTACCAGTTTTCGCTTTAGCTAATACAGCTATAACGATTGAAGGTGGCTGGGATCAGGCTATTGGTGAACCATTCGCTTTAGGTATCATCTTCGGCTTGGTTATAGGCAAGCCAATCGGTATAACACTATTTAGCTTTTTATCTGTGAAACTAAAACTATGTAGATTACCTGATAAATTGAAGTGGAAAGAGCTATTAGGAGCAGGTATGTTGGGGGGTATTGGTTTTACAATGTCAATATTTATAACCCTGTTAGCTTTCGATGATGCATTACATATCAATGAATCTAAATTGATGATTATGTTGTCCTCGCTCGTGGCGGCAATAATAGGTTTCGGTTGGCTTAATGCTGTCCTAAAAAAAGATTAATAAATAATGTGGTTGATTTTAGCATTTGTATCGGCTTTTTTTCTCGGATGTTATGACATTAGTAAGAAAAAGTCGCTAGCAGGTAATGCTGTTATTCCAGTATTATTTCTCAATACTGTCTTCTGTACATTGATGTTACTACCACTGTTAGTTACGTCAAGATTTTATCCGAATGTGATTTCTGATACAGTCTTTTATGTACCGGATGTTTCTCTACAAACTCATGGGTTTATTTTTATCAAGTCGGTAATCGTTTTAGCTTCATGGATATTAGGTTATTTTGCCATTAAGCATTTACCGCTAACACTGACCGGTCCGATTAATGCAACAAGACCAGTAATGACTCTTGTTGGGGCAATGTTGATTTTCGGTGAAAGACTGAACCTTTATCAATGGATAGGGGTATTGTTGACTATCGTATCATTTTACTTTTTATCTACTTCGAGTAAGAAAGAAGGTATCAATTTCAAGCATAATAAGTGGGTTGTCTTTTGCTTTTTAGCATCTATGCTGGGAGCAATGAGTGGTTTGTATGACAAGTTTTTAATGCAGCAATTTAGCTCTACAGCTGTACAATTCTGGTTCAATTTCTATCAGGTTATACTCATGGGAATAATCATGCTTGTGCTGTGGTATCCCAAAAGAGAACGAACGACGGCTTTCAGATGGCGTTGGAGTATTCTTTGGATATCTGTTTTTCTTACAGCTGCCGATTTTGTCTATTTCTATGCATTAACAGATCCCGATGCTATGATTTCGATTGTGTCAATGGCACGCCGAAGTAGCGTATTGGTATCTTTTGCAGGAGGAGCGTTGTTATTTCGTGAAGGTAATCTCAAAGCGAAAGCTTTTGATTTGCTTTTGATTCTTATCGCTATGATATTCTTATACCTTGGAGCATCGTAGTTGCGTACGATGCTCTGATCCAAAGTATATATTATTGCACTTCGCTTTTCAAAGAACGTTTTATAGTATTGATAAACTTCTTTGGAAAATATAGCTTTTGGCTTGACAATTATTGGAAATATATGATGGAGATATTTTTGGCATCTACGTATTTCTCCAATAAGTATTCCATATGATTAACAGCTTCTTCTAAGCCTTCTTTACCAGAATATCCATTGATGATTCCTAAGAACTGTTTAGTGTCTAAATCTATTTTAGTACGCTCGTTATCGCTTGTGGGTGTACCAATGCCTCCAACGGAATCACGATAAATAGGTAGGCCTTCAATATTTAATATGCCTCGTCCTATTCCTTCGTATGGTTCATCAGCTTTTCCAACACCAAGTATTAATTCTGTACCTTCTATTTTTGAACTATCAAAACCTCCAATAGAGTATCCCGATTTGATAGATACCAAATTTACGAGGTCTACCAACGTATCAATCTGATACAGCGGCATATTCTTTACAATGCGGCGCAATAGAGATTCGGATGATGGACGATAACGATTAGGGTCTTTTCCCAATTTTTTATAAACTGCTCTTGTCGCAGCTATAGAGTTAGTCTGTTTTATCGTCTCGAATGTATTTGTTGTAGCATATTCAGCTGTAAATAGATTTATTTCGTCCCAAAGCTCTTTATTGTATGCTGTATTCTGTACTGAAGCAAAGACTGCTGCTCCCGAGAATATGGGACAAGCTGTTCTGATCTCTTCCGAAACAGATATGTTAAGTGTCATTTTAGAAAAGTATTTAAATGAAAATCCCTTTCCGAAAAAAGGGATTTTATAATATTTACTCAAGATATGTGTAACCGTAGAGTCCTGATCGGTAGTTGGATAGGAACTCTTTTCCCTCGTCAACCGTTATCGATCCTTGTTTAACACAGCTCGTTACCCAAGTTTCAACAGTACGAACAAGTTTCTTTGCATTATATTGAGCGTAATCCAATACTTCGGCAACAGTCTCGCCATCAATCATTTGTTCTATCTTGTAACCTTTGTCATCTACCGAGATATGCACTGCATTCGTATCTCCGAATAGATTGTGTAGGTCGCCAAGTATTTCCTGATAAGCTCCTACAAGGAAGACTCCTAAATAGTAAGCGTCATTTTTCTTTTTCGCATGAACAGGTAGATATTGTGTCTGACTACCATTTGAAATGAAGTTTTCGATCTTTCCGTCCGAGTCGCAAGTGATATCTTGCAGTGTAGCCGTGCGATCAGGTTTCTCGTCCAATCTATGAATTGGAATAATAGGGAAAACTTGGTCGATTGCCCAAGAGTCTGGTAGTGATTGGAATAAGGAGAAATTGCAGAAATATTTATCAGGAAGCAGTTTAGATAACTGCTTCAATTCTTCAGGAGCATGCTTAGCTCGTCCTGCTAGTTGATAAATTTCGCGGGCGATTGAGAAATACAGACGCTCAATCTGCGAACGTGTTTTTAGATTCAACATCCCCAAGCTGAATAAATCTAACGACTCTTCACGAATCTGTTGTGCATCATGCCATGCTTCCAGCATACGTGTTTGGCTCAGGTTATCCCATATATCATAAAGCTCTTTTACTAGCTCGTGTGCATCTCCGTTTATTTCTTCATTTTCATCCCATTCTGGCAAAGTAGCTGTCTCCAACACTTCGAATACCAATATGGAGTGATGTGCAGTCAGTGAACGACCAGATTCGGTAATAATATTAGGGTGGGGGATATTGTTCTTGTTGGCAGCATCTACCATTGTCGATACCGAGTCATTTACATACTCTTGTATCGAATAGTTTACGCTACTTTCACTATATGAAGAACGTGTTCCGTCATAATCTACACCTAGTCCGCCACCTATGTCAACAAACTCGACATTATATCCTAGTTCATGTAACTGAACATAGAATTGTGCTGCTTCACGAAGAGCTGTTTTGATACGGCGTATTTTTGTTACTTGGCTACCAATATGAAAATGAATCAAACGTAACGATTCTTGCATATTATTTTTTTCCAAGTAGTCTAGTGCTTCTAGTACTTCGCTCGAGTTCAGACCGAATTTACTTCCGTCACCTCCCGATTCTTCCCATTTGCCACTTCCAGAGCTAGCGAGTTTGATACGCATTCCTATATTAGGGATGATTTTCAATTGCTTGGCAATTTTAGTGATTAGGGCAAGTTCGTTTAATTTTTCAACAACGATAAATATACGTTTGCCCATCTTCTGAGCAAGTAGAGCTAACTCAATGTAGCTCTCATCTTTGTATCCGTTGCAGATGATCAATGAATCTGAGTCAGTATTAATTGCAATAACTGCATGAAGTTCTGGCTTCGAGCCAGCTTCAAGTCCAATATTGAATTTCTTACCATGACTAACTAACTCTTCCACTACTGGTCGCATCTGATTTACCTTTATCGGGTAAATTATGTGATTCTGAGCTTTATACTCATATTCCTCAGCGGCTTTTTTGAAGCACATTGATATTTTTTCGATACGATTGTCCAAAATATCTGGAAATCGCAACAGCACAGGTGCTTCTATGTCACGCAATTGTAACTCATCAAGCAATTCTTTCAAATCAACACTAACCCCGTCTTTACGAGGAGTTACTGTTACATTTCCTTTTTCGTTAACCGAAAAATAATTGATACCCCATCCCCCAATGTTATAGAGTTCAATAGAATCTTCGACGCGCCATTTTCTCATTTCTTAAAATAGTCAAAAATATTAGTTATTAATAGTCTAATAGTTACATAAATATGTAGTTGTATAATGTCTTTTATCAGCTTGTTGGCCTTTAAAAAGTAACACTTGTATACAAAAAAAACTTGTTTTATAGCCGCATCCTTTTTTATTTTAAAGATTTGGTATAAAATGATATAGATAATTTTATTTCAAAATCTTAGTTATCTCTGCTATATACAGATAATGGAAATCTTTTTCGGGATACCATCTGTCAATAATTGATTTATCTAAAAATGAATCTTCTGTTATTCGCTGTACGAATAGTTTCTTTACGAAAATTGTTGTCTCAGCTTCTTCAAAGTATGGAATTCCATCTTCCATAAGTACATGAAATCCTACTTTTTCAATTTTGTTTTCATCACGCCCCGAAATTTTACCAAGATATCCCAATTCTTTGAGATACTTTTTATCGAAGAATGTCAGAGAGAATGTTTCAGCACTGTCAACAAATTCTTTCGTATAGCGTTGCGGTCGTATTACTACATATGCAACATCTTTATTCCACATCACGCCCAGTCCGCCCCACGAAGCAGTCATTGTATTGACTGTCCCATCAGGTTTTGCAGCTGTAATTAACATCCATTTGTTTTTCAATTCAAATGGATTAAGTTTTACGTCTTTTGTAGATACTTCTTTCATTATTAGTCTAGCTTCAATACAGCTAGGAATGCTTTCTGAGGTACTTCAACATTACCTACCTGTTTCATTCGTTTCTTACCTTCTTTTTGTTTTTCCAGAAGTTTACGTTTACGCGAGATATCACCTCCATAACATTTCGCAGTAACGTCTTTACGAACAGCCTTTATCGTTTCGCGAGCAACAATTTTCGCCCCTATAGCTGCTTGTATAGCGATGTCAAACTGTTGACGAGGTATCAATTCCTTTAGTTTTTCGCACATACGACGACCGAAGGTAACAGCATTGTCAACGTGAGTCAGTGTTGATAGAGCATCGACCGATTCTCCATTCAATAATATATCAAGTTTTGCAAGCTTCGATTCGCGGAAGTCATGCATGTGATAGTCAAACGAAGCATATCCTTTCGAGATGCTTTTTAGCTTGTCGTAGAAATCGATAACGATTTCGGCTAATGGCATATCGTATGTAATTTCGATTCGGTCGCCCGAAATATATTCTTGTTTCAGAAGGACACCTCTTTTTCCAAGACAAAGAGTCATGATTGGCCCAATATAAGTTGTATTGGTAATGACCGAAGCGCGTATATATGGTTCCTCTATATAATCGATTAGAGTTGGATCAGGTAAACCTGCTGGATTATGAACTTCTGTGACGTTTCCTTTCTTATCGTGAACCAGATAAGAAACGTTTGGAACAGTTGTTATAACATCCATATTAAACTCACGGTCTAGTCGTTCTTGGATAATTTCCATATGCAGCAATCCTAAGAATCCGCAACGGAAACCAAATCCTAGAGCAACGGATGACTCAGGTTGGAACGTTAAAGAAGCATCATTCAATTGGAGCTTCTCTAGTGAAGAACGAAGGTCTTCGAAATCTTCAGTTTCGATAGGGTATACACCGGCAAAGACCATTGGTTTTACTTCTTCGAAACCTTCAATTGCTTTTTCGCAAGGTCTAGCAACATGAGTAATTGTGTCACCTACCTTCACTTCCTTCGATGTCTTAATACCTGATATGATATAACCTACATCTCCACAGCCTACCTCATTTTTAGGTAACATACCTAGTTTTAGAACTCCAATTTCATCAGCGTCATATTCCTTACCCGTATTGAAGAATTTAACGTGATCACCTTTTTTGATAGATCCATTGACTATTTTGAAGTATGCAATGATACCTCTGAATGAGTTGAAAACAGAGTCAAATATCAATGCTTGAAGTGGTGCTTCTGGATCTCCTTTCGGAGCAGGTACTGTTTTGATAATTGCTTCCAATATATCGTATACGCCAATACCCGTCTTGCCGCTGGCACGAATTATATCTTCACGTTTACAACCTAATAGTTCAATGATTTGATCTTCTACTTCTTCAGGCATAGCATTGGGTAAATCCACTTTATTCACAATCGGAATAATTTCCAAATCGTGTTCAATTGCCATGTAGAGATTTGATATAGTTTGGGCTTGAATTCCCTGAGTCGAATCGACAATTAATAATGCACCTTCGCAAGCTGCTATGGAACGTGATACTTCGTATGAGAAGTCGACGTGTCCCGGAGTGTCAATAAGGTTGAGGGTGTATTTCTCGTTGTTATACATATACTCCATCTGGATAGCATGACTTTTAATTGTAATACCCCGTTCACGCTCTAGGTCCATGCTGTCTAGAACCTGAGCTTGAAGGTCTTTACCTTCAACGGTTTTGGTGTATTCCAATAATCTGTCGGCCAGAGTACTTTTCCCGTGGTCGATATGTGCTATGATACAAAAGTTACGAATATTCTTCATCGAAATATGTATGGAGTTATCCTTATAATTTACATTTAGTTTAAGAGTGCAAAGATACATAAAGTTATGGAAAAATTACTACTTAATTGTTATTCAATCAATTTGTATTTATTGAAACTTTTATATATGTCAGAATAATGTTAAAATGTGAAATGTATTTACAAAATGTATTGTTGTTTGCTATATTTGTATTCGAATATGATATTTGTAAAACGATAATAATATAAAATGAGCTATTTAATTAAACCGAAAGACTATCATTCTAGTCTCGACTTAAAACAAACAGAGTTGGCAATCAAGTTGATAAAAGACTTTTTCCAACAAAATCTATCTTCAGAGTTAAGGTTAAGACGTGTTACTGCGCCTTTATTTGTTTTAAGAGGAACAGGTATTAATGATGATCTGAATGGGGTAGAGCAAGCAGTTCGTTTTTCGATTAGGGATATGGGTAGCGATCAGGCTGAAATTGTACATTCTCTTGCAAAATGGAAGCGTTTGACGTTAGCCGACTATAAGATTTGCGAAGGATACGGAATATATACAGATATGAATGCAATACGAGCTGATGAGGATTTAGGTAACTTACATTCTTTGTATGTAGATCAGTGGGATTGGGAATTGGTGATGTCAGAAAAAGACAGAACGATTGATTTTCTGAAAAATATAGTTCGTCGTATTTATGCTGCAATTGTTCGTACAGAATATCTTGTGTATGAGATGTATCCACAGATTAAACCAGTTCTATCTCAGGATATTACTTTTATTCATGCCGAAGAGTTACTTCAACGTTACCCTGATTTAACTGCAAAAGAACGTGAGAATAAAATTACGGAAGAATTGGGTTCTGTATTTATTATAGGTATAGGTGGTAAACTAAGTGATGGAAAACCTCATGATGGCCGATCGCCTGATTATGATGACTGGACTACTCGAAGCGAGAACGGTTATTATGGATTGAACGGAGACTTATTGGTGTGGAATCCTGTTCTAGGTCAGGCGATGGAGCTGTCGTCTATGGGGATACGGGTAAATCCTGAGGTATTGTCTAAGCAGTTGGCCGTTGCAGGCAGAGAGGCTGATAAAGAACTGTATTTTCATAAACGATTACTGAATGGAGAATTACCTCAGACAATTGGCGGTGGAATAGGACAGTCAAGATTATGTATGTTCTTCTTGCGTAAAGGACATATTGGCGAGATTCAATCAAGTATTTGGCCAGAGGAGATGCGCATTGAGGCAGGCCAATTGGGTATGTCTTTGATTTAATGAATTTTGATATTCTTATATGCAAAAAGATGAAAAAAAAAATCAGATTTCTTTTGCACATGAGAAAAAACTACATATCTTTGCAACGCTTTTAAGGAAAAGCAATGATGCTGAAAAGCATTGGAGAGATGGCAGAGTGGTCGATTGCGGCGGTCTTGAAAACCGTTGAAGTGAGAGCTTCCGGGGGTTCGAATCCCTCTCTCTCCGCTGAAAGATTTAGAAAAACAAAATAAAAGCATGTGAATTAAATATTCACATGCTTTTTCGTTTTAAGAGTTGAGTTGCGAAATTTACAGTAGCTTGTTTATCAGACGATAGCTTCTAAATATTGATTCTTATCTCCGCTAATTATATCATTAAATGTTTCCATCTCTGTAATCTTATTTTGTATAATGTATGAAAATATAGAGCAATAAATATGTCAAATTATAAAGTTACATACTCCACTTCATACGCTTCTGTTTTCTGGGGCATTTCCAGACTGTAAAGCATCTTATCCAAAACATTTTCGGACAGAGGATATTCTCTATTTTGGTTTTGATTTCGCCAGATTTTATACGGTTTCTCAATGTATGTAATAGTTACATAAGCATCATAATCTACAAATAAGTCAACAAGCTACTTTCGCATCAAAGTTGTAATATTGAAAGCATTCCATATAAAGTCCTGCCCTTTTCTAAGATAGACTCTCGCTTGTTCCTTTGTTTCTTGCACTACCCAACCATTTCTTTTTTTATTAGTCGGACTGATCTTATATTTTCTGCGTATAGCATCCAAACTAATTATGGGAATATCCAAATTAAGCGAATTTATATAATAATCTTTCTCCATACCCGGAAGTCCTGATAAGAGAATTACTTTCGATTTGAAATTCTCGAATGGAGCATAATCGGCATAAGCATTTTTAGTGTTGAAGTAATGCTAACGTTCAGCCAACGATGCAAATTCACATTCACTATCCCAACATTTTAGTTCTTTGCAAAAGAGTTCAAACATATCAAGCGAGTAAAGTAAACCATCTAAGCCATTACAGATAAGGATATACTCATATCCTGATTCAAAGTTCGAATATTATTGATGGTGTGGAGACGGAAGCACTACGTAAAGATCTAGCTTCAGTCGAACCGTTTTTCAAAGAAGTCCGAATTGGTACACCATTACTATATCATGTTTCACATTTTGAAAAGGTTGTGGATATACTGAAAAAAGAATGTCCAACTAAAGGAGAGGTAGTATTGGCTGGTCATGGTACATATACTCCAAGTACAGCTAGTTATGCTATGCTTGATTATATGTTTAAAGATAAAGGAGCTATTTTTCCTTTAGTTATAAATACAGGTTTGCTCCAATCCACATTCTTTATGTACCAGAGTGAAAATAAACCCAATATTATATCAATTACTTTTGATCAATTTTTAGTTTATATCGACTAAACGATTATCTTTGCATATGATTTTGGTGTCACATTCTGTATTCACAGATTGTGATGAAAAGGGAATCAGGTGAAAATCCTGAACAGACCCGCTGCTGTAAGCTCCGCCAAAGTCTTTGAACAATACTCAAAACCACTGTTCATTTGTGAATGGGAAGGGCGTTCAAAGATGGAGTAAGTCAGAAGACCTGCCAAAATATTAGTTATAAAGCTTTCGTGGAATAGAGCTGACAACAAGACTTTAGGATTCAATCCATTTCTTGCGAAATCAATATTATTGATGCAATTCAGCCATTAAGTATTTAACCAAGGTTATTTCGAATACACGTTAGTTTTATTTAAAAGATTTTAGATCGTATTTTAAATAAAACAATGGTGAAAAAATTCTTTATTATTTTATTTTACTTATTAGTAAGTGTATCATTCTGTGCCCAAAATAGGAATGTTTTATTGCATGGTAAAGTATCCGATATCAATAATAAACCTATTTCTGGAGCAAGTATAATAGTCAACGAAGATTTACTATTTGTAACCAAGGACGATGGTTTCTTTGAAGGTAATATTCCCCCTGGATCTTGTACAATGACAATTGTTTGTTTTGGCTATGAGACCAAACAAATAAGTATTGAGATAACCAAAGATACAGAATATAACTTCAAAATAACTCCCCAAATACACGAACTGTCGACTGTAGAAGTTAAAGGGAAGTCTAAAATACAACGCCTTCAGGAAAGTGCATATTCAGTCAATGCTCTCGATATAAAGTCTAAAGTTAATGAGTTAAATAGCCTGAAATCTGTCATAGGTAAAAGCATCGGCATAAGAATCAGAGAAGATGGTGGAGTCGGCTCAGACTTTGAATTGTCTATAAATGGATTATCAGGAAACGCCGTAAAATATTTTGTTGATGGTGTTCCATTATCTGCTATGGGAAGTGAAATAAATCTTGCCAACTTTCCTATAAATTTAGTAGAACATATAGAAATCTACAAAGGTTTTGTTCCATCCGAATTGGGAGCAGATGCATTAGGAGGAGCTATTAACATTATAACAAAAAAGAATGTGAAAATATATATAGATGCATCATATGGTATCGGTTCTTTCAACACTCATAAAGCAGATTTTAATGCTCAGTATATAACCCCCAAGACAGGAATCATTATACGCCCTTCATTTGGAGTCAACTACTCGAAGAATGATTACAAAATGAAAAATATTGAGCTTTGGGATATTGATAAAGAGGAGTTTATGCTAAAAAATGCTAGCCGATTCCATGATGATTACTTCTCTCTTTTAGGGCAGTTAGAGTTTGGAGTAATGAATAGAAAATGGGCTGACGCATTTTTACTTTCAACATCATTCGCAACAATGAATAAAGAATTGCAAACCGGAATAGTTCAAAGTATTGTGTATGGAATGGCTGAAAAAGAAAATAAATCCTATAGAATATCAGGAAATTACAAGAAAAATAATTTTATACTGAAGAATTTATCAACGGATATTTCTTTCTCTCATACATGGGATCATTCTATTGTAATAGACACAGCTTATAGACAATATAAATGGGATGGAACAAGTACACCATCATCTCGTAATGAAATTTTAGGAAAGGGGAAATCAAAAAAACATACTAAACGTCCTTTGACAGTTGGGCGTATTAACCTAAACTATAGATTATCAGACATACATTCTCTTAACTTAAATTATTTGCTAGATCATGTATCCAACGATCGATATGATAAAATTGACACGGAATTTAAACCCTCGAAAGATAAATTTACAAAACATGTGATAGGTTTATCTTACACACAAACTTTTTGGAATGATAGATTATCAAACGTAGCTTTTCTGAAAAACTATACAAGTCAGTTAAGTATCGACCAGAATGACTTCTATTGGATAACCGGAGCAACAGATATAGCCAAATCCACAACAACTAACAAATTAGGCTACGGTATAGGTTCTAGATTTCGATTAACAAACTATCTAGCAATAAAAGCATCGTTTGAGCACAGCATAAGACTACCTCTTGCTAGAGAAGTATTAGGCAACGGAACAACCGTATTTGCTAATTTAAAGTTGAAACCCGAAAATAGTAATAATATAAATATAGGACTTTTGAGCGATGTCAATTTAGGCAAGAATCACAATCTTGGCTATGAATTCGGATTTTTCAATAGACATGTCAAAGATTATATTCGTTTTCAGGCAAGTCCGAGTCAAGATATTGCAGGACAATACGAAAATCGAAGTAATGTTACGGTAATAGGAGTGGAGGGAGAAGCACGGTATAGCTATATGGATCTGCTCCAAGTGATAGTAAATTGTAGCTACCAACGTTCGAAAGATAAAACCCGATTTCAGACAAATGGAAAACCATCTATCACATATGATAATAATATACCCAATCTTCCCTGGCTATATAGCAATCTGGAAATAAATGTAAGAAAACAAGACGTACTTGGGATAAAAGCCAACCAATTGAAACTAGCATATTACTTTCAATATGTCCATTGGTACTATTTTACGTGGGAAGGTTATGGAACATTAGAAAGTAAATCGACAATTCCTACTCAATGCATAAATAATGCATCCTTAACTTATTCGTTGAAAAACGAGAAGTATAATATTTCCTTAGAGTGCAACAATATATTCAATCGCTTGGTATATGACAATTTAAAGCTTCAAAAACCAGGTAGATCATTTTTCTGTAAATTCAGACTATTCATTAATTAAATAATAAAAGTAATGAAAAATTTAAAATTACACATCTGGCTATTAACAGCCTTTATTAGTTCTAGTTTAACATTTTTAGCCTGTTCTGATGATGATCCAACTCCCAATCCAACTCCTGGACCAATAGAAAATGGACATTTTGATATTTGGGTATCTATAGGAAGTACCTCAGGAATGGGATCTACAAATTCTCAATTGGTAAAGAATCTAAATACATTAGAGAAGCAAGAGACTATAGATTTTAACGGAACAGGAGTAGATATAACTGCTAAGTTGTATCAAGAATCGATAATCAAAGGATCATACTATTATCAGGTCCCAAGAGAGAAAGATCGTATTGGAAAATATAAAATAACAAATAAAAACTACGAAATCGTCAAGGAAGTTGCTTTTAAGAACAACACTTTGAAAGACCGACGTTATTCGCATGCATGGATTTCAGATAATACTCTTGTTCTGATTGCGGCCAATGGGGATGCCAGTAAAGTGATATGGATAAAAGTAAATACAGACAACATGACTATTATGGATGAAGGTGAATTAGACTTACCTACGTTGCCTGCAGGAGGAAAGTTTAGTACATCGGGGATTGCCAGCTATCGTAAAGCAGACAATAGAATTATATATAGCTATGTGAATAATAAGGATAAAACACATTTCTATGTAGCTTTCATTAATCCGGAGAACATGTCTGTCGAAAAAACAGCAGAAGAAAATCGAGCTGAATTTATGGCTGGAACAGCCTATGGAGAATTGCTACAAAGTAAATCTTTCTTTGACATCGAAGGAAACTATTACTTGGCTTGTAATACTGTGCGTAAAGGAGCTCCTAGTACAACTCAGCAAGATGGATCACTTCTTCGTATTAAAAAAGGAGAAACAGATTTTGATAAAAGTTATTTGGGCTTCCAAGGCAAAAATTACTCAAGAGGAAAAATTATTACAGCAGAATTCTTGACAACCGGCAAAGCTCTTCTTTATATTCAAGATCCTAAACACACCGGAGCTGCCAATTGGGGAAATGATTATAACTGTTATTACGCAATTCTTGATCTTAACACCGATCATCTGACTGAACTGGCTCTGCCATATTCTTCAGGAACATTTTCGCAACGATCATTAGTCTTAAACGATAAAGCGTATATTGGTGTAAATCCAAAATCAAGTGCTCCTTGTATATACATCTATAATATAAAAAAGGGAGACTTAACTAAAGGACTGGAAATTCAGGAAGGTTATTCCTTTGATCGTATAGTTGCTCTAGAAAAATAAAATAGATCTATCTGAAAACTAGAATCGTAGTATCTCATATAGGTAACAATATGATGTACTACGATTAATCATAAAGTAAAGATGAACATAATATCGTTTGTATCCTTGGGACCTGGAGATCCAGAATTAATAACTCTAAAAGGATTAAAAATATTGCAAGATGCAGATGTAATCTTAACTCCTTCTACGAATAGGATTGGAAATGAAGTAGTATCTCGTTCGAAAGAGATCTTGTCAGCATTGGAAATAGATGAAGAAAAGATAAAATTATTCCATATTCCTATGAGCAAAGAACGTTTAGATACATTGAAAAATTATGAAGCCATTGCTATGTTGGCTGCAGAATATTATTCAGATGGTTTAAAAATCGCTATTGTAACTGAAGGCGATTCTGGATTCTATTCATCAAGTCAATATATCAATGAGGAATTGATGAAGCTTGATATTCCTACACAACGGATTGGAGGTATTCCTGCATTTATATCTTGTGCTGCTCTTGCAAATATCCATATAGCAAAACAAGAAGAACAACTGGTTGTTATTCCAGGAAAAATAGATTCAAATGAATTAATCTCCTATTTGAATTCCAGTAAATCCATTGTTATAATGAAACCTTCATTAAGCGAAAGTGTCATTAAAGAGCTCATCTATTCGGAAAACAATATTGATCATCACTATTTTGAGAATGTTGGTATTATAGGAAAAGAGTACTACACAACTGATAAAAAAGCAATTATAGGTAAGAAGTTTCCTTATTTCTCGTTACTAATCATTCAAAATAATTCTTCTATATGAAATACTATATTATACTATTCTTAGGTATTACTCTATTAATTTCATGTAACCCAAACAAAAAAGGAACTGAAGAAAAAATAGAAAATAATGGAAATCTATTTGAAGTTAAATATGCCAAAGGATTTCAAGTCTCTGATCATGGCAATTTTAGACTAGTAGACATCAGCGATCCTAGCAAAGAAAGTGATATTACGTACAAATACGCCTTATTAGAAAGAGGAAGTTCGAAAGAAGGTATACCATCGGATTATACAATCATAGAGACTCCTATAAAAAGTGTTATTTGTATGACAAATTTACAGCTATCTAATTTTATAAAATTAGATGCTCTGGATAAAGTTGTTGGCATAACAAGTACACGTTTTTTGTCGAATAAACAAATCAATGAACAACTGAAAAATGGCAAAACTAGTAGAATAGGAATAGAAGGAGAATTTGACAGTGAAATAGTGATAGCTCTTGATCCCGATCTGATTCTTGTTTCGCCTTTCAAAAAAGGAGGATATGATGCTATTCGTAACTTGGACATTCCCCTAGTTAGCTTTCTGGGCTACAAAGAAACTAGTCCACTAGGGCAAGCCGAATGGATAAAGTTTACGGCAATGCTTCTTGGCATGGAAGAACAAGCTGAACAGCAATTCGAAGAAATAGAAAAAAGATACATTGAATTACAAGCATTAACAAAATATATAGCAAAAAAGCCTACTGTGCTGAGTGGCGAACTACATTCAGGGAATTGGTATGTAGTAGGAGGTAAAAGCTATTTAGCCCAGCTTTTTAAAGACGCTGGAGCAAATTATTTTATGCAAAACGATAATGAATCCGGAGGGTTTTATGTAGACTATGAAACTGTTTACTCACAAGGGTCTAATGCTGATTATTGGAGAATCGTAAACAGCTATAATGGCGAATATAGCTATGATGTGCTTAAACAAACTGATGCTCGATATACAGATTTCAGAGCATATAAAGAAAAGAAAGTGATCTACTGTAATCTGCGCGAAAAAGCTTTTTATGAGAATACACCGGTAGAACCTGAAGTTGTTTTAGCTGATTTGATAAAAATTTTCCATCCTAGTTTGTTGCCTAATCATACTCCGGTTTATTATGAATTATTGAAATAGATGAAACGTCATAACATAGCCTTCATATCCATACTAGGATCAATATTTTGCTTTTTTATCCTAAATTTAATTCTAGGAACAGTCTCCGTTCCTTTTTTGTCAACTTGGAACATTTTGTTTGGTATAGGTGATGAGCCTGTAATATGGCAAAATATAATCTGGAAATCAAGATTCCCTCAAACTCTGACAGCTTTAGTTGCCGGAGCAGGCTTATCCATCAGTGGATTGCAGATGCAGACTGTATTTAGAAATCCGTTAGCAGGCCCATCTGAGTTAGGAATAAGCTCAGGAGCTAGCCTTGGCGTGGCTTTGGTTATTTTACTATCAGGAAGTATCGGTGGTACAGCATTGAGTAAACTCGGATTTTTCGGCGAGATTGCTGTATCAGTCGCAGCCATTGCAGGAGCTATGCTGGTTATGTCTGTTATAATGGTTATTTCTCAGCGCATACAAGGCAATGTTATTTTGCTGATTATGGGAGTTATGATCGGATATATTGCTACTGCAATAATTGGCGTTCTAAAGTTTTTCAGCAACGACGAGGATGTACGCGCTTATGTCATTTGGGGATTGGGAAGCTTTGCTAAAGTATCGGGTAATCAAGTTTACACATTTGCATGCATAATGGCGATACTAATACCGTTATCTTTTCTATTGATAAAGACTCTAAATCTTATGCTTCTGGGTGAAAGATATGCCCGTAATCTGGGATTAAATATTCGCCGATCACGTCTAGCCGTTATAGCTAGTTCGTGCGTAATTACGGCTATTACCACAGCATATTGTGGCCCTATTGTATTCCTTGGCCTAGCAGTACCTCATCTCTGTCGTATGATATTCATTACATCAGATCATCGGATATTGATGCCTGCCGTTACTCTTACTGGAGCTTCATTAGCTTTATTTTGCAATCTGATTGCCCGTATGCCTGGTTTTGAAGGAGCTTTGCCTATCAATTCGGTAACAGCATTAATCGGTGCTCCTATTGTGATTTCTGTTTTGTTTGGAAAACGTAAGAATGAATTAATGTAATGGAAAAAAAACAAAAAACGATAGAAATAGAAGAGCTTTCGATAGGTTATCTCAGTAAAAAGAATCGGAAAACTGTCGCCGAAAATATTAACTCGACCATATTTAGTGGTGAACTGACTTGTTTGCTTGGAGCTAATGGTATTGGAAAATCTACCTTGATGAGAACTATAACAGCATTTCAGCCGAAACTATTTGGTAATATCTATATTAAAGGTAAAGAGATTGAAGATTATACAGAGAAAGAATTAGCAACATTAGTGAGTGTGGTTCTTACCGAAAAATTTGATATCAAAAATATGACGGCTCGCGAGCTAATCGGTTTAGGGCGTAGTCCATATACCGGATTTTGGGGCAGTTTGTCTGAAAATGACAAGAAGATTGTAGACAAAGCAATTTCTTTGGTAAAGATAGAGAATCTTTCATCGCGAATGATTCATACATTAAGTGATGGCGAACGACAAAAAGTAATGATTGCTAAAGCTCTGGCTCAGGAAACACCAATTATACTACTAGATGAGCCAACTGCATTTCTTGATTTTCCCAGCAAAGTAGAGATGATGCAACTACTTCATCAATTATCACGCAAAACCAATAAAACGATATTTCTTTCGACCCATGATTTAGAATTAGCCTTACAGATTGCCGACAAAATATGGTTGATGGATAAAGAAAATGGGATTAAAATTGGCACACCCGAAGACCTTTCGTTGGATGGGAATCTTAGTCATTTCTTTGCCCGTAAAGGTATTATTTTCGATACTGATACCGGATTGTTCCGTGTTTCTAATGACTGTGAAAAAGAAATAAGAATGACAGGTCACGGACAATTATTTGCAATGGTAAGAAAGGCTCTGCTGAGAGAAGGAATCATGGTGTCAAGAGAAACTGATTCTGATCCATATATTGAAATAAAAGAGCAGCGAATCAATCTTCATTATTCTAATGGGCAGGTTAAGGTATTAGATACAATTGAAGAATTATTAAGGCAAATTGAACTATGATCTTAATATTTGGAGGAACAACAGAAGGCAAAAAAGCTTTAGCTGTATGCGAAGAAGCTGCAAAGCCATTTTATTATTCTACTAAAGGCGATTTACAAAAGGTTGAAACAGCCCATGGTATACGCATAACAGGAGCGATGGATCAGGATAAAATAACATCTTTCTGCAAAGAGAATAGCGTACGTCTGATTATAGATGCTGCTCATCCTTTTGCAGAAAATCTTCATCAAAATATTGCTCTTACTTCAGAGGTATTAAATATTCCGGTTGTCCGATTAGAACGTAACTATCCTGAACATGATAAAGATTCACTATGGTTCGACACTTATCAGCATGCTATTGATTATTTAGCAGATCAAAAGATAAACAACCTGTTAGCTCTCACCGGTGTAAATACAATAGCCAAATTGAAGTCATACTGGGAGAATCATAATTGTTGGTTTCGTATTTTGAATCGCGAAGAATCGCTAACTATTGCAAAGTTGCAAAGTTTTCCTCCAGAAAAGCTATTATTCTATAAAGAAGACAATGATGAATTAGCATTATTCAAATCTTTAAGTCCCGAAGCTATAATTACAAAAGAAAGTGGAGAGTCTGGAGGTTTTGAAGCTAAAATTAGGGCTGCTCGTCAGTTGAACATACCTCTTTTAGTTGTTAAGCGACCTATTTTATCTTCCAGATTTATATCTGTTTATGGAGAGAATGGACTACGAAAATCGATCGAAAATCTAGTGCCTGATTTTTTCGAGTTAAGAACAGGATATACTACAGGTAGTTGTGCTACTGCTGCAACAAAAGCCGCTTTTACAATCTTATTGACGGGAGAAGAACAAAGTGAAATAAGTATAACTTTGCCTAATGGTGAATGGGTAAAATTGCCCATTTATAAAATGACTAAAAAGAATGACCAAGTAACATGCTCTGTTATAAAAGTATCGGGGGACGATCCCGATATAACCAATGGTCACGAAATAGTATCGACCGTAATGTTTAATTTAGACCACAAAGGTGTTCGTTTCTTACATGGAGAAGGGGTTGGTAGAGTTACTTTACCCGGATTAGGACTTCCCATAGGAGATCCTGCAATCAATCGCACACCTCGAATGATGATGAAACGTGAACTATACAAGGTAATGTGCCATTATCAAGATAAATTGCCCTTAGGCTTCAAGACGGGAATTGATGTGACAATATCTGTCCCTGATGGCAAAAAACTCGCTCTTAAAACCTTTAATCCAAAGCTTGGTATTGTTGACGGAATATCTATTATAGGAACTTCGGGAATTGTCAAGCCTTTCTCATCCGATGCATTCATAGCATCAATCCGAAGGGAAATGCAGGTAGCTAAAGCGTTAGAATGTGAACATATAGTTATCAATTCGGGGGCAAAAAGTGAACGCTTTGTAAAGCAGCTTTATTCCAATCTATCAACTCAGGCTTTTATTCATTATGGTAATTTTATAGGAGAAACGATAAAAATAGCGTCCGAGCTAGATATAAAAAAGCTTACGATGGGTATTATGCTTGGCAAAGCAGTAAAATTGGCTGAAGGATCATTAGATACTCATAGCAAAAAAGTCGTAATGAATAAAGAGTTCTTAAAAAGTATAGCACAAGAAGCCAATTGCAATACCTCAATAATCAATGCTATTGATGGTATCACCATGGCACGTCAACTTTGGAATATTATTCCTCAAAGAGAAAGCCGATATTTCTCTTTGATATTGAAGAAGTGTCATGCTGTTTGTTCTCCTCTATTTACAAAAGGAGAACTGGAAATATTATTGATTGATGAAAAAGGAAATATTATTCAATAATAATTAGTCTGTTTGAAACAATTTTGCTGCATCTGCTTTTTTATGATGTTTTTTACTTGATAATAAGATATTGGACGGAAACTATTGCCATCAACTCCTACATCATATTGCTGTGCAAATAATTTTGTGTTCAAAGTTTTAAATTCTGGAAGTTCCCGGGTGTGGATATGTCCAAATAATTGCCAGGATCCTTCGTGGAAATTATTCCAGTCAAACATTGGATAATGACAGAGAACAATCTTTTGATATTGGTATTCTATTGCATCAAAAATTTCTATTTCAAGCAGATCATGTATTTCCGTAAATATATCCTGTAAAGTTCCGTACTTAAAAATCGTATCATGGTTACCCCTCATCAAAATTTTTGTTCCATTTAGCTGGCTAAATATTTCAAGAATACGTTTATCATCAGTTTCTCCAATATCTCCTAATACAAATATTAATGCGTCTATTGGAACAGTATCATTCCAATTTTTGATTAAAATATTATCCATCTCTTCAACACTATTGAATGGACGCTTATTGAAATCAAGAAGCCATTTATGACCGAAGTGGATATCAGAAGTAAAAAATATTTTATCAGCGGCAGTTTCAACTATTTTCACCAATTTACAACAACTATTTAAAATTCAAACTGAACCATTTCGCCATAACGAGGCATCAGATCAAAAGTCTTTTTTATATCAGCCTGATTGAAATATACACGGGCACAACTGATAACACCTCCGTGCGTAAAAACTAAGACCGACTTATATTGCTTTGATTTTAACTCATCAAAAAACTTAGATACCCGATTATACATCTGCATAAATGACTCTCCGTTAGGTGCTGGCGGATTTACCCAATCTTTGTCCCATATAGACATATCAATATGATCCCACATTCGGGTTTCCCAATCACCGAAATGCAGTTCTTTCAACCTGTCATCCAATACGGCATCTTTGAAATCACAAAAATGAGCTAATTTTCGACAACGAGAAAGAGGGCTGCTAAATGAAACATCTGCTTCTATACTTCCTATATTCGATTTCACAACCCTTGCTTCATCTTCGAAGGAGGGTTTCAAAGGTACGTTTGTCTGGCCATAACACATACCCTGCGGAACATCGACAGCGGTATGACGAACTAAATATATTTTCATAAAACTAGATTTTGATAAACGATAACAATTCCAAGATATAACGACAGCTCACATAATAAAAACATAGCACCACAACAATCGCCCGTATATCCTTGTATTTTTCTTTTCATCAGCATTACTAATCCAGAAAAAGTGAGGATTGGGAATATGACAGCCAATAGCCACTTCAAATCAGGAGCAAGGAGCAATGGCAATAATCCAAAGAATGAAGATAAGAACAGAGCTTTGAAAGACATATTTTGATATACCGTACCCGATTTACTGGTCTCGGCTGTACGGGCATATATCAGAAAACGTGTCATTAGTGAACTTATATATTTACATAACGGGTCTGCCATTAGTATTGACAAGCAAGCCCATTGTAACGATAGCTGCGACAACAATGAATAGAGTAAAAGAAAATAAAAAATAAGGCTGATAACTCCATATGTACCAATATGCGAGTCTTTCATGATAGCCAATATTCGTTCTTTTGTATTTCCACCTCCAAAGCCATCAAAGAAATCGGCCAAGCCGTCTTCATGCAATGCTCCTGTTATTAATATGCGAATTAATAGGGCTATAATTATTGCAGCAGAATAGGGTAGAACCTGAGAAGACAACCATAGACATGCAGCCATTACTCCCCCTGTTAGCCATCCTGCTACTGCCCAATAATTAATCACCTGACTAAAATATTCGGGAGCTACCTGAAAAGCTTTCAGACGCCAAAAGGGTAAACGGGTAAAAAACACCAAAGCTGCTGCAATATTCTTCATTGACTAGAAATATTTTGTAACCTCTATTTCCTTGAATGTATTCATTTCATTGATCATGTGAATTGCCGATTCAATAATAGGGTAGGCGCATAATGCCCCAGTACCTTCGCCCAACCTTAATCCGAGGTTTAAGATTGGCTTTGCATTAAGATAATCTAATACCAATTTATGTCCAGCTTCATCACCTTGATGTCCAAAGATAGCATAATTCAGTACTTCTTTATTTATTTTTGATGCCACTAATATACAGTTAGTCATGATGAAGCCATCTACTAAAATGATCATCTTCAATTCTGCGGCCTTCAACATAGCTCCAACAGTCATTACCATTTCGTAACCACCAAAATATCGCATAATATCTATCGCTGATGAATCGCCTTTGTAGTTGTCCATTGAAGCTTTCAGAACCTTATATTTATGTTCAATTATACTTCCCGTATGATCGCATCCAGCTCCTATACACTTCCTTAAAGGGATCCCCGTTAGATAGGTCATCCATAGAGAAGAGGATGATGTATTTGTAATACCCATTTCTCCGAAGCTTATCACATTGCATCCCTCATCGTAGCAACGTTGTACACATTCGGCGCCTCGTTCGATAGCCAGCTCTGCTTCTTCAAGTGTCATTGCAGCTTCGTGCAGATAATTACGGGTACTTTTGCTTATCTTCATGTGGATAATAGGATCTTCAGGATTGAAATCAAAATTGACCCCCGAATCTACAACCTTAAGATCGAAATGATGTTGACGAGCTAAAAAATTGATACCAGCACCACCATTCCAAAAGTTAGCAATCATTTGATATGTAACTTCCTGCGGAGATAGACTAACGCCTTCGGCTGCAATTCCATGGTCACCGGCAAATACGATATGACACGGATTTGTCAACTTTGGGCTCAATGTTTGTTGTATCCAGCCAATTTGTAATGCAAGGTCTTCGATCATGCCAAGTGAACCTTTAGGCTTAGTAAGGTTATCTATTTTTTCTTGTAAGTATTGACGAATATCGTCCTGTGGTCTTTCGATATTAAAATGTTTCATATATATTATTTTATTTTCATTGGTATCCCCGAAACCATTAGATAGACATCATTTGCTTTAGATGCAATATATTGATTGAACCATCCTTGTAGATCGGCAAATTTACGTTGAAGTTCGTTCTGTGACATTTCGCCCATACCTATTTCGTTGGTTACAAAAATGAAATGTGAATTCTGTGATGTGAAGGCATCAAACTCTTTTTTTAACTCAGATAGAGCTTCCTCGACATTAGAATTAAGGTCGAAAAAGAAATTCGTAGCCCAAAGGGTTATACAATCAATAAGAATTATTTTTCCTTCAAGATTATACTTGCTAATATGTTTATCTTCTTCAATATTTATCCATTCAGGTCCTCTGTTGACTTTATGTTTCTCAATACGTTTCCGATGTTCCTCATCCCATACTCGGGAAGTAGCCATATAAATAGGATTGGAATCCAATGACAAAGCCATTTGTTCGGCAAATCGACTTTTCCCGGAACGTTGGCCTCCTGTGATTAATATTATTTTTTTCATTTACGAAACAGATGTTTAAATTCATGTGCATATAATCGCGATAAGCCGTGACGATTGTCAATAGCATCCCCTACGACAATCATTGTTGTCAATGTAAGATTGTTCTCTTTTACTATTTTAGCTAAATCTTTCAATTCTCCACGATAAATTTGTTCGTCTTTCCAAGTCAGCTTATAACAAGCAGCCACAGGTGTTTCAGGGGGATAATGCTCTAACAAATCTTTCTGAATATCATCTACAATAGATGCACTGAGAAAAATGCACATCGTACTCTGTGATCTAGCTAAAAGATGTAACTTTTCTTTTTCGGGCATTGCTGTACGTCCTTCACCCCGTGTAAGAATTATCGTCTGTACTTTTTCGGGTATCGTAAATTGAGAGCGTAATGCTGCTGCTGCTGCTTGAAACGATGAGATGCCGGGAGTTATATGGTACGACATATTGTACTGATCGAAAAAAGCCATTTGCTCTTGTATAGCGCCATAGATACAAGGGTCACCCGTATGAAGACGTACAACTAATTTACCTTGATCATAAAATTCTTTCATTATAGCGAATTGTTCCTCTAAATTCATAGAGGCAGAACTGCGAACGACAGCTCCTTCTTTAGCACAATAAGTCAGTTCGATTGGGACTAAACTTCCTGCATATAAGATTAAATCGGCAGCTTCAAGGAAATTTCGTCCTCTTACCGACACTAGATCTGGATCACCAGGTCCGGCTCCAACAATTTCGATATGTCCTTGTCTGATGAAATCTCGATTAATAGCTACTGCGAAAGTAAAATCATTGCCTTCACTAAGTTTACCTTTTTGCTTCTCGATAATCAAATTTCCATGATTTGCACTTCTTATAGCCGAAGACTCAGAAACTCCTCCAACGGATGTTACTGACTCCACTTTCTCGGACGGATTAGGAATATCAATATCTTTCAAGTTTTCGGCTGTATAGATATTGATTGGGATATTTCCAAAACTTTCCTGAATATCAAGAAGGAGAACCTCATTTTGTTTTATATCGATAGTTGACACATCTTTGATTGAATGCCAATCAATATTATTCTTTTTCAACTCTGTTTTTATATAATCGCTTATACCTGACGGATTACAGTCTTTTCGGCATCCGATTCCTAAATGTAAAACTTTAGGACGATAATAAATAGCTTCTAACTTGTTTTCAATATAGATATTAGGTGTTACAGCAACTAGTAGTTGATATTTATTCTGATCGATATCTTCGAACTTGTAGAATACATCTACGTGATCTGGTTTAGTCTTTTCGAGATATGCAGTACCACTATCTTTTATATCTAAAAGTAATGCCGTTGGTACACGATTAACAAAAGCAATGAGCGGTTTATTAAAAAGCTTGGCATTTGTCTCTGTATACCAATCGAACTTTTGTCCTAATGTATCAAGTGCCCAGAGATTTGTATTATCGCTTTGCGTTGTAATAACAGCTTCAGCTCCAATTGTACGTGCAATCTTTTCGGTCAATTCGTTTGCTCCACCAACATGCCCTGATAGTACCGAAATAACATATTGCCCCGTCGTATCAATATTGATTACAGCTGGATCAGTATATTTGTCTTTTATATAAGGAGTTATCGAGCGAACGCATATTCCCATAGCACCAATAAACACAATGGATTTATATTGATTAAAAATATCACTGACACATTCACCTATTGATGTAATACGTATAATATCAGGGTTTTCTACCCGAGAGTATATATCTACTCCAACAAACTCGTGTTTAATAATACTGGCTATGTTAAGACCTAGCTCCGATGTCAATATTATTGCTATTTCTTTCATATTTACTTTGTGGCTTTCATTATTTTAATCGTGTTGTAATCATTTACTTTGATTGATATTGTTTCATCCAGATTCAAATCACTATCCTTGATAACCGACTGGAAAAGCTCAAAACTTTCATCCGATACGGAATTGAAAACAATTATTCCATTGGGTAACAAAATATCCTCAATTTTTTTTATTATCTCTTTCATCTTTCCTCCGTGACCGCCAATAAAAATGGCATCTGGTCGAGGATAAGATGAAATATCTGCAGTCGTGAAGTCCCCTATATAAAAATCTAATCCAGGCGTTCCGAATTTTCGTGCGTTTGCTTCCAACAGCTCTCTTCCTTCTTCTCTTATCTCGAAAGCAACAATATTGAGATGTGGGAATTGCAACTTTGCTTCGATGGATACAGAACCTGTACAGAAACCAATATCCCACAACGTACTCTTTTCTCTAAGCTCAAGCATACTCAACGATAGTAGTCTGATAGGCATTTTTGTTATCATCTTGGCTCTGCCATTCAGCAAATTAAAATCAGATTCGGGAATGCCAAAAGAACGTTTTCGACTGTTAGTCTTACGTAGAATAATATTATTCGGAAAAGCAAACTCTCGATTTACAACATCAGCAAGCTTTAAGGTTGATACCTTTTCTTCTTCATTATTACCCAACAGTTCTCCTACCGACATAGTATAGTTATCATAACCATAGTCAATCATGCGTTGTGCTATCGAAGAGGGAGCGTGCAATTTATTATCTGTCAAAATACCAATCATATCATACCCCAGAATAAGGGCTTCGTCGAACTTGTGCCAAGGACGCCCCGTAAGTGATACAATATGCATATCCTGATAGGGCAATAACAGACGATGAGCTAGTAATTGCAATGAATTGAAATACGGATAAACTACTAATTCAGCCTTCGGCATTTTGCGCTGTATGGTATTTGCAAATCCAAAGAACAAAGGATCGCCCGATGCAAATACAACTACATCATCATGCTCTTTATATAATCCGAAAACCTCATCAAGTGGTACTTTTATTTCAATCCATCTATAATTTTCAGGAAGCAAATCTTTTACAATCTCATGATGGCGTGCCCCTCCCGAAAAAATACGATGTGTCGATATAACTTCATTTATTTTTCCAGGAAAATTTTGTTCCTTATTATCATCTATCCCTATTACGTAAAATTTCATCTGAGGATTATATCTAAGGTTAAACAATAACATACCACAACCAAAAACATAAGTAATTCGGTTCTTTTATTTATCATAATAGCAGTCTCCATATCGCTTGAGTCAAGTATCTTGTCTTGCTCTCCAATATATGGCTTCACTACGATTTTATCCAAATAAGTATGAGTTCCGCCAAAGCGACAATTCAGAATTCCTGCTAATGCTGATTCTGGATAACCAGAATTGGGGCTTAGATGCTGATTGGCATATTTTCGAACAAATGAAAAGAGATCGATTTTACCACTCACAATAATCATTAAAAAGGCAGTCAATCGCGCCGGAATATAATTCGCTACATCATCAATTCGAGCAGCCCAACAACCAAAATCTTTATATCGTTCGTCCTTGTAGCCGATCATCGAATCAAGTGTATTAATCATTTTATAGGCAAACATTCCAGGAACGCCTAATATCATAAACCAAAATAATGGAGCAATGACTCCATCGCTTAAATTCTCTGAAAGAGTTTCCAGTGCGGCTGTACGAATTTGTAGCGGAGATAATTCAGATGTATTACGACCAACTATACGACCAAGCTGTTCTCTTCCTTCCTCTACCGAAGAATCTAAAGCAACGAAAACCTGTCGCACCTCGTTTATTAGAGTTTTGCCAGCTAAACAATAGAATACAATAATTGCAGATATGACAATAGTTATGTAAGGATGAATGCTGGATGTCCATCGTAATAGGAAATAGATAATGGAAAAACTGCAAATAATGAGTATTATAGCAAATAATGCCCCTTTCAGTAACCTATATTTACCTTTGTTTAATATCTTTTCGCCCCACGAAATAATTTTACCAAAACCAACTATTGGATGAGGTAAATATGGCGGGTCACCCAAAATAAGATCTGCAATCCATCCCATAATCAACGGAACGAGTACATATAATACAGTTATATCCATTCTCTGAGGGCTTTAATTAGTTGTTCATTCTCGTCTGGCGATTGTGTAGCAATACGGAAATAATGTTCATTGAGTCCTCTGAAATTAGAAGCATCACGAATTAATATACCGTATTTTTCAATCAACCACTGCTTCAAATCAGAAGCCTTTTTATCATTAAGTCTGCATAAGAAATAGTGTATCGGACTAGGCACTACTTTTAAACCTTGGATATTCGCTAACTCACACTGCAATCTTTTCGATTCAGATAAATGTTCTTCAACATTGATATGTTCCGATTCGTTACTGATCAGATATTTTCCTCCTTCGATAGCCAAAGTATTTACTGACCAAGGCATACGATAAGTGTTTACTTTTTCAATTACTGAACTATGAGCCGTTATGTATCCCAAACGTAAGCCCGGAATTGCATACTGCTTTGTCATTGAGTGTAGTAGGACTACATTTCTATAAGTAATTGTTTCTTGAATACTTAATACTCGCAAATTCGAGAATGAAGCGTAAGATTGATCAATAATAAATAAAATATTGGGATGGTTTTCGATCACTTGTATCAAATACTCGGCATCATAGATTCTACCATCAGGATTATTGGGATTGCAAAGCCAAACGATATCTATATTATCTTCAATCTGATTCAGGTCTTTGTAATATCTTAACTGATGTCTGTTGATACAGCAAGCATCTTCGTATTCGCTAAATGTAGGAATAACAATGGCTGAACAACTGTTTTGATAAGCTTGAGCCAATAAATATATTGCTTCGGTCGCTCCATTTGTAACCTGAATATTTTCAACTTTGATATGATGTTTCTCTGCTAATAAAGTATTCAGAGAAAAGGCGTCTGGTTCTGGATAAGAGTGTACTTTACGGAGTTGCGAACACAGAAAATCATGCAGGGCTGACATATCCTGTTTTACATAGATATTTGAACTGAAATTAATCAGAATTTTATCTTTATATCTGTAGATATCATCTCCGTGTCCGTTAATCATTGCTGCTCATTATTTTGTATATCAAATCCATATCTACATGCTTTCTGACATGATCAGCAAGCTTATCATACTGTTCTTCTTTGAAAGCTTTATAATCAAACGATTTGTTCGAAAGTTTATCTGAATAAGGAGCCAGTAGATAATCTATCACAGTTTGATTATCCAATATCCCATGAATGTATGTCCCAAAACATTTATTGCTTGCAAAGTACCCATCTAACCTACCATCTTCTAGAATATTAACTGGAGAACCTTTTGCTCCTTTTACCGGTACAGTCACTCCCATATGGATTTCATATCCGCTACATGCAATATCTGACTGCATAAAAGAAAATTGAACTTGACATGTTCTTTTTTCTCCCTCGATATTGGTTGTCGTAGGTAATAGTCCTAAACCAGGGAGTCGTTCTATATTTCCTTCGATGTGCATCGGGTCACAAACCTCTTCTCCCATAATTTGATAACCACCACATATACCAACTACGGTAGCTCCTTTTTTGTGAGCTCTAATTATACTTTGCGCCGCACCATTGCGTCGTAATTCATATAAATCGGAGATCGTACTTTTACTTCCCGGTATAAGTACAATATCAGCTCGCTCAATTTCCTCTATATTGTTTGTATAATACAGATGTACACGAGGATCACGTTCAAGAATATTAAAGTCCGTAAAATTGGACATATGCCGAAGTAATACGACTGCAATATTTACTTTGCTTTGAGAAGCTTGTATATTTTTAGAGTGTAATGCAACAGAGTCTTCTTCCTCGATATGAATATCCTTATAGTATGGAACAACCCCTATCATGGGGATATGACACAAATCTTCCAATATCCTTATGCCCGATTCGAACAAACGAATATCCCCTCTGAATTTATTAATTAAGATGCCTTTTATGTATTTTCTTTCCTCGGGAGGAAGAAGCATGATTGAACCATATACGGACGCAAAAACTCCTCCACGGTCTATATCAGCTACAAGAATCACATTAGCATCAGCATGTATAGCCATCGGAATATTAACTAAGTCAATATCCCGCAAATTGATCTCTGAGATACTGCCAGCTCCTTCTAAAACAATTGGGTTGTATTGTTTTTCTAATCTATCGAAAGCATCATTCACAGCTTTTCGTAGTTCATTTCTACCTTCTTTGCGAAAATATTCATAAGCACTCTGATTTCCTGACGGCTTCCCATTCAATACTACTTGACAAATCTTTTCGCCCGATGGTTTTAATAGCAAAGGGTTCATATCGGTATGACATGCAATTCCTGCTGCTTCGGCCTGAACGGCTTGCGCCCTCCCTATTTCAAAACCTTCGGGAGTAGCATAGGAGTTGAGCGACATATTCTGAGCTTTGAATGGTGCAGGTGTATAGCCATCTTGCCTAAAAATGCGGCAGAATGCGGCAGCAATAACACTTTTTCCGACATCGCTCCCCGTACCAGCAAACATAATAGGTTGTAACTTCGTTTTGCGCATTGTTATAGATCTCTACCCGGTTTTAATTGTATAGCATCGTCATATGTTAAAATAGAGTTGACTAACGTCGCAGCAAGATTGCTTCCTCCTTTTCTACCTTCGACAATCAATTTTGGTATCTTCTTGAAAGGTTTAGTCATGTGTTTAGACTCTCTAACATTAACGAAACCAACTGGAGCTGCAACAATTCCTATTGGACACGCTTTCTCTTTGCGGATCAATTCACATAATTCGATCAACGCAGTAGGTGCATTACCAAATACATATAAAGCATCGGGATGTTCTGTTACAGCAAGAAGTATTCCAGCCTGAGTACGTGTGATGTCTTTAGCCTTTGCCAAGTCAGTAATGCGATCATCGTGCAAATAACATTTAACCTCGATACCCAAACGCTCTAAAGCTCCTTTACGAATACCAGCCGCAGCCATTGTAACATCCGTAATAATTGTTCTTACTTTTCCGTTGGTAAATTCTGTATAAATATTTTCTACAGCTTTTTCGTCTGTGTACAGAATATCCTCCATATCAAAATCGGCTGTTGTATGTATTGCATGCAATAAAGCCCATTTCTTATCCAACGGAATATCTTTATTTTTAAGTTCGCTCTCTATTGTCCTAAAGCTTCGGATCATTATGTCCTGACCGATTTTCACTTGTTCATCTCTTGTTTCACGATAATATCCACGAGGCGTAACGATATGGCTATTATCATAAATATATGATTGAGAATTGCCAATTATAACAATCGTAAACATATCTATTTCTTCGGGATCGAATTCAGCCAAAGTGGTCACTTTTATTTCTTGCTCTTCACGTCCTGCTTGACGAATATAACCAATAGGAGTATCCGGCGAACGTTCTTCTAAAAATAACTCAATCAAACGGTACAATTGCCAATAACGTCCTTTGCTTTTTGGATTATAGATTGCCGTAACGAAATCAGCTGATGCTGCAGCAACAATTCGTTTCTCTATTTTATCCCAAGGAGTCATCAAATCAGAAAGTGAGATAATGCAAAAATCGTGTCCTATTGGAGCTCCCAACAAAGCGGCTGCCTTCTGGAAAGCACTAATGCCTGGAAGAACTTCAATTTCGATATCGCTCGTTCTTTCCTTCTTCATTTCGAAGATCAGAGGAGCCATACCATAGATGCCCGAATCACCCGAACTGATGACACATACTATTTTACCTTCTTCTGCATGATTGAAAGCCTCTTCAGCACGCTCTCTTTCTTTTTTCATGCCAGTGTCTATACATTTAGCATCTGGTCTTACTATTGATTCTACAAACTGAAAATAGTATTTATAGCCGACTATTACATCAGCTATTTTTATTGCATTTAGTACTGCAGGAGTAATATCATCTTCTGACCCGGGACCTATACCCGCTACAATTATTCTACCTTTTGACATTTTCTGTTTTTATTTGAAGAACAAATTAATCTTTTTATTTTTCTAAGTTTTCGCTTATAATATCGAATTCCAAGCCACACTCCGGTCAATGACACACATGTACATCCTAAAGCCAGTGTCCATACTACAATTGTCCAAAGTATAGGTCGATCAATTAACCATTTGATATGGAAATAATGAAGCCCGAAGAATAGCCATTTTCTCACTTTACGATTATCATTTACGTATTTATAATCTCCATTCTTTGGATTGATATAATAAATACTATTATCAGGATCTGGAACGGTCACTTTATAGACCGGCAGAGCTAAACTTCTTGTCCATGGTATATAATAATTTTCGTAATCCGAAATGGTCTCTATAGCGAAGTCAACCTCTCCATGGTTGTGATAAATAACTTTTTTAATATCTGCTTCTGTAAGATTTAGTTCTTGCATTACAGAGGTTGAGGCATCAAATGACACCTGTTGATTTCCAATGACAACATTATAAACAGGCTTGCCTTGGAAATAGGACCATTCAATTTGTTTTACTTCATCATATTGTTTCAGTATATCCTTGTGATCAAGTATATATTTGTCAAAACTTATTGCTTTACCTTTTATACCCATAGGAATAGGATTATGAGTTTTTGCCATCCATTGTGGTACTTTCCTTAAAGAGAGTGCACCACTTATAGACCAGGTGATGATGAAAAAGCCAAAGATGATTCCTAGTATATGATGCCATCGATATGCTTTTCTTTTATATGGGGATTGAATTCTTCTTTTACGTCTATATCTTCGTACACATGCATCTATTCCGACATAGAGTCCGGTTATACCCACCAATAAGCTTATTAGAGAAAGTACAGTTACTGTATCAGCCCAGACACGAGTATCTTTCCTTAGAGCTGGAATGTAAAATTTATGAGGTATAGCTCCTATATAAGCCCATGCTCTTTGTGAAAAAGAAGTAAATTGCTGCACTTCTCCAGTTCCAGATGAAATATAGAGTTGGTGTTTTTCTTCATCATTAAAATGTACCTTATAGATAGGCAACTCTTTCATATATCTGTTATACATAATCCAGATATCTCTTTCAACTAAAGTGTCTATTTTAGATATCGAGCCTTGACTCCATTTGCTAGCTATGTTTTGGATGCTATTTATATCAATACGTATCTCAGATCGAGTACCCTCGGCCGATAGCTGGTAAAGTCTTTTATCTGTTTTTATATTATATCTAGCTTGACCTTGGAATTGCTCTAATGTTATTTTTTTAATCTTCTCGTTTGCAGCAATTCTTGATATGCTATCAATAATATTAACCGACAGATCTTTTTGATGAATAGTCTCTAGATTTGCATACTTTTGCTCATTAGTTACGTTTGGAAAAGGATGATAAATAATAACTAGTCCTGTAATAAACCACATAGATAACAGTAAGCAAATAATAAATCCAAAAAAACGATGGAGCGAATAAAATAAACGTCTTATCATAGCCTTAAAGATTAGGAAGTTCTTCACAAGATGTTTCTAAACAACAATCAATAAAGCATACGTCAGTTAACTTGACAGCTACACAAGGCAGCGATGTCCTAAAATAAAATTTCATTAGATGAAAAATACAAAAGTTAATAAATCACTTCCTGACCCCGGGAGTGTATTAATTATTACTAGGCAGGTTTCCTGACTTGCTCTATCTGAAATGCCTTCCCATTCTTCATTGAACAGTGGCGATAGTAGTTTTCAGATATCTATTGAGCTTACAGTAGCGGGCACTGTCTCGGATTTTAACCGAATTCCCTTTTATGTATTCAACGAATGTTGATATACATCACCTAAGCAATGCAAAGTTAATACTAATTGATAATATAAGTTCAAAAACTAATAAGATTATTTGAAGTACGAAAATTTTATTTAAAGATTCACTACTAAATATCTTTCATATATTTGTTCTCAAAAAATATATGTTATGCCTACGATTTCCAATTTTATAATAGCAGCTCCATCATCTGGTACAGGGAAAACGACTTTAACTTTAGGCTTACTGAGGGCTCTAAAAAACAGAGGAATGAATGTTCAACCGTTTAAATGTGGCCCGGATTATATTGATACAAAGTTCCATACGATGGCTTCAGGAAATGATTCGGTAAATCTAGACTTATTTTTATCTTCCAACGAACATGTTGAAGCGTTATATAATAAGCATATGCAAAAGAAAGATGTAGGTATCGTTGAAGGGGTTATGGGTTTATTTGATGGCTATAACAAGATGCGAGGCAGTAGTGCTGAGGTAGCTGAGGTATTGAATATCCCTGTGATATTAGTCGTTAATGCCAAATCTGTAGCATATTCTGTAGCTCCTCTGATTTATGGATTCAAAAACTATTATAAAAATATAAACTTGGTAGGGGTTATTTTCAACTTCGTTGGCTCCGAAAGTCATTATAGCTTTCTGAAAGATGCATGTCTGGATATAGGTGTAGAATCGTTAGGGTATTTACCGAAGAACGCAGAGATAGAAATACCTTCTCGACATCTAGGATTAACATTAGATGAAAAATACAGGTTTGACGACTTTGCGGATAAAGTAGCTTCGATAGTAGAGCAGCACATCAATATAGATAAATTACTAGACATCACTCGATCCGAGATTAATTCTCTGAAAGACAGTACATCCGTAACGTATTTACAAGAGATAAAAATAGCTGTTGCACAAGATGAAGCTTTCAATTTTGTGTATCACGAAAATATTGAGACACTGAAAGAATTAGGGACAGTGTCTTTCTTTAGTCCACTGCGAGATAATGAATTACCTGATGCTGACTTTGTTTATCTACCAGGAGGATATCCTGAATTATACGTAAAACAGCTTAGTGAAAATATAAGAATGATAAATAGCATAAAGCAATATGCTGAATCGGGAGGTAAAATTCTTGCCGAATGTGGAGGTATGATGTATTTATCTTCTTTTATCATTAGTGATAATGGAACTGCATATCCTATGGTAAATATTTTTAGGCAAACAGCTACGATGCAGCAAATGAAACTAAAACTTGGCTATAGACAATTTTGCTATAATGAAATGGAATTCAAAGGGCATGAGTTTCATTATTCCGATATCAGCAATGAAAATGATAGCATTGCATCCATTTACAACGCAAAAGGCGCAGAGGTCACGACCAAACTACTGCGATACAAGAATGTTATTGCTGGCTATACTCATATCTATTGGGCAGAAAACAAAAATATACTGGATTTATTCAAATAAGAAACTATGAAAATATACACAAAGGGCGGAGATAAAGGGAAAACAGGTATTCGTGGAGGACAACGTGTTGACAAGGACGATATTCGCATCGAAGCAAATGGATGTTTAGACGAACTGAATAGCGGGATAGGTGTAGTTCGTTCTTTCTTACCTACGGATCATGATTGGCATGAGCCACTGTATCACATACAATATCAAATGATGATGATCATGTCGCAAGTTGCTACACCCAATGCGATCAGAGAAGATAATCCTAATAAAATAGATGATAACATTGTCCAGTTCTGTGAAGAATGGATAGATCGATTGACCGCGAAAATGGGGAAAAGTGAATATTTTATTTTGCCTGGAGGTAGTGCTATTTCAGCACATCTACATTTAGCACGAACAATAGCCAGACGAAGTGAACGCCGACTATGGACTTTACACAAATCCGATCCGCTCCCTGAGATTATTTTAAAGTTTATCAATCGTTTATCTGATTTGTTATTCACTATGGCCAGATATGATCTCTTTAACTCGGGTGACAAGGAAGAAAGATGGAAGCATTTTTTATATAAAAGAAAGATTGGGGAATAAATTTAATATATTAGTGAGTCGTGATGAAACTGTAGAAAATAATCATGGCAGAATAGAATGCGTTAATAAAAGGTAACTAATTTGATTATAAACTTGTTACGATAGCTGTGTGTCGATAGCTACGGAGAAATTTCAACCTTAATTCTCTCCTTATCTCAAATTATTTGCGAGCAACACTTAAAGATTGGAAATCTAGGTTGTAAATAAATTTTTCTGTACTTAATCCCTATTCAGATTGGCTAGAGCGGATTTGGATTCGATATCAAAAGATTCGAAAAAGGATAGATAACGATCACCTTCTTCGACAATCGGATAAGCTGCATTGTGATGCTTTAAATTGAAAATTAGAATCTGTGTCCATTCAACCAACTGAAGGCAGAGCCTACAAAGCAGTTTCACAAACCAAATGAAATTTTGTACCTATTTTTCAAAGAGAAAGAGATCGAATTCTCTTATGAAGTATTCAGCTCCGATTCGTACATATAGATCTCAAATAGCTATCCTTAGAGAATGGCTTTTGTTAAATAAGAAAGATCATATTTCAATTATCCAATTTAAACAAGTTATTGCAAATGAATTTTGAATTTTCTATGGCTGATATACACATTTGTTTGAAGACATAGACAGTCTATGTCTTCTTTAGTTTTTTGCTGCTAATATACGCACCGCTAGAATATGCTCACAAGGTCCTTTTTTCAATTTATTACCTTTATAAAAATCACACTCGCACGTGCCATCTACCAATCGTTGATCTTTATCAATAAGAGCGGATACAGTGTATCTTTTATTGCCTTCTTTGACCGATCCATTTATAGATAGATAGTCTGTTTTAATTTCGGTTTTTATCTTAACATAATCTTCGTCAATAAGTTCATTTGCAATCCGTTCTTTTTCGCTGCCAAAACGTAAAGTTTTCATATCTAATGGTTCACCCGATAACTCACGAACTCTATAAACATTCAAACGTGGATCGTAAATAACCTTTCCTGCTTGAGCGAATGAAGTTAAAGATGAAACTATAACAGAGGAATCCAAATCTAATCTTTTAGCCAAATTATCAGAAGATTCATACCATGTTTCTTTTAACGTATCAAATATAGTCTGCTGAGTTGCAAAATCTACATTCCCACGAGGAGCCATCAAGTCGAAATTTCCTGCTCTGCTCCAATCATTAGCAGTCCACCCAGATAATCCTAAAGTAAAGGTCATATCACCTAAATCTGCTAAGAAAAATGAAGGAAGTCCTGAGCCAAGGAGCATTACTTTAAAGGATTTGGTTATAGGCAGTAATCTTTCTAGAATTAATAACCTTCTTCGTCCCCAAATTCGTATTGTTTTCGCTACGTTACCCGTATAAACCGAACGATGGAATGTTACTGTTTCGTACCAAGGTTCGAAAAGAACTTTTATCGGCTGTCCAGGTTCTAATATAAAACGTAATGCACGAGGGCCTTCTTTTTCCTTAAATCGTCTGAGATACTGACAAATGGTATAAATATCCATAGGGTGAAGATTAAAGATCGTTGCAGGCAGAGTCATAGCAGCACTCACTTGCAAAAAACCTCTAACCCACGAGTCGGGTAAATCTATTTTCAATTCTTTGTAATCATTTTCGTTGGATGTTTGAACTTCGAAGCCAGAAGGATCAATTTTGAAATCTGTGTCCTTATAATCTCTTATCTTTTGAAATTCTCCATATAGCGTTGCCGAATAGTCTATGTTAGTCGTTCCACACTCAAACTCATTAATTTCTTTAAAGACATTATAATTACAGCTCAATTTACCATAGGTAGATTCATCTTGGCTGAAGCATTCAAAGAATAATTCATCTGGATGTATTGTTATTACAGGATCTAATACGAACCAGGCATCACGATCATTGTCATACAAGTATTTATAATACTTAGTTCGTGCATTGTAGAAAGGTGCAAGTACCCTCCTTTTCTCTTTGTATATACTATCTAGTTCCTCTTTCAAGTCTGTAATTCGTCTTCTGACCTCTTCTATTTGAGATTGAGCAACATATTCGCTAAGCCATATTTTTTCTTGCTCTGCAACCCATGCCAAATACTCAGTTCTATCTTTAGGCTTAAAACGTAAGTCAGACACAACGACATCATGCAACGCTGATATCGCTTCTCTGAAATTTATCTTTCGATTTAGCTTACCCACAAAAAAAGTAGGATGGCGCAATGTATCCGGAGCAAAACTCATTGATGTACTTCCGGATGAACTATTGATAGATGTACTGCCTTTATATTTATAATCGAATAACATACTGATTAATTTTTAATGGATAAATGCATATCCAGGTGTGGATAAGTTCTTTTGATACGAGTTAGAATATGGATGCAAGTACTCTTGTCTTGAACTGTCGACTGTGCCGATATATCATCCAGAATAGGGAGAATAATAGTTGCAGACTCTACTGATGATAGCGCTTCGGCTTCTAAGAATCGAAATATTCTATTTTTGGCTACTCTAGCCTTATTAACTCTTGTAAGTATCGACCTAAAGTAATATTCTAATCCAGCTACTACATCTGGTTTACCCCCTGCATATTTTGTTAAATAATTGGTTACAAGAGACTGGATATTCATACTTGGATGTTGGCTTAGTTTAGTCAGATATTCCAATCCATTCCTGTCATCAAAGTACTTCGTGATTAACTCTCTTCCAAAATTTTCCACATCATTTCGGATAGAGTCTGTAATACTAATAAGAGTGTCAGGATCCCAGTCTTGTTCCTCAAACTGAGAACTGAAATAATGAAAAGCAAATTCACGAGTATCATCCCATTTTGAATCGAGAATACCTAAAGATTTATCTTTTTCATATTTCATTCGAGCTAGATTTTCTTTATAATATCTCCAACTCCATTGGCGTACAGCAAGTAAATCGTGACTTGCCAGTGCTACAATCTGCGATATAGTAAATTGCGAAGATTGCGCATAATTTCTAAGTATTTCATATCCTAGCAACTGGCAATCTCTATATTGAGAGAATAGCAATTTAGTCAGATTCCGAGGAGAGAGGCCACTATTCCAGAATGGTTTCAGTTTTTCTTTAACGAAAGTTATAATCAACGTATGAGCTCCTTCAAATGTTTCTTTACGTACAAGAGAATAAACTATTCGTTCTATTGCAGCATTTCCAGTCGAAGGTTTACTATCTATTACCTGACTTATAATAGAAATTGCTTTCTCTACAATATCCTTATATGGATTTTCTGATATAATACCATACAACAGAGATGTATTTGTTTCAAAGTAATTAGTAGTATAAAGATTGAGTAGACGAATGCCATTCTGCCTTACTTCAATTATATTACTTTGCAGATACAATTGAGTCAGAGAGAATGGAATTTCTGAAATTGTTTTATCAGATACTTTCTGAACTGTAATATGACTAGCCAATAGAATATTGGACTCCAGTGGAGATAATACTAATTGCTCTATTACTTTCCAGCTTATATTTTGCAGATGATTTTGGGCAACAATCATGATTCGGTTGGCAACAATATGAGCATTTTTATTATTCTCGTCTGTATTTTCCCACTGAATCATATCAATCACCAATTTTCCAATAGAAGCTTGTATGCGATCTTCTGTCAATGGTGTTTGTTTCAATAAATCATCTATCCATATTTTTACGTTATTTTTCGAATTTAGAATTAGTGCTACCGTAAAATTCAAATTATAAAAATAGGTACTTATATTTTGTAATATTTGTTTTTTAGCCCATTCAATAGCACTTTCATTATTACTATTCAAGACTAAAACGACTTTCTCTGGATCAGAGATATACTCTTGCTCTTTCTGTAGCAATGCTTCATATCCAAATTGAGCAGGTATCTCGAAATCACTCGTCAGTAAATGAATTATTGATTCAGTATCTAGCCGAGCAATTAATTGATCAAGATCAGGCCTATTTTTTAGATTATCATATGCAAACTGATGAATTAGATTCATCTTTGCTTGCATCAACAATTGTATGTATGCCTGAGGCATAGCGTCCCACAATTCGGGATAAAGTTTAGAATCTGTTGTATGAGTGGGTTCATTAATCACTGGATCTTCTATAGGTTGTGGCTCTAGAGTAGGAGAGACCTCTTTCTTTCCGAATAGTCCCTTTACAAATTTAATAGCCGAAGACAGTCCTGATTCGTTTTTGCTCTGAATAGGTAAACTATTCCTATGTCCGTCAGTTCTGACAACATCTCTAGGATCGTAATAATAGCGGTCGCTTTTTACAGTATATTTATCTATAATATATGTCAGATTTTTTTGAAGTATGCGTTTAGCATCATTCCCATAAAGGATATTGGTCAATAATAGAGAGTTGAAGCATTCAGGGAAAATACCTACTGTAAAATAATATTTTCTATCAGAATAATTATATCTTCCATACTCTTCTAATGGTCTTTCTTCTGCTTTACGATAATCATTCTCATGGTATTGTAGAAGCAGAGAAACTGCTAATCGTAAATATTCTTCAGCATTTCCACTCTTGCCAGCAGATATCAGTGTGTTTAGAGAGTTACGCTGAAAATAGGCTTTGGTGAATTGTGAGAAAGCAAGGTTACTATCAGCTTGTTTCAATTCTTTACCGACATTCACAACCTTATCAAATATACCTATGTATTGGCGAGAGCTGCTATCTAGCGATTTCGTTCTATTAAACATCTGTTTTTCGCGTTCGAAACGATAGCTTAACTGAGCCAAAGTTTTATAGTCTTTCCTTATTTGTGCTAATTTGTAGATGGAACGAATATATTTGAAATATGGAGGTTTCAACTCCCATGTACTAATAACAGTTTGCAAAATAGGAAGTAATTGCCTTTGTACACGTGTCAACAAATAAAGATCAGAGAAATACCTTACATTTCCATTTTTAGAATGTACTTTCAAATCGACTTCTAAAGCTTCTAAATTATTAGTCTCAATATCATATTTCACATCGAAAGGAAGCTTCTCCATCAATAGAGTGGTAATTTCTTTGATTGCTTCGTCGTCATCTGTAATAGAAATCCATCCTTCAAATGCGATGTTTCTTATATATGCCTTTTGTTTTGTTGACAGCGCATAACTCTTGAATAGAGGCTCAGCCTCTTTGGGTCCGAATTTGATCAATGTCCATAATGATGCATAAAGTTGCAGATCATCACCTCTGGATGCCAATCTAAGAACAAAAGGAACTGCTTCGTGCATATCCAGCTCTGCTGCTTTCCATATCACACGACTTGTTCTCCATTTACTTTTGAAACTATCTTTTTTCTCAACTGCATCTTGCAAACGAAACATTATCGTCTCTTTCTGAGAAGTAGGCTTATCTATACTTATTTGAGGTAATTCTGAAAAAGTTTCAGCTTCGGATTGATATCCTTTCTTCCTTTTCTCGTTCTCCAAAGCTGAAAATATACTTTCAGCCTTCTCAGCAGATACTGCTTCAGAGGTTTTAGTTCCTTCTTTTAAGTTTGAACCTCGCCTTCCATACCTGAAATTAACGAGATATTCAGTTTCGGATAATTGACATAAGTCTATTTCATATACCTTATCCGAATTTCCTTCCCTAAAAAATAATTTACTTTGTTTTATTAGTTTCATTTCTCTATCGGATATAGGTTATAAAATATTCCACCAGTTATTATCTTCGGTTTGCTTATCTTCTTTACTCGATTTTACTTCTTGGATAGGTTTTTCCAATTCTATAGACTGATTCTGTTCCTGTATAGAAGAAATAGTTTTCTTCACTTCCATTTCGGGAAAACCGTGTTTACTGATTATGCGTGTTAGTTGTTCTTCAAACTTCAGTCCTTTATCAGGATTGATCATTTTAACAAAACTAATATACCCTTTCACCGAGAGTGGTAGATTTTTACTATGACTCCAGTGCTGATCTTTCCAACCATTCGCTTCTATGTTATGTAATAATGCTCTAAAGCGTCGGTAATTATCTCTAGGAATGTTCAGCTTTTCATTTACTACAATTCCTGTTACTCTTTGCTGACGACCTTTACGCATGATTGAGGTCTTTTCAGGATTTATGGTCAATCCTTCCGAGCGAATAATTTTCTCTAGGAAATAGAGTAATCCTGCTATATTCTTTTCTGCTTTAGCTGCTGCTGAGAACGTTAAATCGTCAGCATAGCGTGTATAAGTAAAATCGTACTTCGATGCTAAACCTTGTATTTTTTTATCCAAGCGCCACGCAATTAAATTACTGATAGCCGGACTAGCTGGCGATCCTTGAGGAAGTACTCTTTCCGAATTCTGAACATAATAATCAACCCCATCCATCTGCACTTTATCACAAGGAGTCTCTGTACATATTAAGGCAAAGATTGTAGCTAGTTGTTCAGAATAACCCAGCTTGGAGAATAAGCCTTTTATTCGTTTAAAAGTAATAGTAGGAAAAAAGTTTTGTAAATCTATATTGATTACAACATCTTTTCCCACATGAGGTAGCGCATTTGTTTGAATCGATTTCCCTGCAATAAATCCATGTGCATGTTCTCCCGGAGGAATAACTTCAAGAATGTTATGTAACACCCAATATTGTAATCTTTTTAGCTTACTTTTGGGGGCTGATATAATGCGTGTCCCTCCTGATTTCTTAGGAATAGAAAAAGTATGATAATGTGTCTTTTTAGAAACTTTACGATGGTATAGTAAATATCGTATTTCGGAAAGACTAATTTCCATACTTTGAGCAAGATGTAAGATGTTTTTGTAAATTGGTAATTTATATTTGGTCAAAGATTCGACATCAGATTTTGTATTATCTAATCCGTATGATACGTCTTTTCCGAGATAGATAATCTGATTCTCTTGCAGCAGTTTCCAATTTGCAGCTTTTTCAAGTCGTTTCTTTTTATTTGCTTCTTTAGTCTGAAGCCTTTTCTCTTTAGCCTTTTTCATGCGATCTTTGCGCATCTCGGCAAGGAGAGCTTCTTGATTTTTAAACTTTTTGTCTAGTTTTTGTAGTTCGGTCAATTCTTTGTTTATCTCAGTCTCTCTTTTTATAAGATTTTCTGGCAACGTAGGTTGTTCTTTATCCCAGAACCCGAGACGTTTCATCTCTTCCAAAACATAACTATCCTTGCTGCTGCTCTTGATTCGAAGATAGATCTGTTGACGTGTGAGTTTTAGTGTCATGGTATTGTGTAATAAAAATTAAAAAGCCCCATTTCATTCAATAAACAGGGCTTGTGAGGGTAAGCATGCTTCGTATTTTCTTGGGACTACAACAATCAACTCCAGAGAATGGTACTATACGTACCATTAACTCGCAACGAGAGGAGAACTGCTAATGGTACGTATAGTACCAATTCTCCACCAAAAGATTGCAGGTAGTGCTGAATGATAAATATTGCTCATTGATGACGAAACATCATCTTTTTCTTATTCAGAAAAGCAAGTATTTTCTTAACCTCTACTTCTCAAATGTATAAATTCTTTCTTATTGTACCAACTATATTATTAAAAATATGTCCATATAGTTTTCAATTTATTACAAATACTTATACTAAATATAGATACTATCTTTCATCTAGTATCTCCTTTTAATAAACTGTTCGGTTTGCACAGACTAATTTTGTAATAGCTAAGACTTAATCTGACAATTGTAGTTTGTCTATGATTACTAGACTAAGTCTTAGCTTTTGCTGGATAGTTATCCTTAATAGATAGGTTTTAAAATTCCAAGTTCGCTAATAGATATATATTCCTTATCATTTATTTCTCTAAGTGATTCAAGTTTAATATATCTTGTTTTATAATTGGTCTTAAATCGGATAAATTGTGTCATCGGATTGTTTTTTATATTGCTAAACTCTCCGTTGTCAATAATGCTTATCCATTCTTTCCCATCATTACTTATACAGAATTTATAATTGTATATTGTACCTGTTTTGTCGGAGTCTAAAGTCGGAGTATAGGTAAATCCTCCGATTTCTTCTACTTGCCCCAAATCGATGATAATCGGAGACAAATGGCTTTTCCATGAAGTCTCTGTATTATTGTCAAATATTGTATTCTCAACTTTGTTTGGGCTAATAAGTTTCCATTTATCTGTAGAGATTTCATTCAAAATTTGAGTTGTATTTTCTTGTTCAATCTCAGGGGCAAGAAAAGCACCTACATTTGAAATGTTGACTTTATTACGACTTTGCAATATTGTAATCCTTATTTTATCGCTTTTTATTTTATCGAACCTAAACATGCGTTTATAACCAATGGTTGTTCCTTTTGCTATTTCAATCCATCCGTTATCTGACAGAGCTTCAATTTTAAATTCCTCCATGCGTTGTCCTTTCAGGATGTCTTCTTGTAACATCAACACATTGAATTCAGAGCCGTCTTTTAGATTATACTCTCTGCTGTCGCCTATGTTTCCATTCCATAGCTTATTTCCATCAATTATATAATTATCTTCAAAAGTTATTTTTATATATTGAGATAATTCCTTTAAACGTTGCACATCATTTTCGTGGATTAAGCCTCTATTATCAGGTGGTATGTTTAGTAATAATACAGAATTATAGCCTACTGATTTGAAATAAATGTCTACTAATCTTTCTAGAGAATGAACCTTTTTATCCTCTTGGGCATGATAAAACCATCCCGGGCGGATTGAGACATCTACTTCTGATGGAAACCAGAATAAATCAGTTGCGTTTTCCAATAAAGACCTGCTTCCCAAATCTTTTGATAAAGCATTTACGTCTAAATGTGAGTTGATATTTCCTTCATAAGCATTAGGTTTGAGTACTGTTGCACTCCATTCTGTTTCTCGACCTAAGCCTTTTTCGTTTCCAACCCATCTAACATCACCCCCCATTATTGCAGTTACAGCCTGAGGTTGTAATTTTTTTATGGTAGCCAGATACAGCTGCCAGTCATAAACCTGTTTCTTGCCATTAGGTCCTTCTCCATTAGCTCCATCAAACCAGACTTCGTATACAGATCCATAATTTGTAAGTAGTTCTGTTAATTGATCAACGAAAAATTGGTTGTATTCTTCTGTTCCATACGATTCGGCATTTCTGTCCCATGGAGATAAATATACCCCGAAACGAAGGCCATATTTATCACAAGCGTCTTTGACAGCTTTTACTACATCTCCTTTACCATCCATCCATTTCGAAGAGGCAACAGAATGCTTTGTAGTCTTAGTAGGCCATAGGCAAAAACCATCATGATGTTTAGCTGTTAATATGGCCATTTTAAAGCCTGTCTCTTTCAGGTTTTTAACCCATTGTTCGGCATCAAAATGTGTTGGATAAAACATACTTGGATCCTCTTTCCCATTTCCCCATTCCTGACCATAGAATGTATTGATACCGAAATGTAAGAATGCAGTAAGTTCCATTTTCTGCCATTCGAATTGCTGAGGACTAGGGATTAGCCTTGAAGAAAGATCTATTTTATCTTCTATCGAAGCTCCTTCAGGAAAGGTAATGTGTTTTTCAAAATGCTTCTCTTTACAAGCAGACATTACAATAATAATGGCGCTTAGTATTAAGTAATGAGCTTTATTTTTCATGTTTAAATTTAATTTTTATTTATAGGGTCTATTTTAAATTCGATTTGATAGTCCTTGACTGGTACAAGATATTGTGATAGCACACCAAGCCCAGACGTTATTGTGCCTACTCCCATTTGTTCTATATCGAGATGGAGCGTTAAATTTCCCATTTTCTTTAGAATTATAGTTTTATCACTTTGTCTACTATGCTTTCAAAATCTTTTAGATGTGTAGCCATCAGTATAGTGATGTCTGGATATGTATGCTTTATATTCTTGAAAATATTAATTGCATTTTCAGAACTTATGCCAGCCGAAGGCTCGTCTACAACCAATAATTGAGGCTCTTTAAGCAATGCTTGTGCCAATAATAACTTCTTTCGTTGTCCGCCACTTAAGGTTTCACCATTTTCACCTAACCAGCTGTCCAATCCCTCAGAGAGAGAAAGTCGCCAACTTTTTAAATCAACCGTTTCTAATACTTGTTCTATAGATTCGTCAGAATAATCTTCGAAATTTTCGCGTAGAGTACCGGTTAATAAGTAAGCTTTCTGCGTGACATAGATACATTCTGGTATGGGCAAGTGAGGCAACTCAACTTCATTATTCCATTGTATTGTTCCATTTAGACGATATTCGGGATAGAAAAGGCTATTCAATAGAGTCGTTTTCCCTTTACCTGTTTCTCCATAAAGAGCAATCCATTCTCCTTTTTTGATATCCAATGATACTTCGTTGGTACGTACATGCGTTTCGGGGACTTTTGCACTTGCAGCTCTTAAAGACAGACATTCGAATGAAGAATGAATAGATGCTTCTTCTGTCATTTGTTCTCCTTGCTTGATAATTGTATCTATATCCTTGACTTGATGTGCAACCGAACTTCTCTCAGATTTGCCAGAGAAAAGCATTTCCGATAATTCGGCTTGTGCCATGATTCCAAAGAAAATACCTATTGCAGTAGGTGCATCTATACTATAATTTTGAGAGTTCCAAAGTAAGAATATCGCGATGATATTAAAACCTAAGCCACCAACAAATTGTAACCAGAACGAATTGGTTTGTAGCTGATCTTCTATTTTCGAAACTTGTGCCATTCTTTGTTCAGTTTGTTCGATGGCCTTTTCTTCTAAATCATATTTTGATATCTCTATTCGCCCTCTGAAACTTTGGATGAGTGCCTGATTATTCTCTTCTCTATATAATTTAAGCTTTTGGTAGAGAATGTTATTTTTCCTGAAAATAAATTGAGGAATGATGAATAGAAGAATTGCAGAAGAAATTAGAAATTCGATAGCTATAGTCAGTGAAAAAACATTCAGAAAGAAAAAGTAAATACTGATAGTAATCAATAGTGCCCAAAAAGGTAAAAGCCACAGCAGTATATAGTTCAGTATCTGATCAACACCATACGTGCTGTTTTCTAATAAGGCTGAATTATTATTTACTTGTTTCTTGAAATAAGGTAGTTTAGCTACCGATTGAAATATTTTTAGCTGAAGATTTTGCTGTGCATTCAATGTAGTCTTATGATTCTCTAGCCGTTCGAAATATCGTGTAGCTGTTCGAAGTATTGTCATCAGTCGAATTACAGCAGATGGTACCAAATAAGAAAATGTTGTGTTAGCTGTAACAAAAACGACACTACAAATGGCTAAGAACCATCCGGAAATTGCAGGAAGTGCTACGAATGCAGCTGTCCATAGCAACAAGAGGAAAAAACCACGTAGCCATTTACCGGCTAAAGGTTGTAATATGTATTTAGCGATAAATTTATTCATGACTCATCTGTTCTCCCCAATTTAAGTTTATGATTGTATCAGCAACGGCTTCAAACATTTCTTCATGCGAGGCTACTATTACTAATTTATCCTCAGCCAATTTTAGAATCTCAGGAATAATGATTTTGACAGTATCCGAGTCGAGATTTGCCGTAGGTTCGTCCAGAATTGCTATTGGTTTAGGGTGTAACATCATTCGGGCAAGTGTGACTAGTTGTCTTTCTCCACCCGAAAGTTGCTTGCCATTATGGCTTAGCTGTGTTTGCCAGCCTTTCTCCTTTTTTGAAAGGATTTTATTCAGAAAGTCGGGATACTGATTTGTATTATCTTTCTTACTTTCAAGAAAAACGTTGTATTGTAATGATCCGTCAAAAATGAAAGGGAACTGATTCATATACGATGAATTAACCTTTAACCATTGTTGCGACCATAAATTATTTTCACCATTTATTGATACTAATCCATTTTGAACGGACAAGCTTCCAGTACAAATTTTCAGTAATGTAGATTTGCCTGATCCCGAAATACCTTTTACCAAAACAAGCCCTTTAAGTGGAAACTTTAAATTTATATTGTGCAAAACTTCTACTGGCGAATCAGGATAGGCAAAGTGTAGGCTTGATATTTCAAAATATTTGAGTTCGATATTTGCATCTATAGCAGGAGAATCAACATTTCCGTCGAGTATTGGCATGATTAATTTTGCAGATGCTAAAGCTTTGTTTCGGTCGTGATATGCACTTACAAATTTTCTCAGATAGAAGAAAAAATATGGAGTCATAATTAGTAGAAACAAAGCTGTATGAAAATCATAGCCTTTTCCGTAATTAGGACCTGTCATAATGCCTAATAAGCTCATTCCGAAGTAAATTGCAACAAATCCGATGCAGATTGTAACAAACAATTCTAGAACGGCTGATGACAGAATTGCAACTTGCATAACATTCGTAGTTGCTTTATTCAGTTCTGTACTTTTCTTTGATAAAAAACGATATTGAGATTTAAAATTGTCAAGATTGACAATTTCGGCAATAGTTTGAAGACGATTGTAAAAAACGGCTGAATATTTTACGAAAAGATTGATGTGCTTTTTGTGCAGAGCTTCGGCTCCAATGCCTATTATAATCATTTGAAAAGGGATTACTAGCAATGAAACTAGTAATGCTAAGCCTACCCATTTTTCCATCCAAAAACTTACTATAAGCAATAATATGCTAGATAGTACAGACGCGATGGCGTATGGTATGAAAAAAGAAAAAAATGGTTTCAAGTCGTCACTAATTCTTGTGACGAACAATGTACTCGATATTGAGTCTAATTTACTGTCGTTTAATAATATGGGGTACAGTTGTTTCTTGATTTTAGAAACTATAATATTACCTGCTTTATAATTAAATTGAGATGCGAAATGAGCAAATATGTATCTCCCGAAGAGGAATATACCAGAATAAATAAGAAAGTTGGGTAATATTTCTTTATCGATGAGCCAGGATGTCGCAAACAACGACAAATACCAGCCGAAGACAATAAAACATCCTACGCTCAAAATAGTTAATATTGAAGCTGAAATATATGCTCCCTTAGCTTCAATTATCTTTTTACTTAGCCAACTTGAAGCGCTTCCCGTATTTGAACTCATTAATTATTCTCTATTATAAGTTTTGTGATATAGATAAAGATAATATTATTTATGATAATATGCTTTAATTCTATAATAACAAAGATAATTAAATTATGTAGATGATTTAGTTTTTATATAGATGTAAAATAAAGGCTGCAAACTTAAATAGTTTGCAGCCTTTGCTTATCGGGAACGATTAGTATTAACCCATAGCTTCTAATGCTCCAGTATGCACAATTTTACCATCTATTGTTACAAGTATTGCTTTGACTATCTCGTCAGACATATCCAATTCAATCTTACCATCCTTAGTTAAGAATTTTACTAAGTTGTATACATTCTGGGCAAACATCCAAGTCGAACTTGTTGCCAATGTTCCAGGAATATTTTTAACACCGATAATAGTTACACCGTGTTTTACTTCTGTAGTTCCAGGAGGAGTTAATGCGCAGTTACCACCTTGGTCAATAGATATGTCGACAATAACTGATCCATGTGGCATTTGTTTAACCATATCTTCAGTAATAAGGATAGGAGCCACTTTACCTGGTACTAGTGCGCCGCAAAAAACAACATCCATTTCTTTGATAACTTCTGTCAATTTTGCACGTTCTTTTTCTATCCATTCTTCAGGCAATGCTTTTGCATATCCACCATCTGCAATAGCCAGATCAGCAGGGATACCTAAATCTATAGCTTTTGCACCAAGGCTGAGGGCTTGCTCAACAGCAGCCGGACGGATATCTGTAGCATAAGTTGTAGCACCTAAGCGTTTAGCGGTAGCCAGTGCTTGAAGGCCTCCTACGCCAACACCAATAACTAATACTTTGGCCGGTTGCATAGCTCCAACGGCAGTAAACATAGGTGGGATAAACTTCGGAAGTTCGTTAGCAGCCATCAATATTCCTTTGTAACCGGCACATGTACTCATCGAAGTCAAAGCATCCATAGATTGAGCGCGCGAAATACGAGGTACACTGTCTAATGTCATACTGATAACTCCTTGCTCAGCCAATTTTTTTACCATATCATGGTTTACTGGCGATGCTGGATGTATAAATGTGATCAAATATTGCCCTTTGTGCATTAGTTCAACTTCATGCTTATTGTACTCTGTGTTGAATAGCGGTTCTTTTACTTTAAGTATTAAGTCTGCTTTTTCATACACTTCCTTAGCCGAATCAATGATTTGAGCACCTGCTGCAACGTAATGTTCGTCTAAATAATATGATCCAACTCCTGCACTTTTTTCAACTAATACGGTTGAACCATCTGCAATATATTTTTTTACAGCTTCCGGACTGGCAGATACACGTGCTTCGCCGGGCATTATTTCTTTAGGTATTCCAATTATCATAATACTAGTTTTTATTTGTTAGTTTAATATTTGTACTGAATTCTTAATGAGAAAATATTGTCTTTTCTGTTTCTATTGAATCCTTGCTCGGCAAGATTTATCGATTTTTCATTGATAGGCATTTCATAAAATGCTTGCACCCTAATAGCAGGATATGGGAACCAAATAAGGCCTAAACTTACAGTCTGATAACTAATGTCTGTTGCGTTTGTATTGAACTGACCAACTTCGTTATCTGATACTTTTGTGTTTGGATCATGCCAACTATAGCCTCCCCAAAATGTTAGCGGAAGTTTTTTCCCTAATTGTTGTAGGTAATAAACATAACCTCCATTAAAATCTCTGATGTATGTATCTGTCGTAGGTCTGTCTTTTGAATTTGGACTGTCATAGAAATCTCCACCTGCTGGTTGTGTACCGAAGACATATTCTCCGCGAAGTTGACTGAGACCGAAAGGCGTATCGAATGCTAATTGGGCATTGATATCGAAATATTCTCGTTTTGCATATTTGCCGATATTGTCGGGATTACTATTCAGAACGAACTCTTTACCTTTCATCTTATAGACATTCTCACTGCCTTGATATACTGATCCGTTGTAGTATGAGAATCCTCCTGATAGTCGAATAGGTTTCTTTTTATTTGTACTGGCTGTTACTGTACCTACAAAGTCGCGCCGACTATCGGTCTCTCTCTGTACACCATTACCACCAACAAGGCTAAGATTTACATTCAGATTGGCATATTTTTCTGGGGCCCGATATGTTAGTTGTGCACCTATATCGTAAATGTCAGGGAGTAAACTGTATAGAAAAGAAGTTCCTTCTATAAGTTCATATGCCGAAGGAGATACACTCAATTCGTAACCGAAGTTTGGGTTTAATGAACCTACCGACAAACTGAAGCGATTGGTCCAAGGATCGGTGATATTTAGAAAAGCATCACTAAACCAAATGTCTTTGTTGTCTTTGACTTCGACAGTTAACAATGCCTGAACGATTCCAGTTTGGTACATTGTACTAAAAAAAGCTCTTCGAAGTCCAAATCTGTTAAATGATTTCTCTCCATAATTTTCATTTGTCGATCCAACCATTAAGCGATTTACATCTTTTTGTCCATGTTGGTATTGCCCTTGAAAATATGCAGAGAAGTAGATGTTTTTGGCGATCTTTTTTAGAGTAGGTTCATCGACTTCTTGGTCGATAGTATCTTTTTCAATTTTGGTCGTCGAACCATCGGTGTCTTTGTTGTAATTTTCTCCTCGTGCAAACAAGGATGGGATAAATACCATTACAAAAATTATTAGAATCCAGTTTTTTTTCATGGTAAAAAGATTTATCATTAACGAAATGTGGATTGGAAATGAGCCCGGAAATCAATTTTATACAGATTGAGGTAAGCTAGAGGAGGTCGAGGTTAACTAGCCTATATAGTTAACCTCTTCCGCCTGTTCATGCACAAGGGTTAGTTACATAACCATTGCTCTCTCTGCACTGTATTTTTCCCACTCTTTGTTTTCTCCGATAACTCTTAATGCTTCAACCAATTTGAATGCATCTTCGTAGCTATTGTAAAGAGCAATTGGAGCTAGTCTGATAACATTAGGTTCGCGATAGTCAGGCACTACATCATGATCTTTCAGTGCAAGACAGATACGATAAGCCTCATCATGTACTAGTGATACGTGACCTCCACGTTTTGTGTCGTCGGTTGGATTATTATATGAGTATCCGTATTGTGTAAGTGTTGTATCTATCAAGTACATTAGATAGGCTGTCAGATTAAGTGATTTCTCACGTATATTGTGCAATCCAGCTTCATCATAAATATTAAGAACTCCTTCTAGCGGAGCCATTGAGAAGTGACTTGGAGTACCTGTTTGCCATGCAATAGCATCAGGTGCTTGTTCGAATTTGTGTCTAAGTTGGAATTGTGTTTCATCTTTGTTTCCGAACCATCCTGCTAATCCTACTGATTTGCCAAAATGTTTTTTATTTACGAACAAACCTGCAGATGCACCTGGTCCAGCTGATAGATACTTGTAATTACACCAAATTGCGAAATCAGGATCTATTTTCTTGAAATCATGCTCAACACATCCTATTGAGTGACAAAGGTCCCAACCAATATAAATACCTCTCTTATGAGCTTCTTTTGTAACACGTTCCATATCTACGAGCTGTGCACTACGATATAGAACCGATGGTAATAAGATTACTGCAACATCGTCAGTCATAGCTTCGATAATATCGTCTTCGTAGATGAAAATACCGTCTCTGCTTTTTACAACTTTCACTACATCTTCTACTTTCATACCCTTAAGCTCGACTTGGCTATCGATAGCATAACGGTCTGTTGGGAAGTTAAGGTCGTCCACCAATATTTTATAACGATCTTTTGTCGGACGCCAGAACGTACCTATCATTTGATGAACATTGATTGTCGTATTTCCGGTAACAATAACTTCGTTTTCGTCAGCTTTAATAAGCTTAGCTAATCTATTACCTAGTTCGCGAGCATATTGGAAATAGTATCCGTCTTTCACGTTCCAAAGAAGGATGCCTTCAGTTTTCCATACTTCAATCATATCTAATAATGCTTTTTCTGCATCTTTCGATGCTAGTCCAAGCGAGTTACCATCCATATATATTTTGCCGCCTTCGAGTTGATAAAATCTTTCTCTGAATGCTCTTAGAGGATCTTTTTGATCTAGTTCTTTTGCATAATTTAATCCTGGGTTGAAATTTTTGTTTGCCATTTTTATTCCTCCTAATATTTTTAGTTAGTATTTTTTAATTGATTTGATTTACTTTGTTTTCACGTCTCAAGAATGGGTATGCTAATACTGCTCCTACAAGTGCGACTACTGTTAATGGTAATACTCCGATAGCCCATCCGTAACTACTTACTAGACCTGAAACAATTGGAATTCCTATTAATGCACCTACGTAATAGAATAAGTAAACTATAGCGAAACTGTCTTCGATAAGTCCTGGGTGTTTCACTACTTTTGGCACTGATGCTGCAATTGATGTTGAAGTAAAGCTTATACATGTTGATAGAACGATAACTTGAACAAGTAGTAGAGTTTCAGGTGTCTTATCTGTAACGAAACATGCAATAGCCATTATAATGAAAGAGAAAAATCCGATTGTTAGTGGTTTGCCGGTCTTTTCGATAAGGAATCCTATAATAAGCCCTACTGGAATACCAATCAATCCAAATATCATTGAATTAAGACTTGATGCTTCCGGTGCTAAGTTGTATACAGTCTTGAATATTGTAGGATAACCATCTAGGAATGTAAACAAGATGAAGCTGACAGTCGACATCGCTATTGCGAGCATAATTATTCGTGAGTTACTGAATGCTTCTTTCAGTGATGCTTTGTTGACCTTTTCCGAACCATTGCTTTCGCTTCTAGGATTGTCAAATAATAAGATGAAAAACACACCGATTATGGCCGAAGCAACTGCTAACGCCAGCCAAATGCTTTTAAGTCCATAGCTGCTGTATATCATTGGTAATATGTAGATAACCGCAGCATATCCGAATGCAGAGAATGTACCGAAAATACCTACAGCTAGTCCATATCCTCCATCTTTAAACCAATGTGTAATTAGTACCATGCCTGTAACCATAATGAATGAGAAGGATATCCCTTCTATGATTCTAGCCACTAACATTACGGAGTACGAATCGGTGATATAACCGATAAAGTTTCCTAAGAAGAGTGCAACCATTATCAAAATACTAATCAGTTTAGCTCCATAACGTTTCACAAGATTACCGCCGGGAATTGCAAGAAATACGGGAGCAAAAGCGAAAATTGATACATAGATTGATACTTCTAATGGACTAATATTCAGCAATGAAATGAAGGATTCGCGTAAGTCAGTCGGCGAAATTTTCATCTGGCTGATCGAGAGAATTATTGCACCTAGATAAAGTAAGGTGAATTTAAACCATTTTGATCCTTTCATGTGTTTCGTATTAAATTGTTAGCAAATGTTTACTTAAAGTAGATGGGCTTATAGTTGCAGAGAGTCATCTATTATAACGTGCTAGATGGGGATCGTATGTCGATTTATGTGTAGCTATTTCTTTCTCTTTAAATAGCTTTTCTGATTAACGTATGTTCAAGTTATAAATAGAAAAGAAAATGAAGAAGCTTATTTTTTTCTTAAAATGCAAAAAGAAAATTGTATTTTTTCTATTTTCGAGTTTGATGCTTTTGGTTGAATAATTTTGGCGGATATGGAAATTAAAAGTCCGTTGAAATTTACATTGTAAGTTTATAGGAGTCTAATTATTGATAAAAATTGTATTTCAAGAAAAATACTTATTTCGCAAGCATAGTAATACTTATGCTAAGTAAATTAGCATAGATGAGAATTAATAAATTACACAGATATTTTGTTAGAAGGCTTATAATAAGCCAATCATGTCTTTTTGATCCGAAAGGAAAGAAATTTTGGTTGGTTCTCCAGACATTGTGATTGACGAAGAACACTTTCTGATTACTTGTATACGTCTGAGATGTGATTGACACATTTCTCTGTCAAAAGAGAGGAGTGAATTTGGATAATGTAGGTCTATTACAGAAGCGTCTAAAGCTTTTGAGACAATCAACGAGTGCGATAGGTCGAGAATCACATGCGATACATATAAAGAGATTTCTTTTTGACGAAATAATCCAGTACGTGCAGTTTCGTCAATAATATTAAGAATGGAGATTAGTTCTTTTTTTAGATGTTGCTTTTCTTGTTCTGAAATAAGATTTAGATTATTGAAGAATTGGATATCGCTTATTATTGATGTCAACAAATTAGGGGCCAATATATATGTCAGATTAAAATACTTGAGCTCATTCCAATATTCTTCTTGTATTTTTAATAATTTGTTCGGTATTTCGATATGCGATAATGGTAGGGGTTGTACGGCTCCGATATTGAATTGTGTTTTCAGTAACTTTAATTTTGTGAGATAAGGATGTTCGTAGTAAAAAATATCGGGTATAGATCGGCATACACTATATAGTGTCGAATCAGACTTTTTGTCTATTCCTTCTAAGACATTCAGGTCGGCTTCGATTTTTTTTATATTACTGTTCGCCGGATTTGCATCTTCAGGTAAACGAAGATTGAATGTTACTTTTTCTCCACCTTCGCGTATTATCAATGATGTTAAATTAATATTTAAAGCTTTTGATATTGTGACTACTTCCGATAATGTAAATTCGACTTCACCTCTGATACGTCTGTAGCTTGCCTCTTTTCCTAAATTAATTAGTCTCGATATAAAGTCAACAAGCTTTTCGTCTTCAGGTACATAACGGGCTATAATGTCTATAAATGTCTTTTGGTAGTCCATACTGCTTAATCGTAGAGCCAAATTATTAAATGGATTATCTGTTTCTCAGGTAACGGTATAAACAAATATAAGAATTTATTGTATAATAATATATATATGGAAATAAATAATAATTTTGAGGCGCAAGTATACTTTCTATATATTATAAGAGACGGATATTTATTCCTTGAACAATAAACTGATTTACTTGTTGATTAAATGGTGTGTTAAAATAATTTAAATAACATCTATCGAAAAGTAGTTCTTTCATAACTGATAAAGTTAATTATATATTTAGCTGATAATTGTAGATTTTACTATGTATAAAAATAAAATAACTCTTATACTCTTTTTCATCCTTATATCTTTCAATGTAATTGCACAAAATAAACATTCGATAAAAGGATATGTGATTGATCAAGGCGATCGTTCACCAGTTGGCTTTGCCAGTGTCGCAATTAAAGGAACAACTATAGGAGTGCAAACCGATTCAATCGGATATTTTTCGATAGATAATTTAAGTCCAGGTTCATATTCATTACAAGTCTCTTTTGTTGGATATAAGACAGCCATAACACCAGAATATTCATTAACGGTAAATGATTTACATGTAACGGTTGAGATAGAGGCTAATGCTAATGAAATGGCAGCAGTGAATGTCTATCCTTCACCTTTTAGGCGTACAACCGAAAGCCCGGTTGGATTGCATATTATAAGCTCGCAAGAAATAGAAAAGAGTCCGGGTGCAAACCGAGATATATCACGTATCGTACAATCGTACCCCGGAGTATCTTTTTCACCTTCAGGCTATAGAAACGATTTAGTTGTCAGGGGTGGGGGACCTTCCGAAAATAGTTTTTATCTGGATGGAATTGAAATTCCAAACATCAATCACTTCAGTACACAAGGAGCTTCGGGTGGACCGATGAGTATCATTAATGCCGACTTTATCCGAGAAGTTAATTTCTTTACCGCTGCTTTTCCTTCGTATAGCAGTGATGCACTGAGTTCTGTACTGGATTTTAAGTTGAGAGATGGTAATCCCGAGAAGTTATCGCTCAAAGCAACTTTGGGTGCATCAGAAGCCTCGGTTGCGATTAATGGACCAATGGGAAATAAAACGACTTATTTAGTATCGTTGAGACGTTCATATTTGGAATTCCTTTTCGATATGATAGGCTTACCTTTTCGTCCTACTTATAACGATGCCTTATTTAAAATAAAAACCAAGTTTTCGCCAACTCATGAACTTACCTTTATAGGCCTAGGAGGATTGGATGATATGAAGCTAAATGATAAGGCCACGACTGATGACGCCGAATATATACTTAGTTACTTACCAACTATTAAACAGGAAACTTTTACAGTTGGTGCTGTATATAAGCATTATAGTAAAATAAATACTCAGACTGTAGTATTAAGTCATAGCTACCTGAATAATAGGAATACTAAATATCAGGATAATGATGAGAGCAATCCTGATAATTTACGGCTAAAGTATAAATCTGTTGAACAAGAATCTAAATTTCGGTTTGAAAATTTGACACGTTTAGGTGATTGGAAGATCAATGCTGGAGCCAGTCTCGATTATGTGCAATATGATAATAAAAGTTTTCAGCGTTTGTTCCTGAGCGGTAGAGATGTAGATTGGAACTATGAAACCGATCTGAATTTTGCTAAATGGGGTATTTTCACGAATATCGATTATGTCTCACCTAATGAAAGATTAAAAGCATCTTTAGGAGTAAGAGCAGATGCAGCGTCATATGCTTCGACTATGAATAAGATATATAAGCAGATTTCGCCTCGATTGTCTTTATCCTATCGACTTATAGGTAATTTGAACGCGAGTGCTAATATTGGGCGTTATTATCAATTACCACCTCTTACGGCATTAGGATTTAAAGACAATAATGGTAAATATGTAAATAAAGAACTTGATTATATGCAAGTCGATCAACTTTCGGGAGGTTTTAATTGGACTATCCAAAATAATCTTGAAATTTCACTCGAAGGTTTCTATAAACAATATGATAAGATGCCTCTATCGGTAGAAGATGGCATTCCATTAATGAGTAAAGGTGACGATTATGGAATTATCGGTAATGAGTACCTTTTACCAACTTCAGAAGGTGAAAGTTATGGAGCCGAATTGTTGGCTAGATGGATTGTTATGCGTAAAGTAAATGTTTCATCATCATTTACTTTGTTCAAAAGTAAATTTAAGAGCGCAGAAGATAAGTCGGTGGCCTCGGCATGGGATAATGGTTATATATTCAATATAGTAGGTACATATAATTTACCTAAAAATTGGAGTGTCGGAGCCAAGATCAAATCGATAGGAGGTGCACCATATACTCCATACGATCTGGATAAATCTTCGTTAGTAGAAGCATGGGATGCTCAAGGGAAACCTTATTTCGATTATAGCCAATACAATACGAAGCGTAATTCATCATATACTCAACTGGATTTGAGGGTTGATAAGATTTTCTATCTTAAAAAATTCATGGTAGGTTTATACGTAGATTTACAGAATATAACTGGCAGTAAGTTTAAAAATCAGGATGTAATAATCAGTACAGGTAATATAATAAATCCAGAGGCTCCCAAAGAAGAACAGCGATATGAGATGAAGTCGTTGAAACGGGTAAGTTCCACAATGGTTCCTACCATTGGTGCAACATTTGAATTTTAGGAATTGAGCCTATTGAGGGAAAAAAGCAAGAGTTTTTACTCTTGCTTTTTATTTTGTAATAAATTAATATCTATTGTGTCTTATTCTGATCAGTATGTAGAAAGCTCCTAGTAAAAGTAATAATATATACAGATCCGGTTCTGACATCCTTATTTCATCTTCTAGGTCTAGATTTTTATTACCGGCAAGAATATCTTCTTGTTTCTTTTTAAGTAGAGCTTCCTGAGTTTCGTTCTCAAGTACAATGTATGATGTAAGAGGGGTCATCACTCCAGAACGAAAACTTGATTTAACTAATTCCACCCAATTATCCTTTGCTCTGTGAGGATATAAAGTCTGAAACATCCAACTACTTTGTTGATTCAGAGCAGTTAGCCAATCTTTATTCTTTCCGATGTTATCCCATTCTACTGAATTTGGATTAATAACAATTGCAGACTCTAGATCATCAGATAAATAAGCTTTGTAGCCATCCTCGAATTGGAATGTCCGAGTATATGTAGTTTCTATTATCTGATCAACCCGAAAATGGCTAAGATTACCAAACAGAGTGTTTGCAAACAGCGTGTCATTATTCATGGTATAAAAATGTTGATAATCTGGGTATGCAAACCTAAAATCATCAAAATTCTCTTCTAATAATGATTTAGTAGAATTATTTCCTAATACAACAAAAATGGGGAAATACTCAAGGGAAGGGTTAGTATAATTATTAAATATGGCTTTGCGGATAGCTCTGCCCCATACGAAGCCACTTTCATCGGTCTTCTCTTTCAATTGCTGTTGCCAGTCAGTATCTAAATTTGCTGTTTGGACATAAGTTCCAGTATAAGAGATTTTGGCATTCTCTCCTTTGATGAAATTACCATTGATTAATTTCTCTATTTGATTGATGAGAACGTTCTTATTACTATCGTTTATATTCACTATAAAATGGAAGTAGGGCTTTCTTTTCGCTAGAGGTAGATCGACCTTTTCGGAAGGTGGAATATAAGCTACATGATTGTTGCTGATAATTTTATCTATACCATCATTTTTTTCTCCTAAATCTATTTGATTGTTATCGATAGTAATGTTTACGGGTTCTTTATGTATCAATTCTATACCGGTATATCTTGTTTCATTAGCTTGAAACGGAAATACACGAAAGTCGATCATATTACCATATGTATATCTCAGTATTCCCGGATCTCTGTTGACGTTCCTAATTTCATTATAAATCCATGTTGCCGCTTTTTTATCTGCTAATAACCCTTTCTTTCTGATTCCTTCTACATCTAGATAGTAGTCGCTTATCCAGCAACCTTCAGGCAATTCAAACTTTGTTTCATATTCTGTATTCCAGAAGTTAGGTGTACTGTTATGTAGCGATAAATCAACCCAACTGATCCATACTTGCTGATTTTTATCATAAGTAGATGTATGTTTAATATCGCTTATATAGATATCCTTTCTCTGCATATTATTATTTAGAGAATCTGTGACAGTTTTTTCTGCAACAGATCTTTTATAGGTTGATACAGTTGGCGTCTCTCCCCAAAATACATTCTTTATTGTAGCCTTTTTCTCTGCCGAAAGGTTGAGATTATCCAGGACCAGCCAGCGATAGAAGTTCCCAAGGTATGGTGTTGTCGTGTAAAGGATAGACTGACCTCTTCTTTCTTCTATATTAGACAGAGTGCGTTGTATCGAAGCCTTATCTAGTTTGTAATCTTTTTCATAGTCGGGGCTATATAAATAATCGAGTGTTTCGTTTAATGTCTTTTTATCAAAAGAATATGATACGGTTAGTGCAACGGGCAGCACGCAGAATGAAATGATACATACTATATTGAGTAGCATCGGATTTATCTTCAGCTTCAACAATTTCATATCCTTGAAAAGTTGTGTGGTATACACAACAAATAAAGCTAACGGAGTAAGCATTAGAAATCCTGTGCCAAAAGCAATTATTGCTATAAGTGAAAGAGGGAGAAAAGGTAAAAATACGATAAAGAAATAAAATGTAAAGCTATAGCAGATAGCTCTTCCAATAAATAACGCAAAGTATGATTTGCCATTTTGGGGTGATGGTATGCATAACAGTATACCATTTATAAGTGCTAATATATAAAACCAGATACTCGAAAAATTACCGAAAGTATTCGGAAATATATATTCGTTTACATACAGACCAACAAGAGGGAGGATTATCCCGATAATAATTTTTACAGCAAGCAAACCTTTATGACCTGTTTTTCTCTGCATAAGCAGGATGTATATTCCTCTAACAAGCAGCATCAGAAAAAACAAAGTTCCGCATATGAATATGATAGCATAGATGTAATCAAAATCAAAAAAGCCACCGAAAAGATGAGGTATAAGCGTTCCGAAAATATAGAAGCTAATAGGTATAAGTATTGCAACAGCAAAGTTGTGCCAAGCTTTTTTATCATCGACTGATGGTGTGAGTAGTATTACTGTACAAAGTGCTGCATGTGCCAAAGTTGGCATCAATGCTGCAAGTAAATAGATATGTATATTGCCGGAAGTCATCCAAAAAGGAATTTGCCAAGGGAGTAAATCATCCAAATCAGAATAGACAAAGAATAGATACGCAATATATATGATAAGTGTTGTTGCACAATAATAAAGGTTCACTTTGCTTTTTCGGATTGTCGAAACTAAGGAGTAGCACACAGTTGTAATACCTAATGCGACAAGAGCATAGGCTGTTTTTTGCCACATACTAATGTTCTCCTCATCCAATAGAGACTTGATGACATTATATTCGCTCCCTCCTAAGAGTATGACTATTATTATTGGTAGCGTATTTATTAGAATTAACCATTTGGGATCAAGCAGCTTTTTCATGTTTGTTCAGTTTTGTCGTAAGGTGATTCAATAAGAAATAGCTTAGAATAAGAAACGATAGATATACTAAAATACCTTCAGCCCGATGCAGCCAATTATTATTCGGATCTATTAATCCTATAATGTTATTTTGCATAAGGATGAGATAACTTGCTATTCGAGATGTGTTAGCCAATATTGTAGTAATGTATGCGATACAGATAGAAATCGAAATTATAAAGAAACTTCTAAACTTTTTTATTTGTACTACGATATATGTCGCCATCAAGAATGAAATTAATAAAAAATTGAATCCAGAGCAGGACTTATCTATCAGAAAACCCAAGCCAGAGAAGCGATAACCTAGTTGAGGATTGTATACAGACTTTGTTGCCGTAAATAATTCTATAATGCTATTTGTCGGGGCCAGTAGAAAAAGGAGATCATTATTCTCCGCATTTCTGAACCATAGCTTTGCACAAACGAATATTATCAAGCTTGCGATTAATATTGTGTAGTTTCTCTTCATTAAATAATTCTCTAAAGTCCACTAAGTTATAAATTAATTGTAGATTATCTGAAATAAAAAATTATCTTTAGTGTACACAAGCAAAACGTATAGGACTGATGCATATTTTTATAACAGGAGGAACCGGACTCATCGGAAGATCTCTTATTCGGGAACTTTCAGATCGAGGAAATATAATTACAGTATTAACGCGCGATATAATTAAAGCACGTAATGTTCTTAACTCGAGCGTAGATTTCTACTGTTCGAGCCTTGATGCGTTAGAAACACTCGACGACTATGACGCTGTGATAAATTTAGCTGGTGAGCCGATTGTTGGCAAACGATGGTCTGAACGACAAAAAGAAGTTTTGTGCGAAAGTAGATGGAGCATAACATATCGGTTGTCAGAACTGATAGAAAATAGTACTAATCCGCCTCAAATATTCATCTCGGGATCGGCTGTAGGCTATTATGGAGCACAGAATGGAAAAATACTGACAGAAAAGTCTCATCCTCATGACGAATTCTTGCATCAGCTTTGCTATAAATGGGAACAGCTGGCTGCGGATAGCCAGAGCGATAAGGCACGTGTTTGTATTTTGCGTACAGGCATTGTTCTGTCGAAAGATGGAGGAATGTTGCCTAAAATTATTTTGCCATTCCGCTTCGGACTAGGATCTATTTTGGGTAGGGGCGATCAATACATTTCATGGATTCATATTCGAGATATGGTTGATGGAATTCTCTTTCTATTGAATAATTCCGATGCAAAAGGTGTATTTAACTTAACAGCTCCAAATCCCGAGACAAATAGAATGTTTTCGAGGAAACTGGCATCGGCTATGTCTCGTCCGTGTTTGTTTCGTCTACCCAAATTTCTCCTGAAGGCAATTTTAGGAGAAATGTCAACAATGGTTGTTGATGGGCAACGTGTAGTTCCCGAAAATTTATTGAAATCGGGTTATCGTTTTAGTTTTGAGAATTTAGATGACGCTTTTGATGAAATCTTTTAACATAAATGATCAAAGATCAGTATTGTTATTTTGAGCAGATTCCCAACCTATTATAGCTGTTTTACGGATACTTCCCCAGTGATATTGTCCAAACAACCCTGTAGATTGTATAACCCTATGACATGGAATAAGATATGCAATGGGATTACTACCTACTGCCGAGCCTATAGCTCTGCTAGCTTTGGGGTTGTCAAGCTTCTTAGCTATATCGCCATAGGTAACAACTTCACCGATTGGTATTCTTAATAAAGTTTCCCATACTTTTAGCTGAAAGTCAGTACCCTTTACATGTAATTTCAATTGACTCGGTTGTGACCAATCATTGTCAAATACAGACTGAATATCTTGTATCTTTACATCAGTTGTATTATTATATTCTGCATTTGGAAACATCGATTTCATGAATGAAATAGCTTCAGACCTATTGTCAACAAAAGCCATGTGACATATTCCTTTAGTTGTGGACGCAATTAGCATTTCTCCGAAAGGGCTGGAATCGAAATCGTAATTGATCTTAAGATTTTCGCCTCCATTCTTATACTCCCCGGGAGTCATACCTTCTATACTAACAAAAAGATCGTGCAAACGACTTGTTCCGGACAATCCAATTTCATAGCTGGCCTCAAATAGGGTTGACTGACCATGCTTCAATAAATCTTTTGCGTGCGAAAGACTTATATACTGAAGAAATTGTTTAGGGCTGACTCCAGCCCATTCGGTAAACAATTTCTGGAAATGATAGGGGCTTAGATTTATTTGCTCGGCAACGTCGTTCAGACTTGGTTGATTTTTATAATTGCTATTAATAAATTCGATAGCCTTGCTTATCCGTTCGAAATTGATTGCACATTGATTATCCATAATTGTACTTTTATACAAAAAAATACAAAATAACAATGCTAAGCAACCCGTTTCTTGCGAAATGTTTTAAGACTTTGATAAATTATCGTATGCGATGGAATATCTTGAAATAAGATGTTATTAATTTAATATTCAGCTGGTAATTCTTCCAGTTGGATTCGAGAAAAGACAGGCCCATCTTTACATACATATTGCTTCCCTACATTGCATCGTCCGCACTTTCCTACACCGCATTTCATCCGGTTTTCAAGTGTTGTATAGATATTTTCAGGTGAGAAACCTAATTTGTCAAGAACGGGAAATGTGAATTTAATCATAACTGGAGGTCCACAGACTATTGCTATCGTATTTTCTGGCGAAGGATTCATTTTTTCCAAAATAGCAGGAACAAATCCTACTTCACCATCCCAATCTGGAGTTTCTCCTCCCGGATCTACAGTTGTCATTAAGCGAACATCCGGTCTGTCTTTCCATTCTTTCAATTCATGTTTATATACAAGATCTGCCACAGACTTAGCTCCGTACAAAATGCTTATATCTTTAAAGTTTTCTCGGGTATCCAAAGCATTCCAAATCAAACAACGCATTGGGGGCAAGGCTATTCCTCCTGCAATGAAAAGAAGATTCTTTCCTTTCCACTCGTCAATGGGGAAAGTATTTCCGAATGGACCGCGAAAGCCCATGGTTTGTCCTTCTTCCAGCTTAGCTAAAGCAGAAGTTACTTTCCCGGCTTCACGAAAAGTACATTCGATATATCCTTTTCTAGTCGGAGAAGAAGCAATACAAAAAGTACATTCCCCTTCTCCGAATGCAGAGTATTCACCAAACTGTCCGGCTTTGAAACGGAAACTTTCAGCTGCCACTTCATCCTGAAATTTCAAACGAAAAGTTTTTACACCAGGAGCCTCTTGTGTGATTTTATCGATAGTCACCAAATAAGGTAAATATATATTATCGTTCATAACTTTATATTCAGATTGTTTCTACTTCTAGTTTAGCTATAGACTCCAGATGTTCGGCCAGATTCATATCCACAGGGCATGCTCTCGAACAGCGTCCGCATCCCGTACATCCTACGGTATGTAAGCGTTCGGGCATATACGAAAATTTATGCAATAGGCGTTGTCGCCATCTTTGACTTTGAGTCTCTCTAGGATTATGCCCAGATGTGTGAACTGTAAACAGAGAAAAACCGCAAGAGTCCCAGCATCTAAGTCTTTCGCCCGATTCACCTCTGGTATTTTCCTGAATATCGAAACAAGCACATGTCGGACATACGAAAGCGCAAGCACCACAACCAAGACAGCGCCTCGATTGTTTTTTCCAAACTTCGCTGTCGAACATACTGCTTATTTTTTCTTGTATATCACTAAGTGTAAATCGAGTTTCGATTTTAGCCAAAAAATTATCTTTGTTTACTTCAGGTGCTACTTCAAAATAGCTTTTGTATTTTTGGACTAATTCTGAACCTTTTTCCGATATGATTTCAACAAGATAACCATCATCGTTTATCTTGGTAAGAAGAATATCGCTCCCCGTAGTATTTCCCGGACCTCCGTTTACAGATGTACAGAAGCAAGATTCGTCAGACTTAGCACAACTTAGACTTATCAATGTTGTTCTTTTCATCCTTTCGCTGAAAGGTAAATCTTTAGTGTCCCAATTGAAGATACTCGATAGTGGTTTGAAACCAACAGCATCGCAGGGATGGAGACCAAATACAACAACTTCTGGTATTGAGTTTACATCGTAGTTTTGCAATGTAACATTACCTTGTTCTTTCTGATACGAGAATAGCCTTTCTGTACGCGGAAAAGCTACAGATTTAGCCGATTGAGCAGTTTGAATGTGATCCATTGAAATTTCATCAACCGAATTGATACGCTTGAAATTTACAATATCTCGTTCGGAAACCGGTGCATATATGTATGTGTCATTTTTCTGGATTTCGGTTAATAAATCCATTAATGATTTATGACTTATGTATTTTCTTTCCATGGCTTATAGAATAAATGTTTCCTTATCTTCGGGTTTGAATGTTGATAGAACATTTCCATTACCATTTTCATCTCCGAAATTTAATTTTACCAATTCCGACATTTTATGAGTTAGCAAATGTATTGGTAATCCAAGTGGGCAAGCTGCACCGCACGATCCACAGTCCGAGCATCTTCCGGCCATATGCATTACGCGGTTTATTTGCCATTCCATATTGGGTAATGTTGCCGACCATGGTTGAATCCATTGCGGACGATTCACTTCAATGATGCATCTCGAACAGTAGCACATTGGGCATGCTGCACGACAAGCGTAACATTTGAAGCATTTCGACATTTCGTTTGTCCAGAACTGCCAGCGTTCTTCCAAGCTCATACTGTCAATTTGCTTTATCAAATCCTCTTCCGTTTGCTTAGGGGGCGGAGTCATTGTGGTTAGAAACTGCGCGATATCATCTTTGGTATCTAACTCTTTTAACTTGTCGTTGTCAAGAACAAATACTTTTATATTTTCTTCTATTAGCTGGTTTTCATTAAAGAGTTGAGCAATACTTTTCAGCGCATAATAGGATGCTGCAATACCTACCTTTTTATCTTTGACCAAATCTTTATGAGTAAGATATACAGCTAAATTACCCGTACATCGTTCATCAAAGATGAGGTTTTCTAAATCGTCTTCCGATTCGGCCAGAATAGGGCGGGGGATACGTGTCCCTTCTTCATAAGCTATGAAAATATCAACTATGTTTTCAGCTAATAATTGTTTTGCTTTTTGTTTCAATTCATCCATGTACGACCTCCATTTCTTCAGCTAATTGTTCTTCATTACCTGCCAAGAATTGAGCTGCTCGTTTATATTCTTCATATGGGCCTAGTTCGCGAATATCTGCTACAGTTGTATTGACGATATCAGCCCATTTTGCACCTTCGGCTGCCGATACCCACGAGAATTTTATACGACGGATATCTATTCCCATAAAATCAAGTAGGCTTCTGAAAAGTATCCAACGGCGGCGAGCATGAAAGTTTCCCGAAGTGTAGTGACAATCGTTGGGATGACATCCCGATACAATTATACCGTCACAACCATTTGCAAATGATTTTAGGAGCAACATAAAGTCTATACGTCCCGTACAAGGGAAGCGTACAATTTTTACATTCGAAGCATATTTTATTCGGCTGGTTCCAGTCAGATCGGCTCCGGCATATGTACACCAGTTGCAAACAAAGGCTAGTATTTTAGGTTCAAATTCGTTATTCATAATTTTGTTGCTTTATAATCTTACAATACAGCCATAACTTCGGCGAACATCTGTTCATTGGTAAATCCATTGATGTCTATCGATTTTGATCGACAGAACGAAACGCATGTTCCGCATCCCTGACATAGACTTGGATTTACTTTGGCTACAGTCTTGATTAATTTACCACTTCTGTCTCTGATTTCTTCATGTTCGATTGCCTGATATGCACAAGCTGTTTCGCACAAGAAACATCCGACACATGTTGATACTTCGTGTGATGGAATTCTATTGACAGTTGCAACAACCGGTTCACGGGTTAATTCATCATTCGAGAATAAACCAAGTACTTTTGCTGCTGCAGCAGAAGCCATAGCTACAGTTTCGGGAATATCTTTTGGTGCCTGACAAGCTCCGCATAGATATATTCCGGCTGTATTTGTTTCTACCGGTTTTAACTTAGGATGAGCTTCTGCAAAGAAATTGTATGCATCGTATGATATATGCATTTTCTGAGCAAGTTCCTCCGAGCCTTTGTTGGCTATACCGGCACTGGCTAATACTACCATATCGGCTTCTATCTCAATAGGTCTACTACCCAAAAGGGTATCTACACCATTGACAATCAATTTACCATTCTTTTCATACACGCGCGCTACTCTGCCGCGGATATAATGAGCTCCGTCTTCTTCTATAGCACGACGTGTAAATTCTTCGTAGTTTTTACCGCCAGCACGAATATCCATATAGAAAACATACGAATCTCCGTCATGAACTTTATGCTGATAGAGCATTGCATGCTTTGCAGTATACATACAACATATCTTCGAGCAATAAGGAATTCCTTTAGCGGGATCGCGTGATCCGGCGCATGCTACGAAAACTACTTTTTTAGGAATAGCACCATCCGATGGTCTGCGAATTTCGCCTAAAGTAGGTCCTGATGCTGATGCCAAACGCTCAAATTGCAATCCGGTTATCACATCTTTGTATTGACCATAACCATATTCGGGGAAAAAGTCGGGATTCAGTACATTAAATCCGGTAGCTGTAACGATAGCTCCAACTTCTTCGACAATGAATTCGTCCTCTTTGTCAAATTCAATAGCATTTGTTGGGCAGAATTTTTGACAGACTTTGCATTTCCCTGTTTTGTAATACTTGCAGTTTTCTTTGTCAATAACCGGTTTGTTGGGCACAGCCTGAGGAAAAGGAGTATATATTGCAGTACGTGTTCCTAATCCTTCATTAAATTCGCTTGGGATCTTTTTGCTCGGACATTTGGTCATACAAGTACCGCAGCCAGTACAAGCTTTCGGATCAACACTTTTTGCTTTTAATCGAATAGTAGCAGTAAAATTGCCGATAGAGCCTTCTAATTTCTCGAGTTCGGCATAGGTGTACAACGTGATGTTCGGATTTTGGGCTACATCAACCATCCTTGGAGTTAAAATACATTGGGAACAATCTAGGGTCGGAAACGTTTCGGATAGTTGTGACATGTGGCCACCGATTGAAGGCTCTTTCTCGACTAATATAACTTTATGACCTGCATTGGCTATATCAAGGCTGGCTTGTATGCCGGCAATACCTCCGCCAATGACTAGGGCTTTTTTCGAAATTGGAACTTTTATTGGGCTCAATGGTTTGTTGAGCTTTGTTTTTTCGACTAACATGCGAACAAGGTCGATTGCTTTTTGGGTTGTTTCATCACCTTTTTCGTGTACCCACGAGCAATGTTCGCGCAAGTTTGTCATTTCACACATATAAGGGTTTAGCCCTGCTTCTGCACAAGCTTTACGAAATGTAGGCTCATGCATTCTAGGAGAGCAGGCGGCGACAACTACGCCGGTCAAACCCTTTTCTTTGATAGCTTCTTTTATGATAGTTTGTCCTGGATCGGAACACATGTATTTGTAATCAACACTAACTTCGACTCCACTTATTTTAGAGGCTTCTTTAGCTACTTTTTCACAATCTACAGTTGCACCTATATTCTCACCGCAGTGGCAAACGAATACACCTATTTTAGACATGATTTAATTTCTTATATTTAAGTAAATGATGGAGCAACGAATAATTTCTTGAGACCTAGTTCTTTTTGATTAAGACCAACAGCAAGTCCGATAGCTTGTGTTATGTAAATCACTGGGATATTTGATTTCATAGCCAGATAACTATCTATTTGAGGACGGCGCATATCTAAGTTTGTTTGGCACATTGGGCATGCTACAATAATGGCTTCGGCACCTCTGTCGGTTGCATCTTTTACTATTTTGCCTGATAACTTGGCTACGATATCGGTACGAGATACTGAAAAACCAGCTCCGCAGCATTCAGTTTTGTATCCCCATTCCATAGAGTTGGCTCCTATTTTTCGCATTAATACGTCCATTGACTGAGGATCTTCAACTCGGTCAAACTTTAGAATGTCGTGAGGGCGAACCAAAAGACAGCCATAGTAGCATACTACCTGATGAGCAAACGGATTTACAACCTTTTCTTCTATCTTGTCTGCAATATATTTTTCAATAAACTGCATAACATTCAGGATCTGAATATTCCCAGATAATGGCATTTTCAGAATGTCAGAGATTCGTTCTCTCAATTCGATATTCTCGTTCAGTTTGTGTTGGGTTACACTCAAGCGATTATAACATGCTGCGCATGGAACAACTATTTCTGTACGGCCTTCTTTCTCGGCCAGAGCAAGGATGCGTGCCGGTAACGCAATTGCAAGCTCATGATTCAGATTGTGTGCTGCTGTTGCACCACAACAGTTCCAATCTTTAATCTCAACGAGTTCGATGCCGAACACTTTGGCTAAGGCTAATGTAGATTGGGCATACTCTGATGATGTGCCTTTGAGTGAGCAGCCTGGATAAAATCCTATTTTCATAACTTTGATGATATTGAGTCTTCACCTCGAGGGTGATTGGCTGTTTTTATTTCTTTGTTTGTGAGAAGATTGTGGAAATTTGTTTTCTATTCTTTACAATCTCAGGTAAGAGGGGTAGCTTTCCTTTCATAAACATACCTGGAGCAATTTTCATATCTTGAAGCAGGTTCAGTGTTTTCATTTTATATTCAGCTACTAGTCCTATTTCATATAAGCGTCCTGTCAAGCGGATAGAGTCTACGAACGAGCTATGGAAAGAAAGTATGTTTTTCGATTTTTTGTTTACTGTGTTCTTTTCTATGGCTTGTTCACGTAAATAATCCATGAGTTTAGGAATATCTATTTGCATAGGACAGCGCGTTAAACAATTTTCGCACGATACACACAGCCATATTGATTGGGAATGTAGTATTTCATTAAAATCTTCTTCACTATTTGTCTGTAGCATTCTCATCACCACACTTGGTGGATAGTCCATTTCTTCATTTACAGCACAACCCGCAGAACATTTTCCGCATTGATAGCAACGATTTACATTGATTGCTGTATTGGATTTGATTTCTGATATGTAATCATTTTTTAGTGTGGACATATTTTTAGGTTTTGATTTTATTCCTTTATTTATGCTTGATTTGCTTGGTTTTGCTAACTCTACTTAGCAATTTCGAGTAAATGTAATTTATATATCAGACATAGACAATATTTATAAGTATGTTTAAAAGCATTGTTTTGTAAAGTCTACTTTGCAAAATCGACGTAAATTGCATTATGAATGGCAGATAACTCTTAAAATTAAAAAATGATAAAATTATCAGATATCTTATATTGTTGTCTATAAGATGACTTATCGATATTTAGATGTCTTTTTGTGGAAATAGGTGTTGATCGTTTGGATAAATGATAAATAATAGATGGGTCGATTGGAGATAGTCCACAAATAAGTAAGTGTGTTGCATGTCCTTGTATATTGAAACAAGTAAGTTATTAGTCTTGACGAGCTGAGGTTTCCGCCATAGTAATGACAAAAATATTTAGTATCTTTGTAGTTATACAATTTACAAACCATAAAGGCTTGGAAAAAGCTATACTCTAATAATCTATAAAAATTGATTTGAATAAGATTTGGAAACATTCGAAGAATGCTTCCGAGTCATTTTATGCTATTATGAATAAGAGAAGAGAAACATTTGCGACAGTCATAAGAAAAAACAAAGATGTAATTTCAAAATTATATTATAAACATATTTTTTTGATAATTATATCCAGTACGTTGATAATCAGTATAGCATTTTATTTTATGGATGCACATATATTGATGTTTGGCGATAATGAAAATTCTTTGGGAGAATATGTAAAGACTGTAGCGACTGTATTGGGTGGTGCGTTGTTGATCTTAGGACTATCAATAAACAATAGGCGTGTAGCAGAGCAGACACGAAGAAATGATATTGCAGAAAGAGGCCAGTTGAATACGCGTTTCAAGGATGCGGCGACGCTTCTTGGTGGAGAACATGTAAGTACTATTTTGTCGGGTGTGTATGCCTTGCATCAAATAGCAGAGGAATCTTACGGGGAAGATCAATATCAACAAGGGTATGTAAATGTAATACATGAAATATTGAGTGCTTATATTCGTGAGAATACTGCAACGATTGAAAATAAAGATAATGGTAAAGCATGGCGAGTGAACGAAAAACCTACGGTTGTTATTCAGACCATTATGTCTGTTTTGTTCAAGAATGAAAGGTCAATCTATAAAAACCTAGTCACAGACTTGTCGGATTGTGTATTTGAAGATATTAATCTGGATGAGGCAAATTTGGTAGGTGTTGATTTTTCGCGGACGAAGTTCATTCGTTCCAGTCTAAAAAGCTCCAACTTCGAGTCGTGTTATCTGGAGGAGGTATTTATAGATGATGTGGACTTTTCTAAAAGCAAATTTTTTCAAGTAATATTTGATCATTCGTTTATACGAAGTACAAAATTTACAGATACGGAAATCGAAAATACTGATTTCTGGGATGCTTCACTAGAGGATGTTAATTTTGAAAAAGCAAAATTAACTAAGGTTGATTTCAAGGATGCAAAATTTAGCAATATAATAGGGCTAAAGTTGTAATATAGCAGAACACCGATTATTGTAGTTTTCGGAATGCAATAAGGATATGAACAATATACTATTTATATCTCCTCTGTTCATCTAAAGCTCTATTGACACAGTCTTCGAGCGAAAGTCCATAGAAATAGTTTCCAACAATATAAATGTTATCATCGATACGAGCATTTTCAATCTGCTGCTCCATATTAATGTGTTCTTTTCGTAATGAGGGAAGACTATGTCTCATGCTTATATGTTCTATTATATCTTCAGGCTGTATGCCTAATACTTTACATATTTCGGACTCTTTACCCTCGAAAGTTGCATTGTCGCCCATGAAGTGGAATACAAATGCTCTCAGATCATCATGGTCAATGAGATCGCGGGTAACTACCGACATAAAATTATCGCTCACAGGAATAATTCCGGCTATAGGCTTTATTTTACAAGCATCTTTTTTGACAACTATTGCTATAGTTGTAGATTTCGACATCTCTATTGTATTCAGCAGTTTGGATACCGCAGGCTCTATATCCTTTAATAATGATGAGGTTGTTTTTGACTCTGTGGCAAATGCTATACGTTTTGTCAAAATCGTTTGTCCATCATTGGTTTTAAGTAAATAATCGCCGCTGTCCGATTTTTTGATGTCGGTTATATAGGTTTCAAATTGAATCTGAATATGTAGGTTGTCAACCAGAGATTGCAAGAAAGAAGAAATCCCTTTTTGAAAGCTAAATTTCCGAGGAAAATTCTCATTACGGCCATTTCTTCGTTTCAAGAATAAGTCTGCCGGGTATAAGTCTGCCGGTTGGCAAATTACGGCTCTGAATGCTCTGGAAAATAATTTTTTGTAGTTTTTTGCTCCTACGATAGGTGTGAAATATTCTTGAACAGTTTTGTCTGTCCGATCTGCTGTAAAGTAGCGAAAAAAGTGTGTTAGCATCGATAGGTAATTGACTTGAGATGCTATGCTTTTTAGCTTTCCTTCTTTGTATGTTATATAACTCCCCTTGCCTAATTCTTTTACAATACTTTTATCATCGAGTATCGTCAATAAGGATGTATAAGAGTTGTAGCAAGTGTGCGCACCTAATTCGAACCAGAAATTGCCATCAGTCTTAGATATATAACTTTGAATATGACCTCCAATTCTGTTTTCTTTTTCAACAATCAATATGTTTTGCCCTTTATCTTTAAGTGAAGCTGCAAATGAAATTCCGCTAATACCTGCACCAATGATGATACAGTCATAAATCTGTTGATTGTCGATACTCATAGTTACTGTTTACTTATATTGAGATGATTCTTATGGTAGTTCTGATACTATGCAAAAATACGACTTTTAGAGTTTCCTGCAATAGAAATACGAATCAATAGTTATCACTACATCTAGTGATTGACATTTCTTTTTTCATTCTCTACTTTTGTAAATATAAAATTAAACTATAAAAATAATTATGCTTAACCGTTTTGTTCGGACTTTTGCTTTATGTGCATTAGTCTGCAGTTTTTCCTTAAATCTCGAAGCACAGTCGTTACCTGCGATTACTGATGATATCCACTCAGAAACAGATTCGGTAGTAATGGAATATGTGGGAAAAGAAGTCGTTGTAGAAGGTTTTAAACAAAATAAAAATCTGAAAACGATGCCTGTTTCAGCATCCGAATTATCGTCAGGAATTCTTGAGGAAAGAAATATCGTTAATCTGAAAGAAATTTCATCTGTAGTTCCGAATCTCTTTATCCATGAGTACGGATCTAAGAAAATATCACCGGTTTATATCCGTGGAATTGGTTCGCATAAAGATATGCCGTCAGTAGGGTTATATGTTGATGGTGTGCCATATTTCGATCGCACAACGTTCGATCTAGATATTAGCGAAGTAGAGAATATTGAAGTGTTGCGTGGACCTCAAGGAACAGTTTATGGGCGAAATACGATGGGAGGTATAATAAACATACAAACTAAATCTCCTTTCAAATATCAGGGTACAGACTTGGGATTAGGTATGGGCAACTATGATAATTATGAGGCTCGATTGTCGCATTATGGCAATGTGAAACAGAAATTTGGTTATGCTGGATCTGTCAAATACAATCATCAAGGTGGATACTTTAAGAATATTACAAAAAATAAAAAGGCGGATCCTTTAGATGAAGTAGCCGGACGTATCAGGCTGGAATGGAAAGCAACAGATAGACTAACCCTAGGTTTAACTTCAAATTATGAGTATCTTGATCAGGATGGATATCCATATAGTGAATATAATATTGATACGAAAGAATTAGCTCCAATCAGTTATAATCGTGATAGTTATTTTCGACGGAATACATCAACAAGCGGATTTAATGTAAAATATCTTGGTGATGGCTATAAATTAAGTTCTCAATCGTCATTTCAATATTATGATGGATTGCAAGGTCTAGATCAGGATTTTACTGCTGCAGATGTTGCATATACAAAGTTTTATCAGCGACAGCAAATGTATTCGCAGGAAGTAAATATTCAATCGCAAAATACAAGTAAATATCAATGGCAGTTTGGTGTATTCGGATTCTATCAGAATTACAAACAGCAAAGCGATGTCGACTACTATGGGAAAAAAGCAGGAAGAATAACTGATGCACATAATCCGACTACTGGATTCGCATTGTATCATCAATCGAGCTTGAATGACCTTTTTATCCCTAATCTAACTCTTAGTGCAGGTATACGCTACGATTGGGAAAAAACAAAATCGGTTACAGATACAACGAATATAGATGGATATAAGAAGGAATTTGTAAAAGGAAATTGGAAGAAAAATATTTTCTCGGAAATAACGCCAAAAGTATCTTTGCAATATACAATAAATAATCATGGAATGGTATATTCTTCTGTCTCTAGAGGATATAAAACAGGAGGCTTTAACAATGTAACTAAACGAGATGAACCCAAAACTTACGATTCCGAACATAGTTGGTGTTATGAGATTGGGTATAAGGCTGATCTGCTTAAAGGATTAGTATCTTATGATTTAGCATTATTCTATATTGACTGGGAAAATCAGCAAGTGTCGCAAACTCGTGCCGAAGGTGCACCTTTGGTGACGAATGCCGGAAAATCAGCGAGTAAAGGTGTTGAGTTCAATACACAGATCAATCCGTTTAAGAATTTTAGTATACAACTGTCATACGGATATACTCATGCTAAGTTTAAAGATTATAAAAAGTCTGAAACTGTAGTTTATAATGACAACTTCTTGCCGATGGTTCCTCGAAATACTTTCAGTGCAGGGGCAAATTATAAATGGAATGTCAATAATATTTTGGTTGATAATATTATCTTTAATGCCCAATATGTAGGAGTAGGAAAACTATATTGGAATGATGCAAATTCTTTAGATCAGCCATTTTATGGAGTGATAAACGGACGAGTTGCATTCGAGAGAAAAAATGTGTCATTCGATTTCTGGATGAAAAATATTGGTTCGGAAGATTATCTTACTTATTATTTTTCTTCAGGCCCAAAATCTTATGGGCAACGATCTAAACCATTTACATGCGGAGTAAACATAAGTTGTAAGTTCTAAGAATGCTATTTGAATATAATAAGAAAGGCAAATTATTCACATTTCTATGTTTGTACATTGCCCAATCAATACCGATGAGTTTTTTCTCAACGGTATTGCCTGTTATTATGCGTCAGCAAAATTTCTCGCTCGAGATGATCGGGATGTTGCAGTTGCTTAAGTTACCATGGATACTTAAATTTCTGTGGTCACCGGGTATTGACCGCACAACGAGAAATCTGAATGATTACAAACGTTGGATTTTCTCATCCGAGCTGATTTATGCCAGTATTATTTTGGCTGTTTCATTTCTCGATTTTCAGACAACACCTTATCTTATACTTTGCCTGATTGTGCTCTCATTTATAGCTTCAGCTACTCAGGATATAGCTACAGATGCATTAGCTGTTGTTTCTTTTAGCAGTAAGGATAAGAGCATGGTAAACAGTATGCAATCTATTGGGAGCTTTTCGGGAGCTATGATTGGTGGCGGTTTACTTCTGCTGATGTACTCGAAAATAGGCTGGAGTAATTTATTGCCATTTTTGGCGATATTTGTTATAATAGCACTGATTCCTTTATTCTTCTTTCGCTCGAGTGCAGGAAGTGAAGTGTACCACAAAGAGGTAAAGTATAAGAAGCCTGAATTAGATGATTTATTGGGTTTTTTCAAACAAAAGGGGATTTACAAACAGATTATATTTCTATTCTTTTATTATGCCGGATTAATAGGGATCTTGGCCATGCTTAAACCCATGTTGGTTGACTATGGATATAATATGAAAGAGATTGGTATTATGTCCGGAGTCATAGGAACTTCTATTGGTTGTTTAACTTCGTTTGGAGCTGGATTCTTAGTGCGAAAAATTGGAGTGTTTAATGCCCGAATCATATTTGCTGCTCTAGTACTTTTTTCAACTATCTATTTTTACTGTTTGGTCAATTATATGCCTATCAATACGGCAACTTTGCATCTTGGTATTTGTACCCTTTGGGGTAGTTACGGAGCTGCTACAATTGTTGTTTATACGACAGCTATGGAGTCGGTTCGAAAAGGATTCGAAGGTACAGATTTTACGATTCAAACGGTTGTAACTCATCTGAGCGGTATAATAATGGGTGTAGGTTCTGGGAAAATAGCAGGGATGATCTCTTATAGTGGGCTCTTCTGCGTAGAAATCTGTATAGCAACCACTTCGCTGCTTTTTATTTTGCTTGCATTTAAAAGACCTATCTTAAAAACTGAAAGTGATGAATGATTATTTATTAAAAAAATACGGTGTAGCTGTACCAAGATATACAAGCTATCCACCTGCAAACTTCTTTCATGAGGGGTTCGAGTCGGAACACTATAAGTCGGCAATAGTAGAATCGAATACAGAAAATCCGCAACATATATCAATCTATATTCATATACCTTTCTGTTTTCATATCTGTTATTATTGTGGATGTAATTCGCAATTGTTTCAAGGACGCAGTTTTACCGAACGATATATCAAAGCTCTGAAAGATGAGATAAAGATGGTTATACCCCTCTTGGATAAAGGTCGCAAAATATCTCAAATTCATTATGGCGGAGGTACACCTAGCGCTCTACCTGTAGCTACACTGAAAGAATTGAACGATATGTTCCTTTCGGAATTTGAAACGATTGATAATCCTGAGATAGCTATCGAATGCCATCCCGGATATTTGAATGAAAAATACTGGCATGATTTGATTGCTGCCGGATTTAATCGGATAAGTCTGGGTATTCAGGATTTTGATGAAAATGTTTTGAAGGCCTGCAATCGGAAAAGCCCTCTTTTGCCTATTGAACATATAGTAGAAATACTAAAGGCAAATCATATTCCAGTGAATATGGATTTTATATACGGATTGCCGCTACAAACAGCCGATTCATTCAGAAAGACGATAGAAAAAGCACTAACAATGCAGCCCGAACGAATAGTGACTTTCTCATATGCGCATGTTCCGTGGGTAAATGAATTGCAGAAGAAACTGGAGGACGTTGGCTTGCCTGCACCAGAAGTTAAAGAGGCAATGTATTCGACAACGAAAGAAATATTATCATCCAATGGGTATAGTGTTGTCGGTTTAGACCACTTTGTGCTCCCTTCGGATGAGCTGTTCACTGCAGCCGAAGACGGAAAGCTACGCCGTAATTTTCAGGGATATTGTACAGCTCGGACAACCGGGCAGGTATATGCTTTCGGAGTAACTGGTATTAGTCAATTGGCCAATTCTTATTTTCAGAATACAAAGGATATCAATACTTATTTGGAAAGTATAGAAAAAGGAATTTTACCAGTATGGAAAGGTTATGAACTATCGTTGGACGAACGAGTTACACGTGAAGTTATTTCAGAATTGATGTGTAATTATAAGATCAGATGGGCAGATATTGCAGATATATTTAAGATGGATATAGAGCAAGTTCTTACGAATATAAATTATGATATCAATAAGTTAAATGAATTTTCGGAAGATGGTCTGATCCATTTTAATGATTTGGAATTGATAATGCATTCCGATGCTCGTCCTTTCGTGCGAAATGTTGCAGCATCATTTGATAAATTATTACTAAATACTGATAAACAATTCTCGAAAACATTATAATTGTTTCCGAGCATAATTTTAGCTATACATCTATAGATCAATGTTATTTTGATTTATAGATGTTCTTTTTTATGGGGATATATCGATGTAAAAGATTAACTTTAAGGAGTACACATTATTTATCGACCATTTATTTCGATTATGAAAGCTCTATTTGTTATGTCACTAGTTGTATTGCTATTTAACCTAGTATTTGCATCTTGCCAAAGTAAAAAAACGAATGACGAAAAAGTTGTAGTTATGACTCAAAACTCGAAATATCAGAATGAAATAAAATCCTTGATTACAGAATTGGATAGGAAAGGAATCAAAGATAAGAGGGTTATTGCAGCCATAGAGACTGTTCCCAGACATGCGTTTGTAAGTGAAAGATTGAAAAGTCGTGCTTATGAAAATTCTCCTTTACCTATAGACAAGGATCAGACAATCTCCCAACCATACACCGTTGCATTTCAAACCGATTTACTCAAGTTGCAGAATGGCGACAAAGTGTTAGAAATAGGAACGGGGAGTGGCTATCAAGCTGCCATACTCTGCGAGATGGGAATGGACGTATATAGCATTGAGCGGCATTTATTATTACATGATAAGGCTAAATTACTTCTTGATAGTCTAGGTTATAAGGCTCATTTATTTTATGGCGATGGTTATAGAGGATTGCCAGATCAAGCCCCGTTTGATAAAATACTGATAACAGCCGCAATTGGTGAAGTTCCGTCGCAACTCTTAGAACAAATGAAGATCGGAGGTTTACTCGTTGCCCCTATTGGTGATGATTATAGTCAAGAGATGACTGTAATTGAACGTTTGGCCGCCGATGAGTTCCGAAGAACAAAACATGGAACGTTTGTTTTTGTGCCTATGATTAAAGGTTTAGGTGAATAGTTTATTTAGCGATTACCGATTAGATTATCTATATACTGTAAATGCGTTCTTTGAAAAATGACAGTAGATAACAACTCATAAAACTTGAAATTTGTGTATACAAGTGTTACTTTTTATTCGTTGATGTCTATAACTGTGATAAATACAAAATAATCACGTATATAGTTAAAATTCGAATATTGATCTGTAAAAAGATGAGTAATCGATAAAAATTATTATATTTAGGTATCGTCTAATCTTAAAATATAATTGATATGAAAGATTTAACTTGTTCAGTTTGCCAAAACCGATTTAAAGCTTCACTTCAATATATTGATGATGGAGAATGGTATTATAAATGTCCTAAGTGTGGAACCTTGTTCGATGAGCAAAATAATGCTTATACGAAAAATGAAGAAGATTATTATGAAGAGGATGAAAATCTTGGTAGTTGATAAAAAATTAAAAAGGTGAAGATTTTTCTTCACCTTTTTATATACAGATTTATTCGGTCATAAAATACTTAATTTGCTGTAACAACGAATTTTTATCCATTCCTCCCGAGTGTCGCCAAAGGATTTCTCCTTTTTTGAAAATTATAAAAGTCGGTACACTCTGTATCTTGTAATTAGCGGCTACAGATTGATTCTTATCAACATCTATTTTTAGTACACGAGCTGTACCGTTCAATTCTTTTGCAATTTCATCTACTATTGGAGTCATAGCTTTACATGGGCCACACCAAGTAGCATAGAAGTCTACTAATACCGGCTTATCTCCACCGATTATATCTTTAAAAGTTTCCATAGTTCTGTTGTTTATTATTATACATCTAGTTATATATTATATATTATATATAGATATACAATAAATATGCCAATCTTTATTTCTGCATAATAGCGATTTGAATATGAAACATCTATTCGTGATAGAGAGAAAAATAATAATATAATTTTTATTTATGATATGTTATATTTTATAAAAAAATATATAGCTTTGTCGTAAGTCTTCATTCGAGTAAGATGTCTGTAATAATTAAATTAAAATAAAGATGAAACGAAAACTTAAAGAGTATCAGTTACAGCAGCGACAGTCTGCCCGGTTATTAAATGCAAATCAAAGCTTTACTACAATCATCTCTACTATTACTACTACTACTACTCGAATGTGCTGCTGTTGCTGCATGTGCTAATTGTCATATTCTAAGACAAGACGCAATTCTATAATTTTCATCCTTTCGAATAGGATTGCAAAAAACAAATCAAATTTATTTATTCATAATTATTTCACAGTAATCAAATTGTGAGATAGCTGTATAATTCTATACAAAATGGGAAAAAAAATATTCTTTTTCTCTGTACTATGGGCACTAAACTTTTATGTTGCTCTAGCTCAGAATATTAATTTAACGGGGAAAGTTTTAGATGTAAACAACGAAGCAATCATTGGAGCTGTTGTTACTCATAAGGAAACGAATAAGGTTACTACAACCGATTTAGATGGTAATTTCGAATTGCAGAATGTTGCTTTAAATTCGTCATTAACTATCTCTTATATAGGTTATGAAACTCAAAATGTAAAGATCACAAAGAACTTTCTAGAAGTGGTTTTAGCTTCTAAAGACAGTGAACTGGACGAAGTGATCGTAGTTGCATATGGAACAACTTCTAAAGCAGGTTATACAGGTTCTGCTTCAAGTGTTAATAAAGATAAAATAGCTCAATCGCAGGTAAGTAGTGTATCTCGATTATTGCAAGGAGCTGCATCCGGTGTTCAATCAATATCATCATCGGGGCAACCAGGATCAGATGCATCGATATATATCCGTGGTGTAGGTTCGATCAATGCTTCTAGTACGCCACTTTATATTGTAGATGGAGTACCTTTTGAAGGAGACTTAAACTCGATAAATCCCGCTGATATTGAATCTATCAACGTACTAAAAGATGCTGCGTCAACTTCAATATATGGTTCGCGAGCAGGAAATGGATTGATCGTAATTACGACAAAACAAGGAAATAAGAATAAAAAAGCAGTAATAGAAGCTTCGTTCAAATATGGTGTTTCATCGCGTGCTGTTGAAGATTATAAAAAAGTAGGTACAGATGACTATTTCAAATTGTATTGGGAAGCTATGCGCAACCAGGAGTTCTATGTGAATGGACGTACTCTTGCTGCGGCAGCTGATTATGCATCTAACAATATTGTTTCAGTCTTAGGTATAAATCCATATGGATCTGCATATCCTAATCCGGTAGACGTAGATGGAAATATTGTAGCTGGAGCAAGACCTTTATGGGATGATGACTGGACTGATGCGTATACGCAAGATGCTAATAGAACAGAAGCACAGGTTAGTGTTTCGGGTGGTGGTGAAAACAGTAATTACTATATCTCTTTGGGGTATTTGGACGACCAAGGTATAGCTATCGCTTCTGATTTTAAGCGTTACAGCGGAAGATTAAATTTCAATGCAGATATAAGACCTTGGATGAGAGTATCTACTGGCTTGTCACTTAGCCATTCTAAACAAAATGCACCTCAGAGTCAGGATAGTAACTTGGCAAACTCGCTCAATTTTGCGCGTATGATTCCTAACTTTTATCCAATATGGGAACGTGAAGAAGATGGCTCATTTAAAACAGATCCAGTATTTGGAGATCGAATAATAGACTATGGACCGTACAGACCATCGGCAGCTAGTCCTAGATACAATCATTTAGGGTCATCAGAATTCGATTTTTCGAGAGTTGTTCGTGATGTCGCTTCTATCAGGTTGTCGGCTGAATTTGATTTGTTAAAGAATCTAACCTATAAAGCTTCTGCAAATATTGATTACACAAATAAGAATGATCACTATTATGTGAATCCTACTTATGGCGCTGGTTCATATAATGACAATCCTGGTAGTGTAAGTAAGTACAATTATAGAACTGTAAACTTTACAGGAAACAACTTATTGACATACAATACAACTATTAATGAAGATCATAGCCTGAAGTTATTATTAGGTCAAGAGTACAATGAATATAATACAAATAATATTTATGGATCTCGTGAAGGATTCCCTTTGTTAGGTTACTATGAGCCGGTTGCGGCAAGTGCTTTGAGTGATTTCAATGGTAGTGCAGACCAATATAAATTATTAAGTTTCTTTGGTAATGCGGAATACAATTATAAACATAAATATTATGGTTCAGCCTCTATTCGTAGAGATGGTTCATCTCGATTCTCGCCTGATGCACGTTGGGGGACATTCTGGTCGGTAGGAGCATCTTGGCGTATAAATGAAGAAGACTTTTTATCGAATGTTCGCGAAATCACAAAACTGACATTACGTGGCAGCTATGGTGGTCAAGGAAACGATAATATTGGATCATATTATGCATATCAGGCTTTGTTTGATATTAAAAATAACTTAGGAGAATCTGGATTCGTTACTTCTACGCTAGCTACACCTAAACTGAAATGGGAAACAAACCTAAGTCTTAATATCGGTCTAGATTTTGGTTTCTTCGATAACCGAGTGTCGGGTTCATTTGAGTTTTTCAATCGCCAATCGAAAGACTTATTGTTTACAATGCCAAAACCATTGTCAACAGGATACTCGGGTTACTTAGCCAATATTGGTGCATTGAGAAATAGAGGTATTGAATTTTCATTATCCTTCACTCCAGTAAAAACAAAAGATTGGTTGTGGACTGTGGGTATAAATGGTACGCATTATAAAAATGTGATAACTGAATTACCTCAGAATGAAATTATTTCGGGAGATAAATTGCTAAAGGTTGGTAACTCGATATACGATTTCTATTTAGTAGAGTGGGGTGGTATAAATCCCGAATCAGGTCTGCCTCAGTGGTATAAAAATGATGGAAATGGGAATAGAGTTCTTACTGAAGTATATAAAGAAACAAACAAAGAGGCTGGTAAACCAGATCATCGTATAAATGCGGGATCTGCATTGCCTGATTTCTCAGGAGGTTTTAATACAAGCTTACAATACAAAGATTTTGATTTATCGCTATTGTTCGCATATTCTATTGGAGGTAAGATATATAATGGAGATAAAACTTCGTTGCTTCATAACGGAAGTTCTGCCGGTAGAGCGATGTCTGTTGATATGTTGAACAGATGGACCCCGGAGAATACTTCTGCTAATATCCCACGTATGCAAACGGTAAATGCAAATGCATGGACTAATAGTTCAACTCGTTTCCTTATTGATGCAGACTATTTACGTTTGAAAAATATTACAGTAGGATATAATTTGCCTGCAAATATATGTAACAAGTTATTCTTGTCTAAATTAAAGGTTTATGCTCAAGCTGAAAATTTATGGACATTATTCAAAGAGGACGGAATTGATCCTGAACAAACGATTGGAGGATCAACATACTTCAGATATCCAGCGATGAAAACAATATCATTTGGTTTAAATGTATCATTCTAAAACCATTAAAAATAGAAGAAAATGAAAACAATAAAATATATAATAAGCGGAATATTATTAGCAATCAGTCTCAATTCTTGTGATCTGGATACAGAACCTACAGATCAGGTTCCTGATTATTTAGTATTTGAAAATGCAGAGAATGCAGAGAAAGTGTTGAATGGTACTTGGGCATATTTGATGGATACTTACTTTACTTATCAGAATCCAGGTTGGAAGAGTTTACTCCTTACGAGCGATGCTATGGCTAATGATGTGGCTGTTCAACCAGGTAAGTATGGATATATAGCTCATTATTCATTTACAAATATCAACGATCCTAAGTCTACAACAGGTCGTGGAGTCTGGACATTAGCATACAAAGGAATTGATAATGCAAATCATCTCATAACCAAGATAGATGGTGTCCCTGGAGATGAAAGTTTAAAGAGTCGAGTGAAAGCTCAGGCTTATGCTTTGCGTGGCTATTTATATCTCAATTTGGTAACATTCTACTCTCATGCATATAAATATGACACTAAGGCTCTGTCTGTGCCAATATATCTGGAACCTACAGTTGTAAACACTGTCGGAGGAAAGAGGGAAGCAGTTGAGGCTGTCTATGCTAGAGCAGAAGAAGATTTGTTAGAGGCATATAATTTAATTGGAGACTATAAGCGAAATACAGCAAAACATAAGTTTGACAAAAAAGTTATTGCAGGGATTTTATCTCGCTTGTATCTTCAGAAAGAAGATTGGAAAAATGCAATCAAGTATGCTGCTGAAGCAGGCTCGTCAGGTACTTGGATGACTAAAAATGAATATTTGAATGGCTTTAATGATCAATCAAACAGTGAATGGATTTGGGGACATGGACAAATCCCTAATCAATCAACAGCTAGTTATAGTTTTCACTTTCAAGACGTATCATCTCAATCTTCATATTACTACAGTTTTATGGCCGATCCTTATTTTGAAGACTTTTTTGATAAAGGAGATGTCAGATCTGAACTTTTTGAATCAGATACTACTCGCTATAAAGGAGGTTTGATGTATAAGAAATTTAAAATGAAATCTGATGGTACAGGCGATATTGTCTTAATGCGTAAAGCAGAATTAGTATTGATTGAAGCAGAAGCTTTGGCTGAACTCGGAAGCTTGCCCCAAGCTATTACAAAACTAAATGAATTACGTACTCAGCGTGGGGCACAAACTCCAGATCTATCATCTTTGAGTAAAGATGAATTGGTTGAAGAAATTTTGATTGAAAGACGTAAAGAATTATTTGGTGAAGGTTTTGGACTATATGATTTAAAACGTCGTCAGAAAGCCGTAAGTCGTAAACGTGTTGCTGATGAAGATTTCGTTGAAGGAACTAAGATCACTAAAAAAGGGCATACTGTCTTTAAATTTCCTGATGGAACAGATTTTACAGCAAATAGTGATTATTATTTATATGCAATTCCGGATTCAGAGATAACTAACAACGGGAATTTATAATTATACAATTTTATATAGATTAAGCCAATATTTATCCATATGGGTAGATATTGGCTTTTTTATTTTGAATATTGAGTGTTATTCACTGATATTATAAACTGACACCATTTTTTAGTGCATTCATTATATTGGCTGGAGGACGTTTGTTTAGCAATTCATGTTTCATGAAATCCATATATGGGGCTATATGATTAAAGAATTTGTAGTATCCACTACAGAGATAGTTTAGACCTTTTTCTCCGGTTGATGTTTTTATAAATCGATTTTTAGGACATTCACCATTACAAGCAAAAAGGTATTTGCAGTTCTTGCATTGTTGAGGAAGTGAATCGAATTTATCTTGTCCGAACTTAATTTGTTTAGGGCTATACATCATCTCCACTAAAGATTGTGAATGTATATTTCCTAGTTTATATTGAGGAAATACAAAATGATCACATGAATATACATCGCCATTGAATTCCATGACCCCTGCATGTCCACATGTTTTTGCCATTGTGCAGACTCCGGGTTGTTCACCAACCCAGTTTGCTAGTGTTGAATCGAACAATTGAATATAATATTGTCCAACATCATTTCGAACCCATTCGTCGAAAATAGTACATAGGAAATTACCCCACTGTTCCGGATCTATGGAGAAGTCTGCCAGTTGTAACTCATCAGACTCTTCTACTGCAGCTAGATGCCTGCCGTCATTATGATGCGAAATACGTTCTACGACAGGAGTGAATTGAATATAACGACATCCTATTTGCTTGAAAAAGTGATAAAATTCGAGAGGGTAATCTGCATTATAATCGTTAACTACTGCAAGTGCATTCCATTCGACCTTATATTGATTTAATAGGTGGATGCCTTTCATTACACTGACGAAAGAGGGTCTTCCTTGTTTATTCTTCCTATATTCATCGTGAAACTCTTGTGGACCATCTATTGATACTCCTACCAGCCAATTATTCTCTTTAAAGAATTTGCACCACTCAGCAGTTATCAATGTTCCATTTGTTTGGATACAGTTTTCTATATGCCGACCATTGGCATACTTATGCTGAATCTCCATTGCCTTTTTGTAAAAGGATATTGGGCGCATAAGAGTTTCCCCTCCGTGCCATGTGAACATGACATGTGGCGTAGTTTGCGAATTTATGTATTCTTCGATGAATTTTTCTAGAAGTTCGTCGCTCATTACATGTTTCGAACTATTCGAATATAAGTTTGCCTTTTCTAGGTAATAGCAGTAATCGCATGCCAAATTACATACAGAGCCGGCTGGTTTGAGCATTACATATAGTGGACGAGCAAATGGTGCGAGTGTTGCCATTTAGTATATTATAGTTGGATAATGAGTTATTCTTTTATTAAATGTATCTGATATGATCATCTTCTCCTGAATTTTCATTAAAAGAATATAGTATTGGAGGATTATACGGACTTGAATTTGCTGTTTCATCAAGTTGGATAAGTTTACCACTAGCCATTATCTTTCTTTGGAAATTACGTCTGTCAAGGGTCTGTCCCGAAAATATCTCAAATATTCTCCTTAAATCACTCATTTTAAATTTATCAGGGAGTAGTTTTTGGGCAACAGACAACATTGGCATCAGCGCTTGAATCTTCATCATAGCTGTATTAATGATGTCGTTATGGTCTAGAAATAGAGTTGGTAAATTACATACGTCTATCCATTTTGTTTTATCATCTCCTGTTGATATCAGTCCTATATCGTCATGTTTGACGAATGCATAATACCCCAAACTTACATAACGTTCATAAAACCATTCGACTCCAGTACTATTGTATTTGTTTTCAGTCTCATGAAGATTAATGATATCAATATTTTGAGTTTTTTTATGTCTGCTTAAATCGCTGAATAAATGAAATTGCTCAAGATAAATATCATCTAGCCCTGTACGAGCTTTTAATACTCGTCTTGCTGCCTCTTCCGAATTTTCATGTTTGAGCATAAAGCCTCCTGGCAACTGCCAATAATCCTTGAAGTATACACTAAGTAAAACTCTAATCTTCTTTTTGTAGTAGCAAAGTATAACGCAGTCGATTGAAAATCCAGGATGGATGTTTTCGGCTGTATACGGATATAATAAGTCTTTAATACTCATACTGATCTGTTTTGTCCTTCGATATATTTTACCTGATCAAAAGTCATATGTAAACAAAGATACGTAAATATTGCTCTTTATACTTATCTATAAAGGAAAATTAACCTGTGTTTATATGACGCAAATATATGTTTTAAAACATATCTGTGTTTTTGTGACGCATAAATTTTTATTTTTTATTTTTTATGATTTATATTTGCGTTAAAGTTACACAGCTTATATATAAAGATACCAATTATGAAGAAAGCACTCGTTTTTATTGGCGCAGCACTTTTATCAGTAAGTGCTTGTTCGCAAAGCCAAAATCAATTTGAAATTGTAAAGAACAATGGAGGACCCACTTTAGGTTATTCTAAAGAATCTGGTGTTAAGGTTCTGACAGTCGATAATCTTAAATTTAAAGACCTTAATCGCAATGGAAAGCTCGATAAGTATGAAGATTGGCGTCTGCCAGTTGATATGAGAGCAAAAGACTTAGCCTCTAAAATGAGTGTTGAGCAGATTGCAGGTTTGATGTTATATAGTGTTCATCAATCAGTCCCAGCTGCCGATTTTGGATTTACTTCAGGAACCTATGGAGGAAAGCCATTCACTCAGACTAATGTAGATGCATGGTCTTTGACTGATGAGCAGAAGAAATTTTTAAAAGACGATAATCTACGTCATGTATTGATTGTAAGTGTTCAGAGTCCAGAGGTAGCAGCAAAGTGGAATAATGAAATACAAGCTTATGTTGAAGGAATCGGTTTAGGTATCCCAACTAATAATAGTTCCGATCCTCGTCATTCAGGACAAGTTACGGGTTCTACTACAGCCGAATTTAATGCAGGTGCAGGTGGTGAAATTTCATTATGGCCTGACGGATTAGGCATGGCTGCAACTTTCGAGCCTGACCTAGTGAAAAGATTTGGAGAAATAGCGGCAGCTGAGTACCGTGCTTTAGGTATTGCTACAGCCTTGTCTCCACAGATCGATCTTGCTACCGAACCTCGCTGGTATCGTGCAGGAATGACTTTCGGTGAAAGTCCGGCTCTAGCTACAGATATGGCTCGTGCATATATTGATGGTTTTCAGACATCTACAGGTGAAGATGAAATAGCAAACGGATGGGGATATAAAAGCGTTAATGCAATGGTAAAACATTGGCCAAGTGGAGGTCCTGAAGAAGGTGGACGTGATGGACACTGGGCATTTGGTAAATTTGCAGTATATCCAGGAAGTAATTTTGAAACTCATTTAAAACCTTTTACCGAAGGAGCTTTCAATCTAGATGGCGCTACTAAGATGGCTTCAGCAGTAATGCCATATTATACAATATCTTATGATCAAGCTAAAGATGGAACTAATCTTGCAAATGGTTTCAGTAAATATATTATAACAGATTTATTGAGAGAAAAATATAACTATGATGGAGTTGTTTGTACGGATTGGGGAATTACAGGAGATGAAGGGAAACATCCAAATGATTTTTTAGGAAAGCCTTGGGGAGTAGAAGACAAATCGATTGTCGAAAGACATTATATTGCTTTGATGGCCGGAATGGATCAATTTGGAGGCAATACGGAAAAAGATCCTGTGATTGAAGCATACAATATGGGAGTGAAAGAACACGGAAAGAAGTTTATGAGAAATAGATTTGAGCAGTCGGCGACTCGTCTGTTGAAAAATATATTCCGTCTTGGTTTGTTTGAGAATCCGTATCTAGATACACAAGAAACAAAAGAGGTTGTTGGTAACCCTGAATTTATGAAAGAGGGTTACGATGCACAACTTAAATCTATCGTAATGCTAAAGAACAAGCAAAACATATTACCTATAAAAGAAAGAAAAACAGTTTATATTCCGCAGATCTATACACCTGCAGTTAAGGATTGGTGGGGAAATTGGTCAAAACCAGTTCTTCAATATCCTGTAGATCTAGATCTTGTAAAGAAATACTATGATGTTACGGAAGATCCTACTAAAGCAGATTTCTCAATCATATTTGTTTCTGGTCCATATGTTAATAGCGATGGGGGAGGTTATGACAATGAAGATAGAGCAAATGGAGGTAACGGATATGTCCCAATTACACTTCAGTACGGAACATATACAGCAAACGATGCTCGCGGAAAAAGTATTGCAGCGGGTGATCCGGTAATTGATCCAACAGTAAAAGACAGATCGTATAAAGGTAAAACTGTAACGGCTTCAAATACTATGGACTTGAGTACAATATTAAGTACGAAAAAAATAATGGGAGATAAACCGGTTATTGTTGTTGCCAATCTATCAAGAGCTATGGTGTTCAATGAATTTGAAAGTCATGTAGATGGTATTCTTGTTCGTTTCTCGACTGGAGAACAATCGGTATTGGATATTATATCAGGTAAATTCGAGCCTTATGGATTATTGCCAATGCAAATGCCGGCAAATATGTCAACTGTAGAAAAACAATTCGAAGATGTACCATATGATATGGAATGCCATAAAGATTCGGAAGGCAATAGTTATGATTTTGCCTATGGTCTGAACTGGAATGGTGTAATAAAAGATGCTCGCACAGAAAAATATGGAGTAAAAAAATAACCCTAAATCTATAAGAAATCATGAATAAATTGTTTAAAAATATTGGATTATTCTTGGCTATTTCGACTATTGGTATTGGCATCAATGCACAAGATAAAATAGCGAACGATTCGACAAAAACGTCTGCAGTAGGAAAAAGCGATGATCGGAATGTAATGCTTAATGCAGCTTCGGCTAATGCCGGACCTCGCAATGTGAATATTGGACTACCTGCAAGCGTTGGAGGTACTACTGTTCTCGAAAATGATCTGCCTGTAGTTTATTTCTTTTGGCCAGAACTACCCTACAAAGCATGGCGAATGGATGGCATGACGAATGGCGTGAGTCTGTTGGATCTTGGTCAAACTGCTATTAACATCGGAGATGTTGGATTCTCGGTAGGAACTTATAACAATCTAGGGACAGATCAATTTGGTGGTAATGTAGGTCTGAATTCCAATCATTTCGGATTGTTGAACGCTACTGCTAATGTGAGCGGACCTATCAAGAATGGATTCAAATATTCGGTAGGGGCATTCGTTAATTACGATCCGGGAACTTATAAAGTGAATAAGAATAATATTGATAGATATTTCAACGACCAGACACAATTGTATAAAGTTGCTCTGACAAAAGATTATAAATTCAGCAATGGTAGCGGATCATTCTCAGCATTCTACAAATATGCCAATTCCAGATCGATGACTATGCAACAATATGCACCATATAAATATTATATGGATGGTTCGGTAAAGGAATTGGACGATTTCAAGATTGGTAGTGATAATTATATTGCTAGTCAAAAATTCTCTGTCTTAGATGCAAAAACCGGCAAGATTGCAGAACGTGATGCTTTGGATGATTATAGTACACAATCACATACTATAGACCTGATAGGTAAGAATAAATTTGATAATGGATTGAATTTTAATTATATAGTAAGGCTGCATAGTGCTAAATCTGGGCATTTCTTGCCAGTAATGACCGGTGTTAGTGAAAGTACTTATACTGATGATCAAGGCATTGAAAGAAAATCGTACGAGCAAAATGCAATGATTCTGGCATCTAAAAAAACTCCGATCAAGTCTTTAACTAGCTTATTCGAAGTAGGTAAAAAATCAGGTAAGCATGAATGGAAAGTTGGGTTGAATCAATGGGTCTATGATATCGATAAATTTGTTACAGAAGGTGTTACATATAAGCAAAGTGTTGAAGTAAATCCTCAGGTTATTGGAGGTAGCAACAATTATGGCATTTCAGAATATCATAATGGAACAGAGAACAAAACAGCTTTATTTGTAACTGATAAATGGGATGTTTCGGATGTTATAACTTTGAATGCCGGTGTCAGATTTGAATATCAAAGCTTAAGAGGAGATTTTATTAATAACAAAGATATTGATACAACGAATATTATTCCATATCTATCAAATAAGAAGACTGATATTAAAAAGGATTGGTTCAACAAAGCGTTTATGATTAGTGGAGTTTATAAAATGACAAAAAACTTTGGACTTTTAGGTGAAGCAACTTATAATGAGCAAGCTGGTCATCTGGAAAATTATTCAGCAGGAAATGACCCTAATTTGAAGAAATCGAAGATACCTGGAGCCGGATTCGGAGTTTTCTATAACCATAAATTATTCAGTGTCGTATCGAAAGCCACTTACATCAAGCGTGATGAGTATCGTTCGACTGAGAATTTCACAAATCCATTTTATAATCCGGCAACAGATCCTTCTGAAAGTAATATGAAACGAAGTTTAGCTAGTTACGACATTCAAACATTAGGTTGGACAACAGATGTAATGGTATCGCCTTTCAATGGATTCAATCTACATTTCTTATTGACAATTCAATCTCCAAAATATAAAAATTATAAAGGAGAAGTTGACTTTGCCGATGGTAGAGGGCCTGTTGCATACGATTTCAGTGACAAAACAGTGAAGGGAGTATCTAAAGTATTGATCGAGATCGATCCTAGTTATCAATGGAAAGGACTCAGAGTATGGGCAAGTGCTCGTTACTTCAGTAAAGAATATGCAAATCTATCTAACTCACTTTCATTCAAAAGTCGTTGGGAAACATTTGCTGGCGCAAGCTATAATATTAATAAAAACTTAGAGGTATCAGCTACTTTCGTAAACTTATTGAATCAACGTGGAGCTCAAGGTACAGTTTCCGGAACGGACCTATTGACTGATGAACAAGTGAAAGAAAGAGTAGGTAAAGAAGGAGTAGTAGTCTCTGGAACATACATACGCCCGTTTACTGCCGAATTCGGATTAAAATACAAGTTCTAATTTATTAGTGGTGATTTTAGTGTTAGAGAGGTTGATAAATATTTATCAGCCTCTCTTTTTTATTTTCGGTGTGAAAATAAAGCTATATTATAATAATTGTAAAGCTATTTCAGCACAAGCTTCAGCGTCGGCTAATGCATTGTGATGGTTTGTAAGAGTATAGCCACAATCTTCGGCTACTGTATGAAGTTTATGATTGGGTAAATGTTTAAGTTGACGACGAGATTCGGCTAAAGTACAATAAAATAGATAATCAGGATAATCCATTCCATAAGTCCTGAATACAGCTTTCAGGCAAGATTCGTCAAAACCTTTGTTATGGGCTACAAATGGTAGTCCATTGATAAGAGGATCCAGTTCTTTCCATACTTTCGAAAAAACGCGTTCGTTTATTGTATCTTCATAAGTAATTCCGTGTATCAGACTATTGCCATATCTGTAATAATTAGGTTCGGGTTGAACAAGGCTATAGAAACGATCTGCAATCAGACCATTTCTGACTACAACAATACCAATACTGCAAATACTTGACATCTGCTCGTTGGCAGTCTCGAAATCTATAGCTGCAAAGTCTCGAAGCATTCTCTCTTAATTTTATCTGTATAAAAATAGAAATATTTTAACTGATTTGAAAGGAGAAAAGATCACTTTCTTCTCTACCTTTGTATTGATGAAACAAGAAAACTTGATTTTATATAAGGCTGATACGAATAGCGAATTAGCATTGCCAATTGCAGATGGAGGTATCAAGGCCGGATTTCCTAGTCCGGCACAAGATTTTATGGACCTGACTATTGATCTTAATAAAGAATTGGTAAAGCATCCATCAAGCACATTCTATGGACGGGTGAGTGGTGATAGTATGATTGATGCCGGAATATTTGACGGTGATATTCTAATCATCGACAAGTCATTAGAACCTAAAGATGGAGATATGGCAGTCTGTTTTGTTGATGGCGAATTTACAATTAAATATATAAAAATCGAAGAAAAAGTAATTTGGCTGGTTCCTGCGAATGAAAAATATAAACCGATACGAGTAACTGAAGATAATGATTTCTTGATTTGGGGAATTGTTACCTACTCAATAAAGAAACAACGATGATGAGATATAAATTAATTGGAACAGCAATATTAGCAATCTCTATTATTACTACAATAGCAGACACAGTCAAGGCTGAATACAATAAAGACGAGAAGATCATTTCTGAAGTAGTCTTATTATCGGGTAACTTATCTCATTCTATTATAGGCGATACGCTCGTCGGCTTGGAAGTATTCGATGATGAAAGTACTGATCCATACACTAAATATGGGTATGAATTTTCTGGTCATTGCTATACATGTAATATGGTAGACTTTATAATAATGCCAAACGAGATTATTTTTTACAATGCATGTTCGCAAGAGAATACAGATAGAATAAGTTATTCTTATGAAACGATTGAGAGTCGGGTAGATATTTTTAGAATAAAAACAGAAAACGATATTGAATTGTGTTTTGAGAAGATTAGCGATGCACCTATTTTTTCGCTAAAAATAAAAGGAGATATAACTCGAGACTCTTCAGGTTTTCCTGCATTTGCCCTTTACTACACCACATCATCGGATTTAAAGAAATTTTCAGTTCAAGATTGTGGCGAATTTGATGGTTGAAAAATTGAATGTATGATATATATTGAAACGGAGAGACTAATCTTGAGAGATTGGCAAGAAAGTGATCTTATTGTCTTTCAACAAATGAATCAAGATCCGGTAACAATGGAATTCTTTCCTAAGATGTTGTCCCTTTATGAATCAAGACAATTCTTCGAAAGGATAAAACATGAGTTCGAAGAACGTGGATATGGATTGTATGCTGTAGAGCTGAAAGAATCAAAAAGATTTATTGGCTTTACAGGATTCCATTATACAGTGATGAATACTAATTTTACTCCTTGTATTGAAATAGGTTGGAGATATACACATGATGTATGGGGAAAAGGATATGCTACGGAAGCAGCTAAAGCCTGCCTTAATTATGCAAAGAAGAATCTAAGCTTAAAAGAAGTGTACTCTTTTACTTCGCAGCTAAATCAACGCTCGGAGAATGTAATGAAGAAGATTGGAATGCAAAAAGTTTGTAATTTTATGCACCCTGCAATATCTGATGGAAATAAATTGAAAGAACATGTTCTATACCGAATAGATATTTGAATATGAAAAAATATATAACTATTTTTTTGATCATCTTTATTCATACAAGTTGTATTTCTATCAATACAGAAGATGCAGATAAAGCTTTTAAGCTATGGACACAAATTCCATTAGATAATAATGAAGTAAAGGCTATTAAAGGACGATATTGGCGTTCTGCTCATTTTACACTAGAATATGAAGCCTATTTGAAGCTCATTGTATCTGACTCTTGGTGGAATGAATTGATTTCTTTTAACGAGTTGCATATTGATACCTCTGAATGGATTCTTCCGGATAATTTACCTAATTGGTTTATACCAGATACAAGTTATCAGAAGTTCTCTTCGGATTCAAATCTGAATTTGAAAGTCTGGCTGGAAGGAGATACTATATTTATTTATGATCAGCAATTGTAGATGCAATTATGTACGCACTTATTGACTGTAATAATTTCTATGTTTCTTGCGAAAGGGTTTTCAATCCATCGTTGAATAATCGTCCTGTTATTGTATTAAGTAATAATGATGGTTGTGTTATTTCGAGAAGCAATGAGGCTAAAGCTTTGGGAATTAAAATGGGAGTGCCATTTTTTCAGATACAAGAAGAGATAAAAAAATATGGGGTAGCGGTTTATTCTACGAACTTTACATTATATGGCGATATGTCTGAAAGAGTTATGTCTATACTTTCCGGATTTGTTCCTGATATGGAGATATACTCAGTTGATGAAGCTTTTTTACATCTGGATGGAATAGAAGAAAATCTACATACTTATTGCAAAGAGATTATACATAAGACTCGAAAATCGACAGGAATCCCTGTTTCTATAGGAGTTGCTCCGACTAAGACATTGGCAAAAATAGCAAATCGTTTTGCTAAAAAATATAGAGGTTATAAAGATATTTGTTTGATAGATACAGAAGAGAAACGTATTAAAGCCCTTCAACAAACACCTATTGGTGAAGTGTGGGGTATTGGTCGACGAAGCCGAAAAAAACTGGAAGAAAACTTAGGAATATATACAGCATATGACTTAACTCAGAAGAGTAGAGCTTGGGTGCGTAATCAATTAACAGTAGTAGGAGAGCGTACTTGGTTGGAACTACATGGTATTCCTTGTATTGAAAAAGATGATTTATCGGACGATAAAAAACAAATATGTACATCGCGTAGCTTTGGTCAACCTATAACAGACTATAATCTGCTATTGAGTGCTGTTGCAGAATTAGCCTCGCATTGCGCCTCAAAGCTTCGTAAGCAAAAATCAGTAACAAAAGCCATCTATGTTTTTGCACAGACAAGTAGATTTACAAATGACACGTATTTACCATCAAAAATGCTGCCGTTATCATTTTATACAGCGGACACAGCCGAAATTATTAGCTATTGTCGTAAGGCTTTAGATTTAATATATCTCGAAGGATTTCAATATAAACGTGCAGGTGTTGTATTAGCCGATATATTGAGTGATAGTTATATTCAACGCGACCTATTTGATCCAAAGGATAGGTATAAACAGCAGCAATTATCCAAGGCTTTAGATAATATTACTTCTCAAAATGGTCGTGATATTATAAAATTAGCAGTCCAAGGTACAGGCTATCGGGATTATGTACGACAACAACACTTGTCTAAATGTTATTCTACGAATCTTAAAGATATAATACAGATTAAGGTTTAAGAAGAAATAATAAGATATACAAAAAACGGCTATCAATTGATAGCCGTTTTTCTATAATAAGTTGAAAATTTATTTCAACAATGTCTGGGGGTTCAGATTCTCTTTCTCAATATCCTTGAAGTAGTTGTAAGTACCTACCTTCAAGTCGAAACAAGCCATCTCATCACACACGATAATCGCATGCTGATGCATCTGCAGCGCAGTAATTGTCCATTGCTGACTGATAGCACCCTCTACCACCTCATGAAGCGCACGTGCCTTGTTATGACCATTGACCATGATCAATACTTCTTTAGCATCCATCACCGTACCAACACCCACCGTTACCGATGTCTTAGGCACTTTGTTGATATCATTATCAAAGAAACGCGAGTTGGCAATGATCGTATCCTGAGTCAGTGTCTTGATACGCGTACGCGATGTCAGTGATGATCCCGGTTCGTTGAAAGCAATATGTCCGTCAGGACCGATACCTCCAAGAAACAGGTCAACACCTCCAACAGCTTTCATCTTCGCTTCGTAAGCTTCGCATTCTGCTGTCAGGTCTTCTGCGTTACCATTGAGGATGTTTACATTCTCAGCTTTGATATCCACATGATTGAAGAAATTGTTCCACATAAACGAGTAGTAACTCTGCGGATGATCTTGGGCTAAGCCCACGTATTCATCCATATTGAAGGTAATAACGTCAGCAAAGGAAACACGTCCTGCTTTGTAGTGTTCGATCAAAGCCTTGTACATACCCATCGGCGATGAACCGGTTGGCAGTCCCAGTACAAAGTGTTTCTTACCTTTAGCCTTAGCTTCGTTGATACGGCTTACGACATAATTGGCTGCCCATTGCGACAACTGAGCATAGTCAGGCTGAATGATTAGTCTCATTGTATTTTCTGTATTTTTATACTTTTATGTATTTTATGCTTTTACTTTCTTTATTATAAAGGTCTGTACTGAACAAATGCTTCGATAGCTTCGTAGCTAGCTAAGCCTAACTTGTGATAAAGTTCTGCTGTTGCTTTGTTACGGTCTTCCGAACGTTGCCAGAACAGACGTTCGTCATCTCCTAAGAATGGAGCACTTTCCATTTGTGACTGATGTTTCAGGATTGAGTTGCGTTTAGAACGGAGTTCTTCCGGTGAGATAGGAACTGCCATCTCAATATGGTCGATCTCCCATTCTGCCCATGCACCGCGGTACATCCAGATACGGCAGTCTTCCAGCCATTTCTCGCCCTTGAGTTCATCAATAGCTGCAAGGATAGCATCCAGACAAACACGGTGTGTACCATGTGGATCGGCTAAGTCTCCTGCCACGAAAATCTGGTTAGGTTTGATAGACTCGATATATTCTTTGACGATCAGTACGTCTTTTTCTGAGATCGGGTTCTTCTGGATACGTCCTGTTTCGTAGAATGGAAGATCCAGGAACTTAACGTTCTCGTCCTTGATGCCTACATAGCGGTCTGCTGTCTTGGCTTCCTGACGGCGGATATGTCCTTTCATAAACAGAATATCCGGTGTATCCATATCATCGGCTTTCTTGTCGTGAAGCAGAAACTGAAGAATCTCAGCATATTTTTGTTTCATAACCATATCTTCCGGTGTGTAGCGTTGGCGTACGTCTTCCATAAATGACACGTAACGGATCACTTCTTCGTCGCCTACTGCAATATTACCTGATGTCTGATAAGCAACATGTACATCGTGATTCTGATCTACCAGACGGCGGAATGTTCCTCCCATAGAGATCACATCGTCATCGGGGTGAGGACTGAACACAATAACGTTTTTCGGATAAGGGTTGGCACGTTCCGGACGGTTTGTATCGTCGGCATTGGGTTTACCTCCCGGCCAGCCGGTAATGGTATGTTGAAGATCGTTGAAGATCTTGATATTTACGTTGTATGCCGATCCGTAGATTGACAGTAATTCTTCCAACCCGTTGTCCTGGTAGTCTTTGTTGGTAAGCTTAAGGATGGGTTTATCCAGTCTAAGACACAACCAAACGATAGCACGGCGGGTCAGTTTGCTGGTCCATTCGCAAGAGCCTACAAGCCAAGGG
>NZ_OEPV01000014.1 GCF_900240225.1 Dysgonomonas massiliensis | reverse complement strand
CCAATCTGATTGCCGGATTATTAGCATATAGTTTCTTACCGAAAAAGCCTTCGATTAGGGTAGATATAATAGAAGATAGCCAATTGACTATCTTCTAAAATCATTTTCTTATATCGAACTCACGTTAAATGAGTTCAACATGTTCCCAAAACAGAAAGGTCTAAATAAATATATAAGAGCAAAAAGTTTAAGAGATTTAGGAGTCAAGCAGATCTATAACATTCCGCCACTTGAGGAGGCTTCTTCAATTCAACAAAGAATAATAAAACTTTATAATACCGTGATTGAAGAATATAGTTTGGGAGACATAAGATTTATGATAGGTCAAAATCTAGGAATAGACTTTTTAATAAATATCGCTTTTGATCACCTAAAAGAGAATATATTTTTAGATTCTGAATATTACGAGGGTGATCTACTAAGTATTATCTTACGAATACCTTCTGAGTTTTGGGAAATGCATCCGACAGAAAAGGATAAGTTCTTAGAAATTTTAAGTACTAATTATAATATTATTATAGATCAAGATTTGTCACTCGAAACGAACAGAGAAATAAAAAAATTAGCTAAAGAGTTTATAGAAAAATACAGTGACTAAAATAAAAAACCTGACAGATTTCTCTATCAGGCTTTGTGCACACGACGGGACTCGAACCCACACATCATTTCTGAAACTACCACCTCAAAGTAGCGTGTACAAACACACATATAATTGATATACAACTAATTGTATTTATTGATTTTTCTCGTTGTAAAACTATTGTAAAACATTTCTAATTTTAACACTATTTTCACAGCTTTACACGGATGGTTTGTAAATATAAAATAATAGCCCGACTTTCACAAGCCAGACTACCGAAAAACTAAAAACTAATTCTTTGAATAAGTAATAACCTTAAAACCTTAAAATGATATGCAAAAAGAACCTATGTCTAGAATTTGCCGATAAACGGCTTTATTATTTTATATACTCTATATCCTATTGCTACTATACCAAAGATAGCTAAAATAACAATCCATTTCGGATAGTAAGGCTTCGATTTTTCAACAATGACTGGCTTATCTTGAAGTACTATTTTTTCGACTTCTACACTATCAATTCGTAGTTTTTCTTTGTATAGAGTTTTGTATTTCTCCATCCAAATAGTATCGCCTTTTGAGTGAATAATAATTGAATCGCGTGTATATATAGAATCACGTTTAACCTTATCCCGATACTCTATTTCCGTCTTGATCTTCTCGATCGGTATTTCAACGTATTTTGTTTTACAGCTAAAGAGTAGAGCCGAAACAAATAATACTGCAATTATCTTTGTTAGTAATTTCATGGCTTAATTTTATCTTGTAACTCAAAGCCTTTTATTACAACCGACATGTCAGCTTTAATGCCATTTTCAACTCTCGACATTGCAGCAACGATTTGAATATAATCATAGCCTGAATTTTCGGTCAGTTTTTTATCTCTAGGAACTCCCGACCATTTCTCAACGTTAGCTATATAAATATCTGTGTGATTTTCTACCGATGGTGCCCACGCTGTTATAATCTTTTCAATTGTATCACGCTTATATTTGGTTAAATATGTATGCAGCGTTACGAATATTGCACGATAGCCATAAGCCATTGTTTTAAACTGCTTAAATCGCTTATCTTGGGAAGGTTTTATTTCGCCTTGAAAATTATCTTTGTTCTGCTCAATATTGCCAGGGTTATTATTTCGTAATCCTCTCGTCATTCTGTTGTGTTTTCTCGTTTATATAATCGTGTATAGCCTTCACTATTTCATCTTTACTAGCTAATACAGCCGTTACATCTTTAGCACCACCGATAAGCCTTTTACGCTCTTTTTCGTTTGCTCTTTCAAATACCGATTTACCTTCAATGACAAAAACGAATATTGAGAATAACAAAGAAGCATAAGGAATAGTAAAAAATTCAAGACCGAAAGTCATTATATCAATGAATCCCGCAAATGATAGAAATGCAAAGTACAATACTAGTTTGCTTACCGTTCGTTTAAGCCCATCAGAAGTAATAAGATAGTTTAGTGACTTCGCTTTATATAAACCCGTTAACAAGTCAATAAAGACAGCTATTACAACACCTATCCACGCAGCTAAAACAAATTCTACTTTCGGTAGATTCGCTTGTACAAATTCAATCATTATTCGATCTTCAATCATAATTTTTTACTTACTTTTGCACCATTAAACAATCAATGTTTTATGCCCTCTTGGCTTGATGCGAAAGCTATTCCCTTTCGTGTCTTAACCTGAAGATGTTAGCGCATCTTTAGTCGGCTAAGAGGGTTTTATTTTGCCTATATCCTCAAAATTGTATCAATTCGGAAAGCGTATAGACGCAACAATTCCCTTAAACCAAACGTACTTACATACTTTTAGATTTCAAAGACTCGTTGCTTCGGTTTGTTAACACGCTCCTACCCTATTTTATGTATTGCTTATCTTTCAATTAATTAGTACATTTACCTGATATACTAACACACCACCTTATGCCCTCTCTTGATTCAACAATAGAAGTACAAAAAGAACGAATAAATATCCTTATGAATGAGTTGAAAGACTTATTGAAAGGCGATATTTATGACATTGTAATAGACTTTCACACAGATAGGAATATATTACAACGCTGTTTTGAATTATACGAAGAAATTACGAAAGCTTGTATTACTGTTTCATATTTCAGTTATGCGCTAGATAATGACGAAGACGGGGAACGTTACGAAAACCTAGCCGAAACAGTCAATAAAGGACATCAGAAGCTTTGGTTAATGTGTAAAAAGGAAAATATAGGAACGTAAAAAAGCCCCTTTCGGAGCTTAATATATAGGCAATAATTCCCTACCTACCTTTTTTAAATATATCTCTTTGAGTTCGTGAAGATATTGGATATCAAAATACTCTTTGGTTGAAGATAAATTGTCGTGTTTATCCCCTCCTATTTTAATAAACGTTGTAACCCTAAATTCTTGTTCATTGAAAAATCCTTCAGGTGTAAATGAAAACCAAATATCGCCAACCTCTAGCAAGTAACGATCTTCATTTCTCTGTTTTACAAATCCATACTTCTGCAAAACGAACTCATTCAAATGTATTAGTTTAGTCATTTAATTACGATCTCCTTTTCTCCATCTATATGGCTCTATTGGATTCTTTTCAGACCAAATATTCAGTTTCTTATCTTTGGCTTGTTGCTCTAGGTCTGCTAGTTCCTGATCGTTATTAAAATGCTTGTAATGCCACGCAAGACCATTCTTTAATAGTTCCTTATTCACATTGATATTATCAGCGTAAACGACACCTAAAATGCGATTATAGCGGTCTTTCTTTTCCCATTCAACAATAATGGTTTTACCCGTTGTTAGCTCTTTTAAGAAGTCTGTTGCTTTGCGTCCAAATGGCTGTCCTTTCTCTGGGCAATCAATGCCATCTAAACGAATTCTGTGCTGTGTATTGGTACTATCCAATAAAACAATAGTATCGCCATCTGATACCCTTACAATCTTACCTTTTAAAGTTTTGGATTGAATAGGTAATGACAATACTATTAGTAAGAGTATGATGTATTTAGTCATTTAATTTGCTTTCAGGTCTCTGTTTTATTCATCCCATTCAACATATCCAGTATTATATAAATTAGAGAATTTAGCCTCAAATGCTACATTGTTCTGCTTTGTGACTTCAACCTCTTTGGCTTTCCATAAATTCATTAATACTATTGTATTTGGTTTGAATCCAGACGGGCAGCACACTACGTAGTATTTTCCTACTTTACATTCATATATAACATAACTTTTGTTGGAATTGGTAGAACCAAATGCAATTGATTTAACTATCTCTCCCTTATCATTTTTAAGTGTTGCTTCATAGGCTAAATGATTCTCCCTACTTAATGTAGTTGGATCATAGTTCCCCTCTTTAAAAATATAGAACATAGCATCAATATTATTATTACCGCTTACATTCTTTTTGGCAGTCATTATTATTTGTGGCGGTACTTTTAATTTATCATCATCTGAACCACATGAAACCAATAATAAAAGACAAATCAGTAAGAGTAATAACAATTTTTTCATAACGTATAATTTGTTTTTGTTAATTAAAAACAAACATACATATTTTTAGCTATTCTTCTTTAGTTCATCCAAGAGTTTTTCAATATCCTCGATCGAGTTGATTTCTTCTATCTTGCCTTTTACTTTTATAAAGCCTGAGATATTGTCTTTGTATGGCTTTTCGAAAAGGTCAATTATATCAACATTCAACTTAGATGCTATCTTTTCTAGTGTTTCGATTGTAGGGTTTCCGTTTATATTCCTAGTTAGCGTATCCCTCGTTATTTCAAGTATCTCTGCAAATTCTTGCATAGAATATCCCTTTTCCTTAATAAGTTCCTTTATTCTCAATCCCATATATATAATGCTTTTAGTTTTCGATATACAAATGTAGCTTATAAATAAATATACGACATTGTAATATCGTTAATAAATATTAAAACTACATTTAATTATCGTTTTTAATTTGAAAACACGACATTAAGATGTATCTTTGTAATACAGAAAACGACAATAAAATATCTCAAACAACTAAAACCAACGATATGAAAACGACTAAATACAACAAATCAGAAATAATGAGAAAAGCTTGGGCAATCTATAAATCAGGACACTCAATATATTCTATGTCTTTTAGTGCGTCACTTGAAAGAGCTTGGGAAATTGCAAAGAAAAACAGATCTACCGAAATAAGAAAAGCGGAAGAACAAGTTTGGGCTAATGATTGGAACAACAACAACACATCATTTGATCTTAATATACTAGCTCCTACACTTTCCAACTATTACGCAAATAATACATACAACGGGGATTGATAAAATCCCCTATTCTAAAGAAACAACTAACAACTAAACTAAAGAATATATGAAAACTATAACATTACCACAATACCCAACAATCGGAATGTATTTAGAAGCTTTGAAAAGTGATCTTACTAAACTAGGTATAAGCAAGTCAGAAATTGAACGTGTTTACTCAAAGATGAAAAGACAAAAATAATTTGTTAACAAAGTCAACTTTTTAAAACGTATTTATCTATTCATTAAAGAAGCAACAACTAAAATATATTACAACTATGGAATTACTAAGACAACAATTATTCGATTTAATGCTGCCAAATGAGCTAGAGGACTTTTTAAACGATTCGTTTGAAGCATACCTTATGCAATGGGGAGGCGCACAAACAAACCTACACGAATGCCACGCTGTTAAGCGCACTCTTATTGAAATAGTAAAAGAAATGTATAACGCTAAATCCTCGAAACGATGAACGAATTAATAATACTTACTCCTGAGGAACTTGAAAAGATAATAGATTCTGCAGCAAATATGGGAATGTTCGAAGGCTTGTATCTTGAGAAACTTACAAATGAGGTTATATACAAAGAGCAGAAAGCTTTATCAGAAGCCAAAATCAAAGAAGTTATAATACAAAGCAGACAGCGGTTTGCGTCATAAAATACCAATTGTTGCATAGTTTTTAAATCGTGCGGGCTGTGAAGTTCGCACTTTTGTAGTTTTAAATAATTATAAATGCGTATTGGTTTATTCGTTAATCTTTTTTAAGTTTGTGAAAACTAAAATAAAATCTAAGATTATGGAATTTTTGATAGTTGCGCTTGTAGTATTTATATTTATAGTTCTACTATATGCAGTTCTTGAAGCTTCTTCACAAAAAGGTAGAAGCACCGCTTTATGGGTAATACTTTCTTTCTTAGTAACTCCGCTTTTAGTGCTTGTTTGTTTAGCTGCAATGGGTGAAACTGAAACTAAAAGACGTGAAAAGCTACTATCAGATAAGCTGTATTTAGATGAAAATAATAAAGATTAAACCTATGAAAGAACCAAATTACGAAAACTCAGGAATAAAGACACTTAGAACATCTAGTACAATATTAATGATCGGGTGCATTATTTCAGCATTAATGCAGATACCTTATTTTTTTATTAAGACTGGAATGTTCTCGGAAGTAATATCGTGGTCGCATATATCGTACTCAATAATATTAGTCTTAACGGGATTTTTCATTAATGGGCTTGGGCTATCTATTGCCACTATTGCAGAAAAAGCATTAATTGACAAACAATCAGAAAAGAATAACAACATTATTATTGAGAAAGAAACAACATTTTCGGATGATTCACGAATTAAAATGAATACTATTGTTGTTGATCTCAAAACGGGTAAACAAATGAAAGTTGAAGATGTATCAAAAGATGGTCTATATAAATGCTACTCTAATGGTGTTCTTGTAGGTTACTTTTCAGAAGGCGAAATTGTTGAGTTTAATGAATGGGTTGAAAAATATAATAAATAAATATAGATTATGAAAAAACTACTATTCCTCTTGATTATACCTTTATTCTTTGCGTGTGGCTCAGATGATGAAGATAATACACAAGATTATACAAGTATAGTTGTTGAGAATAAAACAGATATTAAATTATCAAATGTAACTATTGCATATTTAAAAGATGACATATATATAAAAGTAACATCATGGGATGAACTTTCCCCTAAAAGTAAAACTAATGAATTTCATGTAAATAGCAATTCTAAATTTGATGAAGTATATATTTTCTTTGATTATTCTGGGACAAAAAGGCTAAATAAGGCATTTGAAATACAAACATACAAAACCAATATTCTAACAATGGTCGATATGCCATTTACAAATATTACAGATAAATCTGACGCAACTCAATACCCTCAGTAATAGTTATAGCCCCAATTAAGGGGCTATTTTATTCGCTTTCCTTTACTCTTATTAATCCATTATCAAGCCAAGCTTGACCCTCCTTAAGATAAATATCACTCTTTGGGAGGTTCTTTATTATTAACTCCAAAATATCCCCTTCAGTTGAAGCTGAAAACTCTGTATTAGTCCCAAATGCACCATAAAGACTTATAGTCTTGTTATTGAAGTGACTTTGTGAACCATCGCCAGTTGTCGATAACGCTGATAAACCACTTGATATTTTAGTTATAAAATTTCCGTCACTAGATGGGATTTCTATACTTGATGTAGCTTTATTGGCTCCCATAACATCAATCAAAGTCCAACTCCCTCCAGACTTCTCACTTATAGAAGAAAAGAACTCAATCTTTCTTAAATAAGGGTCAATAATTATTTTACTACCCCATAAGCTGCTCTCAAACTTACCTCTAATTAATGCATTATTCTGAATGGTTTTACCACCATGTGTTACAACAAAGTTTGCAACATCTTCGATTGCTTCAGGATTCTTAACCGCATTAATTGCCTGCTCTAGTGTACCACCGCCCCAAAAAGCAATATCATTGTCATTCTCACGTACTCCGTTCACACCTGCCGTATTTAGCCACGTATCGCCCTGCATTAACCCCATTTGAATTAATGTAGTGAGAATCAAACCGCCGTCAATAGTAGTCTCATTCTGCAACGCTGTACGGATATAATTCAAAGCCTTAATGTCACGATACGCATTATTAGCCTGACGCATTGCATCCGCTATCTGTACATTTAATTCTCGCTTATTATTTTCTGCTGTTTTCTCAACAGACGCAAAACGGGAATATTTCGGGCTGTCTCCGATCAAATATTCATCTTTACGGGTAACGGGAAATTTAGTATAACCATATACCCTTGAATCCTTTTGACCGCCTTTTACTGCATCACTGATAACTGATACCGATTGCCCTAAAACTAAACTTACTTCTTGTTCTGCTACTTCAACGGGATTAAGAACGCAAGTATAAGTATCAATGTCTGAATCCGTATTGCTGTTATCAAACATTTCAGCCAGATACTCCTTTGCTTGACGCTCTAGCTCTCTTTCTGCTTCGGGCACATATTGATCGCCAACCATTGAGATATTGAAGTTGTAAAGGACATATTTATCCCCTACTTTTGGTCTTATAATCGCATTAGGTATAAGCTGTTCGCCTAACTGCTCGTTAATTATCTCGTATTCCTTTGTCTTATTGTTGTAGCTGATTTCACGATCAAATCCCGCCATCCATCCATCTTGAAACACACATTTTAATGTTTCGTTTGGGAGAATATATTTAGTATCAAAGTTAATTCCTGAATCTTTGAAATAGAACACGCTAAACTTGTTGCCTTGCTCGTCTTTACGCTCTACCTCTCTAATTTCTGTTATAGTACCCACCCTTTGCGGAAAGATGTCGAAATTAACGAATTTAGGTACTATCTCGTGAGGTTTTAAGTTCGGTCTTATATCAATGTAATCGCCCGTACTTAAAGGCATTCTAAGACGCTTTTGTACGATTGCGTCAATCGCTTCGCCTGCTATTGGTTTACGATAATTAAGAGGTATATTTTGAGTACCACCGAATGCATATAAACGTGTACAATAGTCTTTGTTTTGACTGTCTCTCCTTACCTGATTAAGTAAGTCGCCTGATTCTAATACAATCGGTGTATTGCCTATTTTAAGCCTGCTTACGAGGCTTAATGTCTTTAACTGATAATCAGGATACCATTCGCATTTTGTAGCTTCTGCAAGCTGTGTTAATGCGTCAAAGACATACGAATTACTAAACGACAAATCTAGTAGCTCAGTAGGTTCAACAATACCCACTTTCCAATCGTTATTGTAGAAGTCGTTAATGTTCTCTACAAACAACTGCATAAAACGCTCTGGTCGCTCTCTTAAACTCCATTCTAGCTCATTAAAGCCTTGCAATGTGTAGAAGTTCGGAACGTTCTTAAAGAACATTTCAGGTGCATCAAAACGAATTGTATATCTATATTCTCCGTCTCGTACCTGCTCAGGTGTAAAGTCTTTCATAAGCGCATATTTTATACCATTATAGGTGCAATAGTCGCCTATTTTCATTTCGATTAAACCCGTGTAATTAAATGTACTCTCAAGATAATGTTCGTTCATTATCTCGTTTTTCACTCTTGCATCATTTGAAAGAACAAATTGTAAATAGGGCAAATTGTCGCTTGCCCTAAATACTGTTATTTGATGCTCTTGTCTTACTCCTTTTATATTGCCTATTGTAATCATAATAATCCGCTAAAATCTACATATCCGAATCTATTTGCATTTGCAGAAATAGCACATTTTTGAGCTATGATTGCGTTTGCATCTGTTACTGGTGTGTATTTATCTGTCGGTGTTTGGTCTGGACTTCGGTATGTATTACCTAATATCGAAACACCATAGATAGGTTTTAATATAGCTTCAAAGAAGGTGCATGCTGCCGTATATGTGCCTATACCGCTATCTAAGTGTAGTTTATCCCTTGTCAAATCATTATCATTTTGCAATGACGTTGTACGAAGCGAATAAATCGCCATTCCACAAGGAACGACTAAATCAATGCCACTCTGATAGGAAGCTATTGTTATATTATGTAGAGTAGCATCCCACATAGCTTGCTGAGATGTAAAGCCATATGATGAAATGTACTGCCCATTTCTGTCAGGTGTCCATGTATGATTCATAGTTATTACAGCATTCGGATTTATCAGATTAGTCTTTAATATATGAATCCATTTAGACATATAAGGCTGAAACGAATCGAGAAAAAAGCCATCTTTTGCGCCTTGTTGAATAACAACTATATCCCATGATTTAGACAATATAATATTGCTTATTGTATTCTGAGATGTAACGGCTGGATTTCCTAATGAATCCCACAAAGTATAGTCAACTAATTCGCTATTATTAAATTTATCAACAATCGTCTGATAAGATAGCCCACTAGACAATGCGTTGCCTACTTCTACCCTCAATCCAGATGCGATGGCAACATCTCGAAGCCTTATTACAGTATCATTAAGCCAAGAACTTCCTATTGCTAAAATCTTGATTTCATCGTCTATGTTTAATTTAGGAAGTGACGGATTGATTATTTGCCTTGATGACATAGAGTATATTGACTTCATTTCCGAGACGTAGCCTTCATCTACTACTGGAGGGATAGACCCACTAGGCATCACCACATCAAATCCGTTTTCTGAATTTATGTTAGTCCTAAAATATACGGCTGTCGGATAAACTGCTGTTATTTCAGCCTTATTTAAGGTAATTGAAAAATCCTCTCCTCTTGACGACTGTGATAAATAGCCTACATAGTTGAAATATTTATCATAAAGAAAAACAGAAGCATATAAATTAGCCGAAGGGCTATTTGAAGATAGAACTGCAAAATGCTTCAACTGAAGACCATCAACGATAGTAATATACTTTGTATACCCTCTATTCATATTAAATGTCGACAATACTATTTGTCCAGTCATACCCACGTAACCACCGCCTAAAACAACAGCCTGCAATAATGCCTTTTTACGTCTTACAACCTCTACATACTCATCTGTTGGCGAGAATGGATATGTATTATCTGTCGCGATAGCCTGAAACCCATTATCTACATTTAAATTAACTGCACAATACACCGCCGTAGGGAACAAATCCGTAATACTTGCCTTGTTAAGCGTTATTGAAATATCTTCAGATGTTGTTGTATGTGTCAGATTTCCGACAAATTCAAATTTAGAATCAAAAAGCATAACAGACGCATAAGTGCCAGATGTAATAAGATTTGCAGATACAACAGCGAAATGCTCCAATTTTAATCCATCTGTTATGTATATAAATCGAGTAAAACCCCGTCTATAATTAGCTAGAGATTGTGTCACGACTCCACTCTTGTTAATATAAGACCCACCTGCCACGACAAGATTATATAGGTTGTTTTTATTTAACTCCTGATTTATAAAACTATCATCTGCTGTTAGTGGAATATTATTATCAAGTGTGGTAATCGAGAAATCACTAGTTAAGGATGCGTTAACTCTAAAATATAAAGCTGACGGAAAAATAGACTGAATTTCTGAAATATTAATAGTTCTACTCGCGTTTTCTATCGACTGCGAATCAGTCAAGAAGCCAATACATCTGAATCTCGAATCATATAAAAACACCGAAGCATACTCAGTATCGCTAATCTTGTTTGCTGTCAATACCGAATAGTTGTTTATGACTAGACCATCAACAAGCAGTATAGGCTTGCTATATCCTCTACTTGAACTTAAATTAAGATGAGAAATGACACCATACTTATTAATATAATTTCCCCCATAAGTAGCAATTCTATCAGATTTCTTGTCATCCATCTGCTTCATATTTAAATACGAACCGCCTTTTATTGCCACATCAGCGGGCAAAGTGGTATATGGTGTTCTACCCCAATTTGACCCATCCCACACCCAAGTGTAAGATTGTCCGTTAGCGTCTATATCAGCAGTAACCACACGCCCATCGCCTTTTTCGTTTTGTTCAACGGGTAACGCTTCAAGAATAGCAATAGTGTCAACAGCATCTTTGTATCTTTCTATTGGTGTACCTCCGTTTCCAATACGATCTTTAAGCTCATTTACTTCGCTTTGTTCTGCTTTTGTACCGACCTGATTAGACAATCCAACCAATGACAAATTAATTTGCTGCGTAGCTGTATTTAGTTGATCTGTTGTCGCTCTGCTTGCTACTGCACTTTCTACTTCTGCTTTTGTGGCTAAATTGCCGATAGGTGTAACCATTGTCGGATTACCTGACGTATTTTTATAGCCAACAACAAACATATCCGCTTTATTCTCTGTTATCGGTAGCCCTGATAATTCCTGAAAATCTATGTTCTCGATCCCTGCCATTTTCTTAACCTCTTATATCTTCTGTTAATATTTCATTGTCATTATCTGTAAAGCCTATTTGCTGATCGTCTGTAAGTATTCTAGCTGTAATCAATGTACTTTCTCTATCTGTCGGATTTGGTTCTGTAAAACGTGCCGAAAACACGGCTTTACTACCTTTATGCCATGTGGTAAGATCGCTGAAATTGTTAAGTATCAATTTGTACTCTGTGAACAAACTAGGTATTCGGAACAATAGCAAACCTTTTCTTAGTTCTGCTTCAAATGCTTTTGATCTTTGGTAATACTCAAGCTCTGAACTTGCATCTAAATAGAACATCAGAATAACTTGCCTTTCATCTACTCTCGATTGTCCCGTAAAATATTGCTTGCCATGTTGAGCAAGTGAATCATTGCTTATATACTCTTTTTGAGGTGCGCCCAAACGCAAGGCATCATAAGACCCCTTGCGCAATGTTACACCCCAAGTTAACCAAGCATCTTTATTGTTAATAAATAACCTATTTGTCATACTCCTTCTGTATTTCGCTTTATGTCTGCAATGTCATTAGCCATGTTTGCAATTGGCTTTGTGTAATTCGCTATATCGCTCAAATAGTACATTGACTGTAATTGCGTATTCACTAGAATCTGCACATTATTTGTAATGTTACCGATATTTGCAGAGTTTAGCAACGACCATTGCTCTAGGTTTTTAACACTAGAATCAATGCTTATAACACCTGATAATAAACCACCCATACGAGCATTTAATGCATTTACAGATTCCTGACTTGCTGTGATTTCATATCCACTAGAGCCTGATTGTTGTACTGATTCTGCATTTTCAAGACTTAAACCTATATTTTCGAATATTTTGTTTATTTCTGCGAGTGTTGTTTGCAAAGCAGGAATATTCTTTTCGTAATCAGATGTCAATTGCTCTGTTCTATCCGCTACTAGATTTGCTAATTGCTTTTCGGTCAATTTCCCTGATGAATATTTTTCGTAAATATCTGCAATATCGTCTTGAAATGATCCTACTACTTTTTCAAGTACAATTGTTCTCATCATGTCGGTTACGATATCTCTAAATGTATCAGAGGCATAATTCTTAAAGCTGTCTAAAGCATCTTTCCCACCATCTAGCCAATCCCACAGAGAATTGACCATATTATCAACTAGCGGTTCATATAACGAGCTTACATATTCTCTTAGTTGCTTCAAATATTCATCGTATTGCTCCTTTAAAGAACTAAGTTCTTCGAGTGTTTCTTTGGTTTGACCTACAAGCTTATTGCTGTACTTTTCCATTATAACCTCGTAGGCTTCTTGATTTATCCAACCATCTGCATCAAATAAATCAAACCCAAGTTCTCTTTTAACCCATGTTCTTAAATCCTCTGTTTTCTGTGACTTTGAGCCAATACCCGACCCGAATATCCCCTTTTTACGCTTTCTTGTCTCAATTCTAAGATTATCAACCGCTTTAGCTAATCTTTCATCATATTTATTCCCCAAGATATTAGTACCCAAAGCCCAATCAATGCCACCAAGTAAACCATAATCAAGAATCCCAGTAAGCCAACCGCCCCCTTTTTTGTTCTGATATTTAGCCTGCATTTCATTGAGTTTATCCTCATGCATCTGATAGATTTTTTCTTGCTGCTCTTTATAGTCTTTTAGATTTCGCAAACCATCCTCGCCAAACCATGCTTTTTCCGCTTGAGTAGCTCGTAATACCGCAAGTTCATAATCATTGACAGCATCTTTCAGATCGTTAATACGCTCTATCTTCGCATCATAATCCAAATATTTGTCGTGAGAATCTTTTGTTATACTATTTAGCTTCTGCAATATTTGTATTGCTGATGTAATAACTGCTAGAATTACAGACGCTTTTTCAACGGCTTGTATAGCTCTATTTGCCGCCTGAGATAATCCTTGTATTGTTGTTGTTGATTCTTTGGATAACATCACAATACTATCAATCATGCTCAATGTAGAACTTGATATTTGCCCTGCTGTTTTGAGTATCTCGCCTGCTGTTCCGCCTACTTCATTGCCTATATCCTCAAAGGACTTAGTAACATCAGAAAGAACATTATGTAATTCGCTCCATTCCTTAATAGTTCTTTGCTTTGGTGTCAGCTTCTTATTTACATCTGATATCTCTTTTTCAAGCTTCTTTACTTTAGCACTAGCAATAGCTAAATCTGTATCAGACACACCATCTTGTTTAAGCTGTTCAAGATTGCGTTTAGCTTCAGCTAATAGTGATTTTAATTGATCTAACGACCATGACGCTAACTCATTTACCCAAACTTGATAGGTTTCTTCTCTTGATGCAAATTCTTCGTTGATAGAGTTTAATGTTTCATCACGTTTGTACTCTAGTTCTTGAATTGATCTATCTATCTGATCTGAATTTTCAGGTGTACGTGCTTTTTCTAAGGCTGCCTTTTTATCGTTAAACGTTTTCTGAGCTGCTGCATACTTATCCTGATACGATTGAAATTCATTAAGCATTTCATCGTACTTTTTCTTTTCAGCTTCCTTGCTTGCCTTACTTGCCTTATCTATTGCTTTTAGTGCCTCCTTATCTGCATTTTGATAAGCGGTTTCAATAGTCGTTTCTTGATCTTTCGTCAGTTCTCCTTTTTGTGCGTCTCGCCATTTCTTCTCTTGCTTTCTAAGTTCGGCAATCTTTGCAGCGTAATTATGCTCAATCTGTGCTATCTCTTTTTCAAGACCATCTTGCATTTGATTGATCTCGGCTTGTCTAGCCTCTCTATTTAGCTTTTCTAGTTCGTCAGCTTTCTTTCTGGCTTCTTCTTTGGCTTTTTCTAAATATTTGTTCGTATTTGATGCTTCGCTTGCAGAGCTGCCATTAAGTAAAATATTAAGCTTTTCTTGAGCTTCTTTTAGTTGTTTAGTTTTATCCTCAATACCTTTTGCAAAGTCAAACTGAGTTCCTTCGGCTAATTCATTTGGCAGTTCTCCATTAAGAAGTTTATTGCGTTCATTTATCAACTTTTTAACTTGTTCCCTTGCTTCTGATACTTGTTCGCTATATGTTTTGAATTTAACTGTTTCTTCATTAATACCCTCAGTATTGCTTAATGTTCCGTATATATCTTCTATCATCTTAACCTCAGAATCAAGAATTTCTTTAGAACGTTTCATATTAACTATTGCATTCTGAACAGCATTATTCGAGTAAGATGAAACCGACCCTGCTGCACCATTAGCAGAGTAAATGACTTCATCAAATGAGCTTATAGCTTTTTTTACCTCCTTTGTAAACTCGCTACCTTCGTTAAACGACTTTTTAAAACTATCAAGCAAAAGTGTACCTTCAGCCTCTCCAAATTTCTTAAAGAAAGCGTTACGAACCTTCAGTATATTCTTTTGATATTCTTCTGTGTAAGCGTCTGAGGCTTCCTGCGTGCCCCTCTCTATTGCTCTATCCTTTGCTGCCTGAATAGCTGCCCTTGATATAGCTTTATACGCTCCTTCCACATCTTTAAGAGTACGGATTTCTTCACTTAGCCCCGATAAATAGCTACCATACTTTTTAAGAATATTTTCTTTGGCTTGCTGATATTCATCTGTCCCTTCTTTAGCAGCTTTTAAGCGACCGAAAAGGATATCTAACTGTGTTTGCTCTGATACGATAGTTCTTTCATATTCCTTACTAGTATCTTTTAGCCTTTTTTGCGATTTATCTAGGTCTGTTTGATATGTCACTAGTTTGTATGTAGCATAACCAAGAGCCACAACAGCAGCCGTTACAGCTACATAAGGATTCGCTAGCATAGTCTTATTTAATGCTGCCGTTTTGAACCTTAATATATCCATCACAGCTTGCATTTTAGTCATTCCTGCCATTTGAGCAAGTGTAGCCTGATAGCGTATTTTTTCTACAACAGATAATGCGAGTACAGCCGTTTTATAAGCTCCATAGGTTGCTATTAAACCTATTAGAATTTCGCCTATCTTTTCGTAATTCTTAACAAATGCTGTCATTACATCATAACTTCCAGATATCAAGCCTTCCATGCTTTGACCTAGCTCGTTATGCATGTTCAATATAGCATCTTCAAGTTGTGCTTGTTTCCCTGCAATACCCGAACTCTGCTTATCCATCATACCATAGAAGCGACCACCCTCAGATGTTGCCGATCTGAATGCATCTTCTACCATCTGAACAGTAATAGCACCGCCTTCCATTTCTTTTTTAAGGTCGGCTATTGATTTTCCCGTTTTAGCTGATATTTCCTGTAATGGATTAAAGCCTGCATTGATCATCTGTAACAAATCTTGCCCCATAAGGCGACCTGCTGACGACATTTGCGAGAATGCGAGTGTTAAGGATTGGAATTTTTGCGAATCCCCCATAGAGATATCGCCAATCTGATTAAGAATAGGTATAGTTTTAGATGCTTCAACATTGAATGAAAGCAGCATTTGAGCACCTTTTGAAACATCAGTAACAGATAACGGGCTTTTTAATGCTAGTTCACGCATTTTAGATAGCAACATATCTGCTTTTTCTCTGCTACCAAGCAATACTTCAAATGATGTTTCAAGCATCTGTGTTTCCTTACGAGCTTGAATAATTGCATCTTTGAATCGTAATATAGAATGAACACCGAACGCACCACCTGCGACTGCTGCAATAGACTTAAACGATGTACCTATGCTTGTACTCGCATCTTTACTGACCTTATCCAAGTCTTTTACTTCCGCTTTGGTTTGTCCGACCTTTCCGTCAATGCTAGTAAGCGAATCAACGACCTTGTTTAATTGTTGCTGTATATTGCTTTGTGTTTCTTGTCTTATACGAAACGATTCATCTAGTGCTTTACCCGCCTTCATAGCTGATTGCTCTAAACCCAAGAGACTTTTTTCGACATTTGCGATACCATCCCTTAATTTTTTGTCGTCTGCCGACATTTCAAAACTTAATCCTGCCATTATCTTCCAAATCCTATTTGTTCCCAATGAATAATCTTCGGTTCTTTTTTCTCTTTCTTTTTAGGTTTATTAGTCTTGGATTTAGTTTCGTCTTTATCCTCTAATCCTCTGTATGGAGGTATTGAATTTAACATAAACATTAAGTTCGCAAAGCTTATATTATGCCTTATATCATTACGCGAAAACTGTGTGAATGTTTTTAATATTGCAGTTTCTAAACTCCAAGGGCTGTCTGATCTGTCTCTTTCGTCTGTTTCAGAATGTTCTGACCTTGTAGGGAAATGATACAATCCCGATAAAAAAAAAGCTGCATTTCGTTTATTATGTGTATTATTGCTAGTCTAATCTCTAGTTTTGTAGCTCTATTGTATGCTAAATGAAATGCGTATTTCCTTCTTATCCATGTCGATATAATTCTGAATGGATAGAACCAAGCTTTACTTTTAGCTGTAACACTAACTAGACTTGCCAAGTCTTTGGAATTAGAAAGGCTTAACATATCCTCTACAGTTACCACTTTTGCATCCTTGTTAAGTTCTTTGGATAACCTCGAAATCAACACACTTATATACTGTGCATCTGACAATGACGCAGGAAACATTCGCACATCCTTACCACCTAGCTTAATACTGTATGCTCTTTCCTCTAATGAATTATATACTAGTTCTTCACTTGTCATAATAAATTCTTTTATGTTATTTGTTGCGGTAGGTACGATTCGAACGTACGATCTTCAGGTAATGAGCCTGACGGGATAGTCCACTTCCCCACTCCGCAATATTGTAAAAGCGGTATATTTCAACCGCTTTCATTTTAACCTGCTACTGGTTCTGTTACCTTAGTGATCTTAACGTTACCTAGTTCGTTACCTTGACTATCAACATTAGCCAAAAGAGTAACTTCGAAACTGATTGCAGCCAAATCCTCTTTTGTAAGAGTTGTTGCATCTGTTGCTTTTACCTTAACGGGTAGATATTGATATACTTTAGCGGGATAATCTTGTACCTTACGTGTCCCCACTTCCATATAAAGCTCTGGAATCTGATAGCCTGGTATCTTTATCCAAGCATCTTCGCCTTCCACTTTCTCATAGCCCAAGAAAAACGCTTTTGTATCTTCGCTGAAGTTGTACGATTCGAATGCGATAGTCGTTTTACCTTTCTCGCCGTCAAGCGTCATAAACACTTCGTTCAAATCCTCACAATTAATATCTGTGGTTTGATCATCTTCTTTACTGTACGCATAAGAAGTCATTTTGATATGCGTAACACGATGAACACCCGCCCCCGATGCTCCTATTGCGGGGAATGCGCCATTTGCGGGTTTCGCTCCGAATAATATATAGTCAATACCATATACTACATCTACTGCTGTATCTGCCATATTCTTTATTTATTTACTTTGTTTTACACTTAATATTTCACACACTAAACTCACATAATGGTATCGCAAATCGGGTTCATTGACTATTGTTTCTTGAATGTTTAGGATCGCTATATTGCCTATTATCGCATCATCTAGGATAGAATGAAGTTTGTTTGACATCGAGTTAAGTAGCAATATGTTTGGCTGTGTCTGATCGTCTACTTTATTCAGATTCGCAGCATAAGCGCACACTTCAATAAATCCACCTTCTTTAAGACCGCCATCACCTCGTTGTCTCAAAGATTTTACTAGATAAAATTTAATAGGCAGGTTTTTAGACGGATGCGAATGAGGGTAAACCGCCGTATTATCAGTCAGTTTAGCGACTATCTCTCCCTGAATCGCTGAAATCACATCTAAACTTGTTGTCGCTTTCATTTGCTTTTGAATTTGCTTGTTAAATCGTCAAACATCTTTTTAGCTACATCTTCGGCCTCTATTTGTGTACCGATTAGCACGTCATATCCTGCTTTCTCTACATATTCAGCGTAGAACATACCCGCAACGAATATTAATACATAACCTTTGGAGTATTGATTAAGTAAGCTTACAGCGAACTTGTAACCATCGTTTGCACCTTTTTCGCCATCCTTTTTGGGTGGTTTAGCATTATTCTCGTTCGGGTCAAAGCCATATTTCGAAAACTCTTTACCATCCTTTGCGATTATATAGCCTACTGAGCTTCGTAGATTCCCCGTTCTGTCAGTATAATATCCATTATCACGGGCGAAACCGATACAGTGCATACCTACTGCATTAAGCGTGCGAAGTATCACTCTTTCTACATCTCGCTCTGCTTGTTTTGCAGCGTCTTTAATGACCTTTCTACCATTGCCCGTCATCTTTATACCCATAGCCTCGAATGCTTGAAATCTACACCACTATTTCGCTTTATCTCGCCCCTTAGTCTCAGCGTTCCATCTGTGTCTCTTATCTCTATTCTTTCCCCTGCTTGTATATCCGTTCTAAACGGTGTAAAGATTACAGACGAACACACTTTTATTTCGCCATTATCAAGTCTTATTTCTTTTGCAGCACCTAATACTTCTTCGTAGCAATCACAGATAAATACAGCTTCCTCGCTGCCTTCTATAATCACATCTTGACCGAACTCGTCTTGTACTGTTGTACTGCTTGTAATAATCCCGTATAACTTGTGTGGGTATCTGTTCAATCTTCTCATAGTCTTCTTATTTGGGGTACTTGATTTGCTTCGACTAAAGGACTTGATAAGCCCCATTTGCGATAAATACCATTTACATAAGTTGTCAAAGCACCGAAGTCAAGGGATTCGCTCATATCGCCTTGCGACCAACTACTAGGCTGCTTGGTAATAATATTGTTGATTATCCATTTAGCTTTGTTGATCTCGAAAGACTGAGTAGAAACAAACTTTTCAATATCCTCTACTTCTTTGTTTGCATCTAATCCCATTTTTTGGATCTCATAATTAAGCTGATCTTCGCTAAGACCATAACCTGAGTATTCCATTCTAAAAACTTCGATAACTTTCATAGTGCTTTGATTTATAGGGGAGCTGTTTATTTCTCCCCTTGTTTTGATTTTACAACTTTCTTTGATTTCTCTTTTACTGTCTGCGCTTCTACTTTGTCGGCTTTCTTTTCTTCTACTATTTCAACCAAACCACGCTTAGATAGATAGTCTATTCTTTCTTTCGGTCTGGTAATAGTCGTGCCTTTCTCTAGCTTTAAACCTCTACTCTCCGCATCGTAAAAGTCGATTAAGACTGTTGCTCTTACTTCCATGATTACGCTTCTATTTTTGTAGTATCTATCTGATAAATACCATTAGAATTTTCAAGTACCGGCAATGCGTGAGTTTCTGCCATAGTCCAGATTTTGAACGTTTTGTTTTCTTCTGAAACTGAATAGTTACGAAGTAGAATGCTCAAATCTTGAATACCCAAGAAGCTCTTATCATTAGGATTTAGGTTACGTGCAATCGCTTCAACAGTTTGTGTATGTGCAATAGCACCAACCTCTGAACTAGGTGTAAACGTTACAGTACCCGCCTTCCATCCTTCAACATCTTGCTTGTGTCCGCTTTGAAGCTCCTTTGTAAAGGTTTCATCCATAATATAGATAGTAGCTTTGTAGCGTCTATCCATATACTCGTTAACTTGGTCAGGCAATAGACTTCCTAACTCCATTAATGAGTTTTTAGATGCAGCGTAAGCCTTAACAAGTCCTTCGTCTTGTGCAAGCGTATCGAAAGTCGTTGCATCCATAAAGATTGAACGAACAGTGCTCTTAGAAGCTTTCATCACTTTATCGATATCCTCAAGCGTCAACTTTCCTAGTGTTTTTACACCGAACTTATTAGCTGTCGGAATCTGATAATCCCAAGTAACACCATCGAGATTAACATTATTACCTCCATTGTCAATGCTAGTAATCGAAACAACACCTAGCGAAAGAGTACGATAGAAGTCATAGTTTAGACGATGAAAAATAGCATCAATATTCGCTTGGTTACGAACATCAAGAGTACGAGCAATAACATCAACGGGTGCGTTTTTGCTCCAATCGTTTAAAATCTTTCTTGTCTGTGTTTCGTTCAGCGTCTTTTGAGTGCCGACAATATTAATCTTACCGATTAGGTACTTCATATCGTCAAGCGTCTTTTCTGTACGCTCTGAATCCTCTGTTCTTCGGTCAGCCATCACACTCACATTCACGCTTTCAAGCACCTCGAATATATTTGTGTCATATTCCTCTTTACGCATGAATTTAAAGATGCCGTACTGATCTTGCTTTGCTCGATAGTATGCTAGTGCATTTTCATAAGACACTTGCAAAACATCATTCCATTTTTTCCCTTGTAGTATCATTATCTAAATTCTATTTTTAATGCTGTTTTCAATGTCGCTTTCAATTCATTGCTGTATGTTGGTAAACAAGCGTCTGTTATCACAACACCTTGTGTCATCACACCTACTAGAGGCTCTTCTTTTGGTTTCGTATTCACAACTACACCTACATATTCAGCACCTTCAGGTAGTGCAGAATAAACATACTCTTCGCCTGATTTTTCGATTGGTGCAGGCTTGAAACCTGATGCATCCTTGATAACCAAAGAACCCGCACGGATATAATCAAGCGGATAGTTCGTCATATCAAGATTTACCCCACTTTGCAGACCTGCTACATAAGTTGGAATAGCCTTTCCGTCTAATTTGTCAGGGACAATAAAATCCCGTCTGTGAATCATTTCTGTCATTTCTTCTCAAATTTTTTTCTGAACTCTTCTTCTTTTTTTGCCACTCGGTTCATGTTTAAACCTTCTTGTGGTTTGGTGTAACCTGATGCGGGGATATATGAATTTTCCCTTGCTCTCTGTTCAGTCACACTCGCTTCTGTTTCACGTAAAAACTCTTGGAACTTTTCTTCATCCACGTTATCGCCTAAAAGACTGTAAGCCGATTTAATCGGTTTTGCGAAAGTGTCGCTAACTCCGTTTAAGATCTTGTTGAATACTTCGTCACGCTCTTTCTTTTTGGTTGCTAATTGGTTTTGAGTGAATGAGCTTTTGAGCGTTTCAATTTCTTGTTTGTTTTGCTCTACATAAGCCTTAAACCAATTAGGCATTCCATCGCCCCCCTGAGTAGGTTGCGTTTGCGTTGTCTGCGTTGTCTGTGTCTGCTGTGTTTGTTCCGATTTCTTTTTCAGTTCGTCTAGTTCCTTTTGAAGTGTGGCTTTTTCGCCTCTCACTCTATCACTTTCGCCCTGAATAAGTTTCATGTAGCCTTCTACTCCTGCGACTGCATTTTCGATTTGGCTTTCGTCTGTAATGGTTTTTTCGAGCGTATCAGCCACCCCATTGAAGGCTGAATCTTGCAAACCCAAAGTCTTATACTTTGTTTTTAACGCTGCTAAAATCTTTTCTTTCATGTGTATACACTAATTAATTTAATAATCGTTCAGTACGAATATAGGTCAATTATTGTATCAATTCGGACGGCTTTACTCTGATTTGTTAACAACAAAAAAAAGCGCGTAACCTATTGGCTACACGCTCACTTAAATACTATCATTTGAATTGTTACTTAAACTTGAACTCTCCTATCAGTTCCCCGTTAAAATATATCTTGTTTTTCTTTATCCTTACTTCGCCTTCTGCATTTTACATGAACGTGGCTACTTCTCTCGGTGTTGTGAATATTGCATGGTTATTTATCTTTATGTACTATCTTCTTTTTAAGTAAAAATGTTTTGCTTCTATTTATGTGAGATAGTTCGGATATAATTTCCCAACCATCTTGACCAAGTTTTTGTAACTCTTTTATATCCCAGTAAAATCTTCCACTGTATGTGCGGCTCATAAAAACAGAGCATGTTACATATTCAAATTGCTCAATCATGGTTATTGTTTTGATATTCACTAATTCATCTACCGATAGCCCTATCTCGTCATATTCACTCGTTTTATTCCAATCCGATTCTATTTGCGATCTTGGTGTACTTTTGAAATAATCCTTTAATTGGTCTAATAAGCTACACATGGTTATTGTTTTAGTTGGTTATTGTATCTTTCTCAATTATGGTGTATCTAGTTACCTTATGAGTGTTCAGAAAGTCGTTAATTGAATCGAGTTGATTAATTATTGACCTTTGACTGTCTATTAGTTCGCTTTGCGCTTTGATCTTTATTTTCAGCTCTTTTATAATCATATCTTTACACACTCCTGATATTATTGATATGATACCCGCAATAATCAAAGCGATGCTTATAAATAAATATATTTTATCTTTTTTCATCTTACTGTTTGTTTAGTAGTTGTTCGGCTTTGGCTATCAATTCATCTAGTCTGTTAGCTTCTGAGTAAGATGTTGATGTAGATAAATTGAAGTTGCATCTAGGTACTTGTTCTACTATCTCCTTCAACGCTTCTCTCAGCTCTTGAACTTCTTCGTCACGGGAATGGTAGCCTGATAGAAAAGATTTATAAACTGCTGTGTGAACTTCTGATTCGACATTGTCAACTGCATAATTAGGACATTCCATATCCGCATACTCTCTCGCTTTTTCTTCGGGTGTCGAGTTATCTTTGACATCTGATTCAGTTGTTAAGGATTGCTTAACTACTGAAATTATCTCTTGCATTTCTGATTGAGTGAGAATAAGATCGTGTTCGTTCCGCATGTGATCGAACAAGTCTTGTAAATATGGTTTTTCTTCGGGTGTTTTATTGTTATTCATGGCTTTTTCAGTAAAGTTGTATAAATCCTTTAACTTCTCCCATAGATCAAAGTCTACATCATCATGTTTAGATAGCATATATAAAGTATCGTCGGCACTTTTACATTCTCCTCGTAATAGAACAGGACAATATTCGTCGCATCCCGACATTGACCCATAATGAAAACATTCATCGGATGTTATAAATCCGTGTTGACCGCTTTCGTTTAATGTTCTAGCAAAGTTCAGTTTTTCTTCACTCATTTCTTTTCTGTTTTGTTGATTCGATTTGTTCGATTATCTTGTCTTGCTTTTGCTCGATTCTATCTAGTTGTTTTGATATTCCTAAGGATGTCACAACGAAGAAGAAAACCAACGTAATAACTAAATAAACATAAAGCCTTTCTATCTCTTTTAGTATCTTCTTTTCCTCTTTCATACTCAAAATAATTATTTCCAATAAGTTGTAAATCGTTCTGAAGTTTTATCACTAGGTCTAACAGCATATCTACCAAATTGAGGGCTTGATTCTAAACCTGAGAATGCGCTTTTATGCCTAATTCCTTTTCTGTATGCTCTTTTGGCTGCTTCTTTTGGGGTTCTAGCTAGTACTGTTGTGGCTGGTTTGCCATTTGTTGAAACTCCGAATAAATCAATACATGACGTAATCCAAACATCATAGTATCTGACTAGTGATCTTAATTTCTTTATATGCTTTACTTTCATACTCGGTGGGGTTAATATTTCTTACCATGCTTGTGTGGTCTTGTAGCGTTATATTTCAATTTCAATTCTACGTGTTGCCATAGGTCGATAGAATTAAGTACACAATAGGCATCTATAGCTCTTATCACACTTGAAATAATATCAAACAAAAGGAGCTTATTCATTTTCCATCTAGATTCGAATATACATGACGTTATATTAAATATTATCTCTGCAAATTCAAATCTCTTTTCTTTATAACTTAACTTTTTGTCCTCTCCAATATTTAATTCATACTGAATAGGCATCTCTCTCAATCCCGCCAAGTCAAGCAGACGAATGACTGCATCGGCTAGTTCATCTTCTACTGTGTCTTTAATTGTCTGTTCAAAATCAGCTTGAAATGCTCTAGTTCTAGGCAAGTCACTCAAAGGGTTACGGCTCTCTTGTTTCCTGTTGTATCTTTCTAGTTTGGCTCGTTTATTCTTTCTGTCAGCCTCTACAGCTTCGGATAGTTCGGTTATCACAAGCATTAAAAGAGTTTCATTGCTTCTTTCTTCATCATGGAAGCCCTTAGCTTTATTGGCTTCAAATACTTCTTTTGCTAATTTATTTAAGTCTGGTCTTTCTTTCATCTCTTTTGTTCTAGGTAGGTTAGTAATTCGTCTAACTAAATATATCTTCTAATGATTCGCCACTCTGATAGAGCTTTATTATTTCTTTTATTGTATCATCATCAAGCGATAGCGATCTTTCCGATTCATTGTGAGTAATCATAGAATCATTCCCTGAGCATATATCAACAGAACATTTTTCAGAGAAGTCATTTGTTTCACATATACTATCCAGGATGAATAACACATCTTGTGCTGTGTCATGAGATTTATTAGCTAGTACTTCTGCTTTGCTTAGAGTTTTTCTTATTCTGCCTAACTCTTTCAGTCTTTTCGCTTGTTCGTATGTTGTAATCATCTTATCTATTTGTTAATGGGTTGCCACTCTATAATTTCAGCATCTTCTGAAAGAGATTCTAATGGGATTCTCCAGAACCAATCTCCATTTCTGATTCTCATTCGATTACCTAAATGTAAACATCCTTTGTTATCAAGTATTATCACAGACTTTGTACTCTCTCCATTACAAGCTGTCTTAGGTTTAATGCAAAGAATATCATTCTCTGGCAACTCTTCCTCTACCTTTCGCCATCGGGTAGATTCTTGTATTATTTCAATACCTTTCTTTAAGCCTTCATAAAAAGCCTCTTTCACATTAAAGAAGCCTGAAACACAATTATTAAAGCGTTCTGCTTCTTCCTCTATCGCTTTCTTGATGTCGTTAGTCATAGCGTTTATCTATAATCATACATTACGTTTTTACCATCAATCCACACATTAGAAGCTCCAGTTCTACGTTTTACGCTATCTTTAAAGACATAAATATTATCCTCTAATACTTCTATTCGCTTTTCTAACGATTTACACTTTTCGCATTCCTTTTCTTCTTTATATCCAAAGAATGGAGTTGCTTCATATTCTTCTATTGCGTCTAGATGATCGGCAAATCTTTTATATATCTCGTAAACAGATTTGTATTTATCAGTGCTAATTTTGATTCCGTGTTCTTCAAGAATTTCAATTAGTACATCTGTATTTATCCTATCTTTTTCGCTAATATTTTCCATCATTCTTTCTCATTAGTCATATTCAAATTTCTCGTAATCAAATGTATAACCACAGCTATCACACTTTACCCAAGAAGACGATACAAAACCGAAGTCCATATAGCTACACTCTTTTGTTAGTAATGTGGATTTGCACTTAGGGCATCTGGGTCTGTCTTTTTCTATGGATATTATCTCCATAGATACATTTGCATCATATTTTTTATTCAACATATCTTTTACCTTCTGTTCTATTTGCTCCTCTTTAAGATGAACTGGGCATTCTATCTCTCCAGTTTCATTTATTGAGAATCTATATTTAACCCGTCTAATGTCGTTTTTCATAATTCTATCTCGTTTAAGTTTATTGCTAGATTTTGGTCGATTAATCCGTAAATATCGTAGTGGTTTGCAAAGAGGTAGTCGAATAACTCAAACTGATTAATCAAGTAGTGAGTTTCGGATTCTCCATCGTATAAAAAGAAGTTCCCGCCTTTGTTATAAGAAAATTCAGTCAAGGAGTTTAGGAATACTGTCCCATCATATTTATTTATGTGGCTTATATCACAAGTTATTCCAACGCTCTTGCAAGCTATCTTCGCCAACTCGACTATCGCCACTTCTCCGTTGATCTCTTTGTATAGGTCGGACATGGGGCGAAGGATGGGCTTCATTTCCCAATAATTTGAACAACACCAATGTTTATTGTCCTTTTGTTTAGCTCTTATATAAAGACCAAACTCTATTCCAACTTCGACTACAGTACATATATGAGTGTCAGACATTCCTGTGGCTTGTACTTTCAACCCATACGGCAAGTACGGGGCTATATGTTTTAATTCTAGTTTCATTGTTTTATCTAGTTGGGTTAGGGTTGGTTTTAAAATGTTCTTGTAATTCGGGTAAGGCGGCTTTGTGAGCTTTTATTTGATATTCTTCCTCTTGATTTTTACCTATATAATCGTTGTCAACAGAAAATAGGAAATGACCTTTTCTCCATATACAAGCATCACCATCACGCGTAAAAGTATCTTCATCTGCTACAAACCACTGCATATAATCGCTATCGTCACGCATGGCTGTTACAGCTTGGAATAATTGAGAGTTTCCGAGACAGTTAATGTTATAAACACTAAAGTCGTTTATTCGGCAAGAGCAGAAATACCATTTATCATTTATAGCCTTATATGTGTATATATACTTGTTGAATAAGTCATAATGATAGCCTTCCTCATACCCCAACTTCTCCAACCACTCCCTCATTTCGGGTGTGTTCTCTGTAAATGCACTGTACATAAATTTCATAGCTTCACTCTTTTACTATTCTTAAATTCTTTCTACTCCGAAATAAGCGGTCTTATCACTCCATCCCGTGTCGTCATATTCTAGTGCTGAATCCTCAGTTTCAAAATGGTAAGGATAATTCAATCCTTCAAGTTCTTCGTCTGTTAGCTTTCTTCTAACTCGAATGCCTATTGCAAAATCGTCAGGCATATTTTCTATGACTTCTTTTAAGTCTTTTATGGTTCTTATTATCATAATTGTATCAAATCGGATGTTATACGGATATAAAAATTACTTGCTTCTCTTTCGATTAGCTTTCTTTGGAATGAATATAGGCGAAGGCTTATATTCTTTTTTGCTCGATATATAAATCATACTACCTTCTTTCTTATAAATCTCTTTTGTTTTCATATCAATCAATTTGCTTGTTATTACTATTTCACATTACAAATGTAATCAAGATTGCACAAAATGCACAATCTTTATAGTTAACCTTTGTTAAAGTGCACATTGTTTGCATTTTTGTTTGTATCTTTGTTGTAGAGAAATAAGGAAGTAAAAGTTTATAATATAACTATATATGAGCAAAAGACTAGAAATACTTAAAAAATCGCTTGAAAAGAAACAAGCTGAATTTGATAGAAAATTGAACACTCATATTGCAGATGTGAAAAGAGCGAACGGACAGCCTTTGAATGATAAAAGGAACGGACACGTTACACTTAATAGATGGGAAAGGCAAAATGATAGCCTTAGGAATCTGAAACAAAGCATTGAGAAAACAAAAGATGCTATTGAATTAGAGGAAGCAAAGATACGAGGTACTGAAACAGCAAAAGAAACAATGCCAAAAGAATTAATCAATCTTATCGAGAATGGAACGATAACACAATGGCGCAAACATCCTAATACATTCTTTGTTAATGGTGTCGAAAAGGCTCGTATGGTATGGGATGCAAAGAAAGGATTGATATGTCATAGATATGTTTCAGCTATTACCGATAAAGAACAAAGACGCATATTTGCGAGCGTTTACAATCCATTAAATGAGGTGTTGAATAATAGACTATAAATAACTTTTAAATAGAATGGTATGCTACAAGAATTATTATTACTGAAAGAGGCTTACGAAAACCGACTAATTCAAGTCAATAGGTCTATTACAAATGACTTTGATAAAGAATACAACGCTCGAATGGAAGCCAAAGCCGCTTGTTATAGAACGTTTATAGCTGAACTGAATAGGGTAATTAGTAAAGTTTAATAGTATATTTACAGAAAATAAACGGATATGAGAATAGCATTTACGATTAAAGCTAAAGATTGCAACCTACTTGATATAAAAGAGGTTCATTTATTTAACAGCGAAGATGAAGCTGAAAATTACATTCCAAATAATGGACGTGAATATGAGATAATTGAGGTTCATTTGAAACCTATTTCAAAATCTCATACTGAAACACAATCAGAATAAGTATAACTCACTAGTAATCAATAAACGGATATGAAAACATTTAATATTAATGAGAAGATAAAGTTAAAACTTACTGAAAAAGGTAAGCAAATAGTTGATAAAGAAGGTTATTCGTGGTTAAAATATGATAATGATGGATTTATTGAAATGCAGATGCACGAAGCCTTTAATTTCTTTGGAAAATACCTTAATATGGGTGGCTCTATACCCTTTGAGACAAACATTTATATTAATGACAATGATTTAAAGGATGCAAAGCCATGATACAGCCGAATGAGATAAGAATAGGGAATTGGGTTATGCACAATGGAAAGGCATATCAAACGACATCTATATATGTTTATAATCCAATTAATGCCGATAGATATGTTTTAGTCAGATTAAACACAGAACAAGGAGTTAATACAAATGATTTATACCCCATCCCCCTAACCGAAGATAGAATGATTAAGTTAGGTGCAGAAAAATATACTCCTGATAATACGTACAAGCTAGATGGTATCATTATCGACTTAAAGTTAGGCATTGCAATGTTAGATTGTGAAAACTGCACACCATTATTAGGAATCTGTAAATATCTACACCAATTACAGAACATTTATTTTATAAGAAAGAATAAAGAACTAGAAATAGAGTTATGAAAGAGATAAGCAAAGAAGCATTTGACAAGCTCTCAAAAGAGTCACAAGAAGCATATTTGAAACATTCTATTAAAGAGCTAGAGAAAGAAATAGATAATTTCATTACTTCGGAAGTGGTTAATGATATTCTAAACGATGATAGCTTTAATATCCAACCTTCTCAAATCAAACCTCTATCTGAGGATGCTTGTAATGATATGCTGATAGACCTTCATTTGATGAGAAAGAACGCAAAAGAAACAGAGGAAATACTTACCAAGTTACATGTATTTGGTGCTGATAAGAACTTACCTGAATCTACTGATGCACATAGTAGAGAGGATAAACAGCAAAACAACAAATAAATGAACATCACACTCGACTAATTTTTGCAAGTAGCAGAAGCTTGCTTTAAACCTGATTATGCTTATCTATTGAGACATGAGTATGATCGTATGTTAGTAGATAGAAAAGACGACACTTTTCTATTGAAGAATTGGAAAGAAATAATATTAATGATAGATACAAAAAAGTCTGATATTAATATAGTAAAAGATGGAGTTGCAAGATATGCTGACTTTAATAAACAAGCCGCCATCCGCAAAATGGAAGAGCTGGGGATAATTGATAAACTAAAATCATAATATATGAACACAATACAATCAATATTTACAATTCTAGTAGATGGTAAGGAAATTAAACACTATTCTACTGATACAGCAAAGGTACTCAAAGAGCAAATAGACTTCTTTTTAGATAGTGCAACAGACGAAAGCAATATGACTATAAGCGATGAAAATTCGTCAATACACGTTACCGCAACAGCCTTAAAAGATAGCGTTTGGAGTGTCAATAGTGTTAAGCAGCCAATAGTCCAAGATTTATTTTTTAAGTAGTTGATTTATGTTTTATAAAAAGCAAACCGCAAGGCTGTACACTCCCTGCGGTTTTTATTTGCAGACCACGAACAAAACTAATTGCCGTTATCCGATTCCCTTCTTTCGATTGAAAAATGGACTATATCACTACACTAAACACTCCTTAATAGCTTTGAATTATCATAATCAGACTTCTTTACTCTCGATATTGCACCACATTTACATCTGAATGTTTGGTATCTGCCAACTGTTGTATAATATGGTTTTTCTTCGGTTAGATCAGTAGACCCACAGTTAGGACAAATATGCTTATTAGCATCAAAATAAAGCCCAATATTCGCATGACCTGAAATCCAAGGGCGAAGTATCAAATAAACTTCTTCAAGCAATGTAACATCCCTATCGCAATATTCTGACATATATTTAAGGCTGTCTTCACTACCTCCCATTGATTCAGACCACAGCTCAAAAGATGTATGTAATTTATGATCTAAACCAAAATAGCCTGCTAAAGCATCTAATCTATTAGAGTTAAAACCAAACTGTTTGCGTACAACTCGTAATGTGTCGACTGTCTTATAAGTTGATGGTCTTTGCAATCCATGTATAATAAAACGGCTATTCATTCGTGGAATATCGAAACGTTCAATATTATGTCCGATAACTATTTCAGCTTCATTAAGCAAGTGCCAAAGGTCACTAACTATTCGCTTATCATCTTCTTTTATTGCTTCGTCAGGTGTTAGCACTCCCGAAATAACGTTATCGTGTCCTAACCACTTTGCAGACCAACAAAGAACATAAGTATTACTGATAACCTGATTAAGAGCAATATTGTTTTTCCAATGCCCCCACACATAAGCTCGCATAGGTGCAGTTTCAATGTCAAATAACAAGACTTTAGGTGTGTACTGTTCTGACTTCTTAGCTTTGTTCTTTCTTTTGTTGTGCTTTGAGATCATTTTACTGATAGATCGCCTAACTGAATCGTCAGGTCTACCGAAGTTTGAATACTTAGCAATGACGAATCTTGCTAGATCGGTTTTATTTTGGTATTCCCCACTCTCCCATAACTTCAAAACCTCGTCTTTATACGAATGTAATCCTTTTCCCATATTACCCAACTATTTGTTTTATAAGCTCGATATTATCCTCATAGAAATACGGCTTGTTTTTATACTTGCTAAAGCGTTCGTGATTCATTTTAAGCCACTCTTTGCTGTGCTTTGATAAATCAGTTACCGCATTAACGCTTTTTGTTGTTGGTTCTTTTCCTTCTAAAATCAATAGGTTATCTTCGGTTATTTCGGATATAGTTTTTATGATGGGAACACGATAGCATTTACAGTTAGGATGCCATGAATTCCACTTAAAGGTCTTTGGATATTTACCCGCCATAGCATCGCAAACCTCTTGCAAACTGCCATATCTAGGAATCCAATATTTTTGTAGCCAAATTTGATGTGAGTTAGATGTTTTAATCTCATACCCTACAACAAAATCAAGTCTATCTATCTTTTCTGTTTCTGCGTTTCTGTACGCTAGGTTTGTTTCATTCGCTACAAGCCTTTGCGCTTGTTTCTTGACGCTTTTAGGTGCTTTGCTACCCTTTGCAGCTTCTTCTATTTGTCGTTTCTGTAAATGCTTCTTTAACTCTACATCTGTAAGCTTGTTTATATGGTCGGCTTTAATCTCGGGCTTTTCAAGATACTCAGCTATCCGTTTACCTATATTTACTGCGCTATCGCCTTTATTTATACCTATCGCTATTGTTTCTTCGACCTCACGAAGATATTTATTTGACATTAGCCAAGTACGACCTTTTAGCGTTCTACCTTTTGATATATTACGCTTAATGAAAGCTTCTTTGGCTGCTTCGTTATGACTAAGATATTTTTCTAGTCTGTTTGTTGGTGTATTCGGAAATACAGTTTTAATAATTGGCTCAATATCGTTATTTGCTTGCGTCCAAGCTGTTTTTATTGAATTGATGGTGTGATTATATAAAGCAACCTGCAAACTCTCTCTAATCGGCTCAAAATAGGTCTTTATATTTGGGTAGTCTGATAGCTTGAAAGGTTTATTTGTATCTACCTTGCCATTTATCCAATCCCGATAAATCTTTTCTACCTCTTTTTGATGGTCTTTAAATATATTTTCTATTTTTTCGTCAATAGCTTTAGTACCAAACAGCTTTAGAGAATGTCGTTGTTGTTTCTTGACATACTCTCTTAATGCTTTTTGTAGCTGTTTGTTGGTGGGTTTTGACATGGTTATTCCTTAATAAATGAACTTAAATCAGCCTTTTTGACTTTTGATTTACTCATTGTGCCACAATAAAGACATGAGCATTCTTTTGATTGCATTATTGTAGGCAAATTAATTTCATCTATGCTTATGCACCCCTCTACAATGTCTTTACATGATTTACAAAAGCCGATTATGCGTATTAGATTGTTTTTCTCATCAACTAGCACACTCAAATAATCTTCTTCATACAGAAAACTATAATCATCTTTTAATGCGTCAGAATTTTCCATATCTATTGTTTTAAATTATTTATCTGTCTTTCTATATACCAAATAGCTTTGCGTAAATCCTCGATTTCTTTGTCTTTTGCTGTCTTATCGGCATCTTGTTTTAATCCTGCTCTCCAAAGGTATTTGATAGCGTTACCTATGCAGAAATTATAGTGTTCTGTTATTTGTATGCACTCGATACCACTAGGATGGCTAGTATAATGGCTTGGCTTTGTAACGTTGTCGCTCATATAAATATCTTCATTGTTAAAGAATTTTTCTAATCTGTAAAATCCATCTGAAATGCTACATACACATATAAGTATGGTAATCAATATGAAAATCGTTATAAAAATGCCTGATAAAACACTATACTCTAGCTTTTCAAATATCAGTGCCATTAATGCCGAAACAAACCCCATAACACATACTGATTCCACTGGATATTTACATATTAACTTCTTCATACCTCAATCTTTAAATATATGGTTCGGCTAAATCTCCGACTGCCTCGTCACTAAAAAATCCCATAATAGCATCAATATCAATAGACGGGTCAATTTCTTTCTTGTACTGCTCAAGAACGTACCGTTTCGGCATAATGACTGCGATCTTTATTATTCTGTCTAGCTTTGCATCAATATCTTTAGGAACGTATGGTTCAATCTCAACGCTGAAAGTGATATCATCTACTTTCCAATTGTTATGATAGCTGACCATCGCATTAAGAACATTCATGCGTCTTTGATGGTGCTTGATAAGATATTTAGTAATCTTTCTGCGTGCTTTCAATGTAGGCTCTACAAGCAAACGTTCAAGCATCTCCCCGCTGATATTACCTAAGCCCTTTAAACTCTCTAAACTAATATCAGGTGTCTGTGTACGCTTTCTTATTATTTCTTCGTTTTGCTCTACATCAAATTCAAGTAATGATGTTGTTTGATCTGATTCGACATAACTAATCTTACCACCTACTCCGAGTTCGTAAGTGCTATTTTGCCCTGGCACTGTGGATATTCCGTTAAGTTCTCCTTCAATCAATAAATGAGGAAAAGCGGAACGGTCTGTACTCTCCCCTGCGTTTGATACTGTCGTTTCTCTGCGATAGATTGATTGTATTACATCCTCATAATCAGACTTGCCCTGATTAGTATAAACGACTGTTATTTTGCCGTAAACGTTCAATAGGCTTTCTTTGCTACCATCAATAGAGTTAGGCTTTAACTCTACCCATCCTTCGCCCCTATTCTCAAATATGCGTGTTGCCTGATCGGTGTAGTAAACGAGTTCTTCAACCTCTTTGTCGTTTTCTTTGTATGCAATAGAATAAGCAAAGCCCGTCATTTTGCGCTTTCTGTCAATGATAGGATAAAGCTTATACCCAAACATAGGACTTACAAGATGAACACGAATATTACTCTTTTCTTCATCGTAGTACCATATCTCAGCTACTTCCGAGAAAGCGTATAAAGATTCATAAGCTTCGACATTTAAAGACAATTCTTTGTTATCTTCAAGTATCGCTTTAAGCTTTTCTTCTTTCTGCTTGTTCGTTGTATTGTATGTTATATGTGGCTTATTCCCTGCCGTAAATGAAACAGCCTTTTCAACTATCTCATTAGCTAAAGGGTCGCCGATCTTGTTAGCTTCATAGGTAGCACCGACACGATACTCTTTTATTCCCTTATCGTTTATAAACACCTCTGTAATCGTTCTATCTGGACGATTAAATACTTCGTGCTCTTTTACATCGTATGCTTTCTTGTATTCAGCAATCTTTTCATCGCTTACCTGCTGATTCGATTTGATAAATTCTATTATCTTATCAATCGACTCTACATTCGTTTCTTTATCTTTCTTTGCCATTCTTACCCCTTATTTCTAAATGCTGCTAAACTTCCTGATGGTAAACCACTATGTATTCTAATTCCAAACTTTTCAATTATACCCGTTAATGCGTCAGGCGCATCATCATTCGCATTTTTACCCTCTTTTCTGTACCCGATAACATCTTTATAGAATTGCGACCATCTATATTGCCAATCAGAAGGCATACGAATTATATTTGTTACATCTGCTGATTTTGTAAATATCCTGACTTGCTTATTTTCGCTTTGATGAAACCATTCTATCGAAGTGTGTGTATTACCTCTTTCTCTCAAATATCTTTCTACATTACGAGCATATCCACGACCTCCGTTGTTACTTTCAATCCAAACTTCCCTCGTATCGTTAGCGTCAAGCATTTCAGCGTTTTTCGGTTCTGTATATTCCATCGGCTTTTTAGTATAAAGCACATCGGTGACATATACCGCATCGGGATGTTCTTCATAACAGATAGAACACAAATAATCCGAACCCATATCAGCCGTATCGGTGTAGTTCTTTCTTACGCTAGTTCTACAAAACGGGATTGTGTCATACGTTTTAAACTCTCGGTACATCAAGCCCTCGATAGGTTTAGGATTCTGCATATACTGAGTATCAAAAACGAAAGAGTTATTATCTCTTATCTTGTAAAGCTCCTTTAACGTGTGTTTATGCTCCCATAAAGCTTTTTCTTGCCCGTTTTCATCTTCATAGATACAAGGTAAAGAAAGTACGTGCCATTCGTCAGGCTCTTGTTCTAAGAGATAACCGCATAAATCACGCTCGTGCAACCTTTGCATAATGATTATGATAGGCGTTTTACGGCTGTTTACACGATTTCGTATAGTAGTTTCGAATCGTTGGTTAACTCGCTCCCTTACTGTATCAGAAAGCGCATCTTCGGGCTTTATCGGGTCATCAATGATTATTGCACCTGCAAAGTTTGTAGAATCGGAACTATCTAATTCCGTAACCATACCTTCCAATTCAGCAAGCAATTCATTTACCTTACTTTTATCTTCGGTATAATCTACCTCTCCTGCACCGAATCCCGTTACTTGACCGCCCGTTGAAACTGCATATACTCCCCCTCCTTCGGTTGTATTCCATTTCTTTTTTGAATCGGTTGTTTTTGATACTTGAACGTATGGGAATAGCTGTTGATAGGCTTCACTTTTTACGATGTTTCTTACTTCCTCTGAGTTGTCATTTGCTAGATCGTCAGAATAAGAAAGATGAATAAACTTTGCTTTAGGCGACAATGCCAATCCGTTAGCAATGAAATTCTTTACAGCTAGTTCGGTTTTAGAGTAACGAGGTGCAATATTTATGATTAGTCTTGTTATCTCGCCATCTATAACCTTATCGAGTGTATCACATATTACTTCGTGATGGTTATTTACAATGAATTTCTTCTTGGTTTTACGCAAAAAGAAATACTTGGTAAAGTTTAAAGTTCCACTTAAACAATACGCTTGCAATATTTTGTTTCCATCATCCAAGTTCTTCGATTATTTTCTTTGCTGTTTCTTTACTGATTGGCTTAACTCCTAGAGTAGCATCAATATCTATCTTTGTTGTACCTTCTACACCTATCATTTTAGCAAGTGAATCAAGGCTTCTTTGTTTATCTAAAGCTTTGATTAATGGTACTTCAATTTTCCCGTCATCATTCACAAAAGCACCCTCTTTTAGTTCGGCAAATGCTATTTTTTTATGCTCTAATGCTATTGCTAAAGCTGATACTTGCGCCGTTTCCGCAAGGTTAGATTGCATCTGACTTATACGTGCTTTTATGTTAGGTTTTCTTAAGTTTTCACAACCGATAACAGCAGCAGTATCTTCGGAATATCCTGCACGAATAGCAGCCTGAGTAGCATTAAAATCAATGCAATACTCATAACAAAATGCTTCTTGCTTATCTGTCAACTTAATTTCACTCATACCCAAATATATAAAGAAGTTGTATCAATCAGGGAAGTCTAAACCCTAGTTTGTTAACAAGGTTAAATGTGTTTGAATCACGCTTTATAAAGTTTCTGTTTATCTTTTCTATTCCGCTAATAACAGTTACATGATTAACTCGATTGAAGAACTTTCCTATCTCGCTGAAAGAATAATAATGCTCTCCGTTTTCATCTTTGAGGCTTCTTAGATTCCAGAATAAAAGATGTCTTAGTAATGTGATTTGCTTTGTCCTGTTATTCTCTCTTACATCTTCGATTTTGTAGTTTGTAAGCGATAATAGATAGTTTACTTTTAAATGAAGATATGCAGCAAGGATAGCAGCGTCTTTGATCTCGTTTATGTCTGTTTTAAGCTTGTATTCTTCTTCGTCTAGTAGTGTTTTACCTGCTTTATCCAAATACTTAAATTCGCTATCTGTATGTACTAATTCTATTCCCCATTTATCAAAGAATGTCTTTAGTATGATAACAAAGAAGCTACCCCTATACTCTATTTTCAGTTTACTAGAGTACGGGGGAAATCTTAATTTATCAGACCAATTTTCGTGAATCTTTATCGGTTGGTCGTCGTTGTCTATTGTTATGGATAGCTGAACCTTTGGCTTCATGGGCAGTTAAATATTTTGTCTACTTAACTCTTTTCCTAGTTTTATAATAAATACATCTTCGAGAGGTGCGCCCCATTCGGGATTGCCTTTGCCAATAGTGATACCTTTAAATTCGAATGTTATTTGTGGACGATGTTTGCCATATCCGTTAGTAAATTCAACATGAGTGTAAAAAGCATATTCCAAGTAGCTTTTCCTTTCAACTATCATTGCATTATCTTTCAATCTCTCTGTTAAGTCTGTGATGCTATCAAACTTTTCAGGGTTTAATAACCAAACAAGGCGATTAGTCCAATAATCTTTTATCTCTCGATATTCTTCTTTCTTTACTCCTGAAGCAATCATATCGAACCATTGCTTTTTTAGGGTTAGTCTTAATATTTTGTTGTTCATACCCCTACCTCCATTCCTTCAAATTCATACTCCCCATCTACAAGCTTAATTTGATTATCTTTTTCGGCTTGCTCGAATATAGCTAGTATCTCGTTAAACATTTTATCGTATTCGCCACGTTTATAATCAAAATCAAGACAAACATCAACGATATATTTTTCAATCTCTGCTTGACTGCGATTAAGAGCAGATGCAGTAAACTCGTTACCTTTTTCGTACACACTAGAAAGCACATAAGCTATTATTCTTATACACTTTCTTTCATTCTCTCCCTTTGCTTTGCCATTAATAATCTTATCGGCTTCTATTCCGTATTTTGAAGTAAACTTGTCTAGTAACTGTATCATAGCTTTATTATTTGTTTTCTAGTTTGACAATCGGATTAAGCTCACAAATTGACTTTATATCGTTGTATATGTCTTTCTGAACTTCTATTTTATTTACTGCGTGAACTACTGAAGCATGATTCAATCCGAACATCTTAGCAATATCTTGAAGCGTCATATTGAACATTTCTCTCAGATTGTAGAATAATACGTGTCTGTAATCAACTAGAGGTTTCTTTCTTGACTTGCCTTTTATTTCGTCAACTTTTAGCCTATTCTTATTGCAAAAGTCTTGTATGTATAATTCTGCTGTAATCATAGCTTATTGCAATCCGAACTCTTTATAAATGATTTCTTTGATCTTATCTGAATACTCCCCAAACTCAGTAGAAAAGTTTTCGCCAGTTTCTTTATCTACAAATGATACTAGACTTTCTGCGTGTGCTTTTATTCTGTCAACCGAACGTTTCATTGGTAGAGATAATGTTTCGTCTACTTTCTTTAATTCGCATAATATGTCGGTCATTAAATCGTCTTGAATATCAGCTAGTATAAAACACAAATTAATTCGTCTAGCCATTAGATTTTTGTCAATCTCTGGAAGATCTAGCAAAGGTGTTTTCTTTATTATTTCTTTCACTCTTGGTTTTAATTGTAGCTTTGGTTTACTCCCTATAATACCGTAGCTTATTTTTCTTTGGTTTGGTATTCTTATATTTCGCATATTAATTATTCTTGTCTTTCTTTTACTTTTTAAAGAAAAGGGCTAGGCTTTTACACTCTAGCCCGATTCAACAACTAAACTATGAAATCAACTAATTTTCTTCTTGTTCTTCGCTCGGTGCATTCTTCATTTCGTAGTAGCACCATGAGTAAGCGATTATGTATATTACTGCAATTATGATTATGAATGTTTTCATCTGATTGCATTATTTCAAAAACGAGTGCGGGAAAGCTTGAAAACCGCATTTATAAGATCACTAATCACTATGTTGTTATTGTCAAATTTTAAAATATAGCTTGCTTTATTACTCGTTTCTGTTTGTTAGTCGGGCAGGATTCGAACCTGCATGTATTGTACACTACTTTTTCTATTAGTTGCGACTAATAGGCGTCTAACCAATTCCGCCACCGACTAATTTTTATATCTTTATTACATCATCCAACCACGCAACAGTTGAATTTTCGTATCTTTCTTTCTCTGCTTTCATTTCTCCGTAGCTGTCAACTGCTAAACCGACTGCAACGAATAGAAGTATAGCATATATCAAATGACTAAATTTTACTTTTGCTTTCATGACTGTAATAATTCTGGGTTATCGTGAATATTGCCTATAACTTCTAGTGTGTTATCCTCTCCCTCTCTAAAGCTCTTTAATGGCAAATTACCTGATGGGTGTTTGTCGTCTACATAAAAGCATCCATTTTCAAAATAGACTACTCCGATTTTATCAGAACAATAATTGAAGTATATCTTGCATATATCCCCTTCGTAAATTTCTATTCCGTTTATATCTTTTAATTCCGTGAATTGTCCTGTTGTTTGGGGAACGACTTTAATCGATAGGTCTAATATTTTAGAATCATCATATACTCCCGTAAAAGGAAGTATATGTGTCTCAATATTTATTCTTATCATTTTAATAAGTGAACCATATACCCACACTCCATTTTTGGATTTCCCTCTAAACTTAATCTCTCTCATATCCTTAGTATTTTTCAGTTTCTAGTATCTCGTAACCTTGTCTTACAGCTTCTTTATGTCTTGCGTTATATTCAGCTACAACAGATTCAAGCAAGCTTCTGAATATTGCTGATTCAAGTTGCATAACATCGTAATCTTCATTAAGAAGCTCTGCTACTTTAATCTCGATGCTATCAAATGATGCTATTTCAAAGTCTACGCAAACACGTAATTTGTCGTCAAACATTGGTTCGTCAATATCATTCAGATCGCAAAGCTGACTGGGTAAACAGCTTGAAACGTACTTAACTGCACCCTCGATATAGCTTTGAGGAATTACGCAATTAACTTGCACCTGATATAGTTTTTTAGCTTCCATAATCAAAAAGTTGTATCAATTCGGATGTCATAGGGGCATAAAAAAATTGCATTCATTTCTGAACGGTAAATTTGTTGTTTATGCTACCTTTACAATCCATAATTTGACTTTGTTTTTATTTCTATAATTCAAAGATAATTCATTATGTCCATTTTTGCAAGTTAACAAAAGTTAAAGTGCAAACAATTTTCATTTTTAACTAAAATAATCAGTTATAACCTCTCTAAACATATCGAAAGAGTTCACAACAATGTATTTATAGCCTGCTTCTTTGGCTTTTTTCTCAAATTCTTTTTGATGTTCTGATTGTTTACCTTTCTGATACTTCATTTCGATACATAATCCGTGATACTCTTTGTTAGGATGCAATAGGATAAGATCTGATACTCCTGCTAAAACTCCTTCTTGTTTTAATCTTGCTGCTTCTAAAGCGTTACGGCTTCCCCCATTTGGAACGGCAAAGAGTAATAAATCAGGATAACAAAGTTTAAACCATTGTACGCACATCTTTTGTAATTTACTTTCGTTTTGCTTTGGCTTCTTACCTGATGTTTTATTGGAATTTTCTTTCAGTGCGTTATATTGTTCGATTGAGAGTGCCATTATCCCGCCACCGCTTTAATTAAACCATTCTTTTGCATAAATCGCTCTTTGCGTCTCTCTATTTCTTCGGTTGTTGCATTTACGGGAACGCAAATACTTAAACCTCGTCTGATCGGTATTATTCGTTCTTCTACTTGTCTGCTCTTACTTGCTTGAATTGCTTTTTCTCTTGCGATTTGCAAATCTTCGTCTGTTATAATTCCTTGTTTTCTTGCCATTGTTTTATATTGATTTTTATTATTTGTTTAGAATGGTAACTTGTCTTTGTCTAATGTTGTAAAAAAATTATCTTCTTTTGCTTCAGTTGATATTTTGTTGAAATCGAAGTTTGATTGCTCTACATTGTTTTCTGCTTCGACTAGCCAATTACTATCGTCAATTATAGGATTCGAAACGCTTTCTGGATTCTCACTCTGAAAAGAGTAATCAATATATCGCCCGTTATTTTTATTCCATTTAAGCCAAGTAAATTTGTTATTTTCTCCTAAGTGTGAAAACTTAACTTTCATTACTTTGATCTTTACTAGTTCATTGTCATAATCACGATGTACACACAATCCGTGAGGCATCATATCGTACCATTCGCCACCGCCTTTAATGCTGTAAAAAGTAGGCTCATAGTTTTTCATGTTTTCCTGACTTGGTTTTGTAGGATGTGCAACTATGATAATCAGAATGTCGTGTTTACGTGCGAACTCGTCAAGCTTATACAGATAATCATTTGTATATTCATTTACATTTTTGCTTAATGATGCTTTTAGGCGAACTTTATTAAACGGGTCTATTACTAAAACCTTGATACCAAATTTGAATATCAGACTTCGTGTTTTTTCTAATACTTCATCAAGATCGTAACCATCACTAAGATCAATGTACTTGTACATATCGTTAATCTTGTCAACAGCCCTTTTAAACCATCCCTCTGATAGATATTCTTTTTTATTTACCCATTTACCTGCAAGCTTTGAAATGATCTTACCTGCATGGATAGTGTTAGGCTTATTCTCAGGCGAAGCAATAGCTATTTTCCAACCATAATTGCGATTATATCCCAAACACATCATATCAACAAAATCAGACTTTCCCGAACTTGGAATACCCGTAACGGCTATTGATTGCCCCGTATAAGTTGAAAATATCCTATCAAATGATTCTATGCCCGTTTTATAACCTTGTTGCATTCCGTTAACAAGATAATCTTCAAACTGATCTTGCCAATCTAATACAGAGCTAACACCCTCAATTGGGACTTCTTTAGCTTCACGCAGAACAAATGCTAGTTTTTCTTTCCCGTACTTAACAAGATATTCATTCGCATCTTTGCAATCGCCAAAATCAACGAGTAAGCATTTTTCTATTCCAAATCTTCTTACAAGTTCTTTTGTTGTATTTTGCCCTGCTTCGTCATTATCGAGCGCTAGGTATATCTTTTCTTTATTCTCGAAATACTCAATGCAGTTGTCAATATATTCAAGATTTGAGTTACCTAACGTTGAACCATTTGGAACTGACATAACATTCATTATTCCTGCTTCAACGAAAGAAAGGACATCCATTTCGCCCTCGACAATTACAACATCTTTGCTAGTCTTACAGCAATCAAGGTTGTACATTATGCGCTCTGCATCTTTGAATAGCTTGAAATTCTTAGCGCCATCCCGATATTTAATGTTTACTAGTTCGCCATCCCTGAAGTAATTAAACTGAACCGTGTTTACTTCTTTCTTGACTTGTGGCATAAACTCTTTGCTCTCGGTAATTTTAAGAAGTTTAAGCGATAATTGACTTATACCCCTACCCTCAAACCACTTTACAAGTCTATCCGATAATTCGGTTCTATTTGACCATTGAGGTTTTGCGTAAACTTTAGGCTTAGAATCCTTTTTACTTTCGTACTCATGTATCTGTATTACCTCTCCGCAATGTTGGCATGTCGCTAATCCTCTTTCCCAATCAATCATTAAAACCTTAGCTTTCTGATTTTGTGGTTTTCTATTGTGTGAGCAAAGAGGACAGACAGACCGCTTTTGACCTTCTGGTAGGTTATATTTGTTGAATGTTTTTATTTTAAAGCCGTTAATATCCATAGTTTAGTTTATTAGTCTAATTCAAGAATCCCAAAAAGTTTATTTCTAAATTGCTGTTTCTGTTTTTATCAATCATGTATTGCTTGTATGTTCCTTTTCGTTGATCTCCTAACTGAGGTATTTCCCATTTGCATAACTTTTCATCTTCTTTAGGTTCTTGCTTGTTTTGGCTATTCTCTTTTTCTTGTCTATCTAGCTTACTTGTTAACCAACGATTGAAATATTTCTTATACTCGCTCAAATCTCTTTCGGTTTCGTCATTATCATTTGTTAGCTCGATGAAGAATTTCTTTAACCATACAATCATTTCATCAACAGATATTCTTTTATTCATGCAGATAGGCTCTAACCAAATCTGATCTTCTTGCATTTCATTTAGGAATTCGATAAACTGACTTTTCACAAAAAAATCTTCGTTGCCTATTTTTATTTTATTATTCTTCTCATTCTTATTCTTCTTATCATTATTGTTAGTGTACTGTCTGCTGTCCGTCTGCTGTCCGTCTGCTGTGCTGTTTGTTGTATCGTCTGCTGTATCGCCACCTTGATAATGATTATAATTAACTATTGATATAATGGATGTTAAGTTGTTTTTTTGCTGTACTATCTGCTGTTCTTTTTCTAATTCATTTAAAAATCTAATAACCTTCCCTCTTGACCACTTCCATCTTTCTGCCAATTTCACTTGACTATGCCCAACATCGCCCCTATTTAGCTCAACTTTATTGCCACGATAGTATATATAGCCCTTCTTGTGATTGGCTATTAAAATTAGGTCAGTCCAAGCCTGTATTCTGGTAAAAGGCTCGGAGAAATACATAGGATTCTCTGTAATACTTCTATGCAACTTAATCCACCCGCTCATATCTTAGTTTTATATTTTTATTGCCCAAATAGAAACACTATGCGAATACCCTTTAAGTCTAAGTATCACATAGTAATATAATGATCTGAAAATCTTTTTCATATCTCCATTTTCATTAGCTGTTTTTCCGTAAATGCTTCTCTCGGATTCAAGCCCTGAGACTTCGTGAAATGATAAAGCACCTTATATCTCTGCTCAAAGGTCATTTGCTTGCGTTTAGGCGCAATATTATCATTATTGCAATCATCTTTACCAACAGCCACTAAATACTCGTAAATAGCCTTTAAAGTGCTTTCTCTAGCATTGCATTTGCCTTTTAAAATATTATCAATTGTCGTATTTGTTAATCCTGAACCTTTGGCTACTGAGTAAACAGTATGATTCTTTACACGATCTTTTAAAAGCTCTATTGTTTTTTCTTTTGTATATTCCATATCATTAAAATTGTATCAAAACGGAAGTCGCATAGGCAAAAAAAGCACTTGACTGCTTTTAGTCAATGAAATTTGAGATACTTTGATCTGTTTTGATGCTTCTTTATGCCTAAACTTCCAAATCATATTATTAATTTTCCTTCAAATGTAATCCAATTTATTCAATTTTGCAAAATGTAATTGTTAAAATGCAAATCGTGTTCATTTTATAAATAAAAGAACACATCAACAATCTTTGTAGCTTCAACTTTACCGATCTTATAATCGCAAATAGAGCCTTTCATGTGTTCGAGTAAAGCCAACTGTGCAGACGCAATATCGTCAGCTTGTACAAGTGCAAATTCTTTTGTTTCCTTTTCTTTCTCTGTCTTTTCGTCAATGGTTGTATAGATTAGCTGTATTCTAAAATACTTATCGCCACCATTGAATACTGTTTCTTTTAGCGGATAACGTGTTATAACTTGAAAGATACCATCGCCACCACGAACAAAAGGTGTAAGTTCTTGCACTATTCTTGTTTCTACCTCTCCGTATAATATACCATCAACAAGATATTCACGTGTTACCTTTTCTATTTTCCCTTTTTCGTTCTCTGAGTTGAACGATGCTTTTACTTTAAAGAATGCCATTGTTTGATTATTTAATTGTTTGAAAATATACCCCCGAACAAAATGCCTGAGCCTAATACAAAGCCAAAATCATAAAATCCACCATTATTATTGACAGCATATATTGCTATATCGTCAGAAAATAAACTACCAATAAAGCTAAAAGGCGCAATTACACCATGCCATAAACCACCCCAAAAGCCATAAGTATTATTAGTCAAACACTCTTGTACATTTTCAACATCGGCACAACTACAAAATGCCAATACTACAACAACTAACACAAATAATTTAAAATATTTTCCTTTCATAATTCTTTTTGTCTGTTTAAATACTCTTTATACTTGTTATTATCCATTTTAAAATCGCCTTTCATTTTCTTGTACGCTTCACAAAATTTCATTCCGAAGGGTACGCAATAGCCTAAACACTCACATAGGTACATATATTTGAATTGTTTGTTTTCCCCTTTGTTATGCACGCAATAATCACATTTAGGCTCAATTTCGGGCTTTGCTATCTTTTTAGCCATTTATGGGGATTAGTTTGTACCAATTGTAAGAATCATTATCAACATTAGTTTCTATGTCTATTCCGTTAAGAATATATACATAGGTTTGATAGTCTAGTATTTTGCAATAGCCATCAATAAGACAAATAGCTAACATAAATTTACTATCGTCTCCTTTTTCGAAAAAATATGCTGTGTCACCCGATTTCAAATCATCCCTCTTGCAAGGTTGTAGGTAGCATTGGACTTTATCCGTTTGTTCTAATCTGCCAACACTCTTAACCACATAAACACCATTTACAACATCAACTCCTAAAGCCTGCTTATCCTCATTGAAACCAATAAATAAGCCGTCTCCGTGTCGTTTATTGAATATTGTGTAATCTTTGTATATCCCTATACTCTCAGGCACTTTGATAAAGTCTTTAACCTCTAACGCTTCTGCATCCCAATATTTGCCTTCTTTTGCGAGTGCGTCAAATAAGATTTGTTGTTCATCGGAGGTAGCGAGGCGACAAATATCTAGTTTCACATTCTGATGGTCATCAAATCTTAATTTATCAATGCTACTACCTGCGTTGGATTTTATCATAATATCAACTATATTAATTCCCATATAAGATGAATCCCATTCATTTAATATAGCAACCCAAGAAGATCCACCACATCTATAATATTCACAATATACTATATCCCCTTTCTTAAACTTTGGCTCTTGCACCTTTTCCCCATACTCAGCAACTACATAGCCGTTTTCAATATTTGTAGTTACATTCTTCAATTCTGCACCCTCAATCTGAGGTAATTTTATTTCTATTTTTTGCATATCTTATTTGAATATTTTAATTGGTTTATAAGGATGGTTCTCTACCTCTAATTGGATAATTCTTTTTAGTTGCGATGTTGTGTGCATTCCTATTGGCATTTCAGCAAATTCACTATATATATTCTTTATAATGTTTGCTACTTCTTCTTTTGTAAATATTTCTACATTCTCCATATTTTTAATTTTGTTTACTTGTTAATTAACCTGCGCTTTTGATTATTTTTAATAACATTTCTTGCTTCATTTCAGATGCTAACTTTGTGTTATCTTCGATCTCTTTCATAACTTTTTCGTCAGGCTCTACCCTTAAAGGTTTACCTTTGAATAAGTCTATCAATCGAGGGTCATAGCTCATAAAATCGCAATAATCCGACTTATTGAATAGAATATTAGCTTGTACCTGATAGTAGTATTTCTTTCCTGATGCACCATATTTGCAATACTCTAGTAATTCGTTTTGATGCTTCATACCAAAGAACCTTAAATGTACTGCACCATTGAAAGGGCACTTAAACTCTGTTTGCCCGTTATCAGCTAATATCAATCCATCAGGACTACCGCCCGAGTCATTACCATAAGAAACAAAGCCAACATTAGCTACAATCTTTCCCGTTATCCTTTCGTAATGCGCTTTAGCTTCTGATTCGTATAGCGTTCCCCAATCCATAGATGGCGAAGAACGCTCGTTTCTTTTCATTTCAATAAAAACATCGTCTGGCATCATGGCTTCGTAAACTTTATTAAATACTGCTGTTTCTCGCTTTTGGTCTGATTCGCATATATCTAATATCTCGGATGCTGTAAATCGCCCTTTACGTTGTAAGTGCCATTCGTCTGTTCGTTGTTCAATGAATTGGGGTTGCATGGTTATTGTTGTTTATTTAGTTCGTTAATCAAGGCATCTGCTCTTTTCACTGCTTGCTCGGCTAAATTTCCTATGCCTCCGAAATGATATGATTCTGTTTCTTGTGATAACAATCCCTGCATTGCCATTCCTGCGAATAGCTCACGTTTTGTAATGCCATCAATAGAATCTTTGCGCTTCAACTTTTCTATAACTGAATCTTCATTAGGTATTCTTACTTCCCTTTGTTCAAATCCATTATCAGTTTCAATTGTGACAAACATATACCCATTTTTAGGTTTTATTGTCGGCTTTTCTTTAGTTTTCTTTTTCCAAAAACACATATTATTTACCTCCTATAAATTAAATTTCATCGTACATTTCTTTTGTGATTTTACCTTGTGCTAAGTAGGATGCTGCTAACTCTGGTTTTGCTTTGGCTTCCTCGAAGTATTTTTGCATTTCTTTCGGTGTCGCTTTTGACTGTTCGACTGTGGTAGAAATCCCCCTTACTTCTTTTAACAACGTATCTACTGTCGTATCGCCATCTTTCAAAGACTGATAAAAACCGAGCAACAATGCTATTTCATCTTTCTTAATCTGATTTACTGTCTGTTTTCCGCAAAGCTTAACAAGTTCATCTTCCGAAATATTAAATTCATCTTTGAACATATCAATAGCCTTTTTGCGTCTTGCAATCAATTTTGTATCGTCTGATAAATCGCCCGTTATCAACTCTTGCGCTGCATGATAAACCCTATCTGTTATCGACTTCGGAACTACTGACAAAACAGCATTACGATAAGCGATAGCATTTGCAGCGTTACCCGTTACAGTTATCATATCGTCATTAAAACGACCTCTATTACCGACAATACTTCTGCGTACTTCAAACGCTACTGCGTAATTATTTTCCAAATCCCACGCTGTGCCACGAGACACCACATGTTTATCCGTAATCTCTACAACTTTTGCTTCTGCTCTGATATTACCATAGCATTGGGAAATAATCTTTGCAAGATGCACCGATGGTCCTGTAATCGGTTTGCCACCTCTAGGCAAGGCGTAAGTACAAGACTGTGCCGTTCCTTCATCCATTGTAACAATGGCGATAGCATTATTTAATGATCTTTTAATATTTCTAGGATATTGTTTCGCTGTTGATACCTGAGTATCTACATTTGCTCTTTCAATAGCATCTAACTGTTGAACAGATGGTGCTACAACTTCTAAAACTTCGTAATCGTTATTCATATCATTTTACTTTTATTTATAATTATTGTATCAAAACGGATGGCTAATAGAGCCAACAAATCCTTAAAAGGGTAAATCGTCTTCTTTATTGTTGTTGCTGTTGAAATTTACTTGTGGTGCAGGTTGTTGACCTCCCGTGTTTGGTGCTTGCTGTGGTTGTGATACTGCACCTACTTGTTCAATTTTCCACGCTTTTACATCGGTGTACCATCGCCCGTTAAACTCTCTACTCTCTAAGTCAAAGGAAACGTTTATTTGATTGCCTACAACTAACATAGAAACTGAATTAGCCACAGCGTCACCCCATGCTGTTATACACACATTTTTAGGATATTGCCCTGCTGTCTCAATGATGAAACTTTGCTTTCTCCACTCTCCGTTTTTTCCTTGTCCTGATTGGATTTCTAGTACTTGTTTTACTTTACCTTCAATGTTCATTTTGTTTAATTATTAATGTTTAAAAATCTATTTATTTGTTTTGCTGCTCTCAGAAAGTCGGACTTAACCGACTTTCCTTTGCATATCTAATGTTACTACTTCTTTGTATTCGTCTTTCGCCTTTGGCGACATATCACGTATCATATTATCGCTCATTGCTACTTTCATTAATTCGATCACGCTATATCTATACGCTGTTTTACTTGATGCCTTTCCATAGTCTGCGTATCTCGTTATCAGTTTAGCTGCGAGCCATCGCTCGATCGTTCCCCTGCCGTATGTTTTATACGCTTTATTTTGTGTTATCGTACAATCCATATCTCCCTGATAAACTAACTGGCTAACAATACCAATTTGTACTGCTTGAGAAACTATATTTAATAGTTGCTCCTCATGTAGTGCTGAAACTTGTCCCATGCTATTAGATTTTAAAATGTCTTATTATTAAGTAACTCAATGACCTTATTTATTAATCTTATAGCTCTATACTTCGTTTCTAGTTGTGTTTCGTTTGCACCATACTCTTTCAAATAACATTCGAACATATCTTCTACAAACTCTTTTGCATTTTCAGGTTCGATAAGATCGAAAAACTGATCTCTGATTCTTTCTAGCTCATTTACTTGTCTTTGTGTCATATATCTCTGCGTCTTGAAGTGGTTATTTCTACTCTAGCTGATCTTCTATATTGTTGTATATTCATTCGTCTTATACTTGGAGCAAAAGAGCCAATAATAATAAGCCCGATAATTGCTGATTGACCTATCTTTCTTCTTTGTTCAATTGCTTTCCTTGCCTGATCTCTTAGGTATTCTACTACTTGTTCATAGTCTAAACCTAAAGCTGTACATATTATATATCCTGATATTTCGGTAGCTTTACTATATCCAAGCTTAGGCTTTGAACTGCTTATATGTTTCTTTAGCGTCTCAGGCGATATACACATTTCGTCTGCTGCTTCATCTGCTGAATTACCAGTTGCAGTTAGTAATAGAGATAAAGCTTGCTGAAAAGAAATATTCTTTTCTTTCAATACTTCTTGTACCCTTGCTATGTCAATAATATTTGCTTCCATATTGTGTGATTTTGTCTTACCATATCCTCAATGTGTACTATTTAACTTTTATTAAATTCAATTTTCATTAAAACTATGTACTTTTACACATTAATATGTATTGAAGTGTTCAATTATTTTCAATTACCTTTGTAAAGAACTAATTCGAACACCTATTTGATACAAATTTAATACTTTGTTTTGTATTTATTCAATATTGTACGTTAAACAAAGTTAAATTGAATATAGTATCCAACAAACTGAAAACTAAAATGAAAGAAAAAGACCAAAAAAGAGAAAGCCTAAAGCAAGATACTTTTGCTTTGATAAAAGAACTACAAGATGTATTATCATTAAGACAAATAGCTATTAATACGGATTTATCCCCGTCAACAATTGGTTATTGGATGAAAGGCGATGTCAATCCTTCTGTAAAAAGTCTTAAAACTGTTTATGATTACCTTTTAGATTACAAACTAAAAAGAGATGCAAAAAAAGTAAATGAATCTATACCTAGCCTTGTGAGACAAGCAATATATTCAGATATCAACAATAGTATACTCACAAAGAATTACAAACCTATACCATTTGTATCTAAAGATGAAAAACAGCACTATGCTGAATCTTTTGACGATGAAACATATATAACCCAATTACCCGTTATTCCCGTTACTACTGATATGCAATATAAAGGCAAGTATATGATTTTTGAAGTTGACGGGGATAGTATGAACGATAATACAAATAAATCATTAATGAATGGCGATCGTATACTAGCCAAGAATATAGCAACAAGCCATTGGTCGTATCCTCTTTCAATTGATAGTTATTTCTTTGTAATACTTCATAAAACAGAAGGGCTATTGATAAAAAGTGTTTTAAGTCATGACATCCAACACCGAAATATAACATGCCAATCCATCAATCCACTTTATGAGGATATAACTACGATCAGACTACAAGACATAAAAGAACTATATTACATTGTTGAGCTAATCCACAGAGACCTGAGAAAATAAGAGAATACCTATGCTACAAAACGACAAAAATAAGATACACACAGAAATAAAGTTAAGAGCTTTATTTGCAATCAGCGATATACTTGAAAAGAAGTTAGTAAAATCAAAAAGAGCATTTTGTTTAGAAGTAGGTTATGCAGTTCAGAATCTTTACAGATTGGAAAAGGACGAAAATAGCTATATGCCTATGAATATTATTGCTCATTTAGTACGTAAATATAAAGTTAATGCTAATTGGATATTTGCAGCTGAAGGCGATATGTACCGAAATGATGAAACTGTATATGTAGGAAATGATATAATAACCTTAGAACAAGTCAATAACGACATAAAAGCCAGATTTATCCCATTTACCGAAACATTGCGTATGAAAGGTAAAATAAGCTCTTTTAGATCATTCTATTTAGCAGCAGGATTAGATAAAGATATGCACAGTAAAATACAACAAACAGAGGATTATAGATTTGTACAAGGCGCAGCAATCAAGCACGCAGTTGAGAATTACGATCTTAATGCTAATTGGCTTATCTTGGGTATAGGAAATCAAACGGGTAGTTAATCGCTATCCGTTTCTTTTTCTTTTATAACCTGCTTAACGAAGTCTAATACCTGCCTATTGCATTTATCAATAGTAGACCAATCTTTTTTAATATACCTATTTGTAGTTTTAAAATCCAAGCTAACGTGATTCAAACACTTTGCAATATGGCTATCTATTATATCACAATTATGTGATGCTATTGTTGCCCATGAGTGACGGGCTGAGTAATAAGTAAGATTCTTGTATTTCTGTTTATTCTTTACTTTTATATTTTCTCGAATTTGTTTAAATCCTCTGCTTAATGATAAATTCAGATTCGCAGAACTATTAAAACGTTCGCTTAGATTGAATACATTATCTTTAAATCCTTTGTACTTATTTATCAGATATTCTGCTTCAGGTTCTATTTTAATTGAAATCTCAGCTCTGTCTGATCGCTTGTCTTTAGTCTTACTCCGTTGATATATCAACCTACCATCTTTTAATTCAATATCGCTACTATGTAAATCCCTTGCGTTTATACCTATTAAATAGAACGAAAGAAAAAATAAATCTTTTGCGAGTTCCTGCAACCCTGATTGAGGCTCATAGAAATAAAGATCTAGTACAATATCTATCCCTGCATCCCTTTTATCTGCTTCTGATTCTTTCGGTACTTTATATTTTGAAAATGGATTGTTTGGAATAACGATCAATCCCCTATCTTCATCATTGTATAAATCTTTAGCCCTATTAAAAGCTGCACGAATACAGCCCATGTATTTAATGATACCCGAACTTGTTAATCCGTCTTTTACTAACGATCTTTCAAACTTAGTAAGAAACATAGGTGTTATTTCGTGACAAAATAAACGACCTTTTGTGTATTCATACAGCCTATTATATACAGCCTTATAACTTGCTGCATTCAATTTATTATCCGATTCGAGCTGTTCATATTCGCTTTTCAGATGTTTTAAGAAGTCAATTACTTCGCTTTCTTCGCTCTTTGCTTTTGTCAAAGCTTCGGCAACCTCTTTAGCTGAATAGTGATTGATATTAGAACTTAATTCAGAAACCTTATCTCTAAGGTCTAACACTTCACGATCTATTTTATTTGTAAGCTTTGAGGGCTTGAATTTATATTTGTCTGTCAGTTCTGATCTGTGAATAAAATAAGGCGAAGCAATATAAGCAGACTTTCTATTATGCGTAATTCTATACTTTACATTGAAAGTTCCATCCTCTTTTTCCTGATGTTTCAGTACAACTGCTTTAATAACAACCATGTCGAATTAGTTTTAGTGCCCGAAAGATATAAATAATAAAATCCATTGTAAAACATTTTTCGCCATATTGTAAAACATTTGTAAAACATTTGTAAAACATTTGGTCGAAATTATACAAAATAGATGTGTAAAACTATGAACAAACAAAAAGGGTAACCTTTGTCAGATTACCCTCTAAAACCGCATTTGAGGCTTTGTGCACACGACGGGACTCGAACCCACACATCATTTCTGAAACTACCACCTCAAAGTAGCGTGTACAAACACACATATAATTGATATACAACTAATTGTATTTATTGATTTTTCTCGTTGTAAAACTATTGTAAAACATTTCTAATTTTAACACTATTTTCACAGCTTTACACGGATGGTTTGTAAATATAAAATAATAGCCCGACTTTCACAAGCCAGACTACCGAAAAACTAAAAACTAATTCTTTGAATAAGTAATAACCTTAAAACCTTAAAATGATATGCAAAAAGAACCTATGTCTAGAATTTGCCGATAAACGGCTTTATTATTTTATATACTCTATATCCTATTGCTACTATACCAAAGATAGCTAAAATAACAATCCATTTCGGATAGTAAGGCTTCGATTTTTCAACAATGACTGGCTTATCTTGAAGTACTATTTTTTCGACTTCTACACTATCAATTCGTAGTTTTTCTTTGTATAGAGTTTTGTATTTCTCCATCCAAATAGTATCGCCTTTTGAGTGAATAATAATTGAATCGCGTGTATATATAGAATCACGTTTAACCTTATCCCGATACTCTATTTCCGTCTTGATCTTCTCGATCGGTATTTCAACGTATTTTGTTTTACAGCTAAAGAGTAGAGCCGAAACAAATAATACTGCAATTATCTTTGTTAGTAATTTCATGGCTTAATTTTATCTTGTAACTCAAAGCCTTTTATTACAACCGACATGTCAGCTTTAATGCCATTTTCAACTCTCGACATTGCAGCAACGATTTGAATATAATCATAGCCTGAATTTTCGGTCAGTTTTTTATCTCTAGGAACTCCCGACCATTTCTCAACGTTAGCTATATAAATATCTGTGTGATTTTCTACCGATGGTGCCCACGCTGTTATAATCTTTTCAATTGTATCACGCTTATATTTGGTTAAATATGTATGCAGCGTTACGAATATTGCACGATAGCCATAAGCCATTGTTTTAAACTGCTTAAATCGCTTATCTTGGGAAGGTTTTATTTCGCCTTGAAAATTATCTTTGTTCTGCTCAATATTGCCAGGGTTATTATTTCGTAATCCTCTCGTCATTCTGTTGTGTTTTCTCGTTTATATAATCGTGTATAGCCTTCACTATTTCATCTTTACTAGCTAATACAGCCGTTACATCTTTAGCACCACCGATAAGCCTTTTACGCTCTTTTTCGTTTGCTCTTTCAAATACCGATTTACCTTCAATGACAAAAACGAATATTGAGAATAACAAAGAAGCATAAGGAATAGTAAAAAATTCAAGACCGAAAGTCATTATATCAATGAATCCCGCAAATGATAGAAATGCAAAGTACAATACTAGTTTGCTTACCGTTCGTTTAAGCCCATCAGAAGTAATAAGATAGTTTAGTGACTTCGCTTTATATAAACCCGTTAACAAGTCAATAAAGACAGCTATTACAACACCTATCCACGCAGCTAAAACAAATTCTACTTTCGGTAGATTCGCTTGTACAAATTCAATCATTATTCGATCTTCAATCATAATTTTTTACTTACTTTTGCACCATTAAACAATCAATGTTTTATGCCCTCTTGGCTTGATGCGAAAGCTATTCCCTTTCGTGTCTTAACCTGAAGATGTTAGCGCATCTTTAGTCGGCTAAGAGGGTTTTATTTTGCCTATATCCTCAAAATTGTATCAATTCGGAAAGCGTATAGACGCAACAATTCCCTTAAACCAAACGTACTTACATACTTTTAGATTTCAAAGACTCGTTGCTTCGGTTTGTTAACACGCTCCTACCCTATTTTATGTATTGCTTATCTTTCAATTAATTAGTACATTTACCTGATATACTAACACACCACCTTATGCCCTCTCTTGATTCAACAATAGAAGTACAAAAAGAACGAATAAATATCCTTATGAATGAGTTGAAAGACTTATTGAAAGGCGATATTTATGACATTGTAATAGACTTTCACACAGATAGGAATATATTACAACGCTGTTTTGAATTATACGAAGAAATTACGAAAGCTTGTATTACTGTTTCATATTTCAGTTATGCGCTAGATAATGACGAAGACGGGGAACGTTACGAAAACCTAGCCGAAACAGTCAATAAAGGACATCAGAAGCTTTGGTTAATGTGTAAAAAGGAAAATATAGGAACGTAAAAAAGCCCCTTTCGGAGCTTAATATATAGGCAATAATTCCCTACCTACCTTTTTTAAATATATCTCTTTGAGTTCGTGAAGATATTGGATATCAAAATACTCTTTGGTTGAAGATAAATTGTCGTGTTTATCCCCTCCTATTTTAATAAACGTTGTAACCCTAAATTCTTGTTCATTGAAAAATCCTTCAGGTGTAAATGAAAACCAAATATCGCCAACCTCTAGCAAGTAACGATCTTCATTTCTCTGTTTTACAAATCCATACTTCTGCAAAACGAACTCATTCAAATGTATTAGTTTAGTCATTTAATTACGATCTCCTTTTCTCCATCTATATGGCTCTATTGGATTCTTTTCAGACCAAATATTCAGTTTCTTATCTTTGGCTTGTTGCTCTAGGTCTGCTAGTTCCTGATCGTTATTAAAATGCTTGTAATGCCACGCAAGACCATTCTTTAATAGTTCCTTATTCACATTGATATTATCAGCGTAAACGACACCTAAAATGCGATTATAGCGGTCTTTCTTTTCCCATTCAACAATAATGGTTTTACCCGTTGTTAGCTCTTTTAAGAAGTCTGTTGCTTTGCGTCCAAATGGCTGTCCTTTCTCTGGGCAATCAATGCCATCTAAACGAATTCTGTGCTGTGTATTGGTACTATCCAATAAAACAATAGTATCGCCATCTGATACCCTTACAATCTTACCTTTTAAAGTTTTGGATTGAATAGGTAATGACAATACTATTAGTAAGAGTATGATGTATTTAGTCATTTAATTTGCTTTCAGGTCTCTGTTTTATTCATCCCATTCAACATATCCAGTATTATATAAATTAGAGAATTTAGCCTCAAATGCTACATTGTTCTGCTTTGTGACTTCAACCTCTTTGGCTTTCCATAAATTCATTAATACTATTGTATTTGGTTTGAATCCAGACGGGCAGCACACTACGTAGTATTTTCCTACTTTACATTCATATATAACATAACTTTTGTTGGAATTGGTAGAACCAAATGCAATTGATTTAACTATCTCTCCCTTATCATTTTTAAGTGTTGCTTCATAGGCTAAATGATTCTCCCTACTTAATGTAGTTGGATCATAGTTCCCCTCTTTAAAAATATAGAACATAGCATCAATATTATTATTACCGCTTACATTCTTTTTGGCAGTCATTATTATTTGTGGCGGTACTTTTTATTCATCATCATCTGAACCACATGAAACCAATAATAAAGGACAAATCAGTAAGAGTAATAACAATTTTTTCATAACGTATAATTTGTTTTTGTTAATTAAAAACAAACATACATATTTTTAGCTATTCTTCTTTAGTTCATCCAAGAGTTTTTCAATATCCTCGATCGAGTTGATTTCTTCTATCTTGCCTTTTACTTTTATAAAGCCTGAGATATTGTCTTTGTATGGCTTTTCGAAAAGGTCAATTATATCAACATTCAACTTAGATGCTATCTTTTCTAGTGTTTCGATTGTAGGGTTTCCGTTTATATTCCTAGTTAGCGTATCCCTCGTTATTTCAAGTATCTCTGCAAATTCTTGCATAGAATATCCCTTTTCCTTAATAAGTTCCTTTATTCTCAATCCCATATATATAATGCTTTTAGTTTTCGATATACAAATGTAGCTTATAAATAAATATACGACATTGTAATATCGTTAATAAATATTAAAACTACATTTAATTATCGTTTTTAATTTGAAAACACGACATTAAGATGTATCTTTGTAATACAGAAAACGACAATAAAATATCTCAAACAACTAAAACCAACGATATGAAAACGACTAAATACAACAAATCAGAAATAATGAGAAAAGCTTGGGCAATCTATAAATCAGGACACTCAATATATTCTATGTCTTTTAGTGCGTCACTTGAAAGAGCTTGGGAAATTGCAAAGAAAAACAGATCTACCGAAATAAGAAAAGCGGAAGAACAAGTTTGGGCTAATGATTGGAACAACAACAACACATCATTTGATCTTAATATACTAGCTCCTACACTTTCCAACTATTACGCAAATAATACATACAACGGGGATTGATAAAATCCCCTATTCTAAAGAAACAACTAACAACTAAACTAAAGAATATATGAAAACTATAACATTACCACAATACCCAACAATCGGAATGTATTTAGAAGCTTTGAAAAGTGATCTTACTAAACTAGGTATAAGCAAGTCAGAAATTGAACGTGTTTACTCAAAGATGAAAAGACAAAAATAATTTGTTAACAAAGTCAACTTTTTAAAACGTATTTATCTATTCATTAAAGAAGCAACAACTAAAATATATTACAACTATGGAATTACTAAGACAACAATTATTCGATTTAATGCTGCCAAATGAGCTAGAGGACTTTTTAAACGATTCGTTTGAAGCATACCTTATGCAATGGGGAGGCGCACAAACAAACCTACACGAATGCCACGCTGTTAAGCGCACTCTTATTGAAATAGTAAAAGAAATGTATAACGCTAAATCCTCGAAACGATGAACGAATTAATAATACTTACTCCTGAGGAACTTGAAAAGATAATAGATTCTGCAGCAAATATGGGAATGTTCGAAGGCTTGTATCTTGAGAAACTTACAAATGAGGTTATATACAAAGAGCAGAAAGCTTTATCAGAAGCCAAAATCAAAGAAGTTATAATACAAAGCAGACAGCGGTTTGCGTCATAAAATACCAATTGTTGCATAGTTTTTAAATCGTGCGGGCTGTGAAGTTCGCACTTTTGTAGTTTTAAATAATTATAAATGCGTATTGGTTTATTCGTTAATCTTTTTTAAGTTTGTGAAAACTAAAATAAAATCTAAGATTATGGAATTTTTGATAGTTGCGCTTGTAGTATTTATATTTATAGTTCTACTATATGCAGTTCTTGAAGCTTCTTCACAAAAAGGTAGAAGCACCGCTTTATGGGTAATACTTTCTTTCTTAGTAACTCCGCTTTTAGTGCTTGTTTGTTTAGCTGCAATGGGTGAAACTGAAACTAAAAGACGTGAAAAGCTACTATCAGATAAGCTGTATTTAGATGAAAATAATAAAGATTAAACCTATGAAAGAACCAAATTACGAAAACTCAGGAATAAAGACACTTAGAACATCTAGTACAATATTAATGATCGGGTGCATTATTTCAGCATTAATGCAGATACCTTATTTTTTTATTAAGACTGGAATGTTCTCGGAAGTAATATCGTGGTCGCATATATCGTACTCAATAATATTAGTCTTAACGGGATTTTTCATTAATGGGCTTGGGCTATCTATTGCCACTATTGCAGAAAAAGCATTAATTGACAAACAATCAGAAAAGAATAACAACATTATTATTGAGAAAGAAACAACATTTTCGGATGATTCACGAATTAAAATGAATACTATTGTTGTTGATCTCAAAACGGGTAAACAAATGAAAGTTGAAGATGTATCAAAAGATGGTCTATATAAATGCTACTCTAATGGTGTTCTTGTAGGTTACTTTTCAGAAGGCGAAATTGTTGAGTTTAATGAATGGGTTGAAAAATATAATAAATAAATATAGATTATGAAAAAACTACTATTCCTCTTGATTATACCTTTATTCTTTGCGTGTGGCTCAGATGATGAAGATAATACACAAGATTATACAAGTATAGTTGTTGAGAATAAAACAGATATTAAATTATCAAATGTAACTATTGCATATTTAAAAGATGACATATATATAAAAGTAACATCATGGGATGAACTTTCCCCTAAAAGTAAAACTAATGAATTTCATGTAAATAGCAATTCTAAATTTGATGAAGTATATATTTTCTTTGATTATTCTGGGACAAAAAGGCTAAATAAGGCATTTGAAATACAAACATACAAAACCAATATTCTAACAATGGTCGATATGCCATTTACAAATATTACAGATAAATCTGACGCAACTCAATACCCTCAGTAATAGTTATAGCCCCAATTAAGGGGCTATTTTATTCGCTTTCCTTTACTCTTATTAATCCATTATCAAGCCAAGCTTGACCCTCCTTAAGATAAATATCACTCTTTGGGAGGTTCTTTATTATTAACTCCAAAATATCCCCTTCAGTTGAAGCTGAAAACTCTGTATTAGTCCCAAATGCACCATAAAGACTTATAGTCTTGTTATTGAAGTGACTTTGTGAACCATCGCCAGTTGTCGATAACGCTGATAAACCACTTGATATTTTAGTTATAAAATTTCCGTCACTAGATGGGATTTCTATACTTGATGTAGCTTTATTGGCTCCCATAACATCAATCAAAGTCCAACTCCCTCCAGACTTCTCACTTATAGAAGAAAAGAACTCAATCTTTCTTAAATAAGGGTCAATAATTATTTTACTACCCCATAAGCTGCTCTCAAACTTACCTCTAATTAATGCATTATTCTGAATGGTTTTACCACCATGTGTTACAACAAAGTTTGCAACATCTTCGATTGCTTCAGGATTCTTAACCGCATTAATTGCCTGCTCTAGTGTACCACCGCCCCAAAAAGCAATATCATTGTCATTCTCACGTACTCCGTTCACACCTGCCGTATTTAGCCACGTATCGCCCTGCATTAACCCCATTTGAATTAATGTAGTGAGAATCAAACCGCCGTCAATAGTAGTCTCATTCTGCAACGCTGTACGGATATAATTCAAAGCCTTAATGTCACGATACGCATTATTAGCCTGACGCATTGCATCCGCTATCTGTACATTTAATTCTCGCTTATTATTTTCTGCTGTTTTCTCAACAGACGCAAAACGGGAATATTTCGGGCTGTCTCCGATCAAATATTCATCTTTACGGGTAACGGGAAATTTAGTATAACCATATACCCTTGAATCCTTTTGACCGCCTTTTACTGCATCACTGATAACTGATACCGATTGCCCTAAAACTAAACTTACTTCTTGTTCTGCTACTTCAACGGGATTAAGAACGCAAGTATAAGTATCAATGTCTGAATCCGTATTGCTGTTATCAAACATTTCAGCCAGATACTCCTTTGCTTGACGCTCTAGCTCTCTTTCTGCTTCGGGCACATATTGATCGCCAACCATTGAGATATTGAAGTTGTAAAGGACATATTTATCCCCTACTTTTGGTCTTATAATCGCATTAGGTATAAGCTGTTCGCCTAACTGCTCGTTAATTATCTCGTATTCCTTTGTCTTATTGTTGTAGCTGATTTCACGATCAAATCCCGCCATCCATCCATCTTGAAACACACATTTTAATGTTTCGTTTGGGAGAATATATTTAGTATCAAAGTTAATTCCTGAATCTTTGAAATAGAACACGCTAAACTTGTTGCCTTGCTCGTCTTTACGCTCTACCTCTCTAATTTCTGTTATAGTACCCACCCTTTGCGGAAAGATGTCGAAATTAACGAATTTAGGTACTATCTCGTGAGGTTTTAAGTTCGGTCTTATATCAATGTAATCGCCCGTACTTAAAGGCATTCTAAGACGCTTTTGTACGATTGCGTCAATCGCTTCGCCTGCTATTGGTTTACGATAATTAAGAGGTATATTTTGAGTACCACCGAATGCATATAAACGTGTACAATAGTCTTTGTTTTGACTGTCTCTCCTTACCTGATTAAGTAAGTCGCCTGATTCTAATACAATCGGTGTATTGCCTATTTTAAGCCTGCTTACGAGGCTTAATGTCTTTAACTGATAATCAGGATACCATTCGCATTTTGTAGCTTCTGCAAGCTGTGTTAATGCGTCAAAGACATACGAATTACTAAACGACAAATCTAGTAGCTCAGTAGGTTCAACAATACCCACTTTCCAATCGTTATTGTAGAAGTCGTTAATGTTCTCTACAAACAACTGCATAAAACGCTCTGGTCGCTCTCTTAAACTCCATTCTAGCTCATTAAAGCCTTGCAATGTGTAGAAGTTCGGAACGTTCTTAAAGAACATTTCAGGTGCATCAAAACGAATTGTATATCTATATTCTCCGTCTCGTACCTGCTCAGGTGTAAAGTCTTTCATAAGCGCATATTTTATACCATTATAGGTGCAATAGTCGCCTATTTTCATTTCGATTAAACCCGTGTAATTAAATGTACTCTCAAGATAATGTTCGTTCATTATCTCGTTTTTCACTCTTGCATCATTTGAAAGAACAAATTGTAAATAGGGCAAATTGTCGCTTGCCCTAAATACTGTTATTTGATGCTCTTGTCTTACTCCTTTTATATTGCCTATTGTAATCATAATAATCCGCTAAAATCTACATATCCGAATCTATTTGCATTTGCAGAAATAGCACATTTTTGAGCTATGATTGCGTTTGCATCTGTTACTGGTGTGTATTTATCTGTCGGTGTTTGGTCTGGACTTCGGTATGTATTACCTAATATCGAAACACCATAGATAGGTTTTAATATAGCTTCAAAGAAGGTGCATGCTGCCGTATATGTGCCTATACCGCTATCTAAGTGTAGTTTATCCCTTGTCAAATCATTATCATTTTGCAATGACGTTGTACGAAGCGAATAAATCGCCATTCCACAAGGAACGACTAAATCAATGCCACTCTGATAGGAAGCTATTGTTATATTATGTAGAGTAGCATCCCACATAGCTTGCTGAGATGTAAAGCCATATGATGAAATGTACTGCCCATTTCTGTCAGGTGTCCATGTATGATTCATAGTTATTACAGCATTCGGATTTATCAGATTAGTCTTTAATATATGAATCCATTTAGACATATAAGGCTGAAACGAATCGAGAAAAAAGCCATCTTTTGCGCCTTGTTGAATAACAACTATATCCCATGATTTAGACAATATAATATTGCTTATTGTATTCTGAGATGTAACGGCTGGATTTCCTAATGAATCCCACAAAGTATAGTCAACTAATTCGCTATTATTAAATTTATCAACAATCGTCTGATAAGATAGCCCACTAGACAATGCGTTGCCTACTTCTACCCTCAATCCAGATGCGATGGCAACATCTCGAAGCCTTATTACAGTATCATTAAGCCAAGAACTTCCTATTGCTAAAATCTTGATTTCATCGTCTATGTTTAATTTAGGAAGTGACGGATTGATTATTTGCCTTGATGACATAGAGTATATTGACTTCATTTCCGAGACGTAGCCTTCATCTACTACTGGAGGGATAGACCCACTAGGCATCACCACATCAAATCCGTTTTCTGAATTTATGTTAGTCCTAAAATATACGGCTGTCGGATAAACTGCTGTTATTTCAGCCTTATTTAAGGTAATTGAAAAATCCTCTCCTCTTGACGACTGTGATAAATAGCCTACATAGTTGAAATATTTATCATAAAGAAAAACAGAAGCATATAAATTAGCCGAAGGGCTATTTGAAGATAGAACTGCAAAATGCTTCAACTGAAGACCATCAACGATAGTAATATACTTTGTATACCCTCTATTCATATTAAATGTCGACAATACTATTTGTCCAGTCATACCCACGTAACCACCGCCTAAAACAACAGCCTGCAATAATGCCTTTTTACGTCTTACAACCTCTACATACTCATCTGTTGGCGAGAATGGATATGTATTATCTGTCGCGATAGCCTGAAACCCATTATCTACATTTAAATTAACTGCACAATACACCGCCGTAGGGAACAAATCCGTAATACTTGCCTTGTTAAGCGTTATTGAAATATCTTCAGATGTTGTTGTATGTGTCAGATTTCCGACAAATTCAAATTTAGAATCAAAAAGCATAACAGACGCATAAGTGCCAGATGTAATAAGATTTGCAGATACAACAGCGAAATGCTCCAATTTTAATCCATCTGTTATGTATATAAATCGAGTAAAACCCCGTCTATAATTAGCTAGAGATTGTGTCACGACTCCACTCTTGTTAATATAAGACCCACCTGCCACGACAAGATTATATAGGTTGTTTTTATTTAACTCCTGATTTATAAAACTATCATCTGCTGTTAGTGGAATATTATTATCAAGTGTGGTAATCGAGAAATCACTAGTTAAGGATGCGTTAACTCTAAAATATAAAGCTGACGGAAAAATAGACTGAATTTCTGAAATATTAATAGTTCTACTCGCGTTTTCTATCGACTGCGAATCAGTCAAGAAGCCAATACATCTGAATCTCGAATCATATAAAAACACCGAAGCATACTCAGTATCGCTAATCTTGTTTGCTGTCAATACCGAATAGTTGTTTATGACTAGACCATCAACAAGCAGTATAGGCTTGCTATATCCTCTACTTGAACTTAAATTAAGATGAGAAATGACCCCATACTTATTAATATAATTTCCCCCATAAGTAGCAATTCTATCAGATTTCTTGTCATCCATCTGCTTCATATTTAAATACGAACCGCCTTTTATTGCCACATCAGCGGGCAAAGTGGTATATGGTGTTCTACCCCAATTTGACCCATCCCACACCCAAGTGTAAGATTGTCCGTTAGCGTCTATATCAGCAGTAACCACACGCCCATCGCCTTTTTCGTTTTGTTCAACGGGTAACGCTTCAAGAATAGCAATAGTGTCAACAGCATCTTTGTATCTTTCTATTGGTGTACCTCCGTTTCCAATACGATCTTTAAGCTCATTTACTTCGCTTTGTTCTGCTTTTGTACCGACCTGATTAGACAATCCAACCAATGACAAATTAATTTGCTGCGTAGCTGTATTTAGTTGATCTGTTGTCGCTCTGCTTGCTACTGCACTTTCTACTTCTGCTTTTGTGGCTAAATTGCCGATAGGTGTAACCATTGTCGGATTACCTGACGTATTTTTATAGCCAACAACAAACATATCCGCTTTATTCTCTGTTATCGGTAGCCCTGATAATTCCTGAAAATCTATGTTCTCGATCCCTGCCATTTTCTTAACCTCTTATATCTTCTGTTAATATTTCATTGTCATTATCTGTAAAGCCTATTTGCTGATCGTCTGTAAGTATTCTAGCTGTAATCAATGTACTTTCTCTATCTGTCGGATTTGGTTCTGTAAAACGTGCCGAAAACACGGCTTTACTACCTTTATGCCATGTGGTAAGATCGCTGAAATTGTTAAGTATCAATTTGTACTCTGTGAACAAACTAGGTATTCGGAACAATAGCAAACCTTTTCTTAGTTCTGCTTCAAATGCTTTTGATCTTTGGTAATACTCAAGCTCTGAACTTGCATCTAAATAGAACATCAGAATAACTTGCCTTTCATCTACTCTCGATTGTCCCGTAAAATATTGCTTGCCATGTTGAGCAAGTGAATCATTGCTTATATACTCTTTTTGAGGTGCGCCCAAACGCAAGGCATCATAAGACCCCTTGCGCAATGTTACACCCCAAGTTAACCAAGCATCTTTATTGTTAATAAATAACCTATTTGTCATACTCCTTCTGTATTTCGCTTTATGTCTGCAATGTCATTAGCCATGTTTGCAATTGGCTTTGTGTAATTCGCTATATCGCTCAAATAGTACATTGACTGTAATTGCGTATTCACTAGAATCTGCACATTATTTGTAATGTTACCGATATTTGCAGAGTTTAGCAACGACCATTGCTCTAGGTTTTTAACACTAGAATCAATGCTTATAACACCTGATAATAAACCACCCATACGAGCATTTAATGCATTTACAGATTCCTGACTTGCTGTGATTTCATATCCACTAGAGCCTGATTGTTGTACTGATTCTGCATTTTCAAGACTTAAACCTATATTTTCGAATATTTTGTTTATTTCTGCGAGTGTTGTTTGCAAAGCAGGAATATTCTTTTCGTAATCAGATGTCAATTGCTCTGTTCTATCCGCTACTAGATTTGCTAATTGCTTTTCGGTCAATTTCCCTGATGAATATTTTTCGTAAATATCTGCAATATCGTCTTGAAATGATCCTACTACTTTTTCAAGTACAATTGTTCTCATCATGTCGGTTACGATATCTCTAAATGTATCAGAGGCATAATTCTTAAAGCTGTCTAAAGCATCTTTCCCACCATCTAGCCAATCCCACAGAGAATTGACCATATTATCAACTAGCGGTTCATATAACGAGCTTACATATTCTCTTAGTTGCTTCAAATATTCATCGTATTGCTCCTTTAAAGAACTAAGTTCTTCGAGTGTTTCTTTGGTTTGACCTACAAGCTTATTGCTGTACTTTTCCATTATAACCTCGTAGGCTTCTTGATTTATCCAACCATCTGCATCAAATAAATCAAACCCAAGTTCTCTTTTAACCCATGTTCTTAAATCCTCTGTTTTCTGTGACTTTGAGCCAATACCCGACCCGAATATCCCCTTTTTACGCTTTCTTGTCTCAATTCTAAGATTATCAACCGCTTTAGCTAATCTTTCATCATATTTATTCCCCAAGATATTAGTACCCAAAGCCCAATCAATGCCACCAAGTAAACCATAATCAAGAATCCCAGTAAGCCAACCGCCCCCTTTTTTGTTCTGATATTTAGCCTGCATTTCATTGAGTTTATCCTCATGCATCTGATAGATTTTTTCTTGCTGCTCTTTATAGTCTTTTAGATTTCGCAAACCATCCTCGCCAAACCATGCTTTTTCCGCTTGAGTAGCTCGTAATACCGCAAGTTCATAATCATTGACAGCATCTTTCAGATCGTTAATACGCTCTATCTTCGCATCATAATCCAAATATTTGTCGTGAGAATCTTTTGTTATACTATTTAGCTTCTGCAATATTTGTATTGCTGATGTAATAACTGCTAGAATTACAGACGCTTTTTCAACGGCTTGTATAGCTCTATTTGCCGCCTGAGATAATCCTTGTATTGTTGTTGTTGATTCTTTGGATAACATCACAATACTATCAATCATGCTCAATGTAGAACTTGATATTTGCCCTGCTGTTTTGAGTATCTCGCCTGCTGTTCCGCCTACTTCATTGCCTATATCCTCAAAGGACTTAGTAACATCAGAAAGAACATTATGTAATTCGCTCCATTCCTTAATAGTTCTTTGCTTTGGTGTCAGCTTCTTATTTACATCTGATATCTCTTTTTCAAGCTTCTTTACTTTAGCACTAGCAATAGCTAAATCTGTATCAGACACACCATCTTGTTTAAGCTGTTCAAGATTGCGTTTAGCTTCAGCTAATAGTGATTTTAATTGATCTAACGACCATGACGCTAACTCATTTACCCAAACTTGATAGGTTTCTTCTCTTGATGCAAATTCTTCGTTGATAGAGTTTAATGTTTCATCACGTTTGTACTCTAGTTCTTGAATTGATCTATCTATCTGATCTGAATTTTCAGGTGTACGTGCTTTTTCTAAGGCTGCCTTTTTATCGTTAAACGTTTTCTGAGCTGCTGCATACTTATCCTGATACGATTGAAATTCATTAAGCATTTCATCGTACTTTTTCTTTTCAGCTTCCTTGCTTGCCTTACTTGCCTTATCTATTGCTTTTAGTGCCTCCTTATCTGCATTTTGATAAGCGGTTTCAATAGTCGTTTCTTGATCTTTCGTCAGTTCTCCTTTTTGTGCGTCTCGCCATTTCTTCTCTTGCTTTCTAAGTTCGGCAATCTTTGCAGCGTAATTATGCTCAATCTGTGCTATCTCTTTTTCAAGACCATCTTGCATTTGATTGATCTCGGCTTGTCTAGCCTCTCTATTTAGCTTTTCTAGTTCGTCAGCTTTCTTTCTGGCTTCTTCTTTGGCTTTTTCTAAATATTTGTTCGTATTTGATGCTTCGCTTGCAGAGCTGCCATTAAGTAAAATATTAAGCTTTTCTTGAGCTTCTTTTAGTTGTTTAGTTTTATCCTCAATACCTTTTGCAAAGTCAAACTGAGTTCCTTCGGCTAATTCATTTGGCAGTTCTCCATTAAGAAGTTTATTGCGTTCATTTATCAACTTTTTAACTTGTTCCCTTGCTTCTGATACTTGTTCGCTATATGTTTTGAATTTAACTGTTTCTTCATTAATACCCTCAGTATTGCTTAATGTTCCGTATATATCTTCTATCATCTTAACCTCAGAATCAAGAATTTCTTTAGAACGTTTCATATTAACTATTGCATTCTGAACAGCATTATTCGAGTAAGATGAAACCGACCCTGCTGCACCATTAGCAGAGTAAATGACTTCATCAAATGAGCTTATAGCTTTTTTTACCTCCTTTGTAAACTCGCTACCTTCGTTAAACGACTTTTTAAAACTATCAAGCAAAAGTGTACCTTCAGCCTCTCCAAATTTCTTAAAGAAAGCGTTACGAACCTTCAGTATATTCTTTTGATATTCTTCTGTGTAAGCGTCTGAGGCTTCCTGCGTGCCCCTCTCTATTGCTCTATCCTTTGCTGCCTGAATAGCTGCCCTTGATATAGCTTTATACGCTCCTTCCACATCTTTAAGAGTACGGATTTCTTCACTTAGCCCCGATAAATAGCTACCATACTTTTTAAGAATATTTTCTTTGGCTTGCTGATATTCATCTGTCCCTTCTTTAGCAGCTTTTAAGCGACCGAAAAGGATATCTAACTGTGTTTGCTCTGATACGATAGTTCTTTCATATTCCTTACTAGTATCTTTTAGCCTTTTTTGCGATTTATCTAGGTCTGTTTGATATGTCACTAGTTTGTATGTAGCATAACCAAGAGCCACAACAGCAGCCGTTACAGCTACATAAGGATTCGCTAGCATAGTCTTATTTAATGCTGCCGTTTTGAACCTTAATATATCCATCACAGCTTGCATTTTAGTCATTCCTGCCATTTGAGCAAGTGTAGCCTGATAGCGTATTTTTTCTACAACAGATAATGCGAGTACAGCCGTTTTATAAGCTCCATAGGTTGCTATTAAACCTATTAGAATTTCGCCTATCTTTTCGTAATTCTTAACAAATGCTGTCATTACATCATAACTTCCAGATATCAAGCCTTCCATGCTTTGACCTAGCTCGTTATGCATGTTCAATATAGCATCTTCAAGTTGTGCTTGTTTCCCTGCAATACCCGAACTCTGCTTATCCATCATACCATAGAAGCGACCACCCTCAGATGTTGCCGATCTGAATGCATCTTCTACCATCTGAACAGTAATAGCACCGCCTTCCATTTCTTTTTTAAGGTCGGCTATTGATTTTCCCGTTTTAGCTGATATTTCCTGTAATGGATTAAAGCCTGCATTGATCATCTGTAACAAATCTTGCCCCATAAGGCGACCTGCTGACGACATTTGCGAGAATGCGAGTGTTAAGGATTGGAATTTTTGCGAATCCCCCATAGAGATATCGCCAATCTGATTAAGAATAGGTATAGTTTTAGATGCTTCAACATTGAATGAAAGCAGCATTTGAGCACCTTTTGAAACATCAGTAACAGATAACGGGCTTTTTAATGCTAGTTCACGCATTTTAGATAGCAACATATCTGCTTTTTCTCTGCTACCAAGCAATACTTCAAATGATGTTTCAAGCATCTGTGTTTCCTTACGAGCTTGAATAATTGCATCTTTGAATCGTAATATAGAATGAACACCGAACGCACCACCTGCGACTGCTGCAATAGACTTAAACGATGTACCTATGCTTGTACTCGCATCTTTACTGACCTTATCCAAGTCTTTTACTTCCGCTTTGGTTTGTCCGACCTTTCCGTCAATGCTAGTAAGCGAATCAACGACCTTGTTTAATTGTTGCTGTATATTGCTTTGTGTTTCTTGTCTTATACGAAACGATTCATCTAGTGCTTTACCCGCCTTCATAGCTGATTGCTCTAAACCCAAGAGACTTTTTTCGACATTTGCGATACCATCCCTTAATTTTTTGTCGTCTGCCGACATTTCAAAACTTAATCCTGCCATTATCTTCCAAATCCTATTTGTTCCCAATGAATAATCTTCGGTTCTTTTTTCTCTTTCTTTTTAGGTTTATTAGTCTTGGATTTAGTTTCGTCTTTATCCTCTAATCCTCTGTATGGAGGTATTGAATTTAACATAAACATTAAGTTCGCAAAGCTTATATTATGCCTTATATCATTACGCGAAAACTGTGTGAATGTTTTTAATATTGCAGTTTCTAAACTCCAAGGGCTGTCTGATCTGTCTCTTTCGTCTGTTTCAGAATGTTCTGACCTTGTAGGGAAATGATACAATCCCGATAAAAAAAAAGCTGCATTTCGTTTATTATGTGTATTATTGCTAGTCTAATCTCTAGTTTTGTAGCTCTATTGTATGCTAAATGAAATGCGTATTTCCTTCTTATCCATGTCGATATAATTCTGAATGGATAGAACCAAGCTTTACTTTTAGCTGTAACACTAACTAGACTTGCCAAGTCTTTGGAATTAGAAAGGCTTAACATATCCTCTACAGTTACCACTTTTGCATCCTTGTTAAGTTCTTTGGATAACCTCGAAATCAACACACTTATATACTGTGCATCTGACAATGACGCAGGAAACATTCGCACATCCTTACCACCTAGCTTAATACTGTATGCTCTTTCCTCTAATGAATTATATACTAGTTCTTCACTTGTCATAATAAATTCTTTTATGTTATTTGTTGCGGTAGGTACGATTCGAACGTACGATCTTCAGGTAATGAGCCTGACGGGATAGTCCACTTCCCCACTCCGCAATATTGTAAAAGCGGTATATTTCAACCGCTTTCATTTTAACCTGCTACTGGTTCTGTTACCTTAGTGATCTTAACGTTACCTAGTTCGTTACCTTGACTATCAACATTAGCCAAAAGAGTAACTTCGAAACTGATTGCAGCCAAATCCTCTTTTGTAAGAGTTGTTGCATCTGTTGCTTTTACCTTAACGGGTAGATATTGATATACTTTAGCGGGATAATCTTGTACCTTACGTGTCCCCACTTCCATATAAAGCTCTGGAATCTGATAGCCTGGTATCTTTATCCAAGCATCTTCGCCTTCCACTTTCTCATAGCCCAAGAAAAACGCTTTTGTATCTTCGCTGAAGTTGTACGATTCGAATGCGATAGTCGTTTTACCTTTCTCGCCGTCAAGCGTCATAAACACTTCGTTCAAATCCTCACAATTAATATCTGTGGTTTGATCATCTTCTTTACTGTACGCATAAGAAGTCATTTTGATATGCGTAACACGATGAACACCCGCCCCCGATGCTCCTATTGCGGGGAATGCGCCATTTGCGGGTTTCGCTCCGAATAATATATAGTCAATACCATATACTACATCTACTGCTGTATCTGCCATATTCTTTATTTATTTACTTTGTTTTACACTTAATATTTCACACACTAAACTCACATAATGGTATCGCAAATCGGGTTCATTGACTATTGTTTCTTGAATGTTTAGGATCGCTATATTGCCTATTATCGCATCATCTAGGATAGAATGAAGTTTGTTTGACATCGAGTTAAGTAGCAATATGTTTGGCTGTGTCTGATCGTCTACTTTATTCAGATTCGCAGCATAAGCGCACACTTCAATAAATCCACCTTCTTTAAGACCGCCATCACCTCGTTGTCTCAAAGATTTTACTAGATAAAATTTAATAGGCAGGTTTTTAGACGGATGCGAATGAGGGTAAACCGCCGTATTATCAGTCAGTTTAGCGACTATCTCTCCCTGAATCGCTGAAATCACATCTAAACTTGTTGTCGCTTTCATTTGCTTTTGAATTTGCTTGTTAAATCGTCAAACATCTTTTTAGCTACATCTTCGGCCTCTATTTGTGTACCGATTAGCACGTCATATCCTGCTTTCTCTACATATTCAGCGTAGAACATACCCGCAACGAATATTAATACATAACCTTTGGAGTATTGATTAAGTAAGCTTACAGCGAACTTGTAACCATCGTTTGCACCTTTTTCGCCATCCTTTTTGGGTGGTTTAGCATTATTCTCGTTCGGGTCAAAGCCATATTTCGAAAACTCTTTACCATCCTTTGCGATTATATAGCCTACTGAGCTTCGTAGATTCCCCGTTCTGTCAGTATAATATCCATTATCACGGGCGAAACCGATACAGTGCATACCTACTGCATTAAGCGTGCGAAGTATCACTCTTTCTACATCTCGCTCTGCTTGTTTTGCAGCGTCTTTAATGACCTTTCTACCATTGCCCGTCATCTTTATACCCATAGCCTCGAATGCTTGAAATCTACACCACTATTTCGCTTTATCTCGCCCCTTAGTCTCAGCGTTCCATCTGTGTCTCTTATCTCTATTCTTTCCCCTGCTTGTATATCCGTTCTAAACGGTGTAAAGATTACAGACGAACACACTTTTATTTCGCCATTATCAAGTCTTATTTCTTTTGCAGCACCTAATACTTCTTCGTAGCAATCACAGATAAATACAGCTTCCTCGCTGCCTTCTATAATCACATCTTGACCGAACTCGTCTTGTACTGTTGTACTGCTTGTAATAATCCCGTATAACTTGTGTGGGTATCTGTTCAATCTTCTCATAGTCTTCTTATTTGGGGTACTTGATTTGCTTCGACTAAAGGACTTGATAAGCCCCATTTGCGATAAATACCATTTACATAAGTTGTCAAAGCACCGAAGTCAAGGGATTCGCTCATATCGCCTTGCGACCAACTACTAGGCTGCTTGGTAATAATATTGTTGATTATCCATTTAGCTTTGTTGATCTCGAAAGACTGAGTAGAAACAAACTTTTCAATATCCTCTACTTCTTTGTTTGCATCTAATCCCATTTTTTGGATCTCATAATTAAGCTGATCTTCGCTAAGACCATAACCTGAGTATTCCATTCTAAAAACTTCGATAACTTTCATAGTGCTTTGATTTATAGGGGAGCTGTTTATTTCTCCCCTTGTTTTGATTTTACAACTTTCTTTGATTTCTCTTTTACTGTCTGCGCTTCTACTTTGTCGGCTTTCTTTTCTTCTACTATTTCAACCAAACCACGCTTAGATAGATAGTCTATTCTTTCTTTCGGTCTGGTAATAGTCGTGCCTTTCTCTAGCTTTAAACCTCTACTCTCCGCATCGTAAAAGTCGATTAAGACTGTTGCTCTTACTTCCATGATTACGCTTCTATTTTTGTAGTATCTATCTGATAAATACCATTAGAATTTTCAAGTACCGGCAATGCGTGAGTTTCTGCCATAGTCCAGATTTTGAACGTTTTGTTTTCTTCTGAAACTGAATAGTTACGAAGTAGAATGCTCAAATCTTGAATACCCAAGAAGCTCTTATCATTAGGATTTAGGTTACGTGCAATCGCTTCAACAGTTTGTGTATGTGCAATAGCACCAACCTCTGAACTAGGTGTAAACGTTACAGTACCCGCCTTCCATCCTTCAACATCTTGCTTGTGTCCGCTTTGAAGCTCCTTTGTAAAGGTTTCATCCATAATATAGATAGTAGCTTTGTAGCGTCTATCCATATACTCGTTAACTTGGTCAGGCAATAGACTTCCTAACTCCATTAATGAGTTTTTAGATGCAGCGTAAGCCTTAACAAGTCCTTCGTCTTGTGCAAGCGTATCGAAAGTCGTTGCATCCATAAAGATTGAACGAACAGTGCTCTTAGAAGCTTTCATCACTTTATCGATATCCTCAAGCGTCAACTTTCCTAGTGTTTTTACACCGAACTTATTAGCTGTCGGAATCTGATAATCCCAAGTAACACCATCGAGATTAACATTATTACCTCCATTGTCAATGCTAGTAATCGAAACAACACCTAGCGAAAGAGTACGATAGAAGTCATAGTTTAGACGATGAAAAATAGCATCAATATTCGCTTGGTTACGAACATCAAGAGTACGAGCAATAACATCAACGGGTGCGTTTTTGCTCCAATCGTTTAAAATCTTTCTTGTCTGTGTTTCGTTCAGCGTCTTTTGAGTGCCGACAATATTAATCTTACCGATTAGGTACTTCATATCGTCAAGCGTCTTTTCTGTACGCTCTGAATCCTCTGTTCTTCGGTCAGCCATCACACTCACATTCACGCTTTCAAGCACCTCGAATATATTTGTGTCATATTCCTCTTTACGCATGAATTTAAAGATGCCGTACTGATCTTGCTTTGCTCGATAGTATGCTAGTGCATTTTCATAAGACACTTGCAAAACATCATTCCATTTTTTCCCTTGTAGTATCATTATCTAAATTCTATTTTTAATGCTGTTTTCAATGTCGCTTTCAATTCATTGCTGTATGTTGGTAAACAAGCGTCTGTTATCACAACACCTTGTGTCATCACACCTACTAGAGGCTCTTCTTTTGGTTTCGTATTCACAACTACACCTACATATTCAGCACCTTCAGGTAGTGCAGAATAAACATACTCTTCGCCTGATTTTTCGATTGGTGCAGGCTTGAAACCTGATGCATCCTTGATAACCAAAGAACCCGCACGGATATAATCAAGCGGATAGTTCGTCATATCAAGATTTACCCCACTTTGCAGACCTGCTACATAAGTTGGAATAGCCTTTCCGTCTAATTTGTCAGGGACAATAAAATCCCGTCTGTGAATCATTTCTGTCATTTCTTCTCAAATTTTTTTCTGAACTCTTCTTCTTTTTTTGCCACTCGGTTCATGTTTAAACCTTCTTGTGGTTTGGTGTAACCTGATGCGGGGATATATGAATTTTCCCTTGCTCTCTGTTCAGTCACACTCGCTTCTGTTTCACGTAAAAACTCTTGGAACTTTTCTTCATCCACGTTATCGCCTAAAAGACTGTAAGCCGATTTAATCGGTTTTGCGAAAGTGTCGCTAACTCCGTTTAAGATCTTGTTGAATACTTCGTCACGCTCTTTCTTTTTGGTTGCTAATTGGTTTTGAGTGAATGAGCTTTTGAGCGTTTCAATTTCTTGTTTGTTTTGCTCTACATAAGCCTTAAACCAATTAGGCATTCCATCGCCCCCCTGAGTAGGTTGCGTTTGCGTTGTCTGCGTTGTCTGTGTCTGCTGTGTTTGTTCCGATTTCTTTTTCAGTTCGTCTAGTTCCTTTTGAAGTGTGGCTTTTTCGCCTCTCACTCTATCACTTTCGCCCTGAATAAGTTTCATGTAGCCTTCTACTCCTGCGACTGCATTTTCGATTTGGCTTTCGTCTGTAATGGTTTTTTCGAGCGTATCAGCCACCCCATTGAAGGCTGAATCTTGCAAACCCAAAGTCTTATACTTTGTTTTTAACGCTGCTAAAATCTTTTCTTTCATGTGTATACACTAATTAATTTAATAATCGTTCAGTACGAATATAGGTCAATTATTGTATCAATTCGGACGGCTTTACTCTGATTTGTTAACAACAAAAAAAAGCGCGTAACCTATTGGCTACACGCTCACTTAAATACTATCATTTGAATTGTTACTTAAACTTGAACTCTCCTATCAGTTCCCCGTTAAAATATATCTTGTTTTTCTTTATCCTTACTTCGCCTTCTGCATTTTACATGAACGTGGCTACTTCTCTCGGTGTTGTGAATATTGCATGGTTATTTATCTTTATGTACTATCTTCTTTTTAAGTAAAAATGTTTTGCTTCTATTTATGTGAGATAGTTCGGATATAATTTCCCAACCATCTTGACCAAGTTTTTGTAACTCTTTTATATCCCAGTAAAATCTTCCACTGTATGTGCGGCTCATAAAAACAGAGCATGTTACATATTCAAATTGCTCAATCATGGTTATTGTTTTGATATTCACTAATTCATCTACCGATAGCCCTATCTCGTCATATTCACTCGTTTTATTCCAATCCGATTCTATTTGCGATCTTGGTGTACTTTTGAAATAATCCTTTAATTGGTCTAATAAGCTACACATGGTTATTGTTTTAGTTGGTTATTGTATCTTTCTCAATTATGGTGTATCTAGTTACCTTATGAGTGTTCAGAAAGTCGTTAATTGAATCGAGTTGATTAATTATTGACCTTTGACTGTCTATTAGTTCGCTTTGCGCTTTGATCTTTATTTTCAGCTCTTTTATAATCATATCTTTACACACTCCTGATATTATTGATATGATACCCGCAATAATCAAAGCGATGCTTATAAATAAATATATTTTATCTTTTTTCATCTTACTGTTTGTTTAGTAGTTGTTCGGCTTTGGCTATCAATTCATCTAGTCTGTTAGCTTCTGAGTAAGATGTTGATGTAGATAAATTGAAGTTGCATCTAGGTACTTGTTCTACTATCTCCTTCAACGCTTCTCTCAGCTCTTGAACTTCTTCGTCACGGGAATGGTAGCCTGATAGAAAAGATTTATAAACTGCTGTGTGAACTTCTGATTCGACATTGTCAACTGCATAATTAGGACATTCCATATCCGCATACTCTCTCGCTTTTTCTTCGGGTGTCGAGTTATCTTTGACATCTGATTCAGTTGTTAAGGATTGCTTAACTACTGAAATTATCTCTTGCATTTCTGATTGAGTGAGAATAAGATCGTGTTCGTTCCGCATGTGATCGAACAAGTCTTGTAAATATGGTTTTTCTTCGGGTGTTTTATTGTTATTCATGGCTTTTTCAGTAAAGTTGTATAAATCCTTTAACTTCTCCCATAGATCAAAGTCTACATCATCATGTTTAGATAGCATATATAAAGTATCGTCGGCACTTTTACATTCTCCTCGTAATAGAACAGGACAATATTCGTCGCATCCCGACATTGACCCATAATGAAAACATTCATCGGATGTTATAAATCCGTGTTGACCGCTTTCGTTTAATGTTCTAGCAAAGTTCAGTTTTTCTTCACTCATTTCTTTTCTGTTTTGTTGATTCGATTTGTTCGATTATCTTGTCTTGCTTTTGCTCGATTCTATCTAGTTGTTTTGATATTCCTAAGGATGTCACAACGAAGAAGAAAACCAACGTAATAACTAAATAAACATAAAGCCTTTCTATCTCTTTTAGTATCTTCTTTTCCTCTTTCATACTCAAAATAATTATTTCCAATAAGTTGTAAATCGTTCTGAAGTTTTATCACTAGGTCTAACAGCATATCTACCAAATTGAGGGCTTGATTCTAAACCTGAGAATGCGCTTTTATGCCTAATTCCTTTTCTGTATGCTCTTTTGGCTGCTTCTTTTGGGGTTCTAGCTAGTACTGTTGTGGCTGGTTTGCCATTTGTTGAAACTCCGAATAAATCAATACATGACGTAATCCAAACATCATAGTATCTGACTAGTGATCTTAATTTCTTTATATGCTTTACTTTCATACTCGGTGGGGTTAATATTTCTTACCATGCTTGTGTGGTCTTGTAGCGTTATATTTCAATTTCAATTCTACGTGTTGCCATAGGTCGATAGAATTAAGTACACAATAGGCATCTATAGCTCTTATCACACTTGAAATAATATCAAACAAAAGGAGCTTATTCATTTTCCATCTAGATTCGAATATACATGACGTTATATTAAATATTATCTCTGCAAATTCAAATCTCTTTTCTTTATAACTTAACTTTTTGTCCTCTCCAATATTTAATTCATACTGAATAGGCATCTCTCTCAATCCCGCCAAGTCAAGCAGACGAATGACTGCATCGGCTAGTTCATCTTCTACTGTGTCTTTAATTGTCTGTTCAAAATCAGCTTGAAATGCTCTAGTTCTAGGCAAGTCACTCAAAGGGTTACGGCTCTCTTGTTTCCTGTTGTATCTTTCTAGTTTGGCTCGTTTATTCTTTCTGTCAGCCTCTACAGCTTCGGATAGTTCGGTTATCACAAGCATTAAAAGAGTTTCATTGCTTCTTTCTTCATCATGGAAGCCCTTAGCTTTATTGGCTTCAAATACTTCTTTTGCTAATTTATTTAAGTCTGGTCTTTCTTTCATCTCTTTTGTTCTAGGTAGGTTAGTAATTCGTCTAACTAAATATATCTTCTAATGATTCGCCACTCTGATAGAGCTTTATTATTTCTTTTATTGTATCATCATCAAGCGATAGCGATCTTTCCGATTCATTGTGAGTAATCATAGAATCATTCCCTGAGCATATATCAACAGAACATTTTTCAGAGAAGTCATTTGTTTCACATATACTATCCAGGATGAATAACACATCTTGTGCTGTGTCATGAGATTTATTAGCTAGTACTTCTGCTTTGCTTAGAGTTTTTCTTATTCTGCCTAACTCTTTCAGTCTTTTCGCTTGTTCGTATGTTGTAATCATCTTATCTATTTGTTAATGGGTTGCCACTCTATAATTTCAGCATCTTCTGAAAGAGATTCTAATGGGATTCTCCAGAACCAATCTCCATTTCTGATTCTCATTCGATTACCTAAATGTAAACATCCTTTGTTATCAAGTATTATCACAGACTTTGTACTCTCTCCATTACAAGCTGTCTTAGGTTTAATGCAAAGAATATCATTCTCTGGCAACTCTTCCTCTACCTTTCGCCATCGGGTAGATTCTTGTATTATTTCAATACCTTTCTTTAAGCCTTCATAAAAAGCCTCTTTCACATTAAAGAAGCCTGAAACACAATTATTAAAGCGTTCTGCTTCTTCCTCTATCGCTTTCTTGATGTCGTTAGTCATAGCGTTTATCTATAATCATACATTACGTTTTTACCATCAATCCACACATTAGAAGCTCCAGTTCTACGTTTTACGCTATCTTTAAAGACATAAATATTATCCTCTAATACTTCTATTCGCTTTTCTAACGATTTACACTTTTCGCATTCCTTTTCTTCTTTATATCCAAAGAATGGAGTTGCTTCATATTCTTCTATTGCGTCTAGATGATCGGCAAATCTTTTATATATCTCGTAAACAGATTTGTATTTATCAGTGCTAATTTTGATTCCGTGTTCTTCAAGAATTTCAATTAGTACATCTGTATTTATCCTATCTTTTTCGCTAATATTTTCCATCATTCTTTCTCATTAGTCATATTCAAATTTCTCGTAATCAAATGTATAACCACAGCTATCACACTTTACCCAAGAAGACGATACAAAACCGAAGTCCATATAGCTACACTCTTTTGTTAGTAATGTGGATTTGCACTTAGGGCATCTGGGTCTGTCTTTTTCTATGGATATTATCTCCATAGATACATTTGCATCATATTTTTTATTCAACATATCTTTTACCTTCTGTTCTATTTGCTCCTCTTTAAGATGAACTGGGCATTCTATCTCTCCAGTTTCATTTATTGAGAATCTATATTTAACCCGTCTAATGTCGTTTTTCATAATTCTATCTCGTTTAAGTTTATTGCTAGATTTTGGTCGATTAATCCGTAAATATCGTAGTGGTTTGCAAAGAGGTAGTCGAATAACTCAAACTGATTAATCAAGTAGTGAGTTTCGGATTCTCCATCGTATAAAAAGAAGTTCCCGCCTTTGTTATAAGAAAATTCAGTCAAGGAGTTTAGGAATACTGTCCCATCATATTTATTTATGTGGCTTATATCACAAGTTATTCCAACGCTCTTGCAAGCTATCTTCGCCAACTCGACTATCGCCACTTCTCCGTTGATCTCTTTGTATAGGTCGGACATGGGGCGAAGGATGGGCTTCATTTCCCAATAATTTGAACAACACCAATGTTTATTGTCCTTTTGTTTAGCTCTTATATAAAGACCAAACTCTATTCCAACTTCGACTACAGTACATATATGAGTGTCAGACATTCCTGTGGCTTGTACTTTCAACCCATACGGCAAGTACGGGGCTATATGTTTTAATTCTAGTTTCATTGTTTTATCTAGTTGGGTTAGGGTTGGTTTTAAAATGTTCTTGTAATTCGGGTAAGGCGGCTTTGTGAGCTTTTATTTGATATTCTTCCTCTTGATTTTTACCTATATAATCGTTGTCAACAGAAAATAGGAAATGACCTTTTCTCCATATACAAGCATCACCATCACGCGTAAAAGTATCTTCATCTGCTACAAACCACTGCATATAATCGCTATCGTCACGCATGGCTGTTACAGCTTGGAATAATTGAGAGTTTCCGAGACAGTTAATGTTATAAACACTAAAGTCGTTTATTCGGCAAGAGCAGAAATACCATTTATCATTTATAGCCTTATATGTGTATATATACTTGTTGAATAAGTCATAATGATAGCCTTCCTCATACCCCAACTTCTCCAACCACTCCCTCATTTCGGGTGTGTTCTCTGTAAATGCACTGTACATAAATTTCATAGCTTCACTCTTTTACTATTCTTAAATTCTTTCTACTCCGAAATAAGCGGTCTTATCACTCCATCCCGTGTCGTCATATTCTAGTGCTGAATCCTCAGTTTCAAAATGGTAAGGATAATTCAATCCTTCAAGTTCTTCGTCTGTTAGCTTTCTTCTAACTCGAATGCCTATTGCAAAATCGTCAGGCATATTTTCTATGACTTCTTTTAAGTCTTTTATGGTTCTTATTATCATAATTGTATCAAATCGGATGTTATACGGATATAAAAATTACTTGCTTCTCTTTCGATTAGCTTTCTTTGGAATGAATATAGGCGAAGGCTTATATTCTTTTTTGCTCGATATATAAATCATACTACCTTCTTTCTTATAAATCTCTTTTGTTTTCATATCAATCAATTTGCTTGTTATTACTATTTCACATTACAAATGTAATCAAGATTGCACAAAATGCACAATCTTTATAGTTAACCTTTGTTAAAGTGCACATTGTTTGCATTTTTGTTTGTATCTTTGTTGTAGAGAAATAAGGAAGTAAAAGTTTATAATATAACTATATATGAGCAAAAGACTAGAAATACTTAAAAAATCGCTTGAAAAGAAACAAGCTGAATTTGATAGAAAATTGAACACTCATATTGCAGATGTGAAAAGAGCGAACGGACAGCCTTTGAATGATAAAAGGAACGGACACGTTACACTTAATAGATGGGAAAGGCAAAATGATAGCCTTAGGAATCTGAAACAAAGCATTGAGAAAACAAAAGATGCTATTGAATTAGAGGAAGCAAAGATACGAGGTACTGAAACAGCAAAAGAAACAATGCCAAAAGAATTAATCAATCTTATCGAGAATGGAACGATAACACAATGGCGCAAACATCCTAATACATTCTTTGTTAATGGTGTCGAAAAGGCTCGTATGGTATGGGATGCAAAGAAAGGATTGATATGTCATAGATATGTTTCAGCTATTACCGATAAAGAACAAAGACGCATATTTGCGAGCGTTTACAATCCATTAAATGAGGTGTTGAATAATAGACTATAAATAACTTTTAAATAGAATGGTATGCTACAAGAATTATTATTACTGAAAGAGGCTTACGAAAACCGACTAATTCAAGTCAATAGGTCTATTACAAATGACTTTGATAAAGAATACAACGCTCGAATGGAAGCCAAAGCCGCTTGTTATAGAACGTTTATAGCTGAACTGAATAGGGTAATTAGTAAAGTTTAATAGTATATTTACAGAAAATAAACGGATATGAGAATAGCATTTACGATTAAAGCTAAAGATTGCAACCTACTTGATATAAAAGAGGTTCATTTATTTAACAGCGAAGATGAAGCTGAAAATTACATTCCAAATAATGGACGTGAATATGAGATAATTGAGGTTCATTTGAAACCTATTTCAAAATCTCATACTGAAACACAATCAGAATAAGTATAACTCACTAGTAATCAATAAACGGATATGAAAACATTTAATATTAATGAGAAGATAAAGTTAAAACTTACTGAAAAAGGTAAGCAAATAGTTGATAAAGAAGGTTATTCGTGGTTAAAATATGATAATGATGGATTTATTGAAATGCAGATGCACGAAGCCTTTAATTTCTTTGGAAAATACCTTAATATGGGTGGCTCTATACCCTTTGAGACAAACATTTATATTAATGACAATGATTTAAAGGATGCAAAGCCATGATACAGCCGAATGAGATAAGAATAGGGAATTGGGTTATGCACAATGGAAAGGCATATCAAACGACATCTATATATGTTTATAATCCAATTAATGCCGATAGATATGTTTTAGTCAGATTAAACACAGAACAAGGAGTTAATACAAATGATTTATACCCCATCCCCCTAACCGAAGATAGAATGATTAAGTTAGGTGCAGAAAAATATACTCCTGATAATACGTACAAGCTAGATGGTATCATTATCGACTTAAAGTTAGGCATTGCAATGTTAGATTGTGAAAACTGCACACCATTATTAGGAATCTGTAAATATCTACACCAATTACAGAACATTTATTTTATAAGAAAGAATAAAGAACTAGAAATAGAGTTATGAAAGAGATAAGCAAAGAAGCATTTGACAAGCTCTCAAAAGAGTCACAAGAAGCATATTTGAAACATTCTATTAAAGAGCTAGAGAAAGAAATAGATAATTTCATTACTTCGGAAGTGGTTAATGATATTCTAAACGATGATAGCTTTAATATCCAACCTTCTCAAATCAAACCTCTATCTGAGGATGCTTGTAATGATATGCTGATAGACCTTCATTTGATGAGAAAGAACGCAAAAGAAACAGAGGAAATACTTACCAAGTTACATGTATTTGGTGCTGATAAGAACTTACCTGAATCTACTGATGCACATAGTAGAGAGGATAAACAGCAAAACAACAAATAAATGAACATCACACTCGACTAATTTTTGCAAGTAGCAGAAGCTTGCTTTAAACCTGATTATGCTTATCTATTGAGACATGAGTATGATCGTATGTTAGTAGATAGAAAAGACGACACTTTTCTATTGAAGAATTGGAAAGAAATAATATTAATGATAGATACAAAAAAGTCTGATATTAATATAGTAAAAGATGGAGTTGCAAGATATGCTGACTTTAATAAACAAGCCGCCATCCGCAAAATGGAAGAGCTGGGGATAATTGATAAACTAAAATCATAATATATGAACACAATACAATCAATATTTACAATTCTAGTAGATGGTAAGGAAATTAAACACTATTCTACTGATACAGCAAAGGTACTCAAAGAGCAAATAGACTTCTTTTTAGATAGTGCAACAGACGAAAGCAATATGACTATAAGCGATGAAAATTCGTCAATACACGTTACCGCAACAGCCTTAAAAGATAGCGTTTGGAGTGTCAATAGTGTTAAGCAGCCAATAGTCCAAGATTTATTTTTTAAGTAGTTGATTTATGTTTTATAAAAAGCAAACCGCAAGGCTGTACACTCCCTGCGGTTTTTATTTGCAGACCACGAACAAAACTAATTGCCGTTATCCGATTCCCTTCTTTCGATTGAAAAATGGACTATATCACTACACTAAACACTCCTTAATAGCTTTGAATTATCATAATCAGACTTCTTTACTCTCGATATTGCACCACATTTACATCTGAATGTTTGGTATCTGCCAACTGTTGTATAATATGGTTTTTCTTCGGTTAGATCAGTAGACCCACAGTTAGGACAAATATGCTTATTAGCATCAAAATAAAGCCCAATATTCGCATGACCTGAAATCCAAGGGCGAAGTATCAAATAAACTTCTTCAAGCAATGTAACATCCCTATCGCAATATTCTGACATATATTTAAGGCTGTCTTCACTACCTCCCATTGATTCAGACCACAGCTCAAAAGATGTATGTAATTTATGATCTAAACCAAAATAGCCTGCTAAAGCATCTAATCTATTAGAGTTAAAACCAAACTGTTTGCGTACAACTCGTAATGTGTCGACTGTCTTATAAGTTGATGGTCTTTGCAATCCATGTATAATAAAACGGCTATTCATTCGTGGAATATCGAAACGTTCAATATTATGTCCGATAACTATTTCAGCTTCATTAAGCAAGTGCCAAAGGTCACTAACTATTCGCTTATCATCTTCTTTTATTGCTTCGTCAGGTGTTAGCACTCCCGAAATAACGTTATCGTGTCCTAACCACTTTGCAGACCAACAAAGAACATAAGTATTACTGATAACCTGATTAAGAGCAATATTGTTTTTCCAATGCCCCCACACATAAGCTCGCATAGGTGCAGTTTCAATGTCAAATAACAAGACTTTAGGTGTGTACTGTTCTGACTTCTTAGCTTTGTTCTTTCTTTTGTTGTGCTTTGAGATCATTTTACTGATAGATCGCCTAACTGAATCGTCAGGTCTACCGAAGTTTGAATACTTAGCAATGACGAATCTTGCTAGATCGGTTTTATTTTGGTATTCCCCACTCTCCCATAACTTCAAAACCTCGTCTTTATACGAATGTAATCCTTTTCCCATATTACCCAACTATTTGTTTTATAAGCTCGATATTATCCTCATAGAAATACGGCTTGTTTTTATACTTGCTAAAGCGTTCGTGATTCATTTTAAGCCACTCTTTGCTGTGCTTTGATAAATCAGTTACCGCATTAACGCTTTTTGTTGTTGGTTCTTTTCCTTCTAAAATCAATAGGTTATCTTCGGTTATTTCGGATATAGTTTTTATGATGGGAACACGATAGCATTTACAGTTAGGATGCCATGAATTCCACTTAAAGGTCTTTGGATATTTACCCGCCATAGCATCGCAAACCTCTTGCAAACTGCCATATCTAGGAATCCAATATTTTTGTAGCCAAATTTGATGTGAGTTAGATGTTTTAATCTCATACCCTACAACAAAATCAAGTCTATCTATCTTTTCTGTTTCTGCGTTTCTGTACGCTAGGTTTGTTTCATTCGCTACAAGCCTTTGCGCTTGTTTCTTGACGCTTTTAGGTGCTTTGCTACCCTTTGCAGCTTCTTCTATTTGTCGTTTCTGTAAATGCTTCTTTAACTCTACATCTGTAAGCTTGTTTATATGGTCGGCTTTAATCTCGGGCTTTTCAAGATACTCAGCTATCCGTTTACCTATATTTACTGCGCTATCGCCTTTATTTATACCTATCGCTATTGTTTCTTCGACCTCACGAAGATATTTATTTGACATTAGCCAAGTACGACCTTTTAGCGTTCTACCTTTTGATATATTACGCTTAATGAAAGCTTCTTTGGCTGCTTCGTTATGACTAAGATATTTTTCTAGTCTGTTTGTTGGTGTATTCGGAAATACAGTTTTAATAATTGGCTCAATATCGTTATTTGCTTGCGTCCAAGCTGTTTTTATTGAATTGATGGTGTGATTATATAAAGCAACCTGCAAACTCTCTCTAATCGGCTCAAAATAGGTCTTTATATTTGGGTAGTCTGATAGCTTGAAAGGTTTATTTGTATCTACCTTGCCATTTATCCAATCCCGATAAATCTTTTCTACCTCTTTTTGATGGTCTTTAAATATATTTTCTATTTTTTCGTCAATAGCTTTAGTACCAAACAGCTTTAGAGAATGTCGTTGTTGTTTCTTGACATACTCTCTTAATGCTTTTTGTAGCTGTTTGTTGGTGGGTTTTGACATGGTTATTCCTTAATAAATGAACTTAAATCAGCCTTTTTGACTTTTGATTTACTCATTGTGCCACAATAAAGACATGAGCATTCTTTTGATTGCATTATTGTAGGCAAATTAATTTCATCTATGCTTATGCACCCCTCTACAATGTCTTTACATGATTTACAAAAGCCGATTATGCGTATTAGATTGTTTTTCTCATCAACTAGCACACTCAAATAATCTTCTTCATACAGAAAACTATAATCATCTTTTAATGCGTCAGAATTTTCCATATCTATTGTTTTAAATTATTTATCTGTCTTTCTATATACCAAATAGCTTTGCGTAAATCCTCGATTTCTTTGTCTTTTGCTGTCTTATCGGCATCTTGTTTTAATCCTGCTCTCCAAAGGTATTTGATAGCGTTACCTATGCAGAAATTATAGTGTTCTGTTATTTGTATGCACTCGATACCACTAGGATGGCTAGTATAATGGCTTGGCTTTGTAACGTTGTCGCTCATATAAATATCTTCATTGTTAAAGAATTTTTCTAATCTGTAAAATCCATCTGAAATGCTACATACACATATAAGTATGGTAATCAATATGAAAATCGTTATAAAAATGCCTGATAAAACACTATACTCTAGCTTTTCAAATATCAGTGCCATTAATGCCGAAACAAACCCCATAACACATACTGATTCCACTGGATATTTACATATTAACTTCTTCATACCTCAATCTTTAAATATATGGTTCGGCTAAATCTCCGACTGCCTCGTCACTAAAAAATCCCATAATAGCATCAATATCAATAGACGGGTCAATTTCTTTCTTGTACTGCTCAAGAACGTACCGTTTCGGCATAATGACTGCGATCTTTATTATTCTGTCTAGCTTTGCATCAATATCTTTAGGAACGTATGGTTCAATCTCAACGCTGAAAGTGATATCATCTACTTTCCAATTGTTATGATAGCTGACCATCGCATTAAGAACATTCATGCGTCTTTGATGGTGCTTGATAAGATATTTAGTAATCTTTCTGCGTGCTTTCAATGTAGGCTCTACAAGCAAACGTTCAAGCATCTCCCCGCTGATATTACCTAAGCCCTTTAAACTCTCTAAACTAATATCAGGTGTCTGTGTACGCTTTCTTATTATTTCTTCGTTTTGCTCTACATCAAATTCAAGTAATGATGTTGTTTGATCTGATTCGACATAACTAATCTTACCACCTACTCCGAGTTCGTAAGTGCTATTTTGCCCTGGCACTGTGGATATTCCGTTAAGTTCTCCTTCAATCAATAAATGAGGAAAAGCGGAACGGTCTGTACTCTCCCCTGCGTTTGATACTGTCGTTTCTCTGCGATAGATTGATTGTATTACATCCTCATAATCAGACTTGCCCTGATTAGTATAAACGACTGTTATTTTGCCGTAAACGTTCAATAGGCTTTCTTTGCTACCATCAATAGAGTTAGGCTTTAACTCTACCCATCCTTCGCCCCTATTCTCAAATATGCGTGTTGCCTGATCGGTGTAGTAAACGAGTTCTTCAACCTCTTTGTCGTTTTCTTTGTATGCAATAGAATAAGCAAAGCCCGTCATTTTGCGCTTTCTGTCAATGATAGGATAAAGCTTATACCCAAACATAGGACTTACAAGATGAACACGAATATTACTCTTTTCTTCATCGTAGTACCATATCTCAGCTACTTCCGAGAAAGCGTATAAAGATTCATAAGCTTCGACATTTAAAGACAATTCTTTGTTATCTTCAAGTATCGCTTTAAGCTTTTCTTCTTTCTGCTTGTTCGTTGTATTGTATGTTATATGTGGCTTATTCCCTGCCGTAAATGAAACAGCCTTTTCAACTATCTCATTAGCTAAAGGGTCGCCGATCTTGTTAGCTTCATAGGTAGCACCGACACGATACTCTTTTATTCCCTTATCGTTTATAAACACCTCTGTAATCGTTCTATCTGGACGATTAAATACTTCGTGCTCTTTTACATCGTATGCTTTCTTGTATTCAGCAATCTTTTCATCGCTTACCTGCTGATTCGATTTGATAAATTCTATTATCTTATCAATCGACTCTACATTCGTTTCTTTATCTTTCTTTGCCATTCTTACCCCTTATTTCTAAATGCTGCTAAACTTCCTGATGGTAAACCACTATGTATTCTAATTCCAAACTTTTCAATTATACCCGTTAATGCGTCAGGCGCATCATCATTCGCATTTTTACCCTCTTTTCTGTACCCGATAACATCTTTATAGAATTGCGACCATCTATATTGCCAATCAGAAGGCATACGAATTATATTTGTTACATCTGCTGATTTTGTAAATATCCTGACTTGCTTATTTTCGCTTTGATGAAACCATTCTATCGAAGTGTGTGTATTACCTCTTTCTCTCAAATATCTTTCTACATTACGAGCATATCCACGACCTCCGTTGTTACTTTCAATCCAAACTTCCCTCGTATCGTTAGCGTCAAGCATTTCAGCGTTTTTCGGTTCTGTATATTCCATCGGCTTTTTAGTATAAAGCACATCGGTGACATATACCGCATCGGGATGTTCTTCATAACAGATAGAACACAAATAATCCGAACCCATATCAGCCGTATCGGTGTAGTTCTTTCTTACGCTAGTTCTACAAAACGGGATTGTGTCATACGTTTTAAACTCTCGGTACATCAAGCCCTCGATAGGTTTAGGATTCTGCATATACTGAGTATCAAAAACGAAAGAGTTATTATCTCTTATCTTGTAAAGCTCCTTTAACGTGTGTTTATGCTCCCATAAAGCTTTTTCTTGCCCGTTTTCATCTTCATAGATACAAGGTAAAGAAAGTACGTGCCATTCGTCAGGCTCTTGTTCTAAGAGATAACCGCATAAATCACGCTCGTGCAACCTTTGCATAATGATTATGATAGGCGTTTTACGGCTGTTTACACGATTTCGTATAGTAGTTTCGAATCGTTGGTTAACTCGCTCCCTTACTGTATCAGAAAGCGCATCTTCGGGCTTTATCGGGTCATCAATGATTATTGCACCTGCAAAGTTTGTAGAATCGGAACTATCTAATTCCGTAACCATACCTTCCAATTCAGCAAGCAATTCATTTACCTTACTTTTATCTTCGGTATAATCTACCTCTCCTGCACCGAATCCCGTTACTTGACCGCCCGTTGAAACTGCATATACTCCCCCTCCTTCGGTTGTATTCCATTTCTTTTTTGAATCGGTTGTTTTTGATACTTGAACGTATGGGAATAGCTGTTGATAGGCTTCACTTTTTACGATGTTTCTTACTTCCTCTGAGTTGTCATTTGCTAGATCGTCAGAATAAGAAAGATGAATAAACTTTGCTTTAGGCGACAATGCCAATCCGTTAGCAATGAAATTCTTTACAGCTAGTTCGGTTTTAGAGTAACGAGGTGCAATATTTATGATTAGTCTTGTTATCTCGCCATCTATAACCTTATCGAGTGTATCACATATTACTTCGTGATGGTTATTTACAATGAATTTCTTCTTGGTTTTACGCAAAAAGAAATACTTGGTAAAGTTTAAAGTTCCACTTAAACAATACGCTTGCAATATTTTGTTTCCATCATCCAAGTTCTTCGATTATTTTCTTTGCTGTTTCTTTACTGATTGGCTTAACTCCTAGAGTAGCATCAATATCTATCTTTGTTGTACCTTCTACACCTATCATTTTAGCAAGTGAATCAAGGCTTCTTTGTTTATCTAAAGCTTTGATTAATGGTACTTCAATTTTCCCGTCATCATTCACAAAAGCACCCTCTTTTAGTTCGGCAAATGCTATTTTTTTATGCTCTAATGCTATTGCTAAAGCTGATACTTGCGCCGTTTCCGCAAGGTTAGATTGCATCTGACTTATACGTGCTTTTATGTTAGGTTTTCTTAAGTTTTCACAACCGATAACAGCAGCAGTATCTTCGGAATATCCTGCACGAATAGCAGCCTGAGTAGCATTAAAATCAATGCAATACTCATAACAAAATGCTTCTTGCTTATCTGTCAACTTAATTTCACTCATACCCAAATATATAAAGAAGTTGTATCAATCAGGGAAGTCTAAACCCTAGTTTGTTAACAAGGTTAAATGTGTTTGAATCACGCTTTATAAAGTTTCTGTTTATCTTTTCTATTCCGCTAATAACAGTTACATGATTAACTCGATTGAAGAACTTTCCTATCTCGCTGAAAGAATAATAATGCTCTCCGTTTTCATCTTTGAGGCTTCTTAGATTCCAGAATAAAAGATGTCTTAGTAATGTGATTTGCTTTGTCCTGTTATTCTCTCTTACATCTTCGATTTTGTAGTTTGTAAGCGATAATAGATAGTTTACTTTTAAATGAAGATATGCAGCAAGGATAGCAGCGTCTTTGATCTCGTTTATGTCTGTTTTAAGCTTGTATTCTTCTTCGTCTAGTAGTGTTTTACCTGCTTTATCCAAATACTTAAATTCGCTATCTGTATGTACTAATTCTATTCCCCATTTATCAAAGAATGTCTTTAGTATGATAACAAAGAAGCTACCCCTATACTCTATTTTCAGTTTACTAGAGTACGGGGGAAATCTTAATTTATCAGACCAATTTTCGTGAATCTTTATCGGTTGGTCGTCGTTGTCTATTGTTATGGATAGCTGAACCTTTGGCTTCATGGGCAGTTAAATATTTTGTCTACTTAACTCTTTTCCTAGTTTTATAATAAATACATCTTCGAGAGGTGCGCCCCATTCGGGATTGCCTTTGCCAATAGTGATACCTTTAAATTCGAATGTTATTTGTGGACGATGTTTGCCATATCCGTTAGTAAATTCAACATGAGTGTAAAAAGCATATTCCAAGTAGCTTTTCCTTTCAACTATCATTGCATTATCTTTCAATCTCTCTGTTAAGTCTGTGATGCTATCAAACTTTTCAGGGTTTAATAACCAAACAAGGCGATTAGTCCAATAATCTTTTATCTCTCGATATTCTTCTTTCTTTACTCCTGAAGCAATCATATCGAACCATTGCTTTTTTAGGGTTAGTCTTAATATTTTGTTGTTCATACCCCTACCTCCATTCCTTCAAATTCATACTCCCCATCTACAAGCTTAATTTGATTATCTTTTTCGGCTTGCTCGAATATAGCTAGTATCTCGTTAAACATTTTATCGTATTCGCCACGTTTATAATCAAAATCAAGACAAACATCAACGATATATTTTTCAATCTCTGCTTGACTGCGATTAAGAGCAGATGCAGTAAACTCGTTACCTTTTTCGTACACACTAGAAAGCACATAAGCTATTATTCTTATACACTTTCTTTCATTCTCTCCCTTTGCTTTGCCATTAATAATCTTATCGGCTTCTATTCCGTATTTTGAAGTAAACTTGTCTAGTAACTGTATCATAGCTTTATTATTTGTTTTCTAGTTTGACAATCGGATTAAGCTCACAAATTGACTTTATATCGTTGTATATGTCTTTCTGAACTTCTATTTTATTTACTGCGTGAACTACTGAAGCATGATTCAATCCGAACATCTTAGCAATATCTTGAAGCGTCATATTGAACATTTCTCTCAGATTGTAGAATAATACGTGTCTGTAATCAACTAGAGGTTTCTTTCTTGACTTGCCTTTTATTTCGTCAACTTTTAGCCTATTCTTATTGCAAAAGTCTTGTATGTATAATTCTGCTGTAATCATAGCTTATTGCAATCCGAACTCTTTATAAATGATTTCTTTGATCTTATCTGAATACTCCCCAAACTCAGTAGAAAAGTTTTCGCCAGTTTCTTTATCTACAAATGATACTAGACTTTCTGCGTGTGCTTTTATTCTGTCAACCGAACGTTTCATTGGTAGAGATAATGTTTCGTCTACTTTCTTTAATTCGCATAATATGTCGGTCATTAAATCGTCTTGAATATCAGCTAGTATAAAACACAAATTAATTCGTCTAGCCATTAGATTTTTGTCAATCTCTGGAAGATCTAGCAAAGGTGTTTTCTTTATTATTTCTTTCACTCTTGGTTTTAATTGTAGCTTTGGTTTACTCCCTATAATACCGTAGCTTATTTTTCTTTGGTTTGGTATTCTTATATTTCGCATATTAATTATTCTTGTCTTTCTTTTACTTTTTAAAGAAAAGGGCTAGGCTTTTACACTCTAGCCCGATTCAACAACTAAACTATGAAATCAACTAATTTTCTTCTTGTTCTTCGCTCGGTGCATTCTTCATTTCGTAGTAGCACCATGAGTAAGCGATTATGTATATTACTGCAATTATGATTATGAATGTTTTCATCTGATTGCATTATTTCAAAAACGAGTGCGGGAAAGCTTGAAAACCGCATTTATAAGATCACTAATCACTATGTTGTTATTGTCAAATTTTAAAATATAGCTTGCTTTATTACTCGTTTCTGTTTGTTAGTCGGGCAGGATTCGAACCTGCATGTATTGTACACTACTTTTTCTATTAGTTGCGACTAATAGGCGTCTAACCAATTCCGCCACCGACTAATTTTTATATCTTTATTACATCATCCAACCACGCAACAGTTGAATTTTCGTATCTTTCTTTCTCTGCTTTCATTTCTCCGTAGCTGTCAACTGCTAAACCGACTGCAACGAATAGAAGTATAGCATATATCAAATGACTAAATTTTACTTTTGCTTTCATGACTGTAATAATTCTGGGTTATCGTGAATATTGCCTATAACTTCTAGTGTGTTATCCTCTCCCTCTCTAAAGCTCTTTAATGGCAAATTACCTGATGGGTGTTTGTCGTCTACATAAAAGCATCCATTTTCAAAATAGACTACTCCGATTTTATCAGAACAATAATTGAAGTATATCTTGCATATATCCCCTTCGTAAATTTCTATTCCGTTTATATCTTTTAATTCCGTGAATTGTCCTGTTGTTTGGGGAACGACTTTAATCGATAGGTCTAATATTTTAGAATCATCATATACTCCCGTAAAAGGAAGTATATGTGTCTCAATATTTATTCTTATCATTTTAATAAGTGAACCATATACCCACACTCCATTTTTGGATTTCCCTCTAAACTTAATCTCTCTCATATCCTTAGTATTTTTCAGTTTCTAGTATCTCGTAACCTTGTCTTACAGCTTCTTTATGTCTTGCGTTATATTCAGCTACAACAGATTCAAGCAAGCTTCTGAATATTGCTGATTCAAGTTGCATAACATCGTAATCTTCATTAAGAAGCTCTGCTACTTTAATCTCGATGCTATCAAATGATGCTATTTCAAAGTCTACGCAAACACGTAATTTGTCGTCAAACATTGGTTCGTCAATATCATTCAGATCGCAAAGCTGACTGGGTAAACAGCTTGAAACGTACTTAACTGCACCCTCGATATAGCTTTGAGGAATTACGCAATTAACTTGCACCTGATATAGTTTTTTAGCTTCCATAATCAAAAAGTTGTATCAATTCGGATGTCATAGGGGCATAAAAAAATTGCATTCATTTCTGAACGGTAAATTTGTTGTTTATGCTACCTTTACAATCCATAATTTGACTTTGTTTTTATTTCTATAATTCAAAGATAATTCATTATGTCCATTTTTGCAAGTTAACAAAAGTTAAAGTGCAAACAATTTTCATTTTTAACTAAAATAATCAGTTATAACCTCTCTAAACATATCGAAAGAGTTCACAACAATGTATTTATAGCCTGCTTCTTTGGCTTTTTTCTCAAATTCTTTTTGATGTTCTGATTGTTTACCTTTCTGATACTTCATTTCGATACATAATCCGTGATACTCTTTGTTAGGATGCAATAGGATAAGATCTGATACTCCTGCTAAAACTCCTTCTTGTTTTAATCTTGCTGCTTCTAAAGCGTTACGGCTTCCCCCATTTGGAACGGCAAAGAGTAATAAATCAGGATAACAAAGTTTAAACCATTGTACGCACATCTTTTGTAATTTACTTTCGTTTTGCTTTGGCTTCTTACCTGATGTTTTATTGGAATTTTCTTTCAGTGCGTTATATTGTTCGATTGAGAGTGCCATTATCCCGCCACCGCTTTAATTAAACCATTCTTTTGCATAAATCGCTCTTTGCGTCTCTCTATTTCTTCGGTTGTTGCATTTACGGGAACGCAAATACTTAAACCTCGTCTGATCGGTATTATTCGTTCTTCTACTTGTCTGCTCTTACTTGCTTGAATTGCTTTTTCTCTTGCGATTTGCAAATCTTCGTCTGTTATAATTCCTTGTTTTCTTGCCATTGTTTTATATTGATTTTTATTATTTGTTTAGAATGGTAACTTGTCTTTGTCTAATGTTGTAAAAAAATTATCTTCTTTTGCTTCAGTTGATATTTTGTTGAAATCGAAGTTTGATTGCTCTACATTGTTTTCTGCTTCGACTAGCCAATTACTATCGTCAATTATAGGATTCGAAACGCTTTCTGGATTCTCACTCTGAAAAGAGTAATCAATATATCGCCCGTTATTTTTATTCCATTTAAGCCAAGTAAATTTGTTATTTTCTCCTAAGTGTGAAAACTTAACTTTCATTACTTTGATCTTTACTAGTTCATTGTCATAATCACGATGTACACACAATCCGTGAGGCATCATATCGTACCATTCGCCACCGCCTTTAATGCTGTAAAAAGTAGGCTCATAGTTTTTCATGTTTTCCTGACTTGGTTTTGTAGGATGTGCAACTATGATAATCAGAATGTCGTGTTTACGTGCGAACTCGTCAAGCTTATACAGATAATCATTTGTATATTCATTTACATTTTTGCTTAATGATGCTTTTAGGCGAACTTTATTAAACGGGTCTATTACTAAAACCTTGATACCAAATTTGAATATCAGACTTCGTGTTTTTTCTAATACTTCATCAAGATCGTAACCATCACTAAGATCAATGTACTTGTACATATCGTTAATCTTGTCAACAGCCCTTTTAAACCATCCCTCTGATAGATATTCTTTTTTATTTACCCATTTACCTGCAAGCTTTGAAATGATCTTACCTGCATGGATAGTGTTAGGCTTATTCTCAGGCGAAGCAATAGCTATTTTCCAACCATAATTGCGATTATATCCCAAACACATCATATCAACAAAATCAGACTTTCCCGAACTTGGAATACCCGTAACGGCTATTGATTGCCCCGTATAAGTTGAAAATATCCTATCAAATGATTCTATGCCCGTTTTATAACCTTGTTGCATTCCGTTAACAAGATAATCTTCAAACTGATCTTGCCAATCTAATACAGAGCTAACACCCTCAATTGGGACTTCTTTAGCTTCACGCAGAACAAATGCTAGTTTTTCTTTCCCGTACTTAACAAGATATTCATTCGCATCTTTGCAATCGCCAAAATCAACGAGTAAGCATTTTTCTATTCCAAATCTTCTTACAAGTTCTTTTGTTGTATTTTGCCCTGCTTCGTCATTATCGAGCGCTAGGTATATCTTTTCTTTATTCTCGAAATACTCAATGCAGTTGTCAATATATTCAAGATTTGAGTTACCTAACGTTGAACCATTTGGAACTGACATAACATTCATTATTCCTGCTTCAACGAAAGAAAGGACATCCATTTCGCCCTCGACAATTACAACATCTTTGCTAGTCTTACAGCAATCAAGGTTGTACATTATGCGCTCTGCATCTTTGAATAGCTTGAAATTCTTAGCGCCATCCCGATATTTAATGTTTACTAGTTCGCCATCCCTGAAGTAATTAAACTGAACCGTGTTTACTTCTTTCTTGACTTGTGGCATAAACTCTTTGCTCTCGGTAATTTTAAGAAGTTTAAGCGATAATTGACTTATACCCCTACCCTCAAACCACTTTACAAGTCTATCCGATAATTCGGTTCTATTTGACCATTGAGGTTTTGCGTAAACTTTAGGCTTAGAATCCTTTTTACTTTCGTACTCATGTATCTGTATTACCTCTCCGCAATGTTGGCATGTCGCTAATCCTCTTTCCCAATCAATCATTAAAACCTTAGCTTTCTGATTTTGTGGTTTTCTATTGTGTGAGCAAAGAGGACAGACAGACCGCTTTTGACCTTCTGGTAGGTTATATTTGTTGAATGTTTTTATTTTAAAGCCGTTAATATCCATAGTTTAGTTTATTAGTCTAATTCAAGAATCCCAAAAAGTTTATTTCTAAATTGCTGTTTCTGTTTTTATCAATCATGTATTGCTTGTATGTTCCTTTTCGTTGATCTCCTAACTGAGGTATTTCCCATTTGCATAACTTTTCATCTTCTTTAGGTTCTTGCTTGTTTTGGCTATTCTCTTTTTCTTGTCTATCTAGCTTACTTGTTAACCAACGATTGAAATATTTCTTATACTCGCTCAAATCTCTTTCGGTTTCGTCATTATCATTTGTTAGCTCGATGAAGAATTTCTTTAACCATACAATCATTTCATCAACAGATATTCTTTTATTCATGCAGATAGGCTCTAACCAAATCTGATCTTCTTGCATTTCATTTAGGAATTCGATAAACTGACTTTTCACAAAAAAATCTTCGTTGCCTATTTTTATTTTATTATTCTTCTCATTCTTATTCTTCTTATCATTATTGTTAGTGTACTGTCTGCTGTCCGTCTGCTGTCCGTCTGCTGTGCTGTTTGTTGTATCGTCTGCTGTATCGCCACCTTGATAATGATTATAATTAACTATTGATATAATGGATGTTAAGTTGTTTTTTTGCTGTACTATCTGCTGTTCTTTTTCTAATTCATTTAAAAATCTAATAACCTTCCCTCTTGACCACTTCCATCTTTCTGCCAATTTCACTTGACTATGCCCAACATCGCCCCTATTTAGCTCAACTTTATTGCCACGATAGTATATATAGCCCTTCTTGTGATTGGCTATTAAAATTAGGTCAGTCCAAGCCTGTATTCTGGTAAAAGGCTCGGAGAAATACATAGGATTCTCTGTAATACTTCTATGCAACTTAATCCACCCGCTCATATCTTAGTTTTATATTTTTATTGCCCAAATAGAAACACTATGCGAATACCCTTTAAGTCTAAGTATCACATAGTAATATAATGATCTGAAAATCTTTTTCATATCTCCATTTTCATTAGCTGTTTTTCCGTAAATGCTTCTCTCGGATTCAAGCCCTGAGACTTCGTGAAATGATAAAGCACCTTATATCTCTGCTCAAAGGTCATTTGCTTGCGTTTAGGCGCAATATTATCATTATTGCAATCATCTTTACCAACAGCCACTAAATACTCGTAAATAGCCTTTAAAGTGCTTTCTCTAGCATTGCATTTGCCTTTTAAAATATTATCAATTGTCGTATTTGTTAATCCTGAACCTTTGGCTACTGAGTAAACAGTATGATTCTTTACACGATCTTTTAAAAGCTCTATTGTTTTTTCTTTTGTATATTCCATATCATTAAAATTGTATCAAAACGGAAGTCGCATAGGCAAAAAAAGCACTTGACTGCTTTTAGTCAATGAAATTTGAGATACTTTGATCTGTTTTGATGCTTCTTTATGCCTAAACTTCCAAATCATATTATTAATTTTCCTTCAAATGTAATCCAATTTATTCAATTTTGCAAAATGTAATTGTTAAAATGCAAATCGTGTTCATTTTATAAATAAAAGAACACATCAACAATCTTTGTAGCTTCAACTTTACCGATCTTATAATCGCAAATAGAGCCTTTCATGTGTTCGAGTAAAGCCAACTGTGCAGACGCAATATCGTCAGCTTGTACAAGTGCAAATTCTTTTGTTTCCTTTTCTTTCTCTGTCTTTTCGTCAATGGTTGTATAGATTAGCTGTATTCTAAAATACTTATCGCCACCATTGAATACTGTTTCTTTTAGCGGATAACGTGTTATAACTTGAAAGATACCATCGCCACCACGAACAAAAGGTGTAAGTTCTTGCACTATTCTTGTTTCTACCTCTCCGTATAATATACCATCAACAAGATATTCACGTGTTACCTTTTCTATTTTCCCTTTTTCGTTCTCTGAGTTGAACGATGCTTTTACTTTAAAGAATGCCATTGTTTGATTATTTAATTGTTTGAAAATATACCCCCGAACAAAATGCCTGAGCCTAATACAAAGCCAAAATCATAAAATCCACCATTATTATTGACAGCATATATTGCTATATCGTCAGAAAATAAACTACCAATAAAGCTAAAAGGCGCAATTACACCATGCCATAAACCACCCCAAAAGCCATAAGTATTATTAGTCAAACACTCTTGTACATTTTCAACATCGGCACAACTACAAAATGCCAATACTACAACAACTAACACAAATAATTTAAAATATTTTCCTTTCATAATTCTTTTTGTCTGTTTAAATACTCTTTATACTTGTTATTATCCATTTTAAAATCGCCTTTCATTTTCTTGTACGCTTCACAAAATTTCATTCCGAAGGGTACGCAATAGCCTAAACACTCACATAGGTACATATATTTGAATTGTTTGGTTTCCCCTTTGTTATGCACGCAATAATCACATTTAGGCTCAATTTCGGGCTTTGCTATCTTTTTAGCCATTTATGGGGATTAGTTTGTACCAATTGTAAGAATCATTATCAACATTAGTTTCTATGTCTATTCCGTTAAGAATATATACATAGGTTTGATAGTCTAGTATTTTGCAATAGCCAACAATAAGACAAATAGCTAACATAAATTTACTATCGTCTCCTTTTTCGAAAAAATATGCTGTGTCACCCGATTTCAAATCATCCCTCTTGCAAGGTTGTAGGTAGCATTGGACTTTATCCGTTTGTTCTAATCTGCCAACACTCTTAACCACATAAACACCATTTACAACATCAACTCCTAAAGCCTGCTTATCCTCATTGAAACCAATAAATAAGCCGTCTCCGTGTCGTTTATTGAATATTGTGTAATCTTTGTATATCCCTATACTCTCAGGCACTTTGATAAAGTCTTTAACCTCTAACGCTTCTGCATCCCAATATTTGCCTTCTTTTGCGAGTGCGTCAAATAAGATTTGTTGTTCATCGGAGGTAGCGAGGCGACAAATATCTAGTTTCACATTCTGATGGTCATCAAATCTTAATTTATCAATGCTACTACCTGCGTTGGATTTTATCATAATATCAACTATATTAATTCCCATATAAGATGAATCCCATTCATTTAATATAGCAACCCAAGAAGATCCACCACATCTATAATATTCACAATATACTATATCCCCTTTCTTAAACTTTGGCTCTTGCACCTTTTCCCCATACTCAGCAACTACATAGCCGTTTTCAATATTTGTAGTTACATTCTTCAATTCTGCACCCTCAATCTGAGGTAATTTTATTTCTATTTTTTGCATATCTTATTTGAATATTTTAATTGGTTTATAAGGATGGTTCTCTACCTCTAATTGGATAATTCTTTTTAGTTGCGATGTTGTGTGCATTCCTATTGGCATTTCAGCAAATTCACTATATATATTCTTTATAATGTTTGCTACTTCTTCTTTTGTAAATATTTCTACATTCTCCATATTTTTAATTTTGTTTACTTGTTAATTAACCTGCGCTTTTGATTATTTTTAATAACATTTCTTGCTTCATTTCAGATGCTAACTTTGTGTTATCTTCGATCTCTTTCATAACTTTTTCGTCAGGCTCTACCCTTAAAGGTTTACCTTTGAATAAGTCTATCAATCGAGGGTCATAGCTCATAAAATCGCAATAATCCGACTTATTGAATAGAATATTAGCTTGTACCTGATAGTAGTATTTCTTTCCTGATGCACCATATTTGCAATACTCTAGTAATTCGTTTTGATGCTTCATACCAAAGAACCTTAAATGTACTGCACCATTGAAAGGGCACTTAAACTCTGTTTGCCCGTTATCAGCTAATATCAATCCATCAGGACTACCGCCCGAGTCATTACCATAAGAAACAAAGCCAACATTAGCTACAATCTTTCCCGTTATCCTTTCGTAATGCGCTTTAGCTTCTGATTCGTATAGCGTTCCCCAATCCATAGATGGCGAAGAACGCTCGTTTCTTTTCATTTCAATAAAAACATCGTCTGGCATCATGGCTTCGTAAACTTTATTAAATACTGCTGTTTCTCGCTTTTGGTCTGATTCGCATATATCTAATATCTCGGATGCTGTAAATCGCCCTTTACGTTGTAAGTGCCATTCGTCTGTTCGTTGTTCAATGAATTGGGGTTGCATGGTTATTGTTGTTTATTTAGTTCGTTAATCAAGGCATCTGCTCTTTTCACTGCTTGCTCGGCTAAATTTCCTATGCCTCCGAAATGATATGATTCTGTTTCTTGTGATAACAATCCCTGCATTGCCATTCCTGCGAATAGCTCACGTTTTGTAATGCCATCAATAGAATCTTTGCGCTTCAACTTTTCTATAACTGAATCTTCATTAGGTATTCTTACTTCCCTTTGTTCAAATCCATTATCAGTTTCAATTGTGACAAACATATACCCATTTTTAGGTTTTATTGTCGGCTTTTCTTTAGTTTTCTTTTTCCAAAAACACATATTATTTACCTCCTATAAATTAAATTTCATCGTACATTTCTTTTGTGATTTTACCTTGTGCTAAGTAGGATGCTGCTAACTCTGGTTTTGCTTTGGCTTCCTCGAAGTATTTTTGCATTTCTTTCGGTGTCGCTTTTGACTGTTCGACTGTGGTAGAAATCCCCCTTACTTCTTTTAACAACGTATCTACTGTCGTATCGCCATCTTTCAAAGACTGATAAAAACCGAGCAACAATGCTATTTCATCTTTCTTAATCTGATTTACTGTCTGTTTTCCGCAAAGCTTAACAAGTTCATCTTCCGAAATATTAAATTCATCTTTGAACATATCAATAGCCTTTTTGCGTCTTGCAATCAATTTTGTATCGTCTGATAAATCGCCCGTTATCAACTCTTGCGCTGCATGATAAACCCTATCTGTTATCGACTTCGGAACTACTGACAAAACAGCATTACGATAAGCGATAGCATTTGCAGCGTTACCCGTTACAGTTATCATATCGTCATTAAAACGACCTCTATTACCGACAATACTTCTGCGTACTTCAAACGCTACTGCGTAATTATTTTCCAAATCCCACGCTGTGCCACGAGACACCACATGTTTATCCGTAATCTCTACAACTTTTGCTTCTGCTCTGATATTACCATAGCATTGGGAAATAATCTTTGCAAGATGCACCGATGGTCCTGTAATCGGTTTGCCACCTCTAGGCAAGGCGTAAGTACAAGACTGTGCCGTTCCTTCATCCATTGTAACAATGGCGATAGCATTATTTAATGATCTTTTAATATTTCTAGGATATTGTTTCGCTGTTGATACCTGAGTATCTACATTTGCTCTTTCAATAGCATCTAACTGTTGAACAGATGGTGCTACAACTTCTAAAACTTCGTAATCGTTATTCATATCATTTTACTTTTATTTATAATTATTGTATCAAAACGGATGGCTAATAGAGCCAACAAATCCTTAAAAGGGTAAATCGTCTTCTTTATTGTTGTTGCTGTTGAAATTTACTTGTGGTGCAGGTTGTTGACCTCCCGTGTTTGGTGCTTGCTGTGGTTGTGATACTGCACCTACTTGTTCAATTTTCCACGCTTTTACATCGGTGTACCATCGCCCGTTAAACTCTCTACTCTCTAAGTCAAAGGAAACGTTTATTTGATTGCCTACAACTAACATAGAAACTGAATTAGCCACAGCGTCACCCCATGCTGTTATACACACATTTTTAGGATATTGCCCTGCTGTCTCAATGATGAAACTTTGCTTTCTCCACTCTCCGTTTTTTCCTTGTCCTGATTGGATTTCTAGTACTTGTTTTACTTTACCTTCAATGTTCATTTTGTTTAATTATTAATGTTTAAAAATCTATTTATTTGTTTTGCTGCTCTCAGAAAGTCGGACTTAACCGACTTTCCTTTGCATATCTAATGTTACTACTTCTTTGTATTCGTCTTTCGCCTTTGGCGACATATCACGTATCATATTATCGCTCATTGCTACTTTCATTAATTCGATCACGCTATATCTATACGCTGTTTTACTTGATGCCTTTCCATAGTCTGCGTATCTCGTTATCAGTTTAGCTGCGAGCCATCGCTCGATCGTTCCCCTGCCGTATGTTTTATACGCTTTATTTTGTGTTATCGTACAATCCATATCTCCCTGATAAACTAACTGGCTAACAATACCAATTTGTACTGCTTGAGAAACTATATTTAATAGTTGCTCCTCATGTAGTGCTGAAACTTGTCCCATGCTATTAGATTTTAAAATGTCTTATTATTAAGTAACTCAATGACCTTATTTATTAATCTTATAGCTCTATACTTCGTTTCTAGTTGTGTTTCGTTTGCACCATACTCTTTCAAATAACATTCGAACATATCTTCTACAAACTCTTTTGCATTTTCAGGTTCGATAAGATCGAAAAACTGATCTCTGATTCTTTCTAGCTCATTTACTTGTCTTTGTGTCATATATCTCTGCGTCTTGAAGTGGTTATTTCTACTCTAGCTGATCTTCTATATTGTTGTATATTCATTCGTCTTATACTTGGAGCAAAAGAGCCAATAATAATAAGCCCGATAATTGCTGATTGACCTATCTTTCTTCTTTGTTCAATTGCTTTCCTTGCCTGATCTCTTAGGTATTCTACTACTTGTTCATAGTCTAAACCTAAAGCTGTACATATTATATATCCTGATATTTCGGTAGCTTTACTATATCCAAGCTTAGGCTTTGAACTGCTTATATGTTTCTTTAGCGTCTCAGGCGATATACACATTTCGTCTGCTGCTTCATCTGCTGAATTACCAGTTGCAGTTAGTAATAGAGATAAAGCTTGCTGAAAAGAAATATTCTTTTCTTTCAATACTTCTTGTACCCTTGCTATGTCAATAATATTTGCTTCCATATTGTGTGATTTTGTCTTACCATATCCTCAATGTGTACTATTTAACTTTTATTAAATTCAATTTTCATTAAAACTATGTACTTTTACACATTAATATGTATTGAAGTGTTCAATTATTTTCAATTACCTTTGTAAAGAACTAATTCGAACACCTATTTGATACAAATTTAATACTTTGTTTTGTATTTATTCAATATTGTACGTTAAACAAAGTTAAATTGAATATAGTATCCAACAAACTGAAAACTAAAATGAAAGAAAAAGACCAAAAAAGAGAAAGCCTAAAGCAAGATACTTTTGCTTTGATAAAAGAACTACAAGATGTATTATCATTAAGACAAATAGCTATTAATACGGATTTATCCCCGTCAACAATTGGTTATTGGATGAAAGGCGATGTCAATCCTTCTGTAAAAAGTCTTAAAACTGTTTATGATTACCTTTTAGATTACAAACTAAAAAGAGATGCAAAAAAAGTAAATGAATCTATACCTAGCCTTGTGAGACAAGCAATATATTCAGATATCAACAATAGTATACTCACAAAGAATTACAAACCTATACCATTTGTATCTAAAGATGAAAAACAGCACTATGCTGAATCTTTTGACGATGAAACATATATAACCCAATTACCCGTTATTCCCGTTACTACTGATATGCAATATAAAGGCAAGTATATGATTTTTGAAGTTGACGGGGATAGTATGAACGATAATACAAATAAATCATTAATGAATGGCGATCGTATACTAGCCAAGAATATAGCAACAAGCCATTGGTCGTATCCTCTTTCAATTGATAGTTATTTCTTTGTAATACTTCATAAAACAGAAGGGCTATTGATAAAAAGTGTTTTAAGTCATGACATCCAACACCGAAATATAACATGCCAATCCATCAATCCACTTTATGAGGATATAACTACGATCAGACTACAAGACATAAAAGAACTATATTACATTGTTGAGCTAATCCACAGAGACCTGAGAAAATAAGAGAATACCTATGCTACAAAACGACAAAAATAAGATACACACAGAAATAAAGTTAAGAGCTTTATTTGCAATCAGCGATATACTTGAAAAGAAGTTAGTAAAATCAAAAAGAGCATTTTGTTTAGAAGTAGGTTATGCAGTTCAGAATCTTTACAGATTGGAAAAGGACGAAAATAGCTATATGCCTATGAATATTATTGCTCATTTAGTACGTAAATATAAAGTTAATGCTAATTGGATATTTGCAGCTGAAGGCGATATGTACCGAAATGATGAAACTGTATATGTAGGAAATGATATAATAACCTTAGAACAAGTCAATAACGACATAAAAGCCAGATTTATCCCATTTACCGAAACATTGCGTATGAAAGGTAAAATAAGCTCTTTTAGATCATTCTATTTAGCAGCAGGATTAGATAAAGATATGCACAGTAAAATACAACAAACAGAGGATTATAGATTTGTACAAGGCGCAGCAATCAAGCACGCAGTTGAGAATTACGATCTTAATGCTAATTGGCTTATCTTGGGTATAGGAAATCAAACGGGTAGTTAATCGCTATCCGTTTCTTTTTCTTTTATAACCTGCTTAACGAAGTCTAATACCTGCCTATTGCATTTATCAATAGTAGACCAATCTTTTTTAATATACCTATTTGTAGTTTTAAAATCCAAGCTAACGTGATTCAAACACTTTGCAATATGGCTATCTATTATATCACAATTATGTGATGCTATTGTTGCCCATGAGTGACGGGCTGAGTAATAAGTAAGATTCTTGTATTTCTGTTTATTCTTTACTTTTATATTTTCTCGAATTTGTTTAAATCCTCTGCTTAATGATAAATTCAGATTCGCAGAACTATTAAAACGTTCGCTTAGATTGAATACATTATCTTTAAATCCTTTGTACTTATTTATCAGATATTCTGCTTCAGGTTCTATTTTAATTGAAATCTCAGCTCTGTCTGATCGCTTGTCTTTAGTCTTACTCCGTTGATATATCAACCTACCATCTTTTAATTCAATATCGCTACTATGTAAATCCCTTGCGTTTATACCTATTAAATAGAACGAAAGAAAAAATAAATCTTTTGCGAGTTCCTGCAACCCTGATTGAGGCTCATAGAAATAAAGATCTAGTACAATATCTATCCCTGCATCCCTTTTATCTGCTTCTGATTCTTTCGGTACTTTATATTTTGAAAATGGATTGTTTGGAATAACGATCAATCCCCTATCTTCATCATTGTATAAATCTTTAGCCCTATTAAAAGCTGCACGAATACAGCCCATGTATTTAATGATACCCGAACTTGTTAATCCGTCTTTTACTAACGATCTTTCAAACTTAGTAAGAAACATAGGTGTTATTTCGTGACAAAATAAACGACCTTTTGTGTATTCATACAGCCTATTATATACAGCCTTATAACTTGCTGCATTCAATTTATTATCCGATTCGAGCTGTTCATATTCGCTTTTCAGATGTTTTAAGAAGTCAATTACTTCGCTTTCTTCGCTCTTTGCTTTTGTCAAAGCTTCGGCAACCTCTTTAGCTGAATAGTGATTGATATTAGAACTTAATTCAGAAACCTTATCTCTAAGGTCTAACACTTCACGATCTATTTTATTTGTAAGCTTTGAGGGCTTGAATTTATATTTGTCTGTCAGTTCTGATCTGTGAATAAAATAAGGCGAAGCAATATAAGCAGACTTTCTATTATGCGTAATTCTATACTTTACATTGAAAGTTCCATCCTCTTTTTCCTGATGTTTCAGTACAACTGCTTTAATAACAACCATGTCGAATTAGTTTTAGTGCCCGAAAGATATAAATAATAAAATCCATTGTAAAACATTTTTCGCCATATTGTAAAACATTTGTAAAACATTTGTAAAACATTTGGTCGAAATTATACAAAATAGATGTGTAAAACTATGAACAAACAAAAAGGGTAACCTTTGTCAGATTACCCTCTAAAACCGCATTTGAGGCTTTGTGCACACGACGGGACTCGAACCCACACATCATTTCTGAAACTACCACCTCAAAGTAGCGTGTCTACCAATTCCACCACGTGTGCATTAAATATATCATAAGTCATTTTAAATCAAGCGGTTATTATTAAAAATAGCCGCTTTTTTTTGTTTGTATTTTAGTTAAATATGGTTAAATATAGCGCACGATAAGCCTATGTTTCCCTATATTTGCAAACAGAAGTTGTCAAATTGTTGTCAAATATTGAAAACATTTAAGCTTTTTTGACATACTAAAAGCGAATATAAATTGACCTATATTAATAAACAAAATCAAAGATCGTTATGGTTATAAAATGTTTGTTGGATAAAAAGCGAATTACGAACAACGGCACGTACCCCGTAAAACTAAGAATTACCCACCAGCGAAAAACCGTTTGGTTTAGCCTTGGTATATATGCTAAAGAGAAAGACTTTTGTAATAGAACGGGGGCTTTCTATACAGACGGCAAAGATAAAAAAATAAACATTGCAAACAATAACCTCATACAATTTTATTTACAGAAATGCAACGATATTTTGCACCAGTCGAGAATGACCGGAGAGGTGTTAGATGTATATGTAATAAAAGAGCTATTGCAACCGCAGTCGAGCCAAGACCGAAAACCGAGGAGTCGTGGCGAACTATTGGCGGCGCGTTCCTCTCCAGTAACGATCGAAGAATGTTTTGCAAAATGTATGGAAACAAAGTCTGGTAGGACTTTAGGTTCATATAAGACCACTTTAAGCAAAATACATGATGCTTTTGGGGAAGGTGTTATTGCCGAAGACATTACCGAAGATTGGTTGAACCAGTTTAATCGGCATTTGTCTACCGCAAGAGCCACCAAAGGGAAAGAAGAGCTGGACGGAATGTCCGTGAACGCCAGAGCGTCACACTTCAAGAACTTGAGAGCTTGTTTGAATTACGCTATCGAACGCAAAATGATCACCCAAGACAATTATCCGTTCAAGTTCTTTAAAATAGAAACAGAGCACACTGTCAAAAGGGCAATGAAAACAGATGACTTGCAAAAACTATTTGCATACACACCGTCTTCAGAAAATGAAACTCTGGCTCTGGATATATCTAAAATGATATTTTTTGCCATAGGAATAAGTTTAAAAGACCTACATAATCTAAAGGATTTTGAAGACGAATCGCTGTCTTACAAGAGAGCTAAGACTGGGCGATTATACAACATATACATACATCCGGAATTGAGAGAGCTTCTGGACAAATATAAGAGTTCGACTGGAGGCTTGTCGTTTAGAGGGATTACCGATACTGTATGGTTGAACAAAACAGTTAATGGAGCCCTAAAGACTATGTGTGAAAAAATAAAAATAAAACCAATAACCACATACGCATTGCGTCACAGCTGGGCAACGTACGCTAGCCAGCTAGGAATACCAAAAGATGACATTAAAGTAGCTCTTGGCCATGGGGCTCAGACGGTCACTGACGTGTACATCGACTACGATATGAACCGTATTAAAGACGCGAACAGAAAAGTAATCGATCTGGTTTTACATCCAGAAAAACAAGACAAAAACAAAAAAGGGGCTTCTTAACGAGCCCCTTTCTGATTAAAAAAATCTTCTGATGATAAATATTTTTTGGGAGGATGATCTGATGTAGTTGTCCAAGTCCTCCTTTTGGTATAAAACCTTTTTTCCAAACTGGTAAAAGGTTAATCTACCTCCATTTCTTGCTTGGCGCAGCGTCTCCCTTGACAACGATGTGTATTCGACAGCTTTTCTCTCAGATAACCACTCACCCATATTACTTTTCCAGTTTACCCATTACACCTCTGTCGATACGGTCTTGAACTCTATCTTTACACGCTTCCAAGAACATTTCCAGCCCTTCTATCATCTTTTTATTGTATTCGGAAGGAAATCTACCATTGAGCTTTTTAGCTCTGTCTAGCAGAGCCAAAACAACCTGTTCTGACTGCAATCCAGAAACGATAGTTCCGCCGTCATTCTTTTAAACGAACCAGATGACGTTTTTTTTCATTGTTGCAGATAGCCTTACCGTTTTCAAATCCTAAAGAGTGCTCAATTGCGTATTTATGCGCTCCGTATCATACAAGGTAGTCTTCATCTTGAATTGTTTGTTTATAACAAGAGAATATCATAATAAATATTAACAACATGTGCAAAGGATTACTTCATAGCTATTCTGTCTGGTACCCAAAGTCTACGTGGCCGTTTCCAAACGCCAGCCACTTTAAATTTTGGGTTTGGTTGTTCTCTCAGTACAACTACCAGTCGAAAATGCCAATTAAGTATCCTAACCCATGCTTAATCAAAATACCAAGAACGTTCCTTCAAAACTATCTGGGTATGAGCCGCAATACCATAAGCAGCTGCATTACCCACATGTGTGACACACATGTATTAAAGAAACGATCTAATTCGTCAGCAATGATATTTGACGCCGCTTACGTTATGGGCGTGGTGTCTATGATAAACTCTGCTGACGACGATAAAGTTTCGCAGATAGCCGATTTATTTATAGCTGGAGATGTTGATGGTCTGGTCAAGATGGGGTTAAAAAAAGTCCCAAATTTCAATCTTCCTCCTGTCGGAGCTGTGGATTTTGAAGAAAATGCACAAATTTTGACACTGGGGAGGTGGTCTTATCATTGGGTGGTGGTTCGATTGACCAAATTAGGGTATTTGACCCAAATTTTGGGCAAAATCAGGACAAAAAGTTGCACAAATTTTGGGCACAGTAAATAATATAAATAATAAAATAAAAGAAATTAATCAAAGTTACTCTGAAATCGAGGTCGAAAATCGTCTTCTAAAAAATCATATTCATGTTCTTTTTGAAAAGAACCAAAACACTCAAGTGGAAGCTAGCGCTTCAATAAACTTTGACAACTTGTTCCCAGAACTGAGAAATAGTAAGAGTGAAGGGAGCCATTGCGAAGAAGTAAAAGAAGAAGAAAACGAATACGTCTCAGCTTACTGGATATCCTAACTATTTTCGGACAAAAAGTTAAGCGACATATTTTATATTTTGTTTTCTGTACTGTTCATTAAACTCTTCAATGGTTTGATAGTCCAGATACGAATGTCTTCTTTGCTTTCTGTACCAGACCTCTATGTATTCAAAGATCGCTAATCTCATCTGTTTTTTATCCATCAGTTTATATCCATATAATAACTCCGTTTTTAATGATTTGAAGAAGGATTCAGCTACTGCATTATCCCAACAGTTTCCTTTTCTGCTCATAGATTGGATTACCTTATAGGACTTCAGTGTATTAGCCGTAGCCTTGGCTGCATATTGTACTCCTCTGTCTGAATGAAAGATCATCTCTTCTTGAAAAGGACTATTTGTTACAGCCTTGTTGATGGCAGCTATAACAGTATCTTGAGCTGTCATATTAGAGCTTAATGTCCATCCTGTAATATCTCGGTTGAATAAATCCATGACAATAGTCAGGTATAGAAATCCATCCTTGGTAGGCAGATAAGTGATATCCGAAACACACTTGCTGGACGGTGAAAAAGAAGTAAAATCACGATTCAATATATTGTCAGCAACAGGTTCTTTATGAGAAGGATCTGTCGTAGGTTTATATTTACGTGAATATTTACTCTTCAAGCCCATACGCTTCATATATTTGGCAACTGTAGGCAATGATACATCAGTGCCACTCTTACTGAGTTCTTCCCTGATACGAGGACTGCCATAACGTCCTTTAGCCTTAAAATAAACTGCCTGAATTCGATTTTCCATCTCTTTGATCTGTTGACTGCGTTTGCCAATGGGATATTTTAACCAGTAATAATAACTGCTACGTGAAACTTTAAAAACTCGACACATCATCTCGACCTTCCATTTATAGCGATGCTCATGTATAAACTGATGGATCAAAGGTCGTTCTTGGAGATGATGCTGATAGCCTTTTTTAGGATCTCATGCTCCTGCTGTAGACGTGCATACTCTTTCTTCAAATTAGCAAAAGCTTTAGCTTCATCACCAACAGCTGTATTACCCTTACCGGGAAAACTTTCTGAGCCCTTCTGCTTATACTGGCTACGCCAACTATAGAGTTGCTTAGTTGTGACACCTAACTCTCGGGCAAACAAACTTAGATTACTGCGTGCATAGCTTAGCTTGACAGCATTCTCTTTGAATTCTCGGTCATATACTTTTCTTTGTTTCATAGGATAAATGTATTAAGTTTATCCCTTAACTATCTGTCCGAACAAAGTTAGTAACTCCAGTCTTTTACATGCAAAGATCTCCTTCAATTAGAACTACAGACTTTGATGTATTAAGCTCTCTCAAAAAGAGCGGCTCTCATTTCAAGGCCGCTCTTTTCATTTATTATATACTTTATGATCGGATGTTTTATTTCAACAATGCCTCGGGGTTCAGATTCTCTTTCTCAATATCCTTAAAGTAGTTGTAAGTACCCACCTTCAAGTCGAAACA
>NZ_OEPV01000011.1 GCF_900240225.1 Dysgonomonas massiliensis | reverse complement strand
TCGATACATGTGTATAATTTGTTGTCTATCCACCATTTTAATCATTTTATCCTCTGTGTTTTAATCATACACAAAGGAATTTATAATGTGAGTATTTGTTAATAAAATAAAGAATCTTAACAATCAAGAAACTGTTAAAACTGATCATTTTACTTCCTCAGGTGGTATACTTTTCAAGTAGATTAGTGGGGTAGTTTTCAAGTATTATTTACAATGATGACTGATAGTAAATCTCTCACGATACAGACAATACAGAAAATAAATAACGAATAGCCATTTTCAGACTACTCGTTATTTGAATAATAGTTTTGCTTAGTCAATATCTTTTTTTATTTTTGAAAAAATAATCAATAGATACAACTTTATGAAAAATATCTCACTTTTATTATTAATCCCTTTTTTCATGTTATTATCATGCTCTGATGACAATAGCGAAAGCCCCGATAATACAAACCCAGTTTTAAACTTAACCAATGAGCAGATAGCAGGAACTTACACGTTAAGCAGAGCAACCGACAGAAACGACAACCCTATTAATCTTGGCTGCGACCTTTCAAAAATCACTTATGAGTTTAAGGCGGACGGAAGTGCACTACATAAAAGATGTTCGCAAGATTATAACGATCATACATGGAAACGTGACAAGGATAAAATAACCATATATGGTGACGGCATCATGGGTGATGGGCAAAACTATAAACTGCAAATAAACTCTACTAATAAAAACATAGAGCTCGTTTTAGTATCAAGTACAGAAATAGTAATTTATAGTAGAAACTAAAATTTAAATTTACTTAGCATCCAAGTACCATAAGAATCTACTGATCCTACTGGCGTCCACTCGCCAATATATACGCACATAGCAGTCCAGCCTTCGCCAACGTCGATATATTCGTTTTCCGTGCTGTCGTCGAATAGCCTTTGACCGAGTGGCGCATATATGCGCATGTAGCCCGTCCACCATTGCTTGAACCAAATAACTGTACCTCTGTAAGCATTTGTTGGCAAATAAACATGTTGCACACCTTTAGAATTACCCAAAACAAAAGATGTATTTCGGGTTAGCCTAGTCGTTTCTCCACCATTGCCACTTAAGCTTATCATACTAAGACTTTGCCCGTTTATTCTTAATTGGTCAAAATAGCCGCCATACGCTGGGGCTGGGTTGTTTGAACTGTTTGAAGCCGTGCCGAATACGCCTACAATTCCGTAATTGCTACTCCACATATTTTTATCCATCTTCCCATAACCTAACGCCGCGACTGCTGCTTTCATAGATATACCCGTAGAAGCTGACAGCGTATCAATACCCGCGCGGTTCGCAAATACACCTTGAGATGATAAGCTTGCATAGTCGCCATCTGTTATATTGTAAGCCTCTACTTTTGCATCATTTCCTGAGTCTAGTCGTATGTATTGATCTTTTGTTTCTTCGTCGCCATCTTCAGTCCATCGCTTCGTCTGGTTGTTGAACTGCAAAGAACCATTTAGCCCATCAAGAACCATCGCGTTAAGGTCGCCCGTTGTTGCTTTCGATTTTATAACCTGATTTGAGAACAAAAAACCGGCTATAAAAGCCTCGCCGTACACATTCAGCGCCTTGCGTATTGTGGCATTCGATAGCGTTAGCGTGTCCTTTTCGCTTATATTCCAGTCTAAGCCGTTATCGTCATTACCCAGCTTAAATTCATTCTTGGCCAAATCCAGATAGCTATCTCCATCAGTCGAAACAATTCTGTCGGTATTTATCCGTCCGGGATAAATTTCGGTCAGACCAAATAATTCCATAATTGAACGGTTCCCCTCTTCATCTTCACTATTGAGTATCCCGATCAAAAAATAGTAAAATCCATTTCCCTGATCAACAGTTATACTCTTTTAGCTTCTAATTCGCTAATTGCTAGATGTAGGACGTATGTCTCTAAACTAAAGTTTACCACTAGGTGTTAAGTGTTTTGGCTTTTAAACATAGTGTAATTGTTCCATTTTTTGCGTTTAAAGTTCTAATCTTCATCGGAGGCTTGAGACTCATCAGAAATGGAGGATGGGAAGATAGCATAATAAATTATCTCCCTTAATTCAATTAAGGGAGATAATTAAGATTTAGTTTATATTTATCCTCTTGTAATTCGAATAGTGAATGTATATGTCGATGGTGTACTAGGACTAAGGTCGTATGGTATCTGCTGCATCGTGAATACCAATGGGAAAACATGATCCCCTAAACCTGTTACAGTTCCAGGTGTTACAGTCAAATCTGCATAGTAAGAGCCATCAGCTAGTGTGCCTTGCGCATCTAATGTAACCTTACCATTACTACTACCTGTTATTGTTCCGAATGCTGCTTTCACAAATTTCAGACCGCCTGTGGGTTTTATGTATACTCTGATTTTCCCACCTTTGCTTGATTCTGCATATATCGAGGCTGCAAGTGGTCCTTCGGTAACTCCATTATTCACAACGTATGCTGCATTTTGCGCAGGACCTCCATATTGTGTAACATTTACTTGCTGCAGAGGAGCAAAAACTGATGTTCCATTGGCTGTTTTACCATATAGTCCATATTGAGATGTAGCTTTTCGGACTGTTGAGCCACTATTTGCATATACCGCAATGTATTTTTGATTCGCACTCGGATTTGATGAAACTGGTCGAATCATTGTGATACCAGCATCCGGTCTATGAGTAATTACCCTTTTCGAATTAGTTGTTACTATAGGATCTAAATCATCACTGTAGGTATAATAAAAATAGAAATTTTTATATTTTAAGTCAAAGATTAATGCTTCTTGCTGAACCGAGAATTGTTTTGTTGTAGCTCCATTGGTTACTGAAATAACCCCCGAACGAGCAACCTTCTCATTATTAAAGTCCACATACATAGTATGCGCTCCTGAAGTTGCATTTTTTTCAACGACAGCCCACGGAAGTGATGTACAGCTTATAGGAAGAGTAGAGTTAGAAGATATAGCTAAAGTCTCTTTTGTCTGACTTGTATTTGCTCCTATCCAACCATCTACCGTAGCCTTGAATGTTCCCGGTACCATTAAATAAAGTTTTTCACCATTTATTGTTACAACTTTCTTTGTTCCACCACCTGACTTATGTTCGAAAGTTATTGTAGCAGTAGCATCAGCATCTTCTTTTATGGCCATCTTGAAAGTGTATGTAAATTGCCCTGCCACACCAGTTGTTGTATTAGTAATATCTGTAATTGCTGCTCCTTTGTTTATAGTCGCTTTCCAATCTCTTGAAGCATTCATCGTAAAACTATATGATTGTCCATCCATTACATATTTAGCTTTTAGATTTGTAATTTCAAAAGTTCCACAATTTTCTGTCACTGTTGCCAAATTAGATGTTGCCGTACCGCAAGTGTTAGAGACTACACATCTATAACTTCCACCGGTTGTAGCAGTATAGGTTGAGGTTGTAGCACCTGCAATATTCGCACCGTCTTTTTGCCACTGATAAGTCAATGGCGATGTTCCACTAGCTGCAATTTTAAGCCCAAGTGTAGTACCTCCCGGACAAATTTCACCTCCTACAGGATGAGTCGTGATAGCTGGAACAGCATTGAGTGTTATTGTAGCCACATTTGATGTAGCTGTTCCACAAGTATTAGTAACTATACATTTGTATGAACCAGCTGCTGTTGCTCCATAAGAAGCTGCCGTAGCACCTGCAATATTCACGCCATCTTTCTGCCACTGATAAGTCAATGGAGACGTTCCACTAGCTGCAACAGTTAGTGTACGTGTTGTTCCAGGGCAGATAGCTGCACTTGTCGGATGAGTCGTGATAGCCGGAACAGCATTGAGTGTTATTGTAGCCACATTAGATGTAGCTGTGCCACAAGTATTAGTAACAACACATCTGTATGAACCTGCTGTTGTTGCTCCATAAGAAGCTGTCGTAGCACCTGCAATATTCACATCGTCTTTCTGCCACTGATAAGTCAATGGAGATGTTCCACTAGCTGCAACAGCTAGTGGACGTGTTGTTCCAGGACAGATAGCTGCACTTGTCGGATGAGTCGTGATAGCCGGAACAGCATTGAGTGTTATTGTAGCCACATTAGATGTAGCTGTGCCACAAGTATTAGTAACAACACATCTGTATGAACCTGCTGTTGTTGCTCCATAAGAAGCTGTCGTAGCACCTGCAATATTCACATCGTCTTTCTGCCACTGATAAGTCAATGGAGATGTTCCACTAGTTGCAACAGTTAGTGTACGTGTTGTTCCAGGACAGATAGCTGCACTTGTCGGATGAGTTGTGATAGCCGGAACAGCACATCTATCAGGACAAGGTCCCTGAATCCTCATCCATATATTCTCGTTCCACACATATATTCCAGGACAAAGCTCTCCTGCATCGGTCAGATTATATACTGTTAACCCAGAATGATCAATAGGATTCCATACGTCTATTCCTGACGCTTTATCAATCGTCGATTTTAAGTCATTACTATTATTGGTTATAGTTAAAGACTTTAAGTTTACTCTAGGCAAGAGTAACCCTTTTTTAGAGTTAGCTCCTAAAGCATCGTTTTCTTTTAGATCCAATAAAGCCCCTTTATTAGGCTTTGTTCCGGATCCAATGGTTACTTGTGCCTGCAAAAAAAATGTGTTCAATGCTACTAGCAAGCATATAAAAGTGAGTTTTGTAAAGAATTTCATTGCAATGAATTTGATTTATTATGGACGTATATTAGTCCATACGTAGGATGAATTTTTGTTCGAATAATTTTGTGTTATGAATTAAGGACAAATGTAATGTGGAAGGGTAAGTATCCTAGTCCTATAGCTGTACTAAAGAATCCCATATTAGGATAAAGGTATCCCAAATACGAAAAAAACAGCATCCCAAATATGTAATAAGCTTATAGCTAAGTTGATGCGATTGTTTAAATAACTGCATGAATTTGTATTCATTTTGCAATTACGACTTTTAGTCTAGTACAAAAAAGAAATTCTCGTAACGCTTTTAGACATTACGAGAACGAACTTTTATAAAATATAGAGTATACTTAGATTCTAATATTTAATTTTTAAGGTCATTTTGGGCTTCTCTAAATTCATTTGGAGTCATACCAAATTCGGCTTTAAAAAGCCTATAGAATGTAGAAGTCGAGGAAAACCCTGAATCAAAAATAATAATATTTACGGGAATAGTATTATCAGACAGAAGTCTTTTCCGTACATAATTCAATCTATATCTATTTACATAATCCAAAAAAGCAAGTCCTGTCTCTTCTCTTATAGCCTCAATAACATATCTCCAATTGGTTTTTAATTCTTTTGCTACATCCTCCCTAGTTAAATCAACTTTTTTATATGCTTCTCCATCTTTCATATATTTCTCAATTTCGAGATATAGAGTATTTTGCTTCTGTGGATCGTCTTTCTGAATTTGACTATTTGATAATCCATCGATCTCGGTATATCTTCTCAAGAGCACTAAATTTTTTTCTTTTTGAGCTTTACTATTTCTATGAACTATATAAAGGATCAAGAATAATAATAAACATGTAATTATTAGAGCTATAATGATGAGTTTACTTTTTGTTAATTGAGCTTCGTTTTTCTCTCTCTCAAGATTGAACAATCTAGCTTCATAATCTTTCGATAAAGCTAGTATTTGTAATGGCATATTAATATTATAGATAGAGTCTTTATGTTGTGATAGTTCTTTTTGTAGATGAAGTGCCTCGTTGTATTTTTGTAAGCCTTCAAGCGCTCTAATTTTTAACTCTGTAAGTTCTGTAACCAACGCCTTGTCAGGGCTCTCCTCTTTAAAGTATTTTAAAGCACTTTCTAAATTACTGAGAGCTTTGTTATAGTCCTTTATCAACAGATAATATTCTCCCAAAATAGTAATAGTTTCATGCTTATTATAATTTTTGAAATCACTATCTGGCATTTGCATCGCTTTATCTAAATATTTTTTAGTGTTTTCAACATCTCCTTTTCTTACATAAATATTTGCATAATTATTATAGATGTGATATTTATAATAAACAGAAATACTTTCGTGTAAAGTTCCTTGTAATTCTCGCACGAGTTCTTCCATTACACAACAAGTATTTAAAGCTTCTTCGTACTCTTTCAAATAAATATTGGCAATTGTGAGTATATCATAGAACGTAAGTTCGGCATTTGGCAATATCTGCCCCTGAAAAGAAGAAAGATTATCTATGGCTTTAAGGATAGTTTCCTTTGCTAAGTCGTATTTTCTTGTCATTAGATATGCTTCTGCTAATGTGGCATATGAGTCTATACTATTGGTCGCTTCTAAATATTTCTTTATATTGTGTATGCCTAATTCATAGTAACCATTATTAATATACACTTTACCGATATAGTAATAGGTCTGATTGGGGTTCTTTATCTTGTACTTTTCATATATTTGATTTGATATCTCTGCATAAAATACAACACTGTCAATATTATTATTCACAGTAAAGTATCTGGCTTTTAAACTATAACTTGCAGCCAGATATCTCATATTATTCTGCCTAATAGCCTCCTCTTTAACTTGTTCGCTTAAAACCATTAATTCGGAACTAAATTGATAATGCTTATGTAAATCAAACATCAGTTCTAACTTCCGCTCTCCATCAGAATTTGCTATCTGCTGCTCTAAACTGTCTATTTCAGAGGTTTGAGAAAATAATTGTAGCGAGAACGATAATGATAAAATTATCAATAAACCTATTGATTTTTGCATGTGATGTTTAATAATGTGACTTATTGAGTACAAAGATTGCAAAATTAGTATAATATTAAAATATAAACAATTTAAATTATTTTATTGGATACAAGTGTATTACAGATATAGGGTTTGATTTTCCGTATTTGGGACTCTTTGGTACAGGTATGGGATCAAGGTCCGTTTTTTCCTGATTTTAAAAGAGCAATGCTCCAACATTGTAAACGAATAAAATTTAAATAGGTTCTTGTAAATCATACTTTTTATGTAAGTTTGTACAGCTTGTTGAGAAACATAGTTTTTTCTAGATAAGAAATGAATACCTCCAGGGCAGAGTCCCTAGGGATTTTTTGATTAAAAAGACATCCTATAATATATAATAGAAAAAACAGAAATCACTAATACGTCATTCAAATACACAAGAGGAAATACTCATATAAGAAAAACGAAGTTAATCCATTATACTTTTAAAAATAAATCTAATAATGAAACATAGAGCTATTGTATACTCCGTACAAATTATAATCCTGTTATTTTTCTACAACTGTTCAAATAGCAAGCCGGACAATTTTGGCATAAGTGGTAATCGCGTTGTTTTTTTAGAAGAAGATTCAGTTTCCCTATTACGCAATCCGTGTATGGGATGGGGGCTGTATGACGACGCGAATGGCGAAGTGCAGCAAGCAGAAGAGTATTGGACGGCACAAGATAAAGCAGCACACGCTTTTGCCTCTTTTTTCTATGTTCGTTGGAGATGGTCGGATATGGAGCCAGAAGAAGGGAAATATGCTTGGTTGTATAACGACAACTTTAAAAAACTTATTCAGGGAGCAAAAGATCGGGGTCTGAAACTATGTTTTAGAGTATATGATAATAGCCAAGATAATCTTAGGCAAGGGACACCAGAGTATGTAAAGAAAGCGGGTGCTAAAGGCTATTTTGTAACTGGAGGAGGAGAAAACAAATGGACTCCCTATCCTGACGATCCCATCTTTCAGGAAAAACTCGCCAAATTTGTAACAGCTTTTGCCAAAGAATATGATGATCCAACAATTGTGGATTTCATTGATGGATTTAGTTTGGGCTCATGGGGCGAGTGCCATGGCATAAAGCTAATGGATGAAACAAAGCTTATAGAGGTTTTTGATTGGTATACAACTTTATATACATCTAACTTTAAACGAGTAATCCCCTTACTACCATTTGACAATCAGGTAGGATTCGAAACCGAAAAAACTATTGCAATAGATAAAAAAGGATACGGTATGAGGCGTGACGGACTGGGTAGTATGTGGTTCGGCGAGAAAGAGCAGAAAATCACATCCGATATGTTTGGCAGAACTCTTCTGGTGGGCGAATCTTGTTGGTGGCAAGGATCAACAGACGATTACCGTCCATTTGCGTCGGATAAAGAACATAAATTAGAGACATGGCGCGATGTGTATGAGCTAACATACAAACAAGCTGTAGACAATCATTTCAATACATTGGACTTAAGAGAGATTGTAGAAACTAAGGGGTGGACCGAACGAGCTCCTGACTTAGTTCAACAATTCATAGTTAATGCCGGCTATAGATTTTATCCGAATGAAATTTCTGTTCCAGTAACAATCAGCAATGGTAGCAATGCTCAGATCGGACATATATGGGTAAATAGAGCAACTGGATATTTACCAAATAATAATATAAAATGGAATTATAAATACAAACCTGCATTTGCTCTCCTTGACGAGGCTGGAAACGCTGTGAAAATATGGATTGATAATGAGGCTGAACCATCAACGTGGCTCAAAGATGCAGATTATAAGTATACATTAAGTATAAATATTGATAATATTCCTGCAGGAAGATATCGCTGGGGATTGGCCATAGTAGACAAAACCCTAAATAACACTCCGGGCATAAAGATTGCAGTCAATAAGCAACTAGACTTAAATGGCTGGACTATACTTAGTGATGTAGATGTCGAATAGTAGCGAATTTCTATTAATCTCTGTATTGGATACTTTATAAAACATTTTTGTGATTGATATCTGGTTGAGAGATTAATAGATTTGTTTGAACTTCAGAATCTAATGTAACCTTCGGATTAAGTGTTTATGTCTCTAAACTTATTAGCAAATTCACTCTAATCGGACTCAATTTAAATAATAATACGATTTTTCCAATAATTTTCTCTTAATTCACTTGGGGTACATTTCTTTTCCCTTAGAAACAGACGATTAAAATGAGATAGATTATTAAATCCGCATGCAAAACATATTTCAGAGATTGTCTCTGTTGTATTGATTAGCAGGCGAACAGCATGTCCCAGCCTAATTTCATTTAATGAATCTACAAAAGTTCTTCCTGTATGTTTCTTCATAAATTTACAAAAAGCTACTTGGGACATATTGACCACATTGGCAGCTTCCTCCAGTTTGATATTTCTCATATAATTCTCATTAAAAAATGAGTAAAGATTATTTATACGCCTGCTATCGAAATCTGTCTGATGACCATTAATACTGGTGCTGGCTAGCACCCTTGAGCCTGGAGAGATAGATAATTCATATAAGATTGTCAACAATTGTACTATTGCATAAAAGCCAGTATTTTCTTTCGCTAGTTTATCAAATCTAGGTTTAATATATTCTATAGTTTTCTTATCAAAAACAACTCCATTCTGAGCGTCTAGCAATAAGCGGGAAATACTATTGAATGATTTTTTATTTAGTATAGTGTCGCTAAATAAATCTTTACTGAACTGAATGGTAAGTTCTTCTATTTTTTCAGACTTACATTCATGTGTAAACCAAGCATGTTCTAAGTCAGATCCGGTTATAAGGACTAAATCCAATTCATCTATAATTTCAATACTATCGCCGACAATACGTTGTGCTCCATAGGCATTCTGAACAAAATTTAACTCATATACTTCATGAGTATGAAGAGGAAAATTAAATTCGCTTTTTACTCTCGAAAAAACGGTTAAACAATCGGCTTCAGTAAATGGTGTTTTCTCGTAAAGGACTTTTGCTAGTTTCATAGTTATTCGGATATCATGTCAAGTTGATATATAGAAATCAACCTTTCTTATTCAGGTTTATTAAACAATTCTGCAAGATACAAATTCTATTAGATGGAAAGAAAGTATCTGCTATGTTTTTCGATAGTTAGTATATAAATAATGTTCCATGCGGATTATGGGTTAATACACAGCTGATTAATCAATAATTAGTGATGCTGTCTTTTTTTTCATTGATAATATTGTATCATGTTTGGATAAAATAGCATTTGTGCAGTTATATGCCTTTCTCTAAATTTGTATTAACAAAATAAAACTGAATACAATATACTATTTCGATAGTCTAATGACTTGAATAGACTTTGTTGATCTTGAAATAATATAACGCTATTGTTTTACTAATGATGATAGCGAATCACAAGTTAACTAGAATAATTAATTTAATATCATAAACCTAATCTCATTTATGAAAAAATCAATTTACATGTTATTAATGTTATGTACTATTTCTATGTCTTTGTTTGCACAAGACATAACTGTCTCGGGTACGGTGACAGAGAATAGTACAGGTGAACCTCTAATAGGGGTTACTGTCCAGGTAAAAGACAAAGCTGTTGGGACTGTAACAGATTTAGATGGTAAGTATACTATTGATGTGACTACTGGCGAAACTTTGATTTTCTCGCAAGTAGGACTTAAGAAACAAGAGATCAAAGTAACATCTTCGATCTTAAATGTAGTAATGTCCGAAGACGACGTGCTTCTTGATCAAGTCGTAGTCATCGGATATGGTACTGTGAAGAAAAGCCACCTTAGTGGGGCTGTAAGCTCTTTATCAGCAGAGAAAATGAATGTTGATATGTACAATGATGTAAGTACAGCTATACAAGGTAAAATACCTGGAGTTTCAGTAGTAGGGTCGGATGGTAACCCTGCTAATGGACCAAGTATTGTTGTCCGTGGTGTCAATTCACTTGTTAATAATTCGCCTCTTTATATTGTTGATGGAACAATTAGTGATATATCTATGGTTAGTCCAAACGATATTGTTTCGATAGAAGTTTTGAAGGATGCTTCTTCAGCAGCAATATATGGATCAAGAGCTGCAGCTGGAGTTGTAATAATTACTACAAAATCAGGAAAGAGGGGCTCTCCTGCAAAATTAACAATGAATCTATCAAGTGGTATCAGCATGCTTCCTAAGAAAATACAAATGCTTAATGCAAATGAGTGGAGCCATTTTGCTCATGTCGTTGAAATGAATGCTGATGGTTTTGGAGGAATAAGAGATGATGAAGGCTATTTTATAGAGCCAATATTCCAAGGTAAGGGTACCGATTGGCAAGATGTTTTGTATCGTACAGCTTTTAATTATAACATCGGAGCTACAATATCCGGTGGATCTGAAACAGCAACCTATAGTACCTCTTTCAATTATAATGATAGAGAAGGTATTATAAGAAATACTGATAGCCAATCATATAATGTTAGATTAAAATCTGATTATTCATTCTTTGGTGATAGACTTAAGATAGGACAAACTTTTATCATGAAGCATTCTAAAAATAATGGTTCTTCAGATGAGAATACAGTATGGAGTATATTGGAAGCTGTTCCAACAATGCCTGTATATAATTCTGAAAATATGGGTGGATGGGGAGTCCCAAATAGTGTGAAGAGCCCTAACCCTTTAGCATTGATAGAAGACGTATATCAAATTCAAGATAAGAACACAAATATTTTACTTAATGCATATGCAGAGTTAAGAATAATTGATGAATTGAAATATAAAGCCAATATTGGGCTGCGTAAAAACAGAGGCTCGGTAATAGATCGCAAAAACGCTCATGATTTAGGTGTATGGGGAGCTAGTGACGTAGCAACTATGGAAGAAAGTTCATCATCTTCAGATTCGTGGGTGTTAGAAAATACCTTATCATATATTAAAGACTTTGGCGTACATAATTTGAATGTATTAGCAGGTTATTCTTCTCAAAAAGATAGGATAAGGGGCTTATGGGGCAAAAATACCGATATAAACTCAGAAGTATCTACAATGCCTGGGACAGGATCGCAACAAGCTACAAGTAGTCTCAATGAACATACAATGTTATCAATGTTTGGACGTATTATGTACTCATACGATAACCGTTATTTATTGTCTGCATCAATTCGTAGAGATGGTTCTTCTCGTTTTAGCGATGGACACAATTACGGAGTTTTCCCATCGGTATCTGTTGGCTGGAATATTCATGAAGAAAAATTTGCAAAACCAATTAGATCGTTTGTCGACCAATTGAAATTGAGAATGAGTTATGGTGAATTAGGTAATGAACAAGTAAATGGATATTATCCGACCAAAAGTACTGTTAAACAAGGATCATATTATACGCAAGGTATATCTCCATGGTATGGTCAACTTCCTTTAGCATCTGCAGTATCACCACAAAATCTGACTTGGGAAACTACGAAAACTTATAATGTAGGTTTCGATCTAATGTTCTTAAATGGGAAAGTTAGCCTTACGGCCGATGCATTCATTAAAAAGACCGAAGATGTTTTGCTTGAAGTAAAGAATGCACCTTCTGAAGGTTTAGGAGGAGGAGCTCGTTCGTGGCAAAACGTCGGAGTAATTGATAATAAAGGATTGGAATTTAATATCGATTATAATGACCGTTTTGGTGATGTAAACTTCTATGCCGGTACAAACTTTACGCTATCAACTAATAAAGTAAAACGGCTACAGTTGGACGGAGTTAATATCAACGAATCTTTAGCTGGTTTCACAGCTAATGGTAATGCTAATGGTGGTATTACGGTTTTTAAACGTGGAGAGTCAATGACATCTTTTAATCTGTTGAAGTCAGATGGTATTTTCCAGAACTGGGAAGAAATAAACAGTTATGTAAATGATAAAGGAGGTTTAATTCAGCCTAATGCAGTACCTGGAGACCAAAGATTTGTAGATTACAATGGAGATGGCAAGATAGATGAGCTAGATACACATTCTATTGGAAGCCCTTTCCCTGGATTCGAATTTGGTATAAGACTTGGTGCTGACTGGAAAGGTTTTGATATCAACCTGTTTTTCGACGGAGTACTTGGTAATGATATATACAATTATCCTGCGTTCAGAACTGAGTCAGGTAAAATTTCGGATGTAAATTTAGGTTACAACGTAACTAAATCTTGGAGAGAGGATAATCGCAATACAAGTGTACCTCGCTTTGATAAGTCAGGAACCAGTTTAAATGGAGCTGCCTACTCGGATAGATGGTTAGAGGATGGTTCGTATTTCCGTCTTAAAAATCTTAATATAGGTTATACTTTACCTAAAAAATTATTGAGTAAGATTAAATTGGATAATCTACGTGTATATGCAAGTTTTGAGAACTTATTTACAATCACAAGTTACAGTGGATATTCTCCAGACTTAGGTACTTCTACAGAAACACCAGGCGAATATAGTGTTTTGTCATATGGTGTTGATCATGGACGCTACCCGCTATCGCGTACAATATCATTTGGTCTTCAATTAGGATTTTAAAATAAAATAGATTATGAATAATACATATATGCATAAAAAAACAAAAAAGTGGCTGGGAAGAATATTTTCCACAGTGGCAATATCAGCAATGTTGTTGTCGTGTAGCGAAAGCTTCTTAGATTTGGACGATCCAAATAGCTTCACAGGAGACAAGTTTTGGGTGAGTAAGGCTAATGCAGAATCAGCAATGGCAACAGCATACGAACCGATACAATTTCAGCTAGATGGCTGGTTTGGAGCAACAACAGGTTTTCTAGATCTGCAAGCTCGAGGCGATGAAACTTGGACTGTACTTGGAGAGGAAGCTGCATCTTGGGAAATTGCTACATTTTCTAATTCGATAGATAACGAGAAATATTCTTATGCACAATTATATCAAGGTATACAACGTGCGAATGTTATAATAAATAATATTGATAAAGTTCCGACAGATGAACTCAGTGTAGAAGAAAGAGAACGCCTGAAAGGTGAAGCTTACTTTTTACGTGCTTATCAATATTTTCTGTTAGGAAACCATTATTTGGAAGTACCGTTACGTCTTATTCCTTCTCAAGAAGAAAAGTATGTTGCCCCTTCACCACAGGCTGATATATTCAATCAAGTTGAACAAGATCTGAAGAGTGCAATAGAAGCTGATCTTCCGATAAAAAGAATATCAGCAGAATCTGGACGTATCGAAAAAGGAGCAGCGGTAATGCTATTAGCTAAACTTTATGCAACTCAGCACGAATATGGAAAAGCTAAAACACTTTTAGAAGAATTACAGAAACCTCCTTATACATATGATTTAGTTTACAATTACGAAGAGAATTTTATTCCTGATGGAGAGCACAACAAAGAATCTATCTTCGAGATTGAATATGGAGAAGGTGCATATACATGGGGTAATGGCGGATTTGCAGGTCAAGGTAACTCTCTTCCTCAATGGCTTGGCTCTCCTCAATCTGGAGGCTGGATGAAATTAGCTCCATCTGCATTTATCGTTTCAGAGTTTATTAAAGAAAAGAAAACAGCAAGTAAGGTTCAAAGTTACAATGGACGCAACTTTGACGAGAGAATGTACACTTCTTTTTTCTTCGATACAAAACTGTATGGCGATGCTCGCGATGAAAGTGTTGATTGGTATGATGGTGCATCTAAATTTAATCAATATTGGGACTTGGCAGTGGAACAAAAGCTAAATAAAGGAATGCCTGCTTTCCCAACTGTTAACGGAAAAGAAGGAAAATTTTTAACAAAGAAATACACTGCGTTTTTTGATAATGATGGAAAAGCAGACCTTATGGCATATACTCCGGGCAAAAAGAATAATATACGCGTAATGCGATTTGCGGAAACACTGCTGCTTTATGCAGAGGCTTGTTATAAAACTCAAGATGAAGCTGGTGCAAATAAAGCTTTAGCGAAGATCAGAGAACGAGCTGGATTAGAAGCAAAAACATTCTCAGGAGAAGCATTGTGGAAAGAAATTGAACACCAAAATCTATTGGAATTTTATAACGAAGGTAGACGATTTGAAGATCTTAAACGTTGGTATACTGCTGATCAAATTAAAGCAATTTTTAAAGAAAATAAAAAGCAAGGAGCTGATAACTTCCAAGCTAAACATCTATACTATCCTATTCCGCTAACAGAGTTGAATACTAATCTGTTGATGAAACAAAATAGCGCGTGGGAGTAATTAATTCATTAAACTGAAACAAATAATATTATGACAAAAATAAAATATATAATATCGTTAGCTTTTTCGGTGTTAGTTATGGGAATCGGATTTTCAGCATGTAGCGATGACAAAACCGTAAACTTACCAATGCCTCCAGATTTTATTGATCCCGGACTTGCTGACGAGGATGATGGGGTCGTAGAAGAGCCTACGACTAAAGCTAAAGTAAAAGTTTTATTCTCTGAAGAAAACAAATTCCAAGAGATAGATGGTTTTGGCTGTGCTATCGCTGGTTGGTCTGGTAGATTATATACAAATCTGAAAAGAGAAGAAGTATTGGATAGATTGTTTGGTAAAGATGGACTTAATTTGAAGTTCTACAGAGGATATGTGTGCGAAACATATGCCAAACATGGAACTCTTGATTTTGGATGGGATAGAAAGTATAATTTGCCTGCTGATCATCCGTCACTAGTTAGTGATTATTGGTCTATAAGTTACGATATTGAAGAGCTAGGTCAGATGTGGGCACTAGACTATGTGAGAAAAAACTTTCCAAACGTAGAAGTATTACATTCATCATGGAGCCCGTTACAGATGTGGAAAAGCTCTGGTAATTTGAATAATGGGAAGCTTAAAAAAGAGCATTATCAGGATTATGCTACCTATATAGTTGACTTTATAGAAGGTATGGAAAAAGCTACGGGTTCTAAAACTTCTTATGTATCTCCTGCAAATGAACCAAACTCAAGTTCTGCATCATGGGCTGCTTGTGGATGGAGCGCAGAAGAACTTACAGACTTTGTTATTGATAACCTACGTCCAGAATTAAATAGAAGAGGACATCAGGATATTTCTATTGTTATTGGTGAGCATGCATGGTGGCAAAATGGAGGTACTATGATAAGTAATATGATAAAATATAGACCTGAAATTGTAAACCAAAATGTAATTGCTGCTGGTCATGGATACTTTACCGGCGATGCTAAGATTGTGCCTTATACTGATGCTGTGAAAAATAATCTCAAAGTGTGGAATACCGAGACTAGTAGTACATCTAACTACGATGGGTCATGGAAAGATGGCATGAATTGGGCTAAAACTTTCCACACATATCTAGCTAATGGCAATATTAACTCTTTTATGTGGTGGGCTGGAGCAAGACCTACAACGAATAATGAAAGTTTGATTCGTCTTGAAGCAGAAATACCTGGAACATATTATGAAACACCAGAAGCAATGAGATATTATACTTATGGCCACTTTACAAAATACATTCCTATAGGTAGCTATAGATATGCTACAGAAGTAAAAGTAGACGGAGAAGATTCTAGTATACAGAATTTTTTAGATAAACTACTCATAACTGCTTACGTAGATGATGTTAATAATGAGTATGCAATAGTTATTGTTAATTTAGATCAAACAGTAAGTCAAGATATAGTTTTCGAAATTGAAAACTTAGGTATTAAAAATATGCAGAAATACGAGTCTGTTGAGACATACCAGTGGAAAAAAACTAAGATTAATCCATCTGTTGAGACTTCATCTCGATATACTACAATTCTTCCGTATAGTGTAACGACGCTAAAAGGTAAACTAGTTACTAACAATGAAATAATCGAAGAATAATGAGAAAAATATATTTGTTTTTTACGGCCATACTCACTTCACTTTTTGTGATAAGTTGTGATAGAGGAGAAGATCCAACATACAATGATCTGAGTCTTGAAAGTACTGATGTAGTGCTAAATTTAACAAAAGGAGAAACAGTAAAAGAGGTTAAATTACTATCAAATAATAACAATTATAGGATAGAGTATGTAAACAAATTGGATGCTCCTCAGTTGACAAAAGATACAGCAAGGGTTGAATTACAAGAAGGCAAAGATGTATTTACTTTTATCGGAAAGAAAAGGGGAGTAGTTTATTTTAAATTATATGACTGGACCAATCAAGAATCAATTATAAAAGTTGATGTTAAAGAAACCGTTGATCTAGTATTAGATTTAAGTAAAAATGAACTTGAGTTTCGACAAGGAGATGAGGAAAGGAATATTGAGATATATGATGGTAATGGTAACTATGAATTTACTTTTGACGATCCGGAACAAAAAATTGTGGATGTTAATCTAGTTGAACCTGAGGAGCAAGACTTATCCAATGATCCATATCAGATTAAAGGAAATATTACAATTATACCTAAGAATGTTGGAAAAACTACATTGAAGATAACAGACTCGGAAGGTAAAAAAGTTGATGTAGCTATAGAAGTTAAAGATGTTGCGGCATCATTACAGTTTGTAGGATATGATCCAAGTAAAATTCTCTTTATGGAAACAAATTCAACATTAGTTATTCCTTTCGAAGGAGGTGAACCTGGATATGAAGTCACTTCATCTTCATCTGCAAGTATTCTAGGCACATCAATTGATACTGAAGCTAAGACTATCACTTTATCTGCGAAAAACTCTGCTACTCAGCCAACAGTTACATTAACTGATGGATCTGGTCAGAAAATTGTATTAATTGTACAAATCGACAAGCCTTTCTTAGAAGACAAGACATTAAGAATATTTAAAAATAGAAAGAGAAGTACAATATCTAACACATTGAGAGGAGGAGATTACATTCCTTCCTTGAATAGAACAATATTTGAGGTTGGATCTACTTATACATCTTATGGTATTACTTATACTGGAGATGTAGAAGTTGGGACTAAATCAGAAGCAAGGATATATGATATCTCAAAAGGTCAGGAGAAAGAAGGAACATCTATAAGCTTATCCGTATGTACTTTGGAAAAAGTAGAAGATAATCACTATTGGTTTACATTTACTGAGGAAGAAACAGGTGACGAAGGTTATATGGTTTTCAAAGGCCCTGATGTATTAGGCTTCTAGGCTAGTTAGTACGAAATAAAAGGGCGAAGAGGTGTATTTATAGCTTTGCCCTTTTATTTTTGAAAGTATAAAGTTGATTTATTGGTGATAAGATGAATATAGAAAAATATAATAAACGATTAGAAGGTTTAAATCGCGAATATGAAAAACTTATTTCGCAAAAAAATGAACAAATATTATCGGGTAATGGAATCTATGAAAGGTATAAATACCCAATTTTAACTGCAAAGCATACACCCTTATCGTGGCGCTATGATTTAGATCAGGACACTAATCCATATTTGCTCGAACGCTTTGGTATAAATGCAGTGTTTAATGCAGGTGCAATTAAACACAATGATAAATATTTAGTTATTGCTAGAGTCGAAGGAGTAGACCGTAAATCATTCTTTGCAGTGGCAGAGAGTGACAACGGGATAGATAATTTTAAGTTTTGGGATTATCCTGTTCTATTACCAGATATTGATGAAGACGAGACAAATGTGTATGACATGCGGTTGACAAAGCATGAAGATGGTTGGATCTATGGCTTATTCTGTTCCGAGATGCAAGACAAGAACGCTCCTTTAGGGGATATATCTAGTGCAATAGCTTCAACAGGTGTTGTTCGGACAAAAGACTTGAAAAAGTGGGAACGTTTACCAAACGTGAAAGCTAAATGTCATCAAAGAAATGTTGTATTACATTCTGAATTTGTTGATGGTAAATATGCTTTATATACGCGTCCACAAGATGGTTTCATCGATGCCGGCAATGGTGGCGGAATCTGTTGGGCATTGACAGATAGTATGGAAAATGCAATAATTGACGGTGAGCAGTTAGTAGATAGACGCTATTATCATACGATAAAGGAAGCAAAAAATGGGCAAGGTCCTGCTCCAATTAAGACTGCAAAAGGTTGGTTAAATCTAGCACATGGTGTTCGGGCTTGCGCAGCTGGGTTGCGTTATGTTTTGTATATGTTTGTAACTGAATTAGAACATCCTGAAAAAATCATAGCAGCACCTGCAGGTTATTTTATGGGACCTGATGGTGAAGAACGTGTTGGTGATGTTTCTAATGTTTTATTCTGTAATGGTTGGATTGCCGATGAAGATGGTACCGTGTATATTTATTATGCATCATCAGATACGCGTTTGCACGTTGCAACATCATCTATTGACAGACTTCTGGATTATTGTTTTAATACAGATTCGGATGGGTTAAGATCTATTAAGTCGGTGGAAACCTTGAATAAAATTATAAATAAAAATAAAAAAGTATGTGTTAATTGAAAAATTCTACCTAAATATACTTCATTTTTTGGAGGCCTCAATTTTCGGATTGAGGCTATCCATATTCAATAAACTAATACCAATATGCAAAGACTAATTTTCATATCCGTTATATTATTTTCATTCGTACTATTGGGATGTAATATAAAGCAATCTAAAAATGATGAATGGATATTGATCTGGGAAGAAGATTTCGAGAAAGAAGTGATAGATGATAATATTTGGTCAAAAATTCCACGAGGACAAGCCGACTGGAATAAATTTATGACCGACTATGATTCGTGTTATAAAATTGCGCATGGAAATCTTATATTGAGAGCCATCCCTAATATATATCTTGAAGATGATACCGCAAAAGTATTGACAGGAGGTGTCTGGTCGATGGGGAAAAAAAGCTTTCAGAGTGGAAGATTAGAGATTCGGGCAAAATTAGACGAAGGGCAAGGTTTATGGCCAGCAATATGGATGCTGCCTGAAGGTCGGAAGTGGCCGGCTGGTGGTGAAATTGATATAATGGAACACTTAAGTTTTGATACAATCGTATATCAAACTATCCACACACCCTATACTTTAGCCGATAATGATGAGCCTCAGAGATTTGCTACGCATCCGATAACTAATAATGACTATAATATTTATGCTCTTGAGTTTTATCCTGATAGTTTACGCTTCTTTACGAATGATAAATTAACACTTTGTTATCCTAAAATTGACAGCTTGGGTATAGATCAATTTCCATTTGAGGATAATTTCTATATTATTCTAAGTAATCAGGTTGGAGGAAATTGGGTTGGAGAATATAATATTAATGATCTTCCTGCTAATATGTACATCGATTGGATTCGTTTCTATCAAAATAAATCAGAAAAATAAATTACGAATAATATTGACTGTTCATTGAATTGATATAGTCGAAAATAAAATATAATATAAAATGAGAAAATTACTATTCTGCATATTATTACTTTTTGTATTGCAGATACAAGCTCAAACAACACTACATTTCAAAAATGGGCAATTTAAAATAATGCAATTTACAGATCTACACTGGTCTGAAGGAGACAAATATAAAAATATCAATGATAGTACTGCAAATTTGATGAAGAATCTCATTAAAGAAGAGCAACCCAATCTTGTAGTTTTTACAGGTGATATAGCAGTTTCTAATGAAGCCGATAGATCATGGAAAGATATTATTGCTATAATGAAAGAAGTAGATGTACCTTTTATTGTTAACTTTGGTAACCATGATACTGAAACAGCTTTTACAAAACAAGAACAGCTAAATATATTAATGAAGGAACCTCTTAATTTAACATTCAACGCATCAGAATTTATTGATGGGGTAGGTAATTGCCATGTACCAGTAAGAGCTGAAAAATCGGATTCGACTAAGTGGATACTCTATTTCCTCGATTCTCATTCGTATACAAATAATCATGAAGAATTAGGCTATTATGACTGGATAAAAGGTAATCAGATAGAATGGTACCGTTCTATAAGCAATAAGTATAAATTACAGAGTAATACAACATTGCCAGCTCTGGCCTTTTTTCATATTCCTTTGCCTGAATACAAAATAGTAAAAGAATTGCCCGAAACTTTAGGAAATAAATTAGAGGAAGTATGTTCTCCTAAAATTAATAGTGGCTTATTTAGCGCTTTTATCGAACAACAAGATGTATTAGGAGTATTTACGGGGCATGATCATAATAATGATTATATCGGTGTATTGTCAAAAATAGCATTAGCTTATGGACGTAAAACAGGATATGCATCAGCTTACAAGGAGTTGCTTGACCGTGGAGCTAGAGTGATCATTATTTCAGAGAACGATGCAATTATGAAGACCTATATAAGAACATTATCTGCTACGGAATACGAATTTCAACATGCGAGATAAGTTGAATAATAATGAATTGAAAAATAATAGAAGCATAAAATAATATGAGCAAAATAAAACAAGCCGTATTTTTAATAATAGCATTGTTTCTCTGCAATAGTCTGATATTTGCGCAAAATAACAATTACGATATTATTCCGGCTCCTAAAAGTTTAAAACCATCAAAAGGCGTTTTTATTTTTGACAATCAAACGAAGATATATTTCGCTGATGGATCAAACGAACAATCACTTCAAGCTTTTGATGTGTTACGAGAGCGTATCTTAAATACGACTGGTATCAAATTGGCCGTGACAGGTGTTAAGCCTCTGTCAAATGCAGTAATATGCCGAGTAAATAAAAAAATAAAAAATGAAGAAGGTTATATTTTAAATATAGCGTCAGACAAAATAGAAATTGAGTATACAGATACTCAAGGTTTATTCTATGCTACTCAAACTATCCGTCAGTTGTTACCTGCGGCATTAGAAAGTAACAGTAAAATAGCTGATCTAAAATTATCAGTTCCTTGTTGTAAGATTGAAGATGCCCCTATGTTTGGTTATAGAGGGATGCACCTCGATGTGTGTCGCCACTTTGTACCATTGCAAGAGGTGAAAGATTATATTGATCAGATGGCTCTATTGAAATTGAATGTCTTTCATTGGCATTTGACCGAAGATCAAGGATGGAGAATCGAAATCAAGAAATATCCTCGTTTAGCTGAAATCGGTGGATTTCGTGAAAGAACATTGAAAGGACATCTATTTAGTGCTCCTCGTCAGTGGGATAACACATATACAGGAGGTTATTATACTCAAGAAGAAATTAAAGAGGTCGTAGCTTATGCCAAAGAAAGGTCAATCACTGTTATCCCTGAGATCGAATTGCCTGGACATGCTATGGCGGCATTAACTGCTTACCCTGAGTATTCTTGTACTGGGGGTCCTTTTGAGGTACAAGGTACTTGGGGCGTATTTAACGATGTATATTGTACAAAAGAAGAAACATTCAATTTTTTGGAAGATATTCTTAGTGAAGTAGTTGAATTATTTCCTAGTGAATATATTCATATCGGAGGTGATGAGTGTCCAAAAGTGCGCTGGAAACATTGTGCATCATGTCAACAACGAATGAAGGATGAAGGATTGAAGGATGAGCATGAATTACAATCTTATTTCATACAGCGAATTCAGAAATTCATGGCAACAAAGAATAAACGTATTATTGGTTGGGATGAAATACTTGAAGGCGGATTAGCTCCGGATGCAACAGTGATGAGTTGGCGAGGTATAGAAGGTGGTGTAGCAGCAGCTAAACACGGAAATGATGTTATAATGACCCCTTATAATTATTTGTATCTCGATTACTACCAATCTATTTCTCCTGCAGATCCATTAGCTATTGGAGGTTTTTTACCAATTAGTAAGGTTTATTCATTCGATCCTTATCCGACCGAATTAACTGCTGATGAATGGAAACATATATTGGGTGTACAAGCAAATACTTGGATTGAATATTTATCGACCAGAGAACAACGTGAATTTATGATATATCCTCGTTTAGCTGCTTTAGCCGAATTAGCATGGATTCAACCAGAACTGAAAAATTTCAACAACTTTAGTAAGGCTTTGCCTTCATTGCTAAAACGATACGATTATGCCGGATTGAATTATTCGAATGCTTTCTATAGCATACAGGATAAAGTTGTTAGTGATGGTATAGGCGGTGTGAATTTAGAATTGTTTTGTGATGCTCCGCAAGCAACGATCCATTTTACAATCGATGGAAGTGAACCTACAACCTCAAGTGAGGTTTATAGATCAGCCATTTCTCTACCCGAGAAGGAAGTTATTGTAAGAGCCATTTCGGTAAAAGATGGAAAAGTGATGTATGCGCCATATGAGCAACTATTTGTTGAAAATAAAGCCGCAGGTAAGTCTTATATTTTATCGAATGACAAAGATGAGAAAATACAGAATCATTTAGCCGAGAACTTATTCAATCGCAAGTTGGGGATGGACAAATTAATGGAGCGTGACGATTGGTTTTCTTACCATGAGAATCATTTAACGGTAGACATTGATTTAGAAAAAGTAACATCAGTTAGCGAAATATCTGTATTGTCTATAAATCAGGAACATCGATCGATTTACGCCCCTGAAACAGTAGAGTATCAAGTATCTTTAGATGGGAATACTTTCAATACTATAGGAACGCTTAATTATGATCAGATTGAAGCAGCCGATAGTAAAGCCGTTTTGTCGTTTGATCCGATCGATGTGCTTAAAGTACGTTTGAAGATAAAGAAAGTACCAGAAATACCCGCTAATAAAGTGATTGCAGGAGCTTTCTATCCAAGACTATTTATTGAAGAGATTACCGTAAAATAAATGTCTAATATTGATTAGTCATTGTAAATATAATAAAAGTGAGATGAAAAATATTTTAAAAGTAGCTATAGTAATTTTAGTATTACCTTTATTTGTGCAATGCCAGAATTCCAAACAAAAAGTAGATACATATCGCTTCATGACATATAACATACATCACGGAGAAGGTATGGATAGTATTGTGGATATTGCCCGTATTGGAAGAGTGATTCTGGATGTAAATCCCGAAGTTGTAGGCCTTCAGGAAGTAGATAGTGTTATCGGTCGTAGTGGCAACGTTGATATAATTCAACTATTAGCTGATCAGGTAAATATGAACGCAGTGTTTGGACACTCAATACTGCATGATGGGGGTAAATACGGGAATGGGATCTTGAGTAAAGAAAAACCTATTTCTGTAAATAAAATTTCTTTACCAGGCGCTGATGAAATGCGTACAGCTCTTATTGTCGAATTTGAAGATTATGTTGTTGTTAATACACATCTGTCATTAGACACCGAAGAGAGAATAAAATCTGTTGGTATTATAAATGAAACGGTGTCCAAATATATGAAGCCTGTCATTTTGATGGGAGATTTGAACGATCTCCCAGAATCAGAAATGATGAGGCTTTTGGAAAAACATTGGCAGCTGTTATCTGATGTAAATCAGCACACATTTCCTTCGGTTGAGCCTGATAGTACATTAGATTATATATGGGGATACACAGCTAATGATAAAATATACAATGTTGAGAAAGCTCAAGTGATTGAAGATAAAATAGCTTCTGACCACAGACCTTTATTTGTTGATATCCAATTCTAACTAAAATAATCAAATAAAATGAGAACAGTACTAAATAAGCAGGATTGATATTTTTAATAGCGACAAATATAAGAACAACAATATTTACAAATTAAAGCAATATGAGTGCTCATAAAGTTTCATTGAAAGAAAGAGTTGGATACGGATTCGGAGACATGGCATCTTCTATGTTCTGGAAGATATTTGGTATGTATTCACTCTTTTTCTACACAGATGTTTTCGGTATTACTGCTGCCGCAGCTGGTACGATGTTTTTAGTTGCCCGTGTATGGGATTCTTTTTTCGATTTATTTGTCGGAATAATGGCTGACCGTACCAAGACTCGTTGGGGACGCTATCGTCCTTATATATTATACTTTGCAATACCATTTGCGGTAATGGGTATAATTACATTCTATGTACCCGATTTTGGGGCACAAGGCAAGTTAATATATGCCTATCTAACGTATTCTCTGATGATGATCGTTTACTCTTTAGTCAATGTTCCTTATGCGTCATTATTAGGAGTAATGTCAAGCGATCCTCAAGAACGGAACATCCTTTCATCTTATCGTATGGCTTTTGCTTTTATCGGAAGTTTTATCACTTTCATGCTGTTACAACCGTTAGTTAATTTCTTCAACAATTCTTTTGGAGAGGAAATTTCTATAACAAGTAATTCTACTATAAGTACAGGTGCTATAGGTTGGACTATGGGTGTAGGAGTCATTGGCATATTGTGTGTATTTTTGTTTATTATGTGCTTCAAATGGACTCGCGAGCGCGTTGAACCTATAAATGAAGAAAAGGAGACGAAAGTATCTGTCAAGAGTGACCTTAAAATCTTATTTAAAAATTCGCCTTGGTGGATATTAGTAGGAACGGGATTAGCTTCATTATTATTCAATGCAGTTCGAGATGGTGTCGCGATTTATTATTTTAGAGACTTTGTTAAAATCAGCTATTCAACACCATTGACTGGATGGGATCTAACTACTATATACTTCTTGCTTGGTCAGGTTTGTAATTTGGTCGGTGTAATTTTAGCACCAATTTTATCAAGTAAATATGGCAAGAAGAGGACCTATCTGATAGCTACATTTTTTGCTGCACTTTTCAGTGTCGTATTCTTCTTTGTGCCAAACGAATTGGGCTGGATACTTCTATTACAAGCGATAATCTCTCTTTTTGCAGGATATGTACTTCCTTTATTGTGGAGTATGTTCTCTGATATTGTCGATTATCAAGAGTACAAATACGGTCGTAGAGCATCAGGGCTTATATTTTCATCATCTTCGATGTCTCAAAAATTAGGTTGGGCATTGGGTGCTGCAGCAACAGGGTGGGGGCTATTCTTCTTTAAATACGACCCTGCTATCATAGAACAAAGTATTGAAACAATCTATGGAGAGCGTTTGATGATTAGTATAATTCCGGCAATTTGCTGCGGACTAGCCTTTCTAGGTATGACGTTTTATCCATTGAATGATAAAAAAGTAGCTGAGATTTCAGAAGAATTAGAAAAGAAACGTTCAGAGAACTAAGGTCATTCTCTGAATTACATTGTCAATTGTTATCACTGTAAAAAATGAAACCTCGTCAGATAGCTGACGAGGTTTCATTTTGTTTCAATAAAGATAGATTCTTTATCTTGTTTGTTGATTTATTTTAAATTGTCTAATATAACTTCAGATATAGAAGCTTTTCCTTTTGTTATGAGTATACGAATATCACTTGCAACATCACCACCTAAAGGAAACTCTTGGAAATTATCTGTGACTTGAACTTTCCCGACATAGGTTGTGATAAATTGACCGCCTCCCCTTGAAGCTTGAATTTCAAAGTCTGTAGAATCATCAGCATCTTTCCAAAGGATAGATATTTTATGGGCTTTGGTTCCTTCTTTCAACGCGAATGTAAGACTTTCGCCAGATTTAGCATTCCATGTTGTTTGTTTGTTATTATCCAATACATTGTTCAGCGTTGGATCAAGTTTTTTACTATCTGATATTTTAGATGTTCTATCAAAAATATCTCTGATAAGTAATGTATCCTCCAGTCTAATATCTTCAGATGATGCTCCTATCATTATTTTAAACTCACCAGGTTCAACCACCCATTCGTTATGAATATTAAGAAGCGACAGATCACTTGGCTTTATAATAAATTTTATATCTTTTGTTTCACCAGCTTTGAGATGTACTCGTTCAAAACCGCGTAAGTTTTTCTCGTATGTTGTTACTGAACTCACGACATCTCTAGTATATAGCTGTACAACCTCATCTCCATCTTTATCCCCTGTATTTGTAATTTTAAAACTGACAGTTATATTTTGTTTGTCTGTAGCTGTTTTAGGAGAGATATTTAAATCAGAATATTCGAAAGTTGTGTAGCTCAAACCATATCCGAAATGATAGAGCGCTCCATTTACTCTACTCATATTACCATTCAGACCAGGTTTAGCTCCACCATCAACCTGAGCATTTGGCTTCGATGGGAAATTAAATGGTATTTGCCCTACACTTTTAGGAACGGTTACTGTAAGCTTACCTCCCGGATTGTAGTCGCCGAAAAGAACATCAGCTACGGCTGTGCCTCCCTGAGAGCCTGGATACCAGGCTTCTAATATAGCAGGAACGCATTTGTCTGCCCAATTTATCGAATTTGGTCTTCCATGTATCAAAACCAAAACTATAGGAGTACCTGTTTTGTATACAGCTTGTAGTAGGTCCAATTGTTTTCCTGGAAGATCAAGGCTTGAGCGTGATTTATTTTCACCACATGTTCGATTATTACCTCCAAGGACTACAACAGCAATATCACTTTTCTTTGCATTTTCTACTGCTTTATCAATTTCTACTTGTTCTGTATCGGTAAGAGGAAAAGAGATTATCTCAGATTCAGGCCAGTTCTCATCCACAACTTCACAACCTTTTGTGTAAAGAACATTTGATTCTCCAACTTTATTTTTAATGCCCTGAAGTACAGATGTAACATCTACAGCTAGAGGCCCATAATGAGTCAAAGCATATGCCGCATCATCGGCATTTGGCCCGCAAACACTTATCGTTTTTATTTTTTCTTTAGATAGGGGTAATATACTATTCTCATTTTTCAAAAGGACAATTGATTCTCTTGAAGCTTGTAGTGCTATAGCCTGATTTTCTGCAGAATTTACTTCTATATCGGCTTGTTTTAGATTCATTTGATAAGGCATATCAAAAAGTCCGACCAAAAATTTCACCCTCAATACGTCACGAACTCTGTCATCAATAGTTTTCATGCTTATAGAACCTTCTTCAACAAGTTCTCGAAGGGGTAGGACATAAGAATCTGGAGATCGGAATGTGCAACGGACGTTCAGTCCTGCTTCAACCGCTTGTCGTACCGACTCCTTCATATCTTTCGCAGTTCCGTGTTTGCTGTGTAGATATTCTACTGCATCGCTATCCGAAACAACATATCCTTTGAATCCCATTTCTTTACGCAGACGTGTAGTCAGCCAATAATAACTACCTTGTATGGGAAAGCCATCATAATCGTTGTATGAGCTCATAACACCAAGTAGACCACCTTCGCGAATAGCCTTTAACCAAGGATATACATGGACATTTTCTACTTCGCGCGGCGACATCTGAGGATCAAGACGAGCCATTCCCTCTCTAGCCCCTTTATTATTGCTATATGCAATGAAATGTTTGGCTGTAGAAGCAACTTGATAATCTTTTTGCAATCCTTTTACCATCGAAAAGCCTAGTTCCGAAACCAAATAAGGCGATTCTCCGTATACTTCTTCGTATCGCCCCCAGCGCTGATCGCGCCCTACATCCAATATTGGAGCATATACGTTTGTATAACCTAATAGCCTTGCCTCGCGTCCTGTTATATATCCGACTTTCTCTATAAGATCGCGGTTCCATGTATGTCCGAGTCCCAATTGAGTTGGAAAGTTAGTTGCTATATAGCTTTCAACACCTCGTATACCCTCATTTGTGAAATCGACTGGAATACCCAGACGGGTTTCTTCAACAAAAAAACGTTGTACTTCGTTCAAAGCCCATGCATGACGCGATGCCGGCCAGACAAATGGATTGTCAGATGGAGGTAATCCCCATTCTTGAAATCCGTTTAGATGTTCGTCGATAGCACCAATTCCATCTTTCCAAAGTTTGTTTTTCCATTCAGGTGTAGGTAGGTCGTCTTGAAGCACTCTTTTGTATCCGTACAAAGTGACCATCTGGCATGTTTTCTCTTCAAGATTCATCTGAGATAGCAGATCTTCTATACGGTCGTTGATTGGAGCAGATGGATTTTCATAGATATCCATTTTGCCATTTTTATTGAAATCCACCCAACCATTTTTATAGATTGAATTCTTGGGAATCTTGTATGTTATCAGATCCTTGTCAGGAGGAATACGCTTATCTTTATTTTGAGGAAAAGCAGTTGTACAACAAAGAGAAATAATTACGGGTAGAAATATTCTTTTCATATAAAGGTATTCTGAATTTGATTTAGTATGTAAGTGATGATTTTTTTATACCATCTTTCAGGTTTGATATAGGAATAATAGAGAATCCCCATTCATAATCTTTATCGGCGTATATAGTAGCTTCAGGAATTGGTCTCGATCCCCAGCTATCGTATCCTCCAATGCCTTGTTGTTTCAGATCTATACAGATCTCAACAAAATTACGTGGCGTGATATCGCTAGCGTGAGTTTGTTTTGGTAAACGGTTTTTGGCCCATTCATAGTCTCTGTTTTTGATGTCTTGCTCTGAGAAGTTATTCCACTGATAAGGTGCATTTGCTTCCTCTCCGTCAAAATCTTCGATAGAGTTTCTCAAAGCATTAAATTCTATTTTGTCTTGTGCTTTTATAAGCAAGCCTTTACCCGACTTATTTGTTGCCATCATCCATCTGGTATCTGTGCGATGACCGTTTTCTTGTGGACGGACATATGGATGATACATTTCGTCGGCTGTCGTTTTATATAAGTCAACAGTTGTACCCATAAATCGATCAATATAGTTTTCTTCAGGGCCTCGGCCAAAGTATGCTATCTGGTTCATTTGTTCGGGTAGTCTGAATCGCACACCGATGCGAGGAACTTCGACAACATCTTTCTTTGCTTTCAGGTCAGCTAAGGCCTTTGGCGAATGGGTTGCCAAGAGTTCGGATTCCGACTTATCCACTTTTTCTACTTCTGCGTCTAAAGCCGTGAAACGGGCAGATATCTTGATTACACCCGTCGGGAAAATTTCATAGTTTACGATATATTTATTTCCAGCCTTAAGAGCATATGTGATATCAAGCGAGATATTATTCTCTTTCTTCGAATAATTATGGCTCACAATTTTAAAGTCTTTGCTCGACTCTTTCCATCGATGAAGCCTCAAAGGTGCTCCATTTCCATAATCGTTATCGTTTGGAGCTCGCCAAAAATTAGGCTGAATACCGAATCCTTTCTCGAAATATTCAATTCCATCTACTTTATATGAACTTGCGATACCTTTATCTAGATCAAAAACGAATTGGACTTTAGATGATGATATTGTGATAGCATGGTCTTTTTCTGTAACATTCAATGCCGGGGCTTTATTGGCAACATATTTTTCAGCTTGGGCCTTTATTGGCAGTAGAAATTGATCGAATGCTACTATATGTCCTTTCGGGACAAGAAGCGTAGCTTCTTGAGTATATACTCTGAAATTGATAAAGTATTCAGTTCCACCTTTGGGTTTTAGCTGTTCAACTGGAATCGTAATAATTTTGCTCTCTTGCGGCTGCAGTTGTATATTAAGCGTTTCCTCTGTCACTATGTCCTGATTTGCTTTCAGTTGGTATATAATCTTATATTTAGATAAATCATTGAAATAAAACCTATTGGTTATCTCTATTTTACCTTGCGTCAAATCAATAGCTTTAAAGCCGATATCTTGATAATTGTATTTAACCTCCGTCATACCCGGATGCGGTTGCTGATTTGAACCTATTATGCCGTCAGCCACAAAGTTTCCATCAGATGGCATGTCTTTTCCAAAATCGCCTCCATACGCTAAAAATTCTTTTCCATTTTTGTCTTTTGTCAATATTGTGTGATCAATCCATTCCCATAAATAACCACCTTGCAACTGAGGATACTTATATATAGCTTGCCATTGCCCGTACAAGTCGCCGGTGGAATTTCCCATTGCATGGGCATATTCTGATGGAACTATTGGTCTATCTGCACCTTTAGCCCCTATTTCTTCCAACCATGCAGCAGAAGGATATTGTGGAACATACATATCGGTATTCCACTCCCATAAAGCACGCTCGTAGTTGACTGGACGATTCATTTTGTTTTGTTCTTTGTTTTTTATCCATAAGTATGCATTGTAAAAATTATATCCATTTCCGGCTTCATTGCCTAATGACCAGATTGTAACTGACGGATAATTTTTATTTCTTTCATACATATTCTCGATGCGGTACAGATGGGAGTGAAGCCAATCCGGATTATTGCCCAATGTACCTCCAACTTTTAGGTTATAATACATGCCATGCGATTCAATATTTGCCTCGTCATAAACGTATATCCCATACTTGTCACACATTTCGTAAAACTTTCTGTCTTGAGGGTAATGCGCCAAACGTACACTATTTATATTGTTTAACTTCATTAGCTCGAAGTTCCGTTTCATTTCCTCAGGACTTACATAGTGACCAGTGTATTGACTAGTTTCGTGAATATTAACACCCTTCAGTTTTATCGGTTGTCCATTCACATAAAACAATCTTAGCTTTTTACCGTTTTGTTCGTAATTACTTTCTTTTATTTCAATTTTTCGGAATCCGACATTAAATGGAATAAACTCTTTTTCATTATCAGTTTGTATACTCATAATTAGTTTATACAAATTAGGTTGCTCGGATGTCCAAGTCAAGACATTTTGAATCTCATCTTTGAAATTAATAACTTCAGACTGATTGGGAGCAATATTAATTTTCTGATTAGAAGTTAGAATTTGTTTCCCTTGATGATCTATCAGTTCGAATGAAACGATCGCATTCTGCTGCGTTTTTTTGTGATTATGGACATCAACGGAAAGATCGAAAATACCATTTTTGTATGTTTCGTCAAGTGTAGATACTACATTGAAATCTCTGATTGCAACTTTGGGTTGCGACCAAAGGAAGACATCTCTTTCTATCCCGCTTATGCGGAAAAAATCTTGACATTCCAGATACGAACCTGTACTCCAACGGAATATTTTCAATACTAGGCTATTTTTTCCAGGCTTAACGAAGTCATTAATCAGAAACTCTGCTGGATTTTTTGAATCTTCGCTATATCCTATTTCCTTTCCATTGATGTATGTATATACTCCGGATTTAGCACCTCCAATATGTAAAAAAATATCTCTATCCAGCCACTCTTGTGGGATATCTATTTCTCGACGGTAGACTCCGACCGGTGTTTCTTCGGGTAATAATGGTGGTGTCGGATTTTTCGCTTTGAATTCGTATCCATGATTTGTATATATTGCTGTTCCAAAACCTTGTATTTCCCAATTTCCCGGAACTTTGATATCTTTCCATTGGCTTAAATCAACTTCAGAATCTGTAATATTTTGAGGTAAATTGCTATATGCATCAACATAAAAGAATTTCCATGTCCCATAGAGGAGCATATAATGTTTGCTTTTTTCATATTGACTAGTCAGCGCATCCGATTTTTCATTATACGACATGAATGTACTTCGGGGCTTTTGAACATTGACTTTCGTAATATTTAAGTCTCTCCAGTAAGGTAAGTCTTGTGCGTTAAGACTTCCACTTATACATAAAAAGGTTAAGAGAATATTAAATAGCAGTTTTTTCTTCATATTATATTCTTCTCAGATTATTCGCGATTTAGTATGTTTTTCGCTTCGATTAATTTTTGTTCCCAATCTGTTGCTGGCTCTAGCGTACCGAACTGAGCTATCGTTTGATTTAGCTTTTCGAGTTTAGCTAATGATTCGGGTGTGTTTTCCGAAGCGTATTCTTTACGTAGTATATGAATCTTTTCAGCATCTTGTATCCCTTCTATCAATCTTTCGAAACGAATGGAGCTGCGAGCATCAGGATAAACCAGATATGTGTCACCGGCAGGCCATGTCCTGAAACGTGAGTCTGTCAATGGGTTTTCTACCCATGAATTGTATGCCCAACGTAGAAATCCATCATAATCACATGCTACGGCATACCAAGCAGCATATACGGACTCGGAAGAAGGAGAGAAAGTAAACATATTCGGAAATTTATCCGAACAACATACATAGTAGGTTGTGATCAATCCTTTTTCTCGTCTAGCTTCTATTTCTTTTACATCAACTTTGTTGTCAGCGCCAACACAGATATCCTTTATCCATGGATATTGCTGATAACTTTTATGATTATCGGCAAGAGATATTCCTAATTCGGGGGCAGCGTCTTTCAATACATTTAAGGCTGCTCTCATATCTTCAGGAGCACGCTCGTCCATCGCTATATTCGTAATTTCCAACCATTTTTTATCTTTAAGATGTTGTGTGAAATCTTTCAAGAAAGCAGACCATACTTCTCTGTATTCTTTTGATTGGGCTTTAAGCTCTACATCTATAGTTTCTTCTTTAGCCTCATCGTAATAACGAATTTTATTATTCCAAGTGAGTAAAGAGTAGCAATTTATCATTTTAGTTATACCTAAATCCATCATAAACTGCACCCATTTGTCAAATATTTTATAGTCGTAAGTCCAACTTCCATCTTCTTTTTTTGTCCAAAAGATCATATCTGCGTACGCATCATAACATTGATTATCCCACGGGTCTTTGTTTAATGTTGCCGTAATTACCTTTTGTCCACCATCAGCAAGCATTTTCATTAGAGGTTTCATTTTTTCGAAATGCTCATCACTCCATATTTCGAGATTATGTACTCTGGCTACAGCTGAAGGATGCTGCCAAAGATCGAGGTGATAAACCCATTCTTTAGCTGCTGGTAATGTTCTATCTACTACATTGATTGATATATCTATCTTCTGTGAATCATATTCGCGAGAGAATATTTCTAAAGTACCATTGTACATTCCGGGTTTTGCGTCTGAGGGAATATCAAAAGTTATCCAAATAGGTCTAACTGTTTTGGCTTCCAAATCGAAGCATTGTAGATTATCTAACATGTCAGGAGCAAGAGATGCTGCAAAATCTTCGGGTTTGCGATATCCACAGCCTGGACCGAATTCGTCAGTCATAACATAGCGAACAAACCTAGCTTGTGCAATATCGGCAGATAGGGTAGAGTTCTTGGAACTAAAATCATTAAACTCACATTCTATCTGATTGATATCTTCGGAGGACCAGATAACGACTTGCGCTGAAACTTTCTCTCCTCTCCAACCTGAGATATTTATGCTTTTATTAATCTCGATGTTGGGAAGTACAGATTTCGAGTATTTCTGATTAATAGGAACTTGTGAAATATGCAATCCCGGACTTACTGTCGACCAATCAGATAGTGTATCTGTAGTTGGATCTTTCATTTCGAGAAAAGTTTCACACTCCTTAATTGCTCTTTTTCTTTTACATGAACTACTTCCAATTATAGAAAGTAATAATAAGCAGTATGCACACAAAAGTAATGTAGTTTTTTTAGACATTTTGGTATAAGATTATTTTAGATGTATCAACTTAAAGCCAGAATTAATATTCTGAAGAATAAAGATACTGAAAAAATAGGAAGAAAGAATAGTAAGAAAAATTAGTATTATCCTAAGATAAAATTGTATTAATAAATCTCCATTTTTTATCTAATTCTTGCTTTATTTGAGAAATCCGTATAGATTTCTCATTTTCTATAGTGTCTTTTACTTCTATAAAAGGAGTTTGCTGTATATCGGCATCATTATTTTGGTTCCAAAGCTGAAAAATAGACGATAAGAAAACAAGAACTAATAATATACTTTTAAGTGTAGTTTATTTGTAAATACCTGTATGATTGCATTATAGTGTAACGTGATAAGTTGTTTGAAATATTTTAAGGCAGAAATCATCATGTTTCAAATAATCAATATGGTTCTCTTAACATTTCGAAAATGACTTCATTATCTAATAAATTATTCTTTCTTTTGTTCTTAATACAATACAGAACCTATCAATAGCATGAATAATAAGATTGATATAATAACATTAGAAGCTTTGAGGCATGGAGACCACAGTGCTTTTGAAACTGTTTTTATAGCTTATTATGATAGAGTCAGAATTTTTATTTTCGGATATATAAAATCTGAATCGGATGCAGAAGAGTTGACAGAAGATCTTTTTGTTAATCTTTGGGAAAAGAGAAGCTCAATAGATACTTCCAAATCATTTAATGCATATCTACACACTATTGCACGAAATACAGCTCTTAATTTTCTGAAACATAAATATCTACATTCTACTTATGTTGCTAATACATCAGCTTTAGAGCATTCTTCAACATCAGAAGAAGATATGATAGCTAAAGAATTAGGTCTGTTTATAGATGACCTTGTAGACAAAATGCCAGAGCAACGCAAACAAATTTATATATTGAGCCGAAATAAAGGTTTGGATAATGCCGAGATCGCAGAACGACTAAATACTTCCAAAAGAAATGTAGAGAGCCAGCTTAGCCTTGCTCTGAAAGAAATCCGAAGAGCGATTTCGATCTTCTTTTTTACCCTCTTTTAAAAATATTATCAAAAAACTTCATTTTTCTTACTGAGTTTTTCGATGCTTGCTTGTATATATAGTAAAGTAAAGCAAAATGAAGAAAAGTAATATATCAGCAATCATCAAAAAATATCTATCTGGTCGTTTTTCTCCTGAGACAGAAGAAAGAGTCCAACGATGGTTTATTAATGATGAGAATACAGATAAGAAAGAATCTGCATCTTTAGAATATTGGAATAGTTTAGAAACTACATCTAATTCTGAGACTTATTCAGCATTGAATAAAGTGAACCAACGCATTGGATATCCACAAAAGCAAGTTGTCAAAATCCCTCTTTATAAGAAACTAAGTCGTATTGCTGCGGTCTTGATTCCTTTATTTATTATCGGAGGAGGATATTTGTACTATCAAACTACTCAAAACAATATGATAGAAATTCAGGTCGCTTATGGAGAAGAAAAACATTTATTTTTACCCGATAGTTCCGAAATCTGGATTAATGCAGGCTCAACTATCAAATATCCAAAAGAGTTCAAAGGAAATAAGCGTGTAGTAGAGCTTGATGGAGAAGCCTATTTCTCAGTTAAGAGAGACGAAATGAAACCCTTCATTGTCAATACAGAAAAGTTATCTGTTAATGTTCTCGGAACTAAATTCAATGTTAAAGCATACTCTGACGAGGAACAAATCACCACAACACTGACAAGTGGAAAAATTGAAGTGAAATCGGTGGAACAATCTCAAATATTAAAACCAAATGAACAACTTAGCTTTAATAAAAAAACATCTATAATAAATATCACTGAGATTTCCTCAAATGAAACCGATGCATGGCTTACAGGGCAACTTGTTTTTTCGGATGCTACTTTTGGGCAAATCATACAAGCCTTAGAGCGTAAATTCAATGTATCCTTTAGTGTTGATGCAAATGTGAATTTAGCACAGAGTCGTTACACGGTCAAATTTATAAAAAAGGATAGCTTGGAAGATATTCTAAATGTTTTGAAAGAGGTCGTAGGAGGTTTCTCCTATCAAATAAATAATAATGAAATCATTGTAGTAAAAGTTAGTAAAAGTCACTAAATATGAGACGTACAATATATTTATTCTTTCTATGTCACTTTGTTGTATCGATAATATCTGCTCAAAATAAGAATGGACTTATTTCGATTCAAGGTGATAGTATACCATTGAAAGAGGCTTTATCAAAGATTGAAGAACAAAGTAATTACAGTATTGCTTATGAGCATTCTAAGCTAGACTTAGCTAAGCCGATCTGTCTATCTATCGATAAGATGAACGTTACTCAAGCCATAAAGAAGATATTAGAGAAAACAGGGCATACCTTTAAAATTAAAGGTTATCACATTATTCTTTACCCTATGGATCATTCAAATAATATACAAGCTAATGCAGATAGTAACCAATCTTCTGAAGATGGATATAATCAGGAGACTGAAGGTACTTACTATTATACGGGAGTAGTTTTGGATAGTGTATCAAGAGAGCCATTAAGTTATACAACTATAACATTGCTTGATGATAACGGAAATTTTATAGCAGCCGGCATAAGTAATGAAAAGGGGAGATTTGATTTAAAAACTCAACGGCAAGCGCAGTCAATCAAAATCAGCTTTATTGGCTATCAAACACGAACTATATCTTTAACAGTTCAAGGCTTTGATTTAACTGAGATCTTACTAGCTCCGGATGAGCAGATGTTGAACGAAACGACAATCACAGCTAGAGGAGTTGATCATAAAGTAGACAGAAACTCTTATTTAGTGACAGACAAGATGCGCGAGCGCGCATCCAATGCTCAAGAACTCTTAGATCAGATACACGGTGTCCGTTTTGATAAATTGTCGAATTCCATCAAGGTTGGCAACGAAACTGCAGTTCTATTATTGGTTGATGGTATTCAACAGTCGGGCGTTTATATAAAGAATCTTCCAACTAATCGAATCTCTAAAATTGAGGTAATCACCGAACCATCCGGTAGACATCTTTCAGATGGGTATGCAGCAATTATCAATTTTATATTGAAGGAAGATTATCAGGGGTATGATATTAATATCCGTAATATGTCAATGACAAGTCTTGCAGGCTATAATGGAGATGACTGGTTGATAAATGATCAGCCAGGAATTGGGATAACATATACAAAGGATAAAATTAACCTTTTCGCTAATTATGTATATGCAAATATACATATGAACACACCGATTTGGAAAAAGCAAGAATATAAAGATTTGCTTGAAATAGAATCAAAAAGAACCGGAAAAGATAATCAGAATAATATTTATGGTTACATGTCCAATTATCTGACTGCAGGAATTAACTATCAGTTAAATCCTGATCATACAATATCTTTTCAAGGAGATTATACTTTTCAGAATATCAGTGACAATTATCTATTTGACCAACAAATCAAGGATATAAAAAATAATATATCAACAAAGTCTGTCACAACGACAAGGAATAAAACCAGAGATAAAGATTACGTTGGTACACTGTTCTATAAGGGAGACATAGGAGATAATCTGAAAATATATAGTGATTTTACTTATAACCATTACAAGAATGATGTAGAGAATAGATTCAATCAGGATAATAACTTTTTGCAAAACAATCTTTATAAAGAAAGCAAAAGCTACACGAAGTTCAATCTGGAAGGAGATTATATATTATCTAGCAAACTATCTCTGAATTTGGGTTATGTGAATGTATGGAGAAAATATGACTCCGAAAATATTAATGGAGAAAAAATGCTCAATTATTCTGAAAGAAGGAATCAGTTATTCAGCTATCTGCAATACAACACCAATGATAAACTAAGTATGAAAGCTGGGGCTAGTATGGAGTACATTAACATCCGTAGTGATAAGAAAAATAGTTTTTGGAATCTGCAGCCCTACTTTCAGTTGAATTATAAAGCTAGCGAAGTTGCAAATATTAATATTTCATACCTGACGAATAGTTATTATCCAACATTGTATCAACTCAGTCCGATGACTACAGCGGTAGACTCCATAATGATGCAATCGGGCAATCCGAATCTAAGGTCGGCAGTAAGACATACTATTTCGGTAAAAGCAACATTCTGGGATAGATTAACTATCAAACCGATGTTTAAGTTCACACCTAAGCGGATAAGTGAAATTTATACATATGAGAAAGGAGATTATTTCAGCACTTTTGCCAATATCAATGTAAAGCAATACGCTGTTCAAGTGATATATGACCAACCATTGGGAGGATATTTTAATTGGAATAGTACATTCACATATTATTATGACAAGTCAAGTTACAAGGGGATAAGCAATTCTTATCATGGGCTTATATTTGATTCTGAAGTAGGATATTTTAATCCAAAATGGAATTTAGGAGCACAAGTAGGATATTATAGAAGTATAGATAAAGGTGCATTGTTGCAAGGTTATCAAATGGTAAACATGGATTCATGGATGTTATCCGTCCAAAAACAATTCTGGAAAAAGCGTGCATCCTTAATGATATCGTATTTTCTTCCTTTGGAATGGGGTGTAAGGGGTGAATTAAAAAAAGAAATAGATACCCCTTTTTATAAAGAGAGTTATACTCAAAGTCTGAAACCATATCGTAATATGCTCATGGTTCGATTCAATCTACGTTTTAATAGTGGAAAAACAAGAAGTTCGAGTAAGCAGTCTGCAACTGAACGAGAAGAAAGAGCTAAACGAGCCGCAGGATTTTAGTCAACTATAAAATATAATTGATAAAAAAGAATCGGAAAGTAGCTTGAGACCCTCTTCCCGATTCTAGAATGTCGAAAGTCTTTAAACCATAAAGTAAAACGAAGTATCAACACTACAAATGTAACTTCTCTAAAAATATTAAATGTAGGCGGATATATGGAATCACATTTTATCAATATGATGAGAAGACAAACAAAATAAAAAAAGAAAAAGGCTTTGGGATAATTCCTAATATTAGCTATAAGATATATTTTGATAATCAAAATGTTATTGGGTGATTTGTCCAGTATATTGTACAAATGGGATAGTTATGCTCTTATTCGTTACAGTTTTATTAAAATATAGAATCCGTAACGATTCGTTGTCTTTAATAGGAAATAAAGTGGCTGATAATGTCTCTTTGTAGAAAAAACTCTCTAAAATATTATTTTAGAGAGTTTTTTATTGATTTGGCAGTTTGTCGTATCCAACTTGCTATCTTTCAAGTTATCTCGGAGGGGCTCGAACCATTGCTCTATTGATTAAGAGCCGAAATTGACTAGTTATTAGATGTTTTCTCCTGTTTTTAAGTAGTTAATTATCGCTGGTATCCAATGTTTTATGCGGTTTTTGAATTTTCTATCGTTTATATCTTTTTTCATAGTTTCTCCGAAATTGTGGCCAATTTATAGTGATTTCATGTGATCGGTTTTATACGTTTTTTTAGATTAGTGAACTATTATTTTTGCAAAAACCGGATTGTGATCCGATAGAAATATCCCATCCAATTTGTCATCAATAACTTCGTATTTATCTACTTCAGTACCTTTGCTCACAAAAATATAGTCAATATATTCCTGCTGATCTGAGCTTAACTTGCCGAAGTTGTGGAATGTTCCTGCTTTATCAATTTTATTTTTTGCCAGACTACGGCTGTCGGCCAAACTATGTGGAGTGCTTTCGTCAATTATATATTTTACAACATCTGATGTCGGTGTCGAGTTGAAATCACCGGTCAATATCACCGGATAACCTTCCGCTTCCTCTATGGCTTTCTCTAACATCAAAGTTACGCCTTTGATACGTGCTTCCTGACCAACATGATCGAGATGTGTATTAACTGTAAAAAACTTTTTACCACTTGCAATATCTTCCAGTACCGCCCATGTTGCGACCCTACGACATGCTGCATCCCAACCCATAGATGGAACATCGGGTGTCTCACTTAACCAAAATGTACCGGATTTAAGTTCTTTAAATTTGTCTTTTTTATAAAAAAGAGGACTGCTTTCGCCACTATTCGGGCCATTAGTTCCATCTTCACGGCCTACACCAATTGCTGCATATTCGGGTAATCTGTCTTTTAAATCTTGCATCTGATTAGGACATACCTCTTGAGCTCCGATAATATCGGCATCGTAATTTTTGATGATCTGAGCAGCTACGTCTTTTCTGTATTTCCAGTTATTCAGGCTGTCCGACTCGGCGTCAAGTCTTATATTGAAAGTCATTACATTGAGCTCAAGTGGTTTGTTTGAGCATGATTGCATAATAATTATTGTTGTCAGTATAAGTATGTTGAATATTAGTCTTTTCATATTCTTTATTTTGTTTAGTGATTACAATCCAGTTAATGATGATACTTCATCAGGTTTAGTTATAGCATAGTGAGCTGCCAAACGTGCTATTATAATTTCGTCAAGAGTCATTTCGTCTGGGTAATAGCTATTGCTCAATATCTTAATTCCGAGAAGCTTCTCGGCCCAAGTGCATGACGCCGTATATCGTCCAATTTGAAGATTAAGGTGATAACCATCCAGATTGAAATGATCTCCAACGAAACTCGTACGTCCATTTTGAATAGCCGTTCCGACCGGTATTATTGTCTCGATTCCAGTTAAGACAGAGGCTTCCGAAACGGCAGAGACTATACTACGGTACATAGTCATCTGATTGTTATTGTAATTTCGGAATCCGTCGTGAGTTGAGTTATTAGCATAAGACCAGGTTTGATGAAGTACTAACTGAATATTATCTTTCTTTACTTTATCTTTTACATACTTAACCAACGAGGGTAGATCCTTTTCGTAGGTAGAAAAAATACCAGAGAAATGACTGGCTTGTTGAAAGCTGATATAATCCCAATTTTCGTCAGTAATAGCTTGCGATATTTTAAAATTCTCAGTAGTTTTTTTCTCTCCTTTTACGATTTTTCGATAACTATATGCTGCAGCATCGTTAGATGCATTTTGCCAGTGACGTTCGATAGAACATCCAGGAATGTACATATTTCCGATGACTATATTAATGCCTTCAGCTTTTACAATACTATACAAATGTTGCTCTAACGCATCTTCCGAAAAACTATTCCCTATTGCCAAAATTTTGATGACACCATCGTCATCAACTATTACGCGACATGAAGTGATGGGTCGGCTATCAGCAAAAAGGGTAACATCACATTGCCCAAGTCTTAGTGCTTTAACTGTCACAGAACCATGACTCGGGTTCTCTAGAGACACAATGCTGGGATCGCTAGCAGTCCAATATACTTTCTTTACGCCTTCAGCTCTTTGTCCAAGATCGGATTTCAATATAAATTTGTCATTCGGCTTCAAGCATAGAGCTTTATGAGATAGTATATCTTTGGGCAATTCAGAACAGTATCCTTCGAAGCTGAAAACAAAGCTCAGAACAATGATAAATATCGATAAAAATAAATATTTTCTCATGGTTTTATTCTTTTATCTAAGTACAAATTTAACTTTTCCTTTGATGTCTTTAGCTGATGAACCTATCAAAGCTTCAAACTCGCCTTGTTCAGCTACCCAGTCATGTTTCTTATCATCGAAAAAGCTAAGATCATTCTGATCTATTACGAATGATACCATTTTTTCTTCTCCGGCTTTAAGAAATACCTTTTCAAAAGCTTTCAGTTCTTTTTCGGGACGAGGTAAAGATGATTTTTTGTCGCTGATGTATAATTGAATAACCTCGGCTCCATCTCGTTCTCCTGTATTTTTCACATTAACAGTGATGGTTATTTTATCCCCTTTAAATATATCTTTTTTGTCGGCTACAGCCTTCCCGTAAGTAAAAGTTGTATAGCTGATTCCGTGTCCAAAAGGAAATAGAGGAGCTATCTTCTCTCTATCCAGCCAACGATAGCCTACAAATATACTTTCACGGTAAGTAACCTCTTTATCTACTCCGGGATAACAAGCTGTATCAAAGCTATGAGCACCTATATCGGTCAATTTTACAGGAAAAGACATTGGTAATTTACCCGAAGGATTTACATCTCCCATCAATATCGAGGCTAAAGCATTTCCCGATTCAGTACCATTATACCATGTTTGTACAATTCCCGCAACTTTATTTATCCAAGGCATGGCTACTGCATTTCCTGAAATATTAACTACTACAAGATTTGCATTCGCTTTTGCAAGATTTTCAATAAGCTCATTTTGTCCGTATGATAATTCTAAGCTTTTGCGATCATGTCCCTCGTTGTCCTGATTATCGCTTTTGTTCAATCCACCAATGAAAATTACTAAATCGGCTTTCTTAGCCAATTCAACAGCTTCGGCTATTAGTTCAGCTGCCGATCTGCTTTCTGTTAAATCTTGTCCCGAAGTAACACCGTTGTAGGTATTGCTTGGATCCCCAACATAACCTCTTGCATAAAGAATTTCGGCCTGATTTCCGATTCTTTTTTTCAGACCATCCAAAGGAGATACTTCGTATCTGGCCTTTAACGATGAACTTCCTCCACCAACAGTCATTCCTTTGATCGCATTTTCGCCTACGACCAATATTGTTTTTGTCTTATTCAAATCAATAGGTAGAACCTTGTTCTTGTTTTGTAATAAAACGATGCCTTCTTCTGCTATACGGCGACCTATTGTTGCATGTTCATCTGTGCTGAATGAACCCCAAGGACGTTTTGTATTCATAGTTGTACGGAATACCATACGTAAGATGTTTCGTACTTTCTTGTCAACCTCTTCTTCTTTGACTTTACCATCTTTCAGAAGTTTCAGAAATGGTTGAGCCAGATAATAATTATCATAAGCATTGCCTACACCTTTGCTCAAGCCATCAGTCCACGAGCCGAATTCCATATCCAAACCATTGTATATTGATTGATATGTATCGTTTACACCACCCCAGTCCGAAACAACTACTCCGTCAAATCTCCACTCGTTGCGAAGAATATCATTCAGTAGATATTGGTTATGACATGCCCATTGACCTTTATATTTATTATATGCACCCATAATAGCCCAAGCTTGTCCTTCTTGTACAGCAGCTTTGAAAGCAGGTAAATAGATTTCGTAAAGTGCACGATCGTCCACATTGATATTTACTGTATGACGGTCAATCTCTTGATTATTCAATGCAAAATGCTTCACACAAGCAGCTACACCATTGGATTGAACTCCTTGGATATATGGAACAACCATGCGAGATGCTAAATACGGATCTTCACCCATGTATTCGAAATTTCGCCCATTCAAAGGCGTACGGTAGATATTGATACCCGGACCTAAAAGGATATTTTTATTTCGATAACGAGCTTCTTCGCCAATTGATTTTCCGTACAAAGCTGCCATTTCTGGATTCCATGTAGCAGCCAGACAAGTAAGAGCAGGAAATGCAATGCATGAATCGTTTGTCCATCCGGCCTGATCCCACTCGTCCCACATAACTTCGGGGCGAATACCGTGAGGTCCATCTGTAGCCCAATTCTCAGGAATACCCAAACGTGGCACGCCGGGAGAACTGAATTTAGACTGAGCATGACACATAGCTACTTTTTCCTCCACAGTCATGCGTGATAGCGCATCTTCTATACGCTCTTCGATAGGTTTTGTTTCATCCAGATATATCGGAGTCTTATTCTGAGCTCCGATATTTATAGTCAATAATCCGACTGCGATTATAGACAATAAAGATATTTGTATTTTTTTCATTGTATAATTTGATATTTTATGAGATTCTCAATCATTCTGATTTTATTATTTCCGACATCGTAGAAACTCCATTCTCGTTGATTGCTTCTATTGCGAAATAGTACGGAATAGTTTTGTCCATCCCCTGATAGTAATATTCGTTCGCATTGTGTACCATTACGCAGTTGTAAAGCTTCTGAGGATCTGTTCCGATATAAATATTATATGCATAAGCATCCGGAGATATTTGCCATTTGAACCAAACATTTCTGCGATCGGTCATATTACCCCTCAGTACAGTAAAGCTTTTTACAGGTTGAGGCTTTTCTCCATTGCCAAGACCGAAAACACGGAAGCCCGATATTGCAAATTTGCCGGTTGGCATATGAATATTTACCATCTTCAGATAGCGAGCTTGTACAGGTTGTTCCAATTCAATATAGTCGTGCGGAACATCTTTTTTATTAGAGCTTTTATCTATTAGTGTTTTCCACTTTTTGCCATCGTTCGAATAGTAAATGATGTATTGATGATATTTTCCGAGTGTTTTACCCAAGAATTCAACATCCTGATCTGCATAATTTATTTGAACTGCATGCACTGTCGATATTTCGCCTAAATCCGAGATCAGCCATTCACCTTTATTCCCGGTCTCGGCACTCCAATATGTTTTGATACTTTCATCTACAAGATTGTTTGCCGAAAACGAACCTAATACTGATGAAATTTGCACAGGCTTATTGTAGTTGAGCAGCATCCATCCTGTAAACCGACTTTTCAAATGATCAGTCGTACCATTAGGTAAATAGTGAGGATAATCGCCAAAAGCTGTGTTGCAATACATCACATCATCTTTGTCAAATCCGGCAGGCCATAAGCCTATTCGGCGTTCGAAGTTGTTTTTCGTATTGATGACCATTGTTGACGTATGCCAATAATTTTTCCAATTGTCTTGAAACGTAGCTCCATGTCCTGCACCGCGAATAAACCCACCGGCTTTCATACTCAATGGTAGGGATACATGCTCGAAATGACCTAAAGGATCATTGCCCACTGCGACGCCATCTCCATAATGGCTGAACTCTGTTCCAGGTCCTCCCCATTGCAGATAATATTTCCCATTATGTTTGGTCATCCACGCACCTTCCATGAAAGGTTTTAAGAAAGTGTTATCCATATGTTCGCCAAAACGATGCCATCCTATTTTGTCGCCGTCAGTCAGCAATAATTCTTTGCGAGTACCTATCGGTTTGAAAGTGGATCTATCCAATTCTATTCCATATAACGGATACACATTGCTGCTACCATTGTACATATAAAGACGTTCATCTCCATCAATGAAGAAAGCCGGATCCCAACCACCAATATCGAAATGCTCAACAGCTTTGCTCCACTCGTTTGCTTTCGGATTTGTACTTACCCATATTGGGAAAATACGTGAGTAGGTAGAGCCAAATACACAAAGCGAGTCACCTTGCACCCAAGCTGCCGGAGCGCACAGATCGTCCCATTTATTTGCAGTTTTCTCTATTGCTTCTTCAGTCAGAAAAGGACGTGAAACAAAATTCCAGTCTGATAAATCGTTACTCCACCAATATCCTTGTTGGTTGGTAGAGAATAAATAATAATCTCCTTTGTAATTGACGATTACCGGATCGGCCGAAGTTCGGTGCTTACCCCATTCCGTAAAGTTCGGAATAGGGCAGTAACCGTAGTCAATATTAATTGGATTGCAATAAGTCTTTTGTCTTGTCTGCCCAGAACTTACTATTGAGAATAGCAGTGAAAGGCATATTAGTAAGAAGAATTTCATGGCTTATTTATATTTAAATTCTTAGATATTAAGGCTTTTTATAAGTAAATCCCAATTTGTGAAGTCCAGCTTGTACGTCAGGGTGGCTCATGAATAAGTTCCAAAGTAATCCACTTCTGTAGTTCTCTATCATCACTGCAATTGGACCTTGATCAATTGCCAGATAACGTTGAGGATACCAATTCTCAGTTTCGCTATACGCATCGTAAAAACCATAATCACCTAAAATTGTATCACCTTTCTGATATAGATAGCGCATAACTTGCATCGATTCTTCAGGAGTATATACAATAGACGAAAGTGCAGCTGTAGGAGATATCACTCCTAGATCGCCCTCTTCATATGGATGATGAGCCGAATATCCTGTTACTGTGTAGCTAGCTGATAATCCCCAACTATTCTCTCCATAACCTTTATATCCTTTCGGATTGCGGATACAGTACGCACGATTCAGAAGCGTGTAGTTCTTCATTTCTTTAAAGTAATCAGCATACTTGTCTTTCAGTCCGTTCGGATTGAGTCCCAAAAATGAGTAGTGTGCCCAAAATAAAGGACCAGCGCCCATATTACTTTGATAACGCATATTCAGATCATAACCTTCTACTGTATGTGGCTCAACAATAGCCCCATTTTCGGCCCAACCTTCATGATAAACTTCGGCTGGTACGCCATGAGTAGGGGAGCATGCTGCCAGAATATATGTAATTAGACATTCGTTAAAACCGCGAATTGCAAAGTTCATTTCCCATGAATGTTCCGGACTCCAGTGCCAATAAAGCACATTCTGTCCATTACGATGCCAATTCCAGTCCACATTTTTCCATAATGAGTCAATGCGCTTAGCCAAAGCTTGTTCAGCATCCGAACCTTCAACGTAGTATTGACGTAACGCTAGTAACCCTTGTACAAGGAAAGATGTTTCAACCAAGTCTCCTCCGTTATCCTTATCGCTAAAACCAACTGCTTTTCCTGTCTCGCCATCCCACCAATGTGGAAATACTCCTTTGAACGAGTCGGCTTTTTCGAGAAATGATACAATACGCTCCATTCTTTCTAGTCCTTCAGCACGAGTTATGTATCCACGTTCGATACCCGAGATAATAGCCATTATTCCAAAGCCACTGCCTCCTGATGTGACTGTGTTTTTGCTATGCTCTCCGTAATTTCCGTCCAGGTGATAGCGCTCGCGAGCCATGCCGCTTACGGGCTCGGCTCCATCCCAAAAGTACTGGAAAGTACGTCTCTGTATTGTGTCCAGTAAAGCTTCGTCGGATAGAGCTAAAGTGTTGATATCTGTTGCCGAATCATTTTTCTTGTTGTTGCAAGCTATCATGGATATTGTGATGATACCCACTAGTATATATATAATCTTATTATTCATATCTGCCTATTTAATTAAGAAAGGAGGAGTTACACACCTTAAGCCTGATTTGCGTAACTACCTCCTCTCCCCATGATGTGATATTAAATCATTATTTTAAAACAAAATTTGCCGATTTAACATCTCTGCTATTACCACCAATCATTACGCTAAATTCTCCCGGTTCGTTTACAAACTGAAGATCGTAGTTGTAGAATTTCAACATTTCAGGTGTAATTTTGAACGATATTTCTTTCGATTCTCCCGCTTTTATATTTACACGTTCGAATCCTTTCAATTCTTTTACGGGGCGAGTTACCGATCCAACTATATCTCGTAGATATAACTGAACGACCTCATCACCATCATACTTGCCTGTATTCGTAACAGTAATTGTAGCTGTCAATTCGTTGCTGTTCGTCATCTCGTTTGCACTCAACTTAATGTCTCCGTATTGGAATTCAGAGTAGCTCAAACCATATCCAAAAGGATAAAGCGGCTCGTTACTAACATCTAGATAATTGCTGCGGAATTTTTCGAACCATTTTCCTTCAGCTAAAGGACGGCCAGTATTCTTATGATTATAGAATAATGGAATTTGACCTACATTCTGAGGAAATGTTACTGGTAGTTTTCCACTAGGATTTACATCTCCAAATAATACGTCTCCGATTGCAGAAGCCGCTTCGCTACCTCCAAACCAGACGTTGAGTATTGCAGGAACATTCTCAGTTTCCCAGCCTAAAGTCATAGCACGGCCATTGAAAAGCACAAGTACAACTGGTTTTCCGAGTTTCAATAATTCTTTTAACAGTGTTTTTTGAACATCAGGAATACCAATATCGGTGCGACTACTTGCTTCGCCACTCATTTCCGAAGACTCGCCCAATGCAGCAACAATAACATCAGCATTGCGTGCGACCGAAAGGGCTTCACTTAACATTTGTGCATCTGTACGTTTTTCCTGATCACGGTTTAGTGAACGACCAAACATTGTAGCATGTTCTTCGTATGTAGCATCACTCACAAGGTGACTACCTTTAGCATAAGTAACACGTACGTCTGATCCTGCAACTTCTTGAATCCCTTCAACCAGAGTTTTAGGAGCAGTTAAATCAACAGCAACACTCCAAGTCCCCGGCATATTTGATCGTGAATTGGCCAAAGGACCAACAACGGCAACAGTTCCCTTTTTATTTAGAGGTAGAGTGTTTTTATCATTCTTTAGTAGCACGAAGCTTTTTGCTGCTGTTTTACGAGCAATAGCTCTGTTTGCGTCTGTATATATTTCGGTTTTGGCACGTTCTAGATCACAATATTTATAAGGATCGTCGAATAAACCTAGTTTGTATTTTGCTTCAAGGATGCGGCGACAAGCCTGATCAATTTGCTTCTCCGATATTTTACCTTCTTTTACAGCTTTAGCTAGATTCAACAAGAATCCTTCACTAACCATATCCATATCTATTCCGGCATCTAGGGCACGAGCTGAAACTGTTTCGAAATCACCAATACCATGATCAATCATTTCGCTGATTCCAGTATAATCTGTTACAACAAAGCCATCGAAGCCCCATTGATTTCTCAATACATCGGTCATTAGCCATTTATTAGCTGTGGCGGGCACACCATCTATTTCGTTGAATGAAGCCATGACACTACCAACTCCTGCATCAACTGCAGCTTGGTAAGGGTACATATATTCGTTGAACATACGGATACGGCTCATATCTGTTGTATTATAATCGCGTCCAGCTTCAGCAGCTCCATATAGAGCATAGTGTTTTACACAAGCCATTATCTGATTGTTTGCTTTGTATGCATCCGAGCCTCTGCCTTGATAACCATATACCATTGCTTTGGCATATTCGCCTCCGAGGTATGTATCTTCGCCGAATCCTTCTGACATACGGCCCCATCGTGGATCGCGTGAAACGTCAACCATTGGGCTGAATGTCCAACAAATACCATCGGCACTGGCTTCGATAGCCGATACTCGGGCAGCTTCTTCTACGGCCTCTCTGTCCCATGTGGCAGCCAATCCTAGCGGAATAGGAAATACTGTTTCGTAGCCATGAATAACGTCCATTGCAAATATCAACGGAATTTTCAGACGGCTTTCTTCTACAGCAACTCGCTGTACTTCTTTTATTTTTTCTACACCTTTAATATTGAAAAGACCACCAACCTGTCCGGCTTTAATTTTCTCTGCAATGTTACTACTTTTCGCCTGTCCAGTAGTAATATCTCCAGAGCTTGGCAAATTTAACTGTCCGATCTTTTCTTCTAAGGTCATCTTAGACATCAAATCGTCAATAAAGCTGTTCATATTTGCATTACCTTTTTTCTCGCTACCACATGACGATAGCAGAAAGCAAGCAAATACGAAAGTCATAAGTTTTTTCATCATAATTTTTTAAAATATTTATAGCCTTAGTCCTATTACCAACTTCTAAAATTAGCAAGGGCAAGGTATGCCCTTGGCTAATATTAGGTTCATTCTTTTAATTAAAATCTGGATTCTGCACTAATACTCCTCCCGATTGGTCGATAATATCTTGTGGTATCGGAATGTATTTATGTCTCGCTTGGTATTTTGTTTTACCTGCGGCATGTAATACCTCTTCAGCTTCATTCCAACGTACTAAATCGTAAAATCTATCTGGTTCAAGTGCTAATTCGATACGTCTTTCGAAATGAATTTTCTTTCTCAATTCAACTTGATCTCTAGTGGTAACTTTCGGAAGAATAGACTCGTTTCCACCTCTTGCACGTTCACGAATTTGCTCTAAATAATCCAATGCTTGATCAGTTTGTCCCAATTCGTTTGCAGCTTCTGCAGCCATTAATACCACATCGGCGTAGCGTATAAGACGAATATTTACCCATTTACCTGAGTTCGAAGTATATCTCGATCTTTCGCTAGGACTTACATAGGCTTTTTTATTGAAATAGCCACCCATAGCTGTAGATACCGGAATCTCTCCATCAGGAGCGTTCGGAATCGTATCCTGATCTGTTACGTTTGGTCTTATGAAATAAAGTAGTGTAGCATCTTTGCGAGGATCGCCTGCTTCGTAAGCTTCACCAAGCTCTTTAGTAGCCATATGCCATCCCCAACCTAAGTTAGGAGTTCCACGTACACCTTGTACTTCACAGAATTGGCTTCCGATAGCATTGTCAGACGGACGAGATGGAGTAGACATACATGCCAATTCGAATACAGATTCGCTGGAGAATTCACCTTCTTCGGTAAAAATTTTGTTATAAGGAGTCTTCAAATCATATATACCCAAATTGATAACTTCTTGAGCTGCATCATACATTTTTCTCCATTCGTTACGTTGCATGAATGTACGTGCTTGCAATGCTTTGGTAGCTCCATAGGTTATGCGACCTAGATCAGTTGATTGTGGCCATTTTATAGGAAGTAGTTCATTATCTACGATATAAGCCAAGTCGCTGTCGATAAGAGCATATATATCTTCAACCGAAGACTTAGGGATGTTTCCATCTTCCAATATTGCTACAGGGAAATCAATTTTTGGAACTTCACCAAATGCTCTTACTAGATTGAAATAACAAAATGCTCTGAAGAAATAAACTTCACCTAAACGTCTTGCATTTTCTTCAGTTAAGCTGCCTTCTGCATCTCTTGATGCTTCAACTAATGCTATGACGTCATTTACTTCTTTTATTATTTGATAGTTATGATTCCAGTATGCTTTTACTGAACCATTGTTTGCATGATATGCAAACTCGTCGAAAAATGCATATTGATCAGCTCCGTCGGTAACATCGCTTCCTTTTTCCGAATCTTCGGAACGTACCATATGGATAAGGAATGCCGGAATTCCTGCAGTAATATTATAACTGCGTGTAAGACCATATATTTTGTTAACTCTTGATGTTATGGTTGCTTCATAATGCTGACCAAGAGGTTTTTTGTCCAGAGTATCGTCGCAACTAACGGTTCCCCATGCTATTAATGCAGTGAGACATACTGTTAGATATATTTTTATATGTTTCATATTAATTATTATTTGCTAGTTAAAATGTTAGATTAAATCCAAATGTATATACTGCAGGAACAGGATATGTTCCGTTGTCAATACCGAAGGCAATTGCTGATCCTCCGATTTCAGGCGAGTAACCTGTGTTATTTTTCCAAGTTACTGGGTTCTGAGCGTTTACATACACTTTAAGTGATGACATTCTTAACTTTCTTACCAAAGATTGATCGAATTGGTATGATAACTGTATATTTCTGATACGGAAGAAGCTACCATCTTCGATGTAATATTCTGAATTTAAATTGTTAATCGTTCTTTTGGTGTTCAAGATTGGTTGGCTGTTTGATGTTCCCTCGCCAGTCCAACGTCCAACTCGTTGTGACATATAGTTGAATGGAGACCAGTTATAGTTATCCCAAGTTCTGTAAATTTCATTTCCTTGTACACCCATCATGTCAACTGATAGATCGAAGTTTTTATATCCAAGATTTAGCGAAATACCATAAGTGAAATCAGGTGTTGGATTACCAATCTTTGTACGGTCTTTCGAATCAATAATACCATCACCATTTACATCTTTGAATCTTAAATCACCTGGTTTTGGAGTTTGATCAAGTTTAACGTTGGCATCGTTGATTTCTTGTTGATTTTGAAAGACTCCATCTACTTTGTAACCATAGAAATACCCGATAGGCATTCCTTCTTGTGTATAAGCTATACTCTTAGCTCCTGATATAATATTCAACTTATTTGGACCATATGAATATATTTCTTTGACTCTGTTTCTTACAGTCGCAAGGTTTGCATTAATACCATATCTCCAATCTTCTCCGATTTTGTCATTCCAAGCAAGAGAAAATTCGAAACCTCTATTTGACATTTTACCTCTGTTCTGCATAGCCGGAGCTGTTCCAGCAAAACCATCTAATTGAATTAGCATGTCTTTTGTCAATTTATCGTAGTAAGTTGCTTCAAATTTTAGTCTGTTAGCTGCAAAATACGATTCAATACCAACTTCCCATGCTTCTACTTTTTCCCATCTTAGGTTCTTATCAACTTGGTATTCAGGGCTACCACCGAAGTTCGGTTGCTCAGGATCTCCAAATATACCATCAGGATCGTTAGTTCCAAGTAGAGGATATGCTGGATATGCACTTCCTGCATCCTGAATACCTAATGTACCCCATGAACCTTTCAACTTCAAATAGTCGATGATGCCATTGTCTTTCATAAACTCCTCTTCGGTAATTATCCATCCACCACCAAAAGAGTAGAAGTTTTGCCATTCGTTTCCAGTATAGTAGAATGCTGATGTTCCATCACGACGGAATGATGCGTTGAAGATGTATTTTGATTTGTAGTTATACAAACCGCGTAGTAGGAATGATAGTGTTGTTTTTTCCCATTGATCGCTTCCATTTGTAGACGATTCTATATCACCTTTACTCACATACCAGTCATCAGGATTTGTACTGATAGGTAGATTTGAGTCGCTCTTACGGCTAGCATCTAATTTTGATAGTCTATTGTAGAACGTAGTGAAACCTGCTGTAGCAGTTAATCCATGATCTCCAAATTTATCAGTATAAGTCAATACATAATCGCTTTGAACTTTGGTTTCATCCAACTTGAATTGTGCTATACTAGACTTGTTGTTATCAGGTTCATATATGCTTTCTGTTTCTAAGTCATACATAAATCTTTGAGGTTTATAGGTACGGCTATCTTCTGTGCGATAATCGAATCCTAACATAACTCTGAAGTTTAGCTTATTGTTAAGCATGTTCAAATCACCATATACATTACCACCAGCAGTATAATTTGTCGCTTTTGTTGTTCTTGTCTGCTCATCAACCATCAGCATTGGGTTGGTAATTTGATTTTTTTGCATGTTAGGAAGTCTGTTGTACATCCCATATTCATGATTGTATGGTTCAACAACCGGAGCTGAACGTAGTGCATTCAATATTCCATCTTCGTCAGTAGGTGTAGATTGAGGTTGAATTCGAGCTCCAGTGAATTGGTATCCTACTTTGAAATTTTTTGTCAAACTATAATCATTTGCCAGATTAATAGTTATTCTATTATACTTTTCATTCTGGATATTGCCTTGTTCGTACATGTATCCTATACCCAGATAGAAATTACTCTTGTCTGTCGAAGCTGAAACACTCACATTGTTATCTGTAACCATCGCTGTACGTAGGATCTCATTTTGCCAATTTGTATTTGCTTGGAATTTTGAAAAATCAAAAGGCATAAATGGTTCTTTTTGGTCTCCGTCTAACCATTCGTTTTTCAACTGTTCGTTATACATTTCACGGAATTGATCTCCGTTTGCCATTTTTACTTTATTGACAATATTTTTAACTCCAACTGATGAATTGATGCTAACAACAGTTTTTCCCTCTTTTGCTTTTTTCGTAGTAACGATGATGACGCCATTTGCTCCGCGCACACCAAAAATTGCTAACGAAGAAGGGTCTTTCAAGATTTCCATCGATTCGATGTCTGCAGCATTCAAGAAGTTAACATTGTCATAAAATAATCCGTCAACTACATATAAAGGCTTATACCCATTGATCGAGTTCGTACCACGAATACGGATCTCTGGATCCTGTCCTGTACGTCCGCTATTCACAATTTGAACACCGGATACTTTACCTTGTAGTGACGCTAAAGGGTTAGAAGATGGGCGATTAGCTATATCCTCAGCGCTGATACTTACAATAGAACCCGCTAAGTCACGTTTTTTTGCTGTACCATAACCAATTACAACAGTTGCATTGAGCATAGTTGCAGCATCTTCAGTCATTACAACATCAATAACAGACTGATTTGCGACAGTGATTTTTTGGGATTGCATTCCCACGTAGCTAAAAACGAGGATATCCCCCGGTTTAGCAGAAATAGAATATTTACCATCTAGGTCGGTCATAACTCCGGTGGTGGTTCCTTCTACAGCAACGCTAAGTCCAATCAATGGCTCTTTATTGCTGTCGGTAATTGTTCCTGATATAGTTCTCTCCTGAGCATATCCAATAATGCTAGTTAAGAAGAGGCAAACGAACATAACTCCTTTCAGAATGGATGTTCTTTTCTTTAAATTTTGCTTCATATTAAATTTTTCTGTGAATAGATTTAGTGAAAATATCTATGCCTTATTTTTTGCATAGCTTTAATCGTAAATTGAAGTTGTTCTTCATTAATAAAGTTTAGATGTTTTTCATTTCATTTGAATAGGATGCATATAAATTTGGCTTTAGTTCAACAATGATTACTTAACAAGTCAAACGTAATATTTGTTAATAAAAAATGTACTAAAATGTACCTCACCTATAATACATGAGGCCATTCTTTAACATAAGAACGACCTCACTTTTACTACTCAAATATATTTATGTAATTGATTTATAGATTGTCTAGAAATTTATGATTATCTCATTTAAATTTTGATTTGGCGAAAGATTCATCTTCTTGCGTAGTCTATAACGACTATTTTCTACAGCACGGACTGATAAATTCATTAATGAAGCTATCTCTTTCGACTCTAAATTAAGCCTCAAGCAGGCACATAATCTCAGATCATTTGCTGTTAATTCAGGATACTCAGTTTTCAGTTTCTTGAAGAAATCATTATGTTTTTCTTCAAAAGCAATCATGAATGATTTCCAATCAGCCTCATGATCTACAGTGTCTATTAGCGAGTCTATCTTCTTTATTATTTGAAGTACATCTTTATTGGTTGCAGTTGGTCTAAACACATCAACTATATCTTTTACTTTCATGATTAGCTCATTCTTTTGAATAATGAAGGATGTTTGAGTTAGTAATTCTGCACTTTTCAGTTCTAACTTATCTTGTAATTCACTAGCCAATGATCTTAATCGTTTGGTTTCACGTGCTCTAATCTTTTGTAGATGCAGATTCCTATATCTTCTGAGTATCAATGACCAGATAAAATAGAATGTTAGCATGAAAATTATGACATAGGCAAAAAATGCCCATATTGTTGCGTGCCATGGTGGAAGTATCTCGAATTTATATTCAATCTGTTCCGAAAAATTTCCGATATTATCTTTTGTCCTTAAGAATAGGGTGTATTTACCTGTAGGTAATCGTGCATACGATATTTTATTTATGTTTTCTTTTTCTAACCAATCAATATCAATTCCTTGAAGCTTGTATTGGAATGTGATATTGGGAGAAAAAGCATCGGGTGATGAAAAGCTAAATGTGATTAGATGTTTGAAACTGTTTTTTATTTTGGCATTTGCACTTATCTCTAAAAAATGTTTCTCACCTTTGATGTTGGATGATTCTACTGCCGATAGAAACGGAGTTTTTAATTTTATTTTTTGAGTAAATCCTGCAGTTGAATCTGATTTTGTATAAATCAAGAAGCCGTTATCAAGACAAATTAATGTTTGATTCGAATTTATGTTGGATGCATTTTCACTATTGTTTACGAGATAGAGATTCCCTTCGAATGTGAAGTTATCTAGAATTTCGGCATTGTATCCATCGAATTTAAATCTGTAAACAGCATTTTTACCTAGGGCCCAGAATTCATGATCGGCCCCCGATATTATATTTTTTATTCCTTTTATCGATTTGAAGCACTCATTCAGGATAGTACTTGGTACTATGCTATCATGTATATCGTCATATGTATAGAAGCTATTATTGCCATAAAGCATAATCCGACCACCGATTTTAAATATTTTTAGTTTATAGGGTAGTCCATCTCCACTATCGCCTCCGTAGTATTTGTAGCTTTCGATTTCAGTTAAGTCTTTATTTAAGCGACAACGATATACTCCTTTGTTGAAGTGCTCTAGCCATAGATTATCCAGATGGTCATCCATAGCTGTTAATATAGGTTCTTTAATCTTAGAAGATATATAGATTTTCCGAGTATCAGGGTGTAATATTCTTACCGAGTAATATGTTGGCAAAATGATGCTTTTCTGGTTATATATATTTATGTTATTCATGTCATACAATCCTATATCTACCGAAAAAGCGCTTTGGATAGTTAAATTCGGATTGATTTTTAGAAGTCCACGATTATGACAACAATATAGTTCTTCACCCAATTTATTCAGCTTCCAGACTTGCCCTTGAGTACCTTCTACAAATTTTAATTTATCTAAGGTGGATGGTTGAGATAAGTCGGTTGTATTCAGGTAAAATACTCCTTGATTTGTAGCGAGAAAGAGCTTATCTTTCCAAATCTGTGCATCGTATACAGTCGGAGTTTTACCGTAAATATCAGTATAACAGTCAATATCATTTATGTAATGAATATTTGCAAGTCCCCTATCCATGGCTACCCATACATTCTTACGACTGTCTTCGAAAAGTGATAGGATTGTATTATTCTGGAGTGTATTATCAGCCGATAATCTATTTAGTATATTACCTTTAGTATCAACTTCGTAAACTCCGCCCAGAATAGTCCCTAGCATGTATGTACCTGATGATGTTAGAATCCCGCAATTAAGATCTTTGGCATTGAGTTCAGATGTCAGTACTGGATTCCATGTCGAAAAGGTTTTACCGTCATAGATATATAGGCCTTGTCGTGCTGTACCTATAATTATCTTGTCTCTACCATATGGCAGGATAACCCGAACGTCAGTTTTTTCAAGGAAGTCACTTCCTTCTATTTTCTCTAGCTTCGACCCTTTTAATCTGAATAATGGACCTTGCATCTGTTGTACATAATATTCATCGCGTACTTTCGACAGAAATAAGAAGCCGTTTTCAGATGTTATACTTGTTATGTTTTTGTAGTCGTAGACATATATCGTGTTGAACGACTGAAAATATACTACGGAAGTGTCTATCCATATTTTCCAAAAATCATCATTCCTAAAACTAGATTTATCAATACTATCGCTCAGAGATGTGTATATGAGTTCTCCGGATATATCTCGATCCCATCTGCCGAATTCTTCATAACCACCTGTAAATATCGTATTATGTGATTTTACGGCTAGAGATCTAAGAATAGGAGCTTTATTCATTTTGTATAAAGTCCATTCAATACCATCATATTGGAGTAACCCTCCGTCATTACCAAAGTAAAGTATACCTCTTTCATCTTCGCCTATAGCCCAGTTTTTATTGTCAGCATTATAACTCTTGCTATAAATATTAACAACATATGGTTTGTTTGCAAATAGTATCGTTATATGTAAAAGCAATAATATTGCTATTGCAGCTCTTTTTATGTAAAACATGAAAATGATTGATTAAATGATACAATAAGAAAGTATGTCTTTCGTAGATATATTTTGTCAAAAATACAAATTTTTTATTTTATGGATATCATAACTAAAATTGGACATAGATTGATGGACAAGAAATGGATGAGGTTAGCTATCTTTGAATACATATGTCTGGTATAGAAAGCAAAGATGAAGAACGTATCGGTACGATACTTCCTTGCAAAGAAGCGCCTCGCCTGCTGAATAGGTTTGAAGGTAAATTTATATTCAATAGTCTAAACGTCACGAATCCGTCACAGATAAAGAAAAAAGGTTTAGAAGTATTCTAAACCTTTGATTTTCAAGTGACCTCAGAGGAATTTGAACCATTGACCTACTGATTAAGAGTCGCAATTGGCTAGTTTCCAGATGTTTTCTTCTCTTTTAAAGTAGTCAATGGGTTACTGGTTCCCAAGCTGTTATGCGATTTTTGATTTTCTCTCGTTTACATCCTTTTTCATTGTTTCTCTGAAGTTTGTATAAAATGTGTGTAATGAAGCGTACCCTGGGGTAATTTTTCAGCATTGGCTACTCCAGTTTTTTTAATTACTACGATTAGATATTAGCTAGATTATGCTCTCTTTTTAATTTATAGCCATTTTATTTGTGTTGTCGAATGAGATAATTAGTCCCGTTTTTAAGCTTTTATTGAGTCTTATATTTTATACAATAATCAACTCTACCCCTTCTTCCTCTATCAGTTTCTTCATAGATTCACTGATACCCGAATCGGTTATGATCACATCTATTTTGTCCAAATCGCATATTTTACCAAAACCTCTTTTCCCGAATTTTGATGAATCACATAGCACGACGGTCTTTAGAGCAACATTCATCATTGCCTTGTTTAGTGCTGCTTCTTCCAGATTAGAAGTTGTAACTCCAAAAAGCGGATCGATACCGTCCACCCCAAGAAATAATTTGGAGCAGGCAATTTCTTTTAAAAAGCCTATAGTATAGTTGCTGACAACCGACATCGAGCGGCGACGATAATTCCCCCCCAATTGCAATATGCTGATATTCTCATTTTCGCTCAATATTGAGGTTGCTTTAATGGATGCTGTTACAACCATCAATGGGCTTTCTGTATTTATTTGTTCTGCAAAGGCACAAATTGTAGAACCAGAGTTTACAATTATAGAATCGTTTTCTGTTATCAATTTAGCTGCAGCTATACCAATCTTTCGTTTCTCATCAATTCGAATCTTTTCCTTTTCTGTAACATTTCTATCTCCCATGTGAGGATTTACAGGACTGGCGCTTCCATGTGTTCTGTATAGCAAGCCTTTTTCTTCTAGTAGCTTGAGATCTTTTCTAATTGTAACTGTTGTGACATCCAGTTCTTTCGCTATATCTACTACTTTGATAAAACCCTCTTTGTTTAAAGAGTCTAAAATATATTTATGTCTTTCTGCAATACTAAGCATATGTTATCATAATTAAATATATAAGCAAAAAAACGAAAATAAAAGGATATATCAAAATAGATTAATATTAAAATTATATTCAAAAAGAAAAGAATACGAAATATAATTCTTCGTTTTGTTGCTTTTTAAAATAAAAGAGATTAGATTTGCAGACAGATATATAAAGCAAATTTTCCTTTTAACGCAATTTTCCTTTTGTTTCATTGCATTATTGACTTAATAATACAGTGTAAATAAAAAAACAACTCGATTAAAAACCTCTTATCTCACAACAGTAATGAATAACAACAGCTCGAAAGTTGAAATAGCACTAAAAGCCGCAGACGAAACCAAAGCTCTTAAGATTGGATTCGGTAATATTAACGAGGTTGCCGAATTATTCAAGGAGCAATTCCCTGATCAGGTGGCCGTAATTATAGCCGATATAAATACCTATAGAGTTGCGGGCGAAAAAGTTAAAGCAATATTAGATGGTGGTGGAGTCAAGCAGGAGGCACCGTTTGTATTCGATGATGAAAATCTTTATGCAGAATATAAATTTGTAGAAAAGCTTGCAGATTCCCTTAAAAAGCACAAAGCAATACCAATAGCAGTTGGATCGGGTACTATAAATGACCTAACTAAGCTCGCATCTTTCCAAGCTGATAGACGATATATGTGTGTTGCTACTGCCGCCTCAATGGATGGATATACTGCCTTTGGGGCATCGATTACGCATGAGGGGGCAAAGCAGACCTTCAGTTGTCCTGCTCCACTTGCCTGTTTGGCCGATATCGAAGTCATTAGTCAGGCCCCAAGTGAAATGACGGCTTCAGGTTATAGTGATCTTTTTGCTAAAATTACAGCTGGTGCAGACTGGATTTTAGCAGATAGTCTAGGTGTAGAACCTATAGATGCACAGGCATGGAGTATTGTTCAAGATGGGCTTCATGATGCGTTGGCAGATCCTAAAGGAACTCTTGAAGGGGATAAAAAAGCAATAAGTGATCTTACCGAAGGCCTTATGCTTGGAGGATTTGCAATGCAATGGTCTAAATCAAGTCGCCCGGCATCAGGAGCTGAGCATCAATTTAGTCATCTGTGGAATATGGAGCATCACACTAATAATGGTGAGCAAATCTCTCATGGATTTCAGGTTGCTATTGGAACATTGGCGATTACGGCTCTGTATGAAGCGATGCTTGCTTCTCCGATTGAAAAGCTAGATGTAGAAGCTTGCTGTAAGGCATGGCCTACTCCAGAAGAGTTGGAGAAAGAAGCGGGTGAGATATTTAAAGATACAGATTTTCCTCAAATCGGAATTGTCGAAACAAAAGCGAAGTATGCTAACAAAGAAGAGTTGGCTATTCAGCTTGCAACACTTAAAGATAATTGGCCTGCTATAAAAGAAAGATTGTCAAAGCAGTTGATATCGTACGACGAGGCGAAAAATAGGCTGGCGTTAGTCGGGGCACCTACCGAACCTGAACATATTGGATTAACTAGAAAATATCTACGTGAAACATTTGTTAGGGCTCAATATATCCGTCGCCGATTCACGATTTTGGATGTTGCTGTAAGAGCGAATATGCTCGAGGAATGGCTTGATAAGTTGTTTGGAAAAGGCGGTATCTGGGAAATTTAATCTCTTTCAGTGCCGATTTTAGACTCATTAGAAAACAAAAGCTCTAAACATATGTTTACATACATGGATAAAATGGGATTCAATACCGAATCCCTATTAAGCTCTGGGTTGAAAGATATAAAGCATGTCGCCCTAGATATGGACGGAACGATATATAACGGAAGTACATTATTCCCTTTTACGATACCCTTTCTGGATAAGTTAAAAGAAATGGGAATACAATATTCGTTTCTGACTAACAATCCATCGAAGAATATTAACGATTATCTTCAGCATCTTTCAAGAATGGGGATAGAAGCCTCAGTTGAAGAGATGTATACCTCTGCTAAAGCAGCGATCTCTTATATACAAGGACATTATCCTGATGTTAGAAAATTATTTATCCTCGGGACGCCTAGTATGATATCGGAATTTGAATCGGCAGGGTTTGTGTCAACGGAGGATGATCCGAATGATGTGCCAGATATGTTGGTTGTTGGTTTTGATATGACGCTCAATTATGCCAGATTGTGTCGCGCATCGTGGTGGGCTAGCAAAAAGAATATCCCATACATAGCAACCAATCCTGATAGAGTTTGCCCGACAGATAAACCTTTGATATTGGTTGATTGTGGCTCGATAACAACGTGTATAGAGCATGCTTCGGGAAGAAAACCTGATGTTGTAATAGGGAAGCCTGATCCTAGGATGTTGGATGGAATATTGGAAAAATATAATCTTAAACCTCAAGAGGTGGCTATGATAGGTGATCGAATATATACTGATGTCAGAATGGCATATAATGCCAATGCGGTTGGAGTGTTGGTTATGTCTGGAGAAACGACAATGGATATAGTGAAAGAATCTGATCTGAAGCCGGATATTATTGCCGAAAATCTATCGGAATTTTTAGAGATGTTGATGTCCGCAAAAAGATTAAATTAAGATAATCCTGAAAAAGAAAGAAATAGAACAGTTTAAAAAGCAATTTTAAGTATATAAAGAAATACTATCTTCGTTTCCTTTTCTTTTTTGATGTTTATTTTTACTTTTTGTTTGTTTTTATTTGTTTTGTTTCGTTTTAATAGTATATTTGCCCTATAAATATTTCGAATAATAAAAAATGCCTTCTGTGGCAAAATAACTACTGAACCAATACCATGAATAGTTTTGTTATAGGAATAGACTACGGAACAGACTCGGTCAGAGCCATACTGGTAGACGAAAATACTGGCGAAGAAATAGCGTCATCCGTATCAGAATACAGAAGATGGAAAGAAGGTCTTTTCTGCAACTTCGAAAAGAATCAATTTCGCCAACATCCTCTTGATTATGTTGAAGGATTAGAGTCGGTAATTAAAAGTTTGTTGTCGGAAAATCCAGAAGCAGCGAAACAAGTAAAAGCGATTGCAATAGATACAACTGGAAGTACTCCATGTTTTGTTGATAAAAATGCAACTCCACTAGCTTTACTCGATAAGTATAAAGATAATCCAGGAGCAATGTTTACCCTATGGAAAGATCATACAGCAGTAAACGAAGCTGAGGAAATCAATAATCTTATTGCCGGATGGCATATTGATTATTCGAAATATTCGGGAGGAAGCTATTCTTCTGAGTGGCTATGGTCTAAAGCATTACACCTTCTTAGGCAAGATAATTCTTTGCGCGAAGATGCATACAGTATAGTCGAGCATTGCGACTGGATACCTGCACTGCTTACAGGAGTAAAGAAAACTGAAGATATCATGCTCGCAAGATGCTCGGCGGGACATAAAGCAATGTGGGCATCAGAGTGGGGCGGATTTCCTTCGGTGGACTTCTTATCGAAGCTTGATAATCAGTTAGGTCAGTTCGTCTCAAGAATGAATTCTGAAACATATACATGCGACCAGTCGGCAGGAACACTTTCTGAAGAATGGGCTCAAAAACTTGGATTGTCACAAGATGTAATAGTTGGTATTGGAAATACTGATGCTCATGCAGGTGCAGTAGGTGCAGGAGTAAAATACAATACACTAGTACAAAATATGGGTACATCTACATGTAGTATGGTTGTAATGCCGGCGTCCGAAGTGGGTAATAGTCTTGTAGCCGGAATCAGTGGACAAGTTGATGGTTCTATTATACCCAATATGATCGGATTCGAGGCGGGGATGTCAGCTTTTGGCGATGTGTATGCATGGTTTAAAAGACTGATCACGACAAGCACATCAGAAATAATTGAAGAATCATCTGTAATAAATGATCTGCAGAAAAAAGAATTAATAAGAGAGATTTCGGAAAAAATACTTATTCAACTAACCGAAAAAGCTCTCAGAAAAATAAACGAGAACCCAACTGTATACGCTACGGATTGGTTGAATGGTAGACGTAATCCATTCCTCAACTACAATTTGAAAGCTACAATTACCGGCCTTACTTTATCCAGCAAAGCCGAAGATATTTATGCTTCGCTAGTAGAAGCTACGGTTTTCGGAATTAAAACCATTGTTGATCATTTCAAAGCCAATAATGTAGCTATAAAAGAAATTGTAGCCATAGGAGGAGTACCTCTCAAATCAGCTTATGTAATGCAAATGTTATCCGACGCTTTGAATATGCCTATTCGTGTTCCAGATTGTAGTCAGGCTTGCGCCCTAGGTGCTGCAATGTTTGCATCGACACTTACGGGAAAATACAAAGATGTTACCGAGGCTCAAGAAAGATTTTCAAGGCCTGATCTTACAACTTATCATCCATGTAAAGAACAATCCGAGAAAATCAATAAACGATACGAAATGTACTTGAAATTAAAACGACATACAGAAAATCAATTTAATATATAGGTCTTAGAATAAAAAAAACACCAAAGGAAATTTTGTTTATATATCATCAAGTTAATTAAATACGAACCTAAACTAATATCAAATGAAGAAGTTCAAAAAATACTTTTTTGATTCGCTGAGCTTAACAAAAATATCTAAGCTTAAGTACTCGGCAGTCTTCTTAATTGCATTCGGACTGATGTCATCCTCTATCACTGTAAAAGCTGATATAAATAGTTCAGTGAAAGGTGTGTCTGAAGCAAAGCAAAGTGCTAATAAGCAAGGAACTATTAAAGATGAATCAGGTGAAGCTATTATTGGAGCAACTATCAGAGTGAAAAGTTCTTCAAAAGCTACAATATCGGATATTGATGGTAATTTCTCAATCGAAGCTCAAAAAGGCGATATTCTGGAAATAACATACATGGGGTACGAAAACCAGATCGTACATATTACAGAAAAAAATAACTACGAAATCGTCATGCGCGAAAAATCATTTGAAATTGATGAAGTTGTAGTTGTTGGATATGGAACACAAAAGAAAGCAAATCTGACGGGATCTGTTGCTTCGATCAGTGCTGATCGTATAACCGATCGTCCAATAGCACAAGCCACTGCTGCACTGCAAGGGTTAACATCGGGAGTTACAGTAACCACTACAAGTGGAGCTCCAGGTTCCGATGTTGGTGCAATACGTATCCGTGGTGTAAGCTCATTTACGGCTGCTGCTGCCGCTCCTTTGGTTTTGATTGATGGAGTACAAGGTTCTTTGAATGATGTAGACCCCAACTTAATCGAGTCTATATCTGTATTGAAGGATGCTGCATCAGCGGCAATATACGGTTCGCGTGCGGCCAGCGGTGTTGTATTGGTGACAACCAAACGATCAAGCGAAGAACGTTTTTCGGTAAACTATAGCGCATATACTGGATGGCAAAAACCAACCAATCTTCCAAAGAAAGTAAATGCGATAGACCATATGAACATGATCAATCTTGCAGCTCAAAATTCTGGTTCATCGCTGCTATTCCCTGAAGATAAGATTGAGCAATGGAAAGAAGGTCAATATACCGATCCGGACAATTATCCAAATACTGATTGGCAAGATCAGGTTCTGACCGGATCAGGATTTATGCAAAGTCATTTCATCTCTATGAATGCGGGGTCGCAGAAGATAAAAGTAAATACTTCAATAGGATATTTGGATCAAGATGGTATTATTGAAACAGCTAACTACAACCGCTTCACTTTTAGCAATAACTTAGACTTTCAAGTCGATAAAAAACTGAATGTAAAGCTTAATCTAAGATACGTAAATACGAATACAACAGAACCCGGAGTTAGTAATAGTACTGTATTCTATATGGTTAACCGCTTGCCGGCTACACAACCCGGAATCCTATCTAATGGTCTGTATGGAGAAGGATGGAATGGTAACAATCCTATAGCAATGACCAGAGATGGAGGTTCACGTGAAAAGCGTATCATGACTTTGCAAGGAACTTTGCAAATTAATTATAAACCGGTTGAATGGTTAACAGCAGATGTGTCATACACACCAAAATTGTTAACTCTTGACAACAATAATTATAATAAAGCTGTCGTAAGTTATTATCCTACAGGCTCAGTGGCATTTACAAGACCTGCTCAGACAGAGTTGACAAAATCTCACGAAAGACGTATGGCTAACACTTTGATAGGTACGTTGACAGCAGATAAAACATTCAACAAAATACATAATATCAAATTCTTGGCAGGTGCTTCATACGAAGACTATGCTTCAGATGTATTTCAAGGTTCCCGTGTAGGATCATACTTCCCTGACTATCCATATCTTGGAGCTATGGTAAAAAACTCGGATACAGATGCTACTGGTGGTGCTGCTGAGTGGGTATTATTGTCATTCTTTGGACGTATCAATTACGACTATAAGTCTCGTTATCTCTTCGAAGCAAATGCACGTTACGATGGATCTTCACGCTTTGCAAAAGGTAATAAATGGGGATTCTTCCCTTCATTCTCTGCTGCGTGGCGTATGTCTGAAGAGCCTTTCTTCGAAGGAATAAAGGATGTTGTAGACAACTTGAAGTTCAGAGCGTCATGGGGCGAATTAGGTAGCCAAACTGCTGCCGGAAACTATGACTTCGCATCTCTTATGGCTCTAGGAACAGGAGCTATGGGTGGTGAAAACATCCCTCTTGCAGCATTAAATAATATGGCAAATCCTTACTTAGTTTGGGAATCTTCAAGAATGTGGAATGTGGGATTGGATGTTACATTGTTCAATAAACTGAATATCACAGCTGAGATGTATAATAAACTTACTGACGATTTGTTGATGACAGTAGATATCCCTCTAACAGTGGGACTGAATGCACCAATGATGAATGCCGGTAAAGTAAGAAACAGAGGTTGGGAAGTTATGATCGACTATCGTGACAATATTGGTAAGTTCAACTATAACGTAGGTTTCAATATTTCGGATGTTCGTAATAAAATACTTGCATTTGCTGGAACCCAAAGTAATAGTGTGATGAAAAATATAAAAGGATATTCAATTCAATCTCTATTTGGCTACGAAGCAATTGGATATTACCAAACAGAAGAAGATATAGAAAAATATGCTACTACATCGGGATCTACTAAAACAGTAGGCTTGGGAGATATCATCTATCGTGACAGAAACAATGATGGTATTATCAATCAGGAAGATGAAATAAAAATTGGAGAAACGATTCCTCGTTATACTTATGGTATAAATCTTGGAATGGAATATCAAGGTATAGGTTTAGATATGTTCCTTCAAGGTGTAGGTAAAGCTGACGGATATTTGAGTGACTCTGCAATTCAGCCTTTCTATGGTGGTGGTACTGCTCAAGAGCAACATAAAGATTATTGGACACCAGAGAACAGAAATGCAAAATTTCCTCGTTTGACTTATGGGGATGGAGGAAGCAACTTCGTTAGATCTTCATTCTGGAGAAAAGATGCATCTTATCTTCGTCTGAAAAACATACAAGTTAGTTATACTTTACCAAAAGCAATCACTCGCAAATTCAATGTAGATAGATTACGTTTCTATGTAGCTGGACAAAATTTATTTACTCTAGATAATTTCTGGGATGGTTATGACGTAGAAACTCCAGCAGGAAATGGACGTACATATCCGCAAGTGAAAACATATACAATCGGATTTGATATTAAATTCTAAATAGCTGTCATCATGAAAAAAACATATATATATATATTCTTAATATCGTGCCTGAGCATCGCTTTTACGAGTTGTGATAGCTTGCTCGACAAAAAACCTTTGGAATTTCCTTCTTCTGGTACTTACTTCAAAAATCAAGTAGAAGTAGAATTAGCATTAAATGGTTGTTACAAACAACTGTGCTGGGATCTAAAATCAGCTCGTCCTTGGCCAGTAATTATGGACGTGACTACAGATATTTCGTGGCATCGTGCCTCGCATGGTGTTCAAACTCTTGGTAACGGAACTGCTGTAAGCAATAATGCTGCTGCTACAGCTGCATGGACACAATTATATAAAGGGATTGGAAGAACAAATTTATTGCTTACTAATCTTGATGCAGTTCCTGAATTGTCGGATGAGTTTCGTCTACAAACAGATGCAGAAGCCCGTTTTGTAAGAGCGTTAAATTATTTTTTACTTGTTCAGCTTTTTGGCGATGTTCCTAAAATCACATATGTGGTCGATTTGAATGATATGAACACAGCTCAGACTCCTAAAGCTGAAGTGATAGAATGGATTTATCAAGAATTGGACGAAATAAAAGATGCACTTCCTGTATCATATCCTGATGGTAAAAGTGCCCCAATCAGAGGCCGTGCGACAAAAGTATCTGTTTTGGCTCTAAAAGCTCGCCTTGCATTATGCAACGGAGAATATCAAAAGGCAGCAGATGCAGCAAAAGAAGCTATAGATTTAGGATTCTATGAACTACATCCAAAATACGAAGAACTATTTAACTACGCAGGAGAATATTCGAAAGAAATTATTTTCTCTCTTCAGTATCTAAAAGGTGTTGTTGTGCATGCAAACTCAAATTTCTTGTCTTCTCGTTTAGGAAAAGGAGTATCTAACGAAGTACCTACTCAATCAATGGTAGACTCATATGAGTGTATTGATGGGCTTACGATTGATAAATCGCCACTATTCGATCCTCAGAATCCGTACGAAAATCGCGATCCACGTCTTGCTAAAAGTATTGTATATCCAGGTTCGGTATTCTATGGATACGAATTCCAAGTAGATGGTAAAAAATATCCTAAAGTTTGGAATTATAACGAAAATCCGGCAAAACAAGTTGCCAATGCTGACGGAACAAATACATATGCTACATTTACAACATATTTATGGCGTAAGTGGACTGATGAAAAAGATATGGCAGATGATGAAAACTGTGATGGGGATATAGTTGTGTTCCGTTTAGCTGAGCTTTATCTAATATATGCTGAAGCAAAAATAGAATTAAATAAGATTGATCAATCTGTACTCGACGCTATTAATAAAGTGAGAGCCAGAGCTTACGAAGTTGACTATACAGCAACAGATCAATACCCTGCAATCACAACAACTGACCAGGAAGAACTGCGCAAAGTGATTCGTCGCGAGCGTAAAATAGAATTAGCAAACGAAGGACATCGCCTATTCGATATCAGAAGATGGGGAATTGCCGAAAAAGTAATGAACGGAACCAGACTTGGAGGTATCAAGACAGAATTGCTAGCAAATGCTCCTATGCTTGACGAGAATACAACAGCAGACTACTCTAATGTTGCGAACAAAAACAAGATGAGAGTGTTGGAAGAAATGGTTTTCGATCCTGAAAAACATTATTTGTGGCCAATTCCTCTAGCTGAAATAGAAACTAATAAGCTGATAAAACAAAATCCGAAGTGGTAGGAAAATAACTTAATGTATAAATAAAGAAATATGTCATTTTTAAGCGATCCAAATAAAAGACGTTGGTATATCGTTGCAACGATATTCATTGCAATCATATGCAACTATCTGGATAGACAGCTATTGTCGATACTGAAACCCGTCATTAAAGATGCCTTCGAAATAGGCGACGATGGCTATGCTCACATTGTAAATGTATTCATGATATGCTATGCTATCATGTACCCGATAACAGGTTGGTTGGTCGATAAATTCGGCCCTAAAAAAGTGATGTTTGTTGGTATTCTAGGATGGTCTATCGCCTGTATAGGCGGTGGGCTATCCACTACCGTCGAGCAATTCACGTTCTTCCGCGGACTATTAGGTTTGGCCGAACCGACAATATTTGCAGGCCAGATTGTAGCCGTAACCGTATGGTTCTCGGGAAAACAGCGAGCAACAGTTAACAGTCTTTGTGCAGCAGGAGGTTCGATAGGAACGGTGTGTGCTCCGATGTTGATTGCATGGTTAGCCGCATATTTTCCTTGGCACGATATCTTCATTATTGCGGGAGCTATCGGTGTAGTTATTGGTATTCTATGGTGGTTTATATACAATGATCCTCCAAAAGAAGTACTTGCAATAACACAAGCTGAAAACAATGCACATAATGTAAGCAATACTCAATTTACATGGCTACAATTGTGGAAAACTCAGAGTATGTGGGGCTGTCTTTTGATCAGATTCATTAGCGATCCGGTATGGTATTTCTGCCTTTTCTGGTTACCAGGATATCTTCAAGAAGATTCGGGACTGACATTGGCTCAAGTAGGTTGGGTTGGTTGGATACCATTTTTCTTTGGTGCAACAGGAGGCGTATTGACATCAGCATGGTCTGATCGTATGGTGAAAAAAGGAATGTCTCCACTCAAAGCCCGCAAGGTAATGATGAGTATAGTTGCTTGTTTTGCACCGGTATGTATACTTACTCCATATTTTCATCATCCGGCAGCAGTATTAGTAATATTCAGTATCGTAGCTATTGTCTGCCTGAGTTGGCTATTTACAATAAATGTAGTGATTGCTGAAGCTTTCCCCGTTAAGAATGTGGCAAGTGTAGTTGGAATCACAGCCGGATTCGGAGCTGTAGGAGGAGCAATTTTCAACTATTATGTAGGTCAACTTATCGGAAGTGTCGGTGCTGGTACTATATTTGCTATTATGGGAGGATTACATCTGATCTCTGTACTTGTACTTTGGAAAATGACGAAACATGAGAATCCCAACAAATTAAAATTATCAACAAACAACTAAAGTATATTATCATGAAAGAAGAAACATTATTTGTAAACGAACCTGCCCGTTCGATACCAGTACGTAAATCGGTAGATGTCGTAGTTGTGGGTGGAGGCCCTTCGGGCATCATGGCAGCTGAAGCTGCAGCAAAAAAAGGTTTGAAAGTTATGCTACTGGAAAGCAAAAGCTTTTTGGGTGGCAACTTGACAATAGGACTTCCAATCTTAGGTTATCTTAGCCAAAAAGGTAAACTCATAACACAAGGATTAGCTCAAAAATTCATCGATAGACTTAAAGAGAAAAATGCGGCAAGCGATCATCGTCCTTGTCCTCTGCATATGAGTTTAACGATTGTCGATCCGGAAGAAGTTAAAACAACAGCTCTTGAAATTATGACTGAAAATAACGTAGAAGTATTGTTCTATGTATTCTTCTCGGGAGTAATAAAAGAGGGTAACGAGGTAAAAGGTGTTATCATAGAAAGTAAAACCGGACGTGAAGCTATCTTAGCAAAAGTAGTAATCGACTGTAGCGGAGATGCTGATGTTGCATATAGAGCAGGAGCTCGTACTGAAAAAGGAAACGAAAAAGGTGGTATGCAACCTCCTACATTGATGTTTTGCATGAAAGGCGTGGATGTTAAAAAACTACGTCTAAGCATAGCCGACCATCCTGAAACATACGATATGGATACTATTCCTAACGAATTCTTCCGTAAGGATGATAACTTCATTACAGTAGGACTTCGTAATAAGGTTTTGGAAGCTCGTGAAGCTGGAATTAATATTCCGACTGAGCGTACAATCTTGATATCGGGTCTTGATGAAGACGAAATTTGGGTGAATATGTCTCGTATCAGCGGAGTTGACGGAACTGACCCTGCAAGCTTGACTCGTGGTGAGATTGAAGGACGTAAACAAATTTACGAGATTGAAAAATATCTGGTGAAATTCGTTCCGGGATTCGAGAATGCATACATGGATCGTGTAGCTCCATTCCTTGGAATTCGTGAAACAAGACGTATCGTTGGTCAATATATTTTGACAGAAGATGATATCCTTAGCCGTCGCTATTTTGACGATGCTATTGGTGCAGCTAGTTACCCTATTGATATACATCATCCTACTGGTGGCGATTGCACTCTTCGTTGGAGCGGCGATTGCTACGATATACCTTATCGTTCATTGATTCCGCTTGATGTTGAAAATCTAATCGTAGCCGGACGCAGTATTTCTACAACACACGAAGCAATGTCGGCAATCCGAGTTATGGCTCCATGTATGTTGATGGGTGAGGCTGCAGGACTTGCTGCGCATTTAGCTATCAAACACAATATTCATCCATCGCAAGTAGATGCTCAGGAATTGAGAAAGGAAATCCTTGCCGAGGGAGGCTTCCTGCGCGAAATAGAAAAATAAGTTTTCTTCGTAACAATACTTATCTCAAGTGCTCTCTCGGATAGTCTTACTAACTTGGAGAGCACTTTTCTAAATTAATCAACAGAACCTAATTTAATGAAGAATCTAATATCCATAATATTCTCAGCTTTGGTATTGCTATTTAGCTCATGTAATAATGCAAAGCAAGGAGAAAAAGCAAGTATCGAATCTGAAACTAAAATTCATCGAATTCTAAGCTGCAATATACGTGTTGCACTTCCTCAAGATTCCTTAAAAGGAGTAGGGTGGGACAAACGTAAAGAGGCTTGTATTGAAGTTATTAAAAACCAAAATGCAGATATTATATGTGCACAAGAAGTTCTGAAAGTGCAGTATGAAGATATGTGTGAAGCTCTATCAGGTTACGACTCGTTCGGATTTATAGGACCTGATATGGATGCATTTCCAGAAGGTTATCATGGAATCGCTAAGAATGTAATATTCTATTCCCAAAAACGATATGAATTACGTTCGCAAGGCAATTATTGGTTGTCGGAGACCCCTCATATCGCAGCTTCTATGTCATGGGGAAGTGCACGCGCGCGCCATTGCAACTGGGTACGTTTGCATGACAAATATACTGGCAAAGAGTTTCGTGTCTTGAATACGCATCTTGATCATATTGCACAAGAAGCCAAAGAGGCTCAGATAAATATGATATTGAATGAAGCAAAGCAATATCAAGAGACCTTTCCTCAATTATTGATAGGCGATTTCAATGCCAATATGGATAATAATGTTATTAAATCGATATCTTTGGCGGGTTGGACTGATATCTTTGCAAAATTAAATCCAGACAAAGCAAATGCACGATCTTATCATGGATTTAAAGGTATGCATGACGACTCGGGAGATTCGGGACGTATTGATTTTATATTCTCTTATGGGCCAGTCGAAGCTATTGCTTCGAAACTAATTACCGACGAAGTTAATGGAATGTTTCCTAGCGATCACTTCTTTTTGTCAGCCGATGTAGAAATAAATTAGAACTAAATCATGAAAAAAATATACATAATTCTAACCCTATTATTCTTAACTATTGCTACGTTTTCTCAGCAATCTGAATACCAGAAGCCAAAATTGGACGATGAAAAATCATGGTCTATGATATTTCTTCCGGATGTGCAGAATTATTCAAAATTTGGACGAAATCAGGCTATTCTGGATCTGATGATGTCCTGGATAGAAGAAAACATAGATACACTGAATATAAAACTCGTCATGTGCCCAGGTGATTTGGTTGAGCAAAACGACCGTATATCTCATGGTATATCTGGTAACCAATCGGGCGAAAAGCAATGGGAGTTTGTATCGCAATCATTTTCGAAGCTAGATGGGAAAGTTCCTTACATTCTTACAACTGGCAATCACGACTATACTTATGACTCGAATGGGAATAAAAAATCTCGTTATAAGGATTTCTTTCCTATTGATAAGAATTTCCTGAATCGTAAAATAATCCGTCAGAATACACTGAATGATGAAGGTGAGCAAACAACCGAGAATGCTGCATATGAAATGACTACACCTCATGGTGATAATTTTTTGTTCTTAGCCTTGGAATTTGCTCCTCGCGACACGGTTGTTTCGTGGGCAAAAAATGTTGTTAATCTGAAGCAGTATGCCGATCACCGAGTAGTACTTATGACACATGAATATATGGATAGAAAAGCTCAACGCACAAGTGGCGAAATGAAGGTGACTTGCTACAATCCTTATTATGTGGACGGCGATATTACAAAGCGTAAGCAGCTGATTTCAGATGCTAATAAAGGTGAAGATTTATGGAATAAATTAATTAACGAAAGTAAGAATATTGGCCTAGTTTTATGTGGACATATCTCTGGAGAAAGTTTTCGATCCGATAAGAATAAGGCTGGAAAGACTGTCAATCAAATGTTATTCGATGCTCAATCAATGGGTGGAGGCCATTATGGAAACGGAGGTGATGGCTGGCTACGTATTTTCGAATTCTATCCAGATAAAAAGACAGTAAAAGTGAAAACATTTTCACCGTTATTTGCTATTTCACCTTCTACTCAAAGCTTAGCATGGAAAACTGATGCTGCAAATGAATTTATTTTCAAATTTGATTAATTTTTATTTTCTATAGATAGGTTTCTTGGCTGCTTTTGGAAGCAGTCAGGAAACTTTTTTTTTAACAGGCTTCAATTAAGAAGACAATTCAAAATAATATTTGGTTTTCTCTAAAAATTAGCACTTCTCAAAAAATCCAAACATGCCCGTTCAACTTATATATATTGAAGGATATACCGAATGTAAATTTTGAACAACATTCGTATGTGTACCTATTCCAAAGATGGTGTAATTGTCGCCGCTATGATTGATATCCGCAAAGCCAATGCACAGGGGAAATATCCCATTAAGATCAGAGTCAATAAGAAACGCGTAAGATAATACTATTCGATAGGTAAATTGCTGATCCGTGAAGAGGGGGAGAAACTACCCACAGAACGGTCAAGAGAAGCCAAAAACCTGCGTGAAGAAATCGAAAGCAGTTTCTATCTGGTTAAGGACAATGTTTCATCCCTGCTCGAAAGAGGCGAATTCTCCTTTCACCTGCTTAATACGAGGATGAACAAATCAACGGGCGATACTTTGAACAATGCGTCCGTTCCAGAATAAAGTCCCTTGAAAAATAAGAATATATCGGTACGATGCAGACCTATGAAGAAACTTTTCGCGAGCTGAATGAGTTTGAAGGTGAATTTATATTCGAACAATCAAAACGTCACGAATCCGTCACAGATAAAGAAAAAATGTTTAGATATCTATCTAAACATTTGATTTTTAAGTGACTTCGTAGAAATCGCGTTTTATCTCATAAATAATTAGTTATCAGTTGTAAGTAGATTGAACTTTCTTATATGGTATCGATTAGGTACCGAGAGAGAAATTTATCTTTTATCTGACTTTGACAGCGTTCTGTCTGCATAGATATGTACCAACAAACTTACTAATTAGCAATGATGTTACAAAGATGTTTTCTCAAATATTCACTTTTTAGATAAGATGTTTGTGTGTAAAACAGCTGCAATTAAGCCACAGAATATAATCAATATTTTTGTGTTAATCTATTGTAAGTAATATCCTAATTCTTAAAATGAAAACGTTTGCAGATTTTGAGAACGTTCCCGCAATCGTTCCCATTATATCTTATTTGGTTTTACCTATTTTCCTGCTTCTAATCTTATAAATTTGGAGTATAATATTAACAAGTCAATATAATATATCATGAAGACAACTAAAGAAGATAAATTGATTATTGTAGGAATAGGGGAAGCATTATGGGATTTGCTACCAGATGGAAAGAAAATTGGTGGTGCTCCTGCTAACTTTGCATATCATGTATCACAATTCGGTTTCGAAAGCCAAGTTGTAAGTGCTGTAGGAAATGACAAACTAGGTGAAGAAATTCTAGATAACTTCAAAAATAAAGGTCTAAATACTACAATTGAAAAGGTTGATTATCCGACCGGAGTAGTACAGGTTGAATTAGATGATAGTGGTGTGCCTTGCTACGATATAAAAGAAAATGTGGCATGGGATAATATTCCTACAACTCAAAAATTAAAGGATCTAGCCCTTAAAACTCTAGCCGTATCTTTCGGCTCATTGGCTCAACGAAACGTAATATCACGGAATACTATTAATACATTTCTTGATACTATGCCCAATGAAAAAGGACGATATAAAATATTTGACATAAATCTTCGTCAAAGTTTTTATGCAAAGGAAATCCTTGATAGATCAATGAAACAATGTAATATTCTAAAGATAAATGATGAAGAACTCGTTATTGTTAGCCGTTTATTTGGATATTCAGGTGTTGATTTGCAAGATAAGTGCTGGAAGATTCTCGAAAAATATAATCTGGAAATATTAATTCTTACTTGTGGTATAAATGGTAGTTATGTGTTTACTCCGGGTAATGTTTCTTTTGTAGAGACTCCTAAAGTCGATGTTGTAGATACGGTAGGGGCAGGCGATTCGTTTACCGCGACTTTTATTGCAGCCATTCTAAAAGGTAAAACCATAATGGAAGCTCATCAATTGGCTGTCAATTTTTCGGCTTATGTTTGTACACAGAATGGAGCTATGCCTACTTTGCCCGAGAGTCTGAGAAAAAGAGTTGATTGATATTTGTTCAAATCCTAATTAATCAATTACTATGAAAACTTCTAATATCAATAGAAGGCTTACGTATTTCAACAAAAGGAATTTACTGTTCATTGCTTTTATGTGTATAGCAAGTAATCTGATTGCACAAATCAATGGAGAGGTTAATTTTCAGAATATGCACTTATGGCGGGGGATGGAGGTTACAGATGGTTTTGTTCTGACTACAGATTTAAGTGTTTCCGATAGGAAAAAGCATTTTAAATTCGGCTTCTGGGGTGGAACAAATGCTAACGGGAGTTATAAGGAATTCAATAATTATATCTCTTATACTAAGGGGAAATTTAAAGTCGCATTATGGGATACATACAATTTTTCGCCCGATGCCGCATATAACAACAGAGAATTTTTTAACTATAATGCCCGAGAAACAGGTCGCTTTTTAGATGCTACTATTTCGTATTCAGGTAGTAAGAAAGTTCCTTTATCAGTCAGTTGGTCTACAATAATCTTCGGTCGCGACCGCGATGGCTTGAACTCGAAAAACAGATACTCAACTTTCGTTTTTGCAGAATACTCTGCTTGGCAGGATGGCTTATGGGAAGTCAAGCCCGGTATTGGTGCTGCATTTGCTTTTGTATATGGCAGGAATGTTGAAGGAGAGAGATCTAAAGAACACTTTTATGGTGATGATTTTGGCATTGTACATGTTAGCTTATGTTCCGTCTATAAATTAAGCATCGCCCGATATAATATGCCCATAACGGTGATGGCTATGTGGAATCCACAAAGTAGCAAAGGTTATTTACAAGTTGGTATTCAACTATTTTCTTTTTAATCTGATATTACTCAGACGACGCGCGGATTTTTATTTCGGCATCTAATACAACAGTCCTATTTGGAGCAGATATACTTTTTATTTTTTCTAGAATCATTTCAGCAGCCGTCTTTCCCATCTGGGTCAAAGGCGGCTCAACTGTTGTTAACTGTGGGTAAACGATCGTAGACAGAACTGTCCCCGAAAAGCTTGCTACAGCTACATCTTCGGGTATTCTTTTACCCAGCTCTCTGAGCCTGTTCATTGCTCCGATGGCTACAGTATCGGTGAAAGCAAAGACTGCATCAAATGGTATATTCTTTTGAACTAACATATCCACCAGATTCTTTCCATCATCGAAAGTAAGCCCACTTTTGATGATGGAATTTGTATCTAAAGGTATCTTAAACTTGGTCATTGCGTCTTTGTAGCCTCTAGTTCTCTCGACCGAGTTATATATATCATTTGGACCTTGCAAATGTATAATTTGCTTGCGTCCACTACGAATCAGATGTTCTACCAGAAAAAAAGCCTTTATATAGTCGTCGACAATTACCTGAGGAACATCCAAAGCGTAAGGTATACGATCGTAAAAAACCATTGGCATTCCTTCATCTTGCAATCGTTTGTATTCGGCAATGTTTTCTTTGTAGCTGCATAGACAAACAATAATTCCATCCACCATAAATTGCTCCATCATTTGTAGATTTTCGCGTTCGCGCGTCGGATCTTCGTTAGATTCGGCTATGATGACTTTTATCCCTTGATTGTAAAGCACGTTTTGTATACTGTTGATAACCTGGGATGCAAAAGGAGTAACCATCTCAGGAACAATGACTCCTACTGTATTTGTTCGTCCGTATTTTAGGTTGGTAGCTACCGGATTGGGCTTGTATCCTAATTCTTTAGCGGCTTTAAGCACTTTCTCTTTCGTTTCCTTACGGATATTCTTATCATCTATCAGAGCGCGTGAAACAGTAGATACTGAGATTGTTAGATGCTTGGCTATATCTTTTATTGTGACGCGTTTCATACAGTATTCGGTTTATTCGAATCTAATGTAGTAATTCTGTCCCAAATTTCCTAGTCGAATGAGAACGTTTGCAGATTTTGGGAACGTTCTCGCAATCGTTTGCAGGTATTAATCTTCAAAAATATTATTCTACTGATTACGAACATTATACATTTACACAAGAGAACAATAAAAACACAATAAAATATAGAAATCATGAAAACATCAATTAATTCTTACAACTTCGATCGTCAACAAGTAAAAGCAGGTATCCTACACATTGGTGTAGGCAATTTTCACCGTGCTCACGAAGAGTTTTACATCAATCAGCTACTTAGTGATAAAATACAGAGCAACTGGGCTATCTGTGGTGCTATGCTGCTTCCTAGTGATGAAAAGTTATACAAAGCTCTGAAAGAGCAAAATAATGAATATACCCTCACTGTATGTGGTCGTGACGGTAGAGATGAAGTTTACCGTATAGGATCCTTAGTAGAACTTATTTGGGCTATCGAAAAACCTGAAGCTATAATAGATAAGATAGCTGATAAGGATATCCGCATCATTACATTAACCATAACCGAAGGCGGATATAATATTGATAAAAGCTCAGGTGAGTTTATGTTGGAAGATGAGAACATAAAATACGATCTGAATAATCCTCAAACGCCTAAAACTGCATTTGGATTTGTAGCCGAAGGATTACGTAGAAGAAAAGCCGAAGGAAATGGACCTGTAACAATACTTTCGTGTGACAATTTGCAACACAATGGAAATACAGCCAAGAAAGCATTTACTTCTTTCATTCAGGCACAAGATTCCGAATTGGCTGCATGGGTAGCTCTGAATGTGACATTTCCAAACAGTATGGTCGATCGTATCACCCCGGCTACACGTCCCGATGATATTGAGAGGCTTAATGCTCAGAATGGCACTTCGGATAAAGCTCCCGTTTATTGCGAAGATTTCATTCAGTGGGTTGTCGAAGATAACTTCATTGCAGGACGTCCTGAATTGGAAAAAGTGGGTGTCGAATTTACCGATGATGTTACAGCCTATGAAAATATGAAACTAAGTCTGTTGAATGCCTCGCATACATTATTGTCTTATCCATCTTTCCTTATAGGTTTCCGCAAGGTAGACGACGCTATGCACGATGAACAAATAGTGCAGTTTGTCCGCAATTTTATGAATATTGACATCACTCCGTATGTTCCGGCTCCAGGAAATACTGATCTTGAAGTATATAAACAAACGCTTATCGAGCGTTTCGGCAACAGAACTGTTAGCGATCAGATAGCACGTTTATGCTTCGATGGAATTTCTAAATTTCCTGTTTATATCATGCCTAATCTGGCTAAAATGATTGAAGATAAAGCTGATCTTGCTCGCGTAACCTTCTTGTTTGCTGCATATCGTCACTATTTGAAATATCGTAAAGACGATAATGGACAGAGCTTCGAAATTGCTGAACCATGGATGACATCAGAGGATGAAGCATTGATTAATAGTAATAATCCTGTCGATTTTCTCGGGTTATCTTCTTTTCAGAGTGTAGATTTGAAAGCAGCAGATCAATTTGTAAGTTTATACCAACGAATGGTACAAGATTTAAGCGAAATGGGAACAAGACAACTTCTTGATAAAATTTTAGCATAACCGATACGAATGATTTAAATACGAAAAGCCATGACAACACAAAAGAGAAATACCATAGGACCTTTTTTGGTACTGACATTCATCTATTTTATCGTTGGTTTCCTGACAACTGTCAACGGACAGTGTCAAGGACCTTTGAAAGTAGCTTTTTTAACGGAAGTTGGTGACCTGAAAAATACACTGACTACACTTATTTCGTTCTTTTTTTTCTTAGGCTATTTGCTGAATAGTTCTTTAGGAGGAAAATGGATTAATACTGTAGGATATAAGAAAACGCTGATACGAGCATTGATTATAATGATTGCAGGCTTACTTATGTATTTTCTTTCATCATGGTTTGCCGTAAATTTTGCAGATGTGCGTTTAGATATATCGGGCGATCTCATTTCGTATGGTTATTTTATCTTTTTAATGGGGTCGTTTCTGATGGGTACTTCAGCTGCAATACTTCAGGTGGTTATCAACCCGTATATAGCTGCCTACGATCTGCCTAATACACAGCCTGTACAACGAATGAATATAGTTTGTGCAATCAATTCGTTTGGTACAACGATCGCTCCGTTTTTTGTTACTGGAATTATGTTTGCCGGAGTAGCATTGGAAAGTGTTGAGGTTGATCAATTGATGATTCCGTTTATGGCTATTGCTTTGTGTGTAATTGTAACTACTCTAATAACATCACGTCTTAACCTGCCAGATATTGAAGGTACAAGAGCTGATAGTAACGAAAAATTGGAGCGTAGTATTTGGTCTTTCAGTCACCTGAAATATGGAGTCATAGCCATCTTCTTTTATGTGGGAGCAGAAGTAGCAATAGGTGTAAATGTTAATTTACACGCTATGGAACTGATCGAATCGGGCGATAATCTTTCATTTTTTGGAAAGAACCGTTTAGTACTTTGGGGGCTTGATCTGGGTATTCCGGCTTTATTGGCAACTCTTTATTGGGGAGGGATGATGATAGGTAGACTTGTATTCAGCTTTTTCAAGAATATATCGCCTCGGACATTGCTGACTACTACTACTTGTATAGCAATAGTATTGACGCTAATAGCTATTTTGTCGAATAACTTATGGGTACTAGTTTCGGTCGGATTATGTCATTCAGTTATGTGGGGTAGTATATTTACATTATCCATTCAAGGATTGAAAAAATACACATCGAAAGCCTCTGGCATATTTATGATGGGTGTATTTGGAGGAGCTGTTTTCCCTGTATTGCAAGGTATTCTAGCTGACACTTTGGGAGCTTGGCAGTGGACATGGATAATTGTTGTTATCTGCGAGTTGGTTATGCTGCTTTATGCTCAGATAGGATCGAGAGTGAAAGATGCTGAGTGTTTGAATAAAAGTTAAATTGAATCCACTCTATATCCTCAAATAAAATATTTTATCTTTATCGAATTAACTAAACAGAATCTCTAACAACAAATAGGCTTAACACTTAGTAGTAAACTTTAGCTTGAAGACGTACATTTGGTCATGTGACAAATCCTTTAGATTTTGATAGATTATATAAGGATGGAGCAAAAGGAAAAATTGCGTAATAAACCGCTAGAGGTATTACTTATAATTTAGAGCATCATTATGATTAAAAATATTTTATTAAAAAGACTAAATATTATTTTGCTTTTTGTCCTTTCTTTACCTTATGCTTGTTCAGTAACGACAAAGAAAGAAAAAGAAGTAGTTGATACAACAAATAATACAGATCCTTATTACATTATTGATAGCATTAGTCCTTATGGAAAAAGAATAAAAAAATATGGAGAGGATTCTATTTATGCATTTGATGCAGAGAATGATCGTCTATTTTATATTCTGTATTTGGATTCTCTATCAAAAAAACGTAGAGTAAAGTTTAACAATAGTGGCACGATTAATTATGTTGAATATAATTTATCTTCTGAAACGTCAGTAGGTTTAATAAATGAATATTATTATGATACATACGAAAACAGTATTCAATCACGGAGTTATAGAACAGATACAATAATAATTACGGATGGGAATCCTATTCATTGTTTTAGGCTTGATATTTTTTACTTTAAAAATAGTAAAATTAGTGGGATTGGATATACGGGTGCGTTTGGGGGGCAAAATGTTCCTGTAGGCACTCAAAAAGTATATAGCGAAGATGGTATGCTTCGAACCACTTTGGATTACGTTTATCCAGTACAGAAAGACTTGAATATGCCTATAAGTGAAGTATTCTCATATATAGTAGAAAAGGAGTATTATAACAATGGAAATCCTAAATGGGAGAAAAGATTCAAAAATTATGAATTATATGAATGGGAAAATGATGATGATTACTTAATTCCCATCGGCACGTGGAAATACTACGATGAGTCAGGAAAACTAGTCAAGACAGAGAAGCATTAATGAAATACCCTGACTTTGTCTTGCTAAAAAGAAATATAGTAAACTAGAGCAATCGATAATAAAGAAGGGAAAACTAAAAATATTGAATTTAATATAACTATCATAAAATCGGATTGGATTTAAATTTGTGGAATTATTGCTCGCTATTTTGGCTAGCGGGAGATTCTAACGGAACTTTAGAGGCTTCAGGAGTGTATGGACCCAAACTTAAGAGAATAAAAGGAAAGTTAGTAGAAGTGCCAGATACAGAAGATATGGGATATTGGGCAATATTTAGAGTGGTAAATATATTGGGCGGATTGATGGAAATAAGACCCCCAAAAATATAGAAAAACACGAATCTAAAGAATTTAAAGCTCTAAAAAAACAAATGAAAGATTTGTTTGATAATCCGTTATATTTCGAGCGTTTATTTGAGAAGATGGATAGAATAATGCAAGATTCAAAGCGTACTACCTCATGGGATCTGGGAGGAGATTAAAAGACGATAGATTAATTAACTTTGGTGTTATTAAAACATAACAAATATGAAAAAAAACATTTTATTTTTTTTAGTTATATTTTTTTATTCGCCTGTAATGGAAAAAACGTTCATATTGAAGAGGTTGAACTTAGCGTAGATCACGAAATAAGAGTTGAAATGCCAAGTGTTGATAGTACTTTAATTACTATATCAGATCCATTTTATCGGATTTCTCAAGATAAAGAAGAATTGGATAACTGGAAGATGGAAGTTCGTGATAATGGTAGCGAATACTATTATAACCTATTAGTCTCCTACTATGATGAACAACCTAAATTGAGTGATGAGCTAGTAGAGTTAATAGAGATAATGATAACTAGACATAATGACAAAAGTGAATATCGATTAGACTATTATTGTACTGTGAGTAAAAATGAAGTTAAGAATAAAAAGGTTATTATGAAGAAAGCGATTAATTATCTAGAACAAATAATTCAGATGGAAGGTGCTAAAAGTTTTCATTCTGTTCAAGCGAGAAATGAATTGTCTGATATCTATAGAAAAGGTATTTATGTAAAACAAGATACTATACTAGCTAATTATCTCGAAAGTGGGGGGTGTAATCTTGATTCAATAAAACATGCCCGAAATTTTAAATAATTTGAGAAACAATGAAAAGTAATATATTATTGTTGTTCTATGAGTCATTATTCGCTGTATATAGTTATCTATAAAACAGATTGTTTTATTAACTTTAGCCAAAGTTGCATGCAGATTGCATGTTCTTAAGAATAAAAAAGGTTTAGACTGATGTCTAAACCTTTGATTTTCAAGGTGACCTCGGAGGGGCTCGAACCCTATCCGTAAAGATCATATATCCAGAGTCTTTAAAGATGTCCTTTTACTAACTCCACCTATTTCACCTTAAATCCTATTCTGCGTTTTGCGGGTAATTTCTTCGATAAAGATAATAATATTTTTTTACCAAATATCAAGACTACGTCCTAAGATTATTTTCCACCGATTGTCACATAATATAAATCTATCATGAGCAGACTCTTTGAATTCAACATCGATTTCGATGTTGAATTCAAAGAGCGAATCTTTTATCTGATCAAAAGTAGATGTAGCCATTTCCATGTAATTGAGATCATTCCACGTAATAAGGTGAATAGTGAGAAGCTGTGTTCTTGAATTCTTTTTACTAATAAGTACACATAACTCTAGGAAATTTTTAAATTGATGTGGTAAGCGAATATAGGGATCTTGAATGATGAATTTGATTGCTCCTTCTAAGCATTGTCCGAAGAGATGATCGTAAGAAATTTTAGGCTGATTTTCCCTAATATGTTTCGATCCTCCCTATAGAGGCATAGACTTCACATTTCCATAATTTTGCCTCACTTAAAAAGAAGTAAAATGATGGAAATAGATTCGTTTAATGTTCTGCTCTTCCTAAAGAAAATAAAACTATTGAAGAATGTTGAAGCATCCGTATGTATGAGAATTATCGTAAACAGAGTTCGGGTCGAAACAAGTATTCGCAAAAGGATTAACCATTCCCTATGGAATCAGGCAAAAGAATGTCTTCGTGGCAAAGACCGTAAATCAAACGACCTGAATAAGTTTATTGATGAAGCTAGAATAAGCTAGAATAAGGCTGTATAATATTCATCATAAAAGGAAGAGGAATTATCTATTACAGTAGAAATTTTGCGAGATAAATTTTTCTGTTTAGAAAAGAAAGAAGAGTCTAAAACACTCACAGCCGTTTTTCAGGAGCGTAATGATCGTTGTCGCCAATTAGTCGGGTTTGCGGTTAGTATTTTTAAACACAACAGTAATTTTTATCCTTCATATAGCATCTTTAGTATTGGAATTTGTATCTCTTTGATAAAGAGATGCAAATATATGTCAGAGATAGAGAAGAATTCTCATCCCGTTTTGAAGGGAGCAAGTATTTTCAATATCTGAGATTAGAGTTGGTAGATTGTTATAGTATTTATAGTTTCCTGGCCCCATTAAAAAAAATGATTACTCAATCTCAGGGGAAGGTCTATTTTTATTAATAAATTCTTTAGGAGATACTTTATATGCCTTGGTAAATACCTTGGTGAAATAAGATGCAGAACTAAAACCGACCATAAAAGCAACCTCATTGATACGCATATCTCCTTCGAGTAACAGTTTGCAAGCTCTTTTGAGCCTGTAATCTCTGAGATAATCACCAGGTGTAGCTCCGCATAGACTTTTCAATTTACGTTGTAAGTTTGATCGGCTCATCCCTAATGTATCAACTAAAGACTCGACGGAGAAATGTTCATCCGAAATACGAAGTTCTATTTCTTTATTAAGTTTATTGAAGAATTCTTCGTCTTTTTTATTTGTAACAAGCGAAGAATAGGTGGCTAATGGGTTTTTATGAAAAGTATCTAGTATTTTTTTACGATTGTCAAACAAGCTTTTTATTTGAGCTTTTAAGTACATGATAGAAAAAGGTTTTTCAATGAATACATCTGCCCCTGATTCTAATCCTTCTATTTTAGTACTGATTTCAGTTTTGGCAGATAGTAATATTATAGGAATATGGCTGAAATTGAAATTTGATTTTACGGCTTTAGTAAAACTAATCCCATTAATATCTGGCATCATTATGTCTGATATTATAAGATCATAAATTCTTTGTCCATCTAGTATCGTGAATGCTTCATGGGCATTGTATACCACACTGACATAATATTTATCTTTCAGGGAGTTTTGTAGGTAAGAAACTATTTCCGGATTATCATCAACAATGAGAATGGAGTATATATCTTCATCATGTATGTCTTTTTCACCATAAATGCTACTTGATAAGTTGTTATTTTCTAGGACTAATCCTTGTTGTTCGCGTTCTAGTGAAATATTTGAAAATGTAAAAGTAAAAACAGTTCCTCTTTGTTTTGCGTCGGCTACAGATATAGATCCATTGAGTGCTTCCGTAAGATATTTAACCAAAGAAAGTCCTATGCCGGTTCCTATATTTCTATCTTCTTTTTGTACCTGATAAAATGGATCAAAGATTAAGCTTTTATGCTCATCCGAGATCCCTCGTCCATTATCTTCTATCCAAATTGAATATGTGTTGTCTGTTTTTTCCTCTAAAGATATAGTTATTTTATCTTTTGTGTACTTCATAGAGTTTGTGAGAAGATTACCTACAATTTTAGTGAGTGCATCAATATCAGTTCTAACCTCACATTCCTTATTTTGTGGAGTTTTTAGGTTAAAATCTATCCCTTTTTTTTGAGCAGTCTTACTGAATCTGAAGTACATCTCTTTCATAAATTTTTGAAGATCGACTGATTCGGGATTGACTATGTATTTCGCCGAATCCATTTTTCGGAAATCTAATAGTTGATTGACGAGTGTATTCAGACGATCGCAATTTTTTTCGATAATTGATAAATTACGTTTTGTCACATCGTTGCCATTCCCCGAACTAATAATTTCTTCAAGAGGTGCATTTATCAAGCTTAATGGAGTACGTATTTCATGGGCAATAGTTGTAAAAAAATCTATTTTGGACTTGAAGGCTAAAGTTTCTTGTTCCGATCGATATGCATCCAGATGCTTTTTCTGTCTTTCGATACTCTTTTTAAGGTAATACTGTATTGAGAAGTAAACCAGCAATATCGCTATAATGATATATAATAGAATTGCAGTCTTAGTCATCCAGAAAGGTGGTAGAATCTTAATTGTAATGGATGTACCTTCTTCATTCCAGATGCCATCATTATTTGATGCTTTTATTTCGAAGACATAATCACCTGGAGATAAGTTCAGATAAGTAACTGTTTTATTATTATGTATATAATTCCATTCATTGTCAACATTTTTTAGTCGGTATGCATATTGATTTTTAGATTCGGAAACATAACTAAGACTAATATATGATATTGAAAAAGACGCTTTATTATATGGAATTTCGATCAATCGATTTTGATTTAATGAAGTTTGTAATTTTTGATTAAGAAGCTTATCATTCTTATCTAAGAGAGCGACTTCTGTTATCTTGACAGTAGGGACAACCATATTCTCTTTCACTAGTAAATCTTTGGGATAAAAACTATTGAATCCATTTACTCCTCCGAAATAAAGTTTGCCATTTTGAGATTTATAGCTTGCCTTAAAGTTGAACTGATTGCTTTGAAGCCCATCTTCTTTATTATATAGCTTGATGGACTTCAGGTCATTGCTCATGCATATTAATCCTTTGTTGCAACTAATCCACAAATTTCCGAACGAGTCATCCAGAATTCCATAAATTACATTATTCGGTAGGCCGTTATCTTCCGAGATATTTTTGAATGAATCAGTTTTATAATCGTAAATAAAGAAGCCTCGTCCTTCACTTGAGAAAAGTAGGCGTTTTTGACTATCGATATAAATATCTGTCAATTTGCTGTTGACAATAGGATCATCCGAAGAACAGATATAATCGTATGAAATCCATTTATTGGATTCAATATCGAATTTTTTAACACCAGCTCCGTATGTCGCAATCCAGAGGTTACCATAGTTGTCTTCTTCCATGTCATAAATAAAACCTCTAACTTCGGTTATTCTTTCGAAACTATCTGTTAGCCTGTTATATCTGTTCAGTCCTACAGGCGTTCCTGCATAGATATCTCCAGCTTTAGTTTTATATAAAGAAAAAATACAATCATCATTTATTGTGGTTGTATCACTGACTATACTACGCATGTTCGTTATTTTTCCTGTTTTGATGTCGTAAATGTCTATTCCTCTCGAGAATGTTCCGATCCATAGATTATTCTCATCCAGAAGCAGGGCATGTGTATTATGATATGAAGTTTTGATGGGTTGAGTTATTCTTTTAGTTTTTGTATCCATATAATTTACACCACCATCTTCTGTTGCAATCCATAAGTTCCCATGTGCATCTTCACAAAATTGACTGACTGCTTTGCCTGATAATGAATAGGGTGCCGTAGATGAGTGATATAGTTCGATGTTGGATGGGAAAGGAGTTAGATAATTGATCCCCCCGAAATAGGTTCCAATCCATATTCCACCTTCTTTATCTCTTGTTATAGAATATACATTCTGATCGTTTAGACTATAACTTATGTTTGGCTTATCTAATCTTTGTACTTCATGTGTTCTGGTATTAAATATATATAATCCATCATCTGAGCCAATAAATATCAAGTCGCTAGAATAATGAAAGAGCTTTCTGATATGTGTAATGTAGAATGGATTGGATTTATTGCCCAGATGTGTTTTATAGGTATTACTCTGTTTATTGTACATGCGTAATCCTTCACTCCATGTCCCAAGCCACATATTCCCATTTTCGTCTTCATAGATAGATAATATTTCATGCTCCGAAGAATTTGTATAGCTGAACATGCACTCAATCTCTTCTAGTTGATCTGTAGTCGTATTGTATCTGAGTAACCCTATACGCGTACCGACCCATATTACGCCTGATCTGTCTTCATAAATAATCCATGTAGCATTTTGATTTAAATCATGTTTAGATAGGTTAATTCTCTTGAGTGAGTTATTTTTAAGATCTAAGACAAAGATTCCTTGCGACATCGTTCCAATCCAAAGATTTCCATCTTTGTCTTTCAATAATGTGTTTATAGCCGAAGTTATTTTATATCCGTCTTTGGTCGACAAATTTATCAAATTGAAGGTTTCGTTGTCTGTATTTAAAGAATATAATCCAGCGTCAGTTCCAACATAGATAGTATTATTATCAACTTGAATAATACTGCGTATGAAATTATTTTGTAATGTGTTTTTTTCAAGAACCTGACTGCTAGTGCCTCTATAAGTTTTGAATGTATGGCCATCATATTTATTAAGACCATCTTTAGTTCCAAACCACATAAAACCATCCGAGTCTTGCATAATACAATATACACTACTTTCGGATAGCCCATTGTCTACGGTTATTCTCCTGAAATGAAAATTATAAGTATCCTTCCCAAATAAGACTTCGGTGGAATATGAAAGAGCAAAGAAACAGAGAAATAAGATAACTAATTTTTTCATACTATAAAAATATACCTTATAGTTCGAAATTCATTATTCGGCTTTAGAAATAATCGTAAATTTCAGTCAAATACGTGTATTAATTAGTCATGTAAAAGGGACTATCTATTTTTACCGTTTTTTTACTCAAAATAACATAGCTTAAATATTCATGTCGTAATATATTTGATTTTAAAGCCAAGAAAGCTAATCAGAAAAATACAAATCCTTAAAATCAATAATATTATGAAGTAGAAAATCTATGTCGTTTTTTAATTTTTTATTTATTAGATGTCTAATACAAAATCTAAATCCATGTTAAAAAAAATCTTATCATTATTATTAATTTTTTGTTCAATAACAATATATGGACAAAATATCAAATTGACAGGAACTGTTACGGATGAAAAAAATGAAACCCTCATCGGTGCAGCGGTTTCTGTTAAAGGAACGAATAGGGCAACGATAACAGATCTTAATGGAAATTATGAAATTGAAGTAGCCTCAGGTGAAACCTTAGTTTTCTCATTAATAGGTATGGTCAAACAAGAAATTGTCTATAATGGACAAACAAATCTTGATGTTGTACTTGCCGTAGATAATAAGCTATTGGAAGAAGTTGTAGTTATCGGTTATCAAACAATAAAGAAAGCCGATTTGACTGGTGCAGTATCAGTTTTTAACCCCGATAACATGAAAAATACAATCGTTTCGGGTTCAGTCGGAGATGCATTAGGTACACTTCCTGGATTAATGGTTCGTACAGCGGGTAATCCCGGGAGTGAAGGTAAAGTTGTAATTCGTGGTACAGGAACATTCGGTAATTCAGATCCACTGTATGTTGTAGACGGTGTAGTTTCGGAAGCAAACAGAGATTTTAACTATAATGATATTGAAAGTATCCAAGTCTTAAAAGATGCCTCAGCTGCAGCTATTTATGGGTCGCGTGCGGGTAATGGAGTAATTATTATTACAACTAAGCAAGGTAAAAAGGGAGATATGAAAATTGACGTTTCTTCAAGATTATCACTTCAATGGTTACCTAAGTATGACTTAGCTGGTCGAGATCGATGGATAGAATTGAATGACCTTGCTTTTGCTAATGGGGGAAAATCTCCAGCTAATCACTATGAAGCCAATACCGACTGGCAAAAAGAGGTATTCAAAACAGGAGTTGTAAATGATCATAATCTATCTTTATCTGGAGGTAGTGAAAAAAATACCTATTTTTTCTCAGCAAACTATCAGAGTAATTCAGGTACAACAATAGGGACAGACAGCAAGCGCTATACTTTGCGTAGTAACACTTCTGCTTTCCGCGATTTTGGAGAACATGTACGTTTCAAAGTTGGCGAAAATATAACTTTAAGCCACTATGGAGTAAACGAGCTGAGTACAAATCCTATAGTCGATGTATATAGAATGCTACCTACTATTCCAATTTATGACGAAAACAATAGTGGTGGTTATGGCTTTGGTAATGGATCCAGGGATGTGACATTTGGAGTAAATCCTTTTGCGAGAGAGAATTTCGAAGATACTCGTAACAGTAATTTACGTGTAAGAGGAAATGCTTATACCGAATTGGAAGTACTGAAGATGTTTAAATATAGATTTAACTTCGGTTTTAACTATAGTAATGATAAACATAAATATCTTCGCAAAGAAGGATATTGGACATACAATCAACCTTACGATCCTTCAAATTTAAATCGTAGCCAAGCTCAATACAGAGGTTTTGTATTTGATAATACTTTGGAATTTAACAAGCAATTTGGAAAGCACTCTACCAATTTTGTAGTTGGAACAAGTTATCAAACAACAAATTATGAACAAATATGGGGTACGAAGAACAATGTACTGACAAGCGGTGACAATTATTTTACGCAACTTGATGCAGCATTGGAAATGTCTAACTTAGGTAGCTATAAAGATATTTCAAAATTATTTTCAGTATTTGGACGTCTTAACTATAATTTTGACGAGAGGTATTTGTTCAGCTTCACAATTCGTCGTGACGAATCTTCTAAGTTTCCTAAAAAAGACCGTGTCGGTTATTTCCCATCAATCTCTGGAGGATGGCGAATAAGTAATGAGAAATTCTTTAATGTACCTTGGGTTGATGATTTGAAATTAAGAGCCAACTACGGAGTGTTAGGTACCTCAAACAATGGTTTATACGACTACATGAACTTGATAAACTTAAGACCTCAAGTTGTCTTTGGAAACGATGGGCTACAACCGGGTATGACTCAGACGGCACTTGTTTATCCAACACTGAAATGGGAAGAAATGAGTCAGTTTAATGCCGGATTTGATGCAGTTATATTGAATAATCGCCTATCTCTATCTGCAGATTATTTCATCAAAAAATCGAAAGACGTTTTGACTCAATTACCAATATCAATTTTCTTAGGACATTCGGGAGCTGCACCATGGGTAAACGCTGCGACTATAGAGAATAGTGGTCTGGAAATTTCTGCTACTTGGAAAGATAAGATCAATAAAGATATGGATTACAGTTTTGGTGTGAATTTCTCATATATAAAAAACAAATTAACATCTCTAGGTGATGGAAATCCAAACGGAGAGTTCAATCAATGGGATACAAAATCAAAAGTTGGTCAATCTATTGGACAATGGTATTTGATCAAGACAGATGGTTTATTCAAGACTATAGAGGAAGTGCAAGCACATAGAAACAGTAAAGGTCAATTAATTCAGCCGAATGCTCAACCGGGAGATGTGAAATTCATTGATGCAAATGACGATGGACAAATAACTGATGCTGACCGCCAATATTGTGGAGAGAATATGCCTAAGTTCGAACTAGGTATAAACCTTGGCTTCCGTTATAGAGATTTTGATCTTCAGATGGTGTTAAGTGGTGCTTATGGACACAAAATATTTAATGGTCCGCGTAGTGCAATGGATTTGTTCAGTGACAACTCTAGCTATCGTGCCGATTATGATCCTTGGACACCAGATAATCCGAATGCAAAAGATCCTCGTCCTATCTATGGTGATAGTCGTAATGTACGTGGCGAACAAGATCGTTGGCTAGAAAGCGGTAGCTATTTGAGAGTTAAACAAATAGCTTTGGGATACAATATTCCAAAATCTCTTATAGGCAAATATATTAGTAATTTACGCTTGTATGTAAATGCTCAAAATCTGATTACAATAACACCTTATAGTGGCCTCGATCCTGAATTCTTGAATACAAATATGTGGGATAGAAGCTACGATGGTGGTGCATTCCCAAATCCTAAAGCTGTTACTTTCGGAGCACAAATTACATTTTAACTGTTAAATACTAAAAAAATGAAGAAATACATATATATACTTTTGGTATGTCTTGGGATTAACTTCACGTCTTGTGAGACAGATGTGGTTAACCCTAATACTGGGCTAACAGAAAACTTTTGGACCAATGAGCAAAATGCCAAATATGGCTTGAATGCAGCTTATAATTATTTTTATAAGCCGGAAACATTTAGTCGTTGGATATGGTTTAGACTAGATTTGACCTCTGATGAAGGCTTTAGTGCAAGCCCATGGGCCGAACTTAAAGAATGGACACAATTTAATTATAATAATTATAATTTTTATGAAGGAAATAATGGGACTATAGGCGCTTTTTATAGAGCTATTTTCAGGGCTAATCAGGTACTTCATCATGTGCCAAATATCGAGTTTAAGAACGAAGATGATAAAAATGCCATATTAGCACAAGCATATTTCTTAAGAGGATTTTACAATTATCATTTGGCTTTACTTTGGGGTAGTGATAACAAAAGCCTTGCTATCATGCTCGAAGATAAACTCCCTGAACCTTATGATCGTCCAGAAGGGCATACAGGAAAAGAGGTTTTTGAACAGGCTATTTCTGACTTTTCTAAAGCATTAGAATACAATATACCCGAGTCGTGGAATGATGACGAATTAGGAAGAGCTACTAAAGGAGCAGTGTTAGCTTATAGAGCTAAAACTTACATGCAACTTAGTGATTACGAGAAGGCTAAACAAGATTTATATTGGCTAGTTGAAGGTGATGGTAAACATCTGTACGGATTAACTTCGAATTATTTTGATAATTTCGATAAAGACACTGAAAATAATATCGAATCTGTATTTGAGATTCAATATTCGGACATTCACAAAGCCCCAGCAGGTGATGGTGACAATGATTTGAACCCAAATTTAGGTCTTAACCGCGGACAATTTTTTGCACCTCCTGGTATTGGTTGGACTGACGGAGAGCTACGTCCTTGGTTGGTTGAAGAGTTTAAAAAAGAACGTGACTTGAATGGAGAATATGATATTCGTTTGAAATACACAGCATTCTACGAAGGAATGGAAAACGACTACAAGAATAATGATATGATTTATTCAATCGAGAGTAATTCTAAAACATGGAGTCAAGACAACTGGAAAGGACGTGTTTTCTTCCGTAAATATGGAAGCGATTATTATAGAGATTACGATGATTATCACAACCCAACGAATGTACGTTTAGTACGTTATGCTGACATCTTGTTGTTGTATGCAGAGTGTATTGCTCAAACTGGTGGTACTTTGAGTGAAGCTGTTGCGTATGTTGATCAAGTAAGAGCACGTGTTAATATGCCTTCATTGGCTAAGAATCATGCTGATGCTGCTTCAAATAAAGATGCTTTCTTGAAACGTTTGCAAACTGAACGAGTATTGGAGCTAGCAACAGAAGGACATCGTTGGGGCGATATCAAGCGTTGGGGATTGTTAGATACTCAAGAAGGAATTAATGAACTTAAATCTCGCGATAGCGATTTCAATAACTTTGTAATAGGAAAACATAACTGTTTGCCAATTCCTTCGGATGAAATAAATAATAATCCGAACATTAAACAAAATCCAAGTTATTAAAATTTGAATACTTTCCTCGATTTCGATTTCAGGATCGAGGAAAGTGTTTTTAAATATATTATAATGAATAAATTATATTATTTGATAATCTCTATTTGTTTCTCTATTCTGACTTTTTCTTGTTCGTCGTGCAGCGATAATGACAAGAAAGAGAAGAACGTAGATGTAACATATCCGGTTCCTCTAGGAGATCCTTTTATTATGTTGTATGACGATACGTATTATGCGTATGGAACAAATGCTGAGGATGGAATAGAAGTCTATACGTCTCATGATTTATTGATATGGGAGAAGAATCCGACATTGGCGTTACATAAAGATAATTCGTGGGCTGATCGATGGTTTTGGGCTCCAGAAGTATATTACATAAAAGAAAAGAATAAATTCTATATGTACTATTCTGCAGATGAACATATATGCGTTGCAACAGCCGATTCTCCGACAGGTCCTTTTATTCAAGATGTAAAAGAACCAATGATAGCAGATGAAAAATGCATAGATAATTCATTGTTTGTTGATGAGGATGGCACTCCATATCTGTATTTCGATCGCTTCAATGATGGACTGAATATTTGGGTTGCACAATTAGAAAATGATTTGAAAACAATTAAAACCGAAACATTGGTAAAATGCATTAATGTTTCGCAAGAATGGGAAGAAGTATTTCCGCGCGTTAACGAAGGGGCCTTCATTACAAAGCATAAAGAAAAATATTACCTGACCTATTCAGGGAATAGCTATGAAAGCCAATTTTATGGTGTTGGTTTCGCTACTGCCGATTCGCCAATAGGTCCATGGGTGAAATACGAACAAAATCCAATATTACAGAAGCCTGAAGATCTTGTAGGAGTAGGGCATAGCGCTATGTTTAAGGATAAAGAAGGTAATCTGAAAATCGTTTTTCATGCTCATTATTCAACATCTAGTATACATCCTCGAGCAATGTATATCATGGATGTTAAATTTACAGATACAGAGAACCCTATAATGAAGGTAACTGGTAATATATTGCGTCCTAAATTGAAATAATACTTTATGAACAAGACTTGCTTACTATTAATCTGTTCGTCGCTTATTTTTTCTGCTTATGCAAATGTTTTTGCTCAAAAAAATAATGTCGAAGATGATGTACGAATATCATGGGATTATAGTTCGATGCAAAAGATTGCACCTAAAGGTGGTTATCCGCGACTGTTACGTTTGCAAGACTCTTCAATTATTGTTATTTATGAAACAAGAACTGGAAGCGTTGAATATAAACGTAGCTACGATAATGGTAAGACTTGGAGTTATCCTATTCAGGTATTTACTCAATTTATGTACAGCAATTTGTCAGGAGAGTCGACAATCGTAAATATTGCAAATCCTGAGATAAAACAATTAGCAAACGGAGATCTGATTATTGGATGTAATTATCGTCCTGCTAAAGCAGAAATTGCTCCTTACTCAATCGTGATTAGGAGAAGCAAAGATAATGGCAATACATGGCTTTCACCTCAAGTATTATACAACGCAGCACCTAGATTCACAGATGGATGTTGGGAACCTTCGTTTTTGCAGTTACCCAATGGCGAGTTACAGGTCTATTTTGCTAACGAAAATCCGTATCAAGAGTCTGAAGAGCAAGAGATATCTATGATATGTTCGTTTGATAATGGAGAAACGTGGTTGCAAAAACCTAAAACCGTTTCTTTCCGTAAAAATAGACGCGATGGTATGCCTGTACCCATTATTGGTGAAGACGAGATGATTGTCGCTATTGAAGATAATTATAAAGAGGCATTTAAGCCATATACAGTCAGAACCAAATTGTGGAATAATTGGGAAAGTCCTGTTTTGGGAAACTCTGAGATGAGAGAATATTCTCTTACCACGAATATGCCGGATTCTATTTATATAGGAGCACCATATCTGATACGCTTGTCTAATGGGCAGACTGCACTTTCATACCAAACAACAGAAAAACGTTCTTCGGAATGGGAATTATCTACCATGGAAGTTGCCATCGGCGATAAAGATGCGCGGAATTTCAAATATCGTACAAGACCATTCTGTGTACCTCTAGATAAGGAAGCTAAGTGGAACTCACTAGCTATGTGGAATAAAGATACTATTGTTGCTGTAGCTTCAAGTAATTTTGATAATCAAGATGTTGCACCATGGATAATCAAAGGATACATGATTCCGTCCAACCTGATTATAAATAAGAGATCAGCTTCTACCCCCCTTCTATTTATTGGGTCAAGAGGAAACACACGTGCAGAAATAGAAATTAATGAAGACAAAGAATTCATCTTTATTTCTGCTCAAGTGACAGACCTCTCTAAATCGAAGCTGGATGGTGTGTCTATATACCTTGCTTCGGGTAAAAATAAATATAAAATATTTAGTAATAGAGATGGCAATATGTCGGTATGGAAAGACGAAAAAGGTGAATGGCTATCTGACCTCAAACACAAAGTTGAAGTAGAAACTCAAAGTACAGATATGGGTTATAATATGCTGTTCTCTATATCTAAAAAGAATTATCCTCACTTTACAGATAGACAGTTTTATTTCAATGCATCTCTCTCTGCATACGAAGCTACCAATGTTGGATATGAAGAGACTATTGCGAATAGTAGAATTGAGGATATTGGCACATGGCTTAAGGTAAACTAATAAAAAAATATTTCAAAGAAATGAAAAAGAAAGTATTGATTGTTTCGTTTTTTCTACTCTCGTTTTTATTTGCGAACGCACAAAACATCGAGAAGAGAATAACACTTAAAACTCCAGGAAATCCTTCAAAGACTTTAATTTTAAATGAAAAGTCAGATGGTAAAATGGAGGCTTCAGAAAAAATTCCGTTGAATATAACTCGTCAGCTAGAGAAAATCGGAAATGCAGTTCGGGTTTATGTAACATTAGAAGCTACTGATGTAGTTTACTATAATTACGAGGAAATATATAAATTGATAGCAAGTCATGATGATTGTCTTTTCTATATGCCTGGTTTTTGGTATCGCCGTAATTTGCGATCTCCCAAAGAAGCTCCATCATTCTACACAAGTGATAGTTGGCGAGTGCGAGAAGACCGTTTAAGCGTACCTTTGACAGGTATTTTTAATGAGAAAAATGGAGAATATCATACTGTATTGCGAATAGATGATTTCAAAGATGAAAGTTTGGCTTGTCATAGTCATGGAGAGGTAATTTTATCGGATAAAACATCTATAGGCTTTACTGGTTTTCAGAATGTTGGAGGAAAATCGGCTTTAGTATATGGTTTCCCATATAATGAAGCTCCCAACACCTATATTCGCAAACTTACTTTAGATCCGGCAGTAAAAGCTTTTGAAAAAATGGAAAAAGGCGAAACTCGCCAATTAACATGGGAAATTAATGTTAACAAAACTCATAATTTTTCTTCATTTGTAGCAGATGTTTGGAACTACTCTTATGATACCTTCAAACCGCAAAAATACGATAAGCCTACATCAATAGAGAAAGCAAAGTCAGATCTGACAAAGTATTTTGTTGCAAGTTATGTAGATAAATATCCTTTAAAATATTTTTCAGGAGTACATATGCGTACTGACGATTGTGAAAGTACTGGTAGCGTTGAGGTTGGTTTTGTAGGACGTGTCCTTCTTAATGCTTTCAATGCTTTAGAATATGGAGAAGCAAATAACAGACCTGAGTTGGTACAAATGGCTAACAGTATTTTTGATAGTTACTTAAAATATGGCTTTACTCCAAATGGTTTTATTCGAGAATTTGTGAATTACGACGACAATTCAGAAACCGATATTTACAGTATCCGTCGCCAATCTGAAGGGGTTTTTGCTGTCCTTAATTACTTAGATTATGAAAAGAAACAAGGGCGTAGGCATCTGGAGTGGGAAAATAAAATAAAATCTATCCTGGATAACTTCTTGAAATTACAGGAAGAAGATGGCAGTTACCCTCGTAAATTTAAAGATAATTTCGAGATTACTGACCATTCGGGAGGCAGTACACCATCAGCAACATTACCCTTGACCATGGCCTACAAATATTTTAATAACAAAACATATCTCGAAAGCGCTAAGAAAACAGCTGTGTACCTTGAAAAGGAATTAATATCTAAAGCCGATTATTTCTCCTCTACATTAGATGCTAATTGCGAAGATAAAGAAGCTTCCTTATATGCATCAACAGCAATGTATTATATGGCAATGGTTACAAAAGGAAAAGAGCAGCAGCATTATATAGATCTAGGTAAAGAAGCTGCATATTTTGCCCTTTCATGGTACTATATGTGGGATATACCATTCGCTCAAGGACAAATGTTGGGCGATGTTAATTTCAAATCTAGAGGATGGGGAAACGTATCTGTTGAAAATAATCATATTGATGTCTTTATTTTTGAGTTTGCAACAGTTTTAGATTGGCTATCAAAGGAATGTAGTGAACCTCGTTTTGCTGAATTCTCGGCTATAATCAAAAGCTCTATGTTGCAACTAATGCCTCTTGAAGGGAGCATGTTTGATATTGGAAAAGAAGGTTATTATCCAGAAGTCGTTCAGCATACCAACTGGGATTATGGTAAGAATGGTAAAGGATTTTATAATGATATATTTGCACCAGGTTGGACTGTTGCTTCACTTTGGCAGATGTTGTCACCTGATCGTGTAGAGTCTTATTTTAAATATAAAAACAAAAAATAATGAATATTATAAAACAGTTGCTAGTTGTTTCAATACTGATTGTTAACCTATCAGGATGTTCGGGGGGAGGTTCTTACACGGCAGAGAAAACCGATACAAATAATAGATATAGTAATCCGGTTATTGCATATAGTCTGCCCGACCCTACAATATTAAAAGCTTCTGATGGCTATTTCTATCTCTATGCTACAGAAGATACAAGAAACCTCCCTATTCATAAATCGAAGGATTTAACAAATTGGGAATTTGTAGGTACTGCATTTACTGATGAAACGCGTCCTAATTTCGAGCCTAAAGGTGGAATCTGGGCTCCAGATATTAACCTTATTGACGGAAAATACGTTTTATATTACTCTATGTCGGTTTGGGGAGGCGAAGAAACTTGTGGTATTGGTGTAGCAGTTTCAGATACTCCTGAAGGACCTTTTACAGATAAAGGAAAACTGTTTAGAAGCAACGAGATAGGAGTTACAAATTCCATTGATCAATTTTACATTGAAGAGAATGGGAAAAAATATTTACTCTGGGGTAGTTTTCGTGGTATATATGCTATAGAGCTTTCGGAAGATGGATTATCTGTCAAAGAAGGAGTAAGAAAACAGCATATTGCAGGAACAGCATTTGAAGGTACTTATATACATAAGCGTAATGGATATTATTACTTTTTTGCATCTGTTGGTACTTGTTGCGAAGGAGTAAACAGTACTTATCAATTAGTTGTTGGCAGATCAGATAATTTATTTGGTCCGTATTCTGATAAATCAGGAAAAAGCATGCTAGATAATGGCTACGAACTTATAATTGATAACAATGAGCGCTTTGTTGGTAATGGACATTGTTCCGAAATAGTTCAGGATAGCGAGGGACAAGATTGGATTTTCTATCATGGAGTTGATGTCCAAAATCCGAATGGAAGAGTTTTACTTTTAGATCAGATAAAATGGTCTGAAGATAACTGGCCTTATATTGAAGGGGGTACCCCTTCATTATCCGCAAATAAACCGATATTCTAAAATAATAAAATATATCATGAAGAAAACAGTTCTATTATTATTCATTTTTACAACTCTTTTTTCCTGTACTCCTAAGGAGAAATCACTCCCATTATTAGCGAAGAGTGCTTTTGAAAAAGTAGTAAATGGTAAAGAAGTTTCTCTTTATACTCTTAAAAATGGTGATTTGACTATGCAAGTAACCAATCTTGGTGGACGTGTAGTATCGCTTTGGGTTCCGGATAGAGATGGACAAATGGAAGATATTGTATTGGGTAATGCCAATATAGATAGCTATCTCAATCCTAGTGGCGAGCGATATCTGGGACCTGTTGTAGGACGGTATGCCAATCGTATTGCTAAAGGGCAATTTACTCTAGATGGCGCAACCTATCAACTACCGATCAACAACAATGGACAGACATTACATGGTGGACTTAAAGGCTTAGATTTGGTAGTTTGGAATGTAGATTCTTTCAATGAGAACCAAATTACTCTGTCTTATCTATCTCCTGATGGAGAGGATGGTTTTCCTGGCAATTTGACATTGCGTATGATTTATACACTTACTCCCGACAATGAGTTTAAGATTGAGTATGAAGCAACCACAGATAAAACAACGGTGATTAACTTATCGCATCATGGAGTTTTCAATCTGAAAGGGGAAGGTAAGGGAACGATTACCGACCATATATTGAAAATCAATGCTAGTGGTATCACACCTGTTGACAGTGTTCTTATTCCGACAGGAGAAATTCTATCGATTGAAAATACTCCATTTGACTTTAGAAAACCGATGGCTATAGGTGATCGCATAAATGAAGCGCACGAGCAGTTGAAGAATGGAGCAGGTTATGATCATAATTGGGTTGTAGATAGAAATACTGAAAAAGAGGTTGAATTTGTAGCTTCGATCTATGAACCAACAAACGGACGTATAATGGAAGTGTGGAGTGACCAACCTGGGATTCAATTTTATAGTGGCAATTTCTTTGATGGGAAATCTGTAGGGAAATATGGTCGTACACAGAATTATCGAGAAGGTTTTGCATTAGAAACGCAACATTTCCCAGATTCACCTAATCATAAAAGTTTTCCTTCAACTCGTTTAGATCCAGAAGATACATATTCGCAAATCTGTATTTATAAATTCAAAATCAAAGAAAAATAATGAAGAAGCTTATAATTTTATTGATGCTGTCATCCGTCTTGACACTTTCGGCGCAATGGTCACCTGCAGGAGATAAGATTAAAACGTCTTGGGCAGAAAAAATTGATCCTAGTAATGTATTGCCAGAATATCCTCGTCCTATTATGGAACGATCAGATTGGAAAAATCTGAATGGTTTGTGGAACTATGCAATAAAACCAATAGGAGAAGCTGAACCTAAAGCTTATGATGGGAAAATTTTAGTTCCGTTTGCTGTAGAATCAAGCCTGTCAGGAGTGCATAAAAATGTTGGTAAAGATAATGAGCTTTGGTATCAACAAACTTTCACAGTACCATCAGGATGGAAAGGTAAGAATATATTACTTCATTTTGGAGCTGTAGATTGGAGAGCAGAGATTTTCTTGAACGACATCAAGATAGGTACTCATGAAGGAGGATTCACTCCTTTCAGCTTCGATATTACTCCATTTCTGAAATTCGGAGATCAAAAGCTGGTTGTAAAAGTCTGGGACCCAACTACTGATGGTTATCAGGCAGTTGGAAAACAGCATACAAATCCTGATGGAATATGGTATACACCAGTTACAGGAATTTGGCAAACAGTATGGCTTGAGCCTGTAAGTAATAAACATATAACATCGATCAAAGCTATACCATGTATCGACAGCAAACGTTTGAGTATAAATGTTAATACAGAAAATACTATAAAAAATGATTTGGTTGAAATCATAATTAAAGATGGGGCAAATATTGTATCTAAAGCTAAAGGTGCTGTAAATCAGGAAGTAGATATTCATATTCCAGCTATGAAATTATGGTCACCTGAATCTCCTTTTCTATATGATATGGAAGTTAACCTATACTCAAATGGTAAATTGCAGGACAATATAAAAAGCTATACTGCTATGCGAAAAATATCAACAAAACGTGACGATAAAGGTATTGTGCGTTTGCAGTTGAATAATGAGGACTACTTCCATTTCGGACCATTAGATCAAGGTTGGTGGCCTGATGGATTGTATACGGCACCAACGGACGAAGCTTTGTTGTATGATATTCAGAAAACAAAAGATTTTGGTTATAATATGATCCGTAAGCATGTAAAAGTAGAGCCTGCTCGTTGGTATACACATTGCGATCGTATTGGCATTCTTGTTTGGCAGGATATGCCAAATGGAGATAAATCTCCTCAGTGGCAAAACCGTAAATATTTTGAAGGAACAGAGTTGAAACGTAGTCTTGTATCAGAGAAGAATTATTTCAAGGAATGGAAAGGTATAATGGACTATCTGATCTCTTATCCATCGATAGTAGTTTGGGTACCATTTAATGAAGCATGGGGACAATTCAAAACTGAAGAAACAGCTGAATGGACTAAAGCATACGATCCGTCGCGACTAGTAAACCCAGCTAGTGGAGGTAATCATTACCGTACAGGAGATATGTTAGACTTACATAATTATCCGCATCCTGAATTATATCTGTATGATGCCGAGAGAGCAACTGTTTTAGGTGAGTATGGTGGTATCGGTTTTCCGATCGAAGGACATCTTTGGCAGACTGACAAGAATTGGGGATATATCCAGTTTAAGTCTAAAAAAGAAGTCACTGACGAGTATATTAAGTTTGCAGAACAATTAAAGAAATTAGCTAAAGCAGGTTTCTCTGCTGCAGTTTATACTCAGACAACAGATGTAGAGGGAGAGGTTAATGGTCTGATGACTTACGACAGAAAAGAAATAAAAATGGACGAAGACCGCTTGACTAAAATCAATAAAGAACTAATTAATGTGTTGAAATAAAATATTATAAATACTTTATAATTTAATACTATGATGACAGTTCGAATAACTATACTTTTTTTTCTTTTGAGCATAGGTTTATATGCTCAAAATGGGTACAATGGGTTGAATTCGAATATGGGTAACTTATATATGTTATCTAATGCAAAAACACGATCGATAAGCCCTGAAAACTTCACTGGTGAAAAAGGCAAAGGAGGGATGGCAGACCCTATTGCCGATAAAGATAAACCTAATAGAGCCAACTCGGCTTCTCAAGCCAGAGATCTAGGTCAAGGTTGGAAAGTGAATCCTTATATTAAAATTGCACCTGAAGAGATATTTACGTTAGCTGAGATTGATGGTCCTGGTGCTATACAGCATATATGGATGACTCCGACAGGTAATTGGCGTTTTTCAATTATTCGTATTTATTGGGACGATGAAAAAGAGCCATCTGTGGAATGTCCTGTCGGGGATTTCTTTTGCATGGGATGGGGTGAATATGCTCCTCTTTCGTCGTTAGCAGTTTGTGTAAATCCGGGGAGTGCTTTCAACTGTTATTGGACTATGCCTTTCAGAAAGAAATGTCGTATAACAATGGAAAATGTTAATGATCAAGAATCAATGAATCTATATTATCAAATAGATTATACATTGACAGATGTTCCAACAGATGCAGCATATTTTCATGCGCAATGGAGACGAACTAATCCAAATTCGACTTCAGATTATACAATCGTAGATGGAATAAAAGGAAAAGGTCATTTTGTTGGGCTTTATTTAGCTCAGGGTGTAAACAATAATGGATGGTGGGGCGAAGGTGAAATAAAATTCTTTATGGATGGTGATAAAAAATACCCAACAATTTGTGGCACTGGTTGCGAAGACTATTTCTGTGGGTCATACAATTTTGATAGAGGAGGTCAGTACAAAGAATTCTCGACACCTTATTCTGGCTTACATCAAGTTATTTGCCCTGATGGAGCTTATAGATCACAACAACGTTTTGGAATGTTCCGTTGGCATATAACTGATCCTATTCGTTTCGAGAAAGAGCTTAAAATTACTATTCAAGATTTAGGTTGGAGAAATGGAGGACGTTATCTACCACAAAAATCAGATATGGCTTCTGTTGCCTTTTGGTATCAGACAGAACCCCATGCTCCATTTCCTGCATTTCCATCGTGGGAAGAATTAGAAGTAAATTAAAGATTGATATTCTTCTGCTTTTATCCTAAAAGATCAAACAACCCCATCTAAATTGGTGGGGTTGTTTATTCTGAAATATGATTGACAAATCATTCATGTTTTAAATAGTCAAAATAAATTAATGATTACCCGTAGTGTGATACGTATAGTAAGCTTACTCAAGAGACGTTGGAAAGATGACTTAGGAAAAATACATAAAGGAGGACATATTATAGAGATAGATGTTCCATTATCCAGATTGCCGTATTTTGATAGTCAATAAAGCTAACGCCATAGATTCGTCCTTCTTCATTCTGACGGAATACCGGTTCTATGTTTTTCTCTTTCAATAGCAATTTGAACTCATCCATTGACCCTGATTGCTGCATCGCTTTAGCTAGTATCGGTTTGAGATATTCTTTTGTCTTATTGTCCTGTATCTGTTGCTTCCATTTCTCAACGTGTTTTTCAAGAGCTTGCATATTAATAGATTTTCCAAAGAGTGAAGACTTAAAAGGAGTACCGATTTTTTCTTTTTTCATCGTTGTTGGATGATCTATTAGTGCTGAATACGCAAGTCCGTAATAAGGCTTTCCTTTTTTCAAGCCTTTGACTTCTTCTACACTTACATTCACCTTCTCTAAAAGTGTTCGGAACTCTCCAACGGATTGGAATTTATAATTATTCAATAGAGCTTCAATAATATTACCCACTTGCTGTTTTACATTGCCTTCTTTGTAATTGAGCGGTTTGGTTGGAATGCTATAGGCTTGCTGTTCCTGCTTGGTAGCCGGATGAAGATTAAAATCTTTCTCTATTTGTCTGCATACTTTCATCGAACGTAAATTCTCAAAGTTAGAATCTAACTTATTGCCCGTTTCATCTACTCGGATGGATACGGTATGAAGATGGACTCTATCTATATCCGTATGTTTAAATACTACATAGGGCTGATTTCCATAACCCATGTCTTCCATATAGCGGTCGGCTATGGCTTTATATTGTTCATCCGTGAGTATGTCTTTTGGATTCGGATTTATCAATGCACAATTGAAAAAGAATAATATTTCAAGAAGCCAAACTCAGCAATCGCACAATAATAATCAAGATCAGTCTACTAGTATAGTCGGCTCTATTATAGATGGACTAGGCGGATTAGTAGTACCGCAATCGCATGGGGATGATTACGAGGATAATCAACTCAAAAACAGATTGGATTACGAGGAAAAGAAGCGTAAGTGGAAAAACAAATTCAGTAGAGGTTTGTAGGAATAACAAGCAAAAACGAAGAGTAATAAACAATAATAAAAAATACAATTATGAGCGATTTATCAGCAGTCAGCACGATGTTTGAAGAAGTTAAACATGTGTTAAAACGAATTGAAGCTAGTTTAATAAAAACTAACAATAATGAAAAGCACGAAAATAGTATAAATCCAATCGATTTAACTGAAATAACAGATCAAATAACCCAATCAAAGAATGAAATAATCTCAAAGTTGGAACAAGTCGGACAAACTCTAACAACCCCTAAAAGAGTCCATCATCGTATATCGGTTGACGTAAAATCCTCGTGGGTATCCTTTACTTTGGTTGGCTTGCTTTTATCGTTAATCACGACATTATGTTTGTGCTACAAGTTGAAACAAGTGAATAATCAGCTAAACGATAACGATCTGAAATACCGTTATATCAAAGCTTTCAGTAAAGCCGATTCGGTTAGTATATACAAATTGGAAAATGTCTTTGAGTACAATCGTGATTCAAAAGTTATCAGAAAAATCCGTAAGTCTGTAGAGAAATATGAACAGAATGTCATTGATAGAGCAAGACGACTGGACCAGGCCAGATTAAAAGAGGAGGAGGCTAAGAAATTGAGAGAGACCATTCAGTAAATAATATAATTTATTGTTGTGTTCTTGTAATTTTCGATTAAACTAGAAATTTATATGAAGTAAAAGTTGTAGCAAGTTACACCATTTACTTCTGAAAAAAATGCACCATTAATTCTATATTATTTTAATGACTGACTATCTGATACATTACCTAGAACAACAATAAATATCAGTATTACAATTAGATATTATAAAGTGTAGTGTGCTTATAGTTATTCTTTAGGTGTAAAATACGATAGCCATTTTATATTAATAGGCATTTAAGAAAAATACATCCTTAATTATTGTTAATTATTTGGTGAAGTTAAACTATATTGTTCTTTACTTGGACTTTTTTTTTATAAATTTAGTAACTAGTTAATCTCAAAATGAGAAATCCCTAAGACCTACAAGATCACAGAATCTAGTATTAAAGCACGAAATCTTAAATGAAGTAATCTTATTATTTGCTTGTATCAAAGATTTTAGGCATGTAAATAATATGATATTTTAAATATTATATTACATAAAAATAAATTAGTAAAGCACATCTTTTGTGCATATTATTAATAATTTAAATTTATACAATTATGAAAAAACTAGAAGTACTGCAAGATGGTAATGCGGATGACCTTGATCTATTAAGTGATGAAGCAATGAACCGTTTAAAAGGAGGAACAAGTTGTAAAAAAGGATATTCTGCAGATTTCTGTGAATGTGGCTATAGCGGGCCGGCAATGCCAGACGAGCATATGTAGGCTATCTGATAGTTTTAATTATCATTAGAAGCTAAGTTTTACAGAGCTTGGCTTGTAATGTGTTTATTGAAAAATACTAGATTATGAGATACTCAAAATACAACGTTATAAAAAAAATAAACAATTCTACTTGGATTTTTAATTGTCTAACGAATGCATTTTTAAAAATAGATAGTTCTGTTTTGGAAAATTTGGAAAATGAAGTGGATATTAGAGCACGACTTTTTAAAGAAGGCATTCTAACCAACGATGAACATGAAGAGTATCGTTACAAGTATTTATATTATAATTCAGCTTTTGGTAATAAACGAATAAATCTCTATATAGCTCCAACAATGAATTGTAACTTCTCTTGTTTTTATTGCTTTGAAGAAGGGAATAAAAAAGTTGGTAAAATGTCTAAAGAGGTCGAAGATGCTATAGTTACATATTTAGAAGCAAACAAAGATAAGGATATTTCTATCATTTGGTTCGGTGGTGAGCCTCTCTTATCATATAAAGTTATTCTATCAATATGTAAGAAATTGCATGATAAGAGAATTGCATTCCATTCTTCAATGATTTCAAACGGCAGTTTATTGACAAAGAGTAAAATTGATAGTATTGGTGAGCTAAACTTGACTCATATCCAAATATCATTGGATGGCTTAGCTGAGGTGCATGATAAACGTCGTTTTTTTCAGAATAATAATCCTTCATTTGATATAATAGTCTCTAATATAGATTATTTTTTAAAAAGTACAAAAATACCTTTATATATACAAGTTGCAGTAGATAAAACTAATAGTTCTTCGTATGAAGAGCTTCTAAACTATTTTACTGAAAGATATCCAGAATATATGGAGAGCAAGCGAATGGGAGTTGGCTGTAATTTTGTATTGAATAAAACGGAATTCGATCTCAAGTCTAACTGTTATACTAAGGATGAAATATATATGAAGAATATTGAGAATACATTTTCTAATACAACTAATGACTTGAGGCCTTTTTTACCTGGGATTGCACCACATTGTATGTTTCGAAACCCAAAATCATTTGCAATAGACCCATCTGGAGATATGTTCAAATGTATCGAACATTTAGGAAATCCCCTGTATAAGGTCGGAAATATATTACATAAAAATATATCTTTAACTAAGATATCCCAAACTACATTTGAGGCGGATCCCTTTCTGGACCAAGAATGTACTTCTTGTAAAGTCTTTCCTATTTGTGGTGGAGGATGTCCAATCGATAGAATAAAGAAGCTAAAGGGCGAAGATATTGACTACTGCTCTATTTATAAAACTAGATTGGCCGATATGCTTCCATATCTTTACAAACAGCATCTACAATGAAAGGTCACAGTATTCTTGCATTATCATTATTGCTGATTTCAACATCTATGTTCTCTCAAAAAGTAATCTTGAATGGGGAAGTAAGACGTAGTGATCAAAAAATAATAGATTATTATAGTATAGAGTTATTGACATTAATCCCAGACACTACTGTGATATTTGGAGAAGCTTATTCAACTCCAAACTTTAAAATATCGGAGAATCTAAATAATCCAGTACTGATCCGAATATCATCTATGGGATACCAAACTCAATACAAAGAGATAAATCAGAACCAAGATACATTGTCTATTGATATTGGAATAATATATTTGAAGCCATTACCATTTGAATTATCAGAGTTTATAGTTACAGGAAAAAGACCCCCACTCAAAATAAAAGATGGTAATATCATTATTAATGTGCAAAATACTATGCTTAGTCATACTGGAAACCTTGTTGATTTACTTAAAAGGACTCCAGGTATTATTATGTCTGGAGAAAAAAAGTTTAGTGTTCTAGGTAGAAATGAGCAAGCATTAATTTTAATAAATAACAGGGAAATAAAAAATATAGCGGAGCTAGAATCCTTAAGATCTGTTGATGTAGAAAGTATCGAAATAGACAAAAGTCCATCATCGCAATATGCAGCATCAGTAAAGTCTTTAATCCATATCAAAACAAAGTTGCTACTAAAAGATATGATCTCGGCACAAATAGCGAATGATTCTTATTTTAAACGAAAAGTTTCAGATAATCCGTCGATGAGAATTGCATATAGAAGGGGTGTTATATCATCAATGATGAGTTATAATTACGGTTATTGGGATGATAAGATATATGAAAAATCATATAAGGATATTTATAATGAGAATTATACATTAAGTAATAACTCAGATTATGTATCTCGTTCAAAGTTAAATTCTCATACAGTATCAATTGGTTCCGATCTTTTTTTAGGAAAAAATAGGTTTGGTGTACAATATCTTTATCGAGGATCAGATCGGAGTGGAAATAAAATTAGTGAAAATACTATTCTTAAAGATGCTAGTGCTATTAATAAACAAATAAGAGATAAATCACATCTTGACCGAACATTGCATAGCTTTAGTTTAAATTATGTCTACGAGAGAAATAAAAACTCAGTATTATCTTTAATTGCCGATTTTGCTAAGGTTGCAAACGATAAAAAAAACTCTATTGAAGAAAAAAATAAAGATGTGGAATCAGCCACTATGGTTAATGTATTTAACCGTAGTCTATATAAGGTTTATACGGGGTATCTCAACTATAACTTTACGATAGCATCGGATTACAAAATTGATCTTGGGGGCCAATATTCATTTGTCGATAATTCTACTCAGATATCATCTAAAAAGAGCTTCGCTCCTAATCCTGATAAAGAAAAGACTATACAAGAAGATGAGACAATCGCTGGATATATCAATATACGCAAAAAATGGGGAAACCTGAGTGGGTATTTAGGCTTTAGATATGAATATGCCGACTCAAGAGTAAATTTGTACTCGTCAGACACAATACAACGTATGAATAGATATTATTCGGATATTTTCCCTAATTTAAGGTTGAACTATAAAGCATCTGATAATGTAAATCTTACCTTCAACGCAGCAAGGCGCATTTCCCGACCTAGTTTTAGAGAACTGGACCCCAGTATATATTATGAAGATTCATTGAGTTATACAGCTGGTAATCCGCTTATTAAGCCAACATATATCAATGAAGTAAGTGTTGGAGCTGATGTCGGGAATAGTATTTCGATGAATATGAGATATTCATACTACCACGACCAGAGAGTACAAACAGCAATCGCAGATGGGAACAACTCAGATGTGGTAAAGATGATACCTATTAATCTTAAAAAGTCTGAATCTTTCGCATTTGATATTATGTACAGTTATTCTTCAAAGAGATTTGATGCAAATTGTTCTGTTGGATTGCAACTTCCAAAGGCTAGGATAGCATACTTGGATGGAACTAGGCAGATTAATAAAATATCATGGAATATGAACTTAAATATCGAATTTTTAATTAATAATCATTTTTCATTATATAGCAACTTTACTTACTCTAGTTCAAACGAATCTTTATTAACATATGAGCACTCAACCAATGATTTGACTATTGGTGTAATAGGATTTTTTTGTAAAAAAAGATTAACTATTGATTTGTCTGGAGTTGATTTGTTGGATGGTTCTAATTGGAATAATTGGGATGAAAAATATATGAATATAGCATCGGGGAGTAGGGGTAGTTACGATTCTCGTGGGGTGCGTTTGAATATTGCTTATTCTTTTGATACAAATAAAATCACTTTAAAGTCGAAGAGAAGCAATACTTCTGTATTGAATCGAACTAACTAACTATTAGTATAAATTGAAATATCTATGCTAAAGCGTGATGGAAAGAGGATGCATATGAGAAAATTCCCCAATTATACACAGTTGGATGAGATGGACTGTGGTCCTGTGTGTTTGAAAATAATATCAAAGTATTATGGACGGGATTATTCAATCCAGTATTTACGAGACAGATCTTTCTTAACGCGAGAAGGAGTGTCTATGTTAGGTATTGCAGATGCGGCTAAAGATATAGGTTTTAGTACTCAAGGAGTCCATATAAACTTTAGTCAGTTAGCAAATCATGTGAAATTGCCATGCATAATTCATTGGAATCAAGAGCATTTTGTAGTGTGCTATAGTATTATAAAGAAGAAAAGAAACAGAACTTTTGTTAAAATATCTGATCCACTAGGAGAAAAATATATATTGGAAAAATCTAAGTTTCTAGAGTGTTGGATTGGAAAACATTGGAAAAATGAAAGTAAAGGTGCTGCACTATTATTGGAGCCAACCCCTAATTTCTATACAAACAAAATCCCAAAGAAGAGTAAGGGAGTGGCTTTATCCGGTATATTTAAATATATAAGATCTTATAAGCCTCAGCTTATTTTACTGGTTATAACTCTTCTTATTGGTGGACTTTTTTCCTTTATGCTCCCTTTCCTTACTCAAGCTGTAGTCGATAGAGGGATTGGTAATCGTGATCTCAATTTAATCACCTTGATTTTAATAGCTCAGTTAGTAGTTTTTGCTACCCAGTTAACATTCGAGTTTATTCGAAATAGAATAACCTTAAAAGTCAATAGCTATGTTAGTATATCTTTAATATCTGATTTTTTGCAAAAATTAATAAAATTACCATTGCGTTTTTTTGATACAAAAAATATAGGAGATATAATGCAACGAATTGAAGATAATGATCGAGTTAAATCCTTTTTAACTGGCTCAACTTTAATGACACTATATTCAATTGTAACCTTTATTGTTTTCTCTGTAATCTTAGCTTATTATAATTTTACGATTTTAGTAATTTTTATTGTTGGAAATCTATTGTATATATTGTGGATTTTGCTATTTGTTAGATATCGTCGCAAATTAGATATAATTCGATTTGCACAAGCAGCTTCAGAACGAAGTAGTTTAATCCAAATAGTGAGCGGTATGCAGGAGATTAAGCTTAATAATTGCGAAAGCCAACAGCTTCAGAAATGGAAAAAAATACAGTTGAAATTATTTGATATAAATATAAAAAGTTTAACACTAGGGCAGTATCAGCAACTTGGATCTGTCTTTTTTAGTCATACGACCTCTCTAATTATAACATTTATATCAGCACGTTCAGTTATAGAAGGTAGTATGACCTTAGGAATGATGATGGCTATAAGTTATATCATAGGATTGTTATCAGGTCCTATTGCTCAGGCAATAAATTTTATTCAATCAGCGCAAGATGCTAATATAAGTTTGGAAAGACTGGATGAAATCCATAGCAAAGAAGACGAAGAACAGCTGTCTTTAAATAAAATATCAAAAATGCCAACTGTTAACTCAATTCAGTTAAATAATCTATACTTTAGCTATGATGGTGCTCATCGAAACTACGCTCTTCAAGCAATTAATATAGAAATCCCAAAGAATAAAGTAACAGCTATAGTGGGAGCTAGTGGAAGTGGAAAAACAACATTGGTCAAACTTCTTTTAGGCTTTTATAAACCATTGAACGGGATAATTAGAGTAGGAAATGTTTCTTTAGATGATATTAGCCCTCGTCTGTGGAGAAGTCGAATAGGAGCGGTTATGCAAGATGGTTATATTTTTTCAGATACTATAGCTAACAATATTGCTATTGGTGTAGAGGATGTTGATCCGGAAAAGCTATCTAAAGCTATTGACGTCGCAAATATTCGTGATTTTATAGAATCTCTACCATTGAAACTAAATACTAAAATTGGATTTGATGGCAATGGTGTTAGTTTGGGGCAACGACAACGTATATTGATTGCTAGAGCTGTTTATAAGAATCCTGATTATCTTTTTTTTGATGAAGCAACAAATGCCTTGGATGCTAATAATGAAAAAGTTATTATGAATAATCTAAATCGATTTTATGTAGGTAAAACAGTTGTAGTTGTAGCACATCGTTTAAGCACTGTTCAAAACGCAGATAAAATAATTGTGTTAGAGAATGGGACTGTCATTGAAGAAGGAAATCATGATATTTTAATAAGAAAGCGAGGCGCTTATTTCCAACTTGTCCGAAATCAATTAGAGTTAGGTTGTTGATGCGTTTTTATAGTTGCATGCAAATTGCATGTTCTAAAAAATGGAAAATGTTTAGATGTATGTCTAAACATTTGATTATCAAGTGACCTCGGAGGGGCTCAAACTCCTTTTATAATGGACACTTATTCAGAGCCTTTAAAGGTAATCTTTTACAAACTCCACCTATTTCACCTTAATTCTAATTCGTCATTTTGCAGATGATTTCTCAATGTAAAGTAACATTTTTTTTTTGCAAGTTGTACAATACTTATAAAATCATTTATATATAATTAAGATTATCAATTGAATCATGGCATTTATTCAAAGTAATATTAAAATAGGTTTGAGTATCTAATTCTAATTGAAAGGACTTTCTTATAAAAATCAATGATTTTAAATGATGGTTTATCACTTTTAATAAGCTTTAAATCTTGAAAACTAGTTATTGATTTCACTTATTCGAAATTTAGGATAGCACTATTAGATTTACTCTTTAATTTCTACTGGTAGGACTCCGTTGTTCGCAACAATTATATCGCTAGAGTTTTCCACAACAACAGCTCTAGAACTCCCTGATATTTCATTGTTGATTACTGTGATGTCTTCTGTGCCAGATATATATATAGCACTTTCTCCTAATGCCCGAATGACATTATTCCTTATTGTAATATTTTTATTCAACTGATCAGGACGCACTTTTAGACCATTTATCTCTGCACTTATTGTACTTCCCTTTTGACTCCCATGCCCATAACCACAATCAATAAACCAATTATTCTCAATAAGTATATTTGTAACAGGATTACCTTCTCTCCATCCAGCCTCTGCTCCTAATTGTATTGCCGAACCACTACTAGCTTGCACTACATTACCCGCAATTCGCACATTACTTGTCTTTATTAAAAAGGCTCTTGCCATATGACTTCGAACAGTACTATTCAGTATTTCCACTGAAGGTTGACGAGTCAAATTAATCATATAGTATTCTTTCGGATCAGAAACAAACGCTTTATCAAGGGTTACAATTACTTCCCAATCATTTACTGATATTTCAACTCCCTCTACAATATAGTGTTCTATTGGGCTTAAACTTTTGTTGTCAACAAGTGCTATGACATCTCCAACATCTGGATAATCTAAAGATAATGCGTGTAAATCTGCATTTTCGACAGTCAATCGTATCTTGTTATTTTCTTTTTCTTTATAAATACTCCAATAGTAATTGTGAATGTTTGTACAATCGTCACCTTGTCCTCCAAATTTACATCCGTCAAACAATATTCTCCCTTTACAACTCGTAAAATGAGTGGCATCAGTATTTGTAGATGTTACATTTCCAGGACTTGGTATAACCTGTAGATTCTTCATCGTAATATTTTCTGATCTATGTCCTACAACGCCCATTCCTGGCTGACTATGGATAACTATATTCTCTAAAAGAATATTTGAAGATTCTTTTATTAATACTCCTGCTCTATTATGTCCACAATGTCTAAGAATGCAAATATCCCCAACTCTAGGATTAATATTCGAATAAACTCTAATTGTTTGTTTATCAGTTAACAGTTCTTTTTTTTCATGCCAACCTCCAGCATATACACGTTGTCTTGTTGTGTCAAAGAAGTGGACTCTTCCTGTAGCTATATCTGTAAAGTAGGGATAATTAACTGTGTCTACTTTCATATCAAAGTAGGTAGGCGTAGATTGTATGATTTTTCCTTCAGTAAATGGAGTCCTCTTATGCATTAGTTTAAGGCCTTTTATAGTAACATTACTAGCATTAGTTATTGAAATAGCCTCATACCAGCCTTCTTGTATAAGGGTTGCACCTTCGGCTTCTATTGTTATATTATTAAACCTATCTAAGTCTAAAGCAATCACATATTCACCATTTGGCTTAAAAAAGTACCCTTGAACATCCTCTCCATATTGACCACTTATAGCTTTGTATTCATACTCTAAAGCTTTGTCATTTCTGTAATTATAGTTCCCTGGAGGGATAATGAGCGTTGCTCCGGGATTCTTTCTGCACTCGTTTAGAGCTTTTATAAATGAATGGGAATCATCGATACCATCATTTGGTATCGCTCCATATTCTTTTATATTAAATATTTTACTATTCTGCGCTTTTACTACTGTAGCAGATAAAAAGACCGAAAAAATGAGGTAAATTAATATGTATCTATACTGTTTATTACACATTATTCTTCTACTTATTATTGTTATTATTAAAAAAGAAAATTTTTATTAAGAGTATACTTTCATGACATGAAGAAACAACTTATTGAAATCTCCGGAGTTATCGTATTATATGGCTTTAGAATTTGGAGCTTACCATTACAACTTATGTACTTTACATTCCAAACATAGTTAAATTGTTTTATATTTCCTCTTTGGAAGTCTATTTTATGTGAAAGAATATTCGAAAAATGAATAATAATCTTCATATGTGTTTATAAAACAATCTTACTTATTTCATATAATAGCTGTTTCAGTTAGTATTTTATCTGAATTGTCCTTAATTTTATGTAATCTTGTATAATTAATTAAAAATCGATGCTATTTCCATGAAAAAGGGAGCACTTTGTATTGTTATTCTATTCATAACAAATTATTTATTGTTGTCCAATGTAAATTATGCTGTTTTTGCGAATTTATCTGTTGATAAAGGACTATCTCATAGTGATGTCACAGATATAACTCAAGATCAAATAGGTTTTATTTGGTTTGCTACCTATAATGGACTTTGTAAGTATGATGGTAATGAAATTAAAATTTACCGAATTGACAATTCTAAATTAAGTAATAATAGAATTCAATGTCTTTATGCAGGGAAGGATTCTTTATTATACATAGGTACCGAAACAGGAGGCCTTAATATTTATAATTCAGCTACCGATTCTTTCCAGTCATACTTACATCAATATGAAGATAAGACAACAATATCTTCAAATACGATACTTCACCTTTTTGAAGATTTGCAACAAAATATATGGGCTTGTACGAATAATGGCATATCTAAAGTTGTACAAGATGGGCCGAATAAGATTAGTTTCAAGTCATTTTATCCATCTTGTAATGACAAAAGAATAACATCAGGATGTGCTCTGAATAGTGAAACATTGCTGCTTGGAACCGGTAATGGAGCCTTACAATTGAATACAAAAACAGGAGAATGTATGCCATTTCATTCAGATAAAATAAAAAACTATGTACATACTATTCTGAAGAGATCTTCGACAAACGATATTCTGTTAGGAACCAAGAATGGATTATTTAAATACGATCCAGATAGAGATGAAGTTAGTTATATTTCCGATCAAGAAGCTCTTTCCGCAATAGAAGATTCGAAAGGGAATATATGGATTGGGACCCGTAATAATGGTTTATGTTTTCTAAATAGAGATCTTCAGATTATTCAGACATTTCAAGCGGATATCTCAGTTCCAAACTATATTACAAATAATGAGATCAAATCATTATTTGAAGATAGATCTGGAATACTGTGGATCGGATCGATTGGGGATGGAGCTTTTAAAATGAATCTAGCTAGTAAACCGATAAAATATTATACTATTGAAAATAGAGTCGAAGGCAGGGTAACTTATACTAAAACTATAACATTTATTGAGGATCGAAACAATTTGTTGTGGATTGGGACTAGAGGTCGAGGAATAGAAATATTAGATCGTAAGACAGGGCGAAGAATCAATTTAATAGATTCGAAGAAAATGAATATAAGGCCTGAAGATATTTCGGCATTTTATCAGGATAGAAATGGAGCCATGTGGATTGGTACATGGAAAGGTTTATATTATCTGTCTCCTAAAGAAACTCATAATATAATGTCTCTTCAAAACGTTAATTTTATTAACATATATCCCGAATTCTCAAGTTTAGACATAAGTATCTATAAGATTCATTCGGATCGTGACTCTCATATCTGGCTTAGTACGTCCAACGGAGTCTATCACTACATTCCTTCAGTAGATAACTATTATCGGGGAAACTTTATCCATTATAGTCATGAACCCTTTAATGGTAATTCCATTACGGATAATTTTGTGACGGATATATATGCTGATACGGAAAGTGAAGTAAAAACTATTTGGATTGGGACAAGAAAAGGACTCAATAAGTTGACTTTCGAAGATATTGGAGTTAAAATCAGGCAAATCGAAAAACTAAAGTTTAGAGACAAGGATAAAAATAAAGATTTTATTTCAGTAATTCATTCTGATTCCAAAGGGCGACTGTGGATTGCTACTTTAGGTAGTGGACTTTATCAGATGGTGAATGGTCGATTTGATGATACTATACCTAGCTTCATTTCTTATGATAATAGCAATTGTAATTTTGTAGATAATGAACTAGAATCTCTCCTGGAAGATAATCATGGAAATTTTTGGATCGGAGGACGGGGAATAACTAAATTTAATCCGGATAGCAATACGATTAAAGTATATAATACTAAAGATAATCTTCAGAGCAATTCTTTCAAAATTTGGGCTGCATGTAAATTGAAAAATGGAGAGATGATTTTCGGCGGGAATAAAGGATTCAACATATTTTATCCCGATAGCCTTAAAGATAATACTGTTACTTCTCAGATTCTTTTTACAGGGCTGTCTATATTCGAGCATAGAGTTGGAATTAATGACACCATCAATGGAGACATCGTGCTTTCGAAATCATTAGCAGAGACAAATCACATCACACTCTCTCATAAGAATAATAGCATAACATTTAAGTTCTCATTACTGCATTATGCCTCTCCGCACAACAACGAATATAAATATAAACTGGAAGGATTTGACGAGCAATGGTATTATACGGATGGAAGTAACCCCCAAGCTGTATACACGAATCTGAGACATGGTACATATCGCTTTGTAGTTTATGGTGCAAATAGCGATGGAGTATGGGCTGAAATACCAGCTACTCTAGAAGTCGAAATTACACCTCCTTTTTGGGAAACAAAATGGGCATATTTCAGTTATTTCTTATTGTTTCTTTTGTTTTTATATTTTATCAGATTATCTACGTTGAAAAAGGCTAGACAGAAACTTAGCTTAGAGATGGAAAGAAGTCTACGTGAGAAACAGCAGAAAGATTATGATAACAAATTGCAGTTTTTTACAAATATATCACATGAGCTAAAAACACCTTTGGCTCTCATATCTGCCCCCGTAGAAGAATTATTAGATAGTCCAAATATCGGGCAAAAAACGCGTTGGAGACTAAATATTATAAATCAAAGTGTTTTGCGATTAGTAAAACTAGTAGAACAGATTCTAGATTTCAGAAAATATGAAAAAAGTGCGATGACGATCACTATTTCAGAAGTTGACATTGTACCTGCTATGAAAGAAATACTTATTCTTTTTGCATCTTATGTTGAAAATAAAGGAGTTATTATCAGGAGTGACTTTTCAAAAGATCGCATAAATCTTTATGTTGATAGCGATAAGATAGAAAAAGTTCTATCGAATATACTTATTAATGCAGCAAATTATGCTCCCGAAAATGGGAAAATAGATTTTAAATGTTGGGACGATGAAACATCAGTATATTTTTCGGTAACTGATAATGGAAAAGGGATAGACGCCTCAGATACTGAAAAAATATTTGAACCTTTTTACCAAAGTAACAACTCTCTTAATGGAGGAACGGGCATTGGATTATCATTAGTTAAGTATATAATTGATCAACATAAGGGGCAAGTATGGGTTGAGTCTGAACCGGGAGTTAAAACTACTTTCTACGTAAAACTGAAAAAAGGGAAAGATCATTATAATTCCGCTGAGATAACAATCAAAGAGCCTCAAAGCTTATCTTCTTTTATTACAGATGAGTTTTCTATGAAACATGAATTTGAGAATTTAGAGGAAAAAGCCAGTTCTTTAGTATATGATAAAGAAGCAAGTGTCTTATTGGCTGATGATAACGATGAATTTAGGAAGTATGTGGCAAGTATATTACAGCCTCAATATAATATTCTACAGGCCGCAAATGGGCTTGAAGCTTATGAAATAGCTATAGCTGAACAACCTGATTTGATAATAAGTGATGTAATGATGCCCGAAATGACAGGGATAGAGCTTTGTGAAAAAATTAAAGAAAATACTTCTACGTCACATATTGCTGTCTTGTTGTTGACCGCTCGTACTATGCAATCGCATAAGATAGAAGGTTATGCGATTGGAGCCGATGCTTATGTCACGAAGCCTTTTAGCCTGAAACTATTTAAAACCAGAGTAGATAATCTTATTAAAGCGCAGAGTATGCGCAGGGAAATATTTAAATCACAAATCAATCTTGAACCATCTGAAATAACTATTTCATCATATGATGAGAAACTATTGAAAAAATGTATTGATACTATTGAAGAAAATATGCAAGATGTCTATTTTGGAGTTGAAGAATTGTGTGAAAAAGTTGGTGTTAGCCGTCCTCAACTTTATCGGAAAATTAAGTCATATACAGGACTATCTCCAGTACATTTTATTCGTAGTATCCGGCTTAAAAGAGCTGCTCAAATCCTAAAGCAGGATAACTATTCTATAACTGATATAATGCTTCAAGTTGGGTTTAATAATGCTTCGTATTTCGCCAAAGTATTTAAGGAAGAATTTGGATGTACGCCAAAGCAATACGGTCTCGAAAATAAATCTGAATAAAATATGCTAGCCCTTATAGAACACTGTAAGAGGCTATATAATGCTTGAAATTCAAAAAATGCAATTTTTTGAACGATTTGGTATATCTGCTTTTTTGACTTGTTTTTAGTTTTTGAACGTTTCCGATCTTAGCTTTGTATCAATCATCTCGTATGTTTGTTCCGTATATATTAAAATCTTTTACAAATATGAAAAATGTAAGTAAAATACGCTTAAAAGAGAGTGCAATCTTTGTGCTCCTATTTGTTTGTTTTTTCATAACATCGTGTAATGATGAGGACCAAGAATGGCGCAGTGATATACGCGAGTTGAAAGTCGAACTTGAGGATGATGTTGCTATGCAAAATGCACCTTTTATTTTTACGGACTTATCATTAGGTGTGAAATCCAGAATTTGGGAATTTGAAGATGGTGATCCTGCAACATCGAATGATCCGGTAGTTAGTGTCCGATTTACCAAACCTGGTAAAAAAAAATGGACACTAAACCTAGTATATGATAATGGAACCACTGAAAGTCAAACAATGGAATTGGAAGTTAAGGAGCCATTAGTTGCAGTAATAAATATTGAGAAATTGACTCCATTAGGATGCTTACCACTAGATGAAGATATTCAGTTTTCTTTGGAAATCGAGGGAAGTTATTCTTCTATTGAGTGGAAGTTCGAAAATGGGAATCCATCCACATCTATCGAAACCAATCCTATTATCAGATTTGCTAAAGAGGGACCTGTTAAAGCTTCCGTTAAGATTTATCGCGAAACAGATGGGGCATCTGTCAGGTTGAACAAAGACCTTTATATAGGTAATTATCCGATGCTTGTTGCATATACTAAGGCGGATATGGATAGCTGGAATTTCGATGCAGGTAAAAGTATCGGAAAATGGACTGTCTGGAATGGCTCTGCAGGTGTAGACGAAGTAGGAAATGGCAAAGCTGTGCGTGTTTCAGGTGGTGCCAATGGTTCGGCTAATTGTTTGGAAATAAAATATAATAAAGCGAATGAACATTGGCAGTTCTTTACTCGTGATAATTGGATTAATAATGCGCAACTTGAGAAAGGTAAAAAATACGAATTCAAATTTTGGATGAAGGCAGATGCTAATTTTCTTCTTAAGCAGGTATTTGTTATGAATAATTTACCAGAATGGTCATGGAATGAATTATTAGGAGCTCATGCTGGAAATAATTGGGTTGACTATTTCCCTGAAATACCATTTGAGGTACAAAACGAAACTGTCCTTTTATATGCTGAAAATATACCTATTACAACTAGTTGGAAAGAGTTTAAATATGAATTTACCGTTGGAGACAAAGATCTAATTGGAGTATCGCTTCCAAATAGATTATTAAACGTATTCCCATCCTTTGCTATTGAATCCGATCAGCCCAGATCGATATATATTGATGGAATAATGATAAACCTTATTGAAGAATAATATTTATAACTAAAAATATGAAAAAACATATAATAGCATTATGCCTTTTACTTTTGAGCATAGCAACGTATGCCCAAACAGAAATAACAGGTGTGGTTTTGGATGAAACAGGAATAAGCATACCTGGAGTAGTAGTGGTAGCTGTTGGCGAAAAGACAAATGCAGTTACAGATATTGATGGTGCATTTCGTATAAATGTACTAGGAAAAGAAAGTATACTTCAATTCTCAATGATGGGATTTAAACCAGAGCGTATTAAGGTAGGTAACGGTACACACCTTAAAGTGGTAATGAAAGAGGATGTTGTCGGACTTGATGAAGTGGTAGTTGTTGGATATGGAGTTACTCGTAAAAGGGATTTTACTGGTTCGGTTTCATCGATCCGTTCAGAAGACTTAGAAAATAGTGTTCTTTCATCGCTCGATGATGCTTTATCGGGAAGTGTAGCTGGTTTGATGGTCCAATCAGGTAGCGGACAACCAGGTAGCTCTTCTAATATTCTTATACGTGGAGCAAACTCTTTGACCGGCTCTACACAACCTTTGATTGTTGTTGATGGTTTCCCTTTATTCGAAAATAGTACTAGTGCAGGTGGTGGAATGGATGATAAAGGTGGAGGTAGTAGCGCTTTCTCTCTTATAAATCCTGATGATATTGCGTCAATAGAGGTCCTTAAAGATGCTTCAGCTACAGCTATTTATGGCAATAGAGGCTCAAATGGTGTCATTCTGATCACGACTAAAAAGGGGATAGGTAGTGGAGCTAGAATTCAATATAACTCATATTATAGTTCTCAGAATCTACCTCGTAAATACGATGTGATGAACTTCCAAGAATATGCCGAGTTTCAGGCTTTGACTAGTCCGAATAATGGTATGTTCGTTAATCAGAAGACTGGAGAAATGCACAACTTTGATCCTAATATACGTTCAGTCGATTGGCAAGATGAAGTGTATCGTACAGGTTTCATTCAAAACCATTCATTGTCGATGCAAAACTCGACGGAAAAGACAAACTTCATGATATCATCATCTTTCATGCAAAATCAATCTATCATAAAAGAAACAGACTGGAAAAAATTTACGGCAAAGATGGGTGTAGATCATTCGATATCAAGTAAGCTTAAAGTTGGAGCCGATATATACTACAATAGAGTGAGTGATAAAGGAGTACCTACAGGAGGAGGAGATGGCTCTGCAATCGGTACGATCATCGGTACAATACTGGCTCGTCCTTTTATTCTAGACGAAACGACACAAGCCTACTTCAGAAGAGCTGGAGTTGATCAAGGTACTATTGATAGTGACTTAGCTGGTTATCGTGATAATCCATTAAATATGGTTAGAAGTATAGACATGAACAAAGTAATGGAAAATACAACTTTTAATGCCTATGCGGAATACAAAATACTTGATAACTTAATTTTGAAAATTACAGGAGGATATAATACATATAATTTAAATCAAAAACAATTTTATCCTAAATCAACGCCTACAGGTAAATTTTATAATGGATTGGGTATAGTATCTAATATCAATAATGATAGTTGGATTAACGAAAATACTATAACATGGATGCCTAAATTCGAAGGTGGTCATAGCTTAAATATCTTAGGCGGTGTTACAGAACAGGGTTGGAAAAGTAACTATTCAAGAAGCGAGTTCTCTTCATTCGATAACGAATCTCTAGGGTACGATAATGCCCAGATGGCAAAAAATTTTAAGACTTACACAAGTGTTGGAGAAACTAAATATTTATCATTTATCGGTCGTGTAAATTACTCTTATAAAGGGAAATATCTAGCAACAGCTACTATGCGTAGAGATGGTACATCAGCTTTTGTAAATAACAAATGGGGTAATTTTTATTCGGGTGCTTTAGCTTATAACATAATGGAAGAAGATTTCATCAAGAAAATAGATGAAATATCAAATCTTAAGCTTCGATTAAGTTTAGGTGAAGTCGGTAACTCAAATGTCCCTACTACAGGAGCTTATTCTCAATTGTATGCGACAAACTATAGTTTCAATAATTCTATATCGGTGGGACAATCGCCCGCTAGTTTGGCAAACGAGAATCTGAAATGGGAAAAAACACGAGAATGGAATATTGGGCTTGAAGTTGGATTATTCAATAATCGTTTAGCTTTGACAGCCGATTTATATGATAAAACAACGAATGATCTGTTGCTTGAAGCTCCAGTTCTGAATATTTCAGGTTTTGATAAGGCATGGGGAAATATAGGGAAGTTAAATAATCGTGGTATCGAACTCAGTTTGAACACTGTGATTATTGATAAAAAAGATTTAGGTTTGACATTTAATCTGAACTTCTCAAAGAACATTTCTAAGATCAAAGAACTAGGGCAAAATGGAGCTCCTATATATCTCGGAATAAGTTATTTGTCGGGATCTCAAGGACAGCAGGCAATAATTTTACGAGAAGGAGGTTCTATTGGTGAAATATATGGTTATCAGGCTGAAGGTGTATATGGAGCAAATGACTTCTATAATGATGGGACAGCTAAAGAGAATGTAGCTATTGCAGGAATAGGAGAGAAGCCTGGTTGGATTAAATATAAAGATATATCAGAGGATGGCAACATAACATCGGATGACAGAACAGTAATAGGTAACACCCTTCCTGATTTCTTTGGAGCATTTAGTACAGGGCTGCGATGGAAAAACTTCAATTTGGATCTTGTTTTTCAGTATTCATACGGCAATGATGTATATAATGCGAATTATGTGCAAGCAGCACGCTTTGGCTCTACGCAATATAATCAAATGAGATTTTTCAAAGATAGATGGACGCCGGATAATCCGACAAGTACACAATACTCCGATATGCTATTCGGTACTATATCATCGGCCTTTGTTGAAGATGCATCATTCCTTAGATTTAAAACAGCTCGATTAACATATTCTATTCCTTCTAAAGTACTAAATAAAATAGGATTTGTGAAAAATGTTAAGATATATGTAGCAGCTGATAATATTTACACATTTACCAAATATTCGGGCTATGATCCTGAAATTACAGGTTCACAAAAAGCAGAGAATATGTCCGGAGCTCTTACCTCAGGTTTTGATTATGGAGTTTTTCCTAAAGCAAGAATATTTACAGGAGGTTTTAATATCACTTTTTAAATAAGAATAAGATGAAAAAATATATATTGATTCTTTTAGCCGCTTTTAGCTTTTGGTCTTGTGATGATTTTTTGGATACACCAGTTAAAAGTAATATCTCAACATCAAATTTCTTTAAAACAAAAGAGGATTTTGAGATGGCATTGACAGGCGTTTATAATACACTAACATCGGCAGAATGGGATGCCGGACATCGATGGGGAAATTATTTCGAAGGACTATTGTATTTGGGAAGGGTTGGTACCGATGAATGCTATATTATATATGGAGATTATGACCAACAGATATCCAATTATACCTATACTCCAGATAATTACATTGTATCACGAACATGGTTTGTCCAATATGTTGGAATTTCACGTGCCAATACTATTCTTGATAGATACGAAACAAGTAATGTCAAATTGTCGGAAACAGATAAAAATAGGATATTGGGAGAAACTTATTTTTTACGAGGATTCTTTTATTTCACCTTAGTAAGATATTTTGGCGAAATACCTCTTGTTTTACATGAAGTGGTGGATGTAAGTACTCTTAATACAGAAAAAGCTTCGTTGGAACAAGTGTATGAACAGATAATAAATGATTTCAAAAAAGCTGAAGAATTACTTCCCGTAACCAATACAAATGGACGTGCTCACAAGTATGCTGCCACAACTTTACTGGCTAAAGCATATTTACAAATGGCCGGTGAACCGTTGAACGATCCTAATGCAGCTAGTCTGGCAGAACAAGCTACTTCAAGAGTCATAAATAGTGGCTTATTTAATTTAGTTGATAATTATTTTAGCCTCTTCGATGCAAGTAATGAATATAGCTCAGAATACATATTTGATGTTGATTTCTCAAATACTGAAGATGCAACTCATTATGGGGGACAAGTTGGTACAGTGGATGGTATTTCGACACCGTATGACTTGTATTGGCAAAAGGTAAGAACATGTCAAGAATTTTATGAAAAATTTGATTCTAAAGATAACAGACGTAATAGTATAGCAGACTTCAGATATATTCTTCAAGGCGATGAATTAGTTGTGGATAGAACTCCTTCTGTTCTCGAAAATAATTTCTTCGTTTATAAATTTAGACACCCATTGAATGAGGCAGACAGAGGTAGTACATGGGTCAATTGGTCCAATCCGATAAACTTTCCTATAACACGTTATGCAGATGTACTTCTTATGCAAGCCGAAGCTTCGGCTAGAGCAGGTCAAAATCCGACATCCGAAGGTTTGGAGAATCTCAATAAAGTAAGACGACGTGGTTTTGGAGTTGATATTAACACACCTAATGCTAGTGTCGATTTACCAACCATGGAATATGATAAATTTATGGATGCTGTTTTACAAGAAAGAAGTTTTGAACTCTGTTTCGAAGGACATCGTTGGTTCGACCTTGTTAGATTTGGAAAACTTGAAAAAGCCGTTAAGTCGCTTAGCAAATATGAGCAAACTTTAGAACATACTCAGCAAGCCGTAAATTTCAAAGCAAAGCATATTGTATTGCCTGTACCTCAGGATGTCATAGATACGTCAAATGGTAAAATAACACAGAATCCTTTGTGGAAATAATTTAAAATTAAAGTTATGAAACATATATTATCTAGAATGTTATTAGTGGCCGCAACGATCACATTTTATTCATGTGACAAAGACCTTGGGTTGGATACTAAATACGACAATAGTCAGAGCACTATAATTCCTGATCCGGATGATAATTATAATCCTAATAAAGTCGGAGAATGGGATCAATTTACATTATCTGATAAAAGTATTATAAATCAAGTGGATGCAGATATGAAGGGTTACTGGCCTGATGGTAAATTATCTATAATAAAAGATGATACAAGTGGTAAATATATTTGCTTTTGGGGTGAGAAGTATAGTTATCGCACAGAAGCTGATACTCCTTATCCAGAAGATCATATATCACAAGTAACAGAAGCTAACAGAGTATTCGGACAAGGTATTAGTGATATAGCCGGATTTAATGATGGAGGTTCATGGTTTATAGGAGTGCATAAATTGGCTGATGGACGTTTAGCCGGTTTCTTTCATGCCGAAAGCCATTGGCCGGGTGATGGAATAGCTTATAAAAGCGTAGGGGTAGCTTATTCTTCTGATAATGGAAAGACGTGGACTTCGGGAGAGAAAATACTGAATGTGAATTTTCCAAAACCAACTACTCCTACATGGAGTGGTCTAGGTGATGGTTGTGTTGTCTATAATAAAGAGTTAGGTAAATTTATCTGTTATTACTCAGCTCATATCGAAGATGAAGACTTTAAAATCTGTATGGCTGCATCTGATGCAAATGATGGTGTCTCTGGTTCTTGGAAGAAATGGAATGGAAGTGATTTTGCTATCTCAGGATTTGATGCTGCCACCGGATTGGGAGGGGTTGATCACAAGATAGAAGGTTTATCTTCTATTGCTGGGGCAAATCCGTCTGTGATGTGGAATAGTTATCTTAAGCGATGGGTAATGGTTTATTCTAGTTGGGGACAAGCCATATATATGTCCACTAGTGAAGATGGTCTGAACTGGGAAAAGCCTATAAGTATAACTGACAAGGAAGAACCTGCAACTTACCCTAATCTGATAAGCAGCAAAGGGGATTTGGAAGGAGCTGTTATAGTTAAGATTTATTACGGATCAAATCAAAATAATTTAGGAATTAGAGATTTCGCTTATAGAACAATTACTTATAAATAGTGTAACTATATCTACGTAATAAAGTTTCAATAAATTGAATGTAGAGATACAAGTTTAATGATAAAAAGGGGTTGTCCCAGCTAGACAACCCCTTTGTATAAAAATAATAAAATGAGAATTATAATATTATTCATATTTACAGTTCTTCTGATAGGATGTGCTTCGCCTCAATCAGAAAAAACAGTCGAAGTACCTTTCTCTGAAGATGTAGAGGACTATACTCCATTGATATGGGATATTCTAAAGTCCAATCCTAAAGGTAATATCAAAATAAAATTTGGCGATGGCTCATATAAATTTTATCCTGAAAAGGCATATGAAAAGTATTTGGCTATATCCAATAATGATAATGGACTTAAACGAATAGTTTTCCCTATTCAAAATATGAAGAATGTGACGATAGAAGGTACTGAAAATACAAGTTTCATGTTTCATGGAAAATTAGTCCCATTTTTTCTCTATGAAAGCGAGAATATAAGTATTGAGAATATAAAAATAGATTACGATTATCCTTTTGTGCTTGAAGGTACTGTTATTGCTAACGATAAGGAGAAAATGAGTTTTGATCTTAAAATAGATGATGATACACCTTACAAAATAGAAGACAATAAACTATTCTTCAAAGGTTATGATTGGGAGATAGGTTTGGGTGAGAACATCGTATTTGATTGTGAAACTCGTTCTCCAATATATTTTACCTCGAAGTACGAGATAGGAAATTCACATGAGGTTACAGCACATGAGGTTGCAGAAGGAGTAGTACGCTTATCGGGTGTAGCATCGGTGGATGTACCACCTGTTGGGGCAATATATACGGATAAAGGGCCTCATGGCAAGAATAGAGAAGTTCCTGGATTTGCTATTCAAGAATCAGCTAATATTAATCTGACAAATGTTACTGTATTTAGAGCTGGAGCGATGGCTCTAATTGCAGAAAAATCTGAAAATATAACGCTTGATTCGTATAAGGTAAAAGTGCATAATGGTTCAGGTAAAATGCTTTCTGCTTCTGCTGATGCAACTCATTTTGTAAATTGCAGTGGTCTTGTTAAACTAAATAACTGTATATTCGAGAGCATGCTTGACGATGCTACAAATATACATGGTACATATATGTGTGTAACAGAACATCTGGGAAAAAACAAAGTGGCACTTTCGTTTGGACATTTTCAACAAGAAGGCTTCAGTTTGGGTAAACCCGGCGATAGTATTTTATTTCTCAATAGGGCTAATTTAATGCCTTTGTCGAAATCTGTCATAAAAAAACTAGAGCAAATCGACGAAAATCATTATGTACTAGAAGTGGATCAAGATTTGACTGCTTATCAGAATTTATCGGTTGCTGTCGATAATATTTCATATTACCCTGATGTGGAAATTTCCAATTGTTCAGTCAGATACAATAGGGCAAGAAGTTTACTAATATCTACTTCAGGTAGAGTAAATATCGAAAATAATTATTTTGCATCCATGATGGCAGGAATTCGTATTTGCGGAGATGCTAATTATTGGTTCGAGTCTGGTCGTGTTAGTGATGTCACAATAAAAAACAATACATTCGAAGATTTAGGCAAAGGTGGGCATAATCCACAAGCTATTCTTCAGATTGATCCGGTTATCCCTAAAGATAATAGAGCCGATGGGATATTCCATGGTAAAGTTATTTTCGAGAATAATGTTATAAAGACTTTCGATAATCAGGTGATATACGCACTTAGTGTTGATAGCTTGATCATTAAAGGCAATCAGTTTATAGACTCAAAAACTCATTCAGCTATATTCCCAAGTTTATCTGTCATTGATGCTCAATATTGTAATCATATTATTATTGACAATAATGATTTTAGTAAGTGGAAACCCGATTTCTCATTTAGCATTACAGAATGTAAAAATGTGGGAGGAAATGATGTTGAAAAAATAGAGATTCAGAATAATACAAATAAATATTTTTACGAAAACTAGTGGCTATATGTGGTAAATAGTTCTCTGTGTAGTTATAACAAACTTATGTTTTCAAATTGTGTATTTGAGATGTAAATTTTTGCAAGACATCTGTATTTATAAATAAAATAAACATGGTTAAAAAACGAATATTATATTGGGGTGGAGCAGTAGCTGTTATATTGTTAGTCATTGCTTTATTCTGGAGCTATCGGCTTTGTTATATTGCGCTGCATCCACCTCGTGATAAGGCTACTTATGAAAGTATGGGACATTCGTATCCGCAAATTACAGAATGGCTCGACTCAATTCAAGTTTATGGTGCATTACGTGATACGACGATCTTGAACGATAAGAATGAACGATTGTATGCACGTTGGATTGCAGCAGCTGAACCAACTAATCGAACAGCAGTAATTTTACATGGTTATCAGGGGTCGGGATTATCAATGCTTATGATAGGTTACATGTTCAATCATGATCTAGGTTTAAATGTTCTCCTTCCTGATCTAAGAGGGCATGGTGAAAGCGAAGGTGGAGCTACTTATATGGGGTGGGCAGAACGACACGAAGTGATTCGATGGATAGAAATTGCTGATGAAATCTTTGGAGGAAATACGCAAATCGTTATTCAAGGAATCTCGATGGGTGGAGCTACGACTATGATTGCAGCAGGAGATTCAAAATTACCATCAACAGTACGATGTGCGATTGAAGATTGTGGATACACCTCGGTTAAGGATGCTTTTTCTGTCTCGTGGAACGAAGATTTGAAATATCTGAAATTCCCATTATTCAACCTTGGTGATATGTGGTGTCAAATTCTCTATGGATGGAGCTTTGCTGAGGCTTCGCCTCTTAACTGTATGAGCAACTGTAATCTTCCAATGCTCTTTATTCATGGCGAGAAGGATTCTTTGTTGCCAGTAGAGATGGTACATCGTCTATACGAAGCCAAACCTGGAGAAAAAGAATTGTGGATTCTTCCAGATGTGGATCATGGTGCTGCTTATCTTGATCAGCCAGAAGCCTATACAGAGCGTGTACGTACTTTTATAGAGAGTTATTTTGAATGATTGTCAAACACTTTAATCTAAAAAATATGTTGAAAAATTTATTATTTATAATTATGTTCGTCACATCCATACTCACAGTCTCAGCCCAACGTTGGCAAATAGATGCTGGAGGAGGAATTGTCTGGCATCCGAGTGGTGATTTGCCTCACAACGATCACATCGAAATGAGTGGTGAGCAGACTTCGGTAATCCTCCGGTGGGGTGTAGATAAAAAAGGAGCTTTTCATGCTGAACGCTCATTAGTGTTTCCCATGTTACGTGTACTTCCAAATGATACGCACGCCAGTCTAATGAGTCGCTTTGCTACCGATTTTGCATCTATGCTGGCTATCAATACTAATCCAGTTGGATTCAATGCCTCAGCCTTACAATTCGAAAAAGTTAAGACTGTGGCTATTGATGGAGCACTTACTGTGCAAAGTATATGGGGCTTCAATTCGGTTGGAGCAGGATCATCATATTCCGAAGATCCCGACCCGGTTATAGAAATGGTTCGGACTATTTTTCCGTCTCGAACATTGCCGGTTGTTTGTGAGCGTTACATAATCCGAAATATCAGTTCGAAACCATTTGAGGTTACAATTCCTGAATTTTCGCAAGTCATTACAACCGATCCGGCAAAAAGCCCTGTAGAACAGGCATATGTGTTGCGTGCAGATCTTTTGGGAACTGGAAATCACCGTTTGCAACCTAATGACTCGATTGTATTTGATGCTGTTTTGCAGGCATACCGAGATGGAGAGGAGCCTCAGTGGCCAGATGTTGCAAAGGAATACGCTTCTCGTATGGAGTTCGCACGTCAGGATGTTGGAGGATCGTTAATTTTGGAAACTCCAGATCCGATTATTAATACCGAATTTCGTTATGCTAAATTCCGTGCATCAGAGAGTATATTCCGTACTCGAGGAGGATATATGCATGCTCCTGGAGGAGAATGTTACTATGCTGCCATATGGGCTAATGACCAAGCCGAATATGTCAATCCATTTTTCCCTTTCTTAGGATATGATATCGGAAACGAATCGGCATTAAACTCTTTCCGTCACTTTGCCCGTTTTATGAGCCCAGATTACAAGGCAATACCAAGTTCTATCATTGCTGAGGGCGACGATATTTGGAATGGAGCTGGAGATCGTGGCGACGCTTCGATGATAGCGTACGGAGCTGCACGTTATGCCCTGAGTAGAGGAGTGAGAGCTGAAGCTGAAGAGTTATGGCCACTTATTGAATGGTGTCTTGAATACTGTCGTCGACAACTCCTTCCTGAGGGTGTAGTTGCTTCAGATACCGATGAACTGGAAGGACGTTTCCCTGCAGGTAAGGCAAATCTTTGTACCTCAACACTCTATTATGATGCACTCCGTTCAACAATATATTTAGCTCAAGAACTTGGAAAGTCTACAAAAAAAATACAGGAGTATAAGCAACAGTCAGAGGTATTGGCAAAAGCTATTGAAAATTACTTTGGTGCGAATGTTGGAGGATATGAAACATATCGATACTACGATGGAAATACGAAATTGCGTTCATGGATATGTATGCCACTCATCGCAGGATTGAAAGGTAGAACAGAAGGGACAGTACAAGCTCTTTTAGGTCCAGAATTAATGACTGAAGAAGGACTGTTAACAGAGCAAGGAAGTACAACTTTCTGGGATCGATCAACTTTATACTCCTTACGAGGTATCTACATTGCAGGACAGACAGATCGTGCTACTGAGTTTTTACATCACTATTCAGAACGACGTTTGTTGGGAGACCATGTTCCATACCCTATTGAAGCATGGCCCGAAGGTGAACAAAGACATCTATCGGCCGAGAGTGGTCTTTACTGTAGAGTTATTACTGAAGGCTTATTTGGACTTCGTCCTACAGGACTCCGCTCATTCGATCTGACTCCATCACTCCCAACAAAATGGGATCAAGCTTCTTTAAAACATATTAAAGCGTTTGATTCAGATTTCGATATTATTGTACAGCGTATTTCTGATGGACGTTTGCAGGTCAATATAACTCAGAAAGGTAGAAAAACGCAACAATTCCGTATACACGCAGGAAATACTATAAAAGTAGTACTTCACTAACTCTAAAAAGTGGAGGTGGAATTTGAACTTTATCTAATGACATTACCTGTCAACTAGAAAAGGCAGGTTAATGTTGTTAGCCAGAGAAAGGTATATGTTTGGTATTTTATAATTGGGAGAGTTCAAAGGGGTACTTCTTTGAAGATTAACTATTGTATGAGAAATATTTATCAATTAAAATTGCGAAATTTTTGTGCTCTAATCTTGATGACGATGTTTATAGGTACAAGCTTGTCTTGTCAGAAAAGAACATTTATATCAATAAGTGAGTTTGGACTTCTACCTAATACAGGAGAAGATGCTCGTCCTTACATTATAAAAGCCTTGGAAGTCTGTAAAGAGCAAAGGATAAGAACTCTTACTTTCCCTAAAGGTAGATATGACCTTTATCCAGATAAAGGTCAATTAAAAGAAAAGAATATTCTTAAGCAAAAAGCAACAATTGGTATAAATTTTGAGGGACTTACTGGTTTTACCTTAGATGGTAACGATTCTGAATTCATTTATCATGGTAAGATGGAAATAATGTCTGTCCATAATTGTCAGGATATAATATTAAAAAACTTTTCTGTAGATTGGGACCATCCGATGATATCGCAAGCTGAAATTATTAATGCTCAGGATAACTATCTCGATATTGAAGTAGATAAGGATAATTATCCTTATAAGGTGACAAATGGAAAAGTCCTTTTTATTGGTGAAGGGTGGGAATTACCTATTATAACGATGTATTCTACATTGTATGACAAAGATAGTAAAGAGATAGCGTACAATACATGGGATTCTACTCTAGGTGATATATTTGAACAACCTGCAGAAGAAATAAGTAAAGGTGTTATCCGTTTTTACGGAAAACCTGCTATAAAACCGGATCCCAATAAGATGGTTGTAACTCTCTTTCATGTGCGTTATTTTGCAAATGGTATTGTGATGACTCATAGTAAAGATATTTTGCTAAAGGATATCAAATTATATCATAGTTTGGGCAATGCATTCTTGGGATATCGCACAGAAAATATAACAATGGATAATGCATCAGTGATAGTTAATGACGAAAAAGGTCGATATTTCAGCTCTGTAGCTGATGCTTCTCATTTTGCTGAATGTGCAGGAACTATTCTAGTCCAAAATTGTGCGCATACTGGACAGGCAGATGATTTTATAAATGTACATGGAACTAATGTTAAGATAACTGATGTCGTAGATGATTATACTTTGAGAGTTGCTTCTAATGGTAAAGGTAATGGAATGTCTGTAACCGTTGGCGATGAATACTGGTTCATCCAACTAGACGATGCTCAACGTGGAGAGGTTAATAAAGTAATAAAGAAGGACTCTTTAACTGACGAAAAAGGGGGAGATTATTTACTCACTTTTGCTAAACCTATACCGAAGAATATTCAGGGTGGAGATTTTATCGAATGTAAAACATGGAGTGCAAGTTTAGAAATTCGTAATTGTAAGGTATTAAAACGAAATAGAGCAAGAGGAATACTTGTCACGACTCCGAAAGATGTTATCATAGAAGATAATTATTTTGCATCGGCAGGTGCTGCTATTTTGCTTGAAGGAGATTTTGATTATTGGTATGAAGCAGGAGCCAATAATAATGTTCTGATTAGGAATAATATATTTGACAATTGCTTGACATCGGGGAATAAGAGTGGCTCTCGTAGTGAATGGGGTGAAGCTATAATAACTATCACTCCATCGTATGTGCCACGAACAATAGATGATAAAACTTACCATAAGAATATTAATATATCGAATAATATTTTCAAAGTTTTCGATGCTCCTCTGGTAAGGGCTATTTCTGTCGATGGATTATATTTTATTGATAACAAAATAATCAAAACAGATGATTACAAGCCTTATACGTGGCAGAAATCTGCATTTTTATTGAATGGTTGCCGGCAAGTTGTGATTGGTGAAAATCGGATTGATGAAGCATATACTACAAGAAATATCCTGATAGAGAATATGAAAGAATCAGACGTTAAAACTAAAAAACGAAGTGATTTTGTTATAAAGGAATTGAATTGTGTTGATATTCAATAAGATTCTATATATCATTAATTTTTAATACCCCAATTTTTGTTGGGTGTATTACCCAGCCATAATTCTAAGATCCCTCCCTCTATGAAGTCTGAGTGTAGAAGTTGATAGGAATTGTATTCTCTTCCATTTAAGAGTGCGCGTTGTATGTAGCAATTCTCTTTCGAATTGTTATGTGTTTTGATTTTAAATTCAACTCCTTTATAATAGGTAGGGTCAAGCTTAATGGTTACTTCATCAAAAACAGGACTTGTAATATCATAAGTCGGATTGCTTTTTGATCCTCCATCCAAACTAAAGAGGCCTATTGCCATTAGTGTACTGATTCCCCCCATTTGTCCCTGATCTTCGTCATGTCCACCATATCCTTTGTTGGGTGTAATTGCTCCATGAGCTTGTTCTTTGACACGACGAACCCAATATTGGGTTAACCATGGTTTACCAGCATGAGAAAATACATGAGCATTTGAGCATCCAGGCTGATTTGCATAACTTATATACCCGCCTCCGTAACCATAAACAAAATCACTAGGGATTGCTTCTTCGAATGCATGATTCAGCATATGACACAAACTATCTTGTCCTCCCATCAGTGTAGCTAATTGGGGTATATCATGTGAAAGCCCAAATGTTGCTTGCCAAGCATTGGCTTCAACATATCCATAACCATCCAGTGGATTGGTATGCAGCCAAGTCCCGTCCTCTCTTTTAGGTAAGATAAGTTTCAGGTCTTTATTAAAAGAATGATGCCATCCTGATGATCTTTTATGAAAATATTGATAATCACTAGGCTTTTTCATTTTTAATGCCATTTCGGCTAAAGCCCAATCTTCGAAGGCCCATTGGATAGTTAAGCCTGCCTGATCGGGACAATATCCATTTTTTATATAAAAGTCCAGTTCTTTATCCATATCTAAAGCTAACATTCCTCCTTTAGCATGATTTCTCTTCATGGCGTTATAGCCAATAGTCGGATTCCATTTCTTTGTAATACCTCTTTGATAGGCACTCGTAATGAGTGAGGTTGCAGGACAACCAGTCATAATGTAAGAATATCCACCAGCATTTGGCCCGCGTGGCAACAAACCTCCATTTGTATCGTATTGAATAAAAGATGCAGCAAAGTCATCTAGTACGGAAGGGTAGGCTAGTCCCCATAGTGTATTCAAGTTCCATTGACTCAACCAAAGGGCATCGGAGTTATACATATGATGAATCGATTTGCCTAATTTATCTTTAAGTAATTGCCTTACTTTCAGTTGTACCCCATAGGTATGCGATCCTCTTCTTTCGCCACCCTGAGTATAATCGGGATATTGACCATTGAAATCATCCAGCTTATGTCTTCCCAGCAATGTATGCCAAAGATCAGTATATAATTTAATTCGCTGAGCATCCGTACCTCCTTTTACATCAATCTTGCCGAGCCATTCATTCCACTCTTTTTGTGAACTATTTCTTACAGTATCAAAATCCCAGTGATTACAATCATTCAGCAGATTTTCCTTTGCATTGGCAACACTCACATAAGAAATAGCCATTTTTATCTTTATTTGATCACCTGCTCTGACTTTATACTTGGCACTGACACCCGATGTAGGTGCGTCGTGATAAGTCCAACCAGAACTTTCTCTCGGAGTACTTTCTGTTGTTCCTTGCAAAGTTTCAATATCTGGATGATATTCGGTATCATTGTAAATAATACTTGAAAACTACCCCACTAATCTACTTGAAAAGTATACCACCTGAGGAAGTAAAATGATCAGTTTTAACAGTTTCTTGATTGTTAAGATTCTTTATTTTATTAACAAATACTCACATTATAAATTCCTTTGTGTATGATTAAAACACAGAGGATAAAATGATTAAAATGGTGGATAGACAACAAATTATACACATGTATCGA
>NZ_OEPV01000001.1 GCF_900240225.1 Dysgonomonas massiliensis | reverse complement strand
CGTTATTACCTTGCTTCAATCCAAAAGATCAAAGCCGGGTAGGAATTGATATGTAATACTTATATGTACTACACGCTTTGTATGTATCTATATTTTCTTATAACTATGTCAATGATCTCTTTGTTTTATAGCTTCAAACCGAAACGCTTATCGTTCTAAAGCGGGTACAAAAGTAATAGACTTATATATACAATCCAAATCTTTTGAGAAGTTTCTTCTAACATTTTTTTAATAATAAATATACTATCCTCATTATCAGTATTAAAAAAACGAGAACATTCCGCTTTTCATTAAGATACCAAAGCGAATTCTCTGCCTATAATCTTTATAACTAAGCATCGATTCACCGTACCCATCATAATATTCTGCAAACAAATACAAGTCTTCATTACTAAACAGGCGAACAGAAAAATTTAATTGTACATTATGATTCAATATATTTCCGGCTCTTTTTGTAAGGACACAACTCACATTATATTTTCTTTTTAAACTAGAATAAGTCAATGCTGTCATAGCAAAACCCGAATAGCTTGTTATATCTTTATTCTCCCCACCATCGATTAGAGGTATCCAAATTTTCGATTGCCAAATCCAGCGGTCTCTAAAAACAAAAAGACTACCGAAAGTAATTTTATTCCAACTACGAGAAGCATCACCATCCTTACCATTCGACTCGTGCTCGAAATCAAATGTCAGCAATCCAAGAAAACGGTTTCTAAATATAAGCGGACGACCAATACCGATTGCAGGATTGAAATTCAGATCACGAAAAGGCAATGATTCTTGGAAAACATCCCAAAATGCCTTTTGCGTATAAGTAAAATAAATATGTGTTTTGAACGGGAGAATACTATTAGTCAGCCTCTGTCGAATACTTACTTGGAATTTGGCATCAGAATTCCACTTGTTTTTCTTACCAAAAAGTTCGGTACCTACTATAAAGTAATTGTCTTTATACATTCCGAAGGATGGCGTATTATCAAAGCGACGGATAAGACTATCTGCATTACTAAGCTGCGCCGATTCTCCAAACATAGAACCAATAATCCTACCAGCTCTTCTTCTCATACGATATTTGTTCGTGGTTGTATCTTGAGACAGTTCATCAATCCTGACTTGAAGCTCACTTTTCGATCTTTCCAGCTCTGCTATTTTTTCTCGCAATAGCCCTATCGAATCCTGAATTTGGACTAGAGAATCTTTTTCGGCTTCTATCACCGTATTAATCTGAGCATTGACAGATACAGACGTGCAAAACAATAAAAAACACGAGAAGAAGAACGCTGTAATTTTATTCATATTTCGCCAATTATGCAATTTCGTATATTCCAGACCTATTGTGTAAATAATAATAAGGAATCTAACTTCCCGAATTCTTTCACTATCGTCTTTATTCTTAGTTGCACAAAGATACGAATAGAAATAAAGAATTCAAGTTCGGAAAGCTTGAAAAGCGGCGATAAATTTTGTAAAATACATTAACTACGCTTATAGCAAGAAGCAATTAATGCAGCAGAGGAGTCACACTTATTCTCTCGTTGATTTTATCTTCGGGTCTGGTTATTTCGCCCACCAAAGGTACGCGCATCCTAACAGCAACCTCATCTCTATTATAATCGTGACCTAAAAGAACCATCAATTTAGTAACAACAGCTTCTATTGTAGAATCTTCACCGCTTATAACGCCAGCTTTCAACAATTCAACTCCTGTCTCGTAACGATTCATATCTACCGATCCAATTACACATTGAGTCACATTTACGATCATAACTCCTTTTTTTATAGCATTGCGTATTGCCTCCAGAAACCATGGGCTTAGCGGTGCATTACCCGTTCCATAAGTTTCAATAACTACAGCTCTAACGCCTTCTATATTAAGAATAGCCTCCACAGTAGTTTGCTCTATACCTGGAAACATCTTCAAAACAGCAATATGGCTATTCAATCGATAGTGAAATCTTGTCTTCTTCTCAAAATTGACTTTCAGTATACTATTCTTATCATAATTGATGCGAATACCCGATTTTGCCAAATATGGATAATTGAATGAGCGGAATGCATTAAAATTATCCGCATTGATTTTAGACGAACGATTTCCTCTTAGCAAATAATTTTGAAAGAAAATACACACTTCGGGCACAATTGGATAGCCCAACACATCTTTATCAGCTGCAATCTCTAAAGCTGTTATAAGATTTTCTTTTGCATCAGTTCTTAATTTACCGATAGGTAATTGCGCACCAGTCAAGATAACTGGCTTGGTCAAATTTTCGAGCATAAAACTTAAAGCCGAAGCCGTATACGCCATTGTATCCGTTCCATGCAATATCACAAAACCATCATATGCGTCATAGTTATCGTCAATAAGCTTAACCATCTTCCGCCAATGATCGGGACTAATATCAGATGAATCGATAACAGGATCAAAGACCATATGATCTACCTGAAATTGCAAACGTTGCATTTCGGGCAAATGACTTTTAAGGTGTTCAAAATTAAATGACTCTAACGTTCTAGTATCGGGATTTTCTACCATACCGATAGTTCCTCCAGTATATATCAAAAGAACCTTTGAATTAATGTCGATCATAAAGCTTATACTAAAAAATGAGATGCAAATAACAAAAGTAAAACTTTTTTTTCGTTTGTACCTCCTTTTAAATTCACTTTATTTTACATTCTGAAAGTTTTAACAACGTTACCACCGACAACAGAAAGGAATTCATCTATCGAAATGCCATAAAAAACAGATACTTTTTGACAAATAGACACAATAGACTGTTCCGACTCATCACTTTCGATAAATATTGAATCAAGTGCAATATTTTGCAATGCTAAAGGCTGAAACTTACTTCCAAAAGATAATTTCAGTCCCAAAGTTGATAGCTGTCGCGCAAGCTGCCATTTACCTCTAAAACCATGCACAATCCATTCTGTAGACGGCTTATACTCTTTATACAAAGCGATGAGTTCATCCCAAGCTTTCACACAATGAACGATCAAAGGCTTATCTGTTTCGATAGACATTTCGATCTGCTTTCGAAAGACCTCTAACTGAAGATCTATCTTAGTACCACAAATCTTATCGAGTCCGGCCTCTCCAATGGCAACAACACGCTTATCTTCCAACGATTTGTATAGCGCATCAAACTGAGCATCAAGATCTTCTAAGTACCATGGATGTATACCTACCGAAAAATATAAATTTACATTGTCAATATCTTTATATTTAGCATATTCTTGCGGAAAAGCGTTAAAGATACTGACTACCTTTTCGTCATACGATTCAGGTAAATGATGAGTGTGTATATCATAATAGATCATAATACAAATATAATCAGCCGAAACGAATAAAATAGCTATCTCGCATTACATTATCACAAAAAAGAGGAACTGAATTCAGTTCCTCTTTATATTTAAAGTACGAATTAAAAACCTTAGAAAGTCCATTCACTCGAGCTCTTTGATCCCGTCTTATTAGTCGAACCCCCACTCTGAGGTTTTCCAGTATAATATTGAAGTGCTCGTGGCAAAGCCTCTTCGATCTTCTTTACGCGGGTATTATCTGAGGGGTGAGTACTCTGAAATTCAGGGACACTAGCACCTCCAGCAGCAGACATACGTTGCCAAAAAGCACTAGCTTCGCGAGGATCGTAGCCGGCCATCGCCATAAATATCATTCCAAGTTCATCAGCTTCTAGCTCTTGCTTGCGTGAATAAGGTAGTAAAACACCATACTGAGCACCTAAACCAAATACAGTATTTGCTATTTGTTGAGTTTTCGCCGAAGATGAACTCATTGCCATATTGAGGGCTTGACTACCATATTGAGCTACCATCTGCTGACTCATACGCTCGTTTGAATGCTTGGCTATAGCATGAGCTACCTCATGCCCCATCACGACTGCTAAGCCCGTTGCATCTTTTGTTACCGGCAAAATGCCTTCGTATACAACTATTTTGCCGCCAGGCATGCAAAAAGCATTAACATCATTACTTTTAACTAAATTGAACTCCCACGCAAAAGACGACACCATATCTCCCATTCCATTGGCATTAAGATATGCTTCAACCGCATTCGCTATGTCACGTCCAACTTTTTTCACTAAAGCTGTATTTGTTTTATCCGTAGAGATTGGCGCAGTTTTCATAAACTCACCATACTGCTGCAAGCTAAGTGTCAACACTTCGCTATCAGATACCAACAGCATCTGCTTACGCCCCGTAACCGGCACACTACCACATCCGGATAAAACCAGAAGCATAGCGGCAATAGACAATGATACTAGCTTTTTCATAGTTATATAAATTAGTTTTTATTCTTAAGTAGATCTCTGATTTCAGTCAAAAGAGCTTCTTCTTTACTAGGTGCTGGATCGGGAGCCGGAGCTGGAGCTGGTTCTTCTTTCTTACGCTTCAAGGAATTAAGACCTTTGATTGCAAAGAATATAACAACAGCAACAATAACAAAATCTAATGTAGTTTGAATAAAAGCACCATAATTAAGAGTAACAGCCTCAACCGCGTCCACCCCTTCTGATGCAGGAATAGCCTCTTTTATAACAAGTTTCAGATCCTTAAAATCTACACCGTTTAGTAAAACTCCTATTGGAGGCATAATAACATCATTGACAAAAGATGTTACGATTTTACCAAATGCACCACCGACAATCACACCGACAGCCATATCAACTACGTTGCCACGCAACATAAATTCCTTTAATTCCTTTACAACTGACATATTATCTAATAATTTTATAGTTTGAAATTATGTTATGAATATAATTATTTTAACAATTAATTCTAATGTTTGTTTATGTAATATCTTAAAAATGCGAAGTTAGAAAAAAAAACTATCTTTAATTCCCGAATCATTCATTCTAAGAAGTTGGCAAAGATATATGAATAAGCAAATATACACGAAAGTTCTTTATAAAAAAGCATCTACGCTATCTTCATTTGTAGCAAGATATTCTTTTTTCACCCTGACAATCTGCATATTTGCATTCTCATCCCTACTCCTTAACAGTTGCAAAGATTGGAAGAAAGCTAAGGATTCACACAAAATAACCGACGTATCCATATCTGACAAAACAAAAGAATATTTACAAAAAAACGAAAAAAAAATTCACATCAATATAATAGAACTAAGGTCGGCTTATCCTGAAATGCGAGAATCCGTAGAAAAATTACTCCAAGAATTTCAATTACATTCGAACAACCGCATTAGTATAACTCATAAGAATGACGATAGCCCAATATTGGATAAGATAGCAACAGGCGCAATCATACGTGCTCAGATTATCCACAAAACAGATACCACCACAATAGAACTAACAAAACAGATAGAAGGTTTATCTGTACTACAATCTCTTGAAGCCTCTATTTCTGATCTTGAGTACAAATTTACAACAGCTATCCAATCGTTGCTTGATAAAAAAGAACGGCATATTGCTTTTATCGAAGGACACAACGAACTATCTAGAGTTTACTCTTACGAAGCCGAAGAGGCGTTATCAAGATATTATAATATTAGTCGAGGACAAATAGGTAATAACATAGCCGATCTAGACAACTTCGATGCAATTATTATAGCAGGGCCTAAACAGCAATTCTCGACTTCGGAAAAATATATAATCGATCAATACATAATGCATGGAGGACGAGTTTTGTGGCTAATCGACGGAGCATATTTCTCTATTAACGAATTAACACATAATGGATATTCTGCATCCATCAAAAATGAGACTAATCTAGATGATATGCTATTTACATATGGCGTACGAATCAATCCAGACTTTGTACAAGACAAACAATGTGCAAAGTTACGTACAGAAGATAGCAACTATTCGGTGTTTGATTTCTATACACCATTATTAAATTCATCAGATAATAGTCCAATCAGTCGAAATATAGGATGGGTCAAAACCTCTTTCATCAGTTCTATAGATACAGTCAAGACACGCTATCAATCTGAAAAAACAATCTTGCTATACAGTTCCAACAAAAGCAGGATATCGAAAGTACCCGATCCTGTATCATACGACAATGCAATTATTGGCGGATATATTTCAGATTTCAACAGAAAAAATATCCCGACTGCAATTTCACTACAAGGAGTCTTCGAATCGGCTTTTGCCAACAGAGTTATTCCTCAGGAAGTAGTCGGCGGCAGCTCTACCCTCACTCAAAGCAAGGAGACGAGAATGATCGTAGTTTCTTCAAGCGACATTATACGAAACGGAGTTAAAGGATACAGAGAAGAAACACAAGTTGTATCTATGGGCTATGATGTATTAACGTCTAAACAATACGGCAACCGAGAATTTATTATTAACGCAGTGAATTGGCTTACAGACGATGATAATTGGATGCAACTGCGAATGAAATAAATCGGTAAAATATCTAATAAAGTTGTTGTATATTTACAGCCTATAACAAGGAATTATGAACACGATAAAAGATAAAATAGAAGCACTTCGCGAGGAACTGAATACGCATAATTACAATTATTATGTATTATCTAATCCAACAATATCGGATTATGATTTTGATATAAAGTTGAAAGAACTAACCGAATTAGAGAATCAGCACCCTGAGTACTTCGATCCCAATTCGCCATCACAGCGTGTAGGTAGCGATATCACAAAAACATTCAAGCAAGTGGTTCACAAGTATCCGATGCTATCGCTCGGAAACACTTATTCGCGCGAAGAGGTTACCGACTTTTACAATCGTGTTCAAAAAGGATTGAACGACGACTTCGAGATTGTTTGCGAATTAAAATACGATGGTGTTTCTATATCACTAACATACATAGATGGACAGCTTACACAAGCCGTCACCCGTGGCGATGGAGTTCAAGGTGATGATGTAACAGCCAATGTTCGTACTATTAGAAGCATCCCTTTAAAACTGAAAGGCAATGGCTATCCTCGTGAATTTGAAATACGCGGAGAAATTCTAATGCCATGGGCCGTCTTCGATGCACTAAATAAAGAACGTGAAGAACAAGAAGAACAACTTTTTGCCAATCCGCGCAATGCATGTTCGGGAACATTGAAACAACAAGATCCAAAAGTCGTAGCTTCGCGTAAACTGGATTCATACCTATATTATATGTTAGGTGAAGATCTTCCCACAGATGGCCATTATGAAAATCTACAGAAGGCACACGAGTGGGGTTTTAAAATATCGGACGCTACACGCAAATGCAAAACATTGGACGAAGTCTTCGAGTTTATCGCCAAATGGGATAAAGACAGAAAAGATCTGCCCGTTGCAACAGATGGTATAGTCCTCAAAGTAAATTCTCTTACCCAACAAAAGAATTTAGGATTTACTGCAAAATTTCCACGTTGGGCAATAGCTTATAAGTTTCAAGCAGAAAAAGCATATACCAGACTGTTATCGGTATCATATCAGGTTGGTCGCACCGGAGCCATTACTCCAGTAGCTAATCTCGAACCGGTAAAACTTTCGGGAACAACAGTCAAACGTGCTTCGTTATATAATGAAGATTATATCAACCAATTGGACTTACATATCAATGATATCGTTTCGGTTGAAAAAGGTGGTGAAATCATACCTAAGATCACCGAAGTAGACACATCGAAACGCAATCTCTTTGACGAGAAAGTAATTTTCATTGAAAATTGCCCCGAGTGTGGAGCAAAACTCACTAAGATTAGCGGTGATGCGATCTATTATTGTCCAAATGATACAACTTGCCCACCTCAAATAAAAGGACGGATCGAGCACTTCATTACACGCAAAGCAATGAATATAGAGTGCGGCCCCGAAACCATCGAGCAATTATACAATGCAAATATGCTACGAAACGTGGCAGATCTTTATACGCTACAATGGCAAGATCTGATAAGATTGGAGCGATGGGCTGAAAAAAGCGCTAAGAATTTTGTAAAAAGTATACAACAGTCTATCAATGTTCCATACGAACGTGTATTGTATGCACTCGGAATACGATATGTTGGCGAAGTAGTAGCCAAGAAGCTAGCAAAAGCTTTCCCAAATATAGATCAACTAATAAGTGCAAGTGCTGAAGAGCTTGTACAAGTTGACGAAATCGGCGAAAAAATAGCACAAAGCGTAGTAAAATACTTCGAAGAAAAGCCAAATATGGAAGTTCTGGAACGACTTAGAGCCGTCGGACTTCAGTTTTCTTTGAGCGAGGATGTATTATCTAAACAGACTGATAAACTAGATGGACTTACGATTGTTATAAGTGGTACATTCGAGAAACATTCGCGCGATGAATACAAAAATATGATTGAGCAAAACGGCGGAAAGAATAGTGGTTCCATCTCGTCAAAAACAAGCTATATACTTGCCGGAGATAATATGGGCCCTTCGAAATTGGAAAAAGCCGAAAAACTTGGCATCAAAATTATTGATGAAGATACGTTTCTGGAAATGATCAACTAAAAAACGTACGACAATGTTTAAATTATTACGAAAAAAAAAGATTGATTACTTGATACAAAGTTACGATCGAAAACATTCATTCTACGACTTCGACAATCTCGGGAACATTCTCATCCTGTTTCATTACAGAGATATAAAAGATGTAGAACTTATATACAATGATCTGAAATCCGGAGGTAAAAATGTACAACTTTGGGCCTATGCCGATCAAAAAAGTATGGCAATTCCGATTCCGGCAGGAATGGAAATTAAGCAAATCACACCCAAAAACATCTCCAGATTAGGTTCTATATCAACCGAAATTTTGACTGATTTCGAAGCACTTCAGTACGATACAATAATAGACTTATCAAGCTCTTACGAATATGTATTGTACTACTTATTAGCATACAATAAAGCGAAATTCTGTGTTGGCATACGCCACGAAGATCATAAGCTATACGACTTCGTGTTAGTCAAAGAAGACCAGATGAGCTTAAATGAAACTTATCAACAACTAAAAAAATACTTAAACAATATTCGCATAAGCACAAATAATTTGTAACTTTGCTCGATATAAAAACGACAAAATTACAGTCGATATTAAGAATTTCTACATTTATGCCAAAAATTAATCTTAAAGGGATGGGAGTTGCTCTGATAACTCCATTTAAAGAAGACCTTAGCGTCGATTATGATGCACTGTCTCGCCTGATCAGCTATCAACTACAAAGTGGGACTGATTATTTGGTTGTTTTAGGAACCACAGCCGAAACTCCAACCTTGACAGAAGAAGAAAAGGACAAAATTGTAGAAATGGTTGTAACCAAAGTTAATGGTCAAATTCCGATAATCATAGGCGAAGGTGGCAACAACACACAAGCTATTATAAACAACCTAAAGACAAAGGATTATAGAGGTATTGACGCTATACTAAGTGTAGTTCCATATTACAACAAACCATCACAAGAAGGCATTTATCAGCATTATAAAGCAATATCAGAAGCATCTCCACTACCTATCATTCTGTACAACGTACCAGGTAGAACAGGTGTAAATATGGCTGCAGAAACTACTTTACGACTTGCTTCGGAATGTGAAAATGTAATTGCAATTAAAGAGGCATCGGGCAATATGAGTCAGATGGATGAAATCATCAAACGTAAACCGGATTATTTCGAAGTTATTTCGGGTGATGACGGCGTCACTTTCCCTTTGATTACACTTGGTGCAATAGGAGTTATTTCTGTAATAGGAAATGCATTTCCTAAAGAATTTAGCCGCATGACACGCTTAGCGCTAGAAGGCGACTACGACAGCGCCCTTACAATACACCACAGTTTCAGCGAGCTATTCAACCTTTTGTTCGTCGACGGCAATCCTGCCGGAGTGAAAAGCATGCTAAATATGATGGGATATATCGAAAATAAATTGAGATTACCATTAGTTCCAACTCGTATTACCACCTACGAACAAATCAGACAAGTCTTGATAGATCTCAATATAAAATGCTAAACTAGCGTTGTATTTTTATTGAATCTGATTCTTTTTATAGCATTTTTTGCAATATTCTCAATTTAAACATTATCTTTGTAGCGCCGAATTGAGAGAATTACCATTTTATATATAGTCGGCAAAATCACCCTATATTACATTTATTACTCAGCTTATCATAAGATATTCAGTATTCGAATATTTAAGATTAGATAAATTGCTGACACATATACAACATCGACATCACTGATTTAATATCATACAAAACCTGATAATAATTATATTACAATATTAAAATTATAAGTATACATGCGTATATATAACATTTTAGAGCTCAACGAAAAGCTTACTGTGGACTTGCGCGTTATAGCTAAAGAGATGGGAATCAAACGACCTGATGCCTACAAAAAGGAAGAACTTATCTATAAAATCCTTGATGAGCAAGCTATAATCGAAGCTAGAAATAAGAGTCAAGAAGAGCTTAAAAAGGAAGACAAAAAAAGCAATCCCAAAAAGCCTTCTCCTCAGAACAATCAGAAAGACAATTCGGATAACAAAAAAGACAGAGCTCCTCAGCAAAAGCAGAAGCAACCTCAACAAAACAAGCAAGCTAAAGAACAACCTGAAAAGAAAGTTGTATCTGAAGCTCCCCAAAAAGGCGTTTTGAAAGAAGAGGTTAAAAAGAATATTCCTCAGCAACAAGATCAAAAACAAGTTCAGGTTCAAAAACAGCCTGCAATAGAACAAATAGATATTCAACCTGCTGCTCAAAACAAACCTGAGGTAAAACAAGAGGTTTCACAAGCTCCAAAACAAGAAAAGCCTGTACCTGTACCTAATCAGCCTGCAGCGAATGAAGTTGCTAAACAGCCGCAAGCGCAAAAACAAGAAGGCAAGAAAAATACGGAACAACAGCAACAACCGACAAAACCAAACCAACTGGTTTTCAGATCAAAAAAAGCTAGAGAAAATAGCGAACCGACCACTACACCGGAACCATTATTACCACTTCTTGAAGTTGATCCGTCTTCACCGGTTATTGAGCCCGTAGAGAAGCCAGAGGTAGTAGTTAAAGCTGATGCAGCAAGCTTGATAAGCGTACCTGCAAACAACAAGCCTCAGCAACAACAAAAAAATAAACAAAATCAAAATAACAAGCATAACAACAATAATCAGCAGCATAACCAACAACCCGACAAAGTTGTCTATGACTTTGAAGGCATTCTGACTGCTTGTGGAGTATTGGAAATTATGCAAGAAGGATATGGTTTCCTTCGTTCAGCCGACTACAACTATATGTCATCGCCAGATGATGTTTATATTTCTCAATCTCAAATCCGTTTATTCGGTTTGAAGACAGGAGATGTTGTAGAAGGAACTATCCGTCCTCCGAAAGAAGGAGAGAAATTCTTCCCTCTAGTAAAGGTTGACAGACTAAATGGACGCACTCCAGACGAAACTCGCGACCGCGTTCCGTTCGATCACTTAAAACCTCTTTTCCCTGATGAGAAATTCAGACTGACTAAAGGTTATGGTGACAGCCTTTCGGCTCGTGTTGTTGACTTGTTCTCTCCTATTGGTAAAGGTCAACGTGGATTGATCGTTGCTCAACCGAAAACAGGTAAGACTACTTTACTGAAAGATATAGCAAACGCAATTGCCGACAATCACCCGGAAGTCTATATGATTGTACTTCTTATCGACGAACGTCCGGAAGAGGTTACAGACATGGAACGCAGCGTTAATGCCGAAGTTATTGCTTCGACATTCGACGAACCAGCTGATCGTCACGTTAAGATTGCTGAGATTGTTTTGAATAAAGCAAAACGTATGGTTGAATGCGGACACGATGTCGTAATCCTACTCGACTCGATCACTCGTCTCGCACGCGCATACAACACTGTTCAACCAGCTTCGGGTAAAGTACTGACCGGAGGTGTGGATGCAAACGCATTGCACAAGCCAAAACGCTTCTTCGGTGCTGCCCGTAATATCGAAAACGGAGGATCGTTGACAATCATTGCAACAGCTCTGACTGAAACTGGTTCAAAAATGGACGATGTTATCTTCGAAGAATTTAAAGGAACAGGTAACATGGAATTACAATTAGATCGCAAGTTGTCGAACAAACGTATATTCCCAGCTGTTGATATAATAGCATCGAGTACTCGTCGTGACGATTTGTTGCTTGACCGCGAAACGCTGAGCCGTATGTGGATACTTCGTAACTTCCTTTCGGATATGAATTCCGTTGAAGCTATGCAGTTCCTAGACGACAGACTTCGCAAGACAAAAAACAACGAAGAGTTTTTGATCTCGATGAATGACAGATAATTAAATAGATTTCATCTCTTAAATTATAGTAAAAGGCTGTCATTGTACAGCCTTTTTTCTATTTTTGATATAGCAAACAATGACAGACTAATGGAAAAGACATCTCATAACCACGAAGGACATGTTCACCAACACGGAGGACACAACCACAATTATAAAGCTAACAAGAAAGCTCTGACGCTAAGTTTTGTATTGATTGCGACTTTTATGGTAGTCGAATTTGTTGGTGGTTTTTTAACAAATAGTCTTGCCCTGATTTCCGATGCGGGACATATGCTTAGCGATGCTGCAGCTCTTGGTTTAAGCCTGGCCGCACTTGTATTCGGTGCGAAAAAAGCGACTCCGTCGAAGTCTTATGGTTACAAGCGATTCGAGATATTAGCTGCACTCCTCAACGGATTGGTTCTGATTATTCTTGCAGCATACATCATGATCGAAGCTGTGAATAGGATATCAACCCCTCAAGAAGTCATGGGACGCAACATGATGATCATAGCTATTATTGGGCTAATTATCAACATTGTTGTCGCATGGATTCTGCATACGCAAGCAGCAACGGGTGAGAATTTGAATATACGTAGTGCGTTTATGCATGTTATTGGAGATCTACTTGGTTCGGTAGGTGCTATTATTGCAGGAATACTAATTATGAGTTTTGAGTGGTACATAGCTGACCCAATTGCGAGTATCATTGTCTCTGTATTGGTATTATATAGTGGTTGGAATGTATTGAAGCAGTCGGTAGATATATTGATGGAAAGCAAGCCATCGAATATAGACAGTCAGAAAGTAACTGAGGTTCTAGAATCAATCGAAGGGGTGGAAGAAGTACACGATTTACACATTTGGCTGATGACATCAGATTATCCGCTGATGACTGTACATCTTAGAGTTAAACCTAATATTGACAGAGACCTTATACTTGAATCCGCAAAGGCATTGATACACGAGAAATTCAACATCAGTCATATTACAATACAAATAGAAGGTCGAACACTTTGCCTTCCAGATGAATTATGCAATTAGGGTTATCTTCAGTACTGATTTAGTTGTACGAGAAACGCGGTAACGATCGTCTGAGCGGTGCCCTACCAACCAAATAATATCCTCATCGGAACATAATAACCAACTGGATTCTTTATCAACAAGGCTAAATTTATTATCGGAAAAATAGTCGCTTAGTTTCTTGCGTCCTTTCATCCCGAAAGGAATAAACCAATCACCTTGCTGCCAACGACGTAACTTTAGAGGATAACTGATTTTATCTGCATCAACTAATAGGATATTTTTATCTTTCTCAACAACAAAGTCTTCTATATCAACATGTTCAATTTTCAGTTTAAGAGGCTCTTCAATCAACCATTCATCTTTCTGAATCAAATATTCATTAGCAAAATCGTCTCCAACTTTCGATATAATCAGTACATCTCTGTCTTTGACAACTTTCATTACCTTATCACTTGATATGAATGTTTTCCCTGATTCACGATCTACCGAATTCATTATCTGTTCAACGACATCACTGTTAAATCCATGAGGATGCAGAATCTCGAACAAAATTGTTTTCGGCTCGACATAATTCATCAACTTCGGTATATCAATTCGATTATTCTCAAGGATTTGCTTTTTAGCCTCATCCACATAAGCCAGATAAATACTTTCAACTTCTGTCAGATATTTAGCTGTTTTCAGTATAGATTCTTTAGCGGAAGGATTTATCGATTCGAACAATGGCAAAATATCCAAACGAATCTTGTTTCGACTATAAATATTCTCGGCATTTGTACAATCATCAACATACGAAATTCCTTTTTCACTCAAATAGGATACAATGTCTTCACGAGAAACAGAGAGGAATGGACGGATTATATTTCCATTTCGAGCAGCTATCCCCGTCAAACCACGAATACCCGTTCCACGAACAAGATTCAGCAAAATAGTTTCTACGGAATCATCTTTATGATGTGCTACTGCGATAGATTCGGCTGAATATTTTCGTCTAAGTTCTTCAAACCAATTATATCGAAGTTCGCGTGCAGCCATCTCTATCGAGATATTATGTTCTTCAGCATATCCTTCTGTATCGAAATCTATCACTTCGAGCGTAACATCATAGTTCCAACACAATTCTCGCACAAAAGACTCATCGCGATTCGATTCTTCTCCCCGAAGATGAAAATTACAATGTGCTACTATACAATCGTATTTTAAACGTATTAATACATCAAGCAAAGCTACCGAATCTGCTCCACCACTTACTCCGATTATTACCCGTTCTTTAGCTTGTAATAATTGGTTCACTCCGATATATTCTTTTACTCTTCCGATCATATTAATACAAAGATAAAAGAAAAATAGCTGAGCGATTCATCACCCAGCTATTTTCGTATCTAAATATAACCTGATTATTTCTTTGTTGCTTCTTCGGCACGAATTGTTCTCAATAGATTTTCACCTATACCGATTCTATATCCTAACGAATAATATAGTATTCCTCCATTATCGTTCAGATAGAGAGTTAGCGGAAAATTATCTTGGACATCTACTTGCAATGCTCCCGCAGCCTGTCCAAGCAATGTACGTCCAAAATCGGTTCCCCAGAGTGTACTATTTGGTAATCCTTTGAAAGCCGTTGCATCGAATGCTACGCTCAATTTATCGTCTGGAACCATAAACAATACTCCCCCGCCCCATTGGTCGAAGCTCTGAGCTTGTGCAGGTAAATCCTGCAAAATATGTTTCGTAGGTTCTTTACCCGGATCAGCAAAGCATAAAATAATACCTTTACCATTCGACAGTTCTTTCAATGTATTCTTCGTTCCATCTGCCAACTGTACAATCGAATTCATATCCACAATACCCATAACTTGCATTTTTCCTTCGGGTTCGGGCAATACAATCTCGATATTCTTGCTATCGCCTTCTTTCAATTCGAAATAGTAAATATTAGCTGTTACCGAACCATCATTAGCACGACTACCAACCATATATCTGTAATATCCTGTTTCTAGAGTCAATGTTGCCGGATATTTAGCAAGATTAGGATCTCCATAGAAGTCTAGTGTTCGGAAATCGCCATTATCGAAGCGAGCTAAAGTGAAGTGATTCTCATAACTTGGCATCACTACATTATTTTTAGAGTTTACGAATACAACCTTTGCCATTGGATTTACACTATTCAATATCGGTTGTTCGAATACAGCATCAACCCAACGCCCCCCATCGAAGTATTGCGGTTTAGATGTTGCCTTTTCCAATCGAGCAGGGATGCCACAACTGCGACAAGCTGCTACGAAAAATATATCGCGCGATTGTTTATCCGATATTTTAAGTTCATACACTCCCCAAGGTGTGATTCTACAATTGTAATAATTATCCGTATCATTTATTCGGATATAGTCCTTTACAAACTGCACCAATTCGGACACATTATTCTGATATTGCATAATCTTATCATTACCTAAGACATTTTGCAATTTCTTACGCCAAGGAGTGATCAGTTCCAAACCAATACGTGGCGACAGAATATATTCTGCAATCATATTTTCTGGAGTACCTTCTTTCACTTTGCCTACATCGCTAATATGGTCCCTCAGATATGCAGCAGGTGTATCTCTCAAATCTTTATCGAGTAGCGACTCTAAGAATGAGAACAAGTATTGATTATCTTTTTCACTTTCAATAAAAGAGTATATCTCTTTCCAATTTCCCTGAGCTGCAGTCAAATAATTTGATAGTTTTTGTTTATCAAAGTTAGTCTTCTGTGCCAAACTTTCAGCCTCAGCTTCCCCTGCAAATGTACTCATATAGGCATTGCGTATCGAATCTTCTTGAGCCAAACGGATTGCATTGGCTTTGATTTTATCTGCAGATAATGCCTTCGCAGTTTCCTCTTTCGGCGGATTCATTTCGATCATTTCGTCGTATTCTGTTCCTTGTACACGATTTAAAATCACTTTTACAGAATTAACATCTGAAGTGGATTTTACATAGCCATACCGGTCTCCTATAGAAGCCCAAACTAACACATCGCCATATCCTGTAATGATTGAGGCTTTACCTCCAGCATCACTTTTAGACTTAACTATCGGGTAAAATTCGGAATAGTTATAAACTTTAAACTGAACTGTCGCATCTTTTACCGGTTGTTCATTTTCGTCAACTACCAAGACATCCAAAACCCGTGTTTCCGCATAATTGGTTGTCAAATTTATTGTCGAATATAATTCGGTTTTATTGTTATTTTCTTCGGGTCCGTCATACAATCCAAAAACATTTGTATGCACCATCATTGCTCGCTTGGATGGTGCGGTGAACCATGCAACATTCAATTCAGCTTCGGGCTCGCAAGCTCCAAGATACTGCCACTTGCCATCAATCCAAACTTCAACCCAAGCATGATTGCTATCGGTATGCACCCAACGAGGAGTATAACACTGACGAGCCGGAATTCCTACTGCACGTAAAGCCGTTGCCGTCAATACTGATTCTTCGCCACAGCGTCCCCACGAAGTTTTAACCAAAGCTAAAGGTGCTGATGTTCGTCCATCGGTTCCTCGATAAGTTACTTTTTCGTGGCACCAATGATTAACTTCTAATGCTGCATCAGTCATCGACATGCCTTTTACACGATCTTTCAGTTCTTTGAAAAAGACAGTCCGAGCGGTATCTAAATATTCGTTATTTATACGATACACTAATACAAAATGACGGAAAATATCTTCGGGTATATCTTTTCCCCAGTCAAAATATTCACGAGCTTCGAAAGCTCCATCTACTTGTTTTAGAAAAAATTCGCCATCATAATCAGCCAAGTCGGTCAAAGGCATATAAGCATACAGGAACTCCAAAGCTTCACGCTGTTCAAGTGTCAAATCAGGCTTCTCAAAAACTGAAAAAAGCTGTTCACTTCTGTTCTTTGCAAAATCTTTTCTCTTTAGAAATTGCTCATGCACTTTATCCCTATAAATCTCATCATTCAGGAAATGCTTCTCGGAGCATGATACTAATAAAATTAACGGTAAAATGATTAAAAACAGTAATCTAAGGTTTTTCATAGTCTTGTCGTAAATTAGGTCTTTATTTGATTGGCCAAAGTTATAACATTTTTCACTTTAGCCTCGTCTGTTTGCCATATTTCTTTTTCCGATTGCGGATCATTTATTGTATTGTTCCAATATTCCATCTTGGACGGATAACGGCTTCTGAATGATCCGTGAAATTCACTTAAGCCGGTTTTCGAGACTAACTCCTGAATATTGTCTTCAGTGATTCCTCCTCCCGGTTGAATAGATATCCTATCTTCTGATTTTTCTATCATTTTGCGAATAACATCTGCGCCCAGAAGAGCTGTCTCATATCCGCCCGAAGTTAGAATCCGATCGAATCCAGCCTCTATTACCGCATCCAGACTCCCGATAATATCGTTACACCGATCAATAGCACGATGAAAAGTAGTCTTCATCCCATAACTGTTAGCTATTTCCACAAGCTTACTGTTACGTTCGAAATCGACATTTCCCTGTCGATCCAAAATTCCGAATACAACTCCATCGCAACCCGCTTCACCACAAAAGCGAATATCACGTTCGATAATTTGATATTCAATATCATCGTATAAGAAATCACCGCCCCGAGGACGGATAATGACAAACAACTGAATATCCAGCTGTTTTCTAGCCTGAATAATTGTTCCTGCCGAAGGCGTTGTTCCGCCTTCACCCAGATTATCACACAACTCAACTCTGACTGCTCCTCCAACCTGAGCTGCCAAAGCCGATTTTAGCGAATTTGCACAAACTTCTAATGTAATCATATCTTTATCGTTTATATTGAGACATAAGCTGTTCTCCCATCTTGTATCCTTGATTATACAGTTTCAATAATTTAGCTGTATTCTTCTCAATACGATCTACCTCAACCGGCTCCTCCGGACGGATCACCAAAACGCGGCCTTCATCTTCCATCTTTTCTACCAAATCGAGTTGAGCATTGTATAATGTATTTCTCTCGGCATAGACTCTGCGGATTTCAGGATACTTTCGATACATAAACGGAGGAAGCTTCGCCTTTTTAGCTTCTTTACGATATCCTTTATTACGAGTCAATACCACTACATTTTTATCCCATCCTTGCGATATTGATCTTTCCAATGGAATTGAGTCTACTAACCCACCATCCAGCATCGGAATATTATCTACATATACAATCGGACAAACAATAGGCAAACTGCTCGATGCTTTTACAATATCAATTATTCGCTTGGGATCATTCTTTTCTTCAAAATAATTAGCTTCCCCGGTCAGACAATTTGTCGTTACCATCTCGAAACGACCTTCCGATCGGGCATAGGCATCGTAGTCGTATGGTAATATCTTCTCGGGAAACGTATGGAACAATAAATCATAGTCCATGATATTTCCTTTCAGAATCAATTGCTTGAATCCAATATATTTATATTTTTCCAACATGTCTATGTTGCTATATTTGGCTCGTCCACGTTGATTGGACATATACGACAATCCGTTGCAGGCTCCGGCCGAGACACCAACTACGTATGGAAATTTCAGCTTATTGTCCATGAAATAATCCAACACTCCACAGGTAAAAACTCCTCGCATACCTCCACCTTCTAACACCAGACCGTATTTTTCTGTATCTAACATTTATACTTTTTATTTCTCTATAAGAACTGATTGTATTAAGCAACTCATAATATTGATGCCAGCAAAGTTAACAATTTGATAAATAATACACCTACTTCAGACTGAATTAAACTACAAAGCTCTTAGAAACAGTTTAATCTAAAGGAATAAAGTTTAACTTTGTATATCAAATTTGAAAATATCAAATATTTTTAGTCAATATGAAATTTAAAACAGTTATGACCTTAGCTCTAGGAGCAACAATGCTTGCCTGTGGCACGAAAGAGAAGCCGGCAGAGGACGCAGCGCCACTGATTGGTAAGTCTTCTATTAAGATCGAAAACGGAATTATGACACCCGAAGCACTTTACAGCTTTGGCCGACTGTCTGATGTACAAATTTCGCCCGACAAATCACGTATTTTGTACGGAGTAACTTATGTGAGTGTTGAACAAAACAAAACTAATCGTGAACTATTCACAATGAATGTGGATGGATCGGACAAAGTACAGATCACTCAGACTCCGAAGAGCGAGAATAATGCTATATGGTTTAATGAAGGCAAAAAAATTGCATTCCTTAGCAGCGAAAACGGCTCATCCCAGATTTGGGAAATGAATCCGGATGGAACTAACCGCAAACAAATCAGCAACGTTGACGGAGGTATCAATGGTTTTATGTTTTCGCCTGACGAAACAAAAATCCTTTATATCAAAAATATAAAGTACGGCGAACGTACAGCAGACCGTTATCCTCAGCTGACAAAAGCTACCGGACTGATTATTGACGATTTGATGTATAAACATTGGGATACATGGATTGAAGAAATTCCTCATCCGTTTATCGCTAACTTCGACGAAAATACGCTTACTAATGATTTCGACATCCTTGAAGGCGAACCTTTTGAAAGCCCTATGTTGCCTTTCGGCGGAACCGAGCAATTTTCTTGGACTCCCGACGGGAAATCAATAGCATATACATCTCGCAAGAAAACTGGTAGAGCATATGCTGAATCAACAAATTCGGATATCTATCTTTACAATCTTGAGACCAAAGAAACTCGCAACCTTACTGAAGGTATGATGGGTTACGATATCAATCCTACTTTTTCGGCTGACGGAAAATACATGGCTTGGCAAAGTATGGAGCGTGACGGATACGAATCGGATAAAAATCGCCTATTCGTGATGAATATGGAAACTGGCGAAAAAACTTATCTGACTGAAAACTTTGATTACAATACTGACGCTATCACATGGAATACTGACAACAAAAGTTTGTATATCGTATCTTGCGTAGAAGCACGTACACATATTCATAAAGTGGATATTGCAACGAAAGAGATTAAAACAATCACTAAAGGTGATTTCGATTACGAATCTGTTGCTTTAGCTGGCGAAAACAAACTGATTGCAGTTCGTCACTCATTATCAAAACCTAACGAAATCTATGCAGTAGACGAAACCTCGGGCGAAGCTACCGAATTGAGTTTCGAGAATGAACATATCTTGTCTCAACTGACAATGGCTAATGTAGAAGCTCGTTGGATTCCAACTACCGATGGCAAGAAGATGCTTACTTGGGTAGTCTATCCGCCAAATTTCGATCCTGCGAAAAAATACCCGGCACTTCTATATTGCCAAGGAGGTCCTCAAAGCACTGTAAGCCAGTTCTGGTCTTATCGTTGGAATCCTCAAATTATGGCTGCAAATGGCTATATCATTGTAATGCCTAATCGTCATGGTGTACCAGGATTCGGACAAGAATGGAACGAACAAATCAGTGGCGACTATGGTGGTCAGAATATGAAAGACTATCTTGCAGCTATCGACGAATTGGCTAAAGAACCATTTGTTGACGAAAATCGTTTAGGATGTACAGGTGCAAGCTACGGAGGATTCTCGACATTCTGGTTGGCAGGAAATCACAACAAACGCTTCAAAGCATTCTTTGCACACGCAGGTATCTTCAATCTTGAAGCACAATACCTTGAAACTGAAGAAATGTGGTTTGCTAATTGGGATTTAGGTGGATCGTATTGGGATCGCAATAATAAAATTGCTCAACGTTCATACGCAAATTCTCCGCACTTATTCGTTGACAAATGGGATACACCAATCATGATCAGCCATGGTGAAAAAGACTTTCGCATTCTGGCTTCGCAAGGCATGATGGCGTTCAATGCTGCAAAACTTCGCGATATTCCGGCACGTCTTTTGATCTATCCTGACGAAAACCATTGGATTACTCAACCTCAGAATGGAGTTCTGTTCCAAAACGAATTCTTCCGTTGGTTCGATCAATGGTTGAAATAATAAAACCATACTAAGAGTTATTTTAGCTCTTATAAAACAGAAAAACAATGCCCTTTTTGTGCCGGTAGTAGTACTGGCCAAAACAGGGCATTAATTCATAAACAATCAGAAGAAAACTATAAGTGAAATTATCTCCAAAACAACAAGGCCACCTCATTATGCTGGTTGTGATGACTGTATTCGGATTGAATATACCCATCAACAAATATCTCTATGCTCACGAAATGATCACTCCTTTCGGAATGACTGCTTCGCGTATGGCTTTTGCAGCAGCAGCTTTTTGGCTTCTTTCTCTGACCATGCCCAAAGAAAAAGTGCAGAAAAAAGATCTATTGGTTCTGCTGATCGGGGGAATTTGTGGGATGCTGCTCAATCAAAGCTTATTTGCATACGGATTGGGACAAACATCGCCGGTAGATGCTTCTATCATAACTACAAGCAGCCCTTTGTTTGCAATGATTATCGCTGCAATTATTCTCGGTGAGCCGATTACATTCAAAAAAGCAGGCGGAGTTTTCCTTGGAGGATTAGGAGCTATTATCCTTGTCTATACAGCACACAATGTCAGTTCTTCACAAGCAAGCAGTATACAAGGCGACATAGCAATACTTAGTGCTCAGTTGTTCTACTCGTTCTATCTGGTTATTACCAGACCTCTTGCCGATAAGTATTCATCAATCACCATGATGAAATGGATGTTTCTCTTTGCCGCAATAGCAATCTTGCCATTGTGGGGAAAAGACATGATAGATTCTCCGGTTTATCATCAGACCGATTGGTTACCTCTTGCTTTCATGGCATTTGCACTGTTTGGAGCTACATTTTTCACTTACGTTATGATACCTCTTGCACAGCGACGTATACGTCCGACAACAATATCTATGTACAACAACTTGCAACCACTGATTGCATCTATTGTGGCAATTGCACTTATGGGCGAAAAATTTACAATAGAAAAATTGATTGCTGCAATCTTTATATTCGGTGGGGTTTACCTTGTTACGACAAGTAAGTCAAAAGCTGATTTAGAAGCAGAAAAGCAGGAATCAACTGATTCACAAATCGCAGAGAATAAATAAACCGAAAATAATATGTACTTTTGTAGTCGCGACAGAAACTATACACTGATATGAAGAAGCTCATCGGAATAATTACTTTTTTACTAATATCTCTTACATGCTCGGCCCAATTTATAGGAATCGGAGCACAGTATGCTGATGCTAAAGGCAAAGGAAATGCCATTCAGTTTGCAGCCAACATTTCATATCCTTACCTGCACAAAAAGAATTTTCTAAATACGTTCGTTTCAGGAGGGATCGATTATACGGGAGGAAGTTCGCCTGTATCGGGAATAAACATCAAACCTATACAGATCACATCATTCCTGAGCGAGTCACTTTTCAACAGAACTAAATTTACAGTCCTTTTAGGATGCGATGCCGGTTATATTTTCAATCACCGACACGGGAAAGACGGAGTTGTGATAACTCCGAATATATACTTTGACTATAAGTTTTTCTTCGTCAAAGCAGGTTATGACATGAACGTTTCGAAAGGGGAACGTCAGTTTTTTGTTCGCACTGGATTTAGCTTTGGATTAGGAGCAATTAAGTCATTCGCCAAAACAAAAATCTGGTAAGATTGTTATTGTATCAGAAAAGATCAGATTAATAAGATAAAATGAATATAGCAGCATTAGTTTCGGGAGGAGTCGACAGCTCGGTGGTAGTCCATCAGCTGAAAGAACAAGGTTATGATCCTACAATTTTCTATATCCGTATCGGAATGGAAGATAAAGATGGGTATATCGACTGCCCTGCCGAAGAAGATATTGAAATCACTTCGTATATAGCAAAGAAATACGGATGTAAATTCGAAATAGTATCCTTGCACGAAGAATATTGGGAAAACGTAGTCAGTTATACGGTAGAAGCTGTTCGCCGCGGTCTGACTCCTAATCCGGATATGATGTGTAATAAGATGATCAAATTCGGATGTTTCGAACAAAAATGGGGACACGAGTTCGACAAAATTGCAACCGGACACTATGCAACAACAACCGAAATAGATGGTAAAACTTGGCTTTCGACTGCCAAAGATCAGGTAAAAGATCAGACTTATTTCTTGGGGCAGATCAATAATATGCAAATATCAAAATTGATGTTCCCTATCGGAGGTTTGCTGAAAAGTGAAGTTCGTGCCATTGCGGCCGAACAAGGACTTCCTTCGGCAATGCGTAAAGACAGTCAGGGTATTTGCTTTCTGGGTAAAATCAACTATAACGATTTCATAGGTCGTTATCTGGGCGAAAAAGAAGGCTTGATTGTTGAGCTTGAGACAGGAAACATACTTGGTAAACACAAAGGATTCTGGTTTCACACAATCGGTCAGCGCAAAGGCTTAGGATTGAGTGGTGGCCCTTGGCATGTAATCAAAAAAGACACAAATCGTAATATAGTATACGTATCTAACGGATACGATCCTGAAACTCAGTACGGAAAAGTTGTAAATCTCGGAGCTTTTTCGTTTATTACAGAAGATATATGGGGCGACTTCGAAGGTAAAAAGGACATTACCTTCAAAATACGCCATACACCCGAATTCACACATGGTCAACTAGAAAAAATCGGCGACATTTATCGTATCCATTCGGAAGACAAGATACAGGGAATTGCAGCCGGACAATTTGGCGTGATCTACGACAGTGAGTCGAAACTCTGTATTGGTAGTGGCGAAATCATAAATTGATATAAAAGTCTAAATATCATCTGCATTAATTGTCATGAATCCTGATATTTTTTCATCAAGTTTTGAGCACGTTCAAATCACCTATATACTTGAGGCTCTAGGTACTGTAGCATTTGCTATAAGTGGGATACGACTAGCCTCAGCAAAAAGATTCGACTGGTTTGGTGCTATTGTAGTAGGTTTTGTCACAGCCGTTGGCGGGGGTACTACACGCGATATTCTGCTAGATCAAACTCCTTTTTGGATGCTATCAAGCCACTACATATGGTGTACACTAGTAGCCTTTATGATCGTTGCTTTCTTTCGTAAAATACTTGTCCATCTCAACAATACCATTTTCTGGTTTGATGCCATCGGGCTGGGATTATTTACAGTAGTAGGTTATGCAAAAACAATGGCGTTGGGTTATCCAGTATGGGTGGGTATATTTATGGCGACAATCACCGGTATTGTTGGAGGTATCATAAGGGATATCCTGATCAACGAGATTCCGATTATATTTACTCAGGAATTATATGCTATGGCATGTATTATAGGATGTCTGGTGTTTGCTTTCTGCCTATGGCTAGGAATCGATTTTATTCTAACTGAAATAATAGTCGTATTTGTTGTTATTGCTGTACGATTCATTGCAACAAAATATCATTTAAGTTTACCTACTTTGAAGGACGATTAGATGCATTAATCAATGAAAAAGGTACTGATCATAAACGGACATCCCGATAAAGAAAGTTTCTGCTTTGCTTTGCACAATGCATACAAAGAAGGTGCATTGAGCAAGGGCGACGAAGTACAGGAAATAATCTTGGCGGAAATGGATTTCAATCCAATATTACAGCATGGATACCGCAAAAGAACTGATCAGGAACCTGATTTAATTGATGCTTGGGAAAAGATACAATGGGCCGAACATATTGTTTGGATATACCCTACATGGTGGGCGGCTCCGCCAGCTTTGATGAAAGGATTTATCGAACGGGTATTCTTACCTGGATTTACATTCCAATATCAAGATAAATCGCCATTCCCAATAAAACTATTAAAAGGCAAAACATCCGAAATCATCAGTACAATGGATTCGCCCATATGGTACTACAAATGGATAGTAAAAGATATCGGCGGACATATGATACGCCAAAGTATTGGTGCATTCTGCGGCATTAAGAATATAAGAACAACTTATTTGGCCATTATCAAGAAATCAACTCCTGAACAAAGAGAAAAATGGATCAAAAAAGTTAAATATCTTGCAATGAAATAGTTCTATTTCTTTTTTCATCTTAACTTATACACAAATAACTGCATATACCGATTGACCCATGAAAAAGTATTGCCTATTATTATTCTTAATTTGTCTGACGACAACATCTTGTGCACAGAATCGGAAAGAAGATCAGAGCATTCAGGATCAGGTCGAAACAATTGGCGAGTACGCTCATATAGATACTTTTTTCATGAAACTATCGGATGCTGCGATCAGTATTATCGACCGAAGAATAATCTACGATCCGGCCTATGTCCGCATTCCTTATCCAAACGGAGATGTATCTCCCGACAGAGGTGTATGTACCGATGTAGTTATTCGTGCTTATCGCAAATTGGGGATCGATTTGCAAAAAGAATTGCACGAAGATATAAAAGTCAATTTCTCGAAATATCCGAACAAAAAGATGTGGGGATTGAATTCTCCGGATACCAACATTGACCATAGGCGAGTACCGAATCTGCAAGTATTTTTCAGCCAAAAGGGTCAAGAAAAACCAATCACGATGAATCCCGAGGATTATCTACCGGGCGATATTGTTACTTGGCTATTACCAAATGGCATGACACATATTGGTATCGTTGTAGCACAAAAATCGAAGTCTGATAAAAAGACTCCACTAATTGTTCACAACATAGGTGGAGGACAAGTTTTACAGAACTGTCTTTTTGCCTGGAAGATAACCGGTCACTATGCCTATCAAAAATAATCATAGATAAATTGCGTCTATACTCAATGAAATTTATCTATTTGACATGAACGTATTTAAAGGTTATTTTTGTATAAGAAAATTGAGATAAAAATTTCCAATATAAATAACTTAAAAACATTAAAACATGTCAGTATTAGTAGGTAAAAAAGCACCTGTATTCAACGCTGGTGCAGTAGTAAACGGTAACGAAATTGTAGAAAACTTTTCACTAGAACAATTCATCGGCAAAAAATATGTATTGTTCTTCTTCTATCCAGCAGACTTTACTTTCGTTTGTCCAACTGAATTGATCGCATTCCAAGAAAAAATCGCTGAATTCGAATCTCGTGATGTTGCTGTAGTAGCAGCTTCTACAGACTCAGCATTCGCTCACTGGAAATGGCTTCAAACTCCACAAAACGAAGGTGGTATCAAAGGTGTAAAATATCCGCTTGTAGCTGACCAAACTTTGATGATCTCAAAAGCGTTCGACGTACTAGCTGGTTCATTTGACTATAACGACGAAGGTGATGATATTTTCGTAGGAAACCCACAAGCATACCGCGGCCTATTCTTGATCGACAAAGAAGGTGTCGTTCGTCACCAAGTAGTAAACGATATGCCTCTAGGACGTAGCGTAGAAGAAGCTATCCGCGTAGTTGACGCTCTACAATTTGTAGAAGAGCACGGCGAAGTTTGTCCTGCAAACTGGAAAAAAGGAGAAAAAGCTCTAAAAGCAACTCAAGAAGGTATCTCTAGCTATCTTTCTGAAAAATAATAACAAGATACCCTTTCACTCATGAGAGTGTAGATTGATTAAGTATTCGAAGAGCCGTAGCTGAATTTAGCTACGGCTTTTTAGTATAAAAGACAACATTGCCTCTATTTATTTTTCGTAACTTTGACCCCACAATTTTCGTAAATTTCAAAACATCATGAAATATAACTTTGACCAGATTATCGATCGTAGCGGAACACAAGCTATAAAAGTTGAATCGCTGGAAATCAATTTCGGCAGAACAGATCTTATACCTATGTGGGTTGCTGATATGGATTTCAAATCGCCTCAGCCCATAATCGATGCTCTGCTCAAACGTGTAGAACATGGTATATTCGGCTATACAAAACCGTCTCAAGAATATTGCGACTCGATTGTCAATTGGCTGAAAAATCGTCACGATTGGCATATCCAACAAGAATGGGCCAACTTCATACCCGGAATAGTAAAAGGAATAGCTTTTGTTATCGATTGCTTTACACAGAAAGGTGATGGAATCGTTATACAACCGCCCGTATATCATCCATTCCGTATTACTACCGAACTACACAATAGACAAGTAGTAAATAATCCGCTGAAACTGGAGGCAGGAGAATACAAAATGGATTTGGAAGACTTAGAAAAGAAACTGGATTCAACATCGAAGGTTCTTGTTCTTTGCAACCCTCACAATCCCGGTGGAAGAGTCTGGACACGAGAAGAGTTAGTCAATTTGGCTGAAATATGTGACAAGCACAATATTCTTGTCATATCTGACGAAATACATTCCGATCTGGCATACGAGAACGATGGTCATAAACACATTCCATATGCATCGGTATCGGAAAAAGCTGCGCAACATAGTATCACATTTATGGCTCCCAGCAAAACATTCAACATTGCAGGAATAGTAAGTTCTTTTGCTGTAATTCCAAATGAAAGCATCAGACAAAAGTTCCATGCATACCTTGAAGCAAGTGAATTGCACCAAGGCCATATTTTTGCCTATACGGCAACCGAAGCTGCATATAATAAGTGTGGCGAATGGTTAGATGAAGCAAAACAATACATTTGGAACAACATTCAATTTGTAGACGATTATCTGAAAGAAAATATTCCACAGATAAAAGCAATGATACCGCAAGCTTCATTCTTGGTATGGCTCGACTGTCGTGAACTTGGGCTTACTCAGGAAGAGCTAAATCATCTCTTTGTTGATGATGCTAAATTAGCACTAAATAGCGGTACTACATACGGACCGGGAGGAGAAGGATTCATGCGTCTGAATGTGGGTTGCCCACGATCAATTATTGAAAAAGCATTAAACAATCTAAAAAAAGCGATTTCAAGTCGATAGATTTTCGTTTTGATTTGTTATATAATTTACGGCACAATAATTGCAAGTATAATAATAAAATAAATAAATACAGATTCTTACGAATCGATCATTAATAAACTAAAAAACCAAACCAACAAAAATGAAAATTTCAACTCATAAATTTGTATCGTTAACTTACGATTTGAACGTGGGCGAAGGCGAAGAGCGCGAATTGATGGAACGTGCAACAGCTGAGACTCCACTAGAGTTTATCTATGGAACAAACTCGATGCTAGCTGCATTCGAAAATAATCTTGCAGGATTGGGCGAAGGTGATGCATTCGCATTCACACTAACTCCAGAAGAGGCTTACGGCGAATACGACGACGAAAGCGTAGTTGATCTTCCACGCAACATCTTCGAAGTAGATGGCAAATTGAACGAAGACGTAGTTTTCGAAGGTAACACTGTACCTATGATGGATGCTAATGGCAACCGTTTGAATGGTTCGGTAGTAGCTGTTAAAGATGATGTAGTTACAATGGACTTCAATCACCCTCTAGCTGGCGAAACTCTACACTTCGAAGGAAAAGTATTGACAGTTAAAGAAGCATCTCCAGAAGAAATAGCAGCATTACTTGCACCTCAAGGTGGAGGTTGCGGTTGTGGCTCTAGCTGTGGTTGCGGTTCTGACGAAGAAGAAGGCGGTAGCTGCGGTTCAGGCTGTGGTTGCGGTTGCTAATCTGAGAACGATACAAAAAAATCGAATATATAAAAAGATTGGGTTTCGAAAGAAACTCAATCTTTTTTTGTTTATTGTTCAAACTGCTGAAAAGCTTTAGGTAAATAATCGATTATATCTTTACTATTCATTGCTTCTTGCCCCAAATCAGCAGCTGCAAGATCTCCCGCTAATCCATGTATGTATACTCCTACTTTTGCAGCATCCACAGAGTTATAACCTCTAGCAAGCAATCCTACTAATAAGCCGGTAAGTACATCACCGCTTCCTCCTTTAGCCATACCTGCATTACCCGTCGAATTGAACCAACAACTACCATCGGGGCAAAATATAGCTGTATATGCTCCTTTAACAATTACGATGGAATCAATCTCAGATGAGAAATTTTGTACTTTCTCAAATTTTTCCTGCTCACTACCCCACTCGCCTATCAATCGTCTCAGTTCGCCAACATGAGGAGTCAAGATTGAATCTTTAGGGATATATTTTCTAAGACTATCACTCGCTGCAATTATATTCAAAGCATCGGCATCAATAACCATTGGAACTTTTGCTGATTTCAGAAGTTTCTCTAAAGCACTGACTGTTTCGTCCAACTGGCCTATGCCACAACCTACTGCAATTGATGAATAATCCCCGATATTATAAGGAAAACGAGAGAAACAATCCCGATCATCGAAACTCAGCATTGCCGAAGGATAATTAGTCATTATACCTATTCTTTCCGAATATGGGATATGCGTTGTAACCAATCCGCAACCCGATCGAAGTGCCGAACCTGTTGCTAAAGTAGCTGCACCGCTCATATTTTTCGATCCACAGATCAGAAGAGTATGACCGAATTTATTTTTATAAGAGAATTTATCTCTTTTCGTCACTAATAAATATTTGATATATTCCTCATCACAGTAGAACAAATTACTATCTGCTTTAGCAATATAAGTTTCGCTCAAACCAATTGGAACAATACGCACTTCGCCACAAAATTGACCATAATCGGGCAATAGCATCGCTAGTTTAGGAAACTGAATAGTTAATGTATAATCAGCCCGAATCAGAGTATCTGTTTCTTGCTGCCATTCGGTACTCATGCCCGAAGGGAGATCAATAGAAATAACTGGATTCGAAATTTGATTAATTCTTCTGATGACAGATGCAGCAGGTTCATAAACTACTCCACGAATACCTGATCCGAAAATGGCATCGATTATTACAGCATCGTCTGCAACAACAAAATCGGGAGATAATAAACTCACTGCTGGAGGTAACCGATGAAGATTCTCCCTGCAATCTTCACTCAGAACATCTTCTTCGAATAGACAATAGACACTGCAATGATATCCTCTTTCGCATAAAATACGAGCCATAGCCAAACCATCGCCTCCATTGTTACCTTTCCCTATAATAATAAGTAATGGAGTTGATTTACGAACTACCTTCTCTAGCTCGTCGGATAATGCAATGGATGCTCGTTCCATCAAATCAATAGACGAAATTAGTTCGTTGGCAATGGTATATTGATCGGCTTCTCGGATTTGTTTTCCCGTCAAAATTTTCATAGTTCAGTTTTTTTAGGGATTCTTTATCGAACTAAAATAAATTATAAAGAGTTTATATATTATTGACTTACACTTTATTCGTTCGAAATTTACGGATATGATAAATAAAGCATATTTTTGCACATCAAATAACAAACATTACAACATGCTGAGCATATTAAGCAAGTATAAATATAGTCTAATTTTCACGGTTTTACTATTCATCGTCCTGACATTTTTTCTCGATAAGCATATACATTGGGTATTTGCAATCATCAATATTGTATTTATTATTCTTACATATATCCTGATTAGCAATATCAAGAACAATGTTATTTCGAACATAGTTATGGCTGCTATCTCCTTTATTCTTTCCGGAGGTATTGCCTTTGCCTTACTTTTTCAAATCCCGCTGAGAGTCGGAAATCTAGCATCTATAATAGAAACAAACCCTGCTGAAGCAAGCACTATGCCGACTCATGTTTACTGGGTAAGCATAGCTACTTATATCGTAACAATCTTCTTGTCGTTTTACGTAAAATACGAACTAAAAAATCTTATATCTTCCCGAATAGCCGCAGTTTTATTGTTAGGAGTTGTTATAATAATAAATGCTTTGGCATTTATTATTCCTGCTTACAGAATGCCATTCTTTTTCAATGCCATAAAGAATGAATTCCGGGAAGAACCATTTCATACCGTCTATGTATATTCGGGATACAGAATGCCTCTCTTATATGGCGATTTATTTGCATTCACTGTATATGGCTATGAGAAATACGAAGTCCTGAAACTGAAAAACTCGGATCGAAAAGTTCCCGAAGGATTAACTTTTTCAGCCGAAAATCCGGCTAGTCCGAAGATATATCTTGTCATTGGCGAAAGCGCTTATCGCAGAAATATGTCGCTATATGGATATGAGATAGAAACGACTCCGTTTCTCGATTCACTCGCTCGGAACGATTCTGCTTCGATTAGCTATTTTGAGGGAACATCGGTAGCCAATCTGACTAGAAATGCGATTCGTTTTTCGATGTCATTCGCAACGGTTAAACAGCATAATGATTTCTGGTTTTATAAAAATCCGATCGATCTGGCAAACGATCTTGGTTACCATAGTGTATGGCTATCTAATCAGGAAAAAGCAGGATTGCACGACAATTACCCGTCATATATTGCTCAGACTTCGCAAGAAACATACTTTACTCCAAATATGGAGAAAGAAGACTTCGACTTAATTGAGTTGCTATCGAAGTATCACAAAGAAGATCAGAAACAACTAATAACGTTACATCTTGTAGGAAGCCACTTTCCGTACAATATAAGATACGATAGCATCGACGAATCTCATTTCAAAAATATGGATGAGGTATCGGAATACGATAAAACTTTACATCATACAGATAGAGTATTGAAAGCTCTTTACGATTACAGCCGTGCCAACGATTCCAGCTCGATAATCCTTTATTATTCCGATCATGGCACATCGCCCGAAAGAGGATTGCACGGGTTGCAGAATGCTTCGTCAGCCGATTTCGAGATACCGATGGTTTTCATTAAACACAATCTGGATAAGCTGAATATCGATTCTATCGCATCGAATTATATATATCGTGGACACATTGGAAATTCTAATATTCCGTATATTTTATCCGAAATCATGGGATATTCGATAGATGCAACGACACTCGGAAAAGCTCGTATAGATGGCGAATATTTTGTTCTGCCTGATGGGCAAACTGCAAGATTTAGAGAATTGGAAGGAAGATAAAAGTTACATATAAAATCATATTTTATGGAAATGATTAGTATATTTCATCAATTAAGAAAAAGAAATAACTTATGAAATATATACTTATCTGTGTCTTTAGTCTCTTCATTAATGCATTATCTGTATCAGCTACAATACAAACACCTGATATTTTGATTTTTAATGGAAAAGAATATCATCTGCAAACAGAGATTCTTCAAAATTACCTCAAAGAACACCCTGAAATAAAAATACCACAACGGGAAATTATGACTGTTTCTTCAGATTTATGGAGAGGATATAGAGCAACCTTTGAAATAGCGGAAGATCAATTCTTTTTGAAAGACATACATATTGAATCTTATAATACCGAAACAGAGACAACTGAATGGGAAAGTGTTCTTGATGAAATGTTTCAAAATCAGAACAGAGTAAAATTGGACTGGATCACAGGCTTATTGATTATTTCGGAAGAAAATATTTACGATTACACAGACAAGAATAAAGAATACAACTACCTCCTTTTTGCCATAAAACAAGGTAATTTAATGTATCATCAAGAACTTATTTTTGATGAATACAGGGCATTTACATCTCTAAGAGCTCTTCGATTCAGAGAATGGAAGAACCTTAATTATTCTGATGATTACATTGATACAATAAAAGTTGCTACCCCTAAAAACGCAGATCAATATCTTGATTATTTTGTCTATTTTTCCTTTTATAATCTCTTCCGATAAAAATCAACTTTATCTATACAATAAAACGGCTACGATAAAAGATCCGAAAAAGGGATAAAAAGAAAATAGCAAAAGAATGTGTACTTTTGTCACCTTTGTTACTTTTTGCTACCTTTGGTTCAACAATATAAAACCACTAGTATGAGTCATAAAATAGCCCCATCAATACTATCAGCCGATTTTCTGAATCTTGGCTGGGATATCGAGATGCTTAACAATAGCGAAGCCGACTGGATTCATTGCGATGTAATGGATGGCAGTTTCGTTCCTAATATATCGTTCGGATTTCCTATCATCAAACAAGTCAGCAAGATTGCTACTAAACCGCTTGATGTTCATCTGATGATTGTCAATCCCGATCAGTACATTCCTGCCGTAAAAGATGCAGGCGCATATCTGATGAATGTACATTACGAAGCTTGTACACATCTTCATCGTACCATATCGGCAATACGCGATGCAGGCATGAAAGCCGGAGTTACGCTCAATCCGCACACACCGGTTTCGCTACTCGAAGATATACTTCCCGATCTTGATCTCGTTCTGATTATGTCTGTTAATCCGGGCTTTGGCGGACAGAAGTTTATCGAAGAAACTCTTTCGAAGACTAGCAAACTAAAGGATATGATTATCAAGCGTAATGCTCATGCATTAATAGAAGTAGACGGAGGCATAAACCTCGAAACAGGCAAACGCATGATCGATGCTGGAGCCGATGTACTCGTTGCAGGAAGTGCAGTTTTTGCAGCTCCTAATCCTACCGAGATGATACATAAGCTGAAGAATATTTAGCAGCTAACAGATATGAACCCGCTATCACGGACGCCCATTCTTGCGTTGCTTATCCCTCTGATAGCGGGCCTTCTACTCCAATATTTTTTCGACATTCAGCATTGGACTATTGCCTTTTTCGGCATTGGTACTGTTCTGGCATTACTATCCTACTTTATCCCAGCGCCGAAGCGTTTTCAATATAGATGGTTATTTGGTGTAGGCATAAACTTCATCCTAATTGGGATTGGCATACTCGCTACATTCATTCGACAACAAGAAACCTCTTTCATATTTCCACTCGAACGGAACACCTACAAAGCGGTCGTTACCGACATACCTGAGGACAAACCCAAGACTATCGCCTATAAAGCATTCTTGCCCGATTATGATAGAAATATAGTCTGTTATTTCTATCGCGACTCACTACAGCAACAACTTGTTCCGGGCGATGAGTTCCTTTTCAAAGGAAAAATTCAGCCATTCCGCAATATGAGTAATGATTTCGATTATGCTTCATACATGGCCAATCATGGGTTTGCAGGGTCTGTGTTTGTTGGATCAAAAGCATGGCAAGCAACAGATAAAATATACCATACACCTAAAATATACGCTCAACGATGTCGGTCTAGTATTCTAGAATTCTACCAATCGCTCGATCTCAGCTCCGATCAGTATGCTATTCTATCAGCTCTGAGCGTTGGTTATCAGGCAGCCATGTCGGACGACTTGCTACAAGCTTTCCGCACAACGGGAACCGTACATGTACTTTCAGTCAGCGGTCTGCACGTGATGCTGATATACGCTATGATAAACCTCCTGCTCAAATTCATTCCCAGACGATCACGTTTCTATGTTCTCAAGCCAATCATAGTCATTCTTCTTCTTTGGATATATGCTTTTATTACGGGATTATCGCCTGCTGTCAACCGAGCAAGCATCATGCTAACGATGATCTGCGTTGCCGAAATTTTCGGACGGCGCAATTATGCCCTCAATGGGATGTTTATTGCAGCCTTCTTATTGCTGCTCTATAATCCTCTATCGTTTTTCGATGTCGGATTTCAGTTGAGTTTTCTATCTGTATTTGCCCTCATATATCTTTATCCCAAAGTACAGAAGCTAATTACTGTACAGAGCAGAGCAGCAAATCTGATCTGGCAATCATTTACGATATCGGTAGTAGCTCAGTTGGCAACCTTCCCTCTTTGCTTATATTATTTCGGGACGTTTCCGACTTATTTCTTTGCGACGAATCTAGTCATCGTGCCTTTGGTGACAATACTTATGTATTCATTTGGAGGAATTCTCATAGCCAAATTATTAAGCTTATTAACAGCTTTCGGTGATAGCATCATTGTTGTAGTCATCAGAATAGTACAAATACTTCTAGATCTATTATCTTGGTCTGTACGATTTTTCGAAAGTATTCCTTTTGCTTTGATTCATGATGTGAAGATCAACCTTTTTCAATTATTTGCGCTATATCTCATCATAGGATGTCTATCTGCTTTCATATTAAACAAAAAAGCTTTTTACCTAAAATCAGCACTCGGATGTATCTTGATTTTTATAATTTCCAAAATAATTTATCTATAGCATATACAAGAAGTTAAACGGCATTTTTGTTAATGAATATCAAAAAGGACAAAAAAGCCATCAAAGGCGTAAGTGAAGCCTCTTCTTTCTAATATTTTTCTTACTTTTGCTAGCTATATTATTTTGCCGAAGAACAGATAAAATGCTAAATAAAATAATCCCGAATCATCAGATTGAGCAGATAGCAGATTTGCTGAACGAGAATGATAAATTTGTAATTGTAACCCATGTGTCACCCGATGGTGATGCAATCGGATCTTCATTAGGTCTATATAACTATCTTATCGAGCAAGGACGCGAAGCGTCTGTTGTAGTACCAAACGCTTTTCCTCAGTTTCTGAAATGGATACCCGGAGCCAAAGACATATTGGATGCTGAAAAATATCCTGATTATGCTCAGAAACTAATAGAATCTGCCGATGTTATTTTCTGTCTTGATTTCAACGTAGCTAAACGTATCATTCAACTAGCACCACATGTAATTGGCGCAAGTGCAAAGAAAGTGATGATTGACCATCATCCACATCCCGATACATTTTGCGACATCATCGTGTCTCACCCCGAAATATCATCAACCAGCGAGTTGATCTTCCGTCTTATTTGCCGTCTAGGCGATTTTAAGGTTATGAGCAAGGCTTCTGCCGAAGCAATTTATACAGGGATGATGACCGATACCGGAGGATTTACGTATAATTCGAATGATGAAGCAATCTATTATATCATCGGCGAACTATTGAGAAAAGGTATCAACAAAGACCAAATTTTCTCGAATGTATATCACAATTATTCGGTTGACCGTTTCCGTATGATGGGCTATGTTCTATCCGAAAAAATGCGTGTTTATCCTGAATATCGTACAGCAATGATCAGTCTTTCTCTGGAAGAGCAAGCACGCTTCAATGCTCAGAAAGGTGACACTGAAGGTTTTCCGAATATGTTATTAAACATCAAGGATATTGTATTTGGCATATTCATCCGAGAAGATGTCAACCTTGTTAAGGTTTCACTTCGTTCGCAAGAAGACTTTCCGACGAATAAATTTGCAGCTCAATGCTTCAACGGAGGAGGACACCTAAACGCTTCTGGTGGCGAATTTCACGGAACACTTGACGAGGCAATCGCTCTATTCGAAAAAACTTTACCTGAATATAAATCACTATTAGTAAAAGAAAAATAAACATACAACGATATGAAAAAGAACATCCTTCTTGTATTTACATTAATCTGTACCATTATTGCAATTAGTTCGTGTAGCAAAACAGAAACATATGCTGATATGTTGAAAAAAGAACGTAGAGCAATAGACTTTATCCGAGATAGCCTTGACATCTCTGTTCTGAATAAGATGCCGGAAAGAGGCTACGAATTTGCTGACAATGAATTTTACAAAGACGAAAATACAGGTGTATACATTCGTGTCATAAACTGGGGAGAAGGCGAAGAAATAGAAGAAAGGACTTCAGTATATTTACGTTATTGGGGCAGCAATCTGTTGCTCAGAACAAAAGAAAATATAACAGGAAATATAGCTCCCGAAGCTTGGATTAAAACTATATACTATACAGATCTGGATCCTAATAAATACATAATAGCAAACCCTACAACTATAGGAGAACAATATGCAATGTACTTACTATCAGTAGGCTCAATGCTTCCTCTTAAATTTGACGTTCGTCATGGCGGAAGTGTCAGCTTGATTGTTCCATTTAGTAGTGGTTCTTCGCTACAATTATCTCAATATGAGCCTATGTATATTGAGGAATTGCGTTACGAATTTGAGTAAATAATATAATATGAGTTTAATTAAGTCTATTTCCGGCATACGCGGAACCATCGGTGGCAAAATAGGTGAAGGACTTAACCCTTTAGATACAGTAAAATTCGTATCGGCCTATGCTACATACATCAAAAGCAATAAAGGCACTTCGTCAAACGCGATAGTAGTTGGACGCGATGCACGTATCTCCGGCGAAATGATGGAACATATCGTTGTCGGCACGTTGATTGGAATGGGTTTCGATGTTGTAAATATAGGCTTGGCTACAACTCCAACAACTGAAATTGCAGTTGTCAAAGAAAACGCTTGTGGAGGGATAATCCTTACAGCTAGCCATAATCCAAAACAATGGAATGCTTTGAAGCTACTGAACTCGAAAGGCGAATTCCTGAATGCTGAAGATGGAGCCAAAGTTTTAGAAATAGCGGAGAAAGAAGATTTCACATACAGCGAGGTTGATTCACTCGGTAAAATATCAACAAAAGATTACACAGATATACACATTCAAGAAGTTCTCAACTTGGATTTGGTTGATGTAGAAGCAATCAAAGCAGCCGATTTCGAAGTTAGTATAGATTGTGTCAATTCGGTAGGAGGAATAGTTATTCCTAAACTACTGAAAGCTTTGGGAGTAAATAAAGTAAATGAGCTTTATACCACACCTAACGGACAGTTTCCGCACAATCCAGAGCCACTACCCGAGCATCTTGACGATATATCGAAGTTGATGAAAGAAACATCGTCAGATGTAGGATTTGTTGTCGATCCGGATGTTGACCGTCTGGCTATTATTTGCGAGAACGGAGATATGTTCGGAGAAGAATATACATTGGTAGCTATTGCAGACTACGTATTGCAACATACACCCGGAAGTACCGTATCAAATCTTAGTTCGAGCCGAGCACTTCGAGATGTAACCTACAAATACGACTGCCCATATTATGCAGCTGCCGTAGGCGAAGTAAATGTTACGACAAAAATGAAAGAAGTGAATGCTGTTATCGGTGGTGAAGGAAATGGAGGAATCATCTACCCTGCCAGCCATTACGGACGCGATGCACTTGTGGGTATTGCATTATTCCTTACTTATCTGGCAAAACAGAAGAAGACTGTCAGTGAACTCCGCGCCTCATATCCGGCATATTACATCGCAAAACAGAAGGTGGAACTTACTCCTCAAACCGATGTTGATGCTATACTGGATGCTATTAGAAAAGAATTCGATCACTTCGACATAACTGACATAGATGGTGTAAAGATTGATTTCCCAGACAAATGGGTACATCTTCGCAAATCGAATACAGAACCAATTATTCGCGTATACTCCGAAGCAAAGAGTATGCAGGAAGCCGAAGAAATTGGAGCTGAAGTAATGAACGTCATTCGGGAATTAACAAAATAATTATTAATAGCGGCTTAACTTTAGGTCGCTATTTTTTATCTTTACGGAAACAGTACCGAACTTACAGAAATATCCTTATGCAAAGTTTAGACTTCAAGGGATTCACGCCCGCTACATTCCAATTCTTTAAAGATTTGGAGATGAACAATAACAAAGAATGGTTCGACAAGAACCGTAAAATATACGAAACCGAAGTACGCGATCGTTTCAAAGAGTTGTGCGTATCACTTATTCCGGCAATGCGAAGCATAGATCCGACATTCGAATTACGTCCACACCGATGCATATCGCGTATCAATCGCGACATTCGTTTTTCGGCAGATAAAAGTCCGTATAAAACACATCTGTGGATGACGTTTATGATACCTTCCACTTCCGATCAGTGGATCAGCCTTCCGGGATTCTTTCTCGAGTTAGGAGCTAAAGAATACATGTACGGAATGGGTATCTATCAACCAAAAAGAACGGTTATGGACGATTTTCGCGATCATATGGCTTATCGCTCGAAAGAATTCCAAGAAGTCACTCAAAAGATGGTTTTCGAAAGAGGTTTCGTTGTAGGTGGCGAAGAATATAAACGTCCTATAAAAAATGACTTGGATGAATATTTCCAACAATGGTATCATCGAAAAGGAATATATGCATACAAAACTTACCCTGTCGGACAAGAAGCATACTCCAAAGAGTTTCAAGAAAGAATACAAGAGGATTTCTTAGCCCTCGAATGGCTATACAACTTCATGAAACAAAGTATTCCAGAATAGACATAAAATCAATTAATTATAAAATAGAGAAAGACATATGAAAAAACTAAGAGCAGCAATTGTAGGTTACGGCAATATCGGACATTTTGTATTAGATGCATTAGAAGCGGCACCTGATTTCGAAGTAGCAGGTATTGTTCGTCGTGATGCAAACAATATCCCCGAAAGATTAAAAAAATACGCTGTCGTACAATCAATTTCTGATCTTAAAGATGTTGATGTAGCAGTATTGAGTACTCCGACACGTAGCGTTGAAACTTACGCTATCGAATGCCTGAAACTAGGTATCAATACGGTTGACAGTTTCGATATACACGGAGGTATTGTAGAACTTCGTCGTAATCTGGACAAAGTAGCTAAAGAAAACAATAAAGTTTCGATCATTTCAGCAGGATGGGATCCGGGAACAGACTCGATGATTCGTTCTATTATGGAATTTATGGCTCCGAAAGGTATAACATATACCAACTTTGGTCCGGGCATGAGTATGGGACATTCGGTAGCTGCAAAGGCTATTAATGGTGTAAAAGATGCTTTATCCATGACTATTCCGCTAGGAACTAGCGTTCATCGACGTATGGTATATATCGAGTTGAAAGACGGATACAGATTCGAAGATGTTGCCAATGCAATCAAATCGGATGACTATTTTTCTCATGACGAAACTCATGTAATGAAAGTAGATAGTGTTGATGCGCTTAAAGATATGGGACATGGTGTAAACATGATCCGCAAAGGTGTATCAGGTACTACTCAAAATCAATTGCTTGAGTTTGATATGAAAATAAATAACCCTGCACTAACGGCGCAAGTTCTTGTAGCAGCAGCTCGCGCAGCAATGAAACAGCAACCTGGAGCTTATACAATGATCGAGGTTCCGATTATCGACTTCATCTATGGTGACAGAGAAGCATTGATCAAAAAACTAGTATAAGATAACTTTTCTGATAAAGCTAAACATCCGTTGCAAGTCGTAGCGGATGTTTTTTGTACTATCTTTGCTACATATAAAACGACAACTTATGATTAGCTTTCCTAATGCCAAGATCAACTTGGGACTGAATATTGTATCGAAAAGAGAAGACGGATATCACAATCTAGAAACGATCTTCTACCCTATTACTATACACGATGCTTTGGAAATTATAGAAGCAAAGGACAGCCCACATGACACTCTTATCGAGGCAGGCAATAAGGTTGAAACACATGCCGATGATAATCTTGTGATGAAAGCTTTGCGGGCTATGCGCTCGAAATACGACTTTCCGAAACTTGATGTTCATTTACTAAAGAAGATTCCTTTCGGTGCAGGGCTCGGAGGTGGTTCGGCTGATGCAGCGTTTATGCTCCGACTGATTAATGATAAATTTGAATTAGGGGCGAGCGATAAAGAACTGGCAGACATAGCTGTGAAACTAGGAGCCGATTGTCCGATATTTATTTACAATCGCCCGATGTATGCCGAAGGCATTGGCGAAAAACTTGAGAATATAGACTTATCATTGAAGGGTTATTATTTGGTTTTGGTAAAGCCCGATGTATTTGTTTCGACAAAAGATGCGTTTTCGAAAATCAAACCAACTACTCCGCAAATGAATCTCAGAACTGTTGCTAAACTCCCTATCGGCGAATGGAAAAATCATATGATTAACGATTTCGAAACAAGTATTTTTTCGTTATATCCCCAAGTCGGTGAAATAAAAGAAGAGCTATACAAACAAGGCGCACTATACGCATCCATGTCGGGTTCGGGATCATCCGTATTCGGTATCTTCGAAAACGAAGTTGATCTGCATTCTGAATTCGAATCTCATTTCTATTGGGGAGGTACTTTATAAACCTTTACTGCAAATCACTTATAAGAGAAGTATCCTTATCTTGATTTTTTGCCGAAAAAGCAGTACCTTTGCCGATCTTATAAATGACTCTTACAGAAGGTAAATCCTATGAAAAAAATCATTAAATATATTGCCCCTACCACACTGATATGTGGCTTAGGACTTTTCTTAATATCGGCACAGAACTGCAAAGCAGGCGATCCACCGCATGAAGTACATAACCCTGCATACGTAATTTCAATGACAAAATCGATAGAAGTACCAACTTCAATCAAATTTGCAGGAGAGAAAATAGAACTTGACAGATACGATCTGTACGAACGATTCGATCGCGAGATCAATGCCTTTCCGTACTTACATTCGTCGACATTATTGCTGATCAAGAAGGCCAATCGCTACTTTCCGATAATTGAACCCATATTGAAGAAAAACGGGGTTCCCGACGATTTCAAATATTTGGCTGTTATCGAGAGTAATCTGAATCATCGTATCGTATCTCCGGCTAAAGCCGCCGGTCTGTGGCAATTTATGCCAAAGACAGCTCCTCAATACGGTTTGGAGGTCTCTGACGAAGTAGATGAAAGATATTCGATCGAAAAATCGACTGAAGCTGCATGTAAATACCTGAAAGAAGCATATAAAAAATACGGCAAATGGTCGGCAGTTGCTCTAGCATACAACGGCGGACAAGGACGCATCAGTGGTGAATTGGAGAAACAGAACGTTGAAGATGCTTTAGACCTTTGGTTGGTCGAAGAAACGACGCGTTATTATTTCCGCATGCTAGCTATAAAACAAGTAATGGAACATCCATACAAATACGGATTTGTGATAGAAGCTAATCAGCTTTACAAACCGATGAAGTTTAAAGAAGTTGAAGTAACATCCACTATCGAAGACCTTGCAAGTTTTGCTCAAGAGCATGGTGTAACCTACGCTCAGCTAAAGGATTTCAATTCGTGGTTGAGAGCCCGTAAACTGACCATCAACGAGAAGAAAACAAAAACGTATACTATACTTATCCCTACGGAAGAATCCCTTTACTACAAAGAAGGTGAAAAAATTAAAGTCCACAATCCTAACTGGATTAAACATCAATAACTCGGAATTTACGTCTAGAAGGAAGGACAGATCAGAATGAAAATCAACGGAGAAGACAAAGAAACTATTGATGTATACGGTGCGCGTGTACACAACTTAAAAAATATTGACGTTACTATTCCCCGCGACTCGCTGGTTGTTATGACCGGACTGAGCGGAAGTGGAAAATCGTCGCTTGCATTCGATACAATTTTTGCAGAAGGACAACGTAGATACATCGAAACATTTTCGGCATATGCCCGCAATTTTTTAGGTTCGATGGAGCGTCCTGATGTAGACAAGATAACCGGCTTAAGCCCCGTTATTTCGATTGAACAGAAAACAACCAATCGCAACCCTCGTTCAACCGTAGGAACAACTACCGAAGTATATGACTTCTTGCGTCTACTTTATGCCCGTGCAGGAGAAGCTTACTCATACCTTAGTGGCGAAAAGATGGTAAAATATACCGAAGATCAGATTTACGATCTGATCATGGATCGCTACAAGGATAAGCGTGTTTATCTGCTTGCTCCGCTTGTTCGTAATCGTAAAGGACATTATAAAGAACTTTTCGAGCAAGTTAGTAAGAAAGGTTATCTGACAGTTCGTGTTGATGGTGAGATTCGTGAAATCATACCTGGTATGCGTGTCGACCGATACAAGATGCACAATATAGAAGTATTGATTGACAAGCTAATCATCAACGAGCGACAAGAGAAAACGCTCAAGAGCAGCCTTCGTACAGCTATGAAGCAAGGCGATGGCTTGATTATGATACAAGAGATTGAGAGTGGCGAAGTTCGTCATTTCAGTCGACAAATGATGGACCCTGCAACTGGTTTATCGTACAGCGAACCAGCTCCGCACAATTTCTCCTTCAACTCACCACAAGGTGCATGTCCTAAATGTAAAGGTCTTGGAGTTGTCAACCAGATTGACATGAACAAGATTGTTCCGAAGCCTCAACAAAGTATTCATAACGGAGGAATTGCACCTCTGGGCAAGTATAAGAATTCTCTATTCTTTTGGCAGATTGAAGCTATTTGCGAGAAATATGGAGTTACAATAAAGACGCCGATTAAAGATATTCCCGAAGAAGCTATCAATGAGATTATGTTCGGAACAGACGAACAGCTGGCTGTAAAACCTGAATTACTGGGTACTTCGGGTTATATGATGCCTTTCGAAGGTGTTGCAAAATACATCGAAATGCAACAAGATAGCGAAGCTTCTACGACCGCTCAGAAATGGGCTGAACAATTCATCAAAACAGATGTTTGTCCCGAATGTAAAGGTCAACGACTGAATATCGAAGCACTACACTATCTGATAAACAGTAAAAACATTGCTGAATTGGCCGAAATGGACATTCAGCAGCTTTATAGTTGGATTGAAGAACTGCCTGCACATTTATCTGAAAAGCAGTCTGCTATTGCCTCTGAAATTGTAAAAGAAATCAATTCGAGACTGAGCTTTCTACTTGATGTTGGTTTGAACTATCTATCGCTTAATCGTTCTTCAACTACCCTTTCGGGTGGAGAAAGCCAGCGTATTCGTTTGGCTACACAAATCGGTTCACAACTAGTGAATGTATTATACATTCTTGATGAACCGAGTATTGGTCTTCATCAACGTGATAATGATCGTTTGATTGCTTCTTTGAAAAAATTGCGCGACGCAGGCAACTCGGTTATCGTGGTGGAACACGATCAGGACATCATGATGGAATCTGACTTCGTTGTCGATCTTGGCCCTTACGCCGGTCGCCGCGGAGGGCAAATCGTATTTGCCGGAACTCCACAAGAGATGCTTAAGGCACGTACCCTGACAGCAGATTATCTGAACGGACATAAAGCCATAGAAATACCGAAAGTAAGACGTAAAGGAAATGGCAAAAAAATTACGATAAAAGGAGCTACTGGAAACAACCTGAAAAATGTTTCAGCAAGCTTTCCTCTCAACACATTGATTTGTGTTACCGGAGTATCAGGAAGTGGAAAATCCAGCCTAGTCAACGGAACATTACAACCAATATTGAGTCAGCACATGTACAGATCGCTGGCTGATCCTCTACCCTACAAATCGATCGAAGGAATAGAGTATGTAGATAAAGTAATCAGTGTCGATCAATCACCTATCGGACGCACACCACGCTCCAATCCTGCAACTTACACGGGCGTATTCTCGGATATACGCAATCTATTTGTCAGTATGCCTGAATCGAAAATCAGAGGTTATAAGCCGGGACGTTTTTCGTTCAACGTAAAAGGTGGTCGTTGCGAAGTATGTAGCGGTAATGGGTATAAAACCATCGGCATGAACTTCCTTCCCGATGTCTACGTTCCATGCGAAGCATGTCATGGCAAAAGATATAATCGTGAAACTCTCGAAGTTCGTTTCAAAGGAAAATCGATTGCCGATGTTTTGGATATGACCATCAATATGGCTGTCGAGTTCTTTGAAAACGTCCCCAATATACTAAATAAAGTTAAAGTACTTCAGGAAGTTGGTCTAGGCTATATCAAGCTAGGGCAACCATCTACTACCCTCTCGGGAGGTGAATCTCAACGTATAAAACTTGCAGCTGAATTAGCTCGTATAGATACCGGAAATACGATTTACATCTTGGATGAACCTAGTACCGGACTACATTTCGAAGATATACGCGTATTGTTAGGTGTATTGAACAAATTGGTCGACAGAGGTAATACAGTTATCGTAATCGAACACAATCAGGATATCATAAAGTGTGCCGATTACATCATCGATATGGGACCCGACGGAGGCCGCGACGGAGGTATGGTTGTGGCTACGGGTAAGCCGGAAGACATACTAAAAACCGACAAAGGCTTTACTGCTCAATATCTTAAGAAAATGATCTGATAAGGAATACTAATTATAGATAAAAAAAGCATATAACTATTGGATTCCACTTTTGCTATCGTTATATTTGTGATAGGTATTTAAAATTAATCTACATAATAATAAGAAAACATGGCAAAAACAGCATTTCAAGGATCAGAAGTAAACACAAGTGGTGAACTTCCTAAAGTTGGTACAAAAGCACCTGAGTTTGTACTAGTAAAAAACGATCTTTCTGAGATATCTCTAGAATCACTTAAAGGAAAAAACGTTGTACTAAATATATTCCCTAGTCTTGACACAGGTGTATGTGCAGCCTCTGTTCGCCGCTTCAACAAAGAGGCAGCAAACATGCCAAACACTGTAATACTTGCAGTATCTGCTGACCTTCCATTTGCAGCCGGACGTTTCTGTACTACAGAAGGAATTGGAAACGTAGTGCCTGCATCGGTATTCAGAAATCCTGAATTTGCAAAAGCATACGGAGTTTTAATGACTGACGGACCATTGGCTGGACTTACAGCACGTTCGGTAGTTGTTATCAACCCTGAAGGAATTGTTTCGCACGTTGAGCTTGTTCCTGAAATCACAGTGGAACCTCAATACGAAAGTGCGATTAAAGCAATTGTGTAGTTTTGTAAAGTTTGTGTTAAGGTTAGGAAGTCTGCGAAGTCGATTTCGCGGGCTTTCTTTTTTTATATACCCTACCATAATTGTGAATAAGAGATTGACAGTCTGAGCTGAAATTCAATCTATTTTTTTACCTTTGCACAGAAATTAAAAGAACTATAACAGAATGGCTCAAACCTCACTTCTTGAGAAACTAGACGCTTTAGTTATCCGCTTCGAAGAAATAGGAAAACTCATAACCGACCCATCGGTAATTGCCGATATGAAACGTTATGTAAAGTTGAATAAAGAATATCGCGATTTAGAAAAAATAGTTGATGCGCGAAAAGAATACGTACAAGTAACAACTTCAATTATCGAAGCTAAAAACATACTGGATTCGGAAAGTGATCAGGAACTTCGCGAAATTGCGCACGAAGAGCTTGATGCAGCAAACGAACGCCTACCTCAGTTGGAAGAAGAAATAAAAATGCTACTTATCCCAGCAGATCCTCAAGATGGCAAAAATGCCATTGTAGAGATTCGCGGAGGAACAGGTGGTGATGAAGCTGCAATATTTGCCGGCGATCTTTATCGCATGTATATCAAATATTGCGAATCGAAAGGTTGGGCAACCGAAATAACTAGCAGTACTGAAGGTACATCCGGCGGATACAAAGAGATTATCTTTACCGTATCGGGAGACAATGTATATGGAACATTAAAATACGAATCGGGAGTACACCGCGTACAACGTGTTCCTGCAACCGAGACTCAAGGCCGTGTACACACTTCAGCCGCGACAGTAGCTGTATTACCCGAAGCTGAAGAAGTAGACGTCGAGATAAATCCAGCTGATCTGGAATGGCAAACAGCACGTTCGAGCGGTGCGGGAGGCCAGAACGTAAATAAGGTAGAGACAAAAGTTCAGTTGACACACAAACCTACGGGTATTATGATCCAATGTCAGGAAGCTAGATCACAGCTAGCTAACCGCGAAAAAGCATTGTTAATGCTTCGTACCAAACTTTACGACATCGAGCTTTCGAAATATCAGAACGAAATTGCATCGAAACGTAAAACAATGGTGTCAACCGGAGACCGATCAGCAAAGATCAGAACTTACAACTATCCACAAGGTCGCATCACTGATCATCGCATTAATCTAACAGTGTACAATTTGGCAGCTATAATGGATGGCGAAATCCAACCGATCATCGACCAACTTATTATAGCAGAAAATGCTGAACGAATTAAAGAAAGTGAATTATAAAAAATATAGAGATGACAAGGCAAGAGTTATTTGAAAATATCAAAGCTAAACAGTCATTTCTTTGCGTAGGCTTAGACACAGATATAAACAAAATTCCTAAGCATTTACTTGAAGAAGATGACCCAATTTACAGTTTCAACAAAATGATCGTTGATGCAACAGTCAAATACTGTGTAGCATACAAGCCTAACACGGCTTTTTACGAGAGTTTAGGTACAACTGGAATTATTGCTTTAGAAAAGACGATCGAATATATACGTACTAAATATCCGGATCAGTTTATCATTCTGGATGCTAAACGTGGTGATATTGGTAATACATCAGATATGTATGCTGTATCAGCATTCAAACATCTGAAAGCTTCGGCTGTAACTGTTGCTCCTTATATGGGTGTTGATAGTGTTACACCATTCCTTCAATATCCTAACAAATGGGTTATCTTGCTTGCTCTGACTTCAAATAAAGGCTCACACGATTTTCAGATGACTGAAGATAAAGACGGTCAACGTCTTTTCGAGAAAGTGATCTTAAAATCTCAAGAATGGGGAACTGAAGATCAGCTGATGTATGTTGTAGGAGCTACTCAAGGCGAGATGTTCGCAGACATTCGTAAGGTTGCACCAAATCATTTCCTATTGGTTCCGGGTGTAGGCGCTCAGGGCGGAAGTCTGGAAGAAGTAGTTAAGTACGGAATAAATTCGCAATGTGGATTACTAGTAAACTCTTCGAGAGCAATTATCTATGCAGACAATACTGTTGATTTTGCTTTCCAAGCGGAAAAAGCTGCTAAAGCAGTTCAACAAGAAATGGCAAGTCACCTCAAAGCTGCAGGACTAATCTAAAAGAGGACACTATTATACACAAAAGACACCCTTCTGAAATGAAGAGTGTCTTTTTTCCTATATTAGACAGTAATAGAAATCACTCTAACTCACGAAAATCCTTTATTTTACCACTACCATAAACTTGACAAGTACCTGCTACAGCCTTCTCTATGATAGTATTCTCAACCTTATATCCTAAAAGTTCGGAAAGAATATAAATAGAATTTATACTATTTATCAAGCTATCTTCGTCAGACATATACTTTTCAATCAAAGGTTTTGTATCAATATTATTGCTATTGTTCAGAATAATTAAGGGGATTTCAAATTCTTCTTTGTAAACAGCCATACCATGACTGCCAATACTAATAGCCTCTCCATGATCCGACAAATAGTAAATTATATTTGAAGGATCTTGTTGTACCATCTGAAATATCTCTCTTAAAACTCGATCTGTATGGTGTACCGATCTATCGTAGTGTAATTCATTCGACTCTGTCCCCATTATAGCTTCTTTATCCAACTCGTCGTATCGATCTTGATATCCGAAATGACTTCCAGCCAAATGAAGTACAATAAATTGTTTCTTATCCTTATTATAGAAGTTCTTCAATTTATCTACCACCTTCAAGTCATCTGAATAAGCAGGCTCTTCTATATACATTCTTCTTGCAGAAGAAGCCAACATACCAACCATACTATATGATCCATCTATTATCGCCTGATTTGATATCCAAATTGTTTCGTACCCCTGCATATTAGCCAAATCAAGTATATTTTTATATCTACTGAAATCTTGTGTTAGATTTTCATAAGAAGAGAACGAAAATATTAATGGTACTACATATCTAGTCAATGATGCTGGAGAGATTGCATTATAATAGTTAAATGAGTAAGATGAATTCTCAATACCCTGAGAAAGACTGTCTAGAAATGGTGTTGTCTTTACATCATAACCATACAACGAATAATGAGTACGAGCCGAGCTTTCACCAAGTATTAAGAGAATAGTATTGGGCGAGTAAGCATCATCATCAAAATCAACCCCTTGGGGTAATAATCGTTCTTGGTCAAGATATTTCTTAATTCCATTTATTTCATCTTTATATGATAAATATATGGCTATATTTCCATAAACGATCGGTGCATTTACATTTACCAATTCTCTATAAAGAAGCGGTTTATTTGATACCCAGCCATCCATTCCTGACTTCTGAGCAAAAGAATAACATTTGTAAGGTAAGAAGCAGAAAGAGTACAATATAACCAAAGCTAAAGGATATTTATAATTCAGATTTTTATTACCTAGTTCCCAAAAGGCTCCATAAACTAAAATGGCACTTACAACAAAGATAATCAATCCTTTTAACAAAGAGTCTTTTATTGCACTCAATGCTTCTTGACTATCTGTTTCTAAAACTGAAGCCATAATACCCAGTTCTATTTTTGTATGTAAAACTAAACTTGTATATGCATTGATGAATATTATAATTAAGAATATTGTTGCTAAAACCCAACGTAATCTTATCTGAGTACATAGGTACAACAAACACACCAGAAAAAGCCAATGAAGTAATAGAGTTACTCCTATATTCAGACCAATGGGAATACTGATTATTACATATAGAAATATAATAAGTAAAATAGAAAACTTTAAATTAAATATAGTTTTGAAAAATTGTGTCATTATATAATTATTCTACTTAAAATCAAAGCACTATAATCTGATGAATTATAGGAATCAGCAATGCTGTCATTACTCCCATCAAACCAATAGCAAGACCACTTAAAGCTCCTTCTATCAATCCCATCTCCATAGCTTTGGCAGTACCAACACTATGCGAAGCTGCTCCCAAAGCGAGCCCTTTGGCCACACTGCTTTTTATACCTATCAACTTCAATATCGGAGGTCCGATAATGCTTCCCAAGATACCACAAAAAACAACAATAACAGCTGTTAGAGAAACATTTCCTCCAGTTTGCTCAGCTATACTGATTGCTATTGCTGTGGTTACCGATTTTGGCTCAAGACTGTGTACTAAGATTTGATCGGCACCAGTCAGACGTGCTATAACTATTACACTCACAATACCGACAATACTACCAATAAAAATCGACAGCATAATTGAGATAACATTCCCTTTCAGGTACTGCATTTGACTATATAATACATACCCCAAAGCTACAATAGATGGGCCAAGCATAAAATTTACAAATTCTGCTCCTCGACTGAATGCTTCATATTCTATATTCGCCAGCTTCAGAAAGCCTATAATCAAACCTATCGAAATAATAAGAGGATGAAATATTGCAATACGTGTACGTTTAAAGATCCACTGCCCCAATAAGTATGAACTAAAAATCAGCAGAAGAATAAACTCGGTTGATGTTAACAGCTCTTTCATTTCGACTCTCCTCTCCTATTTTCCATGTATTGCTGTATAAGAGCAACTACAATTATCACAAGAGCCGTACTCACCGTACAAACAATCAAGATAGATGACCAAAATTTACTGATCAATCCGAAAGAGCCCATCAGACCTACACCGGCCGGAATAAAGAATACGGCCATATTTTTAGTGAAAGCATCAGCTACTCCGCTTACTGTCTCGGCATGCACCAATTTGAAATACAAGCAACCGAACAACAGAAGCATTCCAATTATACTACCAGGCACAAAGCCATTGATGAGTTTTGCGATAAACTCACCTAAAAAATAGAATAAAAGGATAATTGTTATCCCTTTTATCATCTTCATATTACCTAAACCTTAAGAATTAATTCGGGCACAAAGGTACAACTATAACACTAGTTAACCGCAATACCAGAGCCATTTTCTAAAGATTTATTCTTCAAAAATTTCGAGTATAAAACGGCCGTTATCCAACACGCCGTATGAGAAGTAGTTAATCCAGTCGCCAAGAACTACAACACGGCATTGATCTCTCAATTCCAAGTCGAGTAAAATATGACGATGACCAAAAATATAAAAGTTTATATCGGGATTTTTTTTGCTATGCTCCTTTGCATAGATGATAAGATGTTCATTCTTTTCTCCCAGATAATCTAACATTTCGCCCGTATCGCGACTATGTTTAGACCAAGCATGGGCAAACCCTACGGTCCAGCGTGGATGAACTGCAGCAAAAGGTACACGAAGAATTTCGCTATGAAATATACGACGGATTATTTTAAAAGATCTTGATTCATCGCCCAATCCATCTCCATGAGCTAAGAAAAAACGTTTTCCGTCGATATCAACTATCAAAGGTTGTTTGTGAATAATCATTCCGCACTCATCGCGCAGATAATCGGTCAACCAGATATCGTGATTGCCGATAAAGAAGTGAATTTCGATACCCATATCTGTCAGTTCGGCAATTTTGCCCAAGACACGGGTAAATCCTCGCGGCACGACATTTTTGTATTCGAACCAATAATCGAATATATCTCCCAAAAGATAAATTGTTGCAGCATCTGCTTTTACCATATCAAACCAACGGCAAAGCTTGCGCTCAACCTCATGATCGATATACAACGGATTATCTTTCGATTCTTTCGACTTATGTGCAGTCGAAGCCAGCTTATCAGCATTTTTCTTGTGATAAGCTGCACCTAGGTGTACATCTGATAAGAAATACGTTTTTTTGTCTGCCGTCATGCTCTGATATTATAGGAAGCCTAATTCTAGTTTTGCTTCTTCGCTGAGCATATCTTTATTCCACTCAGGTTCGAAAGTAAGATTAACAATAACATTGTTTACTTCCTTGATAGAACCTACTTTGAAGCGAACATCTTCCAAGATGAAGTCTGCTGCCGGACAGTTTGGAGCTGTCAGTGTCATAGTGATCGTAACATTGTTACTATCATCTACATCTACATCGTATATCAGGCCCAGATCGTATACATTAACCGGAATTTCGGGATCGTATACGGTCTTTATCATTTTTACTATATCTTCTTCTAATTTTAATAAATCACCCATAGTTCGATTTGTTTAAAGTGAATCTTCGTTCGGAGAACAAAAATATAAAACCTTTTTCGTTTATCGTACACAATCGGTCATTGATAATGCCTATTTCGTATTTTTACATCCGACCTTGGTCGGCATAACTGTAATAACCCTCATCACATACGATCACATGATCGAGCAGCGGAATATCTAACAAAGATCCTGCAGCCATCAATTTACGCGTTATCAGATCATCATCATTGCTAGGCTCAAGATTGCCCGAAGGGTGATTATGACACAGAATCATTGCCGAAGCCAATGAATCGATCGCATCTTTCATCACCATACGAATATCAACAATAGAACTATTTAAACCACCTTTGCTGATCTGAGTCTTTTTCAATACTCGATTCGACTGATTGAGAAAAATCATCCAAGTTTCCTCATGTCGTAGATCTGCCAGAACGGGATGGAGTAAATCAAAAACCTGACTGCTGGTCTTAATTACTGGTTGAATGATAGCTTCGGCTAATTTGCGACGTTTACCTAATTCCATCGCGGCAACGATTGTTATTGCTTTAGCCTCCCCTATTCCATTGAAATTCTTTATCAGGTCTTTTATTTCTAGTTTTCCTAACTGATTCAGATTATTACCTACACTATGCAATATTCGCTGAGCAAGTTCAACTGCTGTTTCGTTCTTATTACCCGAAGCGATAAGAATACCTAGAAGTTCGGCATCCGACAGTGAAGCTACACCTTTGAGGAGCATCTTCTCACGTGGACGATCTTCTTCGGCCCAATCTTTTATATTCAGTTTTTCTTTTCGTGTGTCTGCTAGCATAGTTGTGTCAGTTAAAGTAATCTGATGTATTTATCTCATCAATCTTCTTCCTCAAGTATAGACTGAACACATACAGCTAAGCTAGTTTGCCAATGCGGTATAGCTATACCGAACGCAGCCTTTATTTTCGCTTTGTCCAATACACTGTATTTCGGACGTATTGCCCGTGTTGGGTACTGATCGGTAGTTATAGGCTTTACTTCGCAAGTATCAATACCAGCTTCTCGATGAATTGCTTTTGTAAAGTCATACCAAGTAGTTACCCCCTCATTACTATAATGATAAATTCCTCTCTTGAAATCATTTGCTACGCTATAATGTAGAATCTTAGCTATAGCAGCAGCTAAATCGGCAGCATTGGTCGGAGTTCCCGTTTGATCGGCAACAACATTCAGTTCGGAACGTTCTCTCCCGAGCTTAAGCATAGTTTTCACAAAGTTTTTACCGAATTGCGAATACAACCACGATGTACGTATGATTATTGAATCGGGGCAAGCTTCGAGAAGTGCAATCTCACCTTCACGCTTCGATTTTCCATAAACCGATTGTGGTGAAGTTGGCGTATCTTCAGTATAAGGAGTTGTCGCAGTTCCGTCAAATACATAATCCGTCGAAACATGGATAACCTTTGCTTTATGATTTGCTGCAGCTTTTCCCAAGTTAGCTACTCCGTCACGATTTACGGCATAACAACGATCTGCATCATCTTCGGCTTTATCAACAGCTGTGTATGCTGCACAGTTTACAATATAACGGATACTGTTATATTTGACATACTCGTCAACAGCAGCGGCATCTGTTATATCAAGCATTGAAGAATCGGCAAAAAAGAACTTGAAGTTATCGTTCGGATCAATATCTGTCAGATATTGTAACTCTTTACCCAATTGGCCATTTGCTCCAGTCACTAATACATTTCGTTGCAATAGTTCGAAGAAAAACACCGTATTCTTACCTGCCTCATCGGCATCGGCTTGCTTGCTACCTGTCAAAAATGCCATCGTTATATTTTTATTGTTTATTCTAAAAAAAGATAAGTTGAAAAAATAAATTTTCAACTTATCACTATATCACAAAGATAAAAATTATCTTATTGTTTTCCGCAAGTTTCTACGTCTTTCGCAATCTTCTTAACCAGACCTTGCAGAACGCTACCCGGACCTAATTCGATAAATGCAGTTGCTCCGTCAGCCACCATATGTTCTACCGATTGAGTCCATTTTACCGGTGCTGTAAGCTGTGCAATAAGATTTTTCTTAATAGATGCCGGCTCTGTTTCAGCCACAGTTGTTACGTTTTGATAAACCGGACAAATCGGTGCCGAGAATTTTGTCGAGTTGATAGCTTCTTCAAGTTCAACTTTTGCAGGATCCATCAATGGCGAGTGGAATGCACCACCAACTTTCAACTTCAATGCACGTTTTGCACCTGCTGCCAAAAGTAATTCACATGCTTTGTCAATTCCAGCTTCGCTACCCGAGATAACAACTTGTCCTGGGCAGTTGTAGTTTGCAGGGACTACTACTTCGTCAGTGATTGTAGCACAAACTTCTTCAACTTTTTCGTTCGAAAGGCCAAGTACTGCAGCCATTGTCGAAGGATTGATTTCACATGCTTTCTGCATAGCCAAAGCACGTTTGTAAACAAGTTTCAATCCGTCTTCGAAGCTAAGAGCTTTAGCAGCAACCAAAGCAGAAAATTCTCCCAGTGAGTGACCTGCAACCATATCGGGTTTAAACTCATCACCAAGAGTTGTTGCCAAGATTACTGAATGAAGAAATATTGCTGGTTGAGTTACTTTCGTTTGACGTAAATCTTCATCTGTGCCTTCAAACATCAGGTCTGTGATACGGAATCCTAGGATTTCGTTTGCTTTTTCGAACATTTCTTTCGCAACTGCCGATGTTTCGTATAGGTCTTTACCCATTCCTACGAACTGAGCGCCTTGACCTGGAAATACAAATGCTTTCATTGGTTTTGTTTTTTAACTTATTGTGTATATGTTAATATTTACGGCTGCAAAAGTACAAATAAATATTATATAACATATTATGTTTTCAGCAAATAAAGCGGATCACCTCTATCACAGAGCAATCCGCTTTACAAAAGTAGTGTTGTATAGTTTAAAAGCTTATTTCATAATTCCCGCATCCGAATCATCATTATTTAAACGTTTGTCCGCTGATTTGAATTTACGACCAAAATCAAGATTAAGAGAAAAGTTAAGTACAAAAAGTTTTCCTGAACCTAAGTCACCACTACTTACCTTCGAGTATTTCGGTGTCAATTGTGACCTATTTCTGGATTCCTGAAAATACTCTTTCTCGAAAGGATTGAAAGTCCACAAGGATAATGACCATTTATTTGCATTATAACCTAAGCCGAGGCTATGACCTCGTTCTCCCCGATATACAGTTTCACCCGAAAGCTGATTCCAACGACCATAATATTGAAAAAATGCCATCCAGCCTTTATAATTAAAGTTTAAACTACTATTAACTCGCCATGTATTATATGTATGAGTATAATTATTTCCCTCGCTTATAAATCTGCGGAATGAAGGATCGAAAGACAATACCAAATGGTCTTTCCAAATCTTGAATTTTGTTGATCCCCAAAACGATAATCGGTGAAATCCTTTTTGGTTGTCTATGCTATGAATAAATTTATTTTCTTCATCGTCAAACGTAATCTGTTCCATTATTGGATTCCGTTCGTAGCGATATTGCATCTGTAATTCAGCACTGAAGAATCCTTTATTGAATCCTGTTGTCAGTTCGTTACTATAATATGTTATCGTCTTCAAATTCGGATTTCCTCGTTGAATTTCCAGAGGATTCATCTCCTGTTCCACGTCATTCAGATTCGACAACGAAGGTGCATCTGCCGAGATATATCCACTATAGCGAATAAACGCATTATCATTTATATTATATGTCACACGTAATTTTGGTCGGAAGATATATTTCTCATTACTCTTACCAGCCTGACTATTATATGTACGCATCATTCCCAAACCCAGCGAATAATTAAACTTTCCTTTGCGCAACTGATATTCTGTGAAAGCGTAAGTCTCAGCCGTATTCATCGACAGATCTGCCAATATATTACCCTTATAAATATTGTTTGTATAGCTTTGAGTATGTCGCACTCCTCCCGATATTTTACCTGTATTTAATTCTTTCTCATAAATACCTTCTGCAATAAGAGAATATTTATCCCCTCTAATATCAGAGAATATTTCGTCTAATACACTTTCGTTTTGCTCAGTATATAAGCGCGTAGATTTAGAATCTATATATGTTCCAACTACGTTGAATATTATGAGCTGTTTGTTTTTTAGATTCTTCTGAAAATATAGGTCCAATGATGGTGAATTGCTTTTCCATGAAGAGTGATCTACAATATCCAAAGGAGTACTTCCATCTGATGGAGTTATAGTACTTATTCGATCGGTAAAGCTGTAAGGATTATCTTCTAATCTGTTCCTAAATCGAGCATTAAATAAATAATTATCAGCATCATGCAATGTATAATTCAACGACAGATTTAGATAGCCTTCTTTATACCTTGTCGGCTGCCCTTCTTCAGTCCGGATAAGTGTATGTGTCGGATAATTGAATGTTTCGACATTTTCGCGAGTCCATTTAATATCGCGACGACGCCAATAAGCATTGGCACTGAACTCAGATTTTTTGTGATTCAGCTTTGCTGAAAAATTATCATCTGCAAAGTCTATTCCGGATATACCTTCGGAAACGTTTAGCATCACATTACCTCCCGATTCTCTCACACGTGTTATAAAATCAATGACAGCACCGGCATCATTATATCTGACACCTGGATCATCGTGATATTCAATACGAATAACATCATTCGGATTGAGAGCCGCAATCTCGTCCTTAGTAACAAGTACCCCATTAATCCTCAACTGGACCTCTTTATCGTTTGCCATCTTCACAGCTTTTGTCAACGGATCTATCTCGATACGAGGCAGCTGCATATTCTCCAACAATTTCAACCCGGTATTAGATGCTTTTATCTGATTATCATTCGGCACTATTACTTGTCTGTCAGCCTTGTATATTACCTGATTGCCCGTAACTGTCACATCTTTCAACTTCACATCGCCAGCTTTCATGTGTATTTCGCCTATATCCAGATCCTTATCTGAGTTAGTAATCAGAGTTCTGGACTCCTCATACCCGATAAATGTAGCACAAAGACTATACTCTCCGGGCGTGATATTATGAAATTCGAAGAAACCGTTTTCGTCAGTTATTGTACCATTACGAAAAACCGTATCGGCCTGAATAAGTGCTATATTCACATATTCGATAGGGTTTTTAGATTGCTCGTCAATTATTTTGCCCGAAACTTTCGATTGAGCCGATGCCGTTATATAGGAAATCAATATGATTAATATGGTCAGATAGTATTTCATTTCATTAAGTTTAAATTGTTTCATCAGAGTGGCCGCTCTATAAGTATGACGAGACTCCCCCAAAAAGGGTTACAAAAAAGTTGGATTATTTTTATCCTAGCCGTCATTTAGTTAGCAAGACAACTTGATTTTAAGTTTTTTAAAAGAATTTGTATCCGAATTATAAAAGCTGTTACCAACGATATGAAATAAAAATCAATAACTTTGCAGCTTATTATATTATATATCAAAAAACAGAATGAGAAAACCCGCGCAAGATATCGTACTACAAGAGTTCAAAGTAAATAAGCCATCGCAGTTGCTAGATTTCCTTATCGAAAAAGAAGTTCGCAAGAGTCGCAATGCCGTAAAATCTTTACTTGCTCATAAGCAGATAAAAGTCAACAATAAACTACAGGTTCAATTTGACTTCGCGCTAAATGAAGGAGATCGTGTATCGGTTATGAAATATAACCAAGCACGCAAAATAAATAAACTGAAAGGTCTGACTATAGTATACGAAGACGGATACTTAGTTGTTATCGAAAAAGAAGCCGGAATGTTATCTATCGGCACCGATAAAGAAAAGACTCTGACCATATTCAATACACTAAACAATCATGTCAAAGCTAAAGGAAAAAAAGACAGCCGTGTTTTCGTACTTCATCGTCTAGATCGTGAAGTATCGGGGTTAATGGTATTCTCGAAAGATGCCGAAACACAAGCCATTTTCCAGAAAAACTGGGATATAGTTGTACCCGAGTATAAATATCAGGCAGTCATCCAAGGTCAGATGGAACCGAAAGAAGGCAAAATACGCTCGTGGCTGACCGAGAATAAGAACTTCATGATCTTCTCTTCGTCTTTCGACAATGGAGGATTGGAAGCAGTTTCTAAATATAAAACTCTGAAAGAGAGTAAACATTACTCTTTACTAGAAATAGAATTGATAACACGTCGTAAGAACCAAATTCGTGCGCAACTTAATCAATATAAGCACCCGATAGTTGGAGACAAAAAATACGGTGCTTCTTCAAACCCAATCAAAAGAATAGCACTACATGCACAGCGCATGGTGATTAAACACCCTGTTTCGGGACAAATACTTGAGTTCGAAAGCAATCTGCCTAAACCAATGACACAATTGCTGAACGAACGCTCTCAAAGCAAACAAGAATAATATACAATATGAAACATGAATTCGAACAGATAGCACAACGACTGAAGGGCTTGCGTGAGTCACTCGACATGAGCCTCGAAGAGTTTGCTCAGTCGTGCAATCTTCCTCTGGATGTTTATGAACAATACGAGAGTGGAGATAAAGATTTAACAATAAGCCTACTGAAAAGCATCGCTCAAACTCACAATGTCGATCTCACGACATTGATGTTTGATTCCGAGCCGCGCATGAAAAGTTATTTCGTGACACGTAATGGCAAAGGTATGAGCGTAGACCGAAAAAAGGCTTATAAATATCAGACTCTGTCTGCCGGATTCAATAATCGGAAAGCTGACATATTCGAAGTGACTGTAGAACCTAAAGAAGATGACGATATTCATCTCAGCAGCCACGAAGGGCAGGAATTTGACTTCATACTCGAAGGCAGAATGCTACTGAGTATAAATGGGAAAGAAATCATACTGGAGGAAGGCGATAGTATATATTACGATTCGAGCCTTCCGCACGGGATGAAAGCCCTCGACAACAAAATCGTCCGTTTCATTGCGGCCGTCATGTAACTTCGAAAAAAGACTATACAATGTTAGAAAGATATTTAAAACAAACAGAATTCACATCCACATCAGACTTTAAAGAGAACTTTCAGATAAGCATCCCCGACAACTTCAACTTCGGTTACGACATAGTAGACGAATGGGCTAAAACAAACCCCAATAAGCGCGCTCTATGCTGGACTAATGACAAAAATGAACATCACGACTTTACTTTTTCAGATCTAAAGGAGCAAAGTGATCGTACAGCTTCTTTTTTTCAATCCCTAGGAATAGGTAAAGGTGATATGGTCATGCTTATTCTGAAACGCCGCTATGAGTTTTGGTTCTCTATTATAGCACTGCACAAACTTGGTGCTGTTGCAATACCGGCAACACATCTTCTGACGAAGAAAGATATTGTATATCGCAACAATGCTGCCAGCATCAAAGCTATAGTGAGTACTGATGATGAAATTGTGATAAATCACATCAACGAAGCAATGCCCGAATCGCCGACAATAGAACATCGTATTGTTTGCGGCACACACACTCCCGAAGGATGGTCGAATTTCGACGAAGGCCTGCAAAGAGCTAAACCTTTTGTCAGACCGCAATCGGTAAACAGCAACGATGATAACATGTTGCTTTACTTCACATCGGGAACCACAGGACAGCCCAAAATGGTTGTTCACGACTTCAGATATCCACTAGGGCACATCGTTACAGCTAAGTATTGGCACAATCTGGACGAGAACAGTCTTCATCTGACTGTTGCAGATACCGGTTGGGGAAAAGCAGTTTGGGGAAAACTGTACGGACAATGGATAGTAGGTGCATGCGTATTTGTTTACGACCACGAGAAATTTACTCCTCACGCAATGTTGGAAATGCTTTCGAAATATAGAGTAACTTCATTCTGCGCACCTCCAACAATATATCGGTTCCTTATTCGCGAAGACTTGAGCGAGTTTGACTTGTCAGCACTCAAATATTGCACAACCGCAGGAGAAGCTTTGAACCCTTCGGTATACGAAGCTTTCTACAAGGCTACGGGTATAAAAATGATGGAAGCTTTCGGACAAACCGAAACCACTCCTACCATCGTTACTTTCCCATGGATGGAACCAAAACCGGGAGCAATGGGTGTTCCAAATCCTGCTTACGACATGGATTTAGTCGACTCGGAAGGCCGTTCGGTAGAAGATGGAGAGTCGGGCGAAGTGATCATCCGAACTGATAAATTTAAGCCATTAGGTTTATTCAAAGGATATTATAGGGATGAAGCACTTACCAAAGCTGTCTATTCGGACAACGTGTACCACACTGGTGACGTAGCTTGGCGCGACGAAGATGGTTACTATTGGTTCATCGGTCGTAAAGACGATGTAATCAAAAGTTCCGGTTACCGCATCGGTCCATTCGAAGTGGAGAGCGCGCTGATGACACATCCGGCTGTAGTGGAGTGTGCCATAACCGGAGTTCCGGACGAAGTACGCGGGCAAGTTATCAAAGCTACAATTGTTCTTGCCAAGGATTACAAAGACAAAGCAGGAGACAAACTTGTGCACGAAATACAGAAACATGTAAAAGAAGTTACAGCTCCATACAAATATCCTAGAATTATCGAATTTGTCGACGAATTACCGAAAACCATCAGCGGAAAAATTAAACGTGTCGATATTCGTAAGTCTGACGAAGGAAATAAACACTAAGACAAAGAGTAATGAGCTTTACAGAGATGAAATATCTCTGTATTTTCTATGATTGTACGAAGAATAAGATTATATTTGCACGCTCGAAATTGTGTTTTTATTCATAATTTGAAGTGTGTAACCTTAAATTTGAGTATATATCATACAGTTTCTGATAAGAATATAATTAAATATTAAATAACAAAAGTAAGTTCCAAAAATGCAAAACAAAGGATTTGTAAAAACTTTTGCCATCGCATTAGCACTGATCTGTCTTTTCTACTTGTCTTTCACATTCGTAACTAGTAGCTACGACAAGAAAGCAAAAGAAATTGCTACATCTTATGCTCAGAAAAATGCCGGTGGTAATACCGAATTGTACGACAAACTGTTCCAAGCCGAGCATGACCGCTATTTGGATTCAATGTCAACCGAAAAAGTATGGATGACATTTGACTGGATTGGCATCAAAGATCTTGGTTACACGCTTAAAGAATGTCGTGAAAAAGAAGTAGGATTAGGTCTCGACCTTAAAGGCGGGATGAGTGTTATTGTTGAAGTTGACGTAGCTTCTGTACTTCGTTCACTAGGTGATCAGGACAGCGAAGCGTTCAACACAGCCTTGGATCAAGCAATTGCTGAAGAGAAAAAAGGTAGCAATAAAGACATCTTGACACTTTTTATCGAGAAATTCCAAGCTAACAACGGTAAAGATAAGCTAGCTGGTATATTCAGCACAAAGCTTAGAGAACAACAAATAACACCACAAGACAACGACGCGAAAGTTATCGAAGCGTTGAGTACTGAAGTTAACAGTGCTGCTGACAACTCGTTCAACATCCTTCGTACACGTATCGACCGTTTTGGTGTAGTTGCTCCGAACATTCAAAAACTGAATGACCGTGCAGACCGTATCCTTATCGAACTACCGGGTGTTAAAGAACCAGAGCGTGTTCGTAAACTACTTCAAGGAAATGCAAATCTTGAGTTCTGGAAAACTTATGATTTCTCGGAAATACAAGGACGTTTCTATACTATCAATGAGCTTTCGAAAACAGCATTGAATTCGATGGGTGATTCTATTTCATCTGACTCGATCCAAATGCTGCTAGGTTTCTCTAAACCGTTAGAAGCTTATATCAAAGTTCCTGGACAAGGTCCAACAGTAGGAGCATTCCACAAAAACGACACAACTGCAGTAGGAAATATCCTACGCCGTTTTGCTGTAGAATCAAGAAACAGCGGCGAGCGTGATGTTGAATTCGCATGGGGTTTCAAAGCTGAAGATGATCGTGAAACACTATTTACACTATATGCACTTAGCCCTAGCGGAATGGGACGCAACAAAGGTCCGGTTTTGGACGGAGATGCTGTTGTCAACGCAAAAGCTGACCAATCGCAACACGGTTCGGCATGGGAAGTAAGCATGCAAATGAACTCTCAAGGTTCGCAAAGCTGGGCTAACATTACTGGTGCTGAAAAAGGAAAAAGTATTGCTATCGTTGTTGACGGACACGTATACTCTGCACCACGCGTAAACGATAAAATCGAGGGTGGACGTTCGTCAATCACAGGTAACTTCACATACGAAGATGCAGCCGACTTGGAAAACGTTCTGAAATCGGGACGTATGAAAGCCGGAGTACGTATCATCCAAGAAGACGTTGTAGGTCCATCACTAGGACAAGAAGCAATTGATGCTGGTATCATATCATTCATCCTTGCACTTGTTGTGTTGATGGTATATATGTGTCTTGCATACGGAGTAATTCCAGGGCTAGTTGCTAACTCTGCTCTATTACTAAACTTATTCTTCACGATGGGTACACTAGCTGCATTCCAAGCTGTACTTACACTTCCTGGTATTACGGGTCTTGTATTGACACTTGCAATGGCTGTGGATGCTAACGTTTTGATCTACGAACGTACGAAAGAAGAATTGCGTGCAGGTAAAAATGTTAAAACAGCTATTGCTGATGGTTACAAACATGCATTCTCGGCAATCTTCGATGCTAACTTCACTTCAATCATTACAGGGGTTATCCTTATCATATTCGGAACCGGAGCAATCCAAGGTTTCGCAACTACATTGATCATCGGTATCGCAGCTTCATTCTTGACTGCTGTATTCCTAACTCGTATATTCTACGAATTCATGATCGAAAAAGGTAAATTCCGTAATCTTACATTTACAACTTCTATAACTAAAAACTTGTTTGTTGATACTAAGATTAACTTCTTAGCTATGACTAAAACATTAACAATAGGAGTTATAGTATTTATAGTGATCGGTGTAGCATCTTTATTCTTCAACGGATTGAACACTGGTATTGACTTCACTGGAGGACGTAACTATCTAGTTCGTTTCGACAAACCGGTTAATGCTCAAGATGTAGAAGAAACATTGATTCCAATGTTTGACGGTGCTAATGTGCGTGTAATTACGACTGGTGCTGGTAGCCAATCTAAAGTTGCAAGCCAGTTGCGTATTACAACTAACTACCAAATTGAAAGTGCAACAGATTCAGCTGAAACTAATGTAAGAACAATTCTTGCGGAGGGATTCAAGAAAATGAATCTGATAGATCAAAATACGACTATAGAGCAATTAGACGATAACTATATCGTCAACTCGCAACGTGTAGGTCCAAGTATTGCCGACGATTTGAAAAAATCGGCAAGTATTGCAGTATTGTTCGCAATCGTATTCATGGGTCTATATATCCTTGTACGTTTCCGCGACAAAGCATTCTCGGTAGGTACACTCGTTGCAGTTGCACATGATGCTCTGTTCGTCATATTGGCATACTCGTTACTATACAAGATCATGCCATTCTCGATGGAGGTTGACCAAACATTTATTGCGGCAATCCTTACCGTAGTAGGTTACTCGATCAATGACAAGGTGGTTATCTTCGACCGTATCCGTGAAATCCGTACGAATTATCCAAAACGTGATGTTACGGAAACAATTAACGAAGCTCTTAACTCGACATTAGGTCGTACGGTAAATACAAGTTTGAGTACAATGCTAGTAGTTCTTTGTATCTTCATCCTAGGTGGTGATACAATCAGAAGCTTCTCGTTTGCTATCCTACTTGGAGTTATCATCGGTACATTCTCTTCATTGTTCATCGCAACTCCAATCGCTTGGAAAATGTTGTCGAAAAACAAACCACAAGAGTCTGAAGCTGGAAAATAATATTTAATCGATCGATTAAATTTACAGATATTGCGAAGAAGGTGCTTTTAAGAAAAGCACCTTCTTCTTTTTTACATCTTTTTTAGTACCTTTGCACGCTGAAAAGAAGATATACATCGCAACAATGAGTGAATTAGAAAAAGAAATACGCCGTCGCCGAACGTTTGCCATCATCAGTCACCCCGATGCAGGTAAGACTACACTGACCGAAAAGCTACTACTTTTCGGGGGAGCTATCCACGTAGCTGGAGCTGTAAAATCGAATAAGATTAAAAAGACAGCAACATCTGACTGGATGGAGATTGAGAAACAACGCGGTATATCGGTTGCCACATCGGTAATGGGATTCGAATACGAAGGACACAAAGTTAATATTCTCGATACTCCTGGTCACCAGGATTTCGCAGAAGATACTTTCCGTACCCTTACTGCCGTAGATAGTGTTATTGTTGTGGTAGACTCATCAAAAGGGGTAGAAGTTCAAACCCGTCGATTGATGGAAGTTTGCCGTATGCGTAAGACGCCAGTGATTGTGTTCATGAATAAAATGGACCGCGATGGTAAAGATCCATTCGATTTGCTTGACGAAATAGAAGAAGAACTAAAGATAAAAGTACTACCATTGAGCTGGCCAATAGACAGTGGACAGAATTTCAAGGGTGTGTACAATCTATACGAAAAGAAATTAGACCTATACAAACAAAGCAAACAAGTTGTTACCGAGTCGGTCGAATTGAAAGATATTAATAGTCCGGAACTGGAAAAACATATTGGCGATAAATTAGCCGGTAAACTTCGCGAAGATATAGACTTGATACAAGGTGTATACCCTGAATTGAATGTCGAAGATTATCTGAAAGGCGAAATCGCTCCCGTTTTCTTCGGATCTGCACTGAATAACTTTGGGATAAAGGAACTATTGGATTGCTTTGTTAACATTGCTCCATCACCGCGTCCGGTAGATGCTGTTGAAAGAACAGTACGACCAGAAGAAGAAGCCTTTACCGGATTCATCTTCAAGATACATGCCAATATGGACCCAAATCACCGTTCGTGTATTGCCTTCGTGAAAGTATGTTCGGGTAAATTTGAGCGTAATGTTTATTACAAGCACGTGCGTTTCAATCGCGAAATGCGCTTCTCCTCTCCTACTGCCTTCATGGCACAGAAGAAAGAAACTGTAGACGAAGCATATGCCGGAGATATAGTTGGTTTGCCTGATACGGGAAACTTCAAAATCGGAGATACATTGACATCTGGCGAAAATCTACACTTCAAAGGATTACCAAGCTTCTCGCCTGAGATGTTTAAATACATAGAGAACGACGACCCTATGAAGACTAAACAACTTCAGAAAGGTATCGATCAGTTGATGGACGAAGGTGTAGCTCAGATATTCGTAAATCAGTTCAACAACCGCAAAATCATTGGTACAGTTGGGCAACTTCAGTTCGAAGTTATTCAATACCGCTTGCTGCATGAATATGGTGCAAAATGTCGCTGGGAGCCGATCAATCTTTATAAAGCTTGCTGGATAGAAAGTGATAACGCTGAACAGCTTAACGATTTCAAACGTCGCAAGGCTCAGTATATGGCAAAGGACAAAGACGACCGTGATGTATTCTTGGCCGATTCAAATTATGTATTGATGATGGCTCAGCAAGATTTTCAAGATATAAAATTTCACTTTACATCGGAATTTTAAGTTCAGAATACCCAATTACGGAGAGTCTCATGTCAGCTGATAAATCATATAAAGCTAAAATAACCATCAATCCGGATTATCAGACAAATGATAATCTGCGAGATTTTCTATCGCATATTACCGATAGATTCACAAATGATGGAAAAACTCTCTATAATAAGAGGAATGTTATCAAATCATTCACACTTGACGAATCTGATAATATACTGAACGATGTTATCGTCAAAAAATATAAAAGTCCGAACATTATTCAACGCATTGGATATAGTTTCTTCAGACCAAGTAAGGCCAAAAGAGCATTTAACAATGCAACTATATTACGCCAACGGGATATAGATACTCCGCTTGAGCTAGCTTATATTGAGTATTGGAAAGATGGTTTTATCGGTGATACCTACTTCATATCAGCCAGCGACTACGCTCCTGCCATCAAAAGCAGACTGCACGACTTGGAAGATTTCGATCAGGTATTGGCTAAAGACTTTGCAGAATTTGCCGCCGAACTGCATCTGAAAGGTATATTACATCACGATTTGAATCAAACGAACGTTCAATATCATATACTGGATAATGGACATTATACATTTTCAGTTATCGATATTAATCGTATGAAAGTCTACCCTATCGGTGAAGACATTCCCATAAAAGATTGTTTCGATAACCTGACTCGATTTACCTACCGCTTGGATTTATTCGAGTTTGTAGCTAAGCATTATATTGAGAAACGTGGATGGGATAGTAATCTTTTGGGAAAAGCAATTGAAGCAAAAAATAAGTTTGATGAAAACAGACTCCGTAAGAAAGCGTTTTTAGCAAAATTCAAATCAAAGAAAAAATAGCAATAGAAGTCCAAACAAAAAAGCGATACCTGTATTCATCAGATATCGCTTTTAACTTTCACATTTATTCATTACTGTACGTATTAATTTTACTTCCCGCTTAGCCTTTTTATCATTCCACCAAAATCAACGAACTTAAGGACTTCTTTATATACATTCAATAGAGATGTATATGTGTCCATATTTTCCATTTTGGTAAAATCCAAAGAGTAAGCATTTCTTGTCTGATCTGACATGCCTTGCACATTTATCTCATAAACTTTACTCATCTTTAGTAGTTTTTTAAAATTCAATAATCTTAAACACTGATAAAACAGATCAAAAGTATAAACGAAATTTTATTAGGTCTAAACAGTCTTCTACTTTATCCTGCTCTACAAATATATGAAATATTAATCTGACCTCAAAGTTTCGAATAGTTAAATATTAGTTCCTTTTTAATTTCGCATTCTGATATACCCTAGAAATCGAAAGAAGACACCATAAATCCATATTTTAACACAATTCAAAGTCTAAAACAGTTGCTTAGCAGATTAGATGGTGCCTCGATCGGTTAAATGTTAAATTTACGAACTAGTATTCACGCCCCTAAAATCGAAACACCACAATCTCCAAAAACGAAACTTTTATTTATTCTAAACATCGAGCCAAAATAGACAATGGATGCTCACATTTACGGCTTGTCGACATCTCGATCTGCCATTTACATGTTTCGCAATCACTGACAACACAGTCGATATCTGCTGCTTCAATCTTTTCGAACAACGATGCACCAATATCTTGCGATGTTTTATAATTTTCTTTCTTGAAACCATAAGTTCCGGCTATACCACAACATTGCGAATCAAGGATTGTCAATTCAAGATTAGGGATCAGTTTCATCAACTCAATCGAATAATACGACCAGCCCAATTTCTCCATATGACAGGGCGTATGATAAGCCACTTTTACGACATCTTTCTTGAATTTCAGCTTCAAATCTTCATTCTGACTCATCAAACGGAAGATGTAACGTGTAGCCAATTCTACCTGATCCTTCACATCCGAATTATCAATATCCAACAAATGTGGATACTCATCACGAATAGTAAATGTACATGTAGATGATGTTGCCACCACCGGTATTTTCTTGTCTATAACCGATTCACGTATCGAGTCTATATTTACTTTAGCCTGACGTTTTGCCTGATTGATCAATCCGTTCGAAATAAGGGCTACACCGCAACATTTTTCCTTCTTCAGCAACTGAACACCTATTCCAAGTGCATTGAATACCTTCACTAAGTCTTTACCCAACTGAGGGTTGTTGTAATTCACGTAACAGCCATGGAAGAAACTCACTTGCTTAGGAAATTCTTTCTGCTTAGCAGCTTGCTTTTTCATCCAGCTTTCGAATGTTCCAAAAGCATATTTGGGGAATATACGGCGATGATCGATAGCCAATGTCATATCCAACACCTTACGAGTAGCTTTCAAGCCTAGAATAGGATTTACTATCGGAGAAAATGGTGTTGTCAACGTTCCTACAATATCCGTATTTGCGAGTATCATATCACGCAGTTTCGGCTTCTTCTTGCTGTACTTGATACGTGCCGACTGAATGATATCACCGATACGTACATTCGAAGGACAAGCCACCTCGCAACGCTTACAGTTCAAACAGTATTTCAACGACTCATCAAAGAACAAAGGCTCTTTCAAACGCAAGCGTTCACCATCAGGACCAGCTTGTTTTGGTCCGGGATAATTTGGATTGACTGCTGATACGGGGCAGTAGACTGTACAAATTGTACACTTGATACATTGCTCAAAGTTGTTACTGCTTATATTATGTTGTTGTAAATTCATCTCGATCTTACTTTTTAAGTATTTGTTCTGCAATATGTAAAGCACTCAATATCGAAACACCAGCTCCGGTCCCCTCTTTTATGGCATTGAAACCACTCAATACAGCTCCCGATGCATACAGATTTTCAAAGGCTACACCTTTTTTCAAAGCTCTGAAAGACTTATCCGTCTCTACTCCGTATTCCTGATAGTTATGCTTTTCGAAAAGATTCTTTTCGTACCAATCCTCTCTTTTATTAGAATATTCAATATCCAGATCAAAAACCGGTTCGTACACTTTATCCAGAGTAGCAATCACACCTTGGCTAAAAAAGCTTCCTGTTGCCAACACAAAGTTTTCTGCTACGAAAGGTATATCACCATGATTGAACGAATAGATGCGCTTCACTTTATTTCCCTCAACATCAGCTTTCATTACATTATCACCCAACATATACACACCACCTAAATGTTTGAAATAGTGCTGCAGATATTGCTGTGTATAAATCCCCGCAATAGATGGCGGCAATGTAGGAATAAAGAGAATAGGTTTACCTACTGCTTTTTCCAATTGATCTTTCATTGTAAGATTATTCAATCCGAAACAAGCCGGTAGAATAATAGCATCACAATTTTTACTATTATCTGACAAAATCTTTATAAATAGCTCGGTATCTTCATCTTTATCCAGAGCATAAGCAATATTAGTAGCACGCAGCTCACTAGGATTACGGCGCAGATGAGCAAGCTTTGGCAAATCGAAAGCATGAATCTCCGATTCGGTTCCTAGCTTATGAAACTCATCAGCAATATATTTGGGATAAAAATCTAAAAATCCGGCTATCGTAAAAATAGAGACTTTCTTCCATGGTAATTTATCTGCACTAATGCTTGTTACATAATTTTCGAAAGTAAGCCATGTCGGTCTCATCAATCCGAATGGAGTTGCTCGGAAATGGTTCGTCCGTCCATCTCCTATCGTAGGGAAGCCCACTCCATCAAAGAATGATTTGGCTTCGCCAACTAAAGATCGGAATGTTTCGCCACCCATTTTAGCATATGGATGCTTAGGTTTTGCAGCAATCAATTGCTCAACAGCTTCTAGCGGATTAGCAACCTCTGTGCCATCAGGCAATTTATTCAGTAAATCGAACGATCCCGAAGAAAAGTGCAATGCACTTTGTCCGGACGAAACAATTGCACATCGCTGGTTATTCTGCAAAAGTTTTATTCCGCATACAAGGCCTGCCAGACCTCCACCTATTATAATTGTATCAAATTTCATCGTTCGCTGTTTTATCTGTTTGTTCTAAACCACACACACTCTCATATACCCAAGTTGTATATTCACTTTCGCGAAGTGCATCACCCCAAGCAATTGGATAAACACCTTTCCAACGTTCATTCAAGAAAGACATCAAATCTTTCATCGATTTTTCAGTACATGATATTGACGATCCCATCAATCCGGCTGCACGACAAGCACACAACTCTCCTTGACAAGTCCCCATACCTACACGTGTACGTCGGCGAAGATCGACAAGATTGGTTACGTTCAATTCTTTCAATGCAAACTCCACCTCTCCTACCGAAACATTTTCGCATTCGCAGACCAAACCATTCTGAAAATCATCATTTCCCGAAAGCTTAGCAGCCATATCGCCATGACGCGAAATTGCCGACTGACGCGATGTTGCAGGTATCGATACGATTTTTTTATTTATTTCCTCGAAACTTTCGCGAGAACCTGGCAAATTTTCTTCGGCTGTTGTACATTTTCCTGAAACATTGAGTTTTCTACAGATCAAATCCGTTGTCCACTCAGCCATCAAACGATAAGTCATCAACTTACCTCCGGTAATTGTGATATACCCTTCCAATCCATCACGAATAGCGTGATCTAACAATACAATTCCACGACTGATGTTACGTCCAGTAGGATCGTTATCGGCAGCTACAAGCGGTCTAACCCCCGCATAGGCTCTCAAAATACGAGTATATGCAAGTTTTGGTGCCAATTTTTCTCCTTCACGAATAAGTATATCAACCTCTTCCTGAGTTACTTTCATATTGTCGATCTCGTCGTATGGTATTCTAACCGAAGTTGTACCAATCAGCGAAATAGTATCACCCGGAACAAGGATATCAGCATCGGCTGGTTTGCGGCACCTGTTCAATACCATATTATTCACACGATGGCCAAAAATCAATAACGATCCTTTCGCCGGCATCATATTAATTTTAACATCTGCAAACTCCGAAATATGTTGTCCCCAGATTCCTCCGGCATTTACGGTTATTTCCGCATATATTTCTTTCGTAACTTTCGATTTATGATCGAAAGCTTTTACTCCAATTACTTTTCCACCTTCACGAATCAAACCAACGACCTCATGATAAGTCATGATTATTGCTCCATGATCTTGTGCATCAATGATATTTGCAGCCGTCAACCGAAATGGATCGACCGCCCCGTCAGGAACACGAACAGCACCCAACATATTTGGATTGGCTGATGGCTCAAGAAGTAAAGCTTGTTTCGGATCGAGAATTTCAGTTTCGATTCCGGCTCTTGTACAAGCCTCAACAAATGTTTTTTGGAAATTGATATCATCCTCAGGCAAAGTAAGAAACAGACCATCTGTTTTCTCAACACAATGATGAGCAATGCGTTTCAGAATCATATTTTCTTTGATACATTCTTCTGCCGATTCGGCATCCGTCACAGCATATCTGGCTCCGCTATGCAAAAGCCCATGGTTTCGTCCTGTAGCACCCGTGGCGATATCAAATCGCTCGAGCAACAGAGTCCGCAAGCCTCTTCGGCTACAGTCTCGGGCTGTACCTGCCCCTGTAGCACCACCTCCGATAATGATCACATCATAAGGTTTATTGACGGTTTCTTTCATATATATGGCATATTATTGGTTAATCTCAATTGACGATACAAATAAAACAAATATTCGAAAGAAATAAAAATATTTAATGTTAAATATGAAACTTATCGAAACTAATTAAATATTCCATCAATATGCATACTAACTAAGCCCAGATGCCAAATACAAAAAGAGCCACCCTAAAAGGCGGCTCTTTCGATATCATTTAAATCTTCAAATTAGTTTTGAAAGCTAGTATCCCAACGCATCAGCTCAGACCAAGCCAAGTAATAATCTTTTTCTGTGCTGTAATAACTATCTTTCAGTTCGTAATAGATCGATAATTCTTGCAGATAACCCACTAGTGACAACTGTCCCAGATTGAATGCTTTGAGCATAAGTTCGTGATTGTTCGAAGCATTCAACACATCGTCATACTCTTTCAATAGTTTTTCCAAGCGAATTGCCTTTTCATATTCTTTTTTCAATTCGTTGCGAAACTGTAAACGTGTATCTTCGTATAGAACTGTCATAGCCACTGTTTCGGCCTTGCGCTGCTTCACTGTATTCTTTCCGCCCCACAAAGGGATAGACATTCCCACAACAAAACCACTAAAATGACCTCCCGCTTCATATGCTTTACGATACCCTGCTGATATTTTGGGCAGATTCAGCGACTTAGTCAGTTGTTCCTGCCTTCTGCTAGCTTCAATTTGCTGCGAAGCAAGCTTTATAGAAGGGTTATTAATCTCTATACTTGTATACCAATCATCGAAACTTATTGGTAAAGCCTTCGTTACGGGATAAGACACATCCGTCCATTCTACAGCTACACCTCCATTAATACGCGTTAATTCAGATGTCAAGACATCCACTTCTACTTCGCACAATTGCAAAGCTTTTTCAGCATTTATCTGGTTGATTCTAGCCTTATTTCGCTCTAATACATCTATATCGCCCGATTTAAAACGCTTTTCGGTAGCATCGAATAACTGATCAGCCACAAGCTTTCTCTCCAACAATTCGCGACACATAATTTTCTGATAGAGCAGCTCGATGCAGATTATACGGGCTTCGTTCAGAATTTCATTTCGTTGTTCCATATAGGTAAGATCAGATATCTGATCCTGATCTTTAGCCAACTTTTTCTTATGATGATAGGCTGTCGGAAAGTCGAATGTTTGTGTAACTCCTACATCATATTTATATCCTTCAGCTTTCGAATTCGTTCCCCACATGCGGCCGAACTCTACTTCGGGATTCTCCATATTTATTCCCGTATGATTACCGGCACGACTAGCCTGCCGTTGCTGATCATAAGCTTTCAGAGTTGTATTATTAGTTTCTATCTGCTGCATCACATTATCGAATCCCGATTGCGAACGAGCAACAAGCGAAGATGCGAATAGCAGTGTTATAAATATTATTTTTTTCATACGAACATCGTGTTTTAATTTTCCTTTCTATGCAATAGTTTATACATAATAGGTATAATATACATATTGAGAAGTGTAGATGTGAATAATCCACCCAAGATAACTTTTGCCATCGGGCTTTGTATTTCATTACCCGGCAAACTTCCTTGTATTGCCAACGGAATCAAAGCTAATGCCGAACAAAGAGCTGTCATCAAGATCGGATTCAACCGGTCGATAGATCCATGAATAATTGTTTCATCAACAGATTCGCCACGCGCATGCAAATCGTTATAATGCGCCATCAATAGAATACCATTACGTGTAGCAATACCAAAAAGCGAAATGAATCCAATAATAGCAGGGATGCTCAATTCGCCCGTAGTCAACCAGATAGCATACACCCCGCCAATGAGTGACAGCGGAAGATTGAGCAACACTACCGATGACTGTGTCAGACTCTTAAACTGATTGAATAACAGCATAAATATCACTAGGATAGCCAAAACAGATGTCAACATCAGTGTGCGTGATGCTGATTGTTCGCTTTCGAACTGGCCACCATATTCTATGTGATATCCTTCGGGTAATTGTACCGATTCGGCTACTTTCGACTGAATTTCATTTACAGTACTTCTTAAATCGCGCCCGGCAACATTGGCCGAAACAACAATTTTGCGTTGTACATTTTCGCGGTTGATTGTATTCGGACCCGAAGTACTGCGTATCTCGGCAATATATTCGAAAGGAACATTCTTGCCATTGGCATCAACCAAGAGATTCTTTATTTTCTCGGCTGTATCCTTATAATCATCTTTCACTTTTACGATAAGCGAAAAACTTTTATTATCCTCATAAACCTGCGAAACTTCTTCTCCGGACAGCAATACTGACACATATTCCGAAAACTCAGGTAACGTAACACCATATTTGGCCATCACTTCACGCTTCGGAATAATTGCCAATTGCGGACGTTCTACCTGCTGCTCTACATTTAAATCGGCTACACCTTCTACATCTTCAATCGAGCTTTTAATCTGATTACCGATTTGAAATAACTTGTTCAAATCACTACCAAATAGCTTTATCGCAATATTAGACTGAGTACCCGAAAGCATATGATCCAGACGATGCGATATAGGCTGGCCAATCTCGATTGAAGTACCCGGAATAGCATTCAACTTCTCGCGAATATCAGCAACTAGTTCATCTTTCGAACGATCTGCCAACATGAATGGAGCTTCTATTTCGGATACATTTACACCGAAAGAGTGTTCATCCAATTCAGCGCGCCCCGTTTTTCTTCCTACGGTCTGAATCTCAGGAATCGCAAGCAACTGTAATTCTGCTTGGCGAGCGATTTTATCCGATTCTTCCAACGATATTCCGGGTAATGTATTTAATGTTATAGTAAATGAACCTTCGTTGAATGGAGGTAAGAAGTTACGCCCTAATGTCAATGCTACAATAATAGCCGAAACCAGAAGTACTGCTGTTCCACTCAAAACGGCTTTTTGATGTTCAAGTGCCCAATGCAAACTTTTTGTGTACCAACTTTTCAGTTTCTGTACCAATTTAGGTTCATGATCACCTTTAGCACTTTGCTGTTTATAGCCTAACAGATAACTACATAATACTGGCGTAACGGTCAATGCTACAATTGTCGACGCTATCAAAGCAATGATAAATGCTATACCTAGTGGCATCAACATACGGCCTTCCATTCCACTAAGGAAAAACAAAGGAACAAAGCTGGCAATTATGATCAATGTAGAATTCAGAATCGGCATTCGTACTTCTTTCGAAGCTTCGAAAATAACATCAAGCGATCTCTGTTGCAGCTCCTTTGATTTTTTCCGATTTTCCCGTAAACGCTTAAATACATTCTCCACATCAATTACGGCATCATCCACCAGCGAACCGATAGCAATAGCCATCCCACCAAGACTCATCGTATTGATGGTCATACCCATCAGTTTGAGCGAAAGAAATGTCATCAGAAGCGATATTGGTAACGACATCAACGAGATGAAAGTCGTACGACCATTCATCAGGAATAGGAAAAGAACAATAACCACAAAGATCGAGCCTTCGACAAGTGCTTTTTCTACATTACTAATCGAACTCTGAATAAAGCGTTCCTGACGGAAAATATCAGTCGATAACTTAACATCGGCAGGTAAATTTGCCCTCAATTCTTCGATAGATGCATCTATTTTTTCTGATAATTCGATTGTACTTGTACTTGGTTGTTTTGTAACGGTTACCAATACGGCTGGTTTTCCCTTTTCGGAAGCGACTCCAAGTTTGGGACTACTGGCACCTATTTCGATATTCGAAATATCTTCCAGCGTTATCGGGCTGTTACCTTCGAGACGAATCAATGTTTTGCCCAATTTATCCAAGTCGTTAGTTTGCATGATACCGCGAACTATATATTCGTTTCCGTATTCGTAGATAACTCCCCCCGAAGCATTTCGATTCATCTCGTTAACAGCAGCCATCACCTCATCCAAAGTCACATTCAGATGACGCATGCGATTCAAATCCAACTGGATCTGATACTCTTTGATATCTCCACCTATAACCGAAACTTGAGCCACGCCACCAATCGAGAGCAATCGCGGACGGATTGTCCAATCGGCTATTGTTCGCAAATCAAGCAAACTCGTAGAATCGGCAGTTACACCAATAGTCATAACTTCGCCCAAAATAGATGATTGAGGTCCTAGAGTCGGATTTCCGACTCCTGCTGGAAGCGCTTCTCCCAAAGCGGCTAACTTTTCAGTTACGATTTGTCTTGCCAAGAAGATATCTGTACCCCAATCAAACTCTACCCAAACGACCGAAAAACCAGTTGTGGAAGACGAACGTACACGACGCACATCAGTTGCTCCATTGACAGCCGTTTCGATAGGAAAAGTTACGATACGCTCCACTTCTTCGGGAGCCATCCCTTTAGCCTCAGTCATGATAACGACTGTTGGCGCATTCAAGTCAGGGAAAACATCGACATCCATATTACGGGCGGTGTACAATCCCGCAACCAGTATGATCACGGCTGCAACCAATACCGTAAAACGGTTATGCAACGCAAAATGTATTATTTTATTCAACATAAGTCTACTCCTCCCCTATTTTAATGTGTATGTCCGTGAGGAATAGCTTCAGACAAGGATGCAAGTTTCACATGATAAGCACCTTTACTCACTACTTTGTCGCCGACAGCCAAGCCCGAAAGGATTTCGACATTCTCGCCATCGGTCGCCCCTAACTTAACTTCACGACGTGTATAATGAAAATCATCCAACTTGATGAATGCATAAAATGTACCTTGCTCTTCAACTAAAGCCGTTATCGGAACAACAATTGCATTCTCTTTCTTCTGACCGAGCAAGAATACTTCAGCAAAAGAACCCGACATCACGTTTCCAACGTTATCGAACTCGAAATTGATCGGAATAAGAAAGCTATTTTCGTTTGCCGATCGGCCGTATGAGGTAACCCGGCCATTCATTTCATCCAGCTGATGCAACTTATTGTCGTAAGCTGTTTTGAAATTAGCCGAACGAATCGTAGGCAGGCTTGTATAATATTTCTCAGAGACTTCGGCTTGAAGCTGCAGACGTCTGTTTTGTGTAACAACAATCAAGGGTTGTCCTACCTCAACATACTGTCCTTCGGTAACAAGGCATGATTTTACATAACCACTCATCGGAGCTCTGACCGATGCGCCCGAAGCTGAGTTGTTATTCTCGAATGCACGATATGAAGCTTTGGCATTCTCGTAATTCAATTTGATATCGTTGTACTCTTTCTGCGAAATAAGCATATCTTCCATCAACGTATTCGCTCTATCGTACTCTCTTTTAGCAGCTTCGTAAGCATTACGCGTACGAGCAACAATATCTCCATCGGCAATATTACGAGTCGAAATACTGATTAGCACTTCGCCATTCTGCACTTGCGTACCTTCGGTTACCGATTTTTTATTGAAAACAACAATACCGCTCACATTAGCCGACATTGTTTTTTCGTCACCCTGAGCCGAAATTATACGACCACCGGTTTTTATCACTTCGTGAAATTCGGCAGGCTGTACAGTTATTACTTCCAAGCCAACACTCTTGGCTTGTTCGGGCGACATTTCGATGTTGTTTGCATTGTGATTTTTATCATCATGATCATGGTCGTGATCGTGATCGTGGGCATTTTCCGCATCATGATCGTGAGTTTCGGATGCATGATCGTGGGCATCATGATCTGTTTTATTGTTTTTGTTGCATCCATACAGAATAACAGATGCAGACAACATAAGTAAAAAGAATATTTTTTTCATTGTTTATCATTTAATTACTGAAATATTTGAACAGATATGCAAAACATCAGACTCGTTTAGTCTAATGCAATTGCTTTGTAACAAATCGGGGGTGTAATTAAATGAAAGGAGGAGCTCTCAATCCTAGTGTAGGACTGACGTATGAGGTATAATGCGAAACTTCGTCGAAGGCAATATGCCTTACGCTTGTATTTGGCAAATCAATTTTTAATAGATCTAAAGGGATATCGTAAAACAACAATGTAATGTTGCTATCAGACACATCGGGCAAAATTTCATCTACCGACGAATGATGCTGCGGCACAATCTGTGTAAGAATACAGCTTCCTGACTCTCCTTTGCGACTGTGATGCTGAGTCTCATCGCAGGCATTTTCATCACAATCGTTATGATGCATAATCACACACAATTCGTCCCTATCGCAATGACAATGAGGTATAATTGCATGTCCTAAAATACAAAGGTTTGCAATAAGAATGCAAATTAATGCTATGATTCTGTATAGTTTCACGATGGCAAATATAGAAATTTTCCACCTAACTATTACAAAATAAGCAAACTATTATCTAGTTTTCCTTATTTGTTTTTGTGAATAAACAAAGGATGCTAAGATATCACATCTTCTGATATCATTTTCTTACCCACAATTCATTGAGCTTCAAAAAACCATCTTTGGCATAATAGATATATTCAGTTGCCATACCGCCAGCATAGGTATCACCCGAAAAGATTACATAAGCCCCAATATTCTCATTCAAGAAATCAGAATCACAAGGCAAGTACTCTTTTCCATCAGAACCTTTAATGAGAGTTATAGAACGATTGAATAATTCTATTTTTTTTGAAATAATCTGTCCTTTTACTTGTTCTAATTTCATTAGATGGCCTTGATCGTCTGATATGCAATTCGGCCATTCAATTTCAGCTTTTTCATAATCCTCGATCCTAACATCATCATTCTTATCACAGGAAAAACCTACAAAAAGCATAATTGCACTAATAAGGTATAACATTCTTTTTTTCATAGTCTATAAATATTGGTTATACTACTATGATGCTTCAAATACAAAAAATGTTGCATCACATCACCAACAATCTCATTTTTTTATCCACAATTCTGTGGGCTTCAAGAAACCACCTTCAGCGACATATATATATAGTGCAAGTGGATCAGTACCATAAGTATCACCCGAAAAGATTATATGAGCCCCGATATTTTCATCCAAGAAATCAGAATCACATGGAATATACTCTTCCCCATCGGAAGTCACAATGAGAGTAAGCGAGAAATTGCCTGAATCAATTTCTTTTGAAATGATTTGCCCTTCAACCCGTTTCAACTTCATGATATGCTGTTGATCAGCCGATATACAATTCTGCCATTCGACTTCTACTTTTTCATAACCCTTGATTCTAACATCATCATTCTTATCACAGGAAAAACCTACAAAAAGCATAATTGCACTAATAAGGTATAATATTCTTTTTTTCATAGTTTATAAATATTGGTTATACTACTATGATGCTTCAAATACAAAAAATGTTGCATCACATCACCAACAATCTCATTTTTTTATCCACAATTCTTTAAGTTTCAAGAAACCACCTTTAGCATAATAGATATAATCGGTTGCAGGATCGCCACCATAAGTATCACCCGAAAAGATAACATGAGCCCCGATATTTTCATCCAAAAAATCCGAATTACATGGATCATACTCTTCTCCATCGGCACTTACGATGAGAGTAAGCGATATATATTGATCAATTTCTTTTGAAATGATTTGCCCTTCAACTCGTTTCAACTTCTTAAGATGCTTTTGATCAGCCGATATGCAATTCTGCCATTCAACCTCTGCTTTTTCATAACCCTCGATTCTAACATCATCATTCTTATCGCAAGCAAAACCTACAAAAAGTATAATAACACTAATAAGGTATAACGTTCTTTTTTTCATAGTCAATAAATATTGGTTATACTAATATGATGCATCAAATACAAAATATGTTGCATCACCAATAAAAAACAATCAACAAAGAAAGTCCCCGCAGTAATCAAACTACGGAGACTTAGAAAATATTGAAAATTGGTTATTGGATGTTCAACTGGTTTCTTACCTTAGCGGCTTCTTCGCCGCCTGCTGTCGATTTGCGGGTACAATAATCAAATTCGGCAGATTTGTCGCCACTAAATGATTTCCACTTCAGTGTCAATTTCACGGTTTCGCCTTCTGTATCGGGTAGCTGATCAAGTCGGAATGCAACTAAACCATCGCCCCAACGACCATCAACATCGCCATGAGCATTGTGTCGGAATTCTACTTCGTACGGATTGTCCGGATTGTTGCCTAATAGTAAATTAACAAAATGAGGCTCACTATATCGATCCCATAGCGTTCTGAAACGCAATGTAAGGTAGCCATCTTCGGCAATTGTTATCCAATCGGCAACCATCTCTACTGGATCTGTGCCATACACTTTGTCATTTTCCTCGCCCAAATCAGGAGCAATCGTTTTAGTCAATATACTGTCTATCCAATTGACATGAACCGACTTGCTATACGGTCCGCTAGGGTCTTTCACAACATCATAGTTTACCAAAGCTCTCACTTCTTTATCTCCATATGGAGACTTATCCATGTTGATAGGCAATAGCGTAGTGCTATCATCTAGTTGAAGAAAGAATGTATTATCAGTTGCTGTTTTAGTTGTTACAAGTGCATTCGGAAATAATTTTGAATAACTATCATTATCGTCATCCAAACATGAATGAAATCCCAATGCGGTTACTATCACGGCTCCGAATAACACGATTTTTTTCAAATTAAATATACTGTTCATACTCTTTTAATAATTTAATTTATCTGTCTAGAAAACTGTTACATCTTTAAGATGCACATATCCGGACATTGTTGCATCTTCGAATGTTAATATATAATAAATTGAGATAGCGAATTGTTTAACAGCTTTTTTGTGTAAGTTTGTAATAAATATTAAAATTGACGTTTATGAGAATTATACCAGCCTCAGAGTTAATTATCAATGATGATGGAAGCGTATTCCACTTGCACATCAAACCTGAACAGCTATCGGACAAAATCATCATGATGGGTGATCCGAGCCGAGTTGATCTGACAGCTTCATTCTTCGACGAGATAGAATGTACAATACAGAGCCGCGAATTCCGTACAATAACCGGAAAGTACAAGGGTAAACGTATCACGGCCATATCTCATGGTATAGGCCCCGATAATATAGATATTGTTCTGACCGAACTGGACGCATTGGCAAATGTGGACTTCAAGACCCGCGAAGTAAAGAAAGATTTCAAACAACTGACTATGGTGCGCGTAGGAACATCGGGCGGATTACAGCCTCACTGCGGTATAGGATCGTATGTTGTTGCCGAAAGATCGATCGGATTTGATGGAGTTTTGAACTACTATGATGGCCGTAACAATGTAGTTGAGCTGGATTTTGAAGATGCATTCAAGAAATATGTAAACTGGAATCCGCTACACTGCTCGCCATACGTAGTAAAAGCCGATGAAGAATTGGTTCAGCGCGTAGGACACGACATGATCAAAGGTGTAACAATTTCGGCTATCGGATTCTATGGTCCTCAGGGACGATATGTGCGTATGCCGTTGGCAAATCCGGATTTGAACAGCAAAATCGAAGCTTTCAAATTTGACGGACACATGATCACCAATTACGAGATGGAAAGTGCTCCTCTGGCAGGCTTAGGCCGTTTGATGGGACACAAGGCCATGACAGTTTGTACGATTATAGCCAATCGTTTGGCAGGTGAATCGAACGCAAACTACAAAGGTTCAATCGAAGATCTGATCGAGAAAGTGCTTGATCGTATTTGATGAAAAAGCAATCGAAGATAAAAAGGATGATCAAACGTGCGATGCTGCTTTGTCTGGCATTCGCACTGATTATCTTTTTCGTCATTTGGTTTGCAAATTGGAAAGTAGAACACGATACTAAAGATTTTGTTTTCGACAATCTTGACAGCATTCCATCACAAAAAGTAGCCTTAATACCTGGTACCTCGAAATGGGCGAGAGGAGGACGCGAAAACCTCTATTTCACCAATCGTATAGATGCAGCAGTCAGATTATACAATGCCGGAAAAGCAAAGGCATTTGTTGTCAGTGGCGATAATAGACACGTTTCGTACAACGAGCCTCGCGACATGTTCAATGCTTTGGTCGAAAAGGGCGTTCCCGATAGCATTATCTATTTCGATTTTGCAGGATTGCGTACTCTGGATTCGGTCATCCGCATGAAAGAGATCTTTAGCCAAGATTCATTTATCATTGTTTCACAAAAATTCCAAAACCAACGAGCTATTTATCTGGCTCAACAATCAGGACTCGAAGTTTACGGATATAACGCTGCAGATTTAAGCTTGAACAGAATGACCCTAAAAACCAAGGTTCGAGAAAAACTCACAAGAGTGAAAGTCTTCTTAGACTTGATTACCAACAAACAGCCTAAACATTTAGGCGAGAAAATAGAAATTAAAGAATCTATTAATTAATAATAACTAATACCGATGAAAAGACTTTGCCTAATCTTATCCGTATGCTTGATCGCTATGATGGGGTATGCTCAAGACAACAACGACGAACTGTTGAAAAAACTTGTAGAAAAAGAGATTCTAACTCAGCAGGAAGCTGATGAAATAAAAAAAGAATCGACATCGAAACCACAACAATCCGACCCGGTTGACAAAATTGATCAAGCTGCCGCTAAAGTAAGAGGCATTTTCAACAACACGCCATATCTGCAAATAGGTGGTTATGGTCTGTTTATGTACAATTACAGCAATGTGAACAGAGTGAAACATGATGTACAAGCGCGAGTAGTCTATGTTTCGGCGAAAGGTGATTTAGGAAATAACATCAGATATTCTTTCTTGACCGAATTGGTAAATCCTATGATTTATGAATTTTGGGGCGAATGGTCTCCACTGAAAGAATTGAGCTTCAGATTAGGACAATTCAAAGCACCTTACTCACTAGAAAATCAGATCTCGTTAACTGATCTTGAAACCATTTATAATACTCGTTCTATATCTAGCCTGATAGGTATGAGCGATGATGTGCAAAGATACCAGAACGGGAAAAACAACTCAGGTCGTGATGCCGGATTTATGGTATCGGGATCGCTGTTTACCCTGAAAGGTCACGACTTCATCCAATATGCTGCCGGAGTTTTCCAAGGTACAGGATTGAATACGAGTGACAAGGATAATTCGAAAGACTTCTCGGCATCGTTGATGCTTCAACCGCTGAAAGGTTTCCGTATAGGAGGTAGTGTTTACTATGGTGATGCGACATATATAATGCCAGGTTCTTCAGAACTAACTAACCATACCCGTAATCGTTGGATATTGAGTGCCGATTACAAATCGGACAGATTATACGCTCGTGCGGAATGGCTTCATGGTAAAGACAGCAAAATTGATCGCGAAGGATTGTATGGGACTGTGAAATACTATGTATGTCCACAAAAAATCAGCCTTGTAGGTAAAGTAGATTATTACAACAGCGACAAAGATATTAACTCGGAAGTGATGGACTACACAGCCGGTGCTGACTACTACTTCTACAAAAACTGTCGTTTTACTGTGAACTACAGATATTCGGACTATTCGAAGAAATGGGATCAGAAAAATAGTCATTCGGTAATCGGACAACTACAATTTGTATTTTAAGAAAAGAAATGGAAATAACTAGACTTACAGCCGTTTCGGCAGATACAGTTAAAACTATAAATAGTTTGCTGCTTCAGTTGAACCCTGATTGTCAAGAAATAACATCAGAACGTTTGTCGGACATCATCAGCTCGGCAAACGCATATGTTTTCGTTGCTCAAGAAGGCGATTCAATCATTGGAATGTTAACACTTCTAATCTGCGAACTGACATCGGGTACGAGAGCTCAGATAGAAGATGTGGTGGTTGATAAAAAACACAGAGGTAAAAAAATCGGAGAAAAACTGGTTAAACAGGCTGTAGTTCAAGCTCTGCAACTAGGTATTACTAAGATTGATCTGACTTCGAGTCCTTCTCGAATCGAAGCAAATGCTTTGTATCAGAAATCGGGTTTTATGAAACGCGAAACAAATGTCTACCGATTGGATATATAATATCTCGGTGTATGAAAAAAATAAAAGGCTGCATATGAATTGCAGCCTTTTTGTTTATATCTTCAATATCTACCGAAGAGTCTTCTGTAAAAAAAATACATCAAGATAGTAGCCAATACAGGGGAGCAAAATACAGCTAGCCAATTGAGTTTTTCACCATCAGGCAAAGCTATATTGATCAGAATCATAACAAGAGTCATCACCAAATAAAAGATGATTAAATACCATTTCTTTTTCATAATGATTCGTTTTAAGGTTGGTTCCGTAAATTAATGAAAATAAACCAAATATTTAACTGTATTTATGTTAAATTATAGGAGATTACAGATTTAGGGACAAAAAAGATTTATATTAGTAGTTATAATAAGCCTAATAGATCGAAACACAAATAATCTCAATTATGAAAAGCTACAAATACTTCATATTAGCAATATTGTCAATCTTATTTGCATCAATCTTGTGTAGTTCTATCTATGCCACTCGATCTGAATCAGGAGATAAGCACATCCCTACTGTTGAAGATACTATACTGCAACAGTTGGGAGGTAAACTTTATTTTAGATGGGAAAACAAAGTACCAGTTGATCCGATTACCGTATTAGAAGCTTACCACCACTGCGACAAAGAGTATGGAAAATATTCGCAATATAAATTCATTATACATAGCAACAACACACCTTTTCATAAGCCATTTACCCCTCAGGCTTTAGATAAGACTTATAAAACGTATTTCGATAAAAACAAAGAGCATTCGGATTTCTATGTTGAAAACTATAATACGTATTATAATCAGCAAATAGAAAAGTACAAAAATAATATTGACACCGTAAAAGTCGATTCTATTATTAAGAAATATACGGGGTATTGGATTTATCTGTCAAGATATAAGGGTAAATTCTATCTTGATGACCACTGGGCATGGTTGTCTTCTTTTCATATTTCGGACAGCATATTAACAGAACATTATATGGATGGTCCCGCACCTTTTTTCATTCGTTGTTTCGAAGTTAATAAAAATGGAGATTTCCGCTTGAATGACGAACATTATGAGTTAGTTGATGATAATTTATGCGTTTACAAAAGTTTGCATGGGAGTTATATCGTTCCTGCCAGGAATGCTAATAAATTTGAAATCATAGAATATGCAAACAATACAGGAGATCTGATCGCCTCCGGTTATTGTGATATCGATTGAATAACAATATAGAATACGCCTAAACATATGAAACGAATTTGCTCCTTAATCATTATAATTACTTTCGCTATCTCATCCAAGGCTACAGAATGTGTAGATTATGTGTATCAAGGAGAGTACATAAATATGTACTTGTGCCAGAATTATTCGAGCTATAAAACTTGTACGGCATTACTCCTTGAAGGGAGAGCTAAATTTTTAAATTATTATATCAAAGAAAAGATTGACAAAGGAGAGTTGCAAAACAAAAAGCTGGAACTAGCTTTATACCAAGTCAATATAGTTTATCCACGCTTGGAAATAACACAAGGAAAAAATGGGTATTTCGTAGATATAAGCCGTTACCCTACTATTGAAGAGCTGATTACGATAATTGACTATTTCACGATCAAAGACTGGAAATCATTCTCAGCCGGCGACTTTAAGGATGTTGATGTAGATGAACAAATGCAGTATTTTTTTAATCGGCAAAACACCAGAGATATCAAAAGACCAAAACATCAACCTATTATGGTTTGGCAATCGGGTAAGGTATCTTTAGCATATCACGTAGAAGATGATCGGTTATATTATTATCTTAACGGCAAACTAATCTCAGATATTGAAGCGAATCTATCTTTACCGGTTGAGATGAATGAGCGTGTTATTTTTTTCGAAGAGAGCCGAATAAGCATTTTCGAGGATGATCATATTATCAAGCAGTTCGCAACTCCCGTCAGATATGAGGATTATCGAGTAAAGATATATAATGATTGGATAAATATATTTCAGGGAGGTTCTGAGGAATGGGGATACAGCTACTCATACTCTAAGAACAGATTTTACGTTAACAATATGGATAAGTAAATTCGGTATAACTCGACAAAACCATACATTTATGAAGAAAATCGAATTGAAAGATACCCAATGGGAAGACTTAGATGATCTGCTACTGGAAATTGAAGATAAATTCAATTTCCATTTCGATGACTATGAGCTTGAAAACATAGCAGATTTCGACGAACTTGTTTCGCTGATCATGAGTAAAATAGATGGAGAGGATGATACCTTGTGTACTTCTTTGCTGGCTTTTTACAAAATAAAGAGCGTAATCAGAGAAGCCGGATTATATGATCCGTCGAAACTATGTCCATCAACAAAATTGAAAGATATATTTCCTAAGAAAAGCCGCCGTAGACTAGTTAACACTTTCAATCGAGGTATTGGTGCAAAATTAGAGATACTTGAGCCTAATCGCATCATCTTATATTTTTGCTGCATTCTGCTTATTCTTTCTATTGTAGGATTGTTCTTCTACTTCAAATTAGCAATCGCAGGAATTGCAATTTCGATCATGGGCGTTAAATGTCTTTATGCTTTTACCAAAAAACTAAAATACGATACTATTCGGGATATGATCAATGGCAACCTATGTGTTAATTATCTAACATTCCGACAAAATAAGACTACAATCAACAGAAAAGAGCTCAGAAAACTATTCTACGATTTCTTTTCAACGAATCTGGCTCTCGACCAAGACGAATTACGCAGAGTTTCATTCAGATAACAACAATGGCAAAACAAAAGAAGAAAAAGGAAGAAGAATCTCTACTGACTAAGACTGAGAAGAAATACGTAAAGAAGCATGATAACAAACTCTATAGCGCCTTTATTATACTGGGTGTTATAGGGGTGTTATATCACTTCTTTATTGAGCCTACAACCATTGGCGGGGATTGGAGATACAGCGTATTCGTTTTTGCTATCCCTACCCTACTGGGAATTATTGCATGGGGAATATACAGCAAAGAATATATTAGACTGGTAGCTATAGATTACAAAGGTTTTGGTGCCAAAACGATATTAGTTTGTTTCCTCTTGGTAGAAGGGCTCATACTCTCCTATCTCAGCTTAGGATCGGCAGCCAACATTGCGTGGAACACTATCAACCAGATTGAAGCAGACAATAACGGTATTTCGACGCAAGAGTATGACATTACAAGGCTGACAAAAGGAAAAAGAAGTAGACGCTATATTTATTTCAAATTCGATGAAAATAATGAGGAACAGTTAAGAATCAGCTCATCAACATATTGTACATACATAGACGAAGATATTTCGAAATACAAATTAAACATCAAGCAGAAAGAAGGAATATGGGGCTATTATATTGTCGATTCGTTTTCGATAGTCAGAAAATGAAATAACTATTTACCTTCTGAATTTAGAATAAGACTCACTGAAAAAAAGTATTGCCGCTATGTATTCTAAACCATACTTGAACAATGGGGGTTATTCTAAAAATTGCTTAATGTCATAGTTACCTATTGTTTCAGTTAATTCTCGTGCACTAATTCCATAATTATTTTTTATATCTAAATCAGCATTCGCAGCAATAAGAATCTTTATAACCTCTCCACGACCTCTAGAATTAAATATTGCCTCAGATATAACCGTATTTCCATTATTATCTTGAGCATTTACATCAGCATGATGTTTAAGAAGTAACTCTATAGATAATGGATCATGGGCAATCGTTGCAAAATGCAATGGAGTTAGACCATTATGGTCTTTCAGATTAACATCCCCTCCAAAATCAAGAATTATTTTTAATGCCTCAATATTATTCCCATTAATTGAATAATATATTAAAGTTCTTCCATCTTCATCCTGTTCATCAACATTGAGGAGACTACCTAAGCATCTTTTCAGGTTCTCATTATCATTTTTTCGAATGAAACTAATAGCTTCTATAAATTGCTCATTGTTTTTAATCTTTCTTTTCATACTTATGACTTCTATTTGAGGATCTTGATTCAATTTGATACAAATTAGGATCATTTCCCATTTTAATAAAGTTTTTTCTATATATTGCCATTGGTTACCTGTTAAGTCGGTTGGATAAATTTAAGTTTTTGATATCCTTAAATTTACGAATAAAATACAATTTAGACGACTGATAACCAATTTATTCTATGTTAATTCAATAAAATTAGAAACAGGCTCATTGTCTTTATTCATTGATTTAACGGAGCCAATCAAAACGTAGCAAGTTTATCTATACTAGAAAAGCTATGGCAAAATTTAGTAAGAAACTTGCAGATGTAATTATCCAACTTCATTATATCAGGCTATCATATCATAACCAGTAGTACTGAGGATCCAATTATGAAAGCAAAAAAGAATTTAATGTGTACCTATCAGGTATCTGAACAAGATTTATTTATAAAAGATATAAAACAATCTGACTTAAACGGAATAGTAGTCTCCGGCACAAATGGCTACGAAACTTCAGCTATCTATTTAAGGCTAATAAAGATTACAACTATAACATTCAAATAATATAAATATAACAGTAAGTACAAGCAAGCGAAAAGGCTGAAAAAAAACTACAAGTCATGAAACTTGTAGTTTTATCAGTTTATATAAAATCTGGGACAGCTGAGAAGACACTACCATATTTGATGGGGATCTAATGGGGCTTTTCCTCCACCTCCTTCTTTATATGAAGGTATTGTCAAATGTGCCATAAGATAAATTCCACGAGAATCTTGTGCTGAACAAGCTACTCTTAACTCTTTATTTTCATCTATCCTTACGATGTAAGCATACTGAGGTAGATTCATGTGCGTTTCCCCTGGTCTTTCTTGTATTATAATTCCGTTTTCAACATACCAATGAATATCTCGACCCATTCCATAGTTAAGAACACATTTCAACTCATAAACATATTCGTCTTCCCACATATAACTATCCCCTTGTACAATCCAAATGTCATCTATATACGATCTATTTGAATAATTTGGTTGTTGTGAATATGAGTTTGGATAAACAAAGAAGATAATAATCAGCATTAACAAATAAAAACCTTTCTTTTTCATAATCGTATTATATTAGTTATTAATAGATTGACTTTTAAAAATACATATTATTTATTAAAAAGTACTATCAAACATTATGCTTAACGGCATGTTTCGATTTAATATTGTCCAAAGAATTTATTTGCAATTCTTTCATTTTACTGTGTTGGAGGCGAAAAAGACATAGATGATACAAAGTAATATTATTTGATTAGTTAAACATCCAAGACTAGTCTTTTGCTTCGAATATCACAGGAATCGTCCAAGGGATATTAACTTTCTTTCCTCGGCGAATTATAACTTGCCATTGAGGAATTGATTTTATGACTCTGATAGCTTCCCTATCGTATTCATCATTATAACCTTTAAGTATAGACACATCCGTTATTATTCCATTTTCGTCAACATCATTTATTCTTGTGATAATACGGATTTTCGTACCTACTGGTTTTACATTATCATAATTTATGCTTGATTGGACATAATCAACCAATATTTTCCAATTATCTGTATTTGCATATATCGAAGTTTTAATCGTATTATGATATTCCTCTATATTTTTCAATATTCCTTTCTTAAATATAAAATCTGTTTCATACTCATAGAAACCTCCCCAGTCCTCATGAACATATATTTGATTATTCCGTAGATTCGTCAAACTTCCAGTGTACCAATAGACAAATATATCCTTCTCCTGATCGAATAATGGACTTATATCCATCTCCAGATTATCTCTCCCGCACACCTTCTTCAAAAACAGACTATCATTTCTTATTTCCATCACAGCACGATATCCGCGCCAGCACGCTGTTGTGCCCATCAATAAATCTTTATTTTTTTCATAAAAGGTATCTTTCGCTGGTGATTCCCACAAATAATCATCCAATATGAAATAATATACCGTAAGAGTATCTCCTTTATAAATCAGCCAATCACCCATTTGCTTAGTTGCATAAGACAACGAAAATGATAAGGTCAACAAACATGTGACAAGTATTTTTTTCATAGTTTTCGTTATTTTTCTTAGTAGAGGAAAAAGTAATAAATATTCCATAAAAGAGCAACTTAATCATTGTCATCTTTCACTGATTTAACGGAGTCAATCAAAACACAGTAAGTTTATCTATACAAAAAAAGCTATGGCAAAATTTAGTAAGAAACTTGCAGATGTAATCATCGAATTGATAGAAAAAGACATGACAGTGACAGAAGTTTGCAATGCAGTAGGAATAGCACGTAAAACTTTCTACGAATGGAAAAACGACAAACCCGAGTTTGCACGAATGGTCGACGAAGCTCAGGACAGATGTTATGACGAATTGATCACATTGGCTAGACGAACCTTGCGCGATCGGATCGAAGGTTATACCGTCGAAGAAACGACATATACTTACGAGCCCTGATCGTACGACGAAAACGAAATGATTCTGAAGAAAAAAGTTGTAAAGCAGAAACGCAAGGAAGCAACTGTCAGAGAACTGAATATGCTGATCGAGAAGACTCGGGATAAAAAGGAAAAACAACATCTGCCGAATCTGGATAATACACAGAAAAAAGGTCTGATCTATCCTCGAAATAGCGAAGAAGCCATTATCTTATTCCGATTCTATCAGCAACTTGAAAAACAAACAACGATTTCGGATAAAAAAGCGACTAGCTAATAGTTGTACACAAGTGTTACTTTTTAACATACCGATAACCTAGCATCTGTTAATAGTGTACACAAAGGACAACGATAGGCCAAACAAATATTGTCAGCCACTCATATAATTCGTACATTTGTATGTATAATTTCATATAAATTTACCAATATGCAAGACAATAACATTATTGCTGCCATATCAACAGCTCCGGGTGTAGGAGGAATTGCCGTAATCCGTGTTTCGGGAAAAGGCTCTATAGAACTGGTCGACAAAGTATTCAAATCGGCATCGGGCAAAATACTTGCTGCTCAGAAAGCTAATACAATACATTTCGGCTGTATCATGAAGGACGACGAGATACTTGACGAAGTACTTGTATCAATCTTCCGTGCTCCCCACTCTTTCACCGGCGAAGATAGCATCGAGATATCTTGTCACGGATCGCTGTATATTCAGCAGAATATCTTGCAGGTGCTGATTGCTCAGGGTGCAACGCTGGCTCGTGCCGGAGAGTTTACCCAACGTGCATTCATCAATGGTAAAATGGACTTATCGCAAGCCGAATCGGTTGCCGATCTTATTGCATCAGACTCGGCTGCAACACACCGCCTGGCCATCAATCAGATGCGCGGAGGCATATCAAATAAACTGATCGAGCTTCGCACTCAGCTTCTGAACTTCACATCGCTAATCGAACTCGAGCTTGATTTTTCGGAAGAGGATGTCGAATTTGCCAATCGCGATAACTTGAAAGAGCTTGCACAAACAATCGAAGCACATATTCGTGAGCTGTCCGATTCTTTTCAGTTGGGTAATGCCGTCAAGACGGGTATTCCGGTAGCTATCATTGGCGAGACCAATGCGGGAAAGTCTACCCTACTCAACATCTTGCTCCATGAAGAGAAAGCTATTGTCTCGGATATCCACGGTACGACTCGTGACGTGATCGAAGACACCATCAATATCGAAGGAATTACTTTCCGATTCATCGATACGGCAGGTATTCGCGATACGATGGATGAGATCGAAAGCATTGGTATCGAACGAACGTTCAAAAAGCTTCAGCAGGCAAGTATTGTATTGTGGATCATAGACACTAGTGTTTCAGATAGCCATATCGAAGATCTTTCGAAGAAGATCATTCCTCATATCAAAGATCAGAAGGTTATACTGGTCTTCAATAAGGTTGATATCGTAGGCTGTGGCGTTGTAATGAACAATAAGCGAACAATACTTCAGGATATATTCCCTGATCGTATTTTTATTTCGGCTAAATATGACGAAGGTTTAACGGAACTTCAAAACAGACTGATAGAAGCTGCTAATATCCCGAAATTCGGAGAGCAGGATGTTATCATTACGAACTTACGTCATTACGAAGCTTTGCAGAATGCATTAGCTGCTATCGAACGTGTTTCGGAAGGATTAGAACTTCAAATATCGGGTGATTTCTTGTCGCAAGATATCAGAGAGTGTTTACATTATCTTGGTGAAATTACCGGACAGATTTCTACGGATGAAATTCTTGGAAATATATTCAGCAAGTTTTGTATCGGAAAATAATGGATCTAAAGATCAAATTATCCCAACGTATCAGTAAAAACGATATCTATGAGATAGTACATCTTACTCAAGGAAATACCGCAAGAGAACAAGAACTATATAGCTTGCTTTTTGATGCGAATGATAGAGTATCGTATAATGCTGCTTGGATTCTGACACATTTTTCTGAAAAAGAAAACGAGTGGTTATATAGCAAGCAAACTCAATTGATTGACCAAGTTTTGACTTGCAATTACATCGGGAAACGCAGACTAATACTTGCTATTATTTATAAACAGCCCTTAGCAAATCCTCCACGAGTCGATTTCCTAGACTTTTGTTTGAAGCGAATGATTTCGAAAGCAGAGCCATATGGTACACGGACGCTTTGTATGAAACTAGCATATGAACTTTGCCGTTCTATTCCTGAACTGAAGCAAGAATTACTGATTACACTCGAGATGATGGAAGGTGAATTATCGTCAGCAATACAAGTAACTAAAAAGCATATACTAAAAGCTATAAAAAAGAAAGAGTTTATAAATAATAATAATATGATCTATTGCAATAGTTATCTTCTACCTAAAAACTGCCAAAATGAGTAAAGCTAGATTTAATATCCGTACAGCAACATTGATTGATATTCCAGAGCTAAACCAGCTATATCAAGGAACTGTTTTACATATCAATCGAAAAGATTATAGTACCGAGGAGGTTGAAGATTGGGCTTCGTGCGGCAACGATCTTAAACATTGGGCAGAATTAATTAATCAATTGTATTTTATCGTTGCTGAAAACGATGAATTGCAAATAGTAGGATTTGCATCCATTAGCCATGATGGATATTTACATTCAATGTTTATTCACAAAGATCATCAAAGGCAAGGAATAGCTTCATTGCTCTATCAGAATATTGAGGATTTCTCTTACAGAAATAATATTCAATCAATTACCTCAGAAGTGAGTATAACAGCCAAATATTTTTTTGAGAAACAAGGATTCAAAGTGGATGAAAAGCAAATGAGATAGGCAAACAAGCTATGTTTGAGGAATTACAAGATGAGTAAAAAGCTTCGATAACTTTGATTATAAAGGTACTATCTTGAATTTTGGCTTGTTTTTTTGATTACGAGGATTCATTTCACTTACAATTTTAGTGAATTTTCTAGTATTTTTCCGTAACTTCGAGTGAAGCTGTGCATATATCTAATTGATTACCAACCTCAAAAAACACGATCTCCCATTTGACAATGAACAGCTTACCCTGTCTGTGATATTAATACAACACGGGTTTAATAATATTTTGATTATAATTTCATGAAATAAAAGTAATGCTCATGAAAAAGGACTACTTTGTAATAATACTAGGAGCAATTTTGCTGAATGTTCTATTGTTCACTTCGTGTAATCAAGCACAAAATGACAGTAGAGAAAATGGCTGGTACAACATTCAAGACAATAAGAAAGACAGTATATCTATAGAGCCTATTGTTACCGTAAAAGATTTTGTAGCTCTAAAATTAGATTCTATCGAAATAGACGGGAAACCGTTTTACGAAATAGACGGAAAAATAAGCAAACACAAACTAATCAAATGGAATGATGCTACGAAAAAAGCCATTGGCAAGCGAATAGGCTTTGTTTATAACAACGAGGTGGTTAACTGTCCGCAGATAAACATGCGATTGGAAAGTGCTAATTTCTCTATATCGAATCGCGCTTATGATATAAGAAAGCTATTTTATAATATCCGGCAAGAAAAGGTGGATTCCATTGAAAGTTTATTCCAAGATTGAGATAGAAATTCTCAGTCTTATTCTCTTCTTAAAAATGAAATAGATTCCATTATTATGGAAATTGATTATTGGGAAGCATCTGAGTTGAAAGATATAGTAACGAATCCGCTTGACTATTACTGGTATGGGGAACTAAATACTGTTGAATATAAAAATCTTGAAGAAGCACTGAGGGAAGAATTGCAGAGACCAAACTTGAGTAGCCATTCTGAAGACTACATGAAATCAACAGCATATCAGAACTATAAAGACTATATTTACGAAAATCCCGATTATATCAATTTGATGTTTCAAGGCTTCCTGTTCAGCGAAAGCCCAAAAGGATTGTATGGGTATCTGATAGACGATATTATAAAAAACAAATATCCTCAAGCGCCGACCATCAGGGAGTATGTAGAAAAGACAGACAACAGGGACGATGAGCAATTTGCCGTCCTTCATTGGCAGAAACGCATCTGGAAATTAATGAATCAAAAGAAAAATGATTCCGAGTAAAAATAAATATCAACAATATAATATCGACCTCATAGAATAGCATCTTTGTTCTATCTAAATATTCGAATGAAGCTGATATAAACACACTCTAATACTATAAGTCTATTATGGACAAAATAAAATTTGGCAGTACTTCTAACGAAATAGATGATCTTGCAAATAAGGTTTTGAGAGAAGAAAAGGTAGCAACATCTTCATTGCTTGACTACCATTTACAAGGATTAAAACCTGCTAGTAAGGTTGGAGATTATTTTTCGATACAAAATTCCTCTGACAAAGAAGTTGCCATAGTCAGAGTTGAGAAAATTGAAGTAATCAAATTTGGAGATATAACAGAAACCTTTGCTATAGAAGAAGGTGATGTTAGCTTGGAAAACTGGCTGGCTATTCATCGCCCTTATTATTCGAAACTTCTTTCTGAAATTGGAAAAGAGTTAAGTCAAGACACTCTACTTGTGTGTGAGTGGTTTAGAGTAATAAAAACGTACCCCACAAGAACTCAATCTATAGCCTTACAGTTTAATAGCTGTATCAACAATGCAGACATTGAAGGACTCGCGGACCTTATGACAGAAGATCATGTCTTCATCGATATGGAGAATAACAGAATAGAAGGGAAATCTGACTGTATATCAATGGCATGGAAACCATTCTTTAAACTGTTTCCAAATTATCAGAATATTTTTGAGCATGTAATTACCCAAGGGGATTCTACTGTAATTATGCAAGGATATTCGATTTCTTCGGATGAAAGATTGAATAATATCCGAGCAATTTGGCTTGCTAAAGTAAAAGAAGAGAAAGTTAGTCTATGGCATATATATACTGATAACGAAGAAATTCGCAGTATGCTAGGCTTTTAAATATAAAATTGGTTGAATGAAGTCCAACATACTAATCAGAGAAATACTATCTTCAGAGATATACCTACTCGAAGATATGCTGTATCAAGCAATCTATCAGTCTGACGAGAAAAGCATTATTCCAAGAAGTGTTTTAAAAATACCAGAGGTGTTTGCTTATATAAAAGATTTTGGGAAAAGAGCTGATGATCATTGTTTGGTAGCTGATATGAATGGAAAGATTATTGGTGCTGTATGGATCAGAATTATTTCGGGTGAAACAAAAGGATTCGGTTATATCGATGACCAAACACCTGAGTTTGCAATCTCCTTATTTAAAGAGTACAGAGGGCGGAGCATAGGAACTCGCTTAATGGAAAAGATGGTAGAGTATATGTGTAAATTAGGATATAAGCAAGCTTCTTTAAGTGTGCAGAAAGAAAACTACGCTGTAAAGCTTTACCTTAAAATGGGGTTTAAGATTATTTGGGAAAATGACGAGGATTATTTGATGCTATTGGATTTACGTTAAATAACATCTGAAAAATGCCCATCATTTAATTAATATTGTTCCATTCCGATACAAATCTAATGTATTGTCCAGTATAGATTTTATCAATTCTATAGGTAAATCTTCATTAGGATCTATATTTAAATCTTCATCCGTGAATGGTTTCCTACTTCTAATTCTGGATTGTTAAGGTGTTTACCTTCAACAAAAAGAATATATGGCTCATTCGTTTTATTATCAGTCCAGAGATAACAGAAGCAAAGCATCCATATTTTACTGTTTCTGAAACATTATCTTCCTACATGGAATAATAAATAAGCTGTATTATCGTGCACTTGCTTATTGATGTAAAAAGAGAGATTGCCCTAGATTACCAATCTCTCTTTGCTATACTGTTAATATATCAAATACCCTCTGGTTTATGTTTTATAAATGTACCTTCTTGCAACTCTTTAAAAGTCTGCTGAAGTTCTGCTTCTGTATTCATAACGATTGGACCAGCCCATGCTATTGGTTCCTTCAGAGCAGGTGCTGCGGCCATAAAGAATCGCATTCCCTCTTCTCCTCCTTTTATAAAAAGTTCATCTCCTTCATCTAATATAACTGCTGTCTTACGAGGTACGATAGTCTGTTTGTCTCCAAATATTCCTTTTCCTTCTACAACGTATACTAGTACTGAATTCTTTGGGTCTACATTTAACGTAAACTCTTTATTGGGATCTAGAGTTACATCCAGCACTGTAGTCGGTAAATGATGACCTTTAGCTCCCTGATGACCTTTGTATTCTCCCGCAACAAGTCTGACCTTAGTTCCATCCTCTTCAAACTCTTGAATCATATCATTTGTAATCTCAAAGTATTTGGGCTCTGTCATCTTATCTTTTTTCGGTAGATTTATCCACAATTGCAAACCAAGCAGATGATCAACTGGTTGAGGCATCTCTTCATGTATAATTCCACTACCTGCTGTCATCCATTGACTTTCTCCACTATGGATAGTACCTTTATTATTCAGACTGTCACGATGATTCATGCGTCCTTGCATCAGGTATGTAAATGTTTCGATTCCTCGATGTGGATGCATCGGAAAGCCTTTTATGTACAAAGCCGGATCAGTCGAATCAAATGCATCGAGCATCAAAAATGGGTCAAATTTATACATCGTTTGTGAATCCAATACGCGAACCAGGTGAACTCCTGCCCCATCTATAGACGAAGCTCCCACTGCTGTATCTTTTACTTCTTTTCTCATTTGATATTTTGTTTGTGATTTTCTATTTTGTGCTTACTTCTAATACAACCTTACCGTGAGCTACTTTGGGGAGTTCCGGGTTTGTACCTAAAACAGTTTTCCAAGCTGTTGCTGCTTCTTCCAGTTTATATGTCAATCCAATATCTGTTGTCACATCACCGCTCTCAATCAACTTAGTGATTTCTTGAAGATCTTTTGCCGATTGTTTGATAACCATAAACACTCCTGAAACTTCGTACTCTTTTGCCAGATTTTCAATGATTGGACCAGTTATGCTGACTAATCTTCCTCCTTTCTTCAAAACCTTATATGATTTTTCTTGTACATCACCTCCCGTGAATACAAGGACTAAATCCATATCACGAAGTACCTCCGAAAAATCGGTGGTTCTGTAATCAAGAACAACATCTGCTCCGTAAGATTCAGCCAATTCTTTATTTTTAGCTGATGCCGTTGCATATATTTCTGCACCAATCTGCCGAGCAAATTGAGTTGCGAAAGCTCCCACTGCACCTGTTGCCCCATGAATAAGAACCTTTTCTCCAGCTTTCAACTTTCCATAGGTATGAATGGCTTGCCAGGCTGTTTCACCCACATGAGGAACTGAAGCCGCTTCTACAAAAGTCAGATTCGTTGGCATAACAGCCATTTTTTCGATATCAGCAGCCATATATTCGGCATAGGATCCCTGATCAGAGTGTACATATCCGTCGTTGGCATTTCCATAGACTTTATCTCCTACTTGAAAAGAAGTAATATTCTTGCCTACTTTTTCTACAATACCGGCAAAATCATGTCCGGGAATCCAAGGCATCTTTAGTTCAAATTTATCTCTAAAAGCTCCTGAAGCCTTTTTTATTTCCAAGTGATTTATCGATGTTGCATATATTTTTACTAGTACCTGATTCTCTTTTATTTCAGGAATAGGTATGTCTTCGTATCGCAATTCCTCAATAAAGCCATAATTGTGTAGTCTTATTGCTTTCATAGTTTTCTCTACTTATTCCGTTTGTAGGACAATGCACCTGATGGACATGCATCAATTTGTGCTATCAGCTCTTCTGTTGTTGCATTCTCCGGTTTCACCCAAGGTCTTTCTTTCACATTATATACTTTTGGCAATGTCTTGGTACATACTCCTGCATGCTTGCAGATATCGGGTTTCCAAAATATAGTAAGGTCTTGGGTCTTGTATTCAATTACTTTCTTTTCCATAATAGTTTTCCTTTTAACTTTGATAATATTAATAACTCTATTTCACAATTTCTTTCCACTCAGGATTTTTTCGTATATAAGCAATAACGAAAGGGCAAAGCGGATAAACTTTTCGCCCCTGCTCTTTTATGTCTTGAAGTGACTTTTCAATCAATTCGGTTGCTACACCCTGACCTTTTAACTCTGAGGGTGTTTCAGTATGTGTCATATAAACAACTCCTTCTTTATTGATTTTATACATTGCTAAAGAGAAGTATTCTCCTACATGTAGTTCGTATTGATTCTCTTCTTTGTTGTTTAAAAATTTTCTTTCACTCATAATTTTAATATTTTGGGATTTGAAATTAAAGTTTGCTTTCTTTTAAAAACTCATTCGATGTTTGAGGCTGCATACACACACGGTCAGTACAATAAAAAAATTGTATCTTATCCTTTTTGAACTTTCCTTTAAGATATGGTATCTCTGTATTATTTTTACTGCCTAATATTAAAGTTTTAGTTACGATATTCTTTCTGATTTTCAGAACTTCTTCCAAAGCGTTTTCTCCACTGATTAAAAGTTCGGCAGGTTCAGAATAATATAATTCGGCTGACAGCCAATTTGAAAAATAAGGAGCATATCCAATATTATGCTTCATCGTATCAAGCATATATTCAGCGATGTTATTATAGTTTGCATCTTCGAATATTAATCCAATCTTTAATAAGTTATTAACCATCTGTGAATTTGCAGAAGGAATAACACCATCATCGGTTTCTATTGTGTTATGGATCAATTCACTATTCTCCTTTTTATTAAAAAAGAAGAATCTGCTATCTTCATCAAAGAAATCGACAATAACCTTGTCTGTAATTGCCTTTGCCTGATTCAGATACTCTGTATTAAGAGTATGTTCGTACAAAGCAACCAGTGCAGATATATAAAAAGCATAATCTTCCAAGAATCCATCTATTGTTGCTTTTCCTTCTTTATAAGTATGCTTTAGATTTAGCTCTCCATCAACAAGTTTCTGACTGATGAATTGATAAATATTTTCAGCTAACACTAGATATTCTTTATTTCCTAAAGCACTGTAAGCATCTAGGAGTCCGACAATAAGCATTGCATTCCAACTTGTCAACGTTTTATCATCCAATCGAGGTTTAGAGCGTTTTTCTCTCTCGCTCTTTAATCGACCTTCCCAATCTTTCTTTTTTTGTATAAGTTCTTCATAAGAAAGATTATATTTAGCAGCTATTTTATCCAATGTTTCTGTTTGCAGTAAAACGTATTTGTGTTCCCACATCTTTTGAGGATAGATATTGAATACTTCTTTAAAAACAGGAAAGTCTGCTGCTCCAATTATTTCCTCCAATTCTGCCTCTGTCCAACTATAATAAGCACCTTCTTCTAATTTTCCTGACTCATTCAAACTGTCGGCATCATAAGCGGAATAAAATCCGCCTTCGCCATTGCTCCATTCGCTCGTTATAAAATCAATTGTTTTCTCTATAACTTCTTTGTACAAATGATTCTTTGTCCGTTTATACCCATCGGCATAGAGCGACAACAGTTGAGCGTTATCATAAAGCATTTTCTCGAAATGAGGAATATGCCATTGTTCATCGACTGAATATCTTGAAAATCCACCTTGTACAGTATCGAACAATCCACCCCAAGCCATACGAGTTAGTGTCAAGTCTACAAAATCAAGACCAGTATTATCATTTTTAAGATAGCTGTACCTCTGTAGAAAATTCAAGCTATTAGGAATCATAAACTTAGGAGCTCGTCCATAACCTCCATATACTCGATCGAAATAATGATACCAATCCTCAATCAGACTTGGTAAATCAAAGTCGTTTTTTTCTTCTATCTTAACAGGTGCTTTACCCGCATCAGCAATATTCTGATCCAACTTTTCAGCATAATTATATAACTCCTCCGGATTCTCTGTAAAAAACAGATGTAGTTTCGTTAGGGCATCCGTCCAGTCATGTTTCCTAAAATATGTTCCTCCCCATATCGGCCTGCCATCAGGTAAGCAGACAACATTAAGCGGCCAACCTCCTCTTTGATTCATTGCTTGTACTGCTTTCATATAATGGGCATCGATATCGGGACGTTCCTCTCTGTCGACTTTTATCGAAACAAAATAGTCATTCATAAGCATTGCAACACCTTGGTCTTCGAAGCTCTCATGTTCCATAACATGACACCAATGGCAAGTTGAATAGCCAATACTTACAATAATGAGTTTGTCTGATTCTTTTGCCAATTTCAGACTATTTTCATTCCAAGCTTTCCAGTCTACTGGATTTTGTGCGTGTTGTAGCAGATAAGGACTACTTTCGTATTGAAGTTCATTCATAAAAAATAATTTTGTAAGATTTTCAAATAAAGTTAAATAAGCACAGAATGAGATATTCTAAGCCGTTACGTGTTAAAAGTCTAAAATAAAAATGGGTCGTTATTGTTTAGTTCAGTAAATAATCTCTTTCGAAGTTACAAAAATATTAGACACATTGCAATCAATATAGACTGTGCAATACACATCATCTATATTATCTATTGAGTTATCCGATAGTCATTATTTCAAGGAATAGAGTCTTGTTATTTTTTTTATTAACTTGTATAGAATTTTAAAAAGCAACAGTATGAGAAAGACTCAAGCAAGTGTGGCCATGGTTGATGTACTGAAATCATGGGGAGTAAAGAATGTATATGGTATACCTGGAGGTTCTTTTAACTCTACAATGTATGCTCTGTTTAAAGAGCAAAAAGACATTAATTATATTCAAGTAAGACACGAAGAAGTTGGAGCAATAGCAGCATCTGCCTATGCTAAACTAAGTGGACAGATAGGCGTATGTTTTGGTACGGCGGGTCCTGGTGCTACCCATCTGTTTAACGGCTTGTATGATGCTCAAATGGATCATGCTCCAGTCTTGGCACTTATTGGGCAAGTGGGCGCTAATAAGATGAACTACAATGCATTTCAGGAGCTTAATGAAAATCCAATGTTTGTGGATGTCAGTGTATACAACCGTACAGTGATGACACCGGAAAGTCTTCCTCATGTCATCGACGAAGCGATCAAACACGCATATCAGTATAAAGGGGTGGCAGTAGTTACGATTCCCGTTGATTTTGGAAATATTGAAATAGATGACAACTATACATCTACAGCTCCGACATACAGAACGGGGACAATACAACCTGACGAGAAAGATATAAAAGAAGCTCTTGCATTGATAGAAAGGGCAAAACAACCGATCCTTTATATTGGTCGCGGACTCGAAGGTGGCTGGAAGGATATAGAAAAGTTCTGTGAATATTTTTCTGTCCCTGTTGCTTCTTCGGCAATGGGTAAAGGAATTATTCCCGATCAATATCCGAACTATGTAGGACAAGCCGGAAGAGTAGCAACAAAACCCGGAGTTGAAGCTCTAGCAGTAGCAGACTTGATAATTTTTGCCGGAAGTGATTTCCCTTTTGCTGAATATTTTTTCAATAAGGATGCTAAATTTATTCATATCAATACAGATTTAACGACATTTGGACGGAGGCATAAAACTGATGTTGCCATATATGGAGATGGGAAATTGACATTACAAAAAATGATTGAGTTAGGTAAGCCCCGACCGAAAGACAAATGGCTGGCAGCAAACCAAGAAAACAAAACAAATTGGAGAAATTGGATCAGGAGTTTTTATGATAATACTGATTCTCCTCTTCGTCCGGAACCCGTATTTAGAGAAATTAACCGCATAGCAGAAGAAGATGCTATTTTCATTTCAGATGTGGGTAATGTTACAATTAATTCGGTGAGACATTTAGATCTGAATGGAAAACAAAAGTTTACAATATCCGGTTGGTTTGCAACTATGGGATATGGTGTTCCCGGAGGTATAGGAGCTAAGTTGTCATTCCCTGAGAAGCAGGTTTTCACACTGAGTGGTGATGGAGGTTTTGCCATGGTAATGCAGGATATAATCACTCAAGTTAAATACAATTTGCCTATTATCAATATCGTATTTTCTAACAATTCGTTTGGATTTATTGAAGCTGAGCAAGAGGATGATGCAGAAAATAAATTTGGAGTATTCCTTCAAGGAGCAGATTTCGGGAAAGCATCTGAAGCAATGGGTGCATTAGGATTTACAGTTACTGATCCGAAAGAACTACCTCGTATCTTCGATGAAGCCAAAGCAAGTAAGAAACCAGTTGTTATTGACATTAAGTTACATGGAGACAGACCTCTCCCAGTGGAGCAACTTATTCTAGATACGGATAAATATAGTCAGAAAGAAATAACTGATTTTAAAGAAAAATATCAAGTGAAAGGTATGCCGGCTTTAGCCCAATTACTAAAATAACACATTATTATTTAAGAGAACCATCTTTAGACTGAAGGTGGTTCTCTTTTAATAATGCAATCTCTGGATATCCTAACTATTATCGTCCAAAAATGAGATTCGAAAAATCTCTATAAATAGTATCATTCTAATAGACCTATATAACAACATATTTCTAAAATAGCAAATAATAAATTTTATTTACCATAACCATTATTCTGAGTCAAATTCAAATTTAGTTCAATAATACTTTTTGGAATTGGAAATACAATCGTATATCTACTCTCCTCACCTATCAATTGAGGTCTTTGATCGTAAGCTTTATGAAACTTATCGAAGCGAATTAAGTCTTGCCTTCTCCAAGCTTCCCATGCAAGTTCGAGCAAACGTTCATCCAAAATTGTCTCTAGTGTAGCAACTCTTTCTGGAGCACCTACACGACTCCTCACTTGGTTCAGTTCGCTACTGCCATCTTGACCATTACGTACTTTCGCTTCCGACTTCATCAACAATACATCAGCATATCTGAAAAGGACTATATCGTTATCTATCAACTTACCATCTTTTATATTTGTCTTATCAATCGCATATTTTTTCATACGAGCACCAGCCATTTTCTGATACAATGGTGCCAAATCGGACAAATCTAGCTGAACTTTCCATGGCAGATACTCTAGAGTTTTACCTAAATCAGTTTTGACAACTTCGCCTTCAAGATTATAGACAATCCCTGAATAATAATTTTTATCAAAACGTGGATCTACCATATCAGTATCGTAACCGAATATTTTCAGAGCATCTATAGTCGCTGAAGTACCATTCTCTCCCGACATTCCATAAGCTTGGGCATGGTTATAGTGAAGTGAGCGAAACAAATAAATCATTTGATTGGTATAGCTACGTTTGTCCATCGGAATTATAAAAATATTTTCGACAGAAGATTCATTAAACACTTCGAAATTATCTTCATATTTGTCTGACAAGCGGTATCCCAATTGGCTTATCAGATCACAATAGTAAATTGTAGCTTCCCATGCATTATACGTCTTATCACCGATCTCAAAGTTCATTGAAGTGCCTTCCGGCCGATTCGAGTCGGTCCAATCATCATCCATATAAACCTCAGCATTCAAATACATCTTGGCCAAGACAAAATAAACTACTGGCTTTGTTACTCTTCCATAATAATCTCCAAATTTATTGCTGTGCGATTCGCTAAGGAGAGGAAGAGCTTCGCCGAGTTCATTAATAATAAAATTGAACACTTCACTACGTTCTGCCTGCTTCAGATCTTTGATAGGCATAGTAGAACTTGTTGTAATTGGTATACGAGCATACAGGTCGAGCAGATAATAGTAGTAGATTCCACGAAATGCCCTGACTTCGGCAATGTACTGATCAAGCTTCTGCTCATCAAATTTAGCTTTGTTTTTCTCTAATACTTCTATCGACTTGTTACTCAGAATAACAACTTTGTAAAGATATTCCCACATTGCTTTTATCGACCGATCATTCACACCCCATGTATGTAAGTAAAGATTTTTCCAGAAACCGCCATCATACCAGTCACCGCCCCGCACCGGCATTATCGCCTCATCACTAGTCAATGTATTAAAGTCATAAACACCACGGTCGGTTCCCTGCAATCCCTGACTTTTTTCGTAGCCGCCGATATAAGTATAAAGCGAAGCTACATAATTGAGATACAAACTTTGTAAGCTTTCCTGCGTTTTTTCTTCTGGAATTTGATCTCTTGCATTTTCGTCTAAGCAACTCGAAAATAAAATACCTACTGAAATTAATAGTGATAATATCGCAAAATATAATTTATGTGTTCTCATAGTCGTTCGATTTAAAATTTAAAGCTCAACCCAAAAGAGAATGTTCTTGATACAGGATAAGTTCTTTTGTCATCAATACCAAGAGTCTGATCCAAAACCTGATTATTAATCATCGGACTTAACCCCGAATAACTGGTTATAGTTGCCAGATTTTGCACCGAGAAAGTCAAGCGTAATGCTTTACCATCTGTATTAAGATTCTTTAGAGGTACATTCCAACCCAATGTCAGATAATCAATATTAACATAATCACCTTTTTCGAGCCAATAGTCGGTAGCCGTCAGATCGTGAATATTGGCTTTCGGAGCCTTCTTCATTACATTATAATCGGGCAGAGCATTCATATTCATATAAGTCAATGACGTTCCGTTATATATTTTATGGCCAAATGCTCCATTGATTTGCATGGTAATATCAAAATCTTTGTAACGGAATCCAATGTTGGTTCCCATTAATACTTTTGGAGTCACTTGTCCTGCGATATATCTGTCCTCGCCATCATCCAGGCTCACTCCTCCTCCATTAAGATCTTCTATTCCATATCTATTCTTTCCGTCGGTACCTTCTACCAGTCCAGTGCTTTTGGGTAAATAAAATACACCTAAAGGTTGCCCAACTATATGATAAACAATCTGATTATATCCTCCATGCATTCCAGCTCCATTCAACTCTGCTACGTTGATATACTTGGGAGTATTCATTTGTTCGCCATTATACTCACCATCTAATGACAATAATTTATTGCTTTGAAAAGTAACATTTGCATTGATATTCAACTCAATATCTTTCTGTTTGATCGGGGCTATACCTAACGATAATTCTAATCCACTATTGCGCATCGAACCAAGGTTTGCCAGCAAACTATTATAGGCAAATGGCGGTACACTGACTGCATAGGTATACAACATATCGGTTGTTTTAGAATTATAATAATCAGCTTTGAAAAAGACTCGATTATCTAACAAAGCAAGATCTATCCCTACATCGAAAGTTTTCTTTACTTCCCATTTCAAGTCTGGGTTTGCATTTCGAATTGTACTCAATGTTACAGTCGGAGATCCTCCAACTGGCGTTACTCCGTTAGGTTTCATCAATTGCTGAGAAACATAAGAGTCTATTGCATTCTGATTACCAGCCAAACCATATCCCATTCTGAACTTCAGTTCATTGAAGATAGGATATGCTTTCATGAATTCTTCTTTATGAATGGCCCATGCTACTGATCCAGAAGGGAAAAATCCCCAGCGATTGTTTTTTCCTACTTTTGACGATCCATCACCACGCGCATTTAATGTCAGTATATAACGATTGTCATAAACATAATTGACACGTCCCATAAAAGAAAGAAGTCGTGGATCTTCGAAATAAGAATTTGTTCCCTCCCAAAGCCTCAATGCTCCTGCCTGCAGATTATTATAACCAAATTCGTCGGTCGAAAAGTTTGTTGCCGTCGTATAAAATCCCGTGAGTTTTTCTCGCTGATACTCTGTCATACCCACTAAATCAATATAATGATCACCAAAGTATTTTTTATAATTCAGAACAATATTTCCCATCAAGTGCTCTGTCTTTTTAAGCCCTTTATATGCCTGCCCATGCCCCCACACTGTGGTAGGTAGGTATTGCGAATTTTCTATCGAATTATATGTATATGATCCGAATGCTGTTACTTTCAGATCATCAGTAATAAAAAATTTGACATTAGCATGTGCATTTATGAGCGAATTTTCTTCATCATCATCAACCTCGAGCCATGCTAGTGGATTTGTAATTTGGCTGGCGTAAGAGATTTGATCCCATTTTCCGGTCGTTTTATTTCTATGATTCGGATATGTAGGATTGAATGCAGCTGCCGAATAGAAAGTCTTTTGAAAATCGAACAGATAATTCTGTTTCAGAACAGAACCAAACATTCCGGCATCGATAGTCAATCTATTATTAAATGCCTTTTGATGGATATCGAGTTTAGCTGTATAATTTTTAGAATTATTATTTTTCACGACTCCTTCGCTATTTATAAATCCTGCCGACATTCGGTAATTAAATGTTGGAGTACCACTGCTCAGCGCCAAATGATGATTGTGAATAATTCCAAGACGAGTCATTTCTTTCAAAAAATTAGTATTAGCTCCAAGATCTGCAATTTCAAAATTATTACTCTTAGCAACTTGTCTGTATTCATTACCTGAAAGCATCTTCAGATTTTTAGCAACATCATCGACACTAATGTTGCCCATATAACTTATATTAAACGGTTTATCGCTTCCTTTCTTTGTTATAATCTCGATTACTCCCGAAGCTCCTCTCGAACCATACTGTGCCGTTTCGGATGCATCTTTAAGGACTGTAAAACTCTCGATATCTGCCGGATATATACTACTCAATGTATTCATATTACCAAATATACCATCCACTATAATCAGCGGATCGTTTCCTCCTGTCAATGAAGTAGTACCCCGTACTCTCACTGATGACATAACTGCAGGTCCGTTATTGGCGGGTGAAATGTTTACCCCTGCTATCCTACCTCTGATAGCATCCAATGGAGAAACAGTCAAGCCTTTATTCATATCAACTTCACTTATACGATCAATTGCTCCGGATACTTTTGACAGACTACCTGTGGCATAGCCGATAACCATGACCTCTTCCAGATCAACAATTGAATCTTTTGGACTTGTCTGAACCTGCGCTGCAGCGTCATTAGCTCCAAGAATAATAATAGGTAATAACAGAAGAATCGTACAGCTTCTTATGAATGTGTGTTTTATCATGTTTTTATATTTAAGGTTATCTGAGAGAAAAATACGATATTCATAAAAATAATAAATTTCCACCTAATTCAGTCGATAAATCAGGCAATTAAAGTCATTAAATAAATATTCATTACAATGGGTCGAAGCTTTCACTTACAGATAACAAATATAAGATAAAAAAACAACAATCATTTTACAAAAAGAAATAAATAGGAAGCATATTAGATAATTAACACTACAATATAGCGTATTTAAAATCATAAATAACCGAAAATAGCCATTTACATTTCACATAAACAAATATCTACTAGAAATACAATAAGTAGAAAATTATATGAAAATCAAAAAACATTAAAAATCTATATTTTTGCTATCTAAATTAATTATAGTAGTTTTGTTTGCTCAATAAACAAAGAACTTACGGCTCGCAATAGTAAAAAGATATATAGTTGGACATCTCTGAATCAAAACACATTTCTTTCGATTTTTTTTATAAAAAAAATAATCATCGCTTCTTTAATTTTGCATATAGTTATGTGAAAGATGAAGATGTTGCTAAAGACATAGTAAGTGATTCATTTATAATACTATTAAATCAACTACCAGAGCTAAATGAAGATTCGAATATCGAAGCTTATTGTTTAACAATTGTCAGAAATAAATGTCTCGACTTTCTTCGACAACAAGAGACTCGTCTAAAAACGATCAGCAATCTTCAAGATATTGCTCTTTGGGAGATACAGACAAATATTTCTTCGTTGGAAGCCTGCGATCCATCAGAAATCTTCTCGAAAGAAATTGAGAAGATTGTTAATGAAACTCTGGAAGAATTAGGCCCACGAACGAGTGAAGTTTTTACTCTCAGCAGGATGCAAAATAAAACTTATAAAGAGATAGCCGATAAACTGGAGATTTCAACTAAAGGTGTAGAGTTTCACATAACGAAAGCTCTCACACTGTTACGCAAAAGGCTGAAAGACTACATTTCATAAAATACTCATTATTATAACCACAACCTACGTTGAGTCTTTCTATTTGCAACTCTCTTATTGATAAATATCGAAAATAGGATCATCAAAGAAAGTCCATAAGCAATGTTTTTGTCCACAAGCTGCAAGCGCATTGTTTGCCCATGTATTGCAAGAATAGAAGAGATTGTAACGCCCATGAGCTTCGTAAAAAGCATCATCGGTCCCGTAAGTTGCATCTGTCTTTATATTTATAAACCGACCTTCCTCATCAGTCTTAAACTTCTGTGTGATAAATGCTACTAAACGCTTATACTGATCCTGACTGACCATTATCTTACGGCAATCCTTATCTTCTTCCAGATCGTAGTAATGAGTTGTGTGCATAGCTGTTGATCCAAGCCAAAAAGCTGCTTTAAAAGCCAGGCTAAAGGTCAGATCGTCCCAAGTAGGCATATCTAGAAAAAAGCCCTTATCTCCCCATCCAAAAGCCAGATAATTATAAGTTGTATCTTGCGTAATATTGTTAGCGAATGGAATATCTTGTCTCCAATCTTTCACAGCATTGCATACGGGAACAACGATATCGGTATGCTTGCCATTTGTTTTGATATAAACGCAGATATCTCCTACTACATTCTCTTCGGCAGGCATAATTATCTGAGAACAGATATGGCCAATTGCAAAATATAGAATTGTGAAAATGCCAATACCTATTAATATTCGTTTAAGAATTCTCAGAATTCGTTTTATCATAATTTGTTAATTCAATCCAATTATTAAAAATAAATAGGCGCAAAGATAAAAAACTTCGTTAACAATATAGCTATATTACAAATTCTAAGCTTATAACCTTGATTTTCTTATAAGCAAAAATAGCCAGGTTATGAAGGCCTGGCTATTTGATTCATATATATTTCAAGATTAATCCTTTTTACATCTTACCGAAAACTGATAATAGCGATAAGGTCTATAACGATAGACATCATTGCGATAGACACCTCCATCAGTACCAAATTTTCGCCCATAAGCCGCTTCTCCATGAGCAATGCTACTAGTCCAATACATGCCTTCCTGACCGAAACCGTATGCTGTTGATTTATCGCCAAAGCCCGGTAGTTGTAAACTAAATCCATTTGATGCTGCATGATTACTTGTTCCTTTGAAATCCAACTCACAAGCATCTTTCATAGCTTGTCCATGTGTAGAACCTCGCCATTTGTCGCTACTTCCACTTGTGTCTTTTTCATTTAATATTGCAGCTTGAGGAACGGCGGCCAACTGGACTCCATCACCACTATCGATATTATTTGATACGTTAGAATATTTTTTTGTATTCCTTACGATTTCTTGTTCCAATAGAGTCCATTCATAATCGCTCGGTAAATGCCATCCTTTAGGACAAATTCCTTGGCGACGTTTTTGAGAATCTTTAGGACGATTAGAAGCATTCACTTCTCCTAGCCATTCAGATAAAGCCGACTCGCTTCGGTCACCTACCCAGCTATTAGTTCCAGATGATATTCTGTCCTGATTTTGTTTACCATCAGTACCACCTTTTCCTCCCGAAGCTGCATCCCATGTATACAAATAGCCTAAATGCGGATTTTTATTGAATTCCGTTGCATCAATTAAGCTTGTTTTACTCGGATATGCCCAATATGCAGCATTGTATGCCGAGTTACTATTGGCTTGAGGACCTGATAATGTACGACTAGCACTGTGACTTACTCCATCATAAGCTTTAGCTGCTAAATTTGTGATCATCCATCTGCCTGCCGTACCGAAATCTGCTGAATAAAATTCTTCATATACATTCGCCTTTGCCTCATGGCGAACAACCTTACCCGCCCAAGATGTGCTGCCCGAACTCGTTTCTGTAGGAGTAGCTGTGAGTACATCTTTCATCAAAGGGGTTCCATCACACTGCTCAATATTTATCTTTATATCCTTTGCTCTTTGTTCCGGATCTTTAAACGTTACAGTTACTGATGTAAATCTTGTCCCAATACCGGCTGCGGCTGCTTTATAAACAAAATCATCGTCACTACCCGTAGTTCCGTCACTATTTGTTTTGTCTTTCAATTCTGTTGTGTAACTACTCAATACTTTTGTTACCGACCAATCTGAACTATTAGCTACAGTATATGCGATCCATGGTACATTCGATAATATCTTTATCTGCCCTCCATCCGTATTCTTCAGTTTCACATCCGTAACCGGAGATGCTGCGCTACCTGCTATCATCGCATAATTAGTCTGATTCAGATACAATTGTTTCGAATAAGTAGGGCCACAATCATTTCCTTTGATAATTAAATTCAATAGGGATTGACGTGTTTTCCATGGAGACGAAGGCGTAACTAACGAAGTAGTCATATCATTAGCCCAGACTGATAATGTAGCCGGAGATGATTCCCAACTACCCGAACTCGGAGTTAAACCGCGAGGTGATGTAAACTCAATTGGTCCCGATATACTTCCTGTTGCAGCCGAAGTAGGCATCCCAAACATTGGAGATTCTCCTATCCACTGAAATGTTAATGCTGCAGGTGATGATCCTCTTGCATCCATTCCACTAAGAATATGCAACGTATCGATATTTATAGTTTCTGAAGGAAGAGGTATCGAATTTATTTCGGATATGTTAACCCATTTATTACCAATCCATACATAAGAACCAAATCCGAAAGGAGCACATCCATTCGTATTATAAACAACAAGTCCTTCGTGCGCTGATAGTTCGGCTTCCGTAGGTGTATTACCCTCGGTATAAGAATACATTGGTTGCAACTTTTCATGATCTAAAAGTTTAACTCGTGGCAGCAGTAAACCTTTCGATGAATTTGCTCCCTGGGTATTCTTCTCTTTTAGATCAAGTAAACTACCTTTATTTGCTTCTTCAGCACTTCCAATAGTTACTTGTGCCTGCGATGAAGCATATGATAGAAATAATGAAAATAATAATGCTGTTCTTTGTAAAGCTTTTAATATCATAATTAGGTCCTATTAAATGTATGTGTAATTTTGTTGAGAGTACTATATCTCATCTCAGTCTGAATATTGCTAATTTCTTTGAAAATTTGTGAATGTGCTTTTATTGGTTTCAAAGTAAACTAATTTTTGAGATTCATACAAATATTTCGCGTTAAGGTTAATACTCTGTATCAAAAAACTTTATATTGATCTCAAAAAGAAGTCCTACAATGTAAATTATAACATTGCAGGACTTTTCAGTATATTTTGACTAATATCTCTTAGTCTTTGAACATTTCATTGAAATCTACAACTTGCTTACCCGGTAATACCTGATTAAGTACAACGCCGATGATAGAAGCCAAGGCCATACCTTCTAACGAAAATACTTTTCCGATATGTATTGCTGCTCCACCGATACCAATTACAAGAATAACCGATGCTATGATAAGATTACGCTTACGACTGAAATCGACTTTATTTTCGACCAACATTCTCAATCCACTCGAAGCGATAATACCAAAAAGAAGGATTGATACACCACCCATTACCGGAGTTGGTATAGTTGCCAACAAGGCTGCAATTTTACCACAGAACCCGAACATGATTGCAAATATAGCTGCACCGACAAACAGATAAATACTGAATGCACGAGTAATAGCCAACACTCCGATATTTTCGCCATAAGTTGTATTTGGCGGTCCTCCGATCACTGAAGCAATCATTGTCGCAACACCATCTCCCAACATCGAACGGTCTAATCCCGGATCTTCAATCAGGTCCTTACCTACAACTTTACTTAGTACCAGCTGATGACCAATGTGTTCGGCAATCGGAACGATTGCTACCGGAACCATCATCAGCAATACACGCCAAGTAAATGATGGTGTATAGTGTACAAAAGGTACTTGAAATGGAGGCAACTCAACCCAATTGGCTGCAATTACAGGTCCAAGATCTACGACTCCCATTATGATTGAAAAGACATATCCACCTACAATGCCTACCAGAACGGGTATCACACTCAGGAATCCTCGGGTGAAGATAGCTGTCATAATTGTTATTGTCAGCGTTACAAGACCGATCAATACATACGTTAAATCATAATCTCCTGCGGGATTGTTTGTCGACATATTTACCGCGGTGGCAGATAAACCTAAACCAATAACCATAATAACAGGTCCAACAACTACCGGAGGTAGAAGCTTCATCAGCCATTTAGTTCCTGCTTTTGCTATTATCAGCGCTACGATTGCATAAGTGACTCCGACCAGAAAACTACCAACCAGAAAACTACCGGTACTTACTCCCGATGTAGGGTCGAGTTCCAAGGCTTTGACAGCAATAATAGGGTTGATGAATGCGAATGACGATCCCAAATAAGATGGAACTTTTCCGCGTGTAATCAGGATGAAAACTAATGTTCCAATTCCGCTCGACACCAAGGCTACGGCAGGACTCATTCCTGTCAGTGCAGGAACTAAAACTGTGGCACCAAACATTGCAAAAAGGTGCTGAATACTCAACAGCATCCATTGCGCAAACTTGGGTTTTTCATCGATACCAAGTACTACTTTTTTCTCTTCTTCAGGATTTCTATTCATATTTTAAAATTGAGCATAAAAAAAGCCGTAACCTCACGATTCGGCAATTTGGTTATTCGGGTCTCAAAGATAATAATAATTCGTTTTTTATAGAATTTTAATACATCATTTTTCCAGATAAAATCACATAAAACGTACATTCTATTAATCGAAGAAAGTCGGGCTTTTCCAATATAGAATTACCCGACTTTTGTATGTATTTTTTCAAATTCTAATCAAAGGTATACGAAATACCTCCCATCAACCAGAAGCCCGACTGCGGAACAAACTCGATATCGAAATAATCGCGGTCTAAGAGATTGTTCATCGACAGATTCAAGTCAAGTTTTTTTATTCTGTAATTTACCTTCAGATCAAGTACGCCATACGAAGGATAATTACGCATGCGCTCCTCATCCCCTATTTTGTATTTGAAAGACCCTTCTTTTGTCTGAAACCGCCAATACCAACTCATCGTTAGATTATCAATAATCTGATGATTGAGATTGATGCTAACTTTATCGCGCAGATAATTCAGTGCATATTTCGATTCGAAGTTTTCTTTTACCGAGTTTCGTCGTTGGTGCATACGCACATAATCGACAGCTAGAGTTGATTGTTTTCCAAGGGCATTCCATAATCCATAGAGCTGAAATTTAACACCCAATTCAACACCCATATTGTCTACTTTTGTCAGATTATTTGATTCCCAGACTTTTTCGCCCATAGGACGTAGCCAGTCTATCATATTCTTGCCCCAAGCCATATAAGCAGTTGCATATGCCGACATAAAACGATTACGGAAGTTGAATCCCAACTCTACATTTTCTGAGCGTTCTGTCTTTAACATATCATTTCCCGAATGCGTAACCGTACTGTAATACAGATCGGTAAAAGTAGGCTCGCGCATAGCCTTACTCCACGATGCATATATTTTATAATTCTCTTGAGGCTTATAGCTAACGCTAAACGTTGGTAAATAATACCAATCTGATTCGTGTGAACTATGATTCAGCATGATCCCTGCAGAAAGGTTTACTTTAGCAATAGTCAACGAATGATCTGCTGCCAGACTTGTATTTGTACGACTATCGTATTTTTTATAATAAGCACCGTGCGGACGGCTGTCTTTTCCTAGATTTGTACTCAGAATTTCGTCTCGACGCAATTCACTACCCAAAGTGGTAATCCCCAACTTTGAAGAGTATCGCAGATTCAAGCCTCCACCATAAGTATCACTTCTGTGGTAATTGCGTCCGGTCGTTGTATTTTTCACCAAATCGAATTGGTCGTGATGTCGTGTCCAATACAAAGAAGGTACTATCTTGAAAGCCTTCTTTTCGCCCAAAGCAAAATCTCCTTTCAATGTTCCCAGATAAGTATCTGTTCGCTCGTACTGATTGGGATAAGCTGCCGAATAAAACGTATTTGCTCCGTAATGCTTGTCGTTGTAACCTAATTGCAGATTGATCTGATTAGCATCATTCAGCAGCAAGTTAGTTTGCCATAACGCGTTGTACATATCGTAATCACTATTTGCGATATACCCTCCCGATGTTTTATAGCTCATCGAAAGACTTGATGATACAATTCCTTTCTTTAAAGCTGCGCGCCCTTGGGCATTATATAAATCGTGCATACCTGCTCCGAGAGAAAGATAAGCATTCGATTTCGCATCTTTCTTTGTGATGATATTTATACCACCCGAGAAAGCACTTGCTCCGTAAATTAGTGATGATGATCCTTTGATGATTTCAATTCGTTCGATATCCGAAAGGTTGATAGGTATATCGAAACTGTAGTGTCCTGTTTGTGCGTTGGTAAGATTGATGCCATTCAACAAAATGGCTGTTTGGTCTGACGACCCTCCGCGTAATGAAATATCGGCTTGTACGCCATGCCCTCCGCGCTGGGCAACATTTACTCCTGCTACATAGATCAGCAGATCTTCGATACTTCGGACGGGAGCTTGCTCTATCTGTTGCTTTGTAATGATAGCAACCGGCTTCGCTGTTTGCTCCAATGGCAGCTCTGAAAGGGAGGCCGTAACCATCACTTCGTCCAGTTCTTTTTCCATCAATGCCGTCTGATGATCAGATGCCTGAGTTTGTGCTGCTGTTGGTGTAGCATGTGCAAATGTCAGTACTGTAGCTGCAACAACTCCTATGCTCACTGTCTTGTTCAGACTATTGAACACACTGTAAGACCGCTTCACGAATCGTTTGAATCGGAAGGCCTTTTTCTCATTAAATTTTCGATTTTCTTTCATCTGTTTTTAATTAAAATTAAAGTTTAACAAGACGAAAGTATAAAAAGTAGAATAGAATGACGACTTATTTCAATAAAGATTTACGATGCATCATCCAAACATTATGATCTACCGAGTCCGCTTTACCGTATGTATCAATAAGAACTACTCTGAAAATATAATCTCCCGAAGCAACGGGTAAAGTCACCTGCTTACCATCAATTATCTTAGGAATAGAATCTTTTATAGGGTAAGCACGCATATTTTCGATAAGAGTATCTTTCAATCCGTATACTTCTTGCCAAACCTTTCGCATTACGATAGCTGTATCGGTCTGCGTTTCTGCTACAGTAGGAAAACCGCTCTTAAACAGTCTGAGTATAAAGCTCGACAGTTGATGATCATCTTCCATGTATGCCGAGAAAAAAACCGTATCGCCAGTAATCAAGGTATCTTTGTGTCCCCCTTGCGATTCGAAGTCTGCAATATCAATATTTGTATAAACAATTGTATCTATTTCAAATTCGGCAATAGTGTCTAGAGTATATTTAGTAGGATCATCTTTATCGAAAATAGTATCAACTTGTACCGAATCAAAATTGATTCTGATAGGACGATTCCAATTCAACTTAATTGCCTCAACAGTAGGTTGCAAAGTATCCTTCCCTGTTATATTGTCTTTGCAAGAGAAAAACAGCGTAGTCAGAATCAATAGTGAAATAAAAGATAATATGCACTTCTTCATTATATCGTACAATCAGTTCGAAAATCGGATAATTATCTGCAAAGATAATAAAAACAGCAGAACAATTCCTTTAACCAAGTTATTTAATCTAAAAACAGAAGCAAGGCTATCCTCACGGACAGCCTTGCTTAGATTAATAGAGATCAACCTATTAACAGATTCAGAATACGGCTGTTTCGGAGTCGAGGGGGAACACAATGACTCTTCAATCAGCACACAGTTTATTTAATACCACAAAATTGAATTACATTGAAGAGAACTCTTCCAATCAATGTCCTTCAGCTTCTTACCACGAAAGCTTCAAACCAATCAAACGTCTGGCAGGTATTCTGACTTACTCCGATTTACATTGCCTTCCCAAGAGCTAATCTCAGTGGCGGGGTTTTATGTAAACCTTCATTTGGAGCTTACAGCAGCGGGTCTGTCCAGGATTTGCACCTGATTCCCTTTTCATCACGCACTTCGCAAACGGAAATTTGTGACACCAAACTTGTATGACAAAAGTAATACTTTTCGGAGAAGTTTGGTCACATTTTATGTTAAATGATTCAACTTTTAAAAGATTGGTGTATCTTTGCACCGCGTCTGACGGGCTGTATAATGCCTGAGTTGCTGAAACACAGGCTTTAGACAAGACAAATCAATCGGAACGCTCATCCCTGAAACCACACAAAAATGGTTTTGCAGTACTAACCTAAAAATATTTTTATGGATGACAATGGACATAGAACTTATGAAAGAGCAAGTACTGGCTCTCATCGAATCTGGCGACAGACTTCAGCTAAAATCTTATCTTGATGAGTTGAACATTTCGGACATCGAACTTTTGGTCGATGGCATCCCCGAATATGCTCCGCTGATTATCGATTCGCTAAGTATTCACCGAGCAGTCAACGCTTTCCGTATTCTTGACAATCCAACGCAAGAGCGTGTGATCAAGAAACTACCAAATCACAAGATTTACGACATCATCAACGAATTGCCTCCGGATGACCGAACGTCATTTTTCGGTGAACTGAAAGATTCGGAATTGCAGCATCGTTTGATTTCTCTTTTATCGCCCGAAGATCGAAAAGAAGTATACACTCTCCTATCCTATCCCGAGGACAGCGTAGGACGATTGATGACTCCCGATTTTCTGGCAATTCCCGAACATTTCACGATAGAACAGGCTCTGAAATATATCCGAAAAAACGGAAAGGAATCGGAAACGATAGATGTGATTTATACACTGGACGAAAATGGTGTTTTGTTGGATGACTTACGTATCAAAGAATTACTGATCAACGAACCCAGCACCGTTATATCAAGCCTGCGGGACAAGCATCTAATTTCGTTGGATGTAATGATGCCTGCCGAAGAGGCTATTCAGGTCTTTAAAATGAATAATCGTGTAGCTCTACCCGTTATCGATTCGAGTGGCGTGCTACTTGGCATTGTTACAATTGACGATATACTATGGGTTGCTGACGAAGAGTTCTCGGAAGATATGCAACGTATCGGGGGTACTGCCGCTTTGGAAGAACCTTATTTGGATATGCCTATTCATCAGCTAATAAAGAAACGTGCCGGATGGCTTATCGTTCTATTTTTAGGCGAGTTGCTGACAGCTTCGGTCATGCAACACTACGAAGAACAGCTGGCGCAAGTCATTGTACTGGCCTTATTTCTACCTCTGATGATTTCGAGCGGCGGTAACAGCGGTTCGCAGGCTTCAACTCTGATTATTCAGGCGATGGCAATCGGTGAGGTAAAACTGAAAGATTGGTGGCGCGTATTCAAACGTGAAATTGTTTCAGGTCTCAGTCTTGGGATTATTCTGGGAATTATAGGTATGATACGAATCTATATCTGGCATATGATTTTTCCCGATCTGTATGGCGAGCATTGGATCATGGTTGCTACAACTGTATCGTTGTCGCTTGTAGGAATCGTCTTATGGGGATCGCTCATCGGATCGATGTTGCCATTTATATTACGTCGCTTGGGAGCCGATCCGGCTACTTCGTCTGCGCCTTTCGTTGCAACGATAGTCGATGTTACGGGGCTGATCATCTATCTAGGCATTGCTAGTATAATATTCGGATCGATGATGTAAAGAACTGAAAACAGAATAAGTATAAAAGAGAAAAGCGTAAACCATTAATGATTTACGCTTTTTTATATTCATACGATTATCAAACTGTAGGTAGGCTCATACCCGTAATTTTGCGATAGAGATCGAGCGCATAAACATCGGTCATACCCGATACAAAGTCTAATACAGCCAAAATTCGTTCGTAAAGCAATGGCGAATCAAATTCGTATTGCTCAGGAATACGACTCAGAATGAGCTTAGAATATTGTGCATTGGGTGTTTCGATAGCTTTGATGAGTGTATCAAGCAAAAAGCCGATAATGCGATGTCCGGCCAATTCGATATCTACTACATCTTTCGCTTTGTAGATACGCTTCACGCTAACTTCGGTACAGCGTTTGTATGCTGCATTCTGCATCGGCGCAATATGCTTCACCAAAGCTCCGTCAAATTCTCCGGCTAGAATCTTTTGCTCATTCTCCATAAAAGTTCTGACACACTGATTGATCAGCACTCCAATGACACTTGAACGCAAATAAGCGATCTGTTCATTTGTGTCGCTTACGAAATTGTCGATATAGTATAGCTTTTTCTGCTGTTTCTCTTCAGTAAAAAAATTCAAGAAAAGATCAAAGACCTCGTCTTTCGACAGAATACCCAGTTTGTGAGCATCTTCTATATCCATTATTTTGTAACATATATCGTCTGCTGCCTCAACCAGATAAACTAATGGATGACGACAATAGCGCAAAGGATCGTCACATAGTCGTATCATACCCAAATCGTCGGCAATGGTTTTAAAGTCTTCTTCTTCGGCTTGGAAAAATCCGAATTTACCTTTTGCTCCGACTGCTGAATATGGGTATTTGGCAATAGAAGCCAATGTAGAATATGTCAATACGAAGCCACCTCGACGACGTCCTTTGAACTGATGTATCAGCAAACGGATTGAGTTTGCATTTCCTTCGAAATTGATAAAATCTTCCCAGCGACCTCCTTCGTCCACAACTTTTTCTTTCAGATATGCTCCGTTACCTTCCGAGAAATAGCTCGAAATAGCTGTTTCGCCCGAATGCCCGAACGGAGGATTTCCCAAATCGTGTGCCAAACAGCCTGCCGATACGATTGAACCAATATGCGCAAAGGGCGCTTTCGACTCTGGGTATCTTGCTCGAAGTTCGTTACCGACAATATCGCCCAACGATCTACCAACACTCGACACCTCGATACTATGTGTCAAGCGATTGTGTACGAAAATGCTTCCCGGCAAAGGGAAAACCTGTGTTTTATTTTGTAGTCGGCGAAACGGCGACGAGAAAATCATGCGATCATAATCGCGCTGAAAGTCGCTACGTTCTTGTGTATCATCGTGAAATTGCTCCATACCGAAGCGCTTCGAAGTTAAAAGTCTTTCCCAATTCATCATAGAGATAATTTTATACTTCAAAGATAATTATTTACTTTTAATCGGAATGTTTATCTATACAGTAAGCGATCTTTGATATCTTTATAGGTAAATTATTTATAGATAGGAACAACGATAAATCTGTACACAAGTGTTACTTTTTAGAACAATAATCGATAATAGTTTGGAGTGCCTCGGTATTTGTAGTTTCGGATAGATTTATCCACAGCGTATTTTGGTCACGTTTGAACCAAGTCATCTGCTTGCGCGAATAGATACGTGTATTTTGTTTGATTTTTTCGATGGCAAAATCCAGAGTCCACTCGCCATCCAAGTATTTGAACATCTCTTTGTAGCCAACAGTATTCAATGAGTTTAGCTGTCGTTTCGGATAGAAAAGCTTCGCTTCGTCCAGTAGACCATCTTCCATCATCTGATCGACACGGCGATTGATACGATCGTACAATTCCTCACGATTGCGCATCAAGCCAATACGCTTTATTTCGAAAGGACGTTCTTTTTTCGTACGTGTACGGAAACTCGAGTATGGTTTGCCCGTCATCAGACAAACTTCCAAAGCATGAATTACTCGTTTGTGATTTTTTAGATCTACCTGATCGTAGAATTCAGGATCAAGCATTTTTAACTGCTCACGAATCGGATCGAGTCCTTCTCTCTCGAATAGGTCGTACAGTTCCTTGCGCAACTCTTCGTCGATAGTCGGAACATCGTCTATACCATAGCATAATGCATCTACGTACATCATCGATCCACCCGTAGCTACAACATTATCTTTGACTTTATGCTCTTCGCCGATAATACGTAAGGCTTCTTGTTCGAATTCGCTGGCATTGTAGTAATCTTCTACATCCAGCATCCCTACAAGATGGTGTTTCACAACACTCATCTGCTCGGCTGTAGGAGCCGCCGTTCCGATCTCCAGTCCACGATAAAACTGACGCGAATCGGACGAAATAATTGAAGCATCGAAATGTTTTGCCAAATCGATGCTTATATCAGTTTTGCCAACGCCCGTTGGTCCCAGCAAAACAATCAGTTGTTTCATTCCAAATCTTTACCTCCGGCTTCGCCGAATTCGTCAAGACCTTCGAATCCGTCAGCATCCAATTCGTCAAGATCGTAACCTTCATCGCCGTAGAATTCTTCACCAATAACAGTAGTAGATGTTGCAACTAACGGCTCGAATTCGTCGAACTCGATATGTTGTTGCGGAGCATTACCTACCGATTTAGTACATACAGCCTTGTCAAGAGTTTTACCCGTAATGATCTCACGCAATTCCATAAAGAAAGCACGTTCGGTCATATAATCGAAAACATACATCAATTTCTGACGCTCATCCTCAAGCAAGTCGCTCAAACGAGTAGCCTCCATTGTATACGAATCTTCTTCCGAGCTGGTATCCATCTCTACAAGTGTAATTTCCTGTTCTTTTTCCCAATCATCGCTGCATATAAAGAATGATGTCATATCATCTTCTTTATAATTAACAGACTCAGATATAGCATGATGCAGTTCAAGGAAGCTGGCATCGCTATCAATTTGAATTTCTCTTCTGAAATCGTCTACTTCATCTGATAGTAGTAGGAAACGAAATATCATTATTGTCTAAGTTTAATTATTTACGCTTCAAAAATAGTAAATTTATAGTAGCAAATAATAAATATCTGAATCATTTGATACAGCAAAATACGATATTTATACGAATGATGTTAAAAGCATCGATTAATTTGTTTTTCTCAGAAAAACATTGCTTATTTGCTATCTGAAATAACACTAACGAAAACTTCAAAAAACAATAGCCTATAGAATATACATTACTCTTGACTAAAATAACATATAAGAGATAATGGAAACATTGAGATCAATGACCGACGAAATGTTGGTTCATCTATATTCTGATGGCAATAATAAATCGTTTGATATTTTATTAGAACGTCACAAACAGTCGTTGTATAACTACATTTACTTTATTGTTCGTGATCGCGATCTGACTGAAGATATCTTTCAAGATACCTTTATTAAAGCTATTGTCAATATCAAACAAGGGCGTTATACCGAGAATGGCAAATTCAAGGCATGGATTACGCGTATAGCCCACAATCTGATAATCGATCACTTCCGTCAAATCAAGAATGAAAATACAACATCAAACGATGAGTCGGCAGTAGATCTGCTTAACAACCCTTCATTGTGTGAGTCAACGATCGAAGACCACATCATACAAAGTCAGATTACAGCTGATATTCAGAAACTCATTTCATTCCTGCCTGACAATCAGCGTGAGGTACTCGAGATGCGTTATTACAAAGACATGAGCTTCAAAGAGATCTCCGACATCACAGGTGTCAGCATCAATACAGCCTTGGGGCGTATGCGATATGCCATTCTGAATATCCGTCGCATGACTGAAGAAAATCAGATATCATTAACAATTTAAATATAGAAGTCTAATAGTAGTTTAAAGTAAAAAGTAACTTATCATTAGAGAACCGGTCCTTTTGTGAAAAAGCACCGGTTTTTACTTGATTCGCAAGACTTAATATTACTTTTATTAGTTTGTATTCTTTCTTTCAATTCACACCAATCTAAATAATTATCAATATCTTTGCCCTTACAAATTTTACATATTAATTTAAAGATACTTTGCTGATGCATTCATTGAGAGTACTATTCTTTTTTTCACTCACTTCATTATTCTTTTTTTCATCTTGTGACCTATTCAACGAGATAAAAAAAGAAGAAGACAAAGTGGAAGCTATCAACAAACGAATACAAGACATAGCCACTTCAGACGATTCTGCCGAAAACAAGATCGTCTTATTCAATAACATTCTAGCAGAAACAGATTCTACTATCAAAAGTGTGACACTGAAAGATCGTCCATTCGTCATGTGCTATACTTACCTTAGCTCATGTTACTTCGTACTAGATAGCACAGATAAGGTATTGGAACTTAACGATAAAATACTAAAAATCAGCCCAAATATTGTCCAAGCATATTTCAATAAAGGAAATGTATATTACAAAGATGGAGATTATAAGAAGGCGATAGCTCAGTATGACGAAGCACTGGGTAGAGATGGTACTCTTATGCAAGTATTGAATAATAGAGCCTATGCATACACACAGACTGGAGAAAAGGCCAAAGCCATATCGGACTATGAAAGGATGATCAGACTTGGCTCGAAAACCATAGCTGTATACATCAATCTGGCTGAGCTATACTTAGACAACAACAATCTTGAAGAAGCTAAAAAGCAATACAATAAAGCAATTAGAATTGACTCGCTGAATGCAATTATCTATTACAACAGAGGTCTTGTTTTTCAGATTGAAGGCGATTATAAGAAAGCTTTCAAAGACTTTGATAAAGCAATCAGTCTTGATTCACTACTGATAGGGACTTACAATAACAGAGGTATCATATACACCGAAATAGGCGACTATAACAAAGCGATTGCCGATTTTGACTATGCACTGCAATACGATACAGAATCTCCGATGCTTTACAATAACAAAGGCGTTGTACTTCTAAAAAATCTGGACTTCGATCGTGCTCTTAAATTATTCGACAAAGCCATCAGACTTGACTCAACATATGCCGAAGCATATTTCAACAAAGGGCTAATTTATCAGGCTCAGAAGAAATACACCAAAGCATTGGATTTCTATTCGCAAGCCATAGATATTGACTCTACTTATCTGGCACCGTACTCTAACAAAGGGAATATTTATATCGAGCTAGATCGGTATAAAGATGCTATCAGCATATACAACAGAGCTTTGGAGCAAGACAAATCGAACCCCGAACTTTACTATAACCTATCATTAGCTTACGAAAAAAACAAAGAGCTTAAAAAAGCTATCGAAGGCTATAAAAAAGCAATCTCGCTGGACAATGATAACAAATACGGAGTAAAAGCAATAGCCGAAGAAAGACTTAAAAAATTAGAAGCTTCGTTATAATTTAAGTTCTACTGCAATAATTACTATCAGCTTTTCCGTTATAATGATTACATTTGTCGACTGATAACAAGTGTAAAAATTGCATCATGAATATATATAGTTCGAGCCTTTGCTTTATTACTTCAAATGTTTGGGTTACCATCCTTTTCGTTTTTCTGATCATTTTACTCCTCTCTGTACTATGGTTTCTGTATAATTGGAGAAAACGTGCAACAAATGAAAATGCCAGTATACGTACTTTTAGCAGCAAAATACAGAACACGCTAAACAAACTGGATACTCCCCAAGAAAAGATTGATGCCTTGAACTACGCTCTGGAGCGCGTAGAATCGAACGATGAATATCGCAAGAATCTCGCTTGGAGAAGTGGACTGCTGATCACAGTATATCTATATATGGTAATGGAGTACGACAAGATGCAAGATCACCAGAATATCATCAAAACATGCGACAGCATTATTGAACTAAACACTAAACATGCTCTGACTTATTACAACAGAGGTTATACATATCTACGTATGCAAAAGTACAACGAAGCGGCTACCGATTTGGATACATACCTCAACCTTGACAAGAAGGATAAATGCGGATTGCGATCCGAAGCCGAAAAACTATTTGCTGAAGCGGCAAAACATATCCCATCTTCAAATTAAAAGTAACAACTTAAAGTTAAATAAGAGCGGCAGGAAAATCCTGACCGCTCTTCCTTTTACTCTTAAAAGGACTATATCATTCCTTATTCTTTCAAATAAGATTCGACCAAGGTAACCCAATAAGTAGCTCCTATTGGAATAATTTCATCATTGAAATCGAATGCCGGATTGTGCGGTGCTGTCCTATCCGGCTCATCGCCATCACCAATCATAAAATAACATCCATTAGGATTGGCTTCGAGCATAAAAGCAAAATCCTCGCTGCCCATTGTTCCATTTTGTAAAGTATGGACTTTTTCTTGTCCAAACATTTTTGTCGCCAGATCCTTTGCATAAACTGTAGCTTCCTTGCCATTCACAAGTACTGGACTGGCATTCACATGATCTATCGTAACACTTGCTCCGAAACTTTTTGCCTGCATGTCGGCTATTTCATTTATTCTCCTCAACACCAATTCGCGTGTCGCATTATCCATGCACCGAACGGTAAGTTTCATCAAAGCTTTCTCATTTATTATATTAGGGGCATCGCCTGCTTGTATGGAACCAATAGTAATCACAGCCGGATTGAGTGGAGAAACATTTCTCGACACAATAGTTTGCAAAGCTGTGGCAACATAACAAGCAACAAGCGTAGCATCTATCCCATTTTCGGGCATAGCGCCATGCGCACCCTTTCCTTTGACTTCGATATGTATCGTATCTGATGAAGCCATCATCGGACCTTCTTTAAATACAAAATGCCCCATTGGGAATCCCGGCATATTGTGATAAGCAAAAATTGCATCGCATGGAAACTTGTCAAACAACCCATCGTCGAGCATAACTCTACCACCATACAACAGCTCTTCAGCCGGTTGGAATATAAGGTGCACTGTCCCATTAAAATTTTTATGTTCTGACAGATACTTAGCAGCACACAACAATGTTGTAGTATGTCCATCGTGCCCACAACCATGAAAACGATTTGCTATTTTACTTGTCCACGCCTTTCCCGTATTCTCAGTCATAGGCAAAGCATCCATATCAGCTCTCAGACCAATAGTTTTCTTGCCATTACCGGCTTCCAGAGTAGCTACTATTCCCGTAGTTGCCATTCCCCGATTGACCTCATAGCCCCAGTCGGTTAAAAGTTTTGCCACCAAATCACTTGTGTTAACCTCTTCGAATCCTACCTCAGGATTTTCGTGTAAGTGATGTCTTATATCTATAAAGCGATTGACATCTTTCCTTATCTCTTCCAAAATTTCATTCATAATGAGTCTTTTTTTATTCTATACAAGTTACACAAAATACAGAATAGATATACTATCCGAATTCTTAAAAAAACAGAGTATTCATTAAACTTTACTAGCGGCCTCAGCCCCGAGAATAACAAGCTGTATATAAACCAATTACATACACCACATATGTATTTCTATATAATTAAGTGTATTTGTATGAAAAATTACCTTATTTTTGCAGGCAATGATTATTTAACACAAAGCAAGAATAATCGAATTATTGACAAATAAAATATTTTCACACAAGTACCCTGAGTACATAATACAAACTAATCATTTTAAACATTTATGAAAAAGTTATTATTTTCTTTATTTACATTAAGCATCTTATTCGTTGTTTCAGCTTGTAGCAGCGACGATGATCCAAAAGTAGAAAAGCTCTTATCAGATGCTCCAGTAGAACAAATTATCGACTTAGTTGGCAATAAAGACTATACAGTAGAAACCCCGCTAAAATCAGCAACATTAAATGAATTATTAAAGGGCGCTAAAGCTATTGATGGTTCTATCTATGATGGATTGGCAACTATTAGTAAAGGTGATATACAACTAAGTAAAACAACATTAAAAATTGTTGGTTTACCTACAACAACTACTCTAAAAAACTTCAAGATTAATATTAATGGACTTGAACATTCATTCGGTGATATTACTGCTGGTAATGCTGATCTAAATATTGGTAAAAACACTGACTTCCTAAATAAAGCATTTGAGAGAGTAATGTCAAGCAAAAAAATGGAAAGCAAGGTAACCTTTTCACCTTCAGAAACAACTACAGAAGATGTTAAGCTTGAAATTATTCTTGTAGGACAATTTTCATACTGGGTTAAACAATAAGATCCTTCTTAAACTATAGATAAAAAAGGTTGTCCTAAATGGACAACCTTTTTGTTTTTTACTATTTTATATGAAATATTGGCATCACATAAGGCTTGGTTTCCCACTTACCCGTCCAAGGGTTCAGCTCTCGATTGACACCTGCTTCGACACTAATTGTCTGATTAATCTTAAATTCGATACCGCCGCCATACATATTTTGCGGATTCATCATCACACTTCTGTTAACTACACTACTTCCGTTTCCATGACGTAAAGAGTATCGTCCGCGCATATGAAACTTAACACGTTCGTGAGCGCGTATACCGATATGACCATTCAGCCCATAATCGTTAAAATGATTTCCAAAGAACTCGTAACGCTCAGTATATAAACCCGGATTGAATTCTAGCCAATCTGTTATCTGATAATCGAACTGCATTCCGGCCGAAGCAACCGGGCGGAATCCATACCCTATCTGCCCCGGAACTTCGGGATACAAAGCATCAATCATACTACCCAATCCTGCATCTCTGCGATAAACAGAGTAATCTCCAAATACGCTTAGATTCATCCGATCATTGAAACGGTATGCCGCTCTGGCACTTAGAATCGTTTCGCCTAGCTGTCGTCCGTGCTGTCTATATTTACTGATAGTCGTTCCCCCTGAGACAAGAAGTTTATCAGTCAACATACGGTTGTACATGGCAGTAGCCGTAGTAATATGTCCAATGGTAGGCATTGTGGCATGGTATGATCCTCCACTAACCCACGATCTATTATCTAAAGGTGTAATTCCACTATAATTATAGTCATTGGCAAATGGAAAACGTGTATTTTCCAATTCGAGAGGTGGCCCATCATAGAAAACATCGTGCGGCAATTGAATATCAAACACCGATACATCCACATCCTTTATATTGCGCGGCAAAGCCGTTTTTTTATGCGAAGTTTCTGCCCTCGTTCCATTCGAATTGTATAATCTGAAATCACGAATACTTCGAGGAACGAATATCTTATTATCAGGCAAGCCTACTTTCGGGTTATCGTCCAATACAGATGTAGAAATACGAACCGTATCTTGCGTCTCTCCTACCTGAGAAAACACTGATGCAGATATAATTACAAATGCGGATATCGTTAATAGCTTTCTCATAATTATCATTTTGGGGCTATCAGTACAAAGTTAATAATTTATAGCAAAGAGTTTGTTACTTGACAAGCATTTCACGAAAATTGACATCCTTCTGATTCTCAATCTATATTATGTTAAAAAGTAACACTTGTATACACATTTTCATTATTTATTTTTTGCTCACTTAGCCTTTTGTTTACTATTTCATTATCTTTATCATATAGATAAAAATATTACAGACACATTTATTTTACTAAGTTTACACTTCATCGCAAAATAAGATAAATACCAATGATACAATTTCAGCAGACATTGACCGACAAAGAATACAACAAAGCATTCTTCAAGCACTATTTCAAGGCTAAATACAGATATTTGACTCCTGTTTTAGGATACTTTTTCATAATACTTGCCATTATTGCTATTATCGTTGGATTAGCAATCGGTGGAGATATTATCCTGAATGCAATAGTACCAATAGTTATTGGGCTATTTTTTGTACTGAGCCCATATCTCACAGTTCGAAGTTGGACAAAGAACATGAAATCATCGAAGCTATTTTCGGCAACTACCAATTATCAGATTACTGATGATGACAAAATAATAGGGACTATAGGTGACAATACATCCACTACTAATCTTAGCGACCTGCATTCATTCTACAATAAAGGCCGTTTCTTGATGTTATACATTAGCAAAGCACAATTCTTTATACTCGACAAACAGCAATTATCGCTCGATCAGATAGAATATATTACCGATAAGCTCAAACGACTAGGCATAAAAGAAGATTAAATAACACATTATTAACATCTGATTATATGCCTCTTATGAAAGTCTAATAGACAATACATTTATCCTGATAGAATAATTATATTAAATTAGAATCGTTATAAATAATAATAATCTACATTATTCATTAAATTTGTGCATTCAAACTAAAACAAAGGAGTACACATTATGATGAAATTTTTAGAGCTAGACATTTTCAAAAAAAGAGAAGATCTCGGTTTATTGATATTAAGACTTTCAGTCGGAGTACTAATGCTATTACACGGTATTGCTAAACTTCAGCATGGCGTAGGCCCTATCGAAGGTATTATTACATCAGCCGGATTACCAGCATTTCTTACATACGGAGTATATCTGGGCGAAGTAGTTGCACCATTGTTCATCATCTTCGGATTCGGAACACGAGCAGCAGCTTTAGTCCTTGCCGGCAACTGCGTTGTTGCAGCTTTAACAGCACATGCCGCTGATATTATATCACTCAACACTACTGGCGGATGGGGAGTTGAACTACTTGGTTTATACTTCTTCGGAGCATTGGCTCTTGTATTTACAGGTGGTGGAAAATATGCTCTGAGCCGCAAATATATATGGGATTAATCTTTACAAAACTATAAATTTAAAAGTGCCGTTTTCGAATCTGAAATCGGCACTTTTATTATATCTTTGCGCGATTTTTATTACCTACTCGAAATGAATTTAACAGGTTTACTTACAATCCTTATGTTGGTAGTATCCAACGTATTTATGACATTTGCATGGTATGGTCATCTCAAGATGAAAGAATACTCGTGGTTTGCGGGCTTGTCCATCTTCGGTGTCATCATGATCAGTTGGGCAGTAGCTTTTTTCGAATACTGCTTTCAGGTTCCAGCCAATCGCATGGGATTTATCGGCAATGGTGGTCCGTTTTCGTTGATTCAGCTGAAGGTTATTCAAGAAGTTATCACACTGGTGGTCTTTGTAGTATTCAGCACTTTGGCATTCAAAACCGAATCGTTCCGCTGGAATCACCTACTGGCCTTCATCCTGCTGATCATAGCCGTTTATCTGGTATTCAAAAAGTAAAAAACAGATAAAACAGATTTTAGTACCTTTGCAATGTAAAATCAACAACAAGAATATGTCGAAAGTAATTCTCATCACAGGAGCATCGTCGGGAATAGGTAAAGCTTGCAGCGAATACCTCGTTCAGAAAGGTCATACAGTATACGGAACAAGCCGCAAGGCTATGACTTCCGATCTGCCAAATATGCACTTCGTACAGATGGATGTTACCGATCGCCAATCCGTGATTGACGGCGTTGCCCGGGTCATTGAAAAAGAAGGACATATAGATGTAGTGATGAACAATGCCGGTATGGGAATCATGGGTTCATTGGAACTCGCTACCGAAGAAGAAGTACGTTTGCAGATGGATGCTAATTTTCACGGAGTGGTAAATGTGTGCTCGGCCGTAGTTCCATATATGCGCAAACGCCGTTCGGGTCACGTTATCAATGTCAGCTCCATAGGCGGTGTTATGGGATTGCCCTACCAGGGATTCTACTCGGCTTCGAAATTTGCTGTCGAAGGTTATAGCGAAGCACTTTCGCTGGAACTGCATCGCTTCGGATTGAAAGTTACGCTGATTGAACCGGGAGACTTCAACACCGGATTTACGGGCAATCGCAAATTATCTGAAGCCACTTTGGCTTGTGATGATTATCGCGAGAGCTTCAAGACAACACTCGGTTTAGTAGAAAAAGAAGAATTAGGCGGCAGTCATCCAATAAAAATAGCCAAAGCTATTGATAAAATCATCAACAAAAAGAACCCACCATTCCGCTACCCTATCGGCAACTTCGAGCAAGTTCTGTCTATCTATGTTAAGCGATTGTTACCATCCAAATGGTACAGCGCAATTCTAAGAAGTTATTATAAAGTACATTGACATACTTTGATAACCAACTTTAATTGATGTATCGTTCCAACAATTCTATTCGCTGCATATCTTTATTGCGGCCAAACAAAAGCATTATTCTTCTTAATTCCTCCAGAGTTGGAACTTTCACCGCAAATTCTCCGACACTAACTTCCTTATAATCATTCACAGACACCTCAATCCACTGATTATCTTTCATCACTAGCAGATCGCCCATAACCTCGACATCCATCAATGGCAAATGATATCGCGAAAAATCTGATTTAAATAGCTCATCTTCCTTAGTCTTGGGATTCGGTTCTGCATACCGACACAACGATTCTTTCAATTTTGAGGAGCTAGCTTTTGAAGTCAGGATATCGACATCTTCAGTATAATCAATATCAACGCCCAATAAAATTAGAGCCGAAGCACCTATTATATATGAATCGGAAGTAATCTCTTTATATTCTTTTCCGATACAGATCAACGTTTCAATTATTTTATCTCTGATTTTCATAATTTGCGCATTAATGAAGTTCAGAATACTTCAAATCGTAAGCAATAAAGCTATCGTTCAAACGCTTAACTCGACTACTTACAACGCGTTCGTCGTGATAATATATTAAGGTGTAGTTATTATCAGCAGCCTCATTCAAGAAACGTTCTTTTTCGCTCACCGAACGGATAGCACTGACATCGTATGCCGAAATCCAATCGATAGGCACATGTGCTGCCGTAGGAATCAAGTCGCTAGGGACGGTTGTGATACCATCCTCAGTTTTTATTTGAACAAGAATCTGCCCATCAGAGTGTCCGTCGAAAAGTCGCAACTCAAGCCCTTCGCACAAATAGGTATCCTCATCTATAAGATTTAATAAGTCGGCATCGTATATCGGCTGAATTGTAGATGCAAAAATTGAATCACGCTCCAATCGATTCGGGTTCTCATAATTCTTCCACTGTTTTCTACTTAGCCAATACTTTGCATTTGGAAATGTAGGAACAAATCTACCATCATCAGTCGCACGCGTAGCCGAACCACAATGATCGAAATGCAGATGCGTCAGCACAACATCTGTAATATCACTGGCTGTAAATCCAAAGTTATCGAGAGAATCGGCAACATTTACGATATCCTGAGGTTGATAGTACGACATTTTTTCAACATCATGGATACCCATACCCAGATCAACCAGAATTTTACGATCGTCCGTTATTATCAAAACACATCGCATTGCCAAACGACAAAGATTGTCTTCGTCTGAATCGTATTTGCGTTTCCAAGCTCTTTTGGGAATAGCTCCGAACATGGCTCCACCATCGGCCATGATATAACCGCTTTCAATTATCTTTATTTCAATCATAGTACGAATATAAAAAAAAGGGGTAATTTCACAATCACCCCTTTCCAATAATAATCCAAATACCTAAATAATACTCATACTATTATAAAAACTTAACCTGTCAATCACAATTATAAACATCGACTATATCGAAATAGTTCATCGGCTTTTGATTTTTAACTTTTAATAACAAAAGCCTGATTTTTCGTCTATAATTTGATCAAATGTATCAACAAATTCATAGAAACAAGAAGATATGCTATACCATTTATCTATATCAGATATACACTTTCTATCAATAGAAAGCAGAATGTGATTGACTCTTCATTTTTTATGACTAATTTTGTACTCCCAAAATAAAATTATACGCGTAGTATGCTGCTAGCAAAAAAGTTAAAGCAAGAAAATATTGCCGAGTATCTTCTGTATATGTGGCAAATAGAAGATTTGATACGTGCCAACGGATTGGATATTGACCGCATCAAGAGTCAGATCGTAGACAAATACGACCAGACGGATGATGTGAAAAAAGAAATTGAAGATTGGTATGCAAATCTGATCGAGATGATGCGAATGGAGGGTAAAACCGAAAAAGGTCATCTCATAATCAACGAAAATGTCATTCGCGATCTGACCGAATTGCACCTGCAACTTCTGCAATCGAACAAAGAAACTGAATATTCACCTACTTACTACAAAACGCTCCCATTCATTGTCGAGCTGCGCTCTAAGTACGAAGACAAAACCATCCCCGAGTTAGAAACCTGCTTTACTGCTCTGTATGGTTTTCTGCTGATGCGACTTGAAGGCAAAACGATTTCGGGCGAAACACAAGCTGCTATTTCGCAAATCAGCTCGCTGCTCCGCATCTTATCGCAACGCTACAAAGCCGACCGCGAAGGGACACTAGAACTAGAATAAAACTTAATAAACGAAATGAATATATCTGATATTGAAATCATGGCTCCGGTGGGTTCATACGACTCACTAGCTGCAGCCATACAAGGAGGTGCCGATTCGGTTTACTTCGGAATCGAGGGATTGAATATGCGCGCACGTTCGTCGAACAATTTCACATTCGACGACATGAAAAACATAGCCAACATCTGCCGCGAGAATGGCATGAAAAGCTATCTGACTGTCAATACTATTATCTACGACAACGACATCAATCTGATGCATCAGATCGTCGATGCAGCCAAAGAAGCTCAGGTATCGGCAATCATTGCATCGGACGTATCAGTCATGATGTATGCACGCAGCATAGGTGTAGAAGTACACTTATCTACTCAGCTAAACATCACAAATACCGAAGCTCTGAAATTTTACGGACAATTTGCCGATGTGGTTGTTCTAGCGCGTGAATTGAACCTCGATCAGGTATCAGCAATTTATAAAGATATAGTTGATCAGCAGATCAAGGGACCTAACGGCGAACTTATCCGCATCGAAATGTTTGCACACGGAGCGCTTTGTATGGCTGTTTCGGGTAAATGTTATTTGAGCTTACACGAAAAAGATGTTTCGGCCAATCGCGGAGCATGCAACCAAATCTGTCGTCGCGGCTACATCGTAAAAGATAAGGATAGCGAAATAGAGCTTGAAATAGACAACGAATACATCATGTCGCCAAAGGACTTGAAAACTATCCACTTCATGAACAAAATGCTGGATGCCGGAGTACGCGTATTCAAGATAGAAGGACGCGCTCGTGGACCAGAATATGTACGTAAAGTAGTAGAATGCTACAAACAAGCAGCTCAAGCCTATTGCGACGGAACATTCACCGAAGAAAAGATAGAACAATGGAGCGAAAAATTGGCTACTGTTTTCAATCGTGGATTCTGGGATGGATATTATCTGGGACAACGCCTTGGCGAATGGTCTAGCAACTATGGTTCCGGAGCTACTAAGCGTAAGGTGTATATAGGAAAAGGACTGAAATTTTTCTCAAACATAGGTGTTGCCGAGTTCTTGATGGAAACTCAATCTTTATCGGTTGGCGACGAGATACTAATTACCGGACCAACAACTGGAGCCGTAAGCCAGATAGTAGAAGAAATACGTGTCGACCTGAAACCCGTTCAGACAACTGTAAAAGGAGAAAAATTCTCTATCAAAGTAACAGAAAAAGTTAGACCATCCGACAAACTATTCAAAATAGTGGATGCCAAACACGCTAAAACGCAATAAAAAAGGAAAAACTATATACTTTTGATTCTTTGTGCAGATATATATATTTTTAACAAATTAACCATTGTTTATAACAATCGTATTTATATATTTGCACAAAATTTAGAGATCAAAATATCATAAAATATAAAATATACGGGGACGGATATCAATTGGAAACTTTTGAAGCATAGATATTTTTCTTTCAACTTTGGGTCTTTAATTCTTAGCTTGCCTGTGAAGGTCGTCTCAGGATAACAACAAATCTATGTGTCCGTCCCATGTATTTTAAATACTTTTCCAAATAATCTTCACAGTGTCATTATATAGTATGCAATTAAAATATTACTTTTGTATGCTAATTTTGTAATGATCAATATCAAATAAAAATAAAATGTATAGAAATCATACTTGCGGTGAGTTAACAATAGCAAATGTTAACCAGAAAGTAACGCTTGCCGGATGGGTGCAAAAAGTTCGTAAACTTGGAGGTGGAATGACGTTCGTCGATTTGCGCGACAGATACGGACTGACTCAGTTGGCATTCAGCAAAGATGTGAATTCTGAACTTTACGAGCAATCGAACAAACTGGGACGCGAATTTGTACTTCAGATAGGAGGTACAGTTCAAGAACGTTCGAGCAAGAATATGAATATACCGACCGGCGAAATAGAAATCATCGTCGAATCGCTTAGAATACTCAATGCATCGGAAGTACCTCCTTTCACTATCGAAGACGAAACTGATGGAGGAGACGACCTGCGTATGAAATACCGTTATCTTGACTTGCGCCGTAATTCGGTTCGTAAGAATCTGGAGCTACGCCACAAGATAGCATTCGAAACACGTCGTTTTCTAGACGAGCGTCACTTCCTAGAAGTAGAAACACCAGTACTTATCGGCTCTACACCCGAAGGAGCACGCGACTTTATAGTGCCTTCGCGTATGAATCCGGGCGAATTTTATGCCTTGCCTCAATCGCCTCAGCTATTCAAACAATTGCTGATGGTATCGGGATTCGACCGCTATTTCCAAATCGTAAAATGTTTCCGCGACGAAGACCTTCGTGCCGATCGTCAGCCTGAGTTTACTCAGATCGACTGCGAAATGTCGTTCGTAGAACAAGAAGATGTATTGGAAATATTCGAAGGATTGGTTAAACACCTTTTCAAGAAAATGAAAGGTATTGATGTTGCTGATTTTCCGCGCATGTCATACGCTCATGCAATGAAATACTACGGATCAGACAAACCAGATACCCGCTTCGGTATGGAGTTCGTAGAATTGAAAGACCTTACCGTAGGCCGCGACTTCGGAGTATTCGATTCGGCTGAATATGTAGGTGCAATCTGTGCTAAGGGTGCAGCATCGTACACTCGTAAACAGTTGGATGCTTTGACAAACTTCGTTAAACGCCCTCAAATTGGCGCAAGCGGATTGATATACGCTCGCTACGAGCAAGATGGCACATTAAAATCGTCTGTAGATAAATTCTACAACCAAGAGGATTTCAAAAAATGGGCTGATCGTTGCCAGGCCGAACCAGGTGATTTGATTCTAATCATCTGTGGAGAGACTGAAAAAGCTCAAAAACAATTATGTGAACTTCGTCTTGAAGTTGGAGAACAACTAGGACTACGCGATAAGAATACATTCAGCTGCCTATGGGTTGTTGATTTCCCTCTACTGGAAAAAGACGAAGAGTTGGGACGTTACTTTGCAAAACATCACCCGTTCACCAGCCCGAAAGAAGAGGACTTCGGTCTTCTAGATACCGATCCGGGAGCAGTGCGTGCTAATGCTTACGACATGGTTATAAATGGCGTTGAAGTAGGTGGCGGATCAGTACGTATCCACAATAGCCAACTTCAGAACAAAATATTCTCGGTATTAGGCTTTACTGAAGAAAAAGCTCAAGCTCAGTTCGGATTCCTGATGAATGCATTCAAATATGGTGCACCACCTCATGCCGGATTAGCTTTTGGATTAGACAGACTTGTATCTCTATTTGCTGGACTTGATTCAATTCGCGATTGTATAGCATTCCCTAAAAACAATTCAGGCCGCGATATGATGATTGATGCTCCATCGAAAATAGATCAGGAACAACTTGACGAACTACATCTAAAAATAGATATCAAAGAGTAAAAACAAAAAGCGGAAACACGTTTTTTAGACACATATTATCAACAAATTAGCCCTGAAAATATATTATTATTTTTAGGGCTAATTATTTTTTCAGAATCTTGCATATATTTATTATATTTGTGATATCATAGATACTACATATAACTTTTACATACAACTTTTATAAGAACTAACCGTGAGCATACTATATAGCATAGAACATCTTTCATGCATTAACTACCAGAAAAAAGCTGGTAGCAAAATCGAATTAATAGATATCCATCCAAACGAGACATGGGAGAATGCATCTAAGTACAATCTCATCATATTTACCTTGAAGGGTGAAATTCGTTATTACTCAAACAATAATGCAGAAAAGAATGAGTCGGAATCGAAGTGTTTATTATTTTTGGCCAACACGCAACTACGCATCGAGTCTGACAAAGGAGCACGGCTAATGATAATTCGCATATCGGGAATAACACAATTGTGCGATACTTATTCACTCAGAAAATTATTATACACAGAAAAGTACAACCCTAAAAATAAAATCACTTCGTTAACAGCAAATGAAATACTTAAAAATTATTTGATTACGTTAGACTACTTCATTACTGACGGGATCAAATGTATTTCATTTTTCGATATGAAGATCAAAGAACTTTTCTTAATCTTCAGAGCTTATTATCCTAAAGCAGATTTACTTCATTTTTTCTATCCGCTTCTATCGAACGACATGAGCTTCTCTGACTTTATACAGTCAAACTATACAAAAGTAAGAACAGTAAAAGAACTTGCCGATTTGTCGAATTACAGTCTTTCCGGGTTTCAGAAAAAATTCAAAAGCGTTTACAATATGCCCGCACATCAGTGGCTGACCGAACAACGCATGAAAGCAATTTTTCAGGATATTTCGAATCCCAACATGCCATTAAAAGAAATTTGCAGCAAATATCAATTTTCGTCCCTATCCTATTTTAATGACTATTGTAAAGTAAAATTCGGTCAAACACCTGGTCAATTGCGAAAAAAACAATAAAAAAAGCATATTGTACATATTATATGAACAAGTGTACATTTTTTCGTAATTAACAGTTGAACTAATTCGCATATCTTTGTACTATATCGCAAAAGAGAAGTTGAAGCTTATTAAAATGCTCAATTTTGAATTTTTGCAATTAGTTCTATTATGTAGTTTTGTAAAGTTTGTGTTAAAGTTGAGAAGTCTGCGAAGCGAGTTCGCGGACTTTTTTTATTTTATTTACGTATCTTTGCCGAATCATTTATACATCCTATGGACAATTTATCTGACTTACTGAATAAACAACAACTAGCAGCTGTTGAGTACAGCGACGGGCCCTCGCTTATCATAGCCGGAGCCGGTTCGGGAAAAACACGCGTGCTAACATATAAAATAGCTTACCTTCTGCAAAAAGGTCTTATGCCACAAAGTATTCTGGCTCTAACCTTTACCAACAAAGCAGCCCGCGAGATGAAAGAGCGTATAGCTCAGCTCATCGGCTGGCAATATGCACGTTACCTTTGGATGGGTACATTTCACTCGGTATTTTCTAGAATTCTACGTACCGAAGCCGAAAAAATTGGATTCTTGCCAACGTTTACGATATTCGACTCGTCCGATTCGCGCAATCTGATAAAAACGATCATCAAAGAATATCAGTTGGACGACAAAGTATATAAACCTGCAAAGATTCAAGGAATCATTTCGAATGCTAAGAATGCACTTGTTTCGCCAATGGCATATGCAGCCAATCGCGAGATGATAGAATACGACATTCGCTCGAAAGTTCCTCAGGTAAAAGATATTTATAAAACATATTGCGCACGCCTGAAAGCATCGAATACGATGGATTTCGATGACCTATTGTATTACACCAATGTACTTTTCCGCGATCATCCCGATGTGCTAGAAAGCTATCAAGATCGTTTTCAGTTCCTATTGGTAGATGAGTATCAAGATACCAACTTTGCCCAATATCTTGTCATCAAACAACTAGCAGCCAAGCATCATCGTGTGTGCGTGGTTGGAGACGATGCTCAGAGTATATACTCGTTCCGAGGTGCAAACATCGATAACATCCTGAATTTTCAGAAAATGTATCCCGAGGCTAAAGTCTTCAAATTGGAACAAAATTACCGCTCGACTCAGAATATAGTTAATGCAGCCAACAGTCTTATAGCTCAAAACAAAGAACAGATACGCAAAACTGTATTTTCGGAAAAAGATGAAGGCGAGAAACTGGAAGTTGCCAGTGCCTTCTCCGACTACGAAGAAGGCAGTATTGTAGCCAACAAAATAAGAGATATAAGAAACAGCAAACACGTGTCGTACAGTGATTTTGTAATTCTGTATCGCACAAATGCCCAGTCACGTGTTTTTGAAGAATCGCTTCGAAAAAGCAACATACCATACCGAATTTATGGAGGACTGTCTTTCTATCAACGTAAAGAAGTAAAAGATGTCATCGCATATTTTCGCATGATAGTAAATCCGGATGACGAAGAAGCATTCAAACGAATAATCAATTTCCCTGCACGGGGAATCGGAAATACGACAGTCGGCAAAATAGCCGCTGCCGCTAATCTGCACAACGTAAGCCTTTGGCAGATAATAGGCAATCCTTTGGCATACAATTTGGATGTAAATTCGGGAACGGCTAAGAAGTTAGCCGGATTCAGAGAGCTCATTGAAAGCTTTGCTATCCAACTTGACAAATTATCGGCATATGATCTGGCATCTATAGTCGTCAAACAAAGTGGTATAGCCAGCGATGCTTACCAAGATCAGACGCCTGAAGGGCTGAGTCGTCAAGAAAACTTGCAGGAATTATTAGGAGGTATACACGAGTTTTGTGAAACGCGTCAGGAAGAAGGCGAGACTAGAATCGGACTGATCGATTTCTTATCCGACGTTTCATTACTGACCGATCAGGATACCGACAAGGAGTCGGAAGAAGAGAAAGTAACTATGATGACAATCCATGCTTCGAAAGGATTGGAATTTAAAAATGTTTTCGTAGTAGGACTCGAAGAAGATCTTTTCCCTTCGGCTATGGCCAAGAACGAAAGCCGCGGATTGGAAGAAGAACGTCGTCTGTTTTACGTAGCCATCACCCGCGCTCAGGATTTCTGTATGCTGACATTTGCCAAGAGTCGTTTCCGAAACGGACAAGTAAATGCATGCAATCCGAGCAGATTTTTACGCGATATAGATACTGCATACCTGAATGTAAACAAAAGTGTTCTTAGTGGCGGTTTTGGGGGAATGCAAAGTAGCTCCTACTCTGCCCCATCGTTCTTCTCGACCAGTTCGAATAGAGAACAACCAACTCGCACACAGAACACATCACCAGCGAGCAAACCAATGTCACCGGCTTCAACTCCTCGTCAACAAGCTCCGACATACGGTCCGTCGAAACTAGTTCGCGCCGATAAAGCTATGGCAAGCAAATCAAGTCCAAGTCTGGTCGAAGGCGTTAGCGTAGGAAATATGATTAAGCACGACCGATTCGGTATCGGAACAGTAAAAGCCATTACCGGCGATGCTGATAGCAGAAAGGCAACAGTGGAATTTGAAAATGCGGGTGTCAAACAATTATTGCTGAAATTTGCACGCTTCGAGATAATATCTTAGACAGCGAAAGATTACAATATTTAACAAAAACGGACGCAACAAAATGAATTTAAACGCGTCTAATGATATAGAAATAAGAAATATATGCTATATTTGATTATGTTGATCACTAGCATTAAACCTTTTTTGACTACAAGAGTCTAAACATAAGATCAACAATATTGACAAACTAAATAATAGGAGAGTAAGTTTATGAAATTAAAAAGTATTATTCTAGCTTTCTTGGTTACAGCAATACCTTTCTCAGGCTTTGCTCAAGAAGAGTGGGACGACATTTATTCTTCTTCGAAATCGAAAAATAAAAATAGTAAGAAAGAGGTTGTGGTAAAATCGCCTCAAAAGCAAACCATAACAACAAGCAATTCTTCTACACCAAAAACATTGGTAGTTCGAAATAATGGAGAAGTAACTCTGGAATCCGCAGGAAATGTCAATTATAACTATAATGGCAAACAAATTGATGTTGATGCATACAACCGCCGAGGTGGATACTATTACGGAAATGACACAATTTATAACGAAGAAATGGCTGTGTCTGAAAATTACGATGAATATCAGGACTATCAGTACACTGATCGTATCGTAAAATTCCATACACCTCAGAATAGTGTAACAATCACAAGTAATGATGATATCAATGTATACGTTTTTGACGACATGTACCGCGACTATTACAGAGATCGCAATTGGTACTTCGGACTGACTTGGGACTGGAGCCTATGGCCTAGAAGTTCTTATTACTACTTCAGAGATGATCCATGGTATTATTCATCATGGGGATGGGGTTGGAACTGGCGCTGGAATAGCTGGCACAATCCATATTACTACTCATCATGGGGTTGGTACGACCCTTGGTATTACTCACCTTCGTGGAGCTGGGGATGGGGCTGGAACAGCCATTATCACCATCATCACCATCATCACCACGGATGGGGATGGGGGTCTGGATGGAGTAGCCCAGGCTATTATGGCAACTACAGATATTCAGGAGCCGGAAGAGCAACCGGAGGGAACTACGGAAGACCTGGATACAGTAGTACGTCTCGTCCAACGAGCAGACCTAGTTATAATTCATCTTCGTCATCGCGTCCAACTACAAGACCTAGCTATAACTCATCTTCGTCATCTCGTCCAACAACAAGACCTAGTTATAACTCGTCTTCGTCAACACGTCCATCGACCAGACCTAGCTATAACTCGTCTTCGACAACACGTCCATCGACTAGACCTAGCTATAACTCGTCCTCGACAACACGTCCATCGACTAGACCTAGCTACAACTCGTCCTCGACAACACGTCCATCGACTAGACCTAGCTATAACAACTCGTCTTCGACAACACGTCCGTCAACTAGACCGAACAATAACTCGTCTTCAAGCTCTAGCTCATCAAGACCTAGCTATAACAATTCGTCTTCCACAACACGTCCATCGACTAGACCGAATTACAACTCGTCAACATCGAACAGACCAACAACAAGACCAAGTTATAACTCATCGTCAAGCTCTAGTTCGTCAAGACCAACATATAACTCGTCACGTTCGAGCAGTTCATCTAGCTCTAGCAGCTCGTCAAGACCTAGTTATAATTCATCGTCGCGTTCGAGCAGTTCGTCAAGACCAAGCTATAACTCGTCAAGCTCTAGCTCATCATCCAGATCAAGTTACTCTGGATCATCGGGAAGCTCGTCTAGAAGTAGCAGCAGTGGTGGCGGTGGCGGCCGTACAAGCCGTCGATAAGATATGAAAACAAATCAGTAATGATTTAAATGAACATACTAAAGCTATTATCTAAGACACAAAACTAAGTAGTGTTCCGATAATAGCTTTTTAAAACTACGTACAATCTAAAAATACAAGAATATGAAAAAAGGTTTATTACTTTCGCTTGCCTTCATCTGCTCAACAGCAGTAACATTTGCCCAAGGTGAATTTGAAGCATTCAAAATGTCAAAAACAGACCTTAAAGGAACAGCACGCTCGGTATCGATGGGTGGAGCATTTGGGGCACTGGGTGGCGACATTTCGGGTGTAGCAATCAACCCTGCCGGTATTGGTGTATATACTGGATCTGAAATAGTAACAACAATGAATTTCAGAAATAATTCAATCAAATCTACGCTTACTGGTAATTCGAATACCGAAGACAGATTCAAATTCTCATTCGACAATCTTGGATTCGTTACTACCCTCCCCCTTTTCTCGGATGCGGTTCCGAAATTGAATATCGGCTTTTCGTACAACAAACTGAAATCTTTCGATCGTTTGGTTAGTACCAAAGGAACTGGGTTCAGAAAAGGATCATTAACTGACTATATGGCACATCGTGCCGGCACTTCTGGAATTACATCTTTCGGTCTTGAGCAAGGAGATCACATATGGGGCAGTCACGACTGGATGGGTGTATTAGGATATAATTCATTCCTGATAAATCAAATAGATGATCATAACTTTGTATCGTCGATAGGTGGCGACAACATGGTTATGGATAATGCTTTGAGATTGAAAGAAAAAGGATATATCAATAGCTACGATTTCACTGTAGGTACAACTATTTCCGATATCCTCAGTATCGGGTTCACAGCTTCGATTACCGATATCGATTATAGTTTGAATTCATATTACCAAGAGGTTTTTACTGAAGGCAGCTATAATGGAGGTTTTTCGCTCAAAGATGAAGTTTCGACAGATGGTACAGGCTATCAAGTATCAGTGGGTGCTATACTTAAACCAATTGACGAAATCCGAATAGGTATTGCCTACCATTCGCCTACATGGTACAAAATGGAAGATGTATATTATGCAAAAGTTGATCACGACTTGACTTCACTATTGAATGCCTCGGGACAAGAAATAGACCCTAAATATATAAATGGATACGTTGCCCCTGATGGTCGATACAACTACGAATACGAATTTACATCGCCAGGAAAATGGACATTCAGTTTAGCCAGTATAATTGCTTCGAAAGCTATCATTAGTGTAGACTACGATCTTATCGACTACAAGCACATGAAACTTCATGATTATTACTGGGATGATTACTCAATAGCAAACAGTGGTGTAAACGGACGCATCAAACAAAACTTTAAACTTTCTTCAACCCTACGTATCGGAGCTGAATATCGCTTCACGCCACAATTCTCAGCACGTGCGGGATATTCTTGGGTACAAAGTCCACTCGAAAAGAATTTTAAAGCTAACAAAGTAGAAGCCCATACTGCCGGAACATCATCAGCATTCATCATGGAAGGTGATACTCAGTATATCACTTGGGGATTGGGATATCGTTTCACTAAGAACTTCTATACAGACATAGCATTTGTTTACAGACAACAAAAAGATGATCTGTACGCATTCACAAATACTTACGATAACAACGGTACCCGGATGATAGAAAGTATTCCAGCTAAATTGAAAACTACAGGATTCCAAGGTTTATTGACACTGGGTGTAAAATTCTAAACAGAATCAACTCTAAACATAACAAAGCGGTTAGATATAAGAATATCTAACCGCTTTGTATTTTAATACTATATTAATTAATCCATAGCCAATAAAGCAAATGATGCAAGCCAATGGTCTCCCCCGTAATTTCCTTGGAATACTGATGGTAAAGCTTCTTTCAATAAAGTCTTAGAAGTCTCACCAAACAGTTGTTTCAACGGATTATCATCCGGCAATCTATTCGATATATGCTTCATACACCACGATTTTGAAAAAGACAAACCGACAAGATGCACAATCTGATAATCATTCAAGTCACTTATTATCGGAGCTTTGCAGATATTCTCTATACTCGGTTTCTCATAAAAACGAGTAATCCATGCCGAAAACTCATTTTCTGAAAGTATTCTGCTCATCAGATCAGCAATCTGTAAACTCGGAGAGAAGAAATCCGAGCCATCGGGTTCCAGATAGGCCGGAGTATTTACATTATCCTGATAAAATAACTTAGCTTTTTCTATCAGCACATTTTCGAATTCTTTATCATTCATAGCTCTAGCCCAATCTATAGCAAAAGACAAAGCAAAAGCACTATTTCCATGTACACCCGTGCGGTTGGGATAAGTCTGCTTTGGCAGATAAGCTTTCCACATACTCACTACTTTTCGGGTCAGCGGTTGAAGATTGTGATACCAGATCTTGGCTTTGGGATGATTGAATGAAGCTAATTCTTCATCCAATTTCAGCAACCACGCCCAGCCATATGTTCGTTCGAAAACCGAATTCAGTTTATACTTATCGAAATAGTTAGCTTCTTCAATGATATTTTGTTCGTCGAACGATCGGTCGAGAATCTCGACAATAAGATTTGCATTCTGCAGATTAGGCTTATTTTTCAGCAAACGTGCCAACGACCAATGACCATGCACACTGCTATGCCAATCGAAACATCCGTAAAAAGACGGATGCAACTCTCGGGGTGTAGCCTTGGCATCCACAGAGTCGGCTATGATATGACCTGTCTTATTAGGATATTCCTGCTCAATGCATTTCAGAGGAAACTCAGATAGTTTTTGATAAATATCGTTTATTGATGTGTTTTGTCCGAAGACTGCACTTGTCAGGAAAGACAGAAGCAAAAGATAAAAAATCAGTCTTAAAGTTTTCATATAAATACAGATTTGGTCTTTATTTCGATATACAAACATAGTTAAATCCGAGTAAAAGCATCATATACTTTAACCGATAATTATCTTCAATACATAATTGCAAAAAAACAAAAGAGTATCTGCCTCCAATATGGATTAACAGATACTCTACTATCTAATATTGATCTCTATATAAATTCTTACAAACTTTCCAGCATACGTTTGATTACAGTCTGAGCCGAAATCTCACGATTGGCAGCTTCGGGAATTACGATTGATTGTGGACTTTCAATTACCTCATCACTTACAATCATATTGCGTCTTACCGGTAAACAGTGCATGAAATACGCATTGTTGGTCAATGCCATTTTCTCGGTAGTAACTGTCCACGAACGGTCTTTGCTAAGGATTTGTCCGTAATGCTCGTCAGCAAATGCTGCCCAGTTTTTAGCATAAACAAAATCAGCTCCAGCCAAAGCCTTATCCTGATCGTATTCTACTTTCGCACCACGTACGAATTTAGGATCTAATTCATAGCCTTCGGGATGCGTGATAACGAAATCGACATTCGCTTCGTTCATGAAATCGGCAAACGAGTTAGGCACAGCCTGAGGCAATGCTTTAGGATGCGGAGCCCATGTCAATACCACTTTCGGACGCTCGGTCTTCTTATATTCTTCTATCGTGATCAAGTCGGCAAAAGCCTGAAGCGGATGTCCAGTAGCAGCTTCCATACTGAAAACTGGTCTTCCGGAATATTTGATAAACTGATTAAGTATTTTTTCCTGATAATCGTCTTCTTTGTTTTCGAACTGAGCAAAAGCACGTACTCCAATAATATCGCAATAGCAACCCATCACCGGAATAGCTTCCAGCAAGTGTTCTGTTTTGTCGCCATCCATGATAACTCCACGCTCAGTCTCTAACTTCCATGCACCCTGATTGATATCCAGAACAATGGTATTCATACCAAGATTCATCCCTGCTTTCTGAGTACTAAGACGTGTTCTAAGACTCGAATTGAAGAACACCATCAAAAGTGTTTTATTTTCACCAAGATGCTTATAAGCAAAACGATTTTTCTTAATTTCTAAGGCTTCTTTAACGGCTGCGTTCAAGTCGCCCAAATCTTTAACGTTTGTATATGTTTTCATTTAAAATGTATTTTTATGCAATAAAACACAAAGATAAGAATATCAATTCAACAAACAATGAGACTTAACTTATATTTATACACATCTTTCACACAAAATAGCGAATAATGTATATTTATTCATCGGTCGTATTCTTTTTATACTTCTTTCGATCGTATACCTTTTTACTCTTATGAACTTTGGTCACACGCTGCCAACCTGCCGACTGCTCCAATTGTGCTTCGCGATCAGCTTTTTTCACCGCTTTGATATAATCGTTAACTGATATTTTCAGCTTTACTTTATTCTTCTTTTTCTTTGTCATACTCTCACTTGTCCGTCTCCCTCAACAATCCATTTATAGGTACATAATTCGGGTAAAGCCATCGGGCCGCGTGCGTGTAATTTTTGTGTACTTATACCTATTTCGGCTCCCATCCCGAATTGTGCTCCATCAGTGAAAGCTGTAGAGACATTGACATATACACAAGCTGCATCTACCATCTTCTCGAATTTAAGGCTGGCTTCGCGATCTTCACTTACAATAGCTTCGCTATGTTTCGAGCTGTATTCGGCAATATGATCCAATGCTTCGTCCATCGAATTAACGGTCTTGATTGCCATTTTATAGTCAAGGAACTCTGTACCGAAACTTTCATCAGTTGCATGTTCGAGTAAGTTGGATGGATAATTTCCTTTCAAGCTTTCGAAAGCCGGCTTATCGGCATAAATAATCACATTTTTCTGCGACAGATCGCTACACAAGGTCGATAAGTCACTCAAACGATCACGATCGACAATCAAACAATCCAGCGTGTTGCAGACACTCACTTTACGAGTCTTTGCATTGGTTATGATCCGACGGCCTTTGTCCAGATCACCCGACTTATGAAAATAGGTATGACACACCCCCGCCCCGGTTTCAATTACCGGTATTTTGGAATTATTACGTACAAATTCTATCAATTCTTTTCCTCCGCGCGGGATAATAAGATCGACATACTTTCTGGCATTCAGCAATTCTTCCGTAGCATCATAGCCTGTAGGTAGCAGTGTACAAATATTCGGATTGATATTATATTCATCTAGTACGTTTCTAATTATATCTACGATGGCAGTATTCGAATATTTAGCGTCGCTACCACCTTTCAAAATACAAGCATTTCGCGATTTAAAGCATAAAGAAAATACGTCGAAAGTAACATTCGGGCGCGCCTCGTATATAATACCTACCACACCGAAAGGAACTGTCACCTTAGATAATCTCAGTCCATTTTCGAGTGTACGTTTCTCAAGTGTACGTCCAACGGGTGATTCTAATAAAATTACGTTTCTGATATCACTTACTATATTTCGAATCCGTTCTCCATTCAGAAGTAAGCGATCGTATTTTGGGTTACTGATATCCATTAATTTCAGATCTTTCTCGTTCTCTGATAGGATATGAAACATGCTCGATTCGGTTTCTTTGGCTATTGCCTCCAAAACAGTGTTGATTGTTTTGTCGTCAAGTAAACTCAGCGATCGTGCCGCATCGGCTACAGTCTGAAAGTTACACTTTAAATAGTCGTCCATAATATTTAGTTAATATTCAATATATAAATAATCGTAGTGTACGATTGGTCTTTGGTTACTTTTTCCTATCATTTGCTGCGCTGTCTGGTTATCGTACGAGCTGCGCCCTACTCCCATAAATCGACCTTCTGGATCGATAATGCGCACGATATCGTCTTCTTCGAAAGCACCTTCTATACGAGTCACTCCAATTGGTAAAAGGCTGACCGCTTTCTCGCCAAGCAAAGCTTCTTTCGCTCCTTCATTGATATGCACTTCGCCTTTGGCAAAACCATCCGAATGAGCAATCCATTTCTTGATACTCGATACATCCTTTGGCGAAGGGAGGAATCGCGTACATACGGTTTCCGAGTTCGAAATAATATCAGCAAGTATATTTGTACGTCTTCCATTAGCTATAACAACTTCTATTCCTTCTTCGGCAACTTTACGTGCAATGTTATACTTTGTTTGCATTCCGCCCCGTCCTACCGACGATTTCGAGCTTTGTATAAAGTCTTCGATATTATCTTTACGAACATCTATTCGGGTAATTACTTTCGATTCGGGATTGCTCGGATTTCCATTATAGATTCCGTCAATATTACTCAGGATAATTAATTTCCTGCTATCGGTCATAGCGGCTACCAAGCCCGAGAGTTCATCGTTATCGGTAAACATCAGTTCATTGACCGAAATTGTATCGTTTTCGTTTACGATAGGAATCACTCCGTTTTCGATCATCGTCTCCATGCAGCTGCGCTGATTCAGATAATGACGGCGTGTTGCAAAATCTTCTTTCGTAGTCAACACCTGCCCGCAGGTAATCTGATGCTGGCTAAATAAGTCATAATAGCGATTTATGAGCTTAGCTTGCCCAACTGCCGAATATAACTGGCGAGCCGATACTGTATCTAGCTTCGACGTATTTTTCAATTGTGCGCGCCCTGCAGCAACTGCTCCTGACGACACAACGATGATTTCGTATCCACGCTTGTGAAGATCGGCAATCTGATCTACCAGTGCCGACATTTGAGTAACATCCAGCATCCCGTCTTTACGGGTAAGCAAATTGCTACCTATTTTGATAACTAAACGTTCTTTCATCTTGCATTTATATATGTAGACTAACAAAGTTATAATTTATTTCAAATCAATACTACTTAAACATATTAAACTAACAGTAATAAGGAGCTACAAGTTCATTACTTCTGTTACAATAATTATTTCGAAGAGATAATCGAACTATTTTTAAAATAGTAATTTTCCACAATTTACACAATAAAACCAATTAACTACTGCCCATAGTTTATATAGAAAACCATAAACCGTACAATTTTAATCAGTATATTTGCAGACATAAGACCCTAAATAATATAAATATGAAAACTAAGATTAAAACACTTCTTTTATTGTTGTCATTAATCATGACCGTAATGGTATCTTGTAGTGATGATGACAAAGAATCCGATTCACTCCCATTATCCATCTCCGAAAACCGTTTCAATGTTCCTATTGATGCGGATAGATATATTCAAATTGAAAGTGGCAATAAGGACTACTCCTTTATTGTTGAAGATAAAAGCATTTTGGATGTGAAATACGAAAATGCTACTGAGTATCATCGCTTCGGAGGAATCCGATTATATGGCCTTAAAAAGGGGACTACGGCATTGACTGTAGTAGACAATGTAAGCAAAGAATCGAAAGAACTGGAAATACGTGTTACAGCAAGATATCTGCTTCTTCAAATGAGTAATATGTTTTCAAACGTCATTATAGTAGAATCTAACGATGATCCGAATGCAGATTCTAAAATAATGAAAGATATTTTAGACAATGCACTTTTGCAGCCAGGTTATTACCTTGCCTTGATGGGGAACGTCGGATCGGAAGAAAATGATAAAATGTATATTTTCGAGTCGTATCAGGATGCCGATGAAGGGAATACTCTACATCGAGGCACTTATAAGATTGAAAAGGAGGACGATATTTATTCCATCAGTCTTAACATAGTAGAAGATGATAAAACAGTTACTCACAAATATACAATGAGAAATAGCTCTACAACTACTTTTTCCAAGGCTATTGATTTCCTGAAAGGTGAAATTAGAAATGGTATCTGTTATGAGTTTGAGATAGGTAAAGCCATTTTTAAGGAGGATCTTTTGGATGTCTATAAACCCAGCTATCCACTTCTGGGCGAGGCTACTTGTACTATCGAAGCATATATGTCGGCATTCGAACCCGATCTGGTAACTATCGATATAAAAGATTAGGAGGTTTTATCCTAATCTAGACATAAAATATGATAAGAAAAGCCCCTTTACTCGGGGCTTTTCTTATTCTTCTATCAATCCTTCGATCAGTTTTGTTCGTAATACTTTATTTTTAGCATCAATTTCTTCGATAAATTCTTCTACTGCGGGGATAAGATGCTCTTTGTCCCCATTTACCACCACGAATAGTGTATTGATAGTCGATTCATCAATCGCTTCTATTGTACCCAGTTCGCCGTATTTCTTATCGATTACTTTGAAACCCATAAAGAACTGCCATGAATACTCCAAATCTTCATCTTCCTGAGCTTCTTCCAGATAAGTACGCGGGAAATAGACATCCAAACCCGAAAAACGCTGCGCTTTTTTCTCGTCATCCACGTCTTCGAATATGATCAGAGCTGTCTCCGATCCTTTAAAACGGTATTCTTCGATGAAAAATGGAACAAAAATCCCATCTATTTTGCATACCAAATAAGGGCAATCTACACGATCGAAAATATCATTATCGAATGCAAATGATATTTCCCCTTTGATACCGTGAGGCTTAACAAACTTACCTATCTTGAAAACTTCGCTTTCTTTGATCATCGGTATATATGCTTATTTTTTCTTCTTTTTACCCTGATTACGTTGTGGCTGATTAACCACATCTTTCATATCGGGCAATTTTATATTTGCTTCGCGAAGATCGATTTTCCCTTTCGATAGTTCATAAAGATCGAATACGATTTTCTGATCGTCAACTTCTTTGTTCCACTGCATATACGACTTTTTCATATGTGTCAGTACAAGCCATGTAAGTTGTTCTTTTTCTTCTGGATTATCAAATGTTTCCTCTGCCAAAATATCGATCAGTGTTTCCAGATTTTTACCATAATGACGGTAATGCATCTTATGCTGATTATATTCAACCTTTCCCGGTTTCGAGTGTAGTTCTTCTTTCGTTACTACTTCGTATGGATAATCAATATCCAACTGGAAATCGGCCATAATAGCCAGATGATCCCACAGCATATGTTTGAAATCACTCACGTCACGCAAATGAGGAAAAAGGTTTCCCATTGTACCGATAATTGCATAAGCACAGCGTGTACGCTCATCTCTGTCTTGTATGGTTAGACAATAGTCTACCATATTTTGTATGTTTCTTCCGTATTCGGGAAGTGCGAGTTTTTTTAACTGTGTATTGTATTCCATATCAATGGTTTCTACTCTGTTTATCATTCTTTGTCCTCTGTATTATTATCTTCAGTATTTTGATCTTTATCCTTTTTGTCGCCGATCACTTCATCCGCTTTCACAGTCAAAAGATCATTGTACGTATTACTGTCTTTTAGTATTCCGACAGCTTTTTCTATTCCTTTATCATTCTTCAATACCACTTCGAAGCTTCCTTTCTGATAATAGTAACGCTTCGCAATTTCGGCATTGATTTGTTCCATTATTTCGTCTTTGAACGTTTCGAGGTCACGATCCAAATTTGGAACTAACTTAGCTTCCAAAGCTTTGAATTCTTCCGAAGCAGTCTTCATATAACCTTCGAATTCCATTACTTCTTTCAACGATTTCATACTCTTTTCGCTCATACGATCGTATTCGAAGTCTTTCGATTTCACAAACTCCTTGAAATTCTCATAATCTACATCAGAGATCGAGAATTCTTTAGCCGGAGCTATTTTTTTATGTTTACTTACCCAGTCCGATACCCAGTCGAATACGATAAACTGACGTTCGAGATAAAACGAAATGGTAACTACTTTTTCTTCAGGAAGAACCACATCGGGCGAAACGCCTCCTCCATCGCGAACCAAGCGTCCTTTTTCGGTTTTAAATACCGTAGTCAAGCTATCGGGAATTGCACCCACACTTCCATCAGCATTGCGATGCGAATAGTCGATTGCTTGCACGCAACGTCCGCTAGGAATATAATATTTCGATGTTGTTACCTTGAAACTGCTTCCATAAGGCAATTCGCGTGGCGATTGCACCAATCCTTTACCGAAAGTACGTTCACCTACCAATACACCTCTATCGAGGTCTTGCAACGATCCGGCAACAATCTCCGATGCCGAAGCAGATCCTTTATCGACAAGTACAACTATAGGCATCTCTGTATCGATTGGTTCCAGCGTTGTACGATATGTACGATCCCATTGCTTCAACTTTCCTTTTGTGGAAACGATAACTTTTCCTTTCGGAACAAACATATTCACTATCTGAACAGCGTCTTCCAAGATACCTCCACCATTTCCACGAAGATCGAAAATCAACGATTTCATGCCTTGGCTTTTCAGAGCCAAGAAAGCTTCTTTCGTTTCAGCAGCACTCTTATCCGTAAAACTATTCAGATTGATGTATCCTATTTCAGAATTCAGCATTCCATAATATGATACGGCATCCATTACTATTTTTTCACGTGTAATTTTTATCACACGAGGTTTCTTCTCGCCAGGGCGTTGAATTTTTACTTCGGCAGTAGTTCCCGGTTGACCTTTTAGCGAAGCACTTACAAACGAGTTAAGAGTCTGCGCATAGGGCTCGCCTTCTTTCTTTGCTGTTTTGGTCATATCCACACCATCAATTTCCAGAATAATATCTCCGGCTTTGATTCCTGCTTTAGCTGCAGGTTTGCCTTCGAATGGTTCAGAAAATACAACCATACTGTCTTTATGTACAATAGTAGAACCTACTCCGGCATATTCGCCCGTAGTCATCGTTTTAAACTCTTTCAGTTCTTCTTCGTCATAATATTCGGTATACGGATCCAAGCTGTTCAGCATGCTTACTATACCTGTTTTGACTGTCTTTTTCACATCGAGCGAATCGACATAGAACAAGTCAAGTTCACGAAGCAACGAATTGAATATTTCGATATTCTTGTTGATTTCGAAATAACGTTCCTGAGCTTTTTTAGCATCGTTCTGAGCAAATATGCTTGTCGATGCAATGAGTAGAGTTACGGCGAGTATTAATTTATTTTTCATTTAGTCAAATCGTTGTTTCAACTATTATAATATAACAAGTTTTTTACGAATAGCAAAGAAACTATTTTTTATCGTGATATACAGTCTTTTGATTGTTTAAAATTACAAATTGCAACTATTATTACACAGTTTTAAGCGATTTTGCAACGGCTTCGGCACAACGTTCACCATCTATACCGGCCGAAACGATACCTCCTGCATATCCGGCTCCTTCGCCACAAGGATACAATCCTTTCAAGACAACGTGCTGCATAGTTTCCGAATCGCGTAAAACGCGTATTGGCGACGATGTACGACTTTCCACACCCAACAACATAGCCTCATTCGTCAAGTATCCTTTGCTTTGTTTCCCTACTTTTTGAAGCCCTTCTTGAATACGAACAGTCACAAAGCGTGGCATCCATTCGTGCATAGGCGACGATACAACTCCCGGTTGATACGAAGTTTTCGGTAATGTTGCGCTTTTTCGGTTATTTATAAAGTCATAAACACGCTGAGCAGGTGCAACTTGTGTTTGACCACCTTCTATCCAAGCGCGTTTTTCCAAATCTTCCTGAAATTTGAGCATTGCCAGATCACCAAATTTGGCATACTCGGGAAAATCTACGGGATGCACCTCAACCACAAGACCCGAGTTTGACCAGCTTGATCCTCGTACCGAAGCCGACATACCATTCACAACTAATTGTTCAGGACCACTTGCCGCTGGAACGATAACACCTCCGGGACACATACAAAACGAATAAACGCCACGATTCCCTGCCTGAGCTACAAAACTGTATTCGGCAGCCGGCAAGTATTTTCCACGTCCTTCGGTCGAATGATACTGAATCTGATCAATCAGTTCGGCACGGTGTTCGATACGGAAACCTACTGCCAAACCTTTTGCCTCGATCTTCACTTTCTGATCATGCAACATATAATACACATCACGCGCCGAGTGTCCGGTTGCCAGAATCACTTGTCCCATGAAAGTCTGTCCCGTATTAGTTTCTATTCCTCGCACTTCATCTCCTTCTATTATCAATCGGGTCATCTTGGTCTGGAAATACACTTCCCCACCCGACTCGATAATCTGTTCGCGCATACGCTCGATGATTCCGGGCAATTTATCTGTCCCTATATGCGGATGTGCATCAATCAAAATTTCGGTATTCGCTCCGTATTGGCAAAATACATTCAGTATCTTGTTTACGTTACCACGTTTCTTACTGCGAGTATATAGTTTTCCGTCCGAATACGCTCCTGCACCTCCTTCGCCGAAACAATAATTCGATTCGGGATCTACCACATGCGTACGATTCAAGATCGCTGTATCTTTTTTCCGATCGCGTACATTTTTTCCACGTTCTACGATTATCGGGCGAATACCCTCCTCAATCAGCTTCAGTGCGGCGAACAATCCCGCAGGGCCTGCTCCCACCACGATAGCCTGATGTTTGGAATCGGCAACATTGGGATATACAATCTCGTCGAACTCGGGTTCGGTCTGATCTTCATTGATATAGCCACGCAACTTCAGATTAATTATGATATTGCGCTGACGAGCATCTATCGATCTGCGGATGATGCGTATCGCGTGTAAATCTTCAACAGAAACGCCTGCTGTTTTAGCGAATAATGTATGCAGATACTGCATATCAGAAGCCAGCTTGGGGCTTACTCGGAAATCTATATCTTTTATCATTTATTATTTTTGTAATCCATCGTAATTCGCACACTTTAGCTTAGATAAAAAATCCAACACTAAAAAACACATTATCATTATATGGCGAATAATCATTTTGTATAAGTTCATAATTCAGTAGCAGCATCATCGGTCTTAAGTATACACCGGCACCTACGACCACTGCAGGTACAAGTTTTTCAGTAGAAAATTTTACTCCGTTCAATTTCTGATTGTACCACGTACGCATCAGTTCGGGCTTCACACTCAGTACAAGAGCTTTCCATGGGTAATAATGTGCAAATAGATTCAGACTCACACTGCTCTCCGAGTATTTATTCGACGCTGTTGTCCACGAGCCATCACCATCAGCAAGATAAACCTTATTATCCCATTTAGCATAATTATAACCTAGCCCTACACCGACATCAAATCTGTCGGTCAATCGGTATCCCACCTGAGGTGATACACCAAGAGTCCAGTAATCACTCGAAAAACCGGCACTAATACCACCTCCAAAAATCAATTTATCAGGATCAAATCCGGTTTTCTGCTTTCTTACAACTGTAAATTGAGCATTCATAGTAGGAACTATCATTGCCAAAAGCAAAAATAAAAACAGACATTTCTTCATAATCTTCTTCTTTTTTTAAATGAGTACTTATCGAATAAGACACTTATTTGTTATTTCGTCTTTTGACGAAGAATATCTCCTGCATCGGACGGCAATTTTCGATATCCCACTAAATGAACAATACTTAGTATAGCTATTGCGATAAAAGCCAGTTTAAAATCCGGCATATTATAATTACCGGGAAGCCCTCCATTTATCTGATGAGAAAATCGAAGTACTACCGCTCCCATGGCGATACCCATTCCGGCCGACATTTGCTGAATGGTACTGTAAAACGAATTGGCCGAAGTCATTTTCTTTTCGGGAATATCGGCAAAAGCCAATGTCGTGATACTTGTAAACTGCATAGAACGGACAGCTCCGGTCAGAAACATTACCGTTACGATAATCCAAACGGGCGTATCGGCTTGCAGAAAAGCAATACAGCCAGTAAAGATACCAATTAAAATGCCGTTTACGATAAGAATACGCTTAAACGGGAAACGACGTATAGTCTGAACAGTCAGCGTCTTCATCGACAAATTGCCCAACATGGTAGCCGCAAACAACAATCCCGACTCGAAAGGCGACAGACCAAAGCCGATCTGAAACATCAGTGGTACGAGATAAGGCGTTACGCCAATCATCATACGTGTGATAGTTCCTACTGTTACAGTCATGCGATAAGTCAATATTTTCAAGATCGAATAATCGATCATCGGGTTCGATGTATGACGTGCATATCGCATATTGAACAAAATGAGCGATACACTGATCAGAATAACAATAACTGGAACATAATAGGCTACTCCTTCCTGACTAAACATCTGCACTCCCATCATGAATCCTGCCAATCCCAATCCGCTCAGCACAAAGCCAACCATATCGAAATGCTTCTTACCTTCGTGCGCCTCATCGTCTTTGGGCATCAATCGCCAAGCCAGAATGATACAGATAATACTGATCGGTACATTCAACAAAAATATCCAATGCCAAGTCCAGTAAGTAGCCAGATATCCACCCACCAAAGGACCAAGTATTGGTGCTACCAAAGCAGGCATCGTTATATAATTCATAGCCGATACCAATTCGCTTTTAGGTGTAGCCTTCAATACGGCCAATCGACCAACGGGGGTCATCATGGCTCCCGCTATCCCTTGAAAGACACGGAACAATACAAATTGAGGAAGTGTTTGCGACGATCCACAAAGAATGGATGCTATGATAAATAAAGCTACGGCCGTACAAAATACTTTACGTGTCCCGAAGCGATCGGCAATCCATCCGCTGACGGGAATGAATATAGCCAGAGCTATCATATAGGAAGTTATACCTGCACTGAGGTGTATGACATCGGTATCGAACGAACGTGCCATTGCCGGAATAGCCGTATTGACGGCTGTCGTATCCAGATTTTGCATAAAAAATGCAACTGCCACCGTCAAAGCAATTGTCGTCGAACGTTTTAACTTCATCTACCTATACCCTTTTCCAATAGTACAAAGGTACAACATTTAGCACAAATTTTATGTTGCATAGCTATTTTTACGATAATCAGATCTGTATTTCTTTAGTTTGAGACTATTTAGGTCATATTTATCAGAAATTGATAAAATTATTCCCCAAAAAATTTGGTAATCAAAAAACATACGCTACATTTGCGGTGTACTAGAATACTAATACACCAAACATAAACATATATATTATGGTAAAAATTGAAAATCTAAGCTTTGCTTACAAGAAAAAAAACCTCATCTTCGACAATGTTTCTTTCGAGATGAAAAGTGGAATATATGGTCTTCTTGGCGAAAATGGCGTAGGAAAATCTACACTACTACATATTATCAGCGGACTGCGATTTGCAACTAGTGGAACTTGCAAGGTTCACGAATACGATTCGTATAAAAGACAACCACAAATGCTGGAAAAGCTATTCTTCTTACCCGAAGAATTTGACGCACCAGCTATGTCTCCAAACAAATTCGCAAAAGTAAATTCGGTTTTCTATCCGAATTTTAGCGACGAGCAATTTCAGTCGTATCTGAAAGAATTCAACGTAGATCCGAATCAAAAGATGACTGAAATGTCGCTCGGACAGCGCAAAAAATCGATGATATCGTTTACGCTTGCAGTAAACACGCCACTTACACTACTCGACGAACCTACAAATGGATTGGATATTCCGTCGAAAGCAATTTTCCGCCGCTTGCTGGCTTCGGTTGCAGACAAGGAAAAATGTATTATCGTTTCAACACATCAGGTTCGCGACCTCGAAAATATCATCGATCCGATCATTATTCTCGATCGCAACGAAGTACTTGTAAATAATTCGGTCGAAGAGATTACGGCTAAACTCAAATTCAATTGCACATCGGCGCCACTACCAAACGCCTTGTACAGCGAGCCTACAATGCAGGGACACATAAGTGTTACACCAAATTTCGACAACGAAGAAAGCACGATTAATATCGAAGCTTTATTCAATGCAGCTGTCCGTGACAAGGCCCAGTTCAAAGAATTATTTAACATCTAATAATCTACATATCATGAACTCAATATTCAATATAAATCGTTTCTTGAAATATGCGAAAACGTTTGCAACAACACACTCAAAGCAATACTTGTATTCTTTGCTCATTGTAGGCGGTTACACAGTGGTAGGGCTGTTATTATTTATTTTTGTACCAATGCTTATACCTTACATTACTATTCCAATAATCTATGGTGCTATTCCTTTAAGCACTGTAGTAATTGTGTTAGCACCTTGCTTTTTTGAGAAAACAATCAGCAAGAATAATAGTATTTTCGACTTTATTTTACCTGTATCGTATTTCGAAAAATTTCTAGTCAGGCTCCTAAATTATACATTGATCATTCCTTTATTGATACTAGGTACAGTATATATCCTATCACAAACCGCAGCTTTATTATCTAGTAATAATGCAGATGCAATTATAAATGCTTTTGATGTTACAAAAATATTTACATACAAAGAACTGTTAATGGTGGCAATATTCCAATCATTCTATTGGGTTGGCTATTACTATTTCAGACGTTACACACTCATTAAATCGACAGCAACAATCATTGGCTGCATGTTAGTGGTTACTGCTCTTTCGTTGCTTGTATCAGTTCTTACTTTCGGAGATTTTGACACCTACAAGGCTGTGGATGTGAGTGTAGATATTACAGCTAGTAATCTAGACTACGCTACTACAATACCTCAATATATTCTAGCACTTCTTTTCCCTCTGGGACCATGGATAGTATGCATGTTAAAAATGCGTGAAACCGAAATTTAACAAATTATGGACTTCAAATCGAACAAACCAATATACATGCAGATAGTCGATTTTTGCTTCGATCGAGTGTTGGAGAATGAATGGAAGCCTGCCGAACGAATACCTTCGGTAAGAGAACTGGGAGTACAACTTCAAGTGAATCCTAATACGGTAATGCGCGCATATGAGTATATGCAGACCGAGGAGATTATTTACCCTAAGCGCGGAATGGGTTATTACGTTGAAGAACTAGCATCGAAACGAATCCGCAGTATTCGTAAGAAAGAGTTCTTTGAAGAAATATTACCCGTAACATTCCATACGATGGATTCATTAGAAATATCTATCGAAGAGATAACCGAAAAATACAATAACTTCAAAAAAACAGAAAAATGAAAAAATATGCCAACATAGTGCTAGCATCTATTTTTACAATTGCATTAGTTTGTATTCTATCAATGGTATACCTCTCATTATACAGCATTGCAGAAAGATATAATACTCTTGGGTTTTAATCAACAACAAAAAAACACTTAAAGAATGGAAAGATTCGTATCACCCATGCTATGCGGTTTTATAATACCGGTAATTGCACTGTTAGCTTATGCAATATACAGCCTTTTTTGACAAGAACTGAAGCCTCTGATTATATTTTGATATTAGTACCCACTAAGTAAATCAGCTCATCATCGTTGGTATGTGCAGGCTGCAGAAATGCTAAAAAAAATGTATCTTTGTCATTCAACATACAAACTGAGAAAATGACAGAAAACAGACCTCTAATATTCATCACTAACGATGATGGCTATCAGGCTAAGGGTATCAATGAATTAATTGATGCCCTTAAGGATTTTGCAGAACTTATAGTAGTGGCTCCCGACGGACCTCGTTCGGGCATGTCGAGCGCAATCACATCATTGCATCCCATCAGAGTGCGTCAGGTAAAAGATACTGAATTACTGAAAATATATTCGTGTACGGGAACTCCCGTCGATTGTGTAAAATTGGGATTGAGCCAAATTCTGAAAGATCGTCAGCCCGATATGGTAGTTACGGGAATCAATCACGGATCAAATGCTTCGATTTGCGTACACTACTCGGGAACTATGGGAGCTGCAATCGAAGGTTGTATCTTCAAGATTCCGTCTGTCGGATTTTCGCTTCTCGATCATCACAGCGATGCTGATTTCGATCCAGCAAAACCATTCATTCTTGACATCTGCAAACAAGTATATGAAACGAAACTTCCTGCCGGAGTTTGCCTCAACGTGAATATTCCCATGGGGAACGACCTAAAAGGTATTCGCGTATGTCAACAAGCAATGGGCCAATGGGTAGAAGAATTCAGAGAAGGAATCGATGGTTACGATCAGAAAATATACTGGCTGACCGGCCGTTTCCGTAACGACGAACCAGATAATACCAAAACCGACGAATATGCATTGGCTCAGGGTTATATATCTGTAGTTCCTATCAATGTGGATGCTACGGCATATTGTACACTAGATGGACTGAAAAGTCTAGAAAAATAAACAACGACAATAATAATTGAATGAAATATTTTTTGGTAGCAGGTGAAGCTTCGGGCGACCTACACGGATCGAACTTGATGGCAGCTTTGAAGAAAGAAGATTCGAATGCAGAATTTGCATTCTTTGGAGGCGATCTGATGCAGGCTCAGGGCGGAAGACTGATTAAACATTACCGCGAGCTGGCTTTCATGGGATTCGTTCCCGTACTGCTCAATCTGCGTACAATTCTTCGTAACATGAAGATGTGTCAGGAAGAAATTGTAGCCTATCAGCCCGATGTAGTCATTCTGATCGACTATCCCGGCTTCAATCTGAAAATTGCCAAATATGTTCATCAGAAAACTGAGATACCTGTCTACTACTATATTTCGCCAAAAGTGTGGGCTTGGAAAGAATATCGCGTCAAACAGTTCAAGAAATATGTAGACGAGATGTTCTGTATCCTGCCTTTCGAAGTCCCTTTCTTCGAAAAACACAAATACAAGGTACACTACGTTGGTAATCCGACTGTGGACGCCGTTGCCAAATTCCGCGAAGACAACAGCTGCGATACACGCGAGAAACTGATCGCCGAAAATAATCTTGATGATCGTCCAATCATGGCCATTCTATGCGGTAGCCGCCAGCAAGAGATTAAAGATAATCTGCCTTACATGCTTGATGCCATCAAAGGATTTACAGACTATCAACCCGTAATTGCCGGTGCTCCGGGTATCGAGCCTGATTATTACAAACAATACATCGGTTCGAACGATTGTAAAATTATCTTCGGACAAACATATCGCCTGCTTTCCTTTGCAGATGTGGCACTAGTTACTTCGGGAACAGCTACGCTCGAAACGGCTTTATTTCGCGTTCCGCAAGTTGTTTGTTACGAGACTCCGATTCCAAAAATTGTATCGTGGTACTTCGCTAATATGATGAACTCGCCATATATTTCGTTGGTTAATCTGATAGCTGGAAAGACTGTTGTACAAGAACTGTTTGCAAAATATTTTTCGGTCGAAGCCATTGCTCAGGAAACTGACAAGCTAGTGAATGATACAGCTTATCGCAATCAGATGCTCGCTGAATACGATTGTATAATTGATATTCTGGGAAGTCCGGGGGCTTCGTCAAAGGCTGCACGGATTATGTTGGATAAATTGAGAGAATAAAACATAATACCTGATATGAAAAATTGGAAAATAGCATTTTGGATTTGTCTTACTATATCTATAACTATAACTGCTTTACTTGTTTTTATTATTCTATTTCAGGTCAAGAGAAACATTGAAGCAAGCTATACTAACGATCAAATTGTTTTCTTAAAGAAAGAACTAAATATAGTTACAGATATATTTAAAGGAACGGATTTAAGTAAACATAGAATAGATAGCTTAACTAAAGAGTACGATGAATATAAGTTCTTCAAATATTATCCAGACTCAATATCTCTATATTCTATTTCTATCAAATTTGAGAATGATACTTTGAAACATATTAGAAAACGACATTAATCCGATCTCACTTCTTTTTCAACAACTGGTGTCCGATACGGCATTGAAAACATTTACGAGGAATACAATATTCTTTCTTCAGCTGAATGGTCGCTTGCGAATCGAAAGCCGTATTCATCGGGATGCCATATCCTGCAAACTGACGAGTAATCGTATTTCGCTCTGCTTTTATCGTTTCCAAGAAACGCATAGCTCGTTCGCAATACGTATCGTCGTTGATACTTTTACCATAAGCGAACAGAATCGGTGCAACCGTATTGATCAGAATTATATCCAGCGAAGCATCGCCTAAATACTTTGATTTTTTATCCGACACTTGGCCAAAGGTATAATGCGTTTGCCAATACTCAGAAGCGTTGACATGAAACATCAAACGAATTCGACCCATATCTTCACAATTGATTACTTTCGAGAACAAACCTTGTGTAAAGTGTAACAAAGCAGCCAACTGAGCAACACGTATTTGTGGAAATGCTGACGGGCGCGATCGCATAGTCTTGAAAATTGACGATTCGAGTGGTCGAAGCGTAAACTTCGATTTGAAGAAGTCGTATTCTTGTTTCAATCTGCTGAAATATTCGTCCGATTGTTTTACCTCATCTAGCAATCCGGCTTGTCCGAAAAGCAGAGCTTCGATCTGAAACAGATTATCGCCATGTTTACGTAGATAAGCATAAGGTAAACTTAGTGCTAAACGTTCGAATGAATCGGAATTCAAGCCAAAACCAAAATTGCGAGTCAGCAGAACATAAAACACGTCTTCCCACGAATTATTGAATAGTTCTAGCAAATGTTCAATACGTTCTGTTTTGGTCTGCAATCGCTCGAATAGCAGATTCTGCATCCACGATGTGATATGTATAGGAGATAAAGTCGAGATAAAACTTCCGCATGGAATATCTGATTGCGATCGGAATAAATATTCGTAATTTTTGTCGATATAATCGGGATAAGTGATTGCACACTGTGGTATCTGACGACCTTGACTATTGGTTACATCCTTACGATCGGCACGACCAACAATATGCAAGATTGTAGAGTCGTAGGCTCTGTCTTCGGCATGGCGATGTCGTTCCCAGTCTGAAGCAGCCGTATGTATCTCTACATTTCCTGCCCAAAGCTTGCCGTCGATCTTCACTTTTGCATTGAAAAAATCGGGACCAGCATCCGAATTAAGCCTGCCGACATCAATTACTTCGATACTGAGTCCGTCGGCTGTAGTCAGATTTTCGTCGAAAAGGCGATTTTGCCAAACATAGTGCAATATACTTTCCATGTGTAGTTTGTTCGATCAAGAGGTTAAGGTATCAAAGATAATGAAGTTCGACAAAGATCAATAAACCAGAGTCACATTATCTACCCAAAACTTACTATCCGTACTACCTATATATGCTCCGCCATTGCTCGACGAGAATTGTAGAATCATATGCGTAGCTTCTTCACCGGCCTTTGCCCACCCCACTTCGTGCACTGGCACCATTTTGCCTTTACTGTTTCGGGCATAAACAGCTTCTTCGCCATCAATCAGCTTCATATACGATTTGTAATAAGATTGGCCACTTATATCCCCATACCACAAAGGAATACGATGTGCATTTTGCCAAGCCGATACGGTTTTCGAGAAATACTCCCATCCCGTAGCCACACGATGAGCATAAATATTTCCTTCACTATCTTCCCAACGACGTTGCAAAAGCAAAAAAGCTTGAGCATTATCTCTCTGATCCAAAGTTTTCTGTTTACCGAAACCCGTCGATCTGATGCTTTGTCCTCCGGTAGTTACTTTATAGTCAAACTCCAGAGCTTTTGGCTTTCCCTTAAATGGCACTCCGGTAATTAAACGACTTTGCGGATCGCTTGTTCCGGTTATCGGCTCAAGCATTTCGCCAAGAAATATTGTGCCGCTTGCCAATACATTAATGTTTATCAATCCCAAGACTTTTACTTTCTCGATACGAGTTTCCAATCGGGCTGCAAAACCATTTCCCCGTCTTTCGGGAAATACAGTTACGCTAGCTTTCGTTACACCGCTCACTTTGGCCAAAACCGATGATGTAGCCCAAGGCGAATCCTTCTTCTTGTAAGGCGTATTATCTTTCAGCGTATCGCCTTTAGCCAAGGTATAGATATACTTTGTATTTCCACCGATGACACCCGATTCTTTTACTTCGCGTACCATCCATGTATTCATATTACCATAGCTGATCATCTCTTTACGTTCGGCCTGAGCCGATACATCAATGGTCATAATCAACGATATAAAGGTAAGTATATATATGTGTAGTATTCTTTTCATGTTTATTTTCCTTTATCTAATTCCGACTAATGATAAATATTGTTCTTTTCTATCATCTCACGGTCCTCGTCTTTCAAGTTGAGCTCGTAAAAAGATACCGGATCATCGTGATCGTCCAGATACATCCTTTCCTGAGGACGGAATGCAGCTCGAAGCAATGACAGATCGACTTCGAAATAATTTGTTTTTATATTAGCCATATCCAGCATTGTATGAAATGCTGAGTTTGTAGAAACAGGCATTGTCATATTACGCTTGGCCATACCGAATTTTCGTGGATTGGCATCAATATACGAATCCGAAAACCACATCAGCATCGGAATCCTCAACTGATAGTAGGTAGGTATAGGAGATGCATGAAGGAAACGATGACGATCGTCGTCAAATATATCTTCGCCATGATCGGCACAATAGAACATACCCGAACTTGCATCTTCATCGCGAAGTAATTGGATGACTCCATCCAAGAAATAATCAGCGTAAAGAATCGAATTATCGTATGCATTGATCAGCACATCACGTTCTTTCAGAGTCATGCCTTTTACGGCATCGGGCTTGAATACCGAAAATTCATCAGTGTAACGTTCTCTGTAATTGAAATGCGAACCATAGCTATGCAGTACAATAAACAGATTTCCATCTATCGAATCGATACAGTTTTTCAGATACGGCAACATTACCCCATCGGGTGCATTGTTGGTAGCCAATTCGTCACGGAAGGTCTTGTATATGTCAGCCTCTTCCGAAAATAGTTCTGTAAAAGAGCGATTAGGCGACTGATTGGATATGAAAACAGTCGTAAATCCGCATTCCTTGAATGCCTGGATAATACTTTTCTGTTCGTAAATGATATCGAAATTCTCGGCTGATGCTGCCGATAGAATAATCGGCACGCTCTTGTGTGTAGTATTCGATTGCGTTATAGCATCGCGATAAAACACCAGATTCGAATCTTTTTCGAGACGCGGATTCGTCTGACGCTCATATCCGTATAGGCTCCAGTTGTCTGCCCTACCCGTTTCACCTACAACCATTACATATATTTCGCGTTTGTCGGTATTGGGTGTGCGAGTAGCTTCGAAAGTAAAATCTTTCGATGTTGCGTGATATCTATCGATACGTTTCCACTTGTTGATAGCAAAGTCAAGATTGTAAAGTACATTATTGGGATAGATATTCTGATGATACGAAAAAACCTGAGTATTCTTATTGTGTGCAAATATCGAAATACCATAAGCTGCAATGAATATTCCTAAGCCCATGATAAACGTACAACGTCTGAAATTACGGCTCAGGCAAATCTTCCGTCTCAGCTGCATGATCGACAATATAATAATAGGGATATACAGCACGCATACACCCAATACCGAAGGCCAGATACTAACCAGCAGTTCTCCGGCTTCGCTAGGATTGGTTGTCACCACGTTCAGAAACATATCGGCAGCAATCACATTCTCTCCATACATATAAAACAGCACAAGCTGAAAAGCGTGCAACACAAGAAGTGGGATTAGCAAAACTTGTATCAAACCCGTTTTTTGTGACAAGGAGTAGATACACAGATAAAGCCCCAATGGCGCAAAAAGCAGTACAAGTTTGCCTGCAAAGTTCAAAGGTTCGCTAGTCACAAGCAAAATGCTAGGAACCAAGTTTACTATGATGTAGATAACAAATATCAGCTTTGGTCTTTCCAATAAAGCTTCTATTCCTGCTGTTAGTTTCTTAAACATATATCTTTAAAATGCTTCGTTCATACTAAAATAGAATCCGGAGTCGCGACGTCCAATACCGTAATCCAGACGGACATTTACGCCTTTCTTGAATTCCCAACGATAACCAAGTCCGAAATTGGGCAAAGTCTGGCTGAGTTTGAAGTCATCGAAATGCGGAAATACATTTCCGGCTCCGGCCCACAATACAATTCCGCTTCGTCCGTAGATATGCTGGCGCAATTCGATTTGAGTCTGCACATATTTCTTATCGCGATAACGCCCTTCGAAATAGCCTCGCATCTGTTGTGATCCTCCCATCTGAGCCAGCAACGACCATGGAACATCTCCGCTGTTGAATATTCCACCAATATTGAAAGCCAGTTTCCCGCCTTTCCACACCGATTTGTAATAACGGGCATCTATCTCGTAACGATGAACCGTAGCGGTACTCCCTGCAAATTCGGGCATAAAGCTATAATCGAATTTGACATATATCCCTTTATTCGGATTGGGGATAAAATCGCGCGAATCATAAGAAATTATTCCGGCCATACCAACCGATGTAACTGTGGGCTTCAGTCCGTCGCCCCAGCCTTCTTTTTTGAATTTATAGCCATGTATATTTCTAAATCGCCCGCCCAATCCTACATAAAAATTATCAGCTGTACGAACTAAAAAATCGGCATAAACTTTAATTTCCTGACTTGTATATTTCGAATATTCTTTTTGTTTTCCGGCATCGTAACCTATCCCCCAATATTTGCTTGGAAAAGACGAAAATGATATATCTGCATTAAGTCGGAATTTATCCTCAGGAAAAATTGTATTCCCTTCGATACCTATTTTATAGAAACCCGAAGTAGTAATATCGCCATATATAGCCACATTAGATGGGGGTAATGTTTTGTCAGATTTATCAAGTCGATATAGCCCTGAAGCCAAAAGGCCTAATCCCAGCTGAGTTTCACTCGAATAGTGAGGTCCTCCGATAAAACTGATATCGAATGCTTTTTCTTCCTTTACCTTGTTCGAATCGTCAAAGTACTGAATTATTTTATCTATAATGTTTCTTTTTTTCACGATGGTCGTATCTCCAGTATTTTCTTCGGTCTGAGCCAAACTGGATACTGCTATAAAAAAGAAAATAAACAACGGTAATGTGCGTAGTTTATTCATAGGTCTTGGTTCTAAAAATTTATGTTAATACAAATATAGACATAATTTAATAAGCACTCATAATATACGTACACTTATTAACTATTTATCTAAAATAATTGCTCTCGCAATATTTTTAACTTGAGTCTACGTTGCAAAATTAATAAAATAAATGCAAAATATGGCCAAACGTCACATCCTGATAGAAAGATTCGATATAAAATAGAGCCATAGCTACCAGTCGAATATACACCGATAGCCATGGCTTATAACAAATTATAGACATAGAGTCAGAACCAATTATATCACTTACCTCGAGGTAATCATTCCTTATTATTTGATCTGAACTTTCTATAAATAAGATATCCAACAAAAACAAATACCAACAATAATGGCCAGATATTGATCAAGGATACAAAAAAAGAACATAATCCATTCCATCCCGACACCAATGCATCAATCAGACGACTACCTACACCTGGCTCATAGCTTTCGATTTGCTCAACATATTTTATAGTTTCGCGAGATTCTACTTTATCCTGATAAATTTCGATCGTCACAGTACTAAGCTTCATATCATCTTGCATCCTATACTCTGAAACCTTCACTTCATTAGCATACTTTTCGGCAGCATCTAAAGCTTCTTCAGCATCCATTGCTTCCTCCAACTTGCCCGATCGGCTGGAAATTGCTGATCCCATACGCTTCGATTTCTTCGTCAAACGCTCTTGATCCAGACCATTCGCAAACAAATCTATTGTCAGATCTTTAGCATTCAGCAAACGATAATCTACCAAAGTAGCTTCTTTAGCTATTTCTTCGAGAAATATGTGAAGATTTTCTTGTGGAACACGTACCACCAAATCGCCAGTAATATCGTATTTACGAATAATCAATGACGAATCTGCCGAGGTACGCATAACGGTGGAAAAATATTCTGAACTCGAAATTTTAGATTCAAGTATAAAACCACTATTCTGAAGTGTACTTTTCTCAATAGCATAGCTACTATTCACGACATCACGGACCTTAAATTTGAGTTTAGCTGTTTTAATCAAAGGTCGTTTCAAGGCTGTAACATCTTGCGCCGCAGCCTGAGTAACAAGAAAATTGTCAACTATAGGAGTCCCAAAAGCAACCATCTTTTTACTTTTCTCCCAATCTTCACCAATCACCTCTTCTTGTGGAATATAGCTATCCATCACCATACTATCCTCATGACTATACTCGTTTTTGTTACCACAAGCATAGATGAGAAGAATAGCGAATACTGCAAAAATGAGTGCGCTTAATAATCTTTTCATAATAGTTTCGTTTATCGATTTATTATAATAGATGTATTCTTAGCACAAACTCCATAAAAAATGTAAAAGAATCTAACTGCACACTTAGGAAAAACACAGACAAAAGTGTACATTTGATATGTTAAAACTAAAAAGACCTCTAATATGAAGAAACAGTTATTCGTAATCTTAGCCTTGTTATTTTCGCTGAGTATTTATCCTCAAGAAAATTTAGTATATCAGAAACCGCCAAAAGAAATTCTGGAATTAGCCGACTTCGAACGTGCCCCAACACTTATGATGGATAGTAAGCGCACAAAAATGATATTTCAATTCAGAAATACATATAAAACACTTGCAGATCTCTCCGAACAAGAAATGCGCTTAGCCGGATTACGCATCAATCCGGTAACCAATATCGCAAGCAATACCAGATATTTCAACAATCTGAAATATAAAAACCTATACGATAACGAAGCCAAACAAATTACGGGACTTCCCCAAAATGCAAAAATGACTTATCTATCTTGGTCTCCCGATGAGACTAAAATAGCATTCGTCAATATTACCGAAACGGGAGTAGAATTATGGTGCATCGATTGGGCAAGTGGTCATGCAACACGTCTTACCGAAGCCGTACTGAACGCAAATGTAGGTAACCCATATACATGGTTCAGAGACAGCAAATCAATATTGGTAAATGTTTTGCCTCAGGGTAAGCCTAAGCTAATAGATTCGAAAAGTGCCATACCTACCGGACCAACAGTTACGACGAGCGAAGTGGGAGTAAAAGCACAAAACAGAACATATCAAGATTTACTGCAAAATGCTACTGACGAAGCTAACTTTGATGCTCTTGTAACTTCCGAACTATATCAAGTTGATCCATCGGGCAATATGAAGCTATGGAAAGAAAAGGATATTTATACCGGAAAATCGTTTTCGCCTGATGGCCAATACATAATAATTACAACACTTAGAAGACCGTATTCTTACGCCGTAACATTGAACAGATTTCCTTCAACAACAACAATATACGACAAAGACGGAAACCTTGTCAACAAATTCAACGAAAAACCGCTGCTTGAAGTTATGCCAAAAGGCTTTATGGCAACTTATGCCGGTAAACGATACATATCATGGCGATCGGACAAGCCGGCTACACTTTATTGGGTCGAAGCTCAGGATGGTGGAGATCCGGAAAAAGACGTTCCTTTCCGCGACAAAATATATCAACTAGATGCACCATTCAACGGAGAAGCACAGTTCCTTACCCAAACCATAAATAGATTTGCAGGCATCGAATGGGGAAATGATAATACAGCCATTATATATGATAATTGGTGGAACACGCGTAACACAAAAGCCTATCTGTTCAATCCATCCAATCCGGAGCAAGCTCCGGAAATCTTGTGGGATCGCAACTTTCAAGATGTATATAGCGATCCAGGATACTTCGATTCGAAACGAAATGAATATGGTAGAAGCGTTTTAAATCTATCGGGCAATAAAGCCTATTTAATTGGTGAAGGTTTTACTAAAGATGGCCAGTTTCCATTCATCGACGAATTGGATCTGAAAACGAAAAAGAAAAATCGTATCTACCAATCAGCCTATACAGACAAAGCACTGAATATATCATCTATTATTGATCTCAAAAAAGGCGAATTACTGATAAGACTGCAGTCGCCGACAGAATATCCGAACTATTATATTTTGAATACAAAAAAAAGAATTGCGCCAATAGCAGTAACTCATTTCGAAAATCCATTCAAAAGTATAGCTAATATTCACAAAGAGGTTATCAAATATAAGCGTGCCGATGGAGTAGAACTTACGGGTACACTTTATCTGCCTGCAGGTTACGATAAAAAAGAAAAACTACCGATGGTGATGTGGGCATACCCTACCGAGTATAAAGACAAAAGTAGTGCCGGACAAAACACAACCAATCCGAACGAATTTATTTATCCATCCTACGGATCACCTATCTACTGGGTAACACGTGGATATGCCATTCTGGACGATGCAGCCTTCCCTATCGTGGGCGAAGGTAAAACAGAACCGAATGATACATTTATCGAACAGTTGGTAGCCAATGCCAAAGCTGCCATTGATGCTGTAGACTCGATGGGTTATATCGACCGAAACCGAGTAGCTGTCGGAGGGCATTCATACGGAGCATTTATGACAGCAAACCTACTGACGCATTCCGATCTGTTTGCTGCAGGAATTGCTCGCAGTGGAGCATACAACCGCACCTTGACTCCATTCGGATTTCAGGCCGAAGAAAGAAATTACTGGGAAGCACCACAAGTATATAATTCCATGTCGCCATTTATGCATGCCGACCAAATGAAACATCCGTTACTATTGATACACGGGGCTGATGACAACAATGCCGGCACGCATACAATGCAAAGCGAACGCTACTTCAATGCACTGAAAGGGTTTGGAGCTCCAGCACGTTTGGTACTTCTGCCAAAAGAAAGTCATAGCTATCAAGCTAAAGAATCGGTACTACACTTATTGTGGGAACAAGATCAATGGCTAGAAAAATATGTAAAAAACAAAAAATAAATAATATTTATCTATTAGGGGAGTCTTTTGGCACTCCCCTTTTTTGTATATTCGAACTATGAAAACCGCTAAGACAAATGCCGCACGGCTACTGGATAAAGCCGGCGTGCAATACGAATTGATAGCTTACGAGGTTGACGAGTCCGACCTCAGCGCAGTGCATGTTGCCGAACAACTGAACGAATGCGTCGATCAGGTTTTCAAGACTCTTGTACTTCATGGCGACAAAACCGGATACTTCGTCTGCATCATTCCCGGAGCAAAGGAATTAGACCTGAAACGTGCTGCCGCAATATCGGGCAACAAAAAATGCGAAATGATACCAATGAAAGATCTTTTATCCGTAACAGGCTATATACGTGGAGCTTGCTCGCCTATAGGGATGAAAAAAGTTTTTCCTAGTTATATTGACAATTCGTGTCTTAATTTCGACAAAATATACATAAGTGCCGGAAAACGAGGACTTCAGATACAAATTGCACCCGCAGATTTAATTCGAGTGACAAATATTGCACAAACAAGTATTATTTAAGCAAAAGTGTTAGCCAAATTAATTGCCCAAACAATAATTAACCCACAAACAACTATCATTTAGATACTTTTAAGTAAAAAAACTCGTATCAAATTGTGGCTTTTTAAATAAATACTCTTTATCTTTACCATAGAGGCAGGTTAGCGAATCTGCCTGAAATCATCAATTGAATGATCGATTAATAACTATTAATAAAACAATGTTATAAGTATGGCTAAAGTAAAAGGAGCAGTAGTTGTAAACGAAGAACGCTGCAAAGGTTGCAATCTGTGCGTAGTATCATGCCCCGCAGATGTTCTTGAATTACAGCCTCAAATGATGAATCAAAAAGGCTACCACTATGTCTACATGAAAAATCCTGACGACTGTATAGGATGTGCAAACTGTGGATATGTATGCCCCGACGCATGTCTGACTGTCTACAGGATGAAAAGCTAAGTAAATAAAATATTTAAATTAAATAAGCCTATCATCGAAATACCCAAAGAAAAACACGTTAAGCAAGTAAAAATCTAAAATTCACAAAAATTATGTCAGAAGAAATATATCTAATGAAAGGTAATGAGGCAATATCTCACGCTGCCATCCGCTATGGTTGCGACGGATATTTTGGTTATCCTATTACCCCTCAGTCCGAAATCATGGAGACATTGATGGATGAAGCACCTTGGACTACAACAGGCATGGTTGTATTGCAGGCCGAGAGTGAAACAGCATCTATAAATATGGTATATGGCGGAGCATCGTGCGGAAAAGCTGTGATGACATCATCATCAAGCCCCGGTGTGAGCCTTATGCTCGAAGGTATTTCATACCTTGCCGGAGCAGAACTACCGGCACTATTGGTCAATGTGATGCGTGGAGGTCCCGGCTTGGGAACAATCCAACCATCGCAAGCCGACTATTTCCAAACCGTAAAAGGCGGCGGACATGGCGACTATCGTCTGATTACACTGGCACCGGCATCGGTACAAGAAATGGTAGATTTCGTATCGCTAGGTTTCGACTTAGCATTCAAATACCGTAATCCGGCTATGATTCTTACCGATGGTGTTATCGGTCAGATGATGGAAAAAGTAGTACTTCCTCCGTATAAACGCAGACGTACGAACGAAGAGATTGCACAGCAATGTCCTTGGGCTACGCTAGGCAAACCAGCCAATCGTAAACCAAACATAATAACTTCTCTCGAGCTGGATTCGCATATCATGGAACAGAACAATCTTCGTTTCCAAGCAAAATATGCACAGATAGAAAAAGATCTTTGCATGTACGAAGAAATCAACTGCGAGGATGCAGATTACATCTTAGTAGCATTCGGATCGGCAGCACGTATTTGTCAGAAAGCAATGGAAATTGCACGCAATCAAGGTATCAAAGTAGGTATTATACGCCCTATCACACTTTGGCCGTTTCCTTACAAGCAAATAGACAAATACTCTGATAAAGTAAAAGGTATTCTTACCGTAGAAATGAACGCAGGACAAATGGTAGAAGATGTTCGTTTGGCTGTGAACGGAAAAGTACGTGTAGAACACTATGGTCGTTTGGGAGGTATAGTTCCTGCACCAAACGAAATTGTAGCAGCATTGAAAGAAAAATTCAACGCTTAACAACAATCAGTCACATTAAAAACTAGAACAACAATGAGTACAAAAAATATAATTGATCCCGCAAATCTGATTTATGCTAAACCAGAATTGATGAACGACAATACAATGCACTATTGTCCGGGATGTTCGCACGGTGTGGTTCATAAAATCATTGCCGAACTGATCGAAGAGATGGGTCTACGCGAAAAGACAATCGGTATTGCACCCGTAGGATGTGCCGTATTTGCATACAACTATCTGGATATCGACTGGCAGGAAGCTGCTCACGGACGTGCTCCGGCGTTAGCAACGGCTACGAAACGTTTACTTCCCGATCATTTGGTATTCACATACCAAGGTGATGGCGACTTGGCTGCAATCGGTACTGCCGAGACAATACATGCTGCCAATCGTGGAGAAAATATCACAATCGTATTTATCAACAACGGTATCTATGGTATGACCGGAGGACAAATGGCTCCTACAACCCTCAACCATATGGTTACGGCTACCACTCCTAACGGACGTGATATACACTTGAACGGGTATCCGTTGAAGATTACCGATCTTCTTGCTCAACTTCCGGGCGTTTGTCTTGCTACACGTCAGAGCGTGCACACAGCAGCTGCAGTGAAAAAGACAAAACGCATGATCAAAAAAGCATTCGAAAACTCGATGGAAAACAAAGGAACATCTATCGTCGAAGTAGTATCTACTTGTAGCTCGGGCTGGAAAATGACTCCTGCTCAATCTAACGATTGGATGGTAGAAAATATGTTCCCTGCATATCCGCTAGGTGATCTCAAAAACATTTAAAAAAGGAAGAAGATATGATAAAAGAAATTATTATAGCCGGATTCGGAGGGCAAGGCGTATTATCGATGGGTAAAATCCTTGCATATTCGGGATTGATGGAAGGTAGAGAAGTATCTTGGTTCCCGTCTTATGGTCCTGAGCAACGCGGCGGTACAGCCAACGTAACCGTTATATTGAGCGACAAACCAATCAGTTCGCCAATTGTGAGCGAATATGATATAGCTATCATTTTGAATCAGCAATCATTAGATAAATTCGAACCTATGGTAAAACCCGGAGGAATTTTACTATACGATCCGAATGGAGTAAATCATCCGCCTACACGTAAAGATATCTACGTATATCGTGTTGACGCAATGAATAAAGCTACCGAAATGCAGAATTCGAAGATATTCAATATGATCGTTCTTGGAGGATTACTGAAAGCTGATCCGATAGTAGAAGTAAAAGGTGTAATGGAAGGATTGAAAAAATCGCTACCTGAACGTCATCATAAACTATTACCTATGAACGAAAAGGCTATCTTGACAGGAATAGAAATAGTAGAACAAATAAGTGCCCCGGCATAAATAAGCATAGGTGTACAACAAAAAAAGTTGCTGAAATTTCAGCAACTTTTTTTATATCTGATTCTAAAATCGATCTTTCTTATCTGATACGATCCAATGATTTTACAAGCTTCTCGTCGGCCTTAATTTTTTGTATTGCCAACAAATTTAATACAAGTGCAACCAAAGGCAGAAATACTCCGTAATTCACTCCTTCAAGACTCAATCCCAGACCATTGCTATATACATAGTAGTATGTAAACAATGTTACATAAAAGAAGAGAATCAGAAATGTTGTGAACATCGCTACACGAACCTGAAGTTTGCGTTTCTTGAATAAGAAAATATCGATCAAAGCCACTAACGCACCCAAGCCTGCCATCGATAGGATTCCCCATGTAGCTTTCAGCAATTTACCGCCTTCGAATATACCTTTCGAGCACATATCGAATACACTACCCTCGGCATTTGATAGAACTATCAGAGGCGTGAAAGCCGCTGCAGTCATCAATAATACTACGAGTAGTAAATAAACTGTTTGTATGCGTTGTAACATTTAGAAATTGTCTTTGTCTTTGTTCGGATTTCTGTAGTAAAGCTTTCTTTCTTCGTACTCTTGTACGGCAATAAGTGACGGTTTTGGAAGTTTTTCGTAATAACGAGAGATTTCGATTTGTTCTCTGTTTTCGAATACTTCTTCAAGATTGTCTGAGTACGATGCAAACTCTTGTAATTTTTTATCCAAATCGTGTTTCATCTCAACCGAGATTTGGTTTGCACGTTTTGAAATGATGCGAACAGTTTCGTAGATATTGCCAGTATCTTCCGATAAGGTCATAATATCGCGTGTTACTGTGTTGCTAGGCGCATTCGATTTTCTGTAATCCATACTTTATTTTGAATTGATTTATAGTATTTATTTCTATTTTATTTAACCTCTTCTACTGTTTCTTCAGTACTATTTGTAGTATCTAGTCCTAAAGCTTTTGTAGCTTTATTGTATAATTTTGTACTCTCTGAAACATATTTACCTTCGGGAAACATATTCATATAGTTGAAATGTTCGTCAATCACCTCACGCCAGCGAGTCGGTTTTTTCTCGGCCACACTATAATTGGCTTCTTCGGCTTTAGCACGAACAATCAGAATCTGAAATTCCTCGGCAAATGATGAGAATGAGTAGTTTTTCAATGCTTCACGCGATGTTACTACACAAGCCTCGTAATTATTTCCGGCATACATTCCCAGATTGTAATACAAGCGAGCAGCTAAAAGCTCCTTTTCTGCTAGTTTCTCCTGCAAGGCAAACATCAAGTCTTGAGCTTGAGGTACTTTATCGCTTTGAGGGAAGTTTTCAAGAAATTCCTGAAATCCTTGTATTGCTTTTATTGTGTTAGTTTGATCTAAACGCACATCAGGCGAATCAAGATATAATGCGTAAGGTGCATTAAATCGCGCTAATTCGGCATATTCTCCTCTCGGAAATTTATTGTAGTATTGGCGGAAGTATGCTGTTGCAGTCTCGTAATCTTTATCGTAGAGATAAGATTGAGCCAAAAGGAACAATATTTCTTGTTCCTGTGCATAACCAACATAACTAGTCATCACACTTTCGAGAAGTGTAATTGTTCTACCGTATTTCTTCTCTTCGAAATATCTCTTTGCGTACTCGTAACGTACCTCTCTATCAGGGTTTTTAAGTACTCGATTGTACTCTCCGCACGAGGCAAAAAGAATAGCTACTACAAAAATGCACAGAATTTTTATCTTCATTCTTTACCAAATTAGGTTGCAAATTTACACAAAGCTTTTATATTTTGAAAATAAACTTGCCTCTAATCTCATTCTCAAGATGTAAACATTAGCTAAACATTGTTACAACTCTCTTAATTCCGGCTACGAGTATATCGATTTCTTCCTTCGTGTTGTAAAAAGCAAACGATGCACGCACTGTTCCTTCGACACCCATCTCTTCCATCAAAGGCTGTGCACAATGATGTCCCGTACGAACGGCAATGCCCATCTTATCTAGCAACATGCCCATATCGTAATGATGAATATTTTTCACTAGAAACGATACAACCGACGATTTATGCAAAGCTGTTCCGTATATTTTCATACCATCGATTTTCATCAATTCTTCGGTGCAGTATTGCAAAAGTTCGTCTTCGTATTCTTTTATTTTCTGAAGTCCTATCGATTTTACATATTTCAAAGCCTCAGCCAATCCTACGATTCCTACATAATCGGGCGTACCTGCTTCGAATTTGAACGGAAGTTCGTTGAAAGTCGTCTTTTTGAACGAAACATGTCCAATCATCTCACCCCCACCCTGATATGGCGGCATAGCATCCAACCACTTTTTCTTGCCATATAGAACACCTATTCCGGTCGGACCATATACTTTATGTCCCGAAAAAACAAGAAAATCGCAATCCATCTTTTGCACATCAATTTCGATATGCTGAACAGATTGTGCAGCATCTACCAATACGGGTACATCGTGTTGATGCGCTATCTCGATAATTTTCTCTATCGGATTGATTGTTCCCAGCACGTTCGAGACATGAGTTATCGATACCAGACGTGTCTTTGGTGTGATCATTCGCTCCAGTTCATCGATCATCAATTCGCCGCGTTCGTTGATAGGAACTACTTTCAGTACAATACCGCGAATGGCTTCCTGCAATTGCCACGAAACAATATTTGCATGATGTTCCATAGCAGAAATGATAATCTCATCTCCTTCATTGCAAAACTGCTGACAAAAACTGTGAGCCACAAGGTTCATCGATTCGGTAGTACCTTTCGTGAAGATCACTTCTTCGATCGATGCTGCGTTTATAAACTCTTTAACTGTCACACGCCCAGCTTCCATCAGATCGGTAGCACGCTGGCTCAGTGTATGCACTCCCCGATGAACATTTGCATTCGTTTTGTAATACACATCGTCCATCGCTTCAACGACGCAGCGCGGCTTCTGAGAAGTCGCGCCATTATCGAGGTAAACTAGTGGTTTCCCATATATTTCGGTCGAAAGAATGGGAAACTCGTTTCTTATCGTTTTTATGTTCATTGTCTATTTGCAAACTGCACAATTACCGCAGCGAGCTTTTTCTCCTCTAAATCTTTTATCTACTAAATCTTCCAATTTATCTTTCAGTGCCGGAATACGAACATGATCCAAAACATCTGCCGTAAATGCCTGAGTAAGCATCAATTTAGCTTCTTCTTCGGCTATACCGCGCGAACGCATATAGAACAGCGCATCCTCATCCAGCTGACCGGTTGTCAATCCATGCGAACATTTCACATCATCGGCATAAATCTCCAACTGTGGTTTTGAATACATACGTGCATTTGGCGAAGTACAAAGGTTGTTGTTTGTCTGATATGCCATTGTTTTCTGAGCATCTTTTTCGACAACAATACGTCCGCAGAATGCTCCTACTGATTCTTCTTGCAGCACATATTTAAACAACTGTGTACTTTGGCAATGCGGTTTAGCATGATCCATGTATACGAAGTTGTCAACTTTTTGTTGTTCATCTGAAATCACCAACCCGCAGACATAAGCTTCAGCATTTTCGCCATTCAGCGTCACACGATAGTTATTGCGAGTTACTCCCGATTTCAAAGTCAGATTATTAACCAGTACGTTCGACGATTCTTCCTGATCGATAAATGTAGATGCAAAGCGCGTTACTGATGCCGAGTTCTCTTCCAATTCGTAGAAGTCAACCACAGCATTGCGTCCTGCATATATTTCATTTACCTGTGTTACCAGATATTCCATATCATCCATAGCATGGTCGCAAGTGAGTATTCTTGCTTGCGCATTCTCCTCAACTATTACAAGATAACGTCTTGTAACGATCGAGTTCATGGTGCTTTTTAGCACATTCATTACCTGAATAGGTGTTTCAACTACAACATTTTTCGGAACGTATACAACAAATCCGTCCTGAGCATACATTGTATTGAATGCTGCTATGCTGTGATCGTCATCCAAATTGGCTACCTTACCATAATATTTAGCACATACCTCAGGATGTTTTTCAGCAAACTCTTTCAAGCTTCCTACGAAGACTCCTTTCGGATATTCCATCTGCGGAAGATAGTCTGCACTGAACACATCGTTCAGCATATAATATAGGTTAGTACCTAGATTAGGCACATTACATTTGAATGCAAAATAAGGATTACCTTTCAGTGGCAATCTATTAATATTCATACCATAATCGGGCTCGAAAGCAGCCGATATATCGGTATAAAGATAGTCTTCCTCTCTTTTTGTCGGAAAGCCTTTTGCGGAGAACACCTCAAAAGCCTTATCGCGCATTGCGTTCAACACGGGAGCCGATTTCGAATCGATCAATCCTCTGTGTTCAACGAATATTTCTTTGTATTGTTGTTCTACCATTTTATTGAAAATCTTTTATAATCCAATCGTATCCTTTTTCTTCCAGTTCGAGTGCCAATTCTGCTCCTCCGCTTTTCACGATACGTCCTTTGTACAATACGTGTACGAAATCAGGTTTGATATAATCCAACAAGCGTTGATAGTGAGTGATCACAATCGTTGCATTTTCTTTTGTGCGAAGCTTGTTTACTCCTGCTGCAACGATACGCAAAGCGTCGATATCCAGACCTGAGTCTGTCTCATCAAGGATAGCCAATTTCGGCTCGAGCATACCCATTTGGAAAATTTCGTTACGTTTTTTCTCACCTCCCGAGAATCCTTCGTTTACCGAACGGCTTGCTAAATCTTTGTCTAGTTCAACTAACTCACGTTTTTCTTTCATCAATTTCAAGAAATCCGAAGCAGGGATAGGATCTAATCCTTGGTATTTGCGTTTTTCGTTCAATGCTGCACGCATGAAGTTTGTCATGCTCACTCCCGGAATTTCTACCGGATATTGGAAGCTTAGGAACAGACCTTCGTTTGCACGTACTTCAGGATCCATATCTAATAGATCTTTGCCATTGAACAAGACTTGTCCGTCTGTCACTTCGTAGTTAGGATTTCCTACCAACACCGAAGCTAAAGTACTTTTACCGGCACCGTTAGGACCCATTATTGCATGTATTTCGCCTGGATTTACTACCAGATTCAAACCTTTCAGGATTTCTTTTCCTTCTACATTCGCATGTAGATTTTCTATATTTAATAAATTCGCCATTTTTATAGTTTATTTTATTCTTCAAACTCCTCTCCAAAGTGAGGTATATTTATTTTAGCATACAAATTTAATAAATAAAAAAGAAAATAGGCAGTCCGCCACCAGCTATCAGCTATTAATTAAATCTATAATTTATTTGTGACGTTATTTTTACCCCAAACACCAATACAGCTTCACTCTGAATCTCTGTATTACAACAACTCCTACCAGCAAAGAACAATACCAAATTAGAATGGGACAAGCGACTCGGAAAATCAAAAAGATATGCAAAGTGTCATTTTTAACACAATACACAGAACATACAAGAATCTATTTAAGTACTTTTGCGTTCGTTATATAACATAAAGAAAAAAACCTAATGACACAAAGTTTATTTAATCAAACAAAAATTTTATTTTTAGTCTTAGCTACCCTAACTATTTTCGCATCATGCGAAAGCAATGACAACGACAACAGTAGTAATCTAAAAGGACAGATCAAATTTCTGGAAGAAGACGAAGATATAGTTTCTTCCAATTGGGGAGTATACAATGCAGAAGGAGGAATTTTTTCTCTTGGAATTTTAGTAACCAACCCAGAAAATGTACATCTTAGTGCTGTCTACCCGGAATCTAACATTCGCACAGCTCAATTCGAGAACGAACTTAGATATACAAAAAATCCTATCGATTTTATCGCCTCAACTCCTATCCCCTATATAGCTACTCTTCCGGAAGGTGCTGGGATAAACGAATACAATAGCGAATATCAAAAACTTCTTGTATCAGATAATTTTGATCCTATATTAAAAAATAAAGGGATAAAAAATATATTCGGATCATACCATATCGAAAAATACGAACAAATTAAAGATGAATTTTTCGGAAGAAGCGACATCGGAAAATTGTTCATTAAAACAGCATATAACAATACAAGTAAACTAGGAAAAATAAAGGGACGTAAATTCTTACGTAGCATCAGAGAGTTCTATAATATATACACCTCAACTCCTGAAGCCCTCTTCAAAGAAGACAAATACAATCATCCGGAATACTACGAGAAAGGAGAATCTCCCCTACACGCTAAATATATTACTTATGGTAGACTTGTCTGGGCTATTCTCGAAAGCGAATATTCTAACCAAGAACTTAATTTCGCAATGAGTAAAGCTGAAGAATACAATTTTGATCCAATCAAAATCGAAGCAGATTCTTACCTATCAAAAATATTTGAACGAACAGCTATTACAGTTATGTCCTTGGGAAATTCTGATAAACTCTTTTGCCAAGAAGTTACAATTGACGAATTAGGAAAACAACTATCTACTAATTATCCCAAAAGAACACCTTTTGGACAACCAATATTTATAAAATGGCGCTATATTCACAACGATAGTGATTTACACGATATCGAATAAATTACCTTTTTTGAGGTATTGCACAAAAACAAAATAGGCTGTTCGTTGAACAGCCTATTTTTATATCTTAGATATCCAGATTTACCTCTATCGGGCAATGATCCGAGAATAATATTTCTGGCTGAATAGCAGCCCCTTTTAATCGATTCTTAGCAGCCTCGGTCAGCATATGATAGTCGATACGCCAGCCAAGGTTTTTCGCTTTGGCTCCGGCACGGTAACTCCACCAACTGTATTTCTCAGGGCTCTGATCAAATTCACGAAAAGTGTCTACCATACCCGTTGCTACAAACTCGTCGAACCACTGACGTTCTTCGGGTAAGAATCCCGACGATTTGGTATGACGTTCTGGATGATTGATATCAATCGGTTTATGACAAATATTGTAATCGCCACACACTAGGAGTTGTGGTCTTTCTTCGCGAAGTTCGTTTATAAATTGTGTGAAATAATCCAAGAATTCCATTTTGAAATCCTGACGGATATCTCCCATCGTTCCCGATGGTATATAAACCGATGCAATCGAAAAATCGCCATAATCGGCACGAATAAAACGACCTTCATTGTCATAAGTTTCATTTTTCATCCCTTTGACAACCAAGTCGGGCTTTTCTTTCGATAAGATCCCTACTCCGCTATATCCTTTTTTCACTGCAGGATAGAAGTAATAATGATAACCCAAAGACTGAAGAGACAAGAGATCTATCTGGTCTTCTTGCGCTTTTATTTCTTGCAAACAAAGTACATCCGGCGACTCTTTTTCGAGCCAATCGTGCAGACCTTTGCTCACAGCAGCACGAATACCGTTGACATTATATGATATAACTTTCATAAAACCGTTTTTATTATTTTAGGATGTTTTGACCCGACATTTCAATCTTCTTCACTTTCTTAAATAAGTCGGAAGCAAATACAAATTCGTTCAGAGCCTCATTTTCCGAGAATATAATATTATCTTTCGATCCGCTCCATTCCAGATTTCCTTCTTTGATGAAGAAAATACGCTCACCGATATTCATTACTGAGTTCATATCGTGCGTATTGATTACAGTTGTCATCTTATACTCTTCGGTAATGGAATGAATCAACTCATCAATAACAAGCGATGTCTGAGGATCGAGTCCCGAGTTTGGTTCATCACAAAACAAATATTTAGGATTCAATGCAATAGCACGTGCAATAGCTGCACGCTTCATCATACCTCCACTTATCTCGGATGGGTATAGATGCCCGGCATCGCTCAGTTTCACACGATCGAGACAAAACTTAACACGTTTTTCCTGCTCGATCTTTGTCATACTTGAAAACATCAATAACGGGAAACCTACATTTTCGGCAACCGTCATAGAGTCAAATAAAGCTGAACCCTGAAAAATCATACCCATTTCCTGACGAAGAAGATTCAGCTCCTGCTTCGACATCTTAGGTAAGTCGCGTTTATCGTAAAGTATCGATCCTGAAGTAGGTTGCAACAATCCCACCAGATTTTTCAGCAGAACGGTTTTACCCGATCCGCTTCGTCCGATAATCAGATTGGTCTTACCTTCTTCGAAAAGAATATTTATTCCTTTCAATATCTCGCGCTCCTCGAAGCTTTTTCTTAAATCAATTACTTCTATCATCCCATCAACAATTGAGTGAATAACAAGTCGGTAACAAGGATAAGAATACTACTCATCACTACCGAATCGGTACTGGCTTTACCAACATCCAACGATCCTCCGCGAACAAAGTAGCCGTAAAATGCAGCTATGGAAGCTATGATGAATCCGAATATTACACTTTTCATGATGGCATACCAAATGTAGAATGGTTTGAAATCAGTCTGAATACCATATTCATAGTCAACTACTGGCATAATATCTCCAATAACACAGACGGCGTATCCTCCGATGATTCCGAAAAAGATACTCAGAACTACCAATACTGGAACGAATGTCATGAATGCAGTAATCTTAGGAAGGATAATATAGTTTGCAGAGTTTACTCCCATAATTTCCATTGCATCAATCTGCTCGGTGATCTGCATTGTGCCAATTTCGGATGCGATATTCGAACCGATCTTACCGGCCAGTATCAGACACATAATGGTGGATGAGAACTCGAGCAACATAATTTCGCGCGATACATAACCTACCGTAAAGCGAGGCATAAAAGGTGAATCAATATTTAATTTGATCTGCACTACTATAACTGCTCCGATAAAGAACGAAATAATAAGCACAATCCATATCGAGTTCACTCCTAACTTACTCATCTCGGCAAAGAACTGCCGAAAGAATACATTCCACCTCTGAGGTTTGGCAAAAACCTTTCTCATCAGCAAAACATATCTACCTATTTTTTCGAGAATAGATGTTAAGAACATATTTTCCTACTTAATTAAAAAAAGAAGCCCGGAACTAATTATAAAATTTGTATCAAGCTCTATTACCTATTGAATCTGCAAAGATACGATAAAAATCAGAAAACATTAATCGATCATACTTCTTTAAAGGCAATTTATTGATTCAGTCCACTTTCACACAGTATAAAATGGATATATTCTGAATATATACTACTTAATATAGTAAAGGCTGAAAAAACATATGTATAAACACTTTATTAGAAATAATTCATAACACGTTAAACATCTTCATCTGATAATAAACATTAAATCACTATAAATGTGATCTTAAACTATGAAAATTCGAATCATTTTGTATCTTTGTTAAAACTTTCAAAACTCACACAAGCATCTTTATAGATAAAATACGAACACAAGAAAACTGACTTATGCAATCCAAATTTATTACCATTTTCACTTTATTGGCATTTTATTTATTTGCCATAAACTCGAGTATCAGTGCACAAGTGACTTTAGGCACTACAGAAAAACCTATTGAAGGAGCTTTACTTCAACTCAAGAATCTACCTCAAACAGATGACAACAACCTTACAAATGCGACAAAAGGGCTGATGATGCCCCGAGTTCTTCTTACCAAGAAGTACGAGCTTTTACCTATGTTTTCTGACGATCTGGAAAATTACAATACTAACAAGCCTCTTATCGACAAAGAACATACTGGATTATTAGTATACAATACGCAAGCCAATGCAGAAGAAATACTTTGCAAAGGAATGAACGTATGGAATGGTACAGAATGGCAATGTTTGAATAATAAGAGTAGCTACACAATAGATTGTAACTCTGTGAAGCCAAAAGGTGTATACTGGAATGAACAAACTGTCAACCCAAATCAACATTATCTCATAATGGATTTAATCACAAAGGACGACGATGTAGGCAAATTTTATCACATCAAGACAGATGCAGTTGACGGTATCTCTTTTGAAGGAAAAGGACTGATCACCCAAAGCGGTAAACAAACTGTCTATATACCAGCCGAAGGAACTCCAACAAATACTAGAAACAAATACTTTACTATCACAACCAATAGTACAGCCAACCCTACTTGTAGTTTTATATTATACATAGTTATTCCTCAAAAACGAATTTTAAGCTTAGGAACAGGAAACAGAGCTTTACATCAAGATAATGGAGGTGGTACTGGAACTATCTTTAATAATATTCTAAACTTTGGAACTTTAGAAGAAAGCACTTTCCGTGTAGAAACACCTATTATATATGGATTCGACGAATCTCACGTAAGGGTCAATACACTCCAACCATATATTGCTCCTACTGATGGATCTAAGCCCGTTGACATTGTATTTATAACATATAATGCCGACTTGGAAAAAGATGATAACAATGCAGCTGGTAAACTATTGGCCGAATACGTCAGAAAAGGAGGTGTCGTAATCTATAACAACGAACATATGTTCAGCCACAATAGTGGTGCACCTGGAAAATTCATACAAGACTTGTTTGGAGGAGACACTAACGTATGGGGTAAAGAAAACATAACAGACGGAGGTTGTCTGTACAAACTACCTAATTACGATGATATCATATTGAATGGCCCATTCGGTGATGTTAGAGGAATGTATATTGGAGAAGATGGTTGTTGTGGTGATGGATTCGACTATCTGCCTGCATCCGAGATTGAATGGTCATTCTCATCATTCGACCATGGTGGAGCCGGAAAAGGAGGTAGAGAAGATCAAATTTCTGGATTCAAAGCAAAAAACTTCAACTTGTTCTGGTGCGGAGACGGTGGTATAGGTTCTGGAGATGGAGGAAGTAGCTATACTAGTTATCCGGTAGCACTCGATTCAGAATTCAGGCCTATTGATAAGTTATATGGAGCAAAAAGTAGCAATCGCCAATATGTTAAAAATGCACGTCTCGTAGCTAATCTATTCTGTTGGGCATTCCAACAAGCAGAATTCCACGGAATCAATACTCCGACAGAATAAAACCATAAAGATCTATAAAGCAAAAGCAACCATCTTCACAGACGGTTGCTTTTCTTTTAAAACCAAAATTCTAAATAAATTACAAGGTCACACCCGTTTTGAAGATGGCCAATTCTTTGAATCCCGTTTTCTCGTGATTCAATTGTTTACCATCGCATACATCGAGTGTGAAGTTTATAAATTTATCCAACACTTCATCCATCGATTGCCCTTCGAGCAACTGACCTGCATTGAAGTCAATCCAATTAGGCTTAAATTCGTAAAGACGAGTATTGGTCGATATTTTCATCGTGGGTACAAACGATCCGAATGGCGTTCCGCGTCCGGTAGTGAACAGTACAATCTGACAGCCCGACATAGCCAATGCCGATGCAGCAACAAGGTCATTACCCGGAGCATTCAGCAGATTCAAACCATGCTCTTTTACCGGTTCGGCATAATCCAACACGCCTACAACCTCGGCATGACCACCTTTCTGGGTACATCCCAAAGACTTGTCTTCGAGCGTAGTAATACCTCCGGCTTTATTTCCCGGCGACGGATTCTCGTAAATGGGCTGATCATATTTGCGGAAATAGTTCTTGAAATTATTTACTAACAATACTGTATCATTGAATACCTTTTCGTTTTTAGCACGATTCATAAGAATAGTTTCGGCTCCGAACATTTCAGGAACTTCGGTCAGAATAGTTGTTCCACCTTGAGCAATCAACCAATCGGAAAAACGTCCTACAAGCGGATTTGCCGTGATACCCGAAAAGCCATCGCTTCCGCCACACTTCAATCCTACTTTCAGCAACGATAATGGTAGATCTTCGCGACAATCGTTCTTCATATTCTCTGCCAACTCTTTCACCAGATTGAAACCTTCTTCAATCTCGTCACGAACCATTTGACAGACAATAAACCGAGTGCGCTTTTCGTCCCATTTGCCCATTACTTTTTTGAAATCTTCGATCTGATTGTTCTCACAGCCCAGACTCATAACCAGCACACCGCCTGCATTGGGATGGCGCGCTAAAGCCGCCAATGCTTCCTGCGTATTGACATGATCATCGCCCAACTGCGAGCAACCGAAATTATGCGTATAGACACGAATATCATCCACATGCGATAAATCCAGCTCACGTTTAGCACGCTCGATAACCGCCTGAGCCAATCCGTTGACACATCCTACGGTGGGCACAATCCACAATTCGTTGCGGATACCCATCTGTCCGTCATAACGAAGATATCCTTTTACAGTCTTATCACTTTTGGCAATTTCCAACGAAACCTTTTTCGGTTCGTACGAATATTTTAGATTATCGTGCAAATTTGTTTTTACATTCTGCGTATGCACATGCTCGCCCCGGCTGATTGACTGAATGGCATGCCCTATAGGATAGCCGTATTTGACGATATTCTCGTCCACGGCTATATCTGTCAATGCAAACTTATGTCCGGTCGGGATATCCGACTTTATTGTTACAGGTTGACCTTCTATTACGAGCTGATCACCCGTTTTCAGATCGACAACAGCCACGCCAACATTGTCGGCCGGACTGAGGATGATATATTTATTCATTGCGCTAGCTTCTTCTTCAACTGATCTACCATATCGGCATATTCACTCTCTGAAAGATACGTTTTTTGCGGATTCATCGTGAAAGTTGAACCATAATCTGGACCATCAACATATTTCGGAGCCAAATGCATATGCAAGTGCGGCAATTTATCGGAATATGCTCCGTAATTGATCTTTATGGGATTAAACAATTCTTTCATTGCACGAGCTACTTTGTTTACATCTTCCATGAAGGCCAAAAGTTCAGCTCCCTGCAATTCGTATAGTTCAACTGCATGATCTTTATATGCCACGATGCAGCGTCCGCGATATGACTGTTCTTTAAACAAAAATACAGTCGACACGTTCAGATCACAGACTTCGATCATCAGATCTTTCTGAGTCTGGTTTTTATTACAATACAGACAATCGTTATTCATAACTTTGATTCGTATGTTTTATTATTTGATTACTTGTTGTAATGCTTCACGCATACCATTTCGGAGAATCAAATCAACACCTTTTGCTACCTCATCGGCAAAGAAAGGGATTGCTTTCATGTTTACGTTCCACATCGTAGGATGACTTACTATGCCTTCTATCCAGCCTTTGATATCGGCACGGCAGAATGTCGTTTGAATGAATTCGACAAACTCGGGCGTATCGGTCGGAGTAAATTCAACTTCCGATTGTCCGCTATACAGCACCATAAGAGCTGCGAACGAGAAAATTGCCAAATGTGCTTTTTTCCCCAGTTTTTCATAATTATCCAGCACTGTCGGATAGTCGCGTGCTTCCCATTTAGCCAACGAGTTGAGCGATATATCTTTCAGATAATGTTTCAGGAAAGGATTATAAAATCTTTCGACAATAGAAGCAGCAAAGCTGCTCAATTCGGTACGATCGCCGTCTATCACCGGTAATACTTCGGTATCCACCATGCGATTGATGAAAGTTTCTACCTCCGGTGTATTGAATGCATCCATTACCGTAACGCATCCCAATTGCAAACTTACGGGAACCATTGCCGTATGTGCGCCATTCAGAACACGTACTTTCTTAGCACGGAATTCCGTAATATCGTCCATGAACTGTACATTCAGTCCCGGAACTTTATCTAATGGAAGTTTCGATTTTATTTTGTCATCGCCACCGATTGCCCACACGTGGAAGAATTCGCCTTTGACAACTAAATTGTCATTGAAACCGATTTCGGCCTGAACCTCAGCGATATTTTCTTTCGGGAATCCCGGAACAATGCGATCGACCAAAGTATCGTAGAACGAGCATGATGTATTCACCCAATCTACGAAAGCTTGTTCGAGCTTGAAATGAGCTGCATGCTTCAATACATATTCTTTGAGCGTCGAGCCGTTATTTTCGATCAACTCGGTACAGACGATCAACAAACCTTTATCCGATGCTCCTGCGAATTTCTGGAATCGCTGATATAGCAATGCTGTAATTTTAGCAGGAAACGACGCAGGCGGTTCGGCAAAAATATCGTCGCCTTCTTCGTAACGGATACCCGCTTCGGTGGTATTCGAAACGATAATCTCAAGCTCTTCACTCAAAAAGAGTTCCTGACATTTCTGATATTCTTTAGCCGCATTCACCAAAGTCATTACGTTTTTCACAAGCGTAACTTCTTTAATAGGCTTCTTATCTTTTATTCCTTCAAGATAAACATGAAACATGTAATCTTGTTTCTCGTACAACTTCTGAGCTTCATTGTTGCGACTAGTCGACTGTACAATAGCTATACCATGATTCGTCAATCCTGCTTCGTTCGATTTTTCGATCATCCAATCGAAGAAAGCTCTCAGAAAATTGCCAGTCCCGAACTGCAGAATCTTGATCGGCAATTCGGGTCTGTTGGCTGTTGTTTTATTTAGTTCTTGCATTTACTCGTCAAGAGATTAGAATTTGAAGAAATTCTTAGCATTGTAATACGACACATTCTCTACAATCTTCTCGATAAATTCGATTTCTGAAGCAGGAAGCAATCCTCCTTCAACATCTTTACCAATCAGATTACAAAGAATACGACGGAAATATTCGTGACGAGGATATGACAAGAAGCTGCGCGAATCGGTCAACATACCTACAAATCGGCTCAAAAGGCCAAGATTCGACAACGAGTTCATCTGTGCTTCCATACCTGTTCTCTGATCAAGGAACCACCATCCCGATCCGAATTGCATTTTACCTGCAACTGATCCATCTTGGAAATTACCAATCATAGTTGCCAACATATCATTGTCGCGAGGATTCAAGTTGTAGATGACTGTTTTAGCCAGCTGGTTGTTCAGATCCAAGCGATTGAAGAATTTAGACATAGCTTTTGCTACTGTAAAGTCTCCTATCGAATCGAAGCCAGTATCTGCTCCTACCTTGTTGAATAGACGAGTATTATTGTTGCGGATTACACCATAATGGAATTGTTGTGTCCAACCTTTTTCCCAGTCCATCAAAGCACCTTCATAAAGCATTGCCGATTTGAATTTCACGATTTCTTCTCTGTTCAATTCTGTTCCGCCATACACTTTGTTGAAAATTGCTTCAATCTCGGCATCACTATAATCTTCAGCATAGAATTCTTCGATTCCGTGGTCTGACAAACGACATCCAACTTCTGCAAAGAAATCGTGACGTTTACGCAATGCAGCCAATAGGTCTGAGAATTTAGATATCGTTACTCCTGAAACTTCTGATAGTTTTTCAACATATTTGCGATAGCTGGCAGCATCTTCAATAGCCATAGCTTTATCAGGTCGCCATGTAGGAAGCACTTTTATTTCGAATCCTTCGTTTTTCAGGGCAATATGATATTCCAATGAATCAGCAGGATCATCTGTTGTACAAACTGCTTCGACATTGTAATGTTTCATCAATCCTCGAGCCGAAAACTCTTTCGTACGAAGTTTTGCTGTACACTCGTCATAAATTTCGCGGGCTGTTTCGGGTTTCAATATTTTTTCAACACCGAATGCTGTACGAAGTTCCAAGTGCGTCCAGTGATAAAGCGGGTTGCGCATTGTATAAGGAACAGTCTCAGCCCATTTTTCAAATTTTTCCCAGTCGGTAGTATCTTTTCCCGTACAATAACGTTCGTCAATGCCGTTAGTACGCATTGCACGCCATTTGTAGTGGTCGCCTGCCAACCAGATTTCGCCAAGATTGTCGAACTGATAATCTTCTGCAATCAGTTTCGGATCAAGATGACAGTGATAATCGATAATAGGAAGTTTTGCACTATGTTCGTGATAAAGACGTTCTGCTGTGGCATTCTCCAACACGAAGTTTTTACCCATAAATTTTCTCATAATCTATATTTTATTTTGTTGTATATTTAAATTTCTTCTGTAAAATGAATATCCACTGCTATGATACCGGATTTATCTATATCGTAATAATCTCTTTTTGCACATATCCAGAACAAGCCGTGTTTGCGCACACAAACGCATATAAATAAGTTAAGCCATCAGATAGTTTGTAGAAAAATTTGATTTGAATTGCATATTTATTGTGATTTTCAAGTTGGTTATCATCCGGGATATTACACGACAACAAATATATTCAATTCTTGCAACAATCAAAGGAATATTTAGACTTAATTTGTAACCGAATTAACATTTAAATATCATAAAATGAAACTCGAAGGATAGGTAATATCAAAAGAAAAGAGGTATTCCCCATAGCGGAAATACCTCTTATAATATAATTAAAAGTTCAAATTAAAGTCCTTTTTCAGATAGATAGCGTTCTGCTTCTATAGCTGCCTGGCATCCGCTTCCGGCCGCTGTAATAGCCTGGCGATAGTGTGGATCGGCTACGTCTCCTGCAGCAAATACACCTTCGATATTTGTCATCGGACGACCTTCTTTCTTCACGATGTAACCTACTTCGTCAAGTTCCAATTGTCCTTTGAAGATATCTGTATTTGGTTTGTGACCGATTGCCAAGAAGAATCCATCGATTGCTATATCGAATTTTTCTTCGTCAGCTTCGCCCATACGTCTTACAAGGTGAGCTCCTTCTACTCCATTATCTCCAAATAGACCTACTGTATTACATTCAAACAAGATTTCGATTTTCTCGTTTGCCATAACACGATCTTGTACTACTTTTGATGCACGTAGGAAAGGTTTACGAACGATCAGATAAACTTTGCTAGCCAAAGCTGATAGATAGATAGCTTCTTCGCATGCAGTATCTCCACCACCTACAACTGCTACCACTTTCTTGCGATAGAAGAATCCGTCGCATGTAGCACATGCCGAAACTCCCATACCTGCATATTTATTTTCATCCGGAAGACCTAGGTATTTTGCGCTAGCTCCTGTCGAGATGATCACAGAATCAGCTTCAATTACTTTATCTCCATCGATTGTTACTTTCTTTGGATTTGAATTCAGATCAACGCTAGTTACATTTCCTTGACGGATATCAGCGCCGAAACGTGTTGCTTGTTTGTTTAGGTCGATCATCAACTCCGGACCAGTAATTCCTTCTGGATATCCGGGAAAGTTTTCAACTTCGGTTGTTGTTGTCAACTGTCCTCCTGGTTGTATTCCTTCGTAAAGAACTGGATTTAAGTTTGCGCGCGATGCATAAATTGCAGCTGTATATCCTGCAGGTCCTGAGCCTATTATAAGGCAACGTACTCTTTCGTTCATATATATTTTTTAGGTTTAGTTTTCTTCGTATTTTCTACAACAAAATTAGCCATTCGATTCCTGATAACAAAGAATAAGCATTTCTTATTTTTTATAGTTAATAAACGGAATCTATAATTAGCGTAAGTCAATAATTTCCACCTCTGGATACTGCTTTGCATCGAATACAAACAGCGAATCAGCCAAGTTTTGTTGCGACTTGAGATTACGAATTATAATTGTATTCTCGTATCCATTGTCGTCATACATTACTAATTTTGAAGGAAAATTAGTTGTTTTATCAATATATACAACCAGTTTTTTAACGCTGCTTTTCTTCGATTGCGGCGTCAATTCAACAACCATTGCTGTCTTGCCATCTACGGCTTCCTGTCCTTTATAGCTCAGTGTAAATCCTTTTTTATAAACACTGAACAATACCGAAGGACTCATGCTTTGTAGTTCGTCGTCGGATGGTATCGTAATATTTACTTCTTCAGTTTCCTTTATATAAACCCACTGAGTTTTTCCATCGAACCAGTTAGTCATTTCGGGCATATCGATCTTAAACTTCTCGCCTTTCATCCATACATGACCATCGTAGCTATAGATCGTATTGCTCTTAAGCTCTTTGCTGTTCATGATGAATCCCGCTGTGAGGCCTCCCGACTTGTAGAAATTGTCGGCTGCTTTATCTAATATACTTCGTGCATCCTGAGCAATAGCAACAGACAGCGATGCACAGAAAAGACAAATTATTAATTTAAGTTTTAGTTTCATTTTTATTTGAATATTTTCAATAATAATATTTGACTCGTTTAATCCGGTTTGGTTTAATTTTCCAATAATGGGTTGTACATCATTATTGCATGATTCTCTGCAATACACTGATTCCCTTGACTATCATCAACAAGGTTTATTTTCCTTTTCCACATCTTATTATGTCTAGTATAGCCACCCCACCACTGCTTGCGTATCTGATGGTCGGCTTCGTAAACTTCAAATTTACTATTGGGTGTTACCACTCCTCTATCATTCATTAAATTTATTTACTCAATTTTTCTAGTCACATATAGTCAACGTCGTTCTAGAGTCATTCAGGATTTTCAAATTTTCATCAAGAAATACTGTTACAGCTAAAATATTTTTTCGTGATAAATCAGTTGTATATACATTATCAAAAGTAAAATAAGAACGATATACATAAAACATCAACACATCTTTATTCCTAATTTTAGAAGAAAAGCACTCAGCACTTAAATAAGGTAATTGTCCTAGATTTGATATAAGACAAAGTGCCTTTTTCTGACTTTTCATTTTTTGCTCAACTTCAGTTGGCACTTTCTCTAGTGGAGATCCAAAATGTATTGTATTTTTAAGAGGTCCCAGATATTCAGCTATTTGCTCAACAATAGTATCTGCATACATACCTGTTTCTCTAAATTCAGACATCACATAGTCATACAACTCATCTTGACAAATATTGTGTTCGAACAAGAGAGTATCATTTTTCTTTATGTGATAGCAATAATATTCTTCAGAATACATAGGATCATTTCCTATTTTCTCAAAGATAGTCAAATTATTCTCCTCATGAATTTTAAGCTTATCAGATTCTTCTTGAGTCAAAAAACGTGCTCCTTCGAAATATGGGAATACATTTTTAATTATCCATTTTTCACTTTGTATTTTTGCTGTTTGTTCTTCTATACTCTGAGTACAAGACGTCCCGCAAAAAAGTATGAGTTCTGTTATAAATACCAATAATTTCATTTCAGTCGTTTAATTCAATTGGTTCAATTTCTGTTCCAAACTGTATTCGTCCATAATAAGCACCTCGCGAGGTTTGCTTCCTTGAGATTGTCCGACAATTCCGGCAGCTTCAAGCTGATCCATCAGACGGCCGGCACGGTTGTATCCGATTGCAAATTTACGCTGAATCAACGATGTCGATCCTTGTTGATGTACTACGATCAGGCGTGCAGCTTCTTCGAATAGTGGATCGCGATCGCTCAGATCGACACCTCCTACTCTATCGTCGCCACCACCTTCGGGCACATATTCAGGTAGCTCGAATGCGTTGCTATATCCTTGCTGATTACCAATATATTGAGCAATTCCTTCCACTTCGGGAGTATCAACAAATGCACACTGAATACGAATTAAGTCGCTACCTTGCGAGAAAAGCATATCTCCACGACCAATCAACTGATTGGCTCCCGACATATCGAGAATCGTACGCGAGTCGATCTGCGAGGTCACACGGAATGCCATACGTGCGGGGAAGTTGGCCTTGATAGTACCCGTGATGATATTCGTCGTCGGACGTTGCGTTGCAATAATCATATGCATCCCCACGGCACGTGCTTTCTGAGCGATACGTGCAATCGGCATTTCGATTTCTTTTCCGGCAGTCATTATCAGGTCACCAAACTCGTCAATTACAACCACAATGTATGGCAGGAACTTATGTCCTTTCAAGGGATTAAGACGACGTTTGCGGAATTTTTCGTTATATTCTTTAATATTTCTTACTCCTGCATTCATCAGTAACTCGTAACGGTCGTCCATTTCTTTGGTCAACGAATTCAATGTCTGAGTAACTTTCGATACATCTGTAATAATTGCTTTGTCTGCATCTGGCAGTTTAGCCAGATAATGTTTCTCGATGCGCGAATAGATATTGAACTCGACCATTTTAGGGTCAACCAATACCATCTTCATTTCAGCCGGATGTTTTTTATAAAGCAAAGATGTAATTATCGCATTCAAACCTACCGATTTACCTTGTCCCGTAGCACCTGCTACAAGCAAGTGAGGCATCTTGCAAAGGTCGAATATAAATACATCATTCGTAATGGTTTTACCTAGCGCAACGGGCAAATCGTATGTACATTCCTGAAACTTCTTAGACATGATAACCGATTGCATCGATACTATCTGAGGGTCTTTATTCGGAACCTCAATACCAACCGTACCTTTACCCGGCATCGGAGCAATGATACGAATTCCCAAAGCCGATAAGCTGAGAGCAATATCATCTTCCAGATTACGAATTTTAGAGATACGAACACCTGCTTTCGGTACTATCTCGTATAGTGTAATTGTTGGTCCTACAGTTGCTCGAATCGAAGTAATCTCAATACCATAATTCAATAGTGTATTGATAATCTTATTCTTATTAGCATTCTGTTCTTCCATATCAACACCCTTTCCTGTCGAATCGTAAACTTTCAGCAATTCGGTTGACGGAAATGAGAAATTAGATAAATCTAACGTTGGATCATATTCCTCCATTTCTTCTCCCTCGATGAAGTTATCATCTCCCTCCTGAGTTTGTGTTACGATTTCGGCTTGCGGTTGAGTATTTTTTGTTTGAGGAATATATTCTTCATCCTCTGCAACTACCACTTCGAAACTGTCATCCACGACATGAGATTGTTTTCGAGTTTCGCGCGGAGTGATTGGATCCAATTCAAATTCGTGAACATTTCCCATTTCATATTCACTTTGCACAGCTTCTGAAGTAGTTTCCTTATCATCATCTGCAGATTCTATGCTATCAGCCTCTTCTTCAGCTTTCTTGCTAAACATAGCTTTAAAGCGTTGCAGCCATGAAACTTTTTCGGGTTTAAGTTCTTCTTCTACAACCTCTTCTTCGGGTTCGTATGTATCTTCATATTCTTCGATATCATCATGCTTGCGGTTGAAAGGTTTTTCCAATTTACCACGCATATAATCTACCGAAGTTTTCTTTACAACAACAATAAATATGATCAGCAATAGCAACAATGCTAAAATCAGACCGGGTATTCCGATTGCAGTTTCCAATATCCCTTCGATTTGTTGTCCGTGCGCCCCACCCCATATTATATGGGTATCGGGAAGAATACGCGAGATAAGGAACGAACTGAATATCGATCCCCAGATCATCACGAAAGCCGATACTAAAAATGCCCGCAAAACAGAAACACGGATTACCTTCATCAGTCGAAGTCCTGCGAATACCAAGAAAATCGGGATAGCCAACGAAAAGATTCCGAACCAATCATTGATAAATTTCTGCGCCAGAAAAGCACCGGTAACACCAGTCCAGTTGCTAATTGCTTGTTTAGTAGAAATCAGTTCGAAGAACGAACGATTAATTACCTTACTTTGATCTGCTGCACCAGTGAAGAAAAAAGATATCTGCGCCAAAAATGTATATGCTCCTAAAAAAGCAATACACACTCCAACCAGGAAATGAGATCTATCTTTTTTAAACATTTCGAGCAGGCGGTTGACTGCACTTTCTTGATTTTTCTTCTTTTTTGTAGTTTTTTTTGCCATATATAGGGTTGTACTCTTTTTCGTTTGAATTTAACTTACAAATATACTTCTTTTTTTTCTCTGATATCCTTAATAATAATTACAATTACCTAAAGCTTTTTTGTCTTCCAGCTTTCGTTATCTGGAATTCGAGAACAAGCACATCTTAATCCAAATAACACGACAGGCCAGAAAAAAAATTCTGGCCTGTCGTGTTATTAAAAAAATCTCAATTTATTTTCCTATATTCAATTATCCATTCTGAGTCAACAGTATTTATATCACTCGATTTATTTATATATTTCACAGGATAACCATCCGAATTATACTCATATACAGAAGTCGTTGTATTAATATTTTCCATGTTAGCATCACTTGCTATTAGCTTTGTAACATTATTGACTTCTTTGCTTACTGTCCCTCCAAGTGGCAAATCACCGATCCATCTTGGTGCATTCACTGCATGATAGATATTGTATTTATCATCATACTCCATGATTCTCACCATTGTTGTAATTTCACCTCCATTTGCACTGTTTCCATGTCTATCCTCTGTTATATTACCTTTCGTGTCGTAAGTATATTTGTGAAGGGCTACTAATCCGTCTTCCCAGCTTTCTTTTCGTTCTATTACTCGTTTATTCTTATCCAATTCAAGAACAATAATACCTAATGCTGTTCCTGTTCCGTCTGTATTATTATCATTAGTACTTCTTACTAATCTTATCCCAACAGAACTGCCTTCGTAATCAACTTCATAGAATTCCTCTTGTGTAATTTTACCTACGACATTCGTTCCACTAATAACTCTTTTGCAATAAATATCTGTTATAGCTTCATCCCTGTTAGCTGAATTTCCATAAGTTATTGTTATGTTCTGACTAGTTTCAGACTTAAAAAACTCATTATTGATCAATCTTTTTTCAATAATTCCTTTCACTCTGTTTTCGCTATCATACTCGAATTCGATAACAGAATTAGCACTCTTATCTGTATTATAAAGTTTAACTGGCAACATTAGGACATCACTTCCATTGCCGTTACCACCAGTATTATCGTTTGGTTCATCATCACTACACGATATAAACGATATTGTTCCTAAAAGGACAACACACATCAATAATAATTTTTGCATTTTCATAATCTTAGTTCTTTAAGTATTAATATATTAGTTAAAGTTGTGTACGTATGTATTCTTTGGTCTTGGTCAAAGTAAATAAATAATTGTAAATAAAACTATTTTTTCATCCCAAAATCGAGTCTCCTGCCACTGTATGTAGAAACATTGCTGACATTTTTCTCATATCAAAGAGGTTAAATCATATTACTGAATTAAAAGACAGGCTGATAAAACTATCTTATTCCCGATATTCATGCTATCTTTGCAGTCAAATTTATTTTATCACACAACACAAAGAAAAATATGTCAAAACAACTATTACCTGATCTTCCATATCTGGTAGCCGACATCAGTCTGGCAGATTTTGGTCGTAAAGAAATAGAAATTGCAGAGCACGAAATGCCAGGGTTGATGGCTCTTCGCGCTAAATATGGTGCATCTAAACCACTAAAAGGTGCTCGCATCATGGGATCATTACACATGACTGTTCAAACAGCCGTATTGATCGAAACTTTGAAAGAACTAGGAGCTGATATCCGTTGGGTAAGCTGTAATATATTCTCGACTCAAGACCATGCTGCTGCTGCTATTGCTGCTGCAGGTATTCCGGTCTTCGCATGGAAAGGCGAAACGCTTGAAGAATACTGGTGGTGCACCGAACAAGCATTGAAATTCCCTGGCGGTAAAGGTCCGAACCTGATCGTTGACGATGGTGGCGATGCAACATTGCTTATCCACTGGGGATACAAAGCTGAAGAAGATCCGAACTTCTTGAAAAATAAAACTGCTTCGAGTCACGAAGAACAAGTTATACTTGACACGCTGAATCGTATCTTGGCAGAAGACAACCAACGTTGGCACAACACAGTGAAAGACTGGAAAGGTGTTTCCGAAGAAACAACGACTGGTGTTCACCGTTTGTATCAAATGATGGAGCGTGGCGAATTGCTTATCCCAGCTATCAACGTAAACGACTCGGTAACGAAATCGAAATTCGATAACCTTTATGGTTGCCGCGAATCATTGGCTGACGGAATCAAGCGTGCTACTGACGTTATGATTGCAGGAAAAGTTGTAGTAGTTGCCGGATACGGTGATGTGGGTAAAGGCTGTGCGCACTCAATGCGTTCGTACGGTGCTCGTGTTATTGTAACTGAGATTGATCCAATCTGCGCATTGCAGGCAGCAATGGAAGGTTTCGAAGTTACAACAATGGAAGAAGCTGTGAAAGAAGGTAATATCTTCGTTACCACAACCGGTAACCGCGATATCATCACTATCGAGCATATGGCTGCAATGAAAGATCAAGCTATCGTATGTAACATCGGTCACTTCGACAATGAAATCCAAGTTGATAAACTTGTCAACTTCCCAGGAATCCAACATTTGAACATAAAACCTCAGGTGGACAAATATACGTTCCCTACAGGAAGTTCAATTTTCCTTCTAGCCGATGGTCGTCTGGTAAATCTGGGATGTGCAACAGGCCATCCATCGTTTGTGATGAGCAACTCGTTCACAAACCAAACTCTTGCTCAGATAGAATTGTGGCAAAGAGATTATGAAGTTGGAGTATATCGTCTGCCTAAACACCTTGACGAAGAGGTTGCACGCTTGCACCTTGAGCGTATTGGTGTTAAGTTGACTAAGTTAACAAAAACTCAGGCCGATTATATAGGAGTAGATGTTGATGGTCCATTCAAGCCAGAACATTACAGATATTAATCATCTGATAATATAACAGAAAAGATCGACTACAATAGTCGGTCTTTTTTTATGTAGTAAGGGGTATTAAAATTTCGAATCGCTTAGAAAACAAAAAAGCAGTGAGATAATTCTCACTGCTTTTTTTCTCTTATTATCTATAACCAATCATTTGACCGATCGGTATGAATAAACAAGATTACTCTTCAGTCTTAGGAGCTTCTTCAACAGCTGGTGCTGCCGGAGCTGCTGCTTCTGTAGCTTTAGCTGCAGAAGAACGACGAGTTCTTTTCTTAGGAGCAGCTTTAGTTTCTTTCAACATGTTCTCGTTGTAATCAACAAGTTCGATAAAACACATTGAAGCGTTGTCTCCTAAACGGTTTCCTGTTTTGATGATACGTGTGTAACCACCTGGACGGTCACCTACTTTTTGAGAAATATTCTGGAACAATTCTGTCACAGCTTCTTTGCTCTGTAGGTCTTGGAATACCAAACGTCTTGAGTGAGTTGTATCGTTTTTCGATTTTGTGATTAACGGCTCAAATACTTTTCTCAAAGCTTTTGCCTTAGCCACAGTCGTGAAGATGCGCTTGTGCATGATCAAAGATACACACATGTTAGAAAGCATTGCGTTTCTGTGCGCCGCGGTACGACCTAAATGATTATTTTTTTTATTATGTCTCATTTTCGCTTATTACTCTTTGTCTAGTTTATACTTAGAAATATCCATACCGAAAGATAGGTTTAGATTTTCCAATAGTTCATCAAGCTCGGAAAGAGATTTCTTACCGAAGTTTCTGAATTTAAGCAAATCGTTTTTGTTGAACTGAACAAGTTCGCCCAATGATTCTACTTCTGCCGACTTCAAGCAGTTCAACGCGCGAACCGATAGGTTCAAATCGCTCAACTTGCTCTTAAGCAACTGACGCATGTGTAAAACTTCTTCGTCAAACTCCTCATTTCCATCCATTTCGCTTTGTTCAAGAAGAATCTTCTCGTCAGAGAATAGCATGAAGTGATGAATAAGAATTTTAGCAGCCTCTTTCAATGCATCTTTCGGATGAATAGATCCATCAGTAGCAATCTCTAATACCAATTTTTCGTAGTCGGTTTTTTGTTCTACACGATAGTTTTCTATCATGTATTTCACGTTACGAATTGGTGTATAAATCGAATCGATAGCTATAACGTTGATTTCGTCGGACAAGTTACGATTTTCATCGGCAGGAACGTATCCACGACCTTTATTAATGTTCAATTCGATTTGGAAACTTGCATTTGAATCCAAATGGCAGATAACTAATTCAGGATTCAATACTTCGAAACCTGATAGTTGTTTGCCTATGTCACCAGCTTTGAACACCTCGCGACCCGACACTGCAATGGTTACTTTTTCTGTTTCAATTTCTTCGACGATTTGCTTGAATCGCACTTGCTTAAGATTTAGAATAATGTTAGAAACATCTTCTACTACTCCCGGCACTGTGGCAAATTCGTGCTCAACGCCATCGATCTTAATAGATGTGATTGCAAAACCTTCGAGTGATGAAAGTAGAATTCGGCGAAGAGCATTACCTACGGTAATACCATAGCCTGGTTCTAATGGACGAAACTCGAATTTCCCGAAGAAATCGTCCGCTTCCAACATCAATACTTTATCCGGTTTTTGAAATGCTAATATAGCCATGAATTTAATTAGTTTTTAGAGTACAACTCGACGATCAACTGTTCTTTGATATTCTCAGGAATATCTGCTCTTTCAGGGAGGTGTAGGAATTTACCAGCTACTGCTGCTTGATCCCACTCGATCCAAGGGTATTTGCTGTGATTGAATCCAGCTAATGCATCAGTCACTACTTCTAGCGATTTTGATTTCTCGCGTACTCCAACGATCTGACCTGGTTTTACCGAGTAAGATGCGATGTTTACTACCTGTCCATCAACTGTGATGTGACGGTGAGAAACCAACTGACGTGCTGCTGCTCTTGTAGGTGCAATACCTAAACGATAAACTACGTTGTCTAGTCTTGACTCAAGTAATTGAAGTAGTACCTCACCGGTAATACCACGAGAGCTAAGCGCTTTGTCGAACATAATACGGAATTGTTTTTCTAGTACTCCGTATGTATATTTTGCTTTTTGCTTTTCGCGCAATTGGATTCCGTACTCAGACGATTTTTTCTTACGACCATTTCCGTGTTGTCCCGGAGGGTAGTTCTTACGTGAAAGAACTTTATCAGGTCCAAAGATTGGCTCTCCGAATTTACGGGCGATTCTTGATTTTGGTCCAGTATATCTTGCCATTTTTTTTTACTAGTTAAATAATTAAGTGAAAGCTAAATTTTGTGCAGCCGCGATTACAGAGAGGGTATTTGTAATCTATTCACAATTTTCAGATTTCTATCAAAATAAATATTGATTAAACGCGACGATGTTTTGGAGGACGACATCCGTTGTGTGGTAATGGAGTAACGTCTACGATTTCAGTTACTTCGATTCCAGCACCGTGGATTGTACGTATAGCAGACTCACGTCCGTTACCTGGTCCTTTAACATACACTTTAACCTTTCTCAATCCAAGATCATATGCAACTTTTGCACAATCTGAAGCTGCCATTTGAGCAGCATATGGAGTGTTCTTTTTTGAGCTTCTGAATCCCATTTTACCAGCTGATGACCAACTGATAATCTCTCCTTCGCTATTTGCTAGCGAGACAATAATGTTATTGAAAGATGAATGGATATGTGCTTGTCCCATAGCATCTACTTTTACTTTTCTCTTTTTAGCTGCGACTGTTTTCTTTGCCATAGTCAATTAATTATTTTGTAGCTTTTTTCTTGTTAGCAACTGTTTTCTTTCTTCCCTTTCTAGTGCGGGCATTATTCTTAGTTGATTGTCCTCTCACAGGCAATCCAATACGGTGACGGATTCCACGGTAGCAACCGATATCCATCAATCGTTTGATATTTAATTGAATTTCTGAACGCAAGTCTCCTTCAACTTTCACATTTGCTGCGATGATTTCACGGATTTTACCTGCTTGTTCGTCGTTCCAGTCTTTTACTTTGATATTGCGGTCTACTCCGGCTTCTTCTAAGATCTTGTTCGCTGTACTACGGCCGATTCCGAAAATGTAAGTAAGAGCAACTTCGCCTCTTTTATTTTGCGGTAAATCGACACCGACTATTCTTATTGCCATATATCTTAATTATTTTTTTTGCAAAATTAATAAATTATCCCTGACGTTGTTTAAACTTAGGATTTTTTTTGTTAATTACGTACAAACGTCCTTTTCTTCTTACGATTTTACAGTCTGCACTACGTTTTTTTACTGATGCTCTAACTTTCATATGTTTGTTTGTTTTTATTTATATCTAAATGAGATTCTACCTTTGGTCAAATCATACGGCGACATTTCTACTCTTACTCTGTCTCCAGGAAGTATTTTGATGTAATGCATACGCATTTTTCCCGAGATGTGTGCTGTTATTTCGTGTCCGTTTTCCAACTCGACGCGAAACATAGCATTCGAAAGAGCTTCGATGATCACTCCGTCTTGTTCAATTGCTGCTTGTTTTGCCATAAATTTCTTATAACTCTTTTATTAAATTGCATTTTTACCTAATACTTCTTCTACAAATTCGAATGTAGAAAGAATATCGGCTTTGCCATCACGAATTGCTACTGTATGTTCGAAGTGTGCCGATGGTTTGTGGTCTTTAGTACGCACTGTCCACCCATCACTTTCGAATACTACATTTTTACTTCCCATATTGATCATTGGCTCGATAGCAATACACATTCCTTTTTTAAGCAATGGTCCTGTTCCTCGTTTACCATAGTTTGGTACTTCTGGCGATTCGTGCATCTTGCGGCCAATTCCATGTCCTACAAGTTCGCGAACTACCGAGTAACCTCTCTTTTCACAATATGTCTGCACTGCATCACCAATGTCACCTATACGGTTTCCTGCTGTTGCCTTAGCAATTCCTTCATAAAGCGCTTCTTTAGTTGTACGCAACAAAGCTTTCACTTGTTCGTCAACTTCGCCTACACAAAATGTATATGCCGAGTCGCCACAAAAGCCGTTAATTTCTGTTCCGCAATCTACAGATATAACATCTCCTTCTTTCATTACGTATTCAGAAGGGAAGCCATGCACTACATTTTCATTAACCGAGATGCACAACGAGTAAGGAAAGCCGTTATATCCCAAAAAGGATGGTTTGGCTCCATGACTGCGGATGAAGTCTTCGGCAATAGTATTTAAATGAAGTGTTGTTACACCTGGTTTGACATGCTTCGCAACCTCCCCGAGAGTCATACCCACGAGGCGGTTTGCGATACGCATCAATTCGATTTCTTCGTCTGTTTTCAGAAATATCATTTTAGCTCTTTAATATGCTGCAATAGATCCTGAGCGACCTTTGATTCTACCTGTTTTTAACAAACCGTCATAATGTCTCATCAACAAATGACTTTCTATTTGCTGCAATGTGTCTAGCACAACCCCAACAAGGATTAACAGTGATGTTCCTCCAAAGAATTGGGCGAATGCAGAAGTAGCTGTAATATTAAATACTTCGGCAAATGCTGGCATAATAGCAACTAGTGCAAGGAACAATGATCCTGGAAGCGTGATACGCGACATGATTCCGTCGATGTATTCTGCTGTCTTTTTACCTGGTTTAATACCCGGTATGAATCCGTTGTTTCTTTTCAGTTCGTCTGCCATTTGCACAGGGTTGATCGTAACTGCTGTATAGAACCAAGTAAATACGATAATCAATAACGCAAATACAAAGTTGTACCAGAAGCTAGTGTGATCAGTGAATGCTGTTAAGAATCCACCTTTGCCTTCTGTATTGAAACTAGCTAGAGTGATAGGAATAAACATAATTGCTTGCGCAAAGATGATCGGCATCACGTTAGCTGCATTCACTTTCAAAGGAATGTACTGACGTGCTCCGCCATATTGTTTATTACCTACTACACGTTTTGCATACTGTACTGGTATGCGGCGTGTTCCTTGTACTAGAAGGATACCTCCGCAGATAACCAATAGTAAGAATAGTAGTTCGAGTAGGAACATAACCAAACCTCCGGCTTGGCTTCCTAGACGTGCTACGAACTCTCCTATCAGGGCATGTGGCAATCGGGCAATAATACCCACCAAGATGATGAAAGATACACCATTTCCGATACCTTTATCTGTGATACGTTCTCCTAACCACAGAACAAACATACTACCTGCAGCCAATATTACGGCTGACGGAAGATAGAAGTTCCAGAAGTTAGATCCTTCGGCAGTTGCACCGCCTACAGCACCCATAAGGTATGCTGGTCCTTGTACTAATAGTATCGCAATTGTAAGGTAACGGGTATATTGGTTCATCTTCGTACGACCACTTTCTCCTTCGCGTTGCAATTTTTGGAAATAAGGAATAGCCATACCCAACAGCTGAATCACGATGGATGCTGAGATGTACGGCATGATACCTAACGCAAAAATTGAAGCATTGGCGAAAGCTCCTCCCGAGAACATATCAAGTAATCCCAACAAACCACCTGAAGCCTTTTGTTGAAGGCTGTCAAGTGCTGCTGGATCTACTCCCGGAAGAATTACATGTGCTCCGAAGCGATAGATCACTACGAAAAAGAAAGTAATGAGGAGTCTCTTGCGAAGATCCTCAATCTTCCATATATTTTCTATAGTTTTAACAAATCCCATTTTATTGAAGTTTTGTTACGGTTCCACCTGCTGCTGTAATTGCAGCTTCTGCTGATTTAGAGAACGCGTGTGCTTCTACTTCTATTTTAGCTGTTAGGGCACCGTTTCCTAAAACTTTAACCAAGTGTTTTTTAGAAATAAGACCTGCGTTGATCAATGTTTCTACATCGATTTTTGCAATGTTGTTAGTTTCTGCCAAACGTTGAAGTACGTCTAGATTGATAGCTTTGTACTCAACACGGTTGATATTCTTGAAACCAAATTTAGGTAGACGACGTTGAATTGGCATCTGTCCTCCTTCGAATCCGATCTTCTTAGAATAACCTGATCTTGATTTTGCTCCTTTATGACCTCTTGTCGAAGTGCCGCCTAATCCTGAACCAGTACCACGACCGATTCTTTTTCTGGTTTTAGTTGCGCCTTCTGCAGGTTTTAAATTTGACAAGTTCATATCTTATATTTTTATTTCTTATAAACTATTTTTACTCTTCAACAATAGTTACTAGGTGTTTCACTTTGTTGATCATTCCTCTGATAGCAGGTGTATCGTTGTGTTCTACCACACGATTCAATTTGCGAAGACCAAGTGCATCCAATGTACGCTTCTGATCAATCGGTGAATTGATTCTGCTTCTTACTTGTTTTACTTTAATTGTTGCCATTGTATATTCTTTGCAAATTAACCTTTAAATACTTTTTCCATAGAAACGCCTCTGTTTTGAGCAACAGTGTATGCGTCTCTCATTTCGCCTAGCGCTTGGATAGTTGCTTTCACAAGGTTGTGTGGGTTAGATGAACCTTTTGACTTAGCCAAAACGTCTGTTACACCAACACTCTCAAGTACGGCACGCATCGCACCCCCTGCTTTTACTCCTGTACCGGCTGCTGCTGGTTTAAGGAATACTTCAGCACCAGAGAAACGAGCTACTTGCTCGTGAGGAACTGTACCTTTCAATACTGGAACCTTCACTAGGTTTTTCTTAGCTGCTTCAACACCTTTTGCAATGGCTGTTGTTACTTCACCGGCTTTACCTAAGCCCCAACCTACTACACCGTCTTCGTTACCTACAACAACGATAGCTGCAAAGCTGAAACGACGTCCACCTTTTGTAGCTTTAGTTACACGTTTGATAGCAACTAGTCTGTCTTTTAATTCGATGTCGTTGGTTGTTTTTACTTTATTATTAACTCCTGCCATTTTTATTAAAATTTAAGGCCGCCATTACGAGCAGCGTCAGCTAATTCTTTAATTCTTCCGTGGTATAGGTAACCGTTACGGTCGAAAACCACAGTTGTTATTCCTGCTTCTTGAGCACTTTTAGCAATCATTTCACCAACTTTAGCTGCGATTTCTTTCTTCGTTGCTTTATCTTCAAGTTTCAAAGAAGAAGCTGCTGCTAGTGTTGTACCTGTCAAGTCGTTGATTACTTGAGCGTAGATTTGCTTGTTGCTTCTGAAGACTGTTAGACGTGGGCACTCGGCTGTACCTTTGATATTGCCGCGTACTCTCGCTTTTATTCTGATTCTTCTATCTAATTTTGTCTTTATTGCCATGATTAATTTCAGTTTATGAATTATTTACCTGCGGCTTTACCAGACTTGCGACGTACGATTTCGCCTACGAAACGTATACCTTTTCCTTTGTAAGGTTCTGGTTTACGGAACGAGCGGATTTTCGCGCAAACTTGTCCGATTAACTGCTTATCGCATGATTCAAGAATTACTAGTGGGTTCTTGTTTCTTTCTGATTTTGTCTCAAGTTTGATTTCTTTCGGCAATTTCAGGAAGATTTGGTGAGTGTAACCTAATGATAGCTCCAACACTTGTGGATCTGTATTAGATGCACGGTATCCAACCCCTACTAATTCTAATTCTTTACGATATCCTTCTGAAACACCCACAACCATGTTGTGTAGCAATGAGCGATATAGACCGTGTAACGAACGATGTTCTTTTCCGTCTGTTGGACGAGTTACAGTCAATTCAGCTCCTTCGACAGAAACTTTGATATCAGGATTAATTTCTTGACTTAATTCACCTTTTGGTCCTTTTACTGTAACTACGTTTCCGTTTACAGTAATAGTAACTCCTGCAGGGATACTTACCGGTAATTTTCCTATTCTAGACATACTTGTTATTCCTCCCTCTTAATTAATAAACATAACATAAAACTTCGCCGCCTACTTTAAGGTCGCGTGCTTCCTTGTCTGTCATAACTCCTCTAGAGGTTGATAACACAGCAATACCTAATCCGTTAAGGACACGTGGCATATCTTTGTAACCGGTATACTGGCGTAGACCTGGGCTAGAAACACGAATTAATTTCTTAATTGCGTTTACCTTGTTAACTGGATCGTACTTCAAAGCAATTTTGATAGTGCCTTGAGGTCCTTCATCTACAAACTTATAGTTAAGAATGTAGCCTTTTTCCAAGAGAATCTTAGTGATCTCCTTTTTCAAATTCGACGCTGGTACTTCAACCACGCGGTGCTTTGCCATGATGGCATTTCTGACACGCGTCAAATAGTCTGCTATTGGATCTGTCATAAAAAAATAAATTAAATTGATCCCGACCGTCGGGACAATATTTAAAAAATAAACCTATATAATAATGTATATTATATTTCTTTGCTTGTTACCAGCTAGCTTTCTTAACTCCTGGTATCAAACCTTTAGATGCCATTTCGCGGAATTGAATACGCGAAATTCCGAATTGGCGAATATAGCCTTTCGGACGACCAGTTATCGAGCAACGGTTGTGCAAACGTACTGGTGATGCATTCTTAGGAAGTGCTTGTAGAGCTTCGTAGTTACCCTCTGCTTTCAATTGAGCTCTTTTGGCTGCGAATTTCGCAACCATTTTAGCTCTTTTTACTTCACGGGCTTTCATTGATTCTTTAGCCATATCTTCTTTTTAGTCTTTTTTAGCGTTCTTAAAAGGCAATCCAAATTCTCTCAAAAGTGCATAACCTTCTTCATCTGTTTTCGCAGAAGTTACAAAGGTAATATTCATTCCCAGAATTTTAGTAATATTATCAATATTTATTTCAGGGAAAATGATTTGTTCTTCGATTCCAAGTGTATAGTTACCTTGTCCATCAAGACGACTTTCGATTCCTTTGAAGTCACGGATACGTGGAAGTGCAACACGGATAAGTCTTTCTAGAAACTCGTACATTGTATCGTGGCGAAGTGTAACCATCACACCGATAGGCATTTTCTTACGAAGTTTGAAGTTAGAGATATCTTTTTTCGAGTATGTTGCTACTGCTTTTTGTCCTGTGATAGCTGTCAATTCGTTAATTGCAGTTTCGATGATTTTTTTATCAGCTACAGCCATTCCCAATCCTTGATTGATAACGATTTTTTTCAATACAGGAACCTGCATTGGAGTTTTGTAACCGAATTCTTTCATCAACGCCGGAGCGATTTGCTCTTTGTATACTGTTTTTAGGGTTGTTGTACTTGCCATTATTTAATCTCCTCCCCTGTATTTTTAACGTAACGTACTAGCTTACCTTTCTCGTTCAATTTACGTCCGATCTTAGCGATGCGTCCTGTTTTAGGATCTTTGATATTCAACGCTAGATTTGAGATGTGAATTGGAGCTTCCATTTCTACAAAACCTCCTTGTGGATTTTTTGCATCAGGCTTCGCGCTTTTCTTAACCATATTGCGACCTTCTACTATAGCGCGCTGATCTTTTACAAGAACTTTTAGCACACGTCCTGTAAGTCCCTTGTCTTTTCCAGCAAGGATAATTACTTCGTCGCCTTTCTTTATATGTAATTTGCTCATTACTTATTCGTTTTTGGGATTAAAGTACTTCTGGTGCAAGTGAAACAACCTTCATATTTACGGCACGAAGTTCTCTGGCAACTGGTCCGAAGATACGGCTACCTCTCATATCACCACCTGCGTTCAACAATACACATGCATTGTCATCGAAGCGGATATATGATCCGTCTGCACGACGGATTTCTTTTTTCGTACGTACTACTAATGCTTTAGTTACAGCACCTTTCTTAATATCACTCGAAGGGATAACATTCTTGATAGCAACAACGATTACATCCCCTACTGACGCATAGCGTCTTCTTGTTCCGCCTAATACGCGAATACATAGTGCCTCACGAGCACCACTGTTGTCGGTTACGACTAATCTAGATTCTTGTTGTATCATAATTATTTAGCCCTTTCGATTATTTCTACTAATCTCCATCTTTTTGTCTTACTCAACGGACGAGTTTCCATGATACGTACTGTATCACCTGCGTTACACTCGTTCTTTTCGTCATGAGCATGATATTTTTTGGTCTTGTTCACGAATTTTCCGTAAATAGGGTGTTTTTCTTTCCATTTTACAGCAACTGTGATAGTTTTATCCATCTTGTTACTGAAAACGACCCCGATTCTCTCTTTTCTTAATTTTCTCGTTTCCATCAGCTTTGAAATTATTTGTTGAGTTCTCTTTCGCGGATTACAGTCAAGATACGTGCGATATCGCGACGTTTTTCTTTGATCTTAACTGAACTCTCTAGTGGAGATACACTGTGGTTTAATACCATTTGGTCGAGTGCTATTTTTTCAGCATCAACTTTCTCTAATAATTCTTTGTCAGACAATTCTCTTACTTCTGCTATTTTCATAACTTCAGATTATTTTTGAGTTAAATCATAGTCACGACGCACAACAAACTTGGTTTGAACCGGTAGTTTTTGTGCAGCCAGACGTAATGCTTCCTTAGCTACTTCGAAAGATACCCCTTCGATCTCGAACAATATGCGTCCTGGTGTAACTGGTGCCACAAATCCTTCTGGCGCTCCTTTACCCTTACCCATACGTACTTCGGCAGGTTTCTTAGTGATTGGCTTATCAGGAAAAATTCTTACCCAAACTTGTCCTTGACGTTGCATGTAACGAGTCACTGCAATACGAGCCGCTTCTATTTGGCGTCCTGTGATCCATTTTGAATCAAGAGTCTTGATTCCGAATGAACCGAAAGACAATTCATGCCCTCTTTGGGCAACACCTTTCATGCGACCTTTTTGCTGTCTTCTGAATTTAGTTTTTCTCGGTTGTAACATTTCTTCAAACGTTTAATCTTACTTTCTCTTATTTCTCTTGAAACCTCCTTTGTTTCCTCCCTCGCGGCGTTGTCCTCCTCCATGGTTTGGAGCGTCTTTAGCTGTTGCGAATGAAGGTGAAAGGTCTTGCTTACCGTAAACTTCTCCACGGCAAATCCATACTTTGATTCCTAACAATCCTACTTTAGTCAATGCTTCGGCATGTGCATAGTCAATATCAGCACGGAATGTGTGAAGTGGTGTACGTCCTTCTTTATACATTTCAGAACGAGCCATCTCAGCGCCATTCAAACGACCTGAAATTTGTATTTTGATACCTTCAGCACCTAGTCTCATTGTAGAAGCGATAGCCATTTTCACTGCACGACGGTAAGCGATTTTACCTTCTAATTGACGTGCGATGTTGTTTGCTACGATTACTGCATCAAGCTCAGGTTTTTTAACTTCGAAGATGTTGATTTGGATATCTTTGTCAGTTATTTTCTTCAACTCCTCTTTCAACTTGTCTACTTCTTGTCCACCTTTTCCGATGATGATTCCCGGACGTGCTGTACAAACTGTAATAGTTACAAGTTTAAGAGTACGTTCAATGATAATACGCGATACGCTAGCTTTAGCAAGGCGGGCGTTAAGATATTTACGAAGTTTGCTGTCTTCTAGAAGAGTCGCTCCGTAATTCTTTCCTCCATACCAGTTAGAATCCCATCCACGGATAATTCCTAATCTATTTGCTATTGGATTAACTTTTTGTCCCATTTGCCTTATTAGTTTTTATTATCATTGTTTATAGTATCTACTTTGAGCGTCATGTGATTAGAACGCTTGCGTACTCTATATCCTCTACCTTGTGGAGCCGGACGAAGTCTTTTCAACATCATTCCGCCATCAATTTTGATTTCAGATACACACAACTCTCCTGTTTCTGCTTTACGACCGTTTTTAGCTTCCCAATTGGCGATAGCAGAACGCAATAATTTCTCTATTCTTGCAGCAACTTCTTTGTTCGAAAACTTCAAAACTCCTAGAGCTTTGAAGACTTCCATTCCACGAATCATATCTGCTACAAGGCGCGCTTTACGAGGCGAAGTTGGAACATTGTTCAACTTTGCCAAAGAGATTGCTTTATTAGCTTCTTTTCTCTTCTCAGCTGTTATTCTTTTTCTAGCACCCATTTTTACTGTTTCTTTTATTTATTTTTCGAGGCTTCGATTGTTAATTATTTTTTCTTGTTACCACCATGACCACGGAATGTACGTGTTAGGGCAAACTCACCAAGTTTGTGTCCTACCATGTTCTCTGTTACATAAACAGGGATAAATTTGTTTCCGTTGTGAACAGCAATTGTGTGTCCTACGAAGTCTGGCGATATCATCGAAGCTCTTGCCCATGTTTTAACTACAGCTTTTTTGCCTGACTCATTCATAGCCAAAACTTTGCTTTCTAGTTTAACGTTAATATATGGACCTTTTTTTAACGAACGACTCATATTCTATTTCTTTATTAAATCAGATTATTTCTTTCTTCTCTCAATTATGTACTTAGAAGAGTGTTTCTTCGGAGCTCTAGTCTTAAGTCCTTTAGAGTAAAGTCCTGTACGAGATCTAGGGTGACCTCCTGAAGCACGACCTTCACCACCACCCATTGGGTGATCTACTGGGTTCATTACAACACCACGTACGTGAGGACGACGTCCTAACCAACGAGAGCGTCCAGCTTTTCCTGATTTTTCAAGAGCATGATCCGTGTTACCTACGCTTCCTACTGTTGCTTTACAAGTAGCTAATACTTTACGTACTTCTCCTGAAGGCATTTTAAGGATTGCATAGTTTCCTTCGCGCGATACTAGCTGAGCAAAAGCACCAGCCGAACGAGCCATTTTAGCACCTTGTCCTGGTCTTAGTTCAATATTGTGAACTACAGTACCGATAGGCATTTTTGCTAGAGGTAGTGCGTTTCCAACTTCAGGTGCAGCTTCTGCGCCTGACATCACTGTTTGACCAACTTCCAAGCCTTGTGGCGCTAGCATATATGCTTTTGCACCATCAGCGTAATATAACAACGCGATACGAGCCGAACGGTTCGGATCGTATTCGATTGATTTCACTGTTGCTGGAACTCCGTCTTTTGTTCTCTTGAAGTCGATAAATCTGTATTTGCGTTTGTGACCGCCTCCTACGTTACGAACTGTCATTCGTCCTGAGTTGTTACGACCACCTGTTACAGTTTTACCAGCTACAAGCGATTTCTCTGGTACACTAGCAGTGATTTCTTCGAATGTACCAATAACCTTGTGTCTCTGCCCCGGTGTTGTGGGCTTTAGTTTACGTACTGCCATTTTTTTATTTAGATATTACTAAAAAAGTCTATTACTTCTCCCTCGTTAAGGGTTACTATCGCTTTCTTGAAAGCGCTTTCTTTTCCGCTGATAACTCCAGATTTAGTAAAACGGCTTTTTTTCTTTCCTGCATAGTTCATAGTATTTACTGATACTACTTTTACGCCGTAAAGTTCTTCTACCGCTTTCTTGATCTCTGCTTTATTCGCACTTGGAGAAACGCGAAAACCGTAGCGATTAGAAAATTTTTCTGTGATCGCTGTTTGTTTTTCTGTTAGGATTGGTTTTATCAAAATTCCCATAGCTTTTATCTCCTTATGCGTTTAAAAGATTATCAATAACTGCTACAGATGACTCACACATTACGATGCTTGCACAGTTCATAACTGAATAAGCATTTAAGTCTGAGGCACTTATAACATTTACTCCTTGTAAATTACGAGCCGACAAATATACGTTTTTATTTTGATTTGGCAAAACCAAAAGTACCTTTTTATCAGCTACTTTCAGATTTTGTGTCAAAGCAACGAAATCTTTAGTACGTGGTTTTTCGAAAGACAAGTCTTCCACAACTACGATTTTGTTATCCATTGCTTTGTATGACAATGCCGATTTACGAGCTAAATCTTTAACTTTTTTGTTCAATTTGAAGCTGTAATTTCTTGGTCTTGGACCGAATACACGAGCTCCACCCACTAGAACCGGAGAGTTGATATCACCACGACGTGCACCACCTCCACCTTTTTGGCGGATAAGTTTACGTGTACTTCCTGACATCTCACTTCTTTCTTTTGTCTTGTGAGTTCCTTGGCGTTGGTTTGCCAAGTATTGTTTCACGTCTAGCCAAAGAACATGGTCGTTAGGCTCAATTTTGTAGATAGCATCGTTCAATGCTACTTTTCTGCCGGTATCTTTACCGCTTTTGTCTAATACACTAAGTTCCATTATCTTTCTATTCTAACGATTGAACCTTTACTTCCCGGAATTGATCCTTTCACTAACAACAGATTGTGTTCCGGTATAATTTTAATAATCACAAGGTTTTGCACAGTCACCTGTGTGTTACCCATTTGACCTGCCATGCGCGTTCCTTTGAATACTTTCGCTGGATACGAACAAGCACCGATCGAACCTGGAGCACGTAGACGGTTGTGTTGTCCTAGTGTTGCTTCTCCTACCCCACGGAAGTGGTGACGTTTAACAACCCCTTGGAAACCTTTACCTTTAGTTACTCCTATCACGTCTACATAAGGATCGTCTAACGAGAACATTCCGTCCACAGTTATAACTTCTCCTACTTTGTAATCTTTGTCGAATCTGAACTCGGCCAAGTGGCTCTTTGCTGGTACTCCTGCAGCTTTGAAGTGGCCAAGTAATGGTTTTGATACGCGAGACTCTTTTTGGTCAACGAAACCAATTTGAGTAGCAGCATAGCCATCTTTCTCCACTGTTTTAACTTGAGTAACCACACAAGGACCTACTTCGATAACAGTGCATGGTATATTTTTACCCTCGGCACTGAAAACGGATGTCATTCCGATTTTTTTTCCTAATAATCCTGGCATTTCTCTTTGTTTTAAAAATTATAAAATATTGTTTGTTCTTTCTTTTATTAAACTTTGATTTCTACTTCTACTCCACTAGGCAATTCTAGTTTCATAAGAGCGTCTACTGTTTTTGCTGTAGAACTGTAGATGTCGATCAATCTTTTGTAAGAATTCAATTCGAATTGCTCACGAGATTTTTTGTTAACGAAAGTCGAACGGTTTACAGTAAAGATACGTTTGTGAGTTGGTAACGGAATTGGTCCGCTTACAACAGCACCAGTAGCTTTAACTGTTTTTACGATCTTGTCAGCTGATTTGTCAACCAAGCTGTAGTCGTAAGATTTCAGTTTAATTCTGATTTTTTGACTCATCTGTCTTTTATTAATTATTATTGTTTTTACTTGAAACTGCGCACCACGATTAAGAGTCATTTACTAATCGTAGTACGCGGGTTTCTTTATTAGCTTATTGCTTATTATTTAATAAGGTCTACACGTCCTTTCACTTCTTCAAGTACTTGTTTCGCGATAGACGAAGATACTTGTTCGTAGTGAGAGAATGTCATTGCCGAAGTTGCACGACCTGAAGTGATAGTACGTAATGATGTTACGTAACCAAACATTTCAGCTAGAGGAACTTTAGCTTTAACGATACGTGCTCCTGAACGGCTCGATTCCATTCCTTCTACTTGACCACGACGTTTGTTCAAGTCAGAAATTACATCCCCCATACTTTCTTCTGGAGTTACAACTTCCAATTTCATTATCGGCTCTTGTAGAACTGGTCCTGCTTTTTCTGATGCGCTCTTGAATGCAAGTCTAGCACAAAGTTCGAAAGATAATTGGTCAGAGTCAACCGCGTGGTATGAACCGTCAACCAATACAACTTTCAAGTTGTCTAATGCATATCCTGCAAGAACACCATTCTTCATTGCATTTAGGAAACCTTTCTGAACTGAAGGGATAAATTCTTTAGGAACGTTACCACCTTTAACTTCGTCGATGAATTGTAGTTCGCCTTCGAAGTCTGGATCAGCTGGTCCAACTTTAACAATGATATCAGCAAACTTACCACGACCTCCTGATTGTTTTTTGTATACTTCGCGAAGCTCAACTGTTTGAGTGATTGCTTCTTTGTAAGATACTTGAGGACGTCCTTGGTTAGCTTCTACTTTAAACTCACGTTTCAAACGGTCGATGATGATCTCCAAGTGAAGCTCACCCATACCTTCAATGATTGTTTGACCTGTTTCTTCGTTAGTGCTTACGCGGAATGTTGGATCCTCTTCAGCAAGTTTAGCAAGTCCGTTCGAAAGTTTATCAACGTCTTTCTGAGTTAATGGCTCGATAGAGATACCGATAACTGGTTCTGGGAAGTCCATAGACTCAAGAACGATTGGGTTGTTTTCGTCACAAAGTGTATCACCTGTACGGATATCTTTGAAACCAACACCTGCACCAATATCACCTGTTCCGATAACTTCTTTAGGGTTTTGTTTGTTCGAGTGCATTTGGAACAAACGTGAAATACGTTCTTTTTTATCAGAACGTGGGTTGTACACGTATGATCCTGCAGGAAGTGCTCCTGAGTATACACGGAAGAAACATAGACGTCCTACGTAAGGGTCGGTAGCAATTTTAAACGCTAGAGCAGCCAATGGCTCGTCAGCACTTGGATGACGAACAACTGTTTCACCATTACGAGGGTCAGTACCTTCGATAGCTTCAGTATCTAGTGGACTAGGTAGGTATTTACATACTGCGTCCAATAGAGGTTGTACTCCTTTATTTTTGAAAGAAGATCCACAAAGCATAGGGTTGATTGCCATTGACAATGTTCCTTTACGCAATGCTGATAGAATTTCTTCTTCTGTAATTGTTGATGGATCATCGAAGAATTTCTCCATTAGAGATTCGTCGCATTCTGCTACTTGTTCTAGCATTTTTTCGCGCCATTCTTCTGCTTCTGCCAACCATTCAGCTGGGATATCAGCCAACTCGTAGTCTGCACCCATTGTTTCGTCGTGCCAGTACATCGCTTTCATTTTCACAAGGTCAATGATACCTGCGAAGTGTTCTTCAGCGCCGATCGGAATTTGGATTGGACATGGGTTAGCACCTAGTACTTCTTTTACCTGACGAACTACGTCAAAGAAGTTAGCTCCCGAACGGTCCATTTTGTTTACGTAACCGATACGTGGAACTGCATATTTATCAGCTTGACGCCATACTGTTTCAGATTGAGGCTCTACACCACCAACCGCACAGAATGTAGCGATAGCACCATCCAATACACGAAGAGAACGCTCTACTTCGACAGTAAAGTCAACGTGTCCGGGAGTGTCAATCAAGTTGATTTTGAACGCCTCGTTATCATATTTCCACTGAGCTGTTGTAGCTGCAGAAGTAATAGTAATACCGCGTTCTTGTTCTTGTGCCATCCAGTCCATGGTAGCACTACCGTCATGAGTCTCACCAATTTTGTGAGTCAATCCAGTATAGAACAGAATACGTTCTGATGTTGTTGTTTTACCGGCATCAATGTGGGCCATGATACCGAGGTTTCTTGTATTTTTTAGATTTTCGTTTTTCATCCTTATGCTCCTTGTTCTATAAGTTAAAATCTAAAGTGAGCGAATGCACGGTTAGCATCTGCCATCTTATGCATATCTTCTTTACGTTTGAATGCTCCACCTTGGCTATTGAATGCATCTGTAATTTCTGCAGCAAGTTTGTCAGCCATTGTTTTACCACCTCTTTTACGAGCGTAAAGGATAAGGTTTTTCATCGAAACAGATTCTTTTCTGTCTGGACGAATTTCTGTAGGAACTTGGAAAGTAGCACCACCTACACGGCGAGACTTAACTTCCACTTGAGGAGTCACGTTATCCAACGCAGCTTTCCATATTTCTATAGCAGATTTTTCTTCGTTTTGTAGTTTGTTTTTTACAATTTCCAAAGCAGAATAGAAAATATCAAATGCTGTAGATTTTTTTCCGTCATACATCAAGTGATTGACGAATTTTGTAACTTTTACATCACCGAAAACAGGATCTGGAAGAATCTGTCTCTTTTTTGGTTTTGTTTTTCTCATTTTTTACTGAAAATTTGTTTTTGTTTTTGGTTGTCAATTTTTAGATGTCTTCAACAGCTTCCGCTGAAACTATTTACTCAACCCGTATATTGCCTATCCAAGAAACTTAAACCGTTTTAATACTTTAATTTAATAAACTCGGTTAAGGGATTAGCCGTCAGGTATTATTTCTTTTTACCTTTCGCTGCTGCTGCAGGTGCTGCTCCCGGTTTCGGACGTTTAGCTCCGTATTTCGAACGACGTTGTGTACGACCGTTTACTCCAGCTGTATCCAATGTTCCACGAACGATGTGGTAACGAACACCCGGAAGGTCTTTCACACGACCGCCTCTAACAAGTACAATAGAGTGCTCTTGCAAGTTATGTCCTTCTCCAGGAATATATGCATTCACCTCTTTTGAGTTTGTTAAACGAACACGTGCTACTTTACGCATCGCCGAGTTTGGTTTCTTAGGAGTAGTAGTGTACACACGGATACATACTCCACGACGTTGTGGGCATGAATCTAGCGCACGCGATTTACTTTGCTCAACCAAAACAGTACGTCCTTTTCTTACTAATTGTTGAATTGTAGGCATCTTGTTTTAATCTTTAAAACTTTTAATCAGTTTTTTGTTTGTTAATAATTATCCTAAAACAATAGACTTAAATCCAGCCATCCGTCTGATAATCAAAAGACTACCTTCAAGACACCTTTCATCAGGCTACTATTTGGGGTGCAAATGTATGAATAATCAGCAAGATACACAAACTATTAGGGCTTTTTTTTATCGCAGAATCAATCAAATAAGCACATTTATTCATTCTTCAATAAATCCAAATCGGATATTTGTCAAGATCTTTGCAAAAAAAACAGCAACACCTCATAACTCGAATAATATTAATTCATTTACACACGGAATCTCAACAACTTACAACTTTACTTCAAAAAAAAATGTAAAAAATACATTTATTAATTAAACCTTTTCGTCTTCGATCAGTCATACTGCAAAATCAAAAAACATTTTATAAAGTTTTATAGCTATAAAAGAACATGAAACATGCACTCTTAATCCTCTTTGCGATTTGCCTAAGTTTCGGTGTCGAAGCTCAAAGCCAATCGAATATAACTATTACCGGGCAGGTTTTTGACAAAGCCATGAACGAAAGTATCGAGTCTGCAAGTATTCGCTTACTCAGCAAGCGTGACAGCTCATACATAACTGGGACAACAACAGACAGCAAAGGTAATTTCAGACTGACAGTCAAACAAGCACCCTACATTGTACAAGTAAGTTTCATGGGGATGAAATCTGTATTCCACGATGTAAGTTCTACGCAAAACGCCAAACTTGGTAAAATAGAACTCGAAGAAGATGGTGTTTTGCTTCAAGATGCAATAGTTACAGCCAAAGCAGTAGAGATTGTAATAAAAGGAGACACAGTAGAATACAATGCCGATTCGTACAAAGTACAAGAAAGTGCAGTGCTTGAAGATTTGATAAAAAAAATACCAGGTGCCGAGATTGATTCGGATGGGAAAATAACTGTCAACGGAAAAGAAATCAGCAAAATACTAGTAGATGGGAAAGAGTTTTTCTCGGATGATCCAAAGGTAGCGTCAAAAAATCTACCTGCCAAAATGATCGAAAAGCTCCAGGTACTTGATAAACGCTCCGATCTATCACAACTCACCGGATTTGACGATGGCAACGAAGAGACAGTCATCAATCTGACTGTAAAACCCGGCATGAAAGAAGGTTTGTTCGGACAGTTCGTCGGAGGATACGGAACCAAAGACAGATATGAAGGAAATGGGATGTTGAACTATATGAAAAACAATACTCAAATATCTCTGATAGGAGGTTTGAATAATACGAACAATGCAGGTTCTTCCGACTTTGCCTCTAGCATGGGCGGCGGTCGTGGAGGGGGCCCTCGTGGCATATCCTTCGGCTCACAGAATGGCGTAGCTAAAACAAACAATCTAGGTGTCAACTTTGCTACCGAAGTAAAAGACAAGCTTTCTATCAATGGTTCGGCAAATTTTGGACTCGTGGACAACGATGTCATCAACGAAAGCGAAACCATTTACGATTCACAACAGAAACTCAGCAATAAAACCAACAAATCGGTAGGCAACAATCGAAGCCTCAACTTCGGCACAAATTTCCGCGTGGAATGGAGTATCGACTCTCTCACAAAAGTCATATTCCGACCAAATATACGCTACAACAAAAACGATGCATATTCTACATCTTCGGGTAGAAGCTATTATAACGAATTATATCGCGACTACGACTATTCTAGCGACTCATCATTCTACGATTCTCATTCACAAGGACTAAACATGGATGGTAGCCTCATCCTAAGTCGCAGATTGAATAGTAATGGACGAAGCATCACTTTACGCGTATCGGGTGGATACAGTAAATCCGATGCCGATGGATTCGATTATTCGAATTCGATATTCCGCTTTAGACCTGATGCTGCCAAAGCAGATTCTGCCGGTGTAGTAGTAGATCAATACAGCGATCAGACAGACAAAGGATACAACTGGAGTACTACCCTATCGTATGTAGAACCGATTGGCAATAATAACTTCCTTGAATTGGAATATACTGCTCAGAAAAGGAACTCGACAACCGACAAGGATGTATATTCTTACGATCCGTTCCTTGACGATTATAGCACACGCGTTGACAGCGTTACACGATATCTTAAAAATGACTTCCTAAACCAAAACGTTACACTGAGTTTCCAAAGTATCAGAGAGAAATTCAACTACACAATCGGGATTGGTATCGAACCTGCTAATTCAAAAACAGATATTACGGTACCAAACAGCCCTAAAGAAAGGATTCCAAGACTTAGCGTCATAAACTTCGCTCCAAAGATGCGTTTCAATTATTCATGGAGTAAACGCCAAACTTTGCGAATCGATTATCGGGGATCGACAAATCAACCGACAAACCGACAGTTGTTTGACGGAGACTATACCAATACGGCTACGGCTATCGAAAGAGGTAATCCGAATCTGAATCCATCATTTACGAATCGCATTTTCGTACGTTACCAGAGCTTCAATGCCGAAAAGGCCTCGATGTTTATGATTTTCGGACGTTTCCAGAACACAATGGACGACATCGCCCGTGTGTCATACACCGAAGATCGAACAATGAAAGAAGTTACGACATACAAGAACGTAAATGGCAATTTAAGTGCCAACGTACGAATGATGTTCAATCGTCCATTGCGAAACCGCAACTTCTCCGTGAATGGTATGACTTATGTGGGATACTCACGAACAAATTCATTCGTTACTCTGCGCAAAGACGGCCCATCAAACATAGACAAGCCGAAGCTATACAAAAACACCGCGAATATGTATACTATTCACGAGAATTTGGGACTTCGTTTCACTTCGGATATGTTCGACTTCACGCTTCGCGGAAATGCTAAATTCGAGCGTTTATTAAATACCATTACAGACAACGATCGTAGCGTATGGGATTATGGTGGTTACGCCGACTTCACGTTGCATCTTCCTTACAATTTCCATATCGAGAGTGATCTGAATTACAGCGCCAACTCGGGATACGAAGGAGGATATAACAAAAACGAATGGCTGTGGAATGCTTCGATATCGAAAGATTTCTTGAAAGCTAAGAATGCAACTATACGCATCAAGCTGTATGACATTTTGCAGGAACGCAGCAATGTGTCATGGAGTTCGAATGCACAGTACACACAATTTAATCGCACAAATACAATTAATAGCTTCGCCATGTTTAGCTTTATCTATCGCTTCCAGTCATTCAAAGGGGGTGCTAAAATGGGCGACATGGGACCAGGTCGCGGACCGGGCGGAGGACATGGCAGACCACCTGGAGGTGGAGGCCGCTTTTAAGTCTAAAAATTCTAACAATTCACCAAAAAAGCTACTAGTCGCGATGATTAGTAGCTTTTGCTTTATATAAAATAGTTGATTTATTAATTTTTCTTACAGCGTACCGTAAGATAACCACCATTGTCAGTTCTAAGCGGAGTACGCGTTGATACCCCTACATTATCAGAATCACCTGAAAATATAGACAAGCCTGCATAACCATATATTGCCGGAGATTTGCCGAAATCCACTACACTCCCAGTGTGAAAATAAGACTCCCGACCATAAGTATCACTAACTGTGCTAGTTCCCCATACACATCCAGCCATCATAGCCGAGAAACCACCATCGAAAAGAATATTACCTTTCGAAGTATTTGTATCGGTTATTCCCGGAGGATTACATTTACTTGACATGGCCATACCATGATTTCCTCTATCGTAAATCAAGATTGACTCTTCGCCCAAGCCAATTTGTCCATCAAATGGATCGGTAGGATCTAATCCTCCTACTGGTTCGGTCAAATTTGTGAGAGAAGAATATTGAGATGAATTTTTTATGATTTCTTTTTCCAGCTCTATCCACTCAGCCATAGTTGGGATATGCCAACCCTCGGGACAGATACCTTGCAAGTGGTTACCCTCATTATGCTTACTCTTTTCTACTCCATTAACAAACTCTTTACCTACAGCATCGATTGACTTCTTATTAGTTGCCGCCTCCCATTCATATAATAATCCGATAGATGGATTGGCATCGAAGTTACTTTTATTCAGACCCGGATAAGTATATGCCATCCGAGCGGTTGCTCCAGCAGTAAGAGACTCGGTCAGATACGCTCCTCCCAAATTATCAGCATATTTTGTAGCTCTCAAGTTTTCAATCATCCATACACCGGCTGAACCAAACTGACTTGCACGAAATTCGTTGCCGTCTTGATCTTTGTAGGTTTGAACTCTGCTATCATATGCAGCTCCAGCCAAATTCCATGTCTTTCCATTCCACATGTAGACACCTCGTCTCAAAGGTTCTTTCATACTACAAGCATCTTCATTCATATTATAGACCGTTAATCCAATATGAACATTGGGATCTGGCCTATCCTCCGAATCAGGAATTATATCAATAAGCGAGTTCAAATCAGTCAAGTGAATACGTGGCAATAACAAGCCTTTTGTTGCATTAACTCCTCCAACTGCCACGTTCTTTTGATCTTTCAACTGAAGAATTGCTCCATACACCGGCTCTTCATCAACTCCTATTGTCACTTGACTATTGCCTTTGAGACAAAAAAATGACAAGAAAACAATTACAATAATTGGATACTTCATAGATTAAATAATGTAAGAATTTTGTGTTCTAAAATTTGTGTTCTAAAGTTTGTACAATATCAATATTTCACATCATGTACATGCCACAAAGATACTTTTTTTTTATAGACTTACAATTTATCTCCTCTTTATCACAGAATAATACACTGATATTCCGTCAGTATATTCTTTCTTCTTAGATTATTTGTATTTTTGTCAAAATTAAAAAATTAATACGTATAACCATATATGAATAGAATAGTCCTCCTCACATTGATTTCTCTGGCATTCGTGAGTCTGTTTTTCACATCGTGCCGATCTACAAAACCGCAAGTTACATTCAACGACATCACCCATCCCAAACGCGAATTCCGCGGAGCATGGCTCAGTACGGCATGGCAATCGCGCTACCGTACGATGAACAGCCAGCAGATGAAGGCTTATTTCGTGAAAACGCTGGATCAATTGCAAGCCGATGGCATCAATGCTATCATTTTTCAGGCTCGTCCGCATGCCGATGCATTCTTCAAATCGGATATCGAACCATGGAGTCACTTGTTGAGTGGAGTACAAGGCGTAGCTCCCGACGGAGGATTCGACCCGCTTACGTTCCTGGTTGACGAGTGTCATAAACGCAATATGGAACTTCATGCGTGGATCAATCCGTATCGTGTAACAGCCGGAGCAAACGATGTATTAGCACCGAATCACATTTATAATCGCGAACCTGATCGTTTTGTAATATATGGAGGTAAAAAATACTTCGATCCGGGTATTCCTGCCAACGGACAATATATCTGCAAGATTGTGAAAGATATGCTGCTTCGTTACGATATCGATGCAATTCACATGGACGACTATTTCTACCCATATCCCGTTGCTGGAGAATCGTTTCCTGACGACAGAAGTTTCAACACTTATGCCTCGCAACAAGGATTCGGCCCTAATCAGCGTGATGATTGGAGACGCAATAATGTAAATACACTGATTCAGGAAATTAAGCATACAATAGATCAGACAAAACCTTGGGTACGATTCGGAATCAGTCCGTTTGGCATCTATCGTAATAAGAGAAGTACTCCTGACGGATCGGGAAGTCAGACAACGGGTCTTCAAAATTACGATGACCTATATGCCGACATCAAACTGTGGGTTGACAAAGGCTGGATTGACTACAATATGCCTCAGGTATATTGGGAGATTGGACATACGGCTGCCGACTACACAACCTTGGTAAAATGGTGGGCAGAACACACATCGAATCGCCATCTGTATATCGGTCAGGACGTGAAACGCACCATGGATGCAACAACTCCGGCGGGTAACACACAGCTTGCTGAAAAGATGAGACAATCTCGTGGCAATACGGCTCTGAACGGAAACTGTTTTTGGCCGGCTTACGAGTTGCTAGACAACTATAAAGGCATAGCTGATGAATTGCGCAGCAATTATCACCGCCATCCATCGCTGATTCCGGCATATACACATATGTACAACAAACAACCGAAGAAAGTAGGTAAACTGAAAGAAGTGTATTCTGCTACCGAACACGTATTAACATGGAGCAGCAATGCTGATGCTGCAGATCCGGTAACAGCTCAGTATTATGTTGTTTATCGTTTCGTAAAAGGAGAAAAGATTGACCTCAATCGCGCTCAGAACATTGTAACTACAACCCGCGAACCTCGTTACGTACTTCCTTACGAAGGCGGGAACAAAGAATACACATACATAGTGACAGCGGTTGACCGCTTTCATAACGAATCGAAAGGTGTCAAAAAGAATATAAAGCTATAAAATCGCCTCAACCGAAATGGGATTCAACTACACAAACTTGAACTTTAAGAAATTACTTGACTTTAAATTTACATTTATCTGTCTGGTATATTTCTTCGTGATCGTATTTCTAGCAACCAAACCTGTCAGCAAGCCAGCTTTGCTGAACATCGTGTCGTTCGTCTTTGTATTTCATCTATGCTCGAGGATAAAATACACCATCATCCCTGCCCTATTGTTGGCACTTCCGTTATCGTTCGACGCATTTTTTGCATTCGTGTACCGAACTCAAATCAATATAGGGAATATAGCTTCGTTCATCGAAACCAATTCGCAGGAATTCAAAGGTGTGATGGGGCAACTATGGTTACCGGCAACAGCTATTTTCTTGTTCACGTTGGCGATTGTATATCTATCCATTCGGGAATTCAAAGAATTGAAGATCACGGCTAAAATATCTTTCGTTGCATTATTTGCTTATCTGCTTATATTCATTCCGCTAATCACCTACCGCAAAGCCAAGGTGAACACTCTGGACAATGTATTCTGGCAGCAACCTGCAGCAATGTTTCAATACATTATTGCCAAACATACACCTTTATTTTACAATGGAATAATCTGCTGCGTTGCCTACAACGAGGAAATGGACAAAATGACTGCCTACAACGAAGACGAACGTGCTCTTCCCGAAGGAATCGAATTAGATAAGAATAGCGAAACTCCCGAGAAGATATATGTAGTTTTTGGAGAAAGTGCATATCGCAAGCATTTTTCGCTGTACGGATACGACATCAAGACAACTCCATTCTTGGATAGCATGGCTGTAGAAGACTCGTCACAATTGAATTATTATGCAGGCATATCACCCGCCAATCTGACTCGCAACTCGGTTCGTCTTTGTCTTACATTTTCCACTCCACAAGATATCAATGCATTCTACAGCCAAAAAAGCATCATAGATATGGCTAACGATGCCGGATATGAAACCATTTGGCTAACCAATCAAAGCAGCAAAATCAGTATTTCTAACAGCTATACAACGGCTCTGATGAACGAAGCCAACAGAGCGATTCCTAGCGGTTCGCATGGCGATATGGCTTTAGTCAAACTGCTTAGTGAAAGTAAAACTCCGGGCAAAAAGCAGTTCATCCTTATGCATCAGGATGGAAGTCACATACCTTACATACCGCCTAGGTATGACTCGATAGATGCCGAAGCCATCAAAGATCAGAGCGAAGTATCGCTATACGATCGGACGATACATCATACCGACAGATTCTTACGCGAAGTTTTCAAAATAGCCAGCGAGGATCCTTCGGCTGTGATCTACTACGTTTCGGATCACGGTGAGACAGTGAATCAAAGTCACGGATTTCTGCTCAGAGGAACCGATCAATTCGAAGTTCCGTTGCTGACAATCAATCAGAGTATGCTGGATGTAAATGCAATCGCAAGCAAATACGTCAATCCCGAAACGGGTTACCTCAACGGCTTGAGTACGATATATATTCTATCCGAAATACTTGGTTACAAAGTATCTGATGATGTTGTAAAATATGCTATCGAAAGTGGTAAATATGTTTATCAGGTGAATGGAAAAGCTTATCTTTATAAGGATATAGAAAATAATAATGTGGACTATTGATCTGCACCAGATTACAAAACCCAATACTAATACACAATACCATGAAAAAGATATTTGCATTATTCGCTATTGCAGCACTAATGACCAGTTGCTTTGAAGATAAGAAAACGCCTATCCTGCCAGACGATATAGAAGTCATAAACACGCAAACTATGGATAGCGTATTTGAAGACACAACAAAAACTCTGAAAGTGATGCTTCCCATCCTACTCGATTCGGCTAACCAGATTCTTATACACGAAGTGCTTATCGCTGACAACAAAGAGAGAAAATCTTCATATTCATCATCTAAAATGAAGGAAGCTTACATGGAAGAGAGAATAAATCTTATTTTCGAAGATCAGATCAACGGCAAGTCATATCTTCTGACCGATAAACAAATACAGATTACGTCATACAATGTCATCGGTCGATCAAATCAACGAGGTAGCCAAGGTCTGATTATGTACAACGTGATAGATGCTGATTATAACAACGATGGAAAGATCGATTACAAGGATATAAGAAGCATCTATATTGGAAATATTGCAGGAACAACATTCAATAAAATAACCAAAGATCGAGAACAATTTATTGAAGGTAAATGGCTGACTTCGCTACCGCAGAGTCGATACTATTTCACTACTCGCGAAGATTCGAACAAAGACGGCTTCTTCGACGAGAAAGATACAATGCATTTTTATTATATACAGTTCAGCGGATTGGAATATCAGGTTATCGAATACAACCCGTTAGATATGATTGCAAAATAAAATCAAACCCGAATTTATTTTTTACCTTTGCAGCCTAATAAAATACAGAAGACAATGATCGTTACAGAATTCAATATGGTTGCCAAAACAATGGCTGGGCTGGAAGACGTTTTAGCCGAAGAACTTATAGCACTGGGTGCCAACAATGTAGAGATTGGCAAACGGATGGTTTCGTTCGATGGCAATCAGGCTTTGCTCTATCGTGCCAATGTGTGTTGCCGTACGGCTTTGCGAATTCTGAAACCGATCCATACCTTCAAGGCACGTACTACGGATGAGATTTACAAAGAGGTTAAGAAAATGCCTTGGTTCGATTATCTTACTCCTGAAAGTACTTTTGCTATCGATGCCATCACATTCTCGGACTATTTCAATCACTCGAAGTTTGTGGCTTATCGTGTTAAAGATGCTATTGCCGACTATTTTACACAACGTGCAGGCAATCGCCCGTCGGTAGATGTGCAAAATCCTGATCTACTAATCAATTTCCACATAGCACACGACAAGTGTACACTTTCGTTCGACAGTTCTGGCGAATCGCTTCACAAACGTGGATATCGTACGGGGCAGACAGAAGCTCCGCTAAACGAAGTTCTGGCTGCTGGAATGATTCTGAAAACAGGATGGCGTGGCGAGTCTGACTTTGTCGATCCCATGTGTGGATCGGGTACGCTGTTGATCGAAGCGGCTTTGATTGCCCGCAACATTTGGCCGGGAATATATCGCAAGAGCTTTGCTTTCGAGAAATGGAAAGATTTCGATGCCGATCTGTTCGACGAGATATACAACGACGATAGTGCCGAACGCGATTTCAATTTCAAAATATACGGATCGGATATAGATCTGAAAGCAATACAAATTGCCCGAGACAATGTAAAAAGTGCCGGCATGGCAGGTTGTATTGAACTGAAAGTAATGGACTTCGCGAAATACGACAAAGCTCCTGCGGAGCGAGGTATCCTTATTACCAATCCTCCTTACGGCGAACGTCTTCGCCCCGAGCATCTCGACGAGCTATACTCGATGATAGGCGAACGCTTCAAACACGTTTTTGCAGGTTATCAGGCTTGGGTATTGAGCTACAAGAAAGAGTGCTTCGACAAGATAGGCTTGAAACCATCTAAGAAGATTCAACTGGTAAACGGCTCGCTGCAATGCGAATTTCGCCGTTACGATATCTTTGCCGGAAAGCGTCGCGAACAGAATTAAAAAATCATAACGCAGCTCTGGCTTTCATACTTTTAATTATCTTCGCTGCCCTATGAGTAACTGGGTAAAAACATTCATGTTCATCTGGACTGGACAACTGTTCTCTACACTGACGAGTTCCATTGTAGGCTATGCCATCATATTCTGGCTGGCACTGGAAACGGCTTCGCCGGAAGTACTTTCATACGCAGCTATTGCCGCATTTTTACCTCAAATTGTATTAGGCCTTTTCACGGGCGTATATATTGATCGTTGGAATCGCAAATGGGTAATGATTGCCGCCGATAGCTTCATTGCCGTATGTACATTTGCGCTGTGCGTTCTGTTCTATCTGGATGCTGTCGAGATATGGCATATCTACCTTCTTTCGGGGCTAAGAGCCATAGGAAGTGCTTTTCATGGTCCGGCCATGCAAGCCAGTATTCCACTACTTGCACCCGAGTCACAATTGATGCGTGTAGCAGGAGTCAATCAAATGATTCGCGCACTTAGCAGCATTGCAGGTCCTGCTCTCGGAGCCTTATTCATCACATTGATGGATCTGACTGTAGTACTGATGATGGATGTTGTCGGTGCACTTATTGCCTGCACAACTTTACTGTTCGTAACTATTCCTAAACCTGAGCAGAAAAGCAAAGACGAACGAAGCGTTATCCGCGAAGTGAAAGAAGGTCTGTCAGCAATTTTCTCTCAAAAGGGATTGCGTTGGCTACTGATTTTCGATATTGTTGTCTTGCTGATGATTATTCCTATTTCTATCCTCTACCCGCTAATAACAACTCAATATTTTGGCGGAGCCGAATTCGAAATGAGCGCCGTCGAAATTGTCTGGGGAATCGGTAGCCTCATCGGAGGGGCAGTAATAGGCGGACGATTCATCAATCGGATGAACAAAGTTGTATTGATTGTTTTTGCAAATAGTTTTATAGGACTGACCTATTTTCTATCGGGTATGCTTCCCACATCAGGTTTCTGGTATTTCGTAATACTGACTGGTATCAGTGGTATAATGGGAGCTATCTGGAACGGCGCATTCGTTGTGATCATGCAAACACAGCTCGATCATAGTGTATTGGGACGAGCATTTTCAACCTACGACAGTTTGATTCTATTACCGTCTGTAATCGGATTACTTGCTGCTGGTCATATAGCCGGACAAATTGGTTATGATAACGCTTTACTGATATCGGGATTGATAATCTTTGCCATGAGCTTTGCTCTTTACCTCATCCCCTCTGTCCGTGAATTGGGATACAGAACAAAAAATACGGGAGAAATTGTCGAAAAACAATAAATACTCTGAACTATTTCATTCTTGAAGATGTTACAACTTAGTTCAATTATTAATACACCCAAAGTAACATCTTATGAGAAAACTACTATTTTTTGCATTATTTGCCTCTATCATGGCATCTTGCACAAATAATTCGAATCAAAGCAATCTACTCAGCGAGAAGTCTTCGTCCTCACAATGCGACAGTATCAAACAAGCATTGGAAACAAATAAGAAAATTGTTTCTGATTTCTATCAGGAAATGTTCGGAGACAAAGATTTATCTGCTGTAGACCGCTATATCGCACCCGAATACATACAGCACAACCCGAGTGTACCTGATGGAGCAGAGCCTTTCAAAGAAGCAGCAAAAGGCTGGTTTGAGGGGGCACATAGCACAAAGGTTGATATCCAGCACATAGCAGCTGAAGGCGACTTGGTTTTCATTCACATCAAGAATACGAATCCTGATGGCAGTCTACAATCGGTTATCGACATTTTCCGTCTTGCCGACGGCAAAATCGTAGAACACTGGGATGTGATGCAGGATGTTCCGCAAGAAGCAGCAAACGATCATCCGATGTTTTGATCGAAAACTAACAATACAAGTCAGAATGGGAGCCGGTTTTATCGACTCTCATTTTGTTTTCTATCTTGTTACTCTGCTTCAATAGTTATACTCCTGGGGCAAATCTAAAAAAAAACGTTGCAGCAGATATCAATGTTACAGCGGTCTGATCCCTTATTAGTAAGTTTAGCTATAGCAGCTGAGCTGCTTTCCTTTAAATACTTTTGTTTTATAAAATTCATTCTACTACTTTTGTCAAACAAAAACATCGGACAACTTTCTGTCGAATCATACTACACAATATCAAGATTCAAATGAATAAGATTAAGATTTTACTTATTATAGCTATTATATTCATAGCCAAAGCTGTTTCTGCACAGACATACGATCTTTATGGGAACGAGATAAACCGTTTTCAGTTTATCGTTAAAGGAGGATTAACCTTATCCAACACAACGAAACTATCTGCAGGTCAATCAGGGAAAGAAAGTATCGCATTCGGCTACAATGCTGGTCTTTTAGCCGATATCTATCTCGATGGCGGAATTTATCTGCAAACGGGAGTAGATCTTACGACGAAAGGATCGAGAATAAAAAAGTTCACTATGTCTGAGAACAAGCAAACCGGACTGCGTATGAATATGCTATACCTGCAAGTTCCACTGCTATTTGTTTTTAAAATACCGGTAGCAAATACTGGTGAAGACAGCTTCAACTTTGCAATAGGTCCTTATTATGCTTATGGATTGGATGGTAAAATAAAAGGTAGAAAAAAAGGTTCAGGTTTCGAAACATTGAAAACCTTTGGCGACGACGGAGTTTGTAAAGATTCGGATTGGGGAATGATCCTTCAGGCTCAGTTCGAAACATCTAAAATATTTGTGTCCTATGGTGCCGAGATAGGTCTTGTTTCGATCATGAAAAAAGAATCGTTACCTGCCGGATTTAATAAAAAGATAAAGAACTACGGATTTGGAGCAAGTATCGGCTATAAATTCTAAGCTGGCTAGATTATAAATGACAGAAAAAAGTCACTAGAAAAGGTACGCTCAGATCGACCACTACTCCGTGGAATATAGCAACGATAACATATTCTGTTCCCGAATAGCGGGTAATTACAGGCAAGGTAGTATCAGCCGTAGTGGCTCCACCGGCAGATATAGGAGCGAGCTTACCAAACCAAGCTACCAAAAAAGGTGCAGCCAGAAGCGTGAACAGCTCGCGGATAATATTCGAAACTAGTGCAATTGTGCCCAGTTCAGCACCTTTATATTCGGTTATGAAGATGCTCGAAAGCGAGTAATACCCAAATCCTGATCCTACGGCTAGACATTCAGTCAAACTCCAGCGAGGTAAAAATAAACTGATCAAAGCACAGCCTATCAACGTGCCAACGATAGTAGCAAGAGGTACGAGAATCACTTTAAATTTATTTCGGCGTAAAGCTGCAAAGGCATTCTTATCGTAACCGATATTTATCCCCACAAGAAGCATCAAACCATACAGAACGTACATACTGTAATCGGTTTCGAGAAGTGCATCGGGTATCGCACCCCAATAACCTAAAGCCACTCCGGCAACGAAAAACGCCAATATGCCAAGACTACCTTTCATTGCTCGAAAAACTTTTTATAAACCAACCATGCCAATGCCAGACTTCCCGCCAAAGCACCTGAAGTTATAATCAATGCCTGCCCGCCGATAGACAGAAGATTATTCATTATCTGCGGATTCTTTCCGACCGAAATTCCGAGAAAGAACAACAGCAGAAATATAAAAATGGAAATAAATCGGGGGAGAAATGTTAGTTCGGGAACTCGTCGCAAGAAATATCCGGCTACGATGCCTACTATCATTATCGAGAAAACTACTAACATCTGATCGGTTGTTGGTTTTATGGTTATCCGAGTACAAAGATAGTTTGTTTTATTATTTTTTTATACATTTATAAAATGAGGCTTGCACAATATATTACTATATTATTCATATTTTCTTTTTGCGTTTTAGGATGTAAATCCGAAAATAATAAAGGAAACCTGAATCGATCTGAAATTATGATTTACACAGAACATGATATACTAAATGAGCTAGACGGAGCATTCCACTCAGAAATCAGCAAATATTATCCGAAAGGAAATTCGAATGATATAAAGTATATCTTCTTCTTAGACCTAGAACATGGATATTGCGAAACAGCAGGTAGTAGAATACACCTGTATGCAGACTCAGTAAATTGGGCAATTGTATTCGAAAAAAGTGGTTATCAGAATCGAGGCAACTATGCAGATATAGAACTCGACTATGTTGGTAATTGCATAAAATACATTACAGACGAATTTGATGGACAAAAGTACATATCAAACTCCAAGAACATTACAATCATCACTCCCGAAGAATATGAGCGTATAGCTGACAAAGATGGGTTCGAACTTATTGAGCATTCCACTACTAATATCAATGTAAAGAGTAAAACAATTAACATCAAATACGATTATCAACTATACAGCAGCTTAGATATAATAGGTAAATATGAGAATCCTAAAAAACTAATGAGCTTTGGTGGTCTTGTCAGATATCTGTATGATACACAACCCGAAGTGATACAAAGTTCGGAGGATGAAATAAGGACACAACTACCACCTAACATTCCTAAAATAATGACTTTAGATCAGTTTCATTTTTCAAGTTTCTATGATAAAGAGAATCCTCCAAGTAAACAAGAATTATTCCAACTGATTGCAAAAGTACTTGTTAATCAGGATAAGTCTTTGTGGCATCCAACTGAAGAAGCGAATAATCATTGGTCGAACTGGGAATCGGGAAATCTATAGTTGTTCTTTCCCATATTGCTATTGACATCAAATATCACACAATAAGTATGAAGCATCTTTTTTATTCTATTCTATGTATTCTGCTACTCTTTTCTTGCCAATCAACAAAAAGAAAATCAGACTTTCATATAGACGAAGCTAATATATACAAAATAACAATCGTAAAATCCCTTTATGATATACCTCTAGAGCTAGATGAAGCTCGAGGCCAAAAGCTAGTGTACGAATTAAATCGAAATACCGCTATTGGGCCTACTAAATTTGCCGCACATTATTGGGTGAATATACATTTTACAAATGATAGTATATTGACATTGAAATGCAATGATCTTAACTTCTCAATAGGAGGAAACTCTGACACCTACAAAACAAAGAATGAGAATCTATTTGTAGAAATATGGGATGAAATGGATGGCGATAAAATAGCATGGAAACCATTTACTCCCGTGGAAAAAGATGATCAGAATGGTATTTTTCGTATCATTTACAATTATAATTTCTCGAAAGAAGATATGATTAATATTTCAAGAGTTCTAAATAATTATAATATTGAAAATAAGATAATAGACAATAAAATATACTATAGGGGTGAAGAGTTTAACAAAGAGCTATTCTGGAATTACACCTTAAAATCAAGGGATAAACAATGGTTACAAGACCACTCTCATAATCCTGATTTGTAATTCTTGACTACTGCTATCCCAGAGAAAAGACAATCTAATTCAACGTTTTTTCATACATTTGTCTTTTACATAAAACCGAGTTATAAGCATATATAATCAACATATGATCGAAGTCAAAGGAATAACCAAAAGCTACGGTAATTTGCAAGTGCTGAAAGGAATTGATCTGTCAGTCAATCAGAGCGAAATAGTTTCTATCGTAGGAGCCAGCGGAGCTGGTAAAACCACACTCTTGCAGATAATCGGCACGCTGGATCGTCCCAATTCGGGAACTGTAGAAATAAACGGCGTAAATGTCAGCCGCTTATCAGACTCGAAGCTATCCGATTTTCGCAACCAGAATATTGGCTTCGTATTTCAGTTTCATCAACTTTTGCCCGAATTTACAGCTTTAGAGAATGTGATGATTCCTGCTTTGATTGGAAAAACGAAAGAGGCTCAAGCCAAAACTCGTGCAAAGGAATTGCTTGATATGCTTGGTTTGGCAGATCGTATCGGACACAAACCGAACGAACTTTCGGGCGGTGAAAAACAACGTGTAGCTGTTGCTCGCTCGTTGATCAACAATCCTGCTGTAATACTTGCCGATGAGCCATCGGGAAGCTTAGACAGCGAGAATAAAGAAGAACTGCATCAGTTGTTCTTCAAGCTACGTGACACACTTGGACAAACATTCGTGATCGTTACGCACGACGAAAATCTAGCTAAGATTACCGATCGGACAATTCATATGAAAGACGGCCTGATCCTTGAACACGAGCAAGTTCTAAATACAAATATGGATGAGTTCTTCGGAAAATAAATTATTCTATCAGATTGCCCTCACTCAAATAAAGAACGTGGGCGATATACTTGGTCGAAAGCTTCTGACAGCTGTTGGCGATGCGGAACAGATTTTCCGTTCGAGTCGCAACGAGCTGATGAAGATCGAAAATATTGCTTCGAAAACCATCGACGATATTCTGAATCCCGAAGTTTTGCGCCGAGCCGAACGTGAATTGGATTTTGTTCTAAGAAACAACATAGATACATTTTTCATCTCGGATGAAAATTATCCTCAGCGTCTGCGCGATTGCGAAGATGCTCCTCTCCTACTCTATTATCGAGGAAATGCCGATTTCAATGTAAAACGTGTAGTCAGCATTGTAGGCACACGCAACGCAACAGCCTACGGACGAAAGTTTTGTGATGATTTCGTTGCCGATCTTGCACGTCTTTGCCCCGAAACGCTAGTCATCAGCGGATTGGCCTACGGGATAGATATTCAGTCACATAAAGCAGCTGTCAAACATCAATTGCCAACTATCGGAGTTCTGGCTCACGGACTCGATCGCATTTATCCCGATCAGCATCGATACATTGCGGCGGAAATGGAAAATCACGGCGGACTGCTAACCGAATTTATTAGTGGAACAGAACCCGAGCGTTATAATTTTGTGCGCCGCAACCGCATTGTTGCAGGTATGGCAGATGCTACGATTGTTATCGAATCGGCCGAGAAAAGCGGCTCGCTCATTACTGCAGATCTGGCCAGTTCTTATTGCCGCGATGTTTTTGCCGTTCCGGGGCGTATTGGCGATCAACAATCGGCAGGATGCAACAAACTTATAGCCAACCACAAAGCTGACATGATACTTTCAGCCGAACATTTTGTTCGCCAGATGGCTTGGGACGAGGCTTCACTGAAAGCCAAACAAGCTCCTCGTCAACAAGAATTGTTCATAGAACTCACTTCGGACGAGCAGAAAATAGTTGACGCGCTAAGCAAGGAACAAAACGGAATACATATCGACGAAATTGTTCAAGCAACAAGCATACCCATGCATCGACTATCTTCTATCCTCTTCGAAATGGAAATGAAAGGAGTTATCCGAAATCTTCCGGGAAATTCATTCGCTCTTACATAGAAACACTCATAATGAAACTACGTACAAAACGCATAATATCATACAGCCTGATTCTGATCGTTGCAGCATTCGTTGTCATGCGAATTGCCAAGAAGACAAATCTTAACACCGAATATCAGGTGGGGCAAGTACTCGACAGCCTCAACAATGTGTATGTTTATTACAATGGCGGTGTGGACAATGTTCTGGAACGCAATGTGAGTGCCGATGGATATAATATTGGTTTAAAATACCAGTGCGTGGAGTTCGTGAAACGATATTATTACGTACATTTCAATCATAAAATGCCCGACTCGTATGGTCATGCCAAAAATTTCTTTTGGAAGAATCTGAAAGACGGCAAGTTCAACGATAAGCGAGGAATGAATCAATATCACAATGGCAGTTCGATGAAGCCTGCAGCCGATGATCTTATCGTCTTCGGCCCCAGTCTATCCAACAGCTACGGACATGTAGCCATCATCAGTGAAGTGACCGATCGGGATATCGAAATTGTTCAACAAAATCCGGGTCCATTCGGTAAATCCCGTGAACGCATTGCCCTTAAAAAAGAAAACGACCGTTGGTCGGTAGACAACGATCGTGTATTGGGTTGGTTGCGACTGCCTCAGCAACAACTCGATTAGTGCAATCCCAGAAACATATTTGCTAAGATAATAGCCAGTACAATCAGTGTTATAGTGACATACATATAGTCTTTTTCGACAAGAAAAGCGATAGCTGAAAAAGCTACACGAATAACCGGAGTCGCAATCAACACACAGACTCCGAGCAAGATAATAGCTTCTCCGTCGAAGTTCTGCAATCCGTTGAATACATCTCCTATGTGCTTATATCCGTGTTCTTTGATAAACGCATCAGTCGATATCTCCGATGCCATATAACGGGCATTCGTCTCACCATAGTGCTGTACGAGATAAACAATTCCTCCACATACCGAAATGGTACAGGCAGTTATCACACCATAACGAAGCAGCTTACCTATCAGTAGCTCCATCGTACGTTTCGACATCAATGCGCTTATAATCTTATTCATTTCTCCTTTTCTTGGTTAGATATATGCTGCAAAAGCCTTGTCAAAAATATCCGGCTTACCAACTCTTCCGTTGACCATACAAGCCGTTTCGACTTTTGCCTGAGAGCAGATTTTACCATCGCGTTTGCGGATGATACTCTGATGAAATATATAACGAATACCTTCTTTTTCGACGCGATCGACAGTAACAGTACATTCTTCCGAGCCACGCAACGAATGTTTGTAGCGGATATATACACTCACCACAACAGCATCTACACCTTGCGTATGAAGTTCGTAGAAATTCAATCCGCATGTTTCTAGAAACTCGTGACGACACACTTCGTAGTAATGCTGATAATTGGCATTGTTGACTATTCCTTGTGCATCGCACTCGTAGTCGCGTACTTTTAGTTCGTAGTTATATATTGAATTGCTCATTTTCAGTTTGTTTTCGATTTGCAAGGTAAAGGTACAAAATTTCGATAAACTACCGACTTTCCACAATAAACAATATCAAAGATATAATCTAATTGAAAAAACTTATCTTTGCCTTTCGGATTCTAGAATGCAAATAATGTTATCTACTGTCAAACAATATATTTCGAGATTTTTAGGAGCAAAGCAGGTTGATGCAAAGGCTATCCTGCAAACTGCCGATGGAGGTAAACCAATCGAATTTGCTTCGGATTGCTTCGTACAAAGTGTCAATATCGAATCGAATTTTCCATGGCAAGCGCATGCTAATTGCTCTTGGCTGAAAACCCGTATTCGTGAATCACGGCTCGAAATACTTGCAGCTCCGCATATTGCCTGCTCGATGCGAACGGGTACGATAACAATTAAAAATGCAGGTGGAAAATCACTTTCATTAACTGTTAATCAGCAGCCTTCGGAAGATAAACTGCGGATCGTTTCATTCGATCAGGATATTTGGGTTGATCATCACGAAGCCAAGCAAGAATTCTTTATTTCGGCAAACGATAATTGGCACATTCATACCGAAGCATCGTGGATAAACGTCGACGAAGAAAACCGATACGGATCGTGTCAGACAGTTAAGCTGAAAATCAAAGACAATGACAACTCGAAAGATGCACGTCAAGCCCCTGTCGTTCTATCATCGGGAGGAAAAGAAGTTAGCATACAGATAAAGCAACGCGGCAAAAAAACGTTCGACGATGCTACTCACTATTTCTATGTGCATAAAGCAACTTTACCGATGCTTTATAGCGGAATGAAAATGTTGATGCATGACAGACCTTCGTATCTTATCGATTATCGCAATACGCTGGATCATACCGAATTGCCTAAAAATATCAATATTCTGCCGACCGAGAATGCTACGTATCATCTGATCGAAGCCATCAGAAAGATCGAACAAGATAATCCTGAAGCTGTTTATGCCTATTATACGGACGATATGCGTGTAATTGCTGCATTTCAGATATTCTCACGTTTGGGAATCGACGCTTCGCGTGTCAAGATCTCGATGATTACCGATGGTGCTTCGACTTATATCGATTATATCCGTCTGTTTTCAACCCGTTTCGTTGGAGCAATTCGATACACACTTTACCACAAAAGAGTAGAAAAATTACTTGCAAATTATTATAACAATTCCTCTTTTGGAACAATAGCAACCGATGCAACAGACGACATCAATCAGGATACTTTCTATACACATCTGTTTGCGCGTCAGAGCAATGTGCGTCATTATATAGTTAGTACCGATTATCTGATTTCGTTCAGCCGATATCTGAAACTACAAATTGCAGAGACAAATTATATTACCACTTCGCCACGATTTGTGCTTGCTCAGTTTCCCGAAGATAAGCGTGAACTATTCTACAAAATAACTCGTTTCGATCTGGCTGCGAATGAAAAATTACTAGAGCGATCGAACAAGAAAAATATGATCGTAATAGGTACTACTACAACCGAATGGAGTCCCGTCAATCCGCAGATGCAGGAACAATATATTCAAGCCGTTATGGATCGTTATTCGGACGAATACAATATTTTCCTGAAACTTCATCCCGAAGACGAACGCACTGATTACGAGCAACGTTTCCCGGGAATAAAATTGATTCAGCCAAAAACGCTGCCTTTCGATCTGTTTGTGTGGGCACTCAACGACAAGATAGATGCCATGGGCGGATTCATCGGAACAGTGTTTATCAATCTACCGGTCGATAAGGTTAAATTCATGTTTGCACGTGATGCTGAATCGCTAGGTAGTCTGTTGTATTACGAGATATTCGAGAATAAAAAAATCGATTGGATCAGAATCCCTTCTAACGAAAAATAGGCTGTACACTCAGGCACAACCTATTCTCTCCGATTATTGTTTCTTAGTCCGCTTTTTCTTCGGTTTTGGAATTTCAGCTACTTGCTGAGCGTTGAGCCACTCACGTAACTCTTTTACTTTTCGAATCAAGCACGAAGCGCAGGATTGCGGACGTTCGTCAGTACCTTTTACTCGATTATAAAGTCCGTAGATACGGCTCATGGAATAGCGATGCGTACGATCGACTTCTTCGATTAAGGTTTCTACTTCGGTTTTCAGTTCCGTTAATTCGGTTTTAGATAATTCTTTATTCATTTTTCTATCATTTTACTGTCAATATATTTCAAAATGGCAAACACTACGAATGCCAAAACGACTCCCCACACAAGCATCGTAAACGAATTGATAAGCGATGCACACAAAGCCGAAAAAATCCACGTCAGATGAAAACTCAGACAAGGGCGGCAATTCAGCGGTTTCTGATCAAAAGCCACATGCACTTCGGGTAATGCTTGCGAAAGATTATCACCCAGCCAAACGGCTACCAATGCACAGAGCAATAGAATTGTAATTATTGGAATCATAGTTTTTAGGATATAGATAAAGTAGTCGGAAAATATTCGGATTTATTAAGCAGCAAGTGTTCGATAACGATGCATAAGCTCTTTATTGTTACGAATATCCATCAGTATTTTCGAAATAATATGCTGAATAGCATGCGTTTTGAGTCCCGTAATTTCGGACAGTGTATTATAATTGATAGCAGGCTTCAGGCTGATATACATTTTGAAAAGTTCAAACTCTTTAACCTTATAACGTTCATATACATAATCAAAGACATCCGTTTCGAGAATAATCTGCCGACGTTCCAGCGCCTCATAATCATAATCTGTATCGCTTCGATTGTCGTAAATCATAGGATCGGCATAACGTCGCTCGTGCATCCGTTCTTGAATATAGTTTGTGTAATACGATCGGTGAAAATAGGCTCTGTAATCCTTGATCTTGGCTCCCGTAAAGAGTATTTTTTCGTAAATACGCAGATAGGTATTCGAGAAAACATCTTCTTCGAAAGACATTTTCATAATCAAAAAATTGCGGATAGCATCATGCGTCTCGACAAACCACTGACTGAATTTTTCAGCTGCTTTGCGGTTTGCATCCGTAGGAACAATCGTTTCCATGTCACGGCGAAGAAAATAGATTTTGCCTTTGTTTTGTCCGTTGTTGTTACCAAGTTTCATAGTTATATTATTTTCAATAGATTATTAAAAAAATTTCATTACTACCCCAAACTCCTAAAGGGGCTTTTCAGAGTCCTCCCCTTCAGGGGATAAGAGGGGTAAAAGTTTATTAAAATGGTGTAATTAAATCGGTTTCGAAAAAGTCCTTATTAAATTGTTGCTGAGCCGATTCCTCGTGTCGGCGATTCCGTTCGGTCAGATAATTGCTGTTATCCCAATCCACAGTCAGCGCACGATCGTCGTAAGGTACGTAACGTCCGTTATTCAGATTGTAATTGAACAAAGCCGTTCCGCATTCGCCCAGATGTCTGAACTTCACTTTCTGCACATGAACCTCCACTCGATTATTCACCCGATCACGAAATACCGATAATCCGAAGTCCGCCTTATTGTAAAAGTTTGCCGATCCGTTCACATCGTAAAGCGTTGGCACATCGTAATTCACTTCGCCCGTTTTTTTATTCATTTTGCGAGGATGAGCAACCAGAAAGACCAGCACATTGTTTTTCTGAGCGAAAAGAATCAGCCGATCCAATACCATCGATATGTAATTGGTTTCGGGCATACCGTTCGGAATCTGATGTTCAATCTTATTGTATGGGTCGATAATTAGTCCTTTTATGCCGTTCTTACGAACCAAATACTGAGCTTTGTCCAACACTTCGTCCAACGAGAAATCGTGCGAGGGACAGATAAACGAAAAATTACGATCAATGTATTGCTTTGCTCCCGTGTATTCGTTTGGTTTTAAGTGCCCACGCTCGAAGCGTTTGCCGGTCAATTTCGAAACAAGTTTCGAGAGCAAATAAGTGATCGGAAAATTCTCAGGCGAGAAATAGGCGAATTTCATACCATAACGAAGATTCAGCAGCACAGCCATTTCGTCTACGAACTCGCTTTTCCCGTGTCCCGGAATACCCGTCACGACACACAACCGACCGGTCTCGAAGCTGCAAAGCGAATCGAAATTCTGATGACCGATAGTCATTCCCCGTTGCATACCATTATCGAACAGGCTATCCAGATCGGAGGCATAATCCGACAAGCTGAAAACGCCTTCCATACGAATTTCTTCGGCTTCGTGAATACGGCTTTGCAGCGATCGTTGTCCATATCTGATCAGATGCTCGTTAGCATCCTTGCAATCGTCGCCGTAAGTGACTATCCGACAGCGATGGCTCCCGAATCGGGCAATCAAATCCTGACGCAATTCCGTACCTTTCCTATCGGTATCAACAGCAATATAGATCGTTTCTTTACTGTCGAAATAAGTCTCCATATAAGCATCCAGATACTCTGTACCATTTGCTCCGTTGGGAACAGAAACCGTATGCGCAAATCCGCATTCGATGAACGACAGTGCATCCATTTCGCCTTCGGTGATGATGCACTCTGTGGTATCTCGGATAGCATCTATATTCCAAAGAATAAGCTCAGCATTCGATACAAGTTTGAAACATTTATCAGCCGTGCGATATTTTACGTTTATCAGCTCACCATCACGGAAATAATTGAACTGAATGGTATCGCACTGTTGCCGTTTCTGCGGCATATATTCCAAACCTTCGCTTATGCGCATCGCTCGGAGCGTATGCTGACTGATCTTTCTCGTCTCGAACCATTGAACTACCTTATCCGACAAGTCGGTCGAATTATTCCAAACTGGCTTTGTGTAAGTTTTCGGCTCTGGTTTAAACTCTTTCTCTTTTCCATCAGCCACCCTACCCGACCAACCGCAATAATGGCAATTATACAGGCCTCTCTCCAGATCGACCGACAAGGATTTATCAGCCTTGTTGCGCCGATTGTGGGCACACTTGGGGCATCGTACCTTGACTTTGCCCATAGTACGCCCATTCGGAATGGAAATTCCGACTGAATCGAAGTTTTGCATAAGATTTAATTAGTTGAATGAATACCGAGTAGGAATAGACAGCTTATTGAGCAGAATTACTTTTCACAAAGAGGTTTACAGAAGTACGGTCGATCGTTTTGAGGTAGTTTGCACAGTTTTTATAACGTTGATACGATTCACGAAGATCGATCAGGAATTTTTGCAGCTCAGTCAGATCATAAACCGATTCGCGGATAAAGCGATTCGTATATTCGAATTCGTTGTCCAAACTTTCTCGCGATTCGCCCGAACCTTTCAATACAATATCCTGAACTGCTGTTGCCAGCAAACTCATTTGCGATTCGTAACCACCCGATCGGAAAAAGTTTTCGATAATCGAACGCATTTCTGTTTGTGTACGGGTCATGTCTTCCAATCCTTTTTTCAGTTGTTCTTGTTGCATAATTGTTTTGTCTTAATAGATCAATAATAAACCAATTGATAATTTTCAGTATCCGATCAGTTGATCGGCTTTAATTTGCTTTGCTCGGTGCAAAGCTTCTTTGTTCTCACGGTTATAGGCTTCCAGCACCTTGTTCAATCGGGATGTGAGTACGGCCGAATCCTCGTATAGCAACTCCCAGTCTTCATCCAGTATTTCTGCCGATTTTATTTTTACAACATCCATAAAGACTTCGAAATCGATACATATACGCACTTCTGACACTTCATCATCGATATCAGACAAGCTATCCATATCGCCCGAGCAAAGGCAATCGGTCACATGCCAAACGATTCGATCCATCTGAACTTCGTCGCAAAAACAGTTAATTTTCAATACAGCCATCACTAATCCTCCTTGTATAGTTTATTGATAATTGTGTTTTATTTTGATAGTTCAAATTTACACTAATTAATTTAAATAGTAGAATATTCATACGGAATAATTCAATTTTGAACTAAATTTAGAAATACTTATAAATAATAAATTTGCAGTCAACTAGAGCTCAATAGCTTATATGTAAAAGGATAAAATTGTGAGGCTTAAATAAGGTATAAATAACTAACAACCAATACAATATAAAACAAAAAGCCCCGACTAAACAAAAGCCGGGGCATATAGAAACCTTGCGGTCAGACGATTACTTCAATTTCGATCCACAATTGATACAGAATGGCAAATGTGCGTAATTATCTTGCGAACAATGCTCACATTTTTTTATCAACTGCAAGCCGCAATAACGGCAATATTTGCTTGCAAAAGCAGGTTTAACCGTATTCGTATCAACGTCCATCTTTTCCCAGTTTTTCAATAGAAAATCTTTACCACACGAAGGGCAGACATGCGATTGGAACGCTTTTTCGGCGCGCTCGCCTTCCATACGGCTGGCACGCTCTTCGTTCGAAGCTTTCAGTTCGGCAGCTTTTCGTTCCTGATAAGCACGTAAGCGTTTGATGGCATAGTATCCCAATCCGAGAGTAAGAAGGATACCTACCGTGTAACGTACATAACCTCCATAACTTGGCAAGTAAGGCACTAATCCGAAGAAGAATACATATACAGCAAACAACGAGAATCCCATAAACAAGGGGCTGAATTTGTGCCTACGCTTACGCATAAAGAAGTAAACACCTAGCGCAAGAATAGGCGCTGTAAAAAGCAGTCGAATGAGAAATACCTTCAAATCATAAGATTGAATAGCTCCTTGATATAGTTTGTCTATTCGTCTACCCTCTTCGTAGCGTGTTTCATAAATATCATTATTTTCGATTGAAATAGCTCTGATTTCCTCACTTATTGAATCTGATTTGGCCTGCCAGCTCTGAACAATCTCTTTGTATTCGTCCAGTTTAGCGAGTCGTTTCAATACCTCTGCATCTTGTTGAGCAGAACCTAACGTTCCACGCGTTTTGATCCAGTTGTCAAACGATTCCTGCTCGGCATCTTTATTTGTCTGAGCAGCCGCAATCATTCGCTCAATATTCTGTTTCGACTCGTTCAGGTCTTTAATCTGATTATTGAGTTCCAGCTCTTCTTTATCAAGCTTAGCTTTCAGCTCCTTATCTTCGAATTCGCTACGATTCGGGAATTGAACCGAAGTATCCAGATCACCAATAACATTATTGCCCAACATAATCAGAAAGCCTGCCAGAACAATGGTTATCAGAGCATTTACTATTTTTCGTGTACGGGTAAATTTTTTATCGTTTATATCCATTATTGTATGTTTTGTGTTGTAAGTTGATTATTTTGCGTACAAGATAGTCATTATACAAATACAAGCATCAAGTCAATTGAATATTTCAGAGCAAAAGAAATCTTGTTTTCGCACAAATGCCATTATATTTGTATCCGGTAGTTTTGAATAATTAAGTATAAACAACAAATAACATTTTAGAATTATGAAATCTAAGAAGAACTTAATAATTGGGATAATAGCCGGAATAACTGTTTTATTCGGAATTTTTTCTTATAACGGATTAGTGGATAAACAAGAAACAGTTGACAAACAATGGGCAAACGTACAAAATGCGTATCAGCGTCGTGCCGATCTTATCCCTAATCTTGTATCAACAGTGAAAGGTTATGCTAATCACGAGGAGCAAACATTGATAGGCGTTGTAGAACAACGTGCTAAAGCAACTCAAATGACTATCGATCCGGCTAACTTGACTCCTGAGAAATTGAAGGAATATCAGGCTGCGCAAGGCGAACTAAGCTCGGCATTGGGTAAATTGATGATGATTCGCGAAAATTATCCTGACTTGAAAGCAAATACAAACTTCTTACAGCTTCAAGACGAATTGGCAGGGACTGAAAACCGCATCAATGTTGAACGTAATAAATTCAACGAAGTAGCTAAAACTTATAATACTGAAATCCGTAAATTCCCTAAAAATATTATAGCAGGATTTGGAGGATTTACACAAAAGGCATATTTCGAAGCTGATCAGGCAAGTCAAACTGCTCCACAAGTACAATTTTAAGACCGAGAGTGAAAAGATTACTAAACATATTATTACTGTTTTACGCTTCGTTGGCATTGGGATTGTCGGCTCAAGACCTTCCCGAGCCGATGAAGTCGGAAACGCATCCCGAATCCTACCTCATTGTCAACGACTTTGCTAAAGTATTCAGCGACAGCGAACGTCAGTCGCTAGAAAATATGCTTGTGGCATATAACGACAGTACATCTACACAAATTTATGTCGTTTCGGTCGAAGACCTTCAAGGCTATGCTGCTTCGGATTTTGCTCAGCGATTGGGCGAAAAATGGGGTATCGGTCAGGCTGGGAAAGATAACGGTGTGCTAATTCTTTTCAAACCCCGCAACCAATATGGTCGCGGACAAGTGTATATTGCCACCGGTCGTGGCGTAGAGCATGTTTTGCCCGATGGGCGCACCGGTCGTATTATCGACAATTATATGATGCCTTATTTGCAACGTGGCGATTACTACTCGGCATCGGTTGCGGCTATCGAGGTTATTCAGAAATATCTTTCGGGCGAATTTACTGCCGACCCTAAATCGAAAGGTTTCGATTGGGGCGAACTCATCGTTACACTCGTTTTTCTGGGTTTCCTCATACTATTTATCTACGCAGGATCTAAGAACAAACCACCGCGCAATAACGGCGGATCGGGCAGAAGCCATGGAGGTTTCGGCGGATTCGGTGGCTTTGGTGGCGGATTCGGAGGTGGCAGCCGTGGAGGCGGTTTTGGTGGAGGCTTCGGTGGTGGTGGAGGCGGTAGCTTCGGCGGCGGCGGTGCTGGACGAAGTTTTTAACATATCATAATTAAGTGTTAATTATCAATAGATTTGACCAATACGCATATACTTTCTTATCGATTTTAGCTATCTTTGACTAGATACCAAAGTTATAAACCGCTAAATCATAAGAATCATGAAGAATCTATTTTTTCTGAGCCTGATATTAATTGGATTATCAGCTTGCCAACCATCGAAGAAAGACAATCAACAAATAATTGACGAAGAAAACAGGACTGAAAAGGTTCAAATCGTCTTAAAAGACTACGGAACAGAACCTCTGGTAGTCAATATTGAAGATTACACTTTAGGAAACGAAACATTCCGAACTGCGCTGTGGACCGGAAATAATCTGCAACTGACAGTCATGTCGATTCCCGTTGGAGGCGAGGTTGGATTGGAAATGCACACGGATGTTGAACAGTTCCTTCGCATAGAAGAAGGTGAGGCCGAAGTACTGATGGGAGACGAAAAAGATCAGTTAACTTTCGTTCGAAAAGCAGGTGATGATGATGCTATTTTCATCCCAACTGGTAAATGGCATAATGTTATCAACAAAGGGAATAAGCCCCTAAAGCTATACTCAATATACGCTAAGCCGGAACATCCACACGGAACAGTACATGCCGACAAAGCCGAATCGGATGCTGCACATCATGAACACTGATCAAGATATGAAATAAAATATAAGCCGATTATCGTAAAGATAGTCGGCTTTTTTCGTACCTTTAATTGACCTTAAACTAATAAAACCGGTATGCTATGCAAGAAAAAATACAACTTGACAAGACTACTAAATTCCTGATATTTATATTGATTTTTGTTTCATGGACAATGATCGCATTTATACTATCGGCTCTATTATTCGGATTAGTGTTTGGTATTTTATGGCTGATAGATCTGAATATTTCGGACAATATTCTTATATTAATAACCATCTTTTCGACCATCTGTGGAATGTTAATCTCTTTCTTCATCAATCGTCACAGGCTTAGAAATCCACAAATTATAAACATCGTAATACGTTCTATTTATAGTAATTACAAACGTTATCAACAATATTGTTAATAACTATGTTGATAACTTAGAAACCACATGTTAACAACACTGTTGATAACTATGTTAATAAAGTACATAAACAAATAGAAATGAGAATAATATCAACAAGAGAAAACCCCGAATATAAAGAGCAGATAATAGCATATCTGCAAAGAAGTTGGGCAAAAGTTCCTCCAGAGATATATCGCGATTGTGTAGAACATGGTATTACCTCTTCCAACCCTCTGCCTCAATGGTATGTTTTGGAAAAAGATAATCAGTTAATAGGTTGCGCCGGATTGGTTACAAATGATTTCATCAGCCGCATGGATTTATATCCGTGGCTTGTAGCTTTATTCATCGACGAATGCCATAGAGGTAATGAATATGCTCAGCTACTGATACAGAAAGCAATATCTGATACTCAGAAAATGGGATTCAAGAAACTTTATTTGAAAACGGATCACGTTGGATTGTATGAGAAATATGGTTGGACATATATAGGTAACGGTTACGATCTAGAGGGAACTAAATCGAGAATATACGAGATAGAAATTTAACTTTAGCCAAGCCATGCGGTCTGACATAAATACTGTTTAAGAATACCTATTTTACTTTCTCAATCAAATTCTTCTTCAACCAATCATTGTATAACTTACTCGCTTGTTTCAACTGCTTCCAATCTTGATAACCAGGCTCTTCAGATATAGTCAAGTTGATGATCGTCATCTTTGTTTTATTCGGACTTAATTCGTATAAATCATATTTGATATTTGCTATCGTATCATCTACCACAGAATATCCTTCATAGTCATAACGACGAACGATATTATCTGTCTGGTAATACGACTTATCACGCATAAACTTATATTGCAGGGTATCGTCACTTTGAGGTCTGAGCGAATCTATTTCGTAGAAGTCACAATTATATCCCAAATCTTTAATTGCAGCTATAACTGAATCTTTAGGTAGTTTTATTGTATAAGATTTACCAATATAAACTGTTCCGCTAGGCATTTCCCGCGGATGAGGTATCGAGGTAGCACTAAATGCACAAAATGCAATTATCAGCGTTGAGTAAGTAAGGACTGATCTGGTTAGTTTCCCCCGAAAAAGCGGAAGCTTGAAATCGAAGTAATTGATCATATAATGGCTCAGAGGCAGGATTAACAATGCAATATAGTCGGTATAATCTATCGTACGATAAATTGAAATAGAAAACCACGTATTAATCACATCGATAAACGGGCTAGCCAATGGCGTTTTCCAAACAACGAAAGCCAGTCCCGTGATAAAAGATATAGACTTTCTCAACTTTGGAAAGAGATATGCTACAAATAGCGGAAATATGAATAAACCAGCAAAGTCGGATAATTTTCCGGTAACGAAATTTCCGTACTCATATTTCCAATAAGCATCGTTAACGATCAACAGAAAAAGTCCTAGAATGAAATAAGGATTAAGGATTAAATTTTTATTTCTCATAATTCGATTTATATTCAATTAGTAAGACTCAAGATATGCAAAGCAAATAACTCTTTTCATAAAATTCCCAATTTAATTTTATACAGCTCTACAACAGAAGTAAATACCGGTGTATAAAACATCGACAGAAAAAGGACTGTACAAACAATAACAATTAGATTGAATATCGATAAACCTATCGACTGATTTCCTTTACCAAAAAAACTTCTCAATGTAAATATAATGCCCACAATGCAAAACAAAGGAACCAGCGTTCCTAATATAAGAACAAACGTTGAGTCCCAAAAGCTTTGGATAATATCATCCCAATGTGCAGAAAACAGACCTCCAAAAAGGAGAAAAGCACAAAATCCTGCACCAAAGAAACATATTGTTGATAAAACCGAACTAAGGTCTCTCATAAACTAATCTTTTGATTTGGATCGCTTCTTTTCTTCTTTCAGGTAGTAATAAATGGCATGTCCAGTCTTATTCTTCTTTAAAGCTTTCAGTGATTTATCGTACCCCTGCATCAGTTCCTGCATATTATCTTTTGTAATGGTCCGGATTGAATCGCCTTCAGTCTGAAACCATCCAAGATAACCCATTTCTATTGCCGGAAACATGCCATAGAATTTGACATCAGAAGATGAAAATGTATTGAAGATCCAGATACTGTCATTCGGGATACCTTTTATGTAATCGGATTTATGCTTAATAAAGATTTCTTTCGTATCCGCAGGCTTGAAGATTCGTTCTCCATCGTCCGTTTTAATTTTAATCTCCGACATTGGTTTGGAGAAATGAACTCGCAACCTCTTTCGTGCTACAACCGTATCTCCGTCGGCCGTCACTACATTAAATTTATACTTTCCATCTATTTTCTTTACGTGCATATTCATCCGCATCAGATTCATATGTTCGAACTGCCGTTGCATCTGCATATGTGCACGATGAGCCATCATAGCATGCTGCTGATGCTGTTGTGTAACCCGCTGAGCCTGCATAGCTGCGTTTTGAGCATTCAGACCTATTGCCATCAGCATGAAAGCGAAAGCGAACATAAAGATCAATTGATATTTTTTCATATATAGATTTCTTTTGATAAAACATTTGTGTTTAGGGCTAAAGGTAAAGAATCTAATCCGAATAATAAACGTATCGGCTCGACATTCGATGCTCTGGCAGACTTTGTATATATTTGCCCATATTTTACTTTTCAGATGAAAATATTACTGATAGACAATTACGACTCGTTCACGTACAATTTATACCATCTCATCAAAGCAGCTTCTACAGAAGAGGACTCTATTGAGATCATTCTCAACGATAAGCTCAGTGTTGATACTGCACGGCATTTCGATCGTATCATCATATCTCCCGGTCCGGGTCTGCCATCCGAAGTACCAGTACTGAAAGAAATTGTCCTGACACTAGGTCAACAAACGCCCGTCTTAGGAATTTGCCTCGGCCATCAGGCAATTGCCGAAAGCTACGGAGCTTCGATCTTCAATTTCGACAAGCCGGCACATGGCGTTAGCAGTACAATATCGATACACGATCATTCGGATTTATTTCGCAATATAGATGCTCAAATCTCAGTCGGTCGCTATCATTCGTGGAATGTATCGAAGCAAGGCTTACCCGATTGTCTGAAAATTACTGCAAGCGACATCGACGGAAATATCATGGCTTTAGCACATCGGCAATATCCCGTATTCGGCGTACAATTTCATCCCGAATCGTTCATTACACCTGACGGCAAAACAATCATCAGCAACTTTTTAAACTATCGACAAGTATGAAAGTATCTGATATAAAACTACGCATGAATACGTGCGGAGCATCGAAAACACCATTTCTGTTTGCTGTAGATTTCGATCTTGAAAAAGGAATTTTCATCGAAAATCCGATGCTGCAATCCGAAGTTCTATTCAGAACTCCACTTGGTACCAATCAGACTGATACGGACATCAATTCCACGCAAGCCAACATATCGGCTTCGCCACTTACATACGAAGAATACGAACAACGGCTTAATGCAGTAATGCAAGGGCTGATGCGTGGCGATTCTTATCTAGCGAATCTAACTGTGCGTACCCCTATCGAGATAAATATTCCGCTTGCTGATATATTTCACCGAAGCCAATCTCCATACGGATTATACATTCCCGAGCAGTTTGTATGTTTCTCGCCCGAAAGGTTCGTCAAGATAGCAAACAGAGTGATCTCGACCAACCCGATGAAAGGAACTATCAGCGCCAGCGTACCGAATGCCGAAGAGCATATCCTTGCTGATCCGAAAGAAACTGCCGAACATTGCACAATAGTTGATCTGCTTAGAAATGATTTAGGAATAGTTGCCACAGACATTCAGGTCGAGCGATTCCGCTACATCGACCGCATATCGACACAGAAAGGCGACATCCTCCAAGTCAGTTCCGAAATTACAGGCAAGTTATCCGACGATTATCAATCACGATTGGGAGATATAATTTTCGGTATGCTGCCCGCAGGATCTATATGTGGCGCACCGAAGCGATCGACAGTCGAAATCATTCACCGAGCCGAACCCGAATCGAGAGGTTATTATACGGGCGTATTCGGCTACTTCGACGGTGAGCAATTCGATTCGGCTGTCATGATCCGATTCATTCAGCAAGAAGGCGATAAATTTTTCTTCCATAGCGGAGGAGGAATTACAGTCAATAGTCAGGCACGAGACGAATACGAAGAGGTTTTAGCTAAAATATATTTACCGATACTATGAAACCGACTTTCAGCGAAGCGATCAAACTCCTAGATGCTACGTTCTACAATCTAGCTTATCATCAAGAGCGAATCGATCGTACTCAGGATACTCTAGGCAGAAACAGAATTGATCTGAAAAAGCATCTGCAATCGATACCCGATTCGGCACGAAAAGGTTTGTTTAAATGTCGTATAGTCTATAGCGATCGTATCGAAAGCGTTGAATATATCCCCTACTCGCTGCCGACTATTAACAAGGTTGCGATCGTCATTGACGACGATATTTCTTACGACTTCAAATCGACCGATCGCAGTCGTTTGAATGAACTCCGAAATGAAGCCAAGAGCGATGAAATCATTATCGTAAAAAACGGATTGATTACCGATGGTTTTGCTACTAATCTGGTTTTCGAAGCGGAAGATGGCACTCTCTATACCCCCAAGAGTTATTTGTTATCAGGCACGAAACGGCAATCGCTAATAGATGTAGGACGCATCGAAGAAAGACAGATTTCAATAGAAGACTTAAGGTACTATACTCGCATCCATTTTATCAATGCAATGATCGACCTGGAAGACAATATGAGTATCGAAATAGACGATTTGGTTAAATAACCGAACTATCTTTACGATCAGTAAAATCAACCGATACAGAACTCCAAACTTTCATTTGTCTACACAATAAAAAATCGTTATCCAATTCTGAGATTTCATCACTCTCTTCGTATGGATCTAATGAAAGATAAAACAGTTCGTTATCTTTTAGTAATTTATAATGAGAAACATCGTAGAAAGAATAGTCCGAATCCCATAATATATTATATTTAACGACATCTATACATCTTAATTTCAAAAATGTAGTTGTCTTTGACACTACTTTAAAAACAATATCGATATAAAGAATATAATCTTCTTTATAAATAAATATTGACTCTAGCGAAGAATCACGTAAGTAAATATCATCCAAACGGATAAATCTTTCCGTACTCATAATTTCACTTCTTCAAATATAAAATCTGCACCAATAATATATATACTACCTAAGGTCATTAGTTTATAGGGATCAATCAGCTTACTCGAACTTTTCTTTATCTTCATATCATAAAAATATGGCTCTTTACCAGCATTCAAGAGACAATTATAGTAATAGTCTAAAATACTTTTAGGACCTCTGGCAAATAAGCCACTTTCCGCTTTACAAAGCATCAACAAATCAGTATTGATATATTTTTCAGAGATCAACCCGCCAAAGGTATAAGTATGTAATTCTTTTATCTCTGTATATAATAACTCGGGATTATCTCCTTTGGCTTTAAAATACAGCTCATACGTAGGTTCTTTATATTGCTGAAGAGCAATATGATCAGTATAAAACTTAAAATAATAACCGATATTACTTGAATCTATATTAAAATCTTTATAGTTTTTTATCTTCGCAGCCCAGCGTCTATCTTGTTTCCGGCCATCTAAATCATTCCAAAATATCGAAAATTCAAATAATATATCATCATTATCAAAATTGATCGATCTGACCTTTAAATATCCCTCCTCTTCATATTCCATACTATCGAATATCTCCGCTAAATCTTTGGGTAGAAACTGCCGTTCATTTTCTATTATATTCGAATGATTTCGAATTATGGCATCATACAACTTTCTGGTCTTGGGCGAGAAATCCAATATCGAATCCGTTTCTTCAACATAATCTTTCACTGATTCGAAGACATCCAATTCCGGTTTAAAGATATCCAAGAAAAGATTCAAGTGCTCTTCACGTTCAAACCCCACCAAGCCGATTTCGAAATCTACATTATCAACATACACACCCCATTTCAAAGATTGAGAATATACGCCAATCATCTGACTGTAAATACATTTACAATTGGTATTAAATATATTGTCCCAGCTTTCTCTGAATTGAATATTGTTGTCTATTTTACAAATTTTGCTCGAGCATTTCAAGTCGTTATCATCCAACACTTCTATCGAAATCAATGCATTACCATCAACTTCACGACTAAACTTTGACAAGCAAGGATAAAAAGCCTCATCACTCACGAACGAAGGTTCGAATGCCAGGAAATAATGTATCTTCTCGTCAAATACTTTATTGGGTAAACTTATATCATTAGGGAAAACTGTGTCGTTTGTGCTATCCATCGTTCCAATTATTATTAATTAACCTATCAGCAACCAATGTCTATTATATAAAGATAACTTATTTCGTACAATCAACAACTCTACATGGACATATTTTTGTTAGATTAATTTATCACAAATATCATTTTGGCACACTTCAGAGTCAACAATTATCCATATATTTACAACTACATCAATCCATTAGACAACAAAAAAAGATTAAGACATGAAATACATCTATATTTTTCTAATTTTTATAGCAATGCAAAATTTTGCAACAGCTCAAGACAAGCCAAAGAGTTATACACAAAACCTTGGACAGATGAAAGTCATACAGTTCAACGAGAATCAGGGGATGGCAGATACAAAGATTCTGATCGGTGCCACAACCGAAATATTGGACAATAGCGTTCCTGACAGAAAAATACCGAATGCAGTAAACGCTTTTCTGATTCAAACTGCAGGTAAAAATATCTTAGTCGATGCCGGATTCGGCTCGAAACTTTTCGACAATCTGAAACAACAAGGAATCGAACCCGAACAAATCGACATCGTACTTCTCACGCATATGCACGGAGATCATATCGGGGGCATGTTCAAAGACGGGGAAAAAGCATTTCCAAATGCAAAAGTTTATGTTGCCGAAAAAGAAGCTGAATATTGGAAAAGTGATAAAGCCAACAACCAATTAGCTTTAGATGTTCTTTCAGCTTATGCCAATCAGCTTGTACTTTTCAATCCCGAAACTCTGAATAAACCAGAAAAAGAATTATTACCTAACATCAAGGCTATCGAAGCTTATGGACATACTCCGGGGCACACTATGTTTCTTCTCGATTCGGACAATCAGCAGCTACTTATATGGGGCGATTTAACACATGCTTTAGCCGTGCAAATCCGATATCCCGAGGTAGCAGTAACCTACGATGTAAATCCCGATCAGGCAGTCAAATCGCGTATCGAGACATTGAAATACATTTCTGATAAAAACATAAAAGTTGCAGGTATGCATATACCATTCTCGGGCATGGGAAACGTAACCATCAACGAAGCTGGAGGATATACATTTACATTCCTCACAAATTAAGAGCCTGCAAGCAATAAAAAAAGACCGCTTCAACTGATGAGGCGGTCTTGCTCTTTTTATCTATTTTCAATCAAATTCCGATACCGAAATAATCGAATCCGAAATCGTTCATTTCCTTTTTATTATAAATATTCCGACCATCAAAAACAACCGGTTTCTTCATTATCTTCTTGATAGCAGCCCACGATGGCAAGCGGAACTCGTTCCATTCGGTCATCATCATTATAGCATCCGCTTCGTCGGCTGCATCGTAAATATCTTTTGCATAAGCAATCTTATCACCCAATACACGCTTGGTTTCGTCCATCGCCACCGGATCGTAAGCCTTCACCCTAGCACCTGCTTCGACCAGAAGATCAGCTATCAACAGAGCCGGAGCTTCGCGCACATCGTCAGTCTTCGGCTTGAAAGCCAATCCCCAGATAGCAATCGTTTTTCCTTTTATATCGCCGCCGTAATATTTCAGCAATTTATCGAAAAGCACTCGCTTCTGACGGTTGTTTACGTTCTCAACCGACTGCAATAAATCCATATTATAGCCCTGTTGTTTTGCTGTATTGATCAAAGCTTTTACATCCTTCGGAAAACAGCTTCCGCCATAGCCCGTTCCGGCATAAAGGAATTTCGTTCCAATACGCTGGTCCGTACCAATACCCTTTCGAACCATATTCACATCGGCACCAACTATTTCGCAAAGATTTGCAATATCGTTCATAAAACTGATACGCGTCGCAAGCATTGCATTAGCTGCATATTTGATCATTTCGGCAGATGGGATATCCGTGAAAATAATACGATAATTGTTCAGCATAAAAGCTTTGTAAAGACGTTCCATCATCGCTTTTGCCTCTTCCGATTCAACGCCTATCACCACACGATCGGGATGCATAAAGTCGTTTACAGCAACACCTTCTTTCAGGAATTCGGGATTCGAAGCCACATCGAAATGCAAATCTTTCAAGCCTCTTTTATCCAGTTCTCCACGAATCGCGTCTTTCACCTTCCAAGCAGTTCCTACGGGAACAGTACTTTTGGTAACAAATACGATGTATTTATTCAGATTCTGCCCCACCTCGTGAGCCACATTCATCACATAGCGCAGATCGGCACTACCATCCTCAGCCGGAGGCGTACCTACAGCCGAAAAGACAATATCAACTTCGTTGAGGATAGACTTCAGATCGGTCGTAAAACTAAGACGTCCCGCCTTGACATTGCGCGCAACCATATCCTCCAACCCATCTTCGTAGATCGGCAGAATCCCTTTTTTCAGATTGTCTACTTTCGTCTGATCAATATCCACACAGAAAACCTCGGTTCCCATCTCGGCGAAACAAGTTCCTGTGACCAATCCTACATATCCCGTACCAACTATCGCTATCTTCATAAATACCTTTTTCTTGATATGCAAAGATAATGCTTTTTGCTTTCACTCGGATAACTCATCAATCAATACACAAAAAGCTATACCTTTGTTAGGCAATATTAAAACTCTACATTCACACACTATGCCTAAATAACCATGAAGAAGTGTATATTTATAATTTTTCTTTTATTCTCTCTTAGCACAATTTCAGCGCAAACCAAAAATATCAACATAGATAATGTTCGTATTTTTATAAACTATCAAGATTTACCGGAATATACCTCTCCTTTATTTTTTTACTATACGAAAAAAGTAGAAGCTACTCCTAGTACTGAAAAAATTATGGATCTAGCTCCAATTTGGGATAAAATTAAAATTTCAGGTCAGAGACATGCTGAAGAATACGAAAACTCTTCCACCGAAATGAAGATCACCCTTAATTTTGAAGATTTTAAGATACACAAATCCGAAATAAACGAAAAAAAAGGTTTTACTACTGACCAAAATGGAGATACAATCGTCTCTTACACCTATTTCTTAAATTTACAATACTGCTTACCTTCTAATTTTACAATTCGAACTCCAAACTATAATTGGATCACAAAAAAAATAACAAAAGATTCCGATGTTAGGACTTACACATCAGAGCCTTTTCCTACACCAGAAAATTTAAGTAAATTTTGGAATGAAAACGAGAATATAATACTAGGGAAATTAGCAACAGATATAGCGAATAAAGCTGTAGAGACATTGAATTATCAACAGCATAAATGGTATAGCTTCCCTAGCAGACGCACACAGGATCTATTAAAAACGATGAATGAGAAAAAACACCCAGAAAATCGAACTATGCAGCAATATGTTGCCGAATTAAAGCAGATGTTACAATCTATGACCTCCCAAAAAGGCATCAAAGCAGAAGATGCACATCATATCATTGAATATTTCGACAGTATTCCCAGAAAATACCCTGATCTTAAACAAAAATCAGATATAAAAATCAGATACATTGCTTATTTCAACTTAAGCAAGCTATACTACCATCTTGATAATCCGGAAATGGCAATACATTACGCAAAACTACTTGAAAATAATAAACACGATAAAAAAGCAGGTAAAAATTTATATCTAGAAGCAATAAATTTGAAAGTTATACTTGACAAAACACCAATAAAAACGCGACATTTCAATCCTAGTTATTTATTTGACAAATACCATGACTAATGTCTAGTTTTTCATACTTCAAAAAATAGTATAGCTCGCGACTTTTCACTATCTTTGCATCTTGTATTTAAAGCGATTATTGGCAACCTCCTGAAAGGATGTCTGTAATCCCATCAAATAACCTAATTTTTAGAAAAAGAAATGATTTCATTTTTCCAAACGCCTTCAAAAAACGTTATTGCAGTCCAAACCGGAAAGCCGCTTACCAGCGAAGACATCAACCGACTAACTTGGGCATTCAACGATGCCGTCCTGCTTGAAGCAACCGAAGTTTCAGGCTTTTTTATTGGTCCGCGTCGCGAAATGATCACTCCTTGGAGTACCAATGCAGTCGAAATCTGCCTCAATATGGGCATCGAAAATGTAATTCGCATCGAAGAGTTTTTCGCTGCACAAAGCAAAGACACCGAGCACGACCCAATGCTTCAGCGCGTGTACGAGGGTTTGAACCAAGACATCTTTACAATTGATCTACAACCCGAACCAATCTTCGAAATAGAAGATATTGCAGCCTACAACATGCAAGAAGGTTTGGCACTGAGCGAAGACGAAATAGAGTACCTGAATAGTGTGAGCGAACGTCTTGGACGCAAACTGACCGACAGCGAAGTATTCGGATTCTCGCAAGTGAACTCGGAACACTGCCGTCACAAAATCTTCAACGGCACGTTCGTTATCGATGGCGTAGAAAAAGAAAGCTCGCTATTCAAACTAATCAAGAAAACATCGCAAGTCAATCCAAACAAATTGGTATCGGCTTACAAAGATAATGTGGCTTTCAGCCAAGGACCCGAAATAGAGCAATTCGCTCCGACAGATGGCGACAAGCCTAGCTTCTTCGGTGTGAGACCAATTAAATCGGTTATCTCGCTGAAAGCTGAAACACATAACTTCCCTACTACCGTAGAACCTTTCAATGGTGCAGCAACCGGTACTGGTGGCGAAATCCGCGACCGTCTGGGTGGAGGTAAAGCTTCGCTTCCGATTGCAGGAACTGCGGTCTATATGACATCGTACCCACGTACGAAAGAAGGACGCGTATGGGAAAAAGGAATGGCAGAACGCCCTTGGTTGTACCAAACTCCCGAAGAAATTCTGATCAAAGCTTCGAACGGAGCATCAGACTTCGGAAACAAATTCGGTCAACCGCTTATCTGCGGATCGTTACTGACATTCGAACACGAAGAAAACCGCAAACAATTTGCATTCGATAAAGTAATCATGCTAGCTGGTGGTGTTGGTTTTGCCAATCGCCGCGACGCATTGAAAGGCAACCCTACTCCGGGCGAAAAAGTAGTCCTTCTGGGAGGAGACAACTACCGCATCGGTATGGGTGGTGGTGCTGTATCATCGGTTGACACGGGACAATTCTCGAGCGGAATTGAGTTGAACGCCGTTCAACGTGCTAACCCCGAAATGCAAAAACGCGCTTCGAACGTAATTCGCGCACTAGCCGAATCGGACAACAATCCTATCGTATCTATCCACGACCATGGTGCGGGCGGTCACTTGAACTGCTTGTCAGAATTGATCGAAGCTACCGGTGGTGTGATCGATGTAAATAAACTTCCTGTTGGTGACCCTACCCTTTCGTCGAAAGAAATCATCGGCAACGAAAGTCAGGAACGTATGGGACTACTTATCCCAGAGGAAGCCACAGATCGTATCCAACGTATTGCTGATCGCGAACGCTCGCCAATGTATGTAGTAGGTGAAACTACGGACGACATGAAATTGGTTTTCCGTCAGGACGATGGCAAATGCCCTATCGACTTGAAATTGGAAGATTTCTTCGGAAAAGCTCCTCGTACCATTATGACTGACTCGTCGGTAGAAGAATCGTTCGAAAAACCAGAATACGACATCAATAAACTAGACGAATATCTGAAAAACGTACTTCAGCTTGAAGCTGTTGCTTGTAAAGATTGGTTGACAAACAAAGTTGACCGCTCGGTAACGGGTAAAGTTGCACGCCAGCAAACACAAGGTGAAATTCAACTCCCGTTGAGCGACTTGGGTGCAGTAGCACTTGACTATCGCGGACGTGCAGGTATCGCAACATCAATAGGACATGCTCCGCAGGCAGCAATGGTCGATCCTGCTGCAGGATCGGTATTGGCTATCGCCGAATCGTTGACAAACATCGTATTTGCTCCGTTCGAAGACGGATTGAAGAGCATTTCGTTGAGTGCCAACTGGATGTGGCCTTGTAAAAATCCGGGCGAAGATGCTCGTCTTTACAGTGCTGTTGAGGCTTGTTCGGACTTTGCTTGCGAATTGGGCATCAACATCCCAACGGGTAAGGACTCGTTGTCGATGACTCAGAAATACGGACAAGACAAAGTTTACTCGCCGGGAACAGTTATCATTTCGGCTGCCGGAGAGGTTAAAAATATCCGTAAGATCGTATCGCCAACATTGGCTTACATCAAAGGAACATATCTGTATTATATCGACTTCTCGTTCGACTCGTTCAAACTTGGAGGTTCGGCATTCGCTCAAACACTGAACAAAGTGGGCGACGAAGTTCCGACCGTGACTGACAGCGAATACTTCAAAAATGCATTTGCTGCCGTTCAGGAATTGATCGACAGAGGTCTGATCCTTGCAGGACACGATATCTCGGCAGGAGGTATGATCACAGCTATGTTGGAAATGTGTTTCGCTAATCCGCAAGGGGGTCTTGAAGCACGTCTTGACAAGCTGCAACACAGCGACTTAATCAAGATCTTGTTCTCTGAAAATCCGGGAATCCTTATCCAAGTGAAACACCATCATTTGGTAGAAAAAATACTTGACGATTATGAAATCGGCTACGCTATCGTTGCTCGTCCGATCGAAGATCGTAAACTGGTTATCCAGAAAGACGAGTTCTTGAAAGAATTCGACATCGATGCATTGCGCGATGTTTGGTTCGAATCGTCTTACTTGCTCGACCGCAAACAAAGCGGCGAAGAATTGGCTAAAGCCCGTTTCGAAAACTACAAAAAACAACCGCTTCAATTCTCGTTCAAACCTGAGTTCTCAGGACGCTTTGCTCAGTTCGATATCGATCCTAACCGCAAATCGGCTTCGGGAATACGCGCTGCTATCATCCGCGAGAAAGGTACAAACGGAGACCGCGAAATGGCTTATACGCTATACTTGGCTGGTTTCGATGTGAAAGACGTTCATATGACCGACTTGGCTTCGGGACGCGAAACGCTTGAAGATATCAATCTGATTGTATTCTGCGGTGGATTCTCTAACTCGGACGTACTTGGTTCGGCTAAAGGATGGGCAGGTAACTTCAAATTCAACCCGAAAGCAGCTGAATCGCTACGCAAATTCTATCAACGCGAAGATACTCTGAGTCTGGGTGTTTGCAACGGTTGCCAGTTGATGATGGAATTGGGATTGGTTTACCCTGATCACACTCAGAAACCAACTATGCAACATAACAAGTCATATAAATTCGAATCGACATACATCAGCTTGGAAATACCTCAGAACAACTCGGTAATGTTCGGCTCATTGGCAGGAACAAAACTAGGTGTTTGGGTTGCTCATGGCGAAGGACGATTCTCGTTACCTGAGGCTGAGGACAAATACAACATTGTGGCGAAATACGTTTACAGCGATTATCCGGCAAATCCTAACGGATCGGATTACAATACAGCTGCCGTAGTTTCGGACAATGGTCGCCACTTGGCAATCATGCCTCACCCAGAGCGTGCTATTTTCCCTTGGCAAAATGCATATTATCCGTTTGCTAATCGCCGCGACGATGTTACTCCTTGGATGGAAGCATTTGTTAATGCCCGCGAATGGATCAAGAATGTAAAGAAATAATTAGTTAGAATATTTTTATATTCGCTTGCGGCTTCCCGATAATTTATTTCGGGGAGCCGCTTGTTTTTGTGGCAAATAAATACTTAACTTTATACGACCATTAACACAATAGAATATTTTATTATGAAAAAACTTATCATACTCATACTTGTACTTATACCTCTCTTTACATACACACAAAACGTGCCAGTTCTGGAGACGAAGATTGTAGGCAATTACAGCCTGACAGATATTCAGTTACAACAAAACAAGGAGTTGGAAGACTTACTCAACGAATACTATGAAGGCTATTACAACGAAAAAAGCAATCCTCCATCAGATGTAGAAAAACGCGTTCAGGTATTAATGAAATCGACCGGTTACGAAGATGAGGGAATCTATGGATGGTCGACTGAAATCGTTGGATGCAGTTGGTACTGCGGAGCTAATTATTATACCGAAGTATCGTCCTTTCTTGCGGCAGATGGCAAAAATTTCTACGATAAATCATCCATCTTCGACGACGATGTACGAACTGCATGGGTAGAAGGTGCAGATGGCTATGGTATCGGCGAGTATATTGAGTTTCTTTTTCCTAAAGGTGCTCCTCAAATAACAGACTGTTTCATCATAAACGGCTACAATAAAGATGAAAAGACTTGGAAAAACAATTCGCGCGTAAAAACTATGGATGTTTATGCCGAAAATAAACTGATCGCTACAGTTAATCTGAAAGATACAAGAGATGAACAGAATTTCATATTACCTGATACAATTCCTCATTACAAGGCGACAACAAAACGTGTTATCGATGGCGATACCATGGAAGTATCTTCGATCAGATTCGTTATTACCGATATCTACAAAGGCGATATCTATGACGATACAGCAATCAGCGAAATCAGTTTTAATGGAATCGGAGTACACTGTCTGGCTGAAGGCACATTGATCAGTACTCGAAATTTCACAACCAAGAAAATCGAAGATATCGAGGTTGGCGAGCCTGTAATAATTTACAATTCTTCTAAGAAAATTTTCGCCGAAAGAAAAGTAAAGGCAATTCACAAAGCCACTCACAAGACTATGTATCGTATTAGCTTTCAAAGCTCAGATATACAGCTGACTATCACCGATGATCATCCTCTATGGAACGGTAGCGAATGGCTTTCAATTGATCCTCGTAGGACAGCAAATTATAGCAGATACAAAGGTCAGAAAATTGATGTTCTGAAAGTTGGTTCACAAATAATGCAGGTTGATGGAATGGCTCAGGTATCCAAGATTGAAAAAATAGAATACTCGAAGCCATCCTACACGCTTGAGCTTGAAAGTAACTATCCATTCATTGCCAATGGTATTTTGGTTGGTCAGGAATAGAATGAAGATCTGACAGAATTATTGAATATAATCCTCAAATTATCAATCGGAATCATCAAATACCATAAAGTCAGAACAAACAACTAATTTAAGCGAAAAATCGGACTTAAAAATATCATTTTGTCATATAATTTGGCTATCTTCATGTTTCTAAAAGAATATTGGATTTATTTATCAAATTTCACTATCAGAATAACACACAATCTCTGTTAGTCGAAATAAGTCAAAACTGATAAAGAATATATGGAGTGGATCGATAACCTCATTTGGGGCGAAGGTGTGGCACACAGCATTATGCTTTTCGCATTTGTCATTGCTGCAGGCATTATTTTGGGAAAAGTAAAAATCAAAGGAATATCGTTAGGTATTACGTTCGTAATCTTCGTCGGAATTTTCGCAGGCCATTTCGGGATGAAAATAAATGCAGAAGTACTACACTTCATGCGCGAATTCGGTCTTATTCTCTTTGTATATTCAGTTGGACTACAAGTCGGTCCTGGATTCTTTTCATCATTCAAAAAAGGTGGTTTACAGCTCAATATGCTGGCAGCTTCGGTTGTACTGCTTGGAGCCGCAACGACAGTCGTATTGCATTACCTGACCGACACACCCATATCTACTATGGTAGGTATCATGTCGGGTGCTGTAACTAACACACCCGGATTAGGCGCTGCGCAAGAAGCATTTCAGGATATTCAAGGCGTAGGAGATCCTACCATTGCCATGGGCTACGCTGTCTCATATCCGCTGGCTGTAGTAGGCATAATAGGAGCAATCATAATTATACGCTACCTTTTCAGAATAAATCTGACTGATGAAGCCGATTTGCTAAACAATAATAAAAATGGGCAAACAACAGTTGAACTTGTCTCGCTCGAAGTTAATAATCCGGCAATATTCGGTAAGACTATCAAAGAACTTGCCCCCTTACTCGTTGGAAAAAAGTTTATTGTATCGCGTGTATTACACAGTAAAACTGAGCGTATAGAAATTGCTTCATCTAAAACAATACTGCATCAAGGCGATAAAATATTTGTCGTGACAACCCCTAAGGACAAAGCTATAATTACGGCTTTCATTGGTCATACAATAGACATGTCGAATGATGATTGGGCTTTGTTGGACAATCAACTCATATCGAAGCGGGTGCTTGTTACACGCTCGAACATCAATGGTAAGACGATTCGCGAATTGAATCTTAGGAGCAATTTCGGAGTGAATATCACGCGCGTCAATCGTGCCGGTGTAGATCTTGTAGCCTACCCTAACCTGCAACTTCAAATAGGTGATCGATTGATGATCGTTGGCGATACTGCATCTATACACAGTGTTTCGAAAACGTTGGGTAATCAGCTCAAGATGCTGAACGAACCTCATCTTGTTCCAATATTTATCGGAATATTTCTAGGAGTATTCTTCGGAAGTATTCCATTTGTGTTTCCGGGTATCCCCCAACCTATCAAACTAGGATTGGCAGGCGGACCGCTTATCGTTGCAATCCTGATGAGTATTCTAGGTGTACGTTACAAACTTATAACTTATACTACAGTCAGTGCCAATCTAATGTTGCGCGAAATAGGAATTTGTTTCTTCCTGGCTTGTGTTGGTTTAGGTGCTGGAGCTGATTTTGTAGATACAATTTTACATGGAGGAGGACTCAGCTGGATAGGATACGGAATCATTATCACTCTGATTCCGCTATTGACTGTAGCAATCATAGCACGCAAATTCTTCAAGATAAATTACTATACCCTCAGTGGTCTGATGGCCGGATGTATGACCGACCCTCCGGCTCTGGCTTATGCAAATTCAATATCAGCCGACAATGATGCTCCGGCAGTAGGTTATGCCTCGGTCTATCCGCTTACAATGTTCTTGAGGGTATTAGTTGCGCAATTGTTAATTCTATTATTCATATAAGAGTCTATATATCATATCTTTTCAGTATTGACAGAAAAGATGTATCATTATATTCCAATCACACCAATAAAAAAAAGAGGCCGAAAGCGAACTTCCGACCTTTTTTGAGTATATATACACTAAAGCAATTTAATCTAATTTTTCGTAATACGAAGCTCGGAATTTTTCGAGTGGATAATCCGAACCTACATTGCCGCGAAGCTCCATATACAGCTTTCCGTCTTTGTCGAAAGTGTACATGTTTCGTCCCCAAGTAAAGCCCTCATTTTCATATTTACGCCACAAGAATCGGCCATCTTCGTCGATAGTATAAGAATGTTTGATAACCTCTACCGGATTGTTGAAAGTTCCTAAATATACGTCGAAAGTATTATCTGCTTTGATATCAATCATTACTTCAGCATTCATAAATACACCTGTAATAGGCACTTCATCGGGATACCCTCTAAAGACTTGGAAGAAATTAAATTCACCAAAGTTCCACCCCAACTTGGTTACATAATCTACTGTTTTCGAAAATGTAGCTAATTCTTCTTCATTATCTACAAATACAGCTTGATAGCCATATTTTGCGAATGTAACTTTCCATTTACCAACTAATCGTGCGTCAGATCCAGTACCTGGAGGTTCGGGTATAAGGTCATCATTCTTCGAATCAGAACATGACAAAAACAGTACTGCTAATAACAATATTGGAAATATTTTTTTCATATCAGTCTATGTAAAGTTTTCGGTTTGGTTGTTATGTTGTTTATGCTTAGTTTGTATTATTATTTATATACTGAGCAAAAGTAATACATTTTTCCCAAATTTATCTTTACTACGTATTAAAATCTAGCAATTTGTAAAAACGATTAAACAAAAAGCGTTTCAAACGTATCAAAAAGCTCTTTTTTAATCTGCTCGATATCTATATCTTTTCCCAATTCTTGTTTCATAGATGTAACTCCCTTATCTACAAATCCGCAGGGATTTATCAGATTGAAATAAGATAAGTCTGTATTCACATTCAAAGCAAAGCCATGCATCGTAACAAAGCGACTGCAACGCACTCCTATTGCAGCTATTTTGCGCGTACGAGCAGGATTGTCTACATCCAACCAAACACCTGCTGCTCCATCGAGACGCGAAGCTGCGATGCCGTACTTGTCCAACAGACGGATAATTGCTTCCTCAACCAGATTGATATAAACACGTAAACCGATATGATACGATTCGAGATCGAAAATCGGGTAACCGACTACTTGTCCGGGGCCATGATAAGTCACATCGCCACCACGATCGATATAAAACAGTGATACACCTTTCGCATTGAGATACTGCTCATTGAAAAGTAAATTCGTCTCGTGCGCATGTTTGCCCATCGTCAGTGTATGAGGATGTTCGACGATCAGAAAATTGTTTTCAACGTCCTTACCTTCGCTCTTTCGGCGGATTGCTTCGTCGAAAAGTTGTTGCTGATAAGCCCATGCTTCGCCATAAGGCATTGTTCCTAAATCGGTGTGAATCATACGAGTGAAATCATAGTTTTTAATCTATACGAAGTTAGAAAATATTATCCTTGTTTTCGAACAAATAAGCCTCTTTTGGCAGATAATTCTTATCTTTAATCAATTTTTATAAATTATCATCAGACATGCAGTCGGAACTAGAGAAACTACGCAGCGGACAGCTTGGCGATACTAGCAGCCCCGAAATTCAAGCGCATTTTGCCCGAGCGAAAAAACTTGTGACCCAATACAATCAGACATATATAAATGCGGATGGTGCACGTTCGATTCTTGAAGAACTGATTCCGGATATTCCCCGATCGACAAATATATGTCCGCCGTTTCATTGCGATTTCGGGCACGGCATCCGGTTGGGCGAACATGTATTCATCAATGCATTTTGTACATTTCTGGATGGTGCATACATCACCATTGGCCAACATACTCTCATAGGTCCACATGTACAGATCTATACGCCTCATCACCCTATCGATTACATAGAGCGTCGTCTACCTAAAGAATACGGCTATCCCGTAACTATTGGCGAAGATTGCTGGATTGGCGGCGGAGCAATTATCTGTCCGGGTGTAACTATCGGCAATCGTTGCATCGTTGCTGCAGGCAGTGTGGTGACTAAAGATGTACCCGACGACTCGATGGTTGCAGGAAATCCGGCTGTCGTGAAAAAGAAATTAAACCAATAACATAAATACCTTATGTACAACAAACTATTACTACTTGTAATCTGTATCGTATTCGGTATAAATATTCAGACAGTCAGTGCTCAAACTAACGAGAAGTGGTTGCCATCATCGATGATGATGTATAATACTCAGGACAATGACACAATATGTGTCAATATAGAATATGATACAGCTAACAGACTCACCAGTTTTATCGTGGGAATTGCCTCAGACAAAATGGTGATGGGATGTACTCTTAAATACGAATCGGGCATATATCCGATAAAACTAATCAGATATATGTCTAACAATGACAGCATAATTTCAGAAGCAGAATTTGCTATTAATTACAAAGAAAATAATATTATAGAATTTGTAAATGACTCGGAGAATATCAGTATCCTACATCTTGACAAAGATGGCAAGTTTCTTACCAAGGTAGAAGAAACTATTACCGACAGTATTAAAACAAAATATGTAACCACAACTTTCGAGTACAAGAATAATATTCTTTACAAACGAACAGAAAATACTTTAGAACAGGCACACCCTATTATCAGCATTGGGGGAGGAGAAGTTCCTTCTGAATCGAAGGTTGAATCAGTTATGCATACACACAACACCGAGCCAAATAAAAGGTCTGTTTTTCAAAATTATGATCCACGTTGGTTATCCATATATTTAAGAATAGAAGAGGTATTTTCACTACCCGATTTTCTTATGAATATTGATGGCGAAGAGAATTTACTTTCCGAAGTAGATATTACACATCATTACAATGAAGATGGATTCAGTACCGGATGGGACGCTATTGATTCAGAAAATAATGATGAGACCCATTGCACTATAGAATACGTCAAAGCAAAATAAAACTTATAATAATAAATGACATGCCTAATAAGATAATAGTCCTCATAGCTAGTATTCTTTTTCTGATAACTACACAGTCAGCCATAGCTCAGACTGATGAAAAGTGGTTGCCATCGTCAATGGAAATCTATAACGACTTAACAAAAGATTCGGTAATTTTTAAAATTGATTATGATTCGTCCAACCGCATGGTCGGCTATCTTTTATCCATAGAACAGAACATGGAATCTAAGGTGTTAACGACGTATATTAAATATACTATATCGTACGGATCTGACAACAGGCCAACAGAGCTGATCAAGCAGAACTTCAATGACGAAGTTGTAGAGAAGCCTAAACGGTACACAGTCAATTATCCGGAAGACAACAAAGTCGAAATAAAATCGGATACAAACTATCTAGCCCTCCTATATCTTGACAGTCGTAATAATCTACCTGTCAGATCAGAATCCACAAATAACGATAGTCTTTTCAGATCACAGACGAACATGACCTACGAATACAAAAATGAAACATTATACAAGAGAATAGAAGAGGTTCTCTTCGTAACAAAAATAGGAGACAGATACATTGATGAAGACTTGGATCCTGATCCTATATTAGTGACTAGTATTTTCGACTATGAAGCGGATAAGAAGTCCACTCTGGCACATTTTCAGCCCAAATGGTTATCTATCTACCTGAGGCTTGACGATATGTTCACAATACCAATTACCGTTTATAGCGATGATGACAAAGAATACCGGTTGAACGATACAGATATAAACAAAAAAGTGTACTACAACGACAATGGCTACAAAACCGGATGGGAAACGTTCGACGAAAACTTAGGAGAAAAAGTACATTGTACAATAAAATATATCAAAGTAAAATAAGCATAAGAACAACATGAAAAGAATTCCAATCATCACAATTATCCTCATCACACTAACAACTATTTTCATAGGCTGCTCGGAACGGACTTCGGCGTGGCTGCCTGATGAGATAACTATGACTCAGGAGAATGACGACACTCGGATCTACAAATTTCTATACAACACAGATAATCAACTCATCGGGTTCGATATCATCTTCACGCATCTTACAAATGGCACGAAGGCTCAATTGACCGATAGTATACGTTTCAAGTATGGGAAAGATGGTCGCTTGGTGCATACAAGTCATATAAGCGGAAATCCGGATATCCGATCAAAAGAAGCCAGCATCTATTATCTGGACGAAAATACAATTCAGCTATATGCACCCGATTCCACTAAAACGACACTGACGTTCAATGATCATAAACAACTGCTGTCTATCGATGGCCTTGGCTACGAAGCCGGATATCTGTACGATTCGCTCGGACGGGTAAAGTCGATTGCACACAACATCTTACCGCGGGATACTGCAAGCGGAGAAATTAAAAATTTATTCAAAATTAGCATGGATTATCAGCATCAGACCGAAGAACTGAAAAATGCATTTGAAGATATTGATTTTCCGGAATGGATATTATTATACTATGGACTCGAAGCATTGGTCTTTACTCCCAGCCAAATCATTGCGTATCCGAGTTCAGAGTACGATCATCAAGTAAGCACATCTTTCTCTTATGAATACAATAAAGAAGGATTTCCAACGAAAATAAAAATGGAAGGCGAGGACAATATGCTTGTCAACATAAAATATAGAGGAGTGAAGTAAGTTCGTGGAAAGACAAAAAGGCTTTCGATCTTTGAATCTGAAAGCCTTTCATTTTTCTGAATAAGTAGTAAAATTCAACCTTTTAACATTAAAATTAAGTTAATCACAACAATCGTATCAGTATTTATACTAATTTGAAAACGCTTTAATCGCGCACACATTTCTTGGACCCAAATATTTGTATTGCAGACTAACACTTAATCGACCAATATGATGCACAACCGACTTCTTGCACTTGTCGTAACAATCGTCATTTCGACGACCTCTGCACTTTTTGCACAATCTACGACCTACACAATCAAAGGTACATTAACCGATTCGCTCACACGTGAAGCAATTGCTTATGCCACAGTAAAAATCAGTAAAAAAGAAACTCCCGAACAAGCTGTCAAGGCTATAGCTGCTGACGAGAACGGGCGATTTTCACTGACTGTCAATCAAGGTGGGAACTATATACTGAACGCCTTCTTTGTAGGAAAGAAGGATCTCAACAAAGAGTTATCCTTGGATGGCGAAAAACTTATCGATCTGGGAATCGTGGAGATGGTCGATAAATCGGAAACCTTAGAAGATGTAGTGGTAACAGCCGCCAAACCACTCGTCAAAGTAGATCTCGACAAGATAACATATAGCATCGAAGACGATCCGGAAGCAAAAGCCAGCAACGTTATCGATATGTTAAAAAAAGTACCCATGGTTACTGTAGATGGCGAAGACAATATACAGCTGAAAGGTTCGTCCAGTTTCAAGATATACATGAACGGCAAACCATCCAACATGATTAGCAACAATCCCAAAGAAGTATTGCGAAGCATGCCTGCCAATACGATAAAAGATATCGAAGTGATTACCGATCCGGGTGCAAAGTACGATGCTGAAGGTGTGACGGGAATCATTAACATCATCACTCAGAAACAAACTTCGATGGACGGATACACGGCTACAATCAACGCAAGAGCAGGAAGCTACGATTCATATGGAGGCGGATTATACCTGATGATGAAATATGGAAAAATCGGATTTACAGGCAACTACAACTACTCGCAATACGGACCGGGAAAAAGCGTAAACGACTCGTATCGCGAATTTTATCAAAGCACTACAAACAGATATCTCAATCAGTATGGCGACTCGAAATATACTGGCGATTATCAGTTTGGTTCGGGCGAATTGAGTATCGAAATAGACACGCTGAACCTCATCAATATCTCCTTCGACAAATATGGTGGAAACAGTAATAACCGAAGTTATTCATTCTCGGAGATGCTGAGTGCAGACAACAATATTACACAGTCGTACGAAAACAATGGCAAAAGCCGCATGAACTGGGGACAGACAACACTAGGAGCCGACTATCAGCGTACATTCAAAAAGAAAGATCAGTTGCTGACTTCTTCGTACAGATACAGCTACAATCCCGACGACTCGAAATCAACTAATTTCTACAAAGGAATTGTAAATTATCCCGACAGTATCTCGCAACAATTTACAGATGCTTCAATGAAAGAGCATACCATGCAGATCGACTTTACTACACCTTTCGGCAAAGTTGGTAAACAGCATACTATAGAAATGGGAATGAAATACATCATCCGCCTGAACAACAGTATCAGCGGATACGAATATATGCCTATCGGCAGCAATGAGTGGATACAGATGCCTCAGCGTCCCGAGAACGATTTCGATCATCGCCAGGATATCCTGAGTGCCTATGCAGGTTACAGCTTCAAACTGAAGAAATGGGGATTCAAAACCGGATTGCGTTACGAGGCCACTTGGCTGAAAGCCGAATTTCCGATTGATCGCGAACGCGACTTCGATGCCGATTACTCCAATGTTGTCCCATCGGCTACAGTGACTTACCAACTAAAGCCATCGCAAACCCTGCGTGCAGGATATAATATGCGTATCTGGCGACCTAGTATCTGGCAGCTGAACCCTTACGAAAACACATCCAATCCACAGTATATATCGAAAGGGAATCCGAATCTGGATGTTCAAAAAACCCATAATTTGAATCTGAATTATAGTTTTTTCGATCCTAAATTCAACTTAAATGCCAATTTATCCTATTCATTATCCAACAACGGCATACAATCCATCACCAACATAATTGATTACAATGGTTACGAGAATGTGAGCTATACATCGTATTATAACGCATCGCGAAATCGCAATGTCAATTTATCGCTTTATGCCAATTGGAATCCGCACAAAAAATTCAGAATCTATGCTAATATGTATGGTTCGTACATCAACATGAAAACTGTAGATTACGAGAAAAAGTTGTCGAATAGTGGATTTCGTGTTTATACACAAATGGGCGTACAATACACAATACCGTGGGAGATAAAGCTAAGTGGAAATTATAGTTACTTTGGTGCCCCTCCCCAACTACAAGGCAAGGGAATATCCTCTAATTTTCATAATATATCGGTGCAAAAAGAATTCATCAACAAAAAACTGACAATCAGAGCATATATATCCAATCCATTCAAAACCAAAATGGAGTTTTCGAGCAGTCAGAAAGATGATACATTCTATTCGAGTACAAATTTTAAAAGGCATGCTCGCACATTCGGAGTCAACGTCTCGTTCCGATTCGGTGAACTGAAATCGAGCATCAAAAAAGTAGCACGCGGTATTCGTAACGACGACACCAGCGTAGGTGGGGGCGGTCAAAGCCAAGGTGGTGAATCGGGTGCAAAATAAATCAGAGCTACGCAATACATAGAAAGAAACCTATTCGATCGTCATGCATAGAATAGGTTTTTCTTTTTTTAGCTAATAATAAGTTTTATTCCATTCTATTTCATTAACTTTAAGTGATCCATAAATACAATTGTCATGAAAAAGTTTGTATTACTTCTTGTTTTCATTCTTTCCTCATCGGTCGTATTGGCACAAGGTGAGCACAAAATAAATATGGGATTCGATCTGGGTGTCGGTCCGCACTATTTCAACAGCGACCGCAACAACCCTGCAACCTATGCCGGAGTAGTAGGATATGAATATGTTTATCTGGGAATATTTGCAGTAGAGGTAGGTGCTAAGATTGGAGGTTTCAACCAGAAAGTAGGCTATGCTCCTTCCTACAATCCCGAACATCCATCATTCGAAACATCCGAAAATTGGGCGCGCGATGTTTATCGTGGAATGTTCTTCTCGCCGTTCATTGCGCCGAAGCTTTACATTCCCGTCAGCGAAGATCACAAACTGCTTCGTGCCAGAAAGCTTTTTCTCGAAAATCGTTTTATGTTTACCCACTCGCGCCTCGACCTCGACAGATTCGAAGCCATGACGGGAACAAAGGTCAATAATCATTTCGATTACGAAGTACGTGTAGGATTTCTTTACCCCATATCGCAACACGTCGATCTGAATGTTGCTCTGGGTTACAGCACATACAACTTTGGGCGTATCGACAAGAAAAATATTAAGTTCAAAAACACAACTCCCATATCCATCGGTATAGGAGCTAGTTATACTTTTTGAAATAAGACGAAAATAATAAAGGTTGATCCTCTGCGGATCAACCTTTTATCTTTCCTGGATTCTTATTGATAAAATCTTTCCAGCTTGTAAACTTTTTCTCTTGCGAGGGTGTATTTGTCTCGAAGAAATGGCAAACAGCCGCCGCCAATCCGTCCGTAGCATCCAGCTGCGGCAACATATTCTCTTTCGGAATTTTCAGATATTGTTGCAGCATATAGGCTACTTGTTCTTTGGCCGCACGACCATTGCCAGTAATAGCCATTTTAATTTTCAGCGGAGCATATTCATAGACCGGAATATCGCGCGACAAAGCCGCAGCCATAGCCACCCCTTGCGCACGTCCAAGCTTGAGCATACTTTGTACGTTTTTGCCAAAGAACGGAGCTTCGATAGCCAGTTCGTCGGGCAAATACTCTTCTACCAGCGACAATACACGTTCGAAGATACGTCGCAAACGCATGTATGTATCGTCGTATTTATTGAGTTGCAGAACGCCCATAGCCAGTAGTTCGGGCTTGTTGTTTACTACCCTCAACACGCCGTACCCCATGATCTGAGTTCCGGGGTCGATGCCCAATATGATGCGTTCGCGTTCTATCACAGAGATACTTCCTCCAATAAAGTCATGAAACCTAGTGCTTTTTCGCCAAAACGTTTAGCAATATCTGCGCGGATAGACTGCCCGTAAACGAGCATCCATTCTTCTAATTTCACCAAATCATCAACACGGAATTGCAATGCATAGCTCACTCCATTTTCTTCGTGTTGCGAGTGTATCATTGCCAATTGTGGATTGCTCAGATGTCCGCTTTTCAGTGCACGAGGGATTAGTTCGTCTTTCACAAAAGCAATATAATCGTCGTGAATATCGTCTTCGATATGGTAAGTAGTGTTATAAATAATCATGATTGTGCAAAGTTAATGATTTTAATGATGAATTCTTTTTTTGATGTTAGTTCTATATAACAACTACGAAGGTAAAAAGTTTGAACAGAAAAACAGGCAATCACCGCCGAAAATATTTCGTACGATTTTTGCCTGCTTAAAAGTATGTACTGAAGTATCTTAGTTGCCAAAAGGCAGTTTGCTAAGCTCTTTTATGTCGGTCAGAACCGAATAATCGTACTGATACAATCCATCTTCGGCAATCATCATCAACACATTATTTGCTGGTATTACATCATAACCTTTTATATCTTTGAAATGAGCCAACTGGTGAGACATGATAGTCTGCGGATCGGCTGCATCGAATATTTTCAGTCCTTCGTCGCAAACAAATAAAGTTCCGTTATCAATACCCAATCCTTTAGGACTGGTCATGGTGTACGAAACAATTTGTTTCGGATTCGACACATCGCTCACGTCTATAATGATCAATTCATCGGCCGTCTGGCCACAGTTATTCCCCGACCATATAGTAACGTATGCAATATCATTTTCTACCACAACCGGATCGCAACCATAAACGTGTTGTAACTCGGATTTACGTACCGGATTCAACGGATCGGCAACCGAATAAATAATCATGCCACGAGGCGTTCCGAAGAACATGCAGTCTTTGTAACTGAATATTGTTTCAGCATCCCATCCCACATGTATCGGATTCGATTCGCGTACGGGTTTATCTCCTTGCAAATTAAAAATATACAATTCGTTATTCATTACCGAATATAGATAATCCTGATAGATAGCAAAACGCGCCATCGAACCGGTCTTGCCTGTTGTAAGTCCTACAAATCCATCTTCGTAAACAAGGTTTCCATCTACACGTTCTGTTTTATCCACTACTTGCCATCCTACAACAATTCCTTTGTCGGTACCTAATACCTCGTTCGAATTGTATCCGTACTGATTATCCACTGTCGGCAAAGCATTCGGGAATGCATTTTCGAGACGACCTTGATACACTGGAGCAGCCGGATTAGCAATATCGAAATAAACAAGATCGACATAAGCGTCGGCATAGAGCACATTGTTTCTGACCGAAAGATCGACATTACCCTGAAGTTCTATAAATCCGATATTCTGAGGCGACGAAGAGTCACGGTTGTCAATTATATGAATACCTTTTTCGGGTTCAGATATATACAAATAACCTTCGTAGAAACACATTTTACCTTGTTTCGTTATTGTACGGGCTTCTTTTATATCCTTTATTTTATCCTCGTTGCGAAACTCCTCAGCATCCATAAATACGGGCTCGTTCAGTTTGAAAGATACATATTTCACTTCGTCGCCGCAGCTGTAGAACAAGCCTAGCAAAACAACCAGAATTGAATAAGTTATTCTTTTCATAAACATATATTTTATTTTAGATTAAATTTAATTCCTGCATTCAGGTTAAACATCGTAGGTTTCTCGGTACGCATACTCGGAAGCTGATTCGAATCGAAATAGTAAGACACTCCCGGCTCGAAATAGATTTCCCAAGTACGAGTCAGTTTGTAGGAAACTCCCAAAGCTCCGTTTATCGACCATTGCACTCCGCTGAGCCAAGTCGAATTCAAGTTCAGATCTTCTGTCATTTCTCCGTTTTTGAACGTACGCATTTTTTCGCGCGCAGATAATCCCTTCTCAAGCATTCCTCCTCCCGAAAGATAGATACTCCATTTCTTGTCTGTCCACAAGTTGGCAGTCACATTCAACGGAATACCTAGATAGTGCAGCTTCAAACTTCCTTTTTGCGACATTCCATTCTTCGCACCTCCTACTTCTCTGCTCAAATTGGACGACAGATAAGTATAAACCAATCCCGACTCGAGGCTAAAAGTACGATTAAAATTCCGTTTAACCATAAAGCCTACCGATACAGGCATCTTAGCATCTATATCCCAGTCCTCGTTCTTCAACGCATTTGCAAAATCACCACCGCCAGATCCAATACCAGAGCCGGGAGCACTATTATCCAAATAAATATTTCCATCCTCCGAACTCATCATCGATACTCCACTTCCGGCATTCATCGCAAGTCCGAGTGTCCATCCCGCATCTTTTCTGATAAAATCTACTAGCGTATCTGGCATGTTTGGCCCTTGTAGTGCTGCCAACGAGATATCAGCTATTTCTTTCTTGCGAGCAGCTATACTGTCTTTTTCTTGTTGCGTCAGTTCGCGATCTATCACGATATCATCGTTTTGCTGAACGGCAACTACCAGTTCTTCTTCGGGAATAAAATAAATTGTATCCTGATCTGCGGTATACTTTTCTTCGGTAATCAGCTTTTTATCCTCAGTCACAATTACCTCTTTTTTCGGTTTATATTGCTTGACTGGTACTTCTGCTTTAGGTTCAATCGTATCTTCTGCCTCAACTTGATAAACGGACGACTGATCGTCATTTTTCGACTCTATAATAGGCGTCTCTGCTACTACTCCCGCAAGTTCATCATTCGAAAGATCTCTGAAGGGATTCGTAACAAACAACACTCCGATAATAGCAGCAGCTGCGCCTATATAAAGCCAGATATTCTTTTTTCGCTTCGGCTCGACCTGGTTGGCTATTGCCGACCAAATTTTTTCGTCAACAGGCATACGATGATCTTCGAGCTTATCGCCGATAAGCCTTCCAAAATCGTCTTCTGGTTTTCTGTCGTATATTCTGTTATCTTTCATCTTTCTGCCTGTTAAAAGATTGTAGACTATTTTGTAATAATTTACGCGCTCGGTTGTATTGCGAACGCGATGTACTTTCTTCGATGCCCAGCATGGCTGCTATCTCGCGGTGCGTATAACCTTCTATTCCGAAAAGATTAAATACTGTGCGGTAGCCATCGGGCAAACGTGCAATATGTTCGAGGAGATAATCGGCCGATATTTTTTCGAGGATTGAGTTATCGAAGTCCGAATCGGCTATTTCCCGATCGTCGATATTTATTTCCTGATCGATACGTTTGTTGCTGCGCAAATGCTCCAATGCTGTTGTCACAAAAATGCGACGAATCCAGCCACCAAACTGCCCCGATGCATTGTAGGTATCTATTTTTGTGAAAACTTTGACGAAACCATCCTGCAGTACATCCTGAGCCCGATCGCGATCGCGGACATAACGTATGCACACGCTCATCATCAAAGGTGCGTAAGCATCATACAATGCCTTCTGCGCCTTCGACTTGCGTTTCACACAGCCGTCTATCAGTTGTTGTTCATCCATCTGGATCGTTACGATTATATCCCTTCATTATCTATGATGCTGCAAAGGGCTGAAAAGATGCATCGCTTGAAAATATTTTTTCGAATCAGAAATAGTCCGAGAAATAAGGTTGTTCGGTAGGTATCAGTTTTTCGATCAATCGGAGTGTTGCAGCATCGGTCTTGAGTCGTCCTATCTTGTGCAGATAGCTTGGCGATTTGTAGCTCATCATCAGTGTCGACATGGTCTGAATATCCAATTCGACGGGTTTTCCGACGGGTTCGGATACGATACGTACCGAGTCGGTAGTATCGCCTCTCTGCAAACCAAAAACACCATTATTCCAAGGTGCTATTGGATCGGTTACCACAAAGTGAAACGGACGGATATCGTCGTCGTAAGGATATAGTTCGAGGAATTTACGAACATCTACGATACGGGCCATGTAATATGGTTCTATCTTTTCTTCGATCTGTCCGTCGTCTAGCAGAAAAGCCAGCGGTTCGTTCGTAAAAGTATTGCCGCGTAGCAAATCGATCATCGAGAAATGTGCCCGTACGAAGTTCCACAGTCCATGATAGGCATCTTGTGTCAGATATACCATTTCTTTGATATGAAATATATCGTTTGCTATCCAATAGAAAAGATAGCCTCGAGGCTCATCATTTTCGTCGTAATAGATTGCAGCAATCCGTTCTTCTTCGTTCTCCCAACGCCAGTATTCTATCCATTCCATCTTCCGACGGATAAGTGTTCCGTGCGTAATGCTCGAAAATTGATTGTATATCTCTATCACATCGGGATGCATCACATCGCAACGTTCGATATGCCCCGCAACATCTACGGCGTGTGGCAGCTGTGTATCTTTCAGTTCAAATGAAATATGATCGGACATGATTTCCCAACCTTTGGCACGGTAGTACGGTATGGAGTAAGGATAGAGATAGGATATATATTGTCCACTCTCGCGCATCTTGTCCAGAGCAAGTTTTATCAGATCGGTCATCAGTCCCATTCCTGCATATTCGGGATAGGTTCCTACACCGGTTAGTCCGCCCATTTTGTAGATTTGGCCGTGTATATTTACTTCGCAAGGATAGATGCTGAGCGTAGAAATCAACTTATCCTCGTCGTTGAACCAGCCCAGCACTTCGGCATCGATCAGGACGGGACGTTTCGAACGGGCAAGTTCGCCTTCTTCGTATCCGCTTTCTTCGACCTGACGTTTAGTTACCTGAAATACGTAACGCATCAAATCATCGTACTGAACTAGATATTTAGGCGTTACGGGTTTTATGTGAAGATTGTTTTTTATATCGAATGACATAAACTTCTAATGTTTAACTGAATAAACATAAATATAGCAAAAGTTTGAATGCAAGCCAGATTTTTCAGAGAGAAAAAATTTGAATCATCAAATCAATATTTTACCTTAGAGATTATAACTAACAAATATGAAACAGCTAGCTAAAGTTCTTATTGGTTTATTCGTAATTATTTGCATTTTGTGTGGATGCGATAACAGACGAAAGTCTCAATACTATATTGAAAGTCAACCTTCGTTTTTCGCTCTACGAAATGAGAATTTACTAACTAATGATTGGCTCCGTAAGTCTGAAAACTTAGAAATGCTTCACAGAACTCTAAATTCTTTCGGTTATTGGAATTTTCTTGAATTCTATAGCGATTGGTTTGATAACAATACAATTGTAGAGCGCGATATTTATATAAAAAAGAATCCTTTACAATTAATAGACAGCCTCATCTTGACATATAACGATAAGACAATCGATATAAAATATTACAACGAGTTTTGGGCAAGACGCCGTGCCGAAAAAAATGACAGTATCGTTTATGAAATCGTTTCTTCCATAAAAGAAGCTAGGTCTAAGATCAAACAAAATAGAATTACACATAGAAAATTCAGAATCTGTGTCAATGATACTCTGTACGATCTTATAAAAATAGAAATGCAACAAAAAAGGCTAAATGATAGCTTGGCATTGCAGCACTTCAAAACATTATGCGATTACGGCTTTCATCAATCAGCATATAATCTCTTGTACGAAAGATATGAATATGCAAATGTAAAATGGGACAATAAGAATTTGAGCGAAACTTTGATTAAACAGAAAGAATATACAGATAGCTGGTTTAGAGATAACACAAAATAAAATTACGGATACATCATCTAACTTATTGTTTTTCTTAGTACTTTTGCAGTCCTTTATTGCGAAATAAGGGGTTCGAACAAAAAAATACAAGAAGGAAATGGAATACAGATTAAATAAATATATCAGCTCGTCAGGATTCTGCTCACGCCGCGAGGCCGACCGCCTGATAGAAGAAGGTAAGGTGCGCGTCAATGGCAAACGTGCCGAAATAGGTATGCGCGTGCTGCCGGGACAAAAAGTTACGGTAAACGGCGAACTGATAAAGAATGATATCGAACCGGTTTATATTGCTTTCAACAAGCCCGTAGGAGTTGTCAGCACAACCGATCCTGAAGAAGATGACAATATTGTCGATTTCATCAGCCACGAACAACGTATATTCCCTATCGGCCGTCTGGACAAGGATTCGCAAGGATTAATTCTACTGACAAACGATGGCGATATCGTAAATAAGATACTTCGTGTGGGAAATAACCACAAGAAAGAATACATCGTTAAGGTTGACCGACCGATTACAAAAGATTTCTTGGAGCGAATGGCGCAAGGTGTGCCAATTCTGGATCGTGTGACTCGTCGCTGCGAGCTGCGCGAAATCAATCCGTACACGTTCCAAATCACATTGATTCAAGGATTGAACCGTCAGATCCGCCGTATGTGCGAATATTTTGGTTACAACGTATTGAAACTGGAGCGTATTCAGGTGATGAATATCAAGCTGGGCGATCTGGGACAAGGCAACTGGCGCGATTTGACACATGCCGAATTGGAAGGCTTGTTCGATATGCTGGATGCTGAAAAGGATGCCATAAAGAATTTTCAAAGCAACAAGGCTATGAACCGTGCTTTGCAGGAATACGACGTCAAAACAAATTACCGTAAGGCTGCCAGTGTTTCGAAATTAGCGAAAACAAATCCTAAACCGGATAAAGGTGTAGCTAGGAAACCTAAATTTGAAGAGGAAGAGTCGGCTAAACCGAAGTTTAAGAAAAAGCCATCGGCAGGACTGCGAATCGGCAAGTCAAAGGCCTCGAAAGTAAAGGCTGTAGCCAAGAAAATGTCGGATGCTAGAAAGCGTACATCGAAAGGCAAAAAATAATAGAAAGCGAAAGCAGCAACTCGAAATTCGGATTGCTGCTTTTTTTATCAGTAATTTATAAATCCGTTATTTATCGGAGGTGGTACACCTATCTGCTTTTCGGCTTGACGGAAAAAGCGAACTAAAAAGAATGTCAGTATCCCAAAGACAAACAAAAAAGCTACATTCACAAGCCAAATAGCAGAATAAAGTATTCCTATCTCTTGCATTCCCATCGATCTGTAATCAATATTCATCTGTATAAGTTGCCCTCCAATAGGAAGAATAAAGAACACAAGAACAAACACAATCCACCAAGTGACAAGCAAGGTATTCGAAGTTATTCGATTTCGCTCTATGCCTCCCGAAATGAATATGGAATCGATACCTTCCATTGTTCTTTTCAGCAAAATGTAAGGCATAACAAGATTGACCAGAGGTATAAACCAATAGACAACAGCCATAGTTGCGGAAGTAACTTCATTGTCGTCCACTCGCGTAGCGAGATAGTTATTATAGACGCGGCTAGACCAGCAAATCAAACATATTAAAAAAGCTATAGTCAAAGCCATTGAGAAAAAAGATGTGATTATATTGACTGTCTGGATTCCTTCAAGATCTAAAACACCGGTTACTTCGCTAAACCACGAAACAACCAAGTTTCGGAGTTGAGCTGTCGCCAATAGCACAAACTTGGCTAGCAGCAGAATCAAAATTGCTAGACCTAGGCTTTTAGTAGATTTAAATGTATTTGTTTTCATCATAAATTCAGATTATCGTCATTATTAGGTTTCATCATTAGTTCTTTTTCGGCTCCTACATACGAACGGATCATTTTGACAGCAAAGATTCCCGATATGACTACAAGAATAGAACTAGTCGCAATAACAATGCTATAAGCGATTCTATTCGACCTCAAAAATGGGATCAACTCGTGGCTCAATTGATTGAACAAAATCAGTGATACAAAAAGAATCCACCAGATCAAAACTGCTTTCGTTGAAGCACGATTTCTACTCAGCTCGTTTTTATCAGTTAACAGCCTATTGGCTCCATCAAACATTTCGCGCATATACATATAGGGCAGATAAAGATTGGCCAGAGGAATGAACCAACAACCAATAGTCCACCCCCGTGCACTCAAAGTCCAGCATCCCAGCTTTTCTAGATTCCCATAAGCTTTCCAAAACCACATAATGAAAGATACGGAAGAAGCAATAAACATCAATACGACAGCTGAGCCAATGAGCCCAATCACTGTATAGTAGATATACAGTAAATCTTCTCTAACTAGACCACTATACTGAGATAGAGCTTGTACATTTACATATCCCAATGTATTTTGCACAACGACTAAAGCCGTTGCTATAACAATAAATGTTACAGCAAAACGGGCGCGTTTTTCGCTCGAAGTAATTGTGTATGTTTGCTCCATAATATTATATTCTAATCAATCTTCATCAATGTTATCTCTGTTTACTCTTATCGTGCCAACAACTACTGAATTATCCTTTTCGGCAGCAACATCTAAACTATCGACAACTCTATATTTGTAAGGGATCAACAAATTATCGTTAAGATAAATTTGCCATATCGAACTATTCGGATCTTTTATCATCAACATACTTCGAATTGCGTCTTGTGCATCGTTATCAAACAAAACGATATTGCTATTTTCATATTCAGCAAGATCTATTTCTTTATCAAAACTCATTCGAATATTACCTTCATTTTCGTATTCGATCATCGAGATACGATACCCTGCATAATCTTTATCCAAGTAGTTGAGTACATACATATTGTTTACGATCTTCAGCGACCGATCAGCATACCTTACATTATCATTTTTTCCGATCCTATAGAATGTTCTATCGACCGGAAAATCAGTCTCTGGCACTTTCATTTCTTTAGTGCTATTCGAACAAGACGAAAACAATAACAGATACAATACTAAATATGGAATATACTTTTTCATAGCAAAAGCAAGTTAGTACAGAGCTCCAATATTGTCGTCAGATTCTTCCTCTTCGCTCAACAATATATTTTCAGCTCGTGTATATTCTTCTATAAGTTGTACGGCATAGTTAGCTGTAAAGAATAATAATACAACCGATACAATACTTAGTATCGTAGGAAATGGTTCGCCTAAAATACTGAGCAGATTATTTGCTTTTATCTCCATATTACCAAAAAAGCCAGAGATTATCCACAATGTCCACCAAACACCGATTTTGCTTCCATCTGCCTGAGTCGAACTCTGCAATAAAGTACTCTTCCCCATCAACTGGATATTGATCCCTTTAAACATGGTTTGCATGATCTTGTAAGGCAAATATAAATTCAGGAAAGGAATAAACCAAGCGGCAACAGTCCATGCCCGATTATACAGATCGTGGCATCCCAATGCGTATAAATTGGAATATGCACGCCACAGCCACATGATGAATGTAACGACCGATATAAGGGCAAGAGCTAATAAAATCACTGCAATCGAAGCAAATAGCAGCGTAATAATAATACCACCATGAGCACCTTCCTCTGCACCGATAGCTCCATCGAAAAAAATTTTGTTCGCTATATCAGCCAATACATTTACAGCATAAATAATAGTCACGGAGTAGATCATCATTACAGCCGCTTTGGCTCGTTTCTCGCTCGATACGACAGGTATTTGTGTTTCCATAGACTAAGTATTTAGGATGAGAACTATTTTTGTTTCTTCTTCAACTCGGCTTCTGCTTTACCATATAATTTAACAATCTGAATACAAAAATATGCCGATATCATCTGACAAACTGTTCCTATCAATTCGGCTTTGAACAAACCCGACGATGTAGAACTTCGCAGACTGAAGGCCAGTTCGATGATTAAAAATACGACTGTCGTAATAGCCAGAAACCACCAGCCATCGAGCAACGATTCGCGCAAGCCCGTTTCGCTCGGTTTCTTGTCCAGTAGACGATTGGTCTCGCGAAAAACTTTCTTCATCAGAAACAGCGGCGCTATGAAATTATAGATGGGAATGAACCACGATATGAGAGCCGTTCCGGCCGATCGTTGTAAATCGGCACCTCGTCTCATAAGTCCCGAATAGATGACGTAAAACCAGATGACAAAAGCTGCGACCGAGGCAAAACTCAGTCCTATTGTCAACGCATAAATAATTGGAGAGAAAATCGCTGTCACAAAGTTTTCGGCTCCTTGCTCCATATGACCATAGTCGATGAGCATAAATAGTGTACAATTCATCACGATGAGAACGATTAGCGATGCAATGGTTGTCCAAAGTAGTCTTGTAAGTATTAGTCCTATTGTTTCAATATATCTCATGTTTGTAGTTTTATATTCTTATTTTATCCAAATATCGTTATCTTTTACGAATATGGATATACTTTCATATAAATTATTCTCTTCGGAATCTATCGAACTCCTTTTCTGACTTTCTTCTCCAAACCGTAAAACTCTTTATCCTGCTCAAAAGTTTTCAGCAACAGATTTCGGTAAACCATCTCTACGCTGACGATTTGGCTCACATCTTTATCGAAATAGTAATCGTACGAATTCACAATATCGCCTCTACGGTCATTCCACGACCTATAAATATGATTCATCTTCCAACCTATCCATTGCTTATCGAAAGCCTTTTCGATGGAATCGCAATATGCCTTAAAGATAGCTGCACTATCGGCATAGAGCTTAGACAATTCATAGTCAACACCCTGATATTGTACTTTCAGATTCATATACATGGCATATGACATCAAAGCTACCTGATGATCAAGCGTCTTTCGCACCTCAGTGAAAGCCGAATCCAGCTTACCAAACTGAATTGCTTCATATCTCTCGATATGCTCTCCTGCAATCCTATCATCTATCATCTGCTGTGCCAACTCACGATCCGTCATCTCGTTGCAAGAAGCAAACGACAGCCCGACAATCAACACCAAATAGATAATTTTTTTCATCAATAGCTTATTTAGTTCTTTCACGACATGGCTTTTACCAACATAGCCTCAACGCGCGTGTACGATTTCAAGATGCGGATACACAATATCGATGTAATGGTAGAACAGAACAAGGTTGCAAATTCGATTCGAAGAAGCAAATCAGGGCTGTTCTTCATAAAACTCAGTACCAGAATCAGCACCACCAATACCGATTCGCACACCAACATCACCCACCACCATACCAAAGGCATAGTTTCCAGGCGTTCTGAACGTCCTGCACGAGCCAACTCGCTGTTTGTTGCGGCAAATAATTTGCGCATCAAAATCAAAGGAGCTACAATGTTATAGATAGGTATAAACCACGACATCACAGCCCATCGGGGCGAAGTAGTAAGGCCTGCACGCTGCTTGTACATATTGATATAAGCGCGCGAAAACCACAGCATAAAAGAAATAAACTCGGCAAGCCACATCACCACAACCGTCAGGAATACATAGGTCCACAACAATAGGACAAAGAAGATATGTGTTCCGCTATTGCTCTCGGTTTCCAGATCGCGGATATAAAATATGTCGCAGAACATACTTCCTGCAAAAAGGATTATATTCAGTACGATCGATATCCAGATCAGTACAGTAAGAAATTTAGCCAGACGACGGGTCGATTTTATCGGATAGTTCATATTTAGCATGTATTTTTTCAATTATATCGAGAAATCAGACAAAATTAGCACCTTTATTTATAAAAGAAGTACTAAAAACAGATATATATCGCTTGTCATAGAATATCTCAAATTTATAAAAAATTGCGCTTATTTAAGACGAAATCGGACTAAAAGTCATAGCCAAAGCATTGCGATTCTAAAAAGTATTACTTAACTTTAATGCATATTCAATTCTTGTTTAACTAAAACTTATTAATATCATGACTAAAGTTATAACATTCGAAGAATTGCGCAGGATCAAAGACAGCCTGCCTGATGGAAGCATCCATCAAATAGCTGAAAGACTACAAATCCCTGTAGAAACCGTTTGGAACTATTTTGGCGGGCACAGTTATAAAGAAGGTCAAAGCTCGGGTATTCATATCGAGCCAGGTCCAAACGGTGGTTATGTATCACTCAGCGACACCACTATACTAGAGATGGCTCTGGATATAATGGACGCTGATAAAATCGCTTCGCAGGCATAAACAAAAAGCCCCCTGCAAGCAGCTGAAGGAAACAAGAAAGAAAAAGAAAAAAACAACGCAAAGGTACATTTACGGTAATAGAATAGGCACAGATCTATAAAGCATATGAAAAAAACAGAAGATAAAGACAAACTAGTAACACTGGCTATTCATACGCCGGAGAAAGCTCAGATACTGAAAACGGTACTCGAAAACGAAGAGATCACAGTATATATGAGCGACATATCCGATGATGCCTCCAAAGGTATAAGATTGAGAATAAAAGAAGCCGACTTACCTCGCGCGTTGAATGTCGTCGAAAGCCGACACTTATTCAGTTACGACGAAGAAGACACCTATCGTGTAGACGACGGACGTCCGCGTATACTTATTCCAGTCGACTTTTCGGAGTATTCGATCAAGGCTTGCCGCATAGCCTTCAACATGGCACAAGACCTCAATGCCAAAGTAAAAATAATGCACGTCTATTTCAACCCCTACTACCCTACGGCATTGCCTATAACCGATGCATTTGCATATCAGGGTAAGGAAGAAAAAGAATTTCAGAATATCATCAAGAAAGTGAAAGACGATATTCAGAAACTGTGCAATATGATTGACGAACGAATTGCCGAGGGCGAATTTCCTCCGGTAAATTATTCGTACGTTCTGCGCGAAGGCTTGCCTGAAGAAGAAATTGTGCAGTTTGCCAAAGAATACAAACCGTCGGTCATCATCATGGGAACACGCGGTAAAGACCAGAAAGATGCAGATTTGATAGGTAGCGTTACGGCAGAAGTGATCGAAATGACTAAAATTCCGATCATCACCATTCCGCAAGACACACACTTCTTCGACTTGAAACAGATGAAGCACGTTGCTTTTCTGACCAACTTCAGCGAAAGAGACCTCGTATCATTCGGTCAGTTGACAAAACTATTGGCACCATACAAAATCAAGATATCGATTGTACACATATCGGTAAAAAAAGGTGGCACATGGACCGAGATAAAACTAGAAGGCATCAAGTCGTACTTCGAGAAGCAATATCCGGATCTGGATATCGACTACAAACTCATTGACACGAGCGATATGCTATCGAGTCTGGACGACTATGTCAGTGGCGATAAGATAGACCTGCTTGCCCTTACGACAAGCAAACGAAATATCTTTGCACGTATGTTCAGTCCAAGTATCCCTCGCAAGATGCTTTTTCACTCCGACACACCGCTATTGGTGCTAAGAGGATAAACAGAGCGCAAACTATTAAAAAACAAAAAGCCGATCATTTAGATCGGCTTTTATATTATCAAGGATATTTTATTATTTCTCTTCGTCAATAGCTATTTTCTGAATCATCGTAGCTACAGCTTTCATACACACGTCTAATAGTTCTTTATCAACATTGTTGATATCATCGCCTGCCTGATGATAATTTGGAGCATAAAGAATCGCTACACCTCCATCATCTGTAGGTTCTTCGATTATTGTAATGACATTAATACCTAATGTAGGAATCTGTTCCAAAAACGGATTTGTATCCGAATTACGGGCAAATTGAATATCTTCTTTTACAGCTACTCCCAATCCGTCGAAAGTTTCTTTAGCCAACGTTTCCAATTGTAGCGAACCTTCAGCAAATTTGACTGATCCGTACATTTGACCTAGCATATCTATTGTTGCCGAATCGAGACCTTGTTGCTTGTATTCGTCCATCAGTATCGCAACTGTCGATCCATCGGTATCAGAAATATTAATTTCTCCATCTTTCGATGCAATCATATCTACATTCAGATAAGCTTTAATTTGAGCTTTATCAGCATCTGTCAATTGGCTGTAATAGTAGGGAGATCCTTCGACTCCGGTTTCTTCCGAATCCCAGAATGCGAATCGTAGCGTTTTATCGGGAACAATCTTGTTGTTCTGAATGGCTGCAATAATTTCCAATACGGCAGCAACTCCACTAGCATTATCATTGATGCCGGGACCAAATTCAACCGAATCGTAATGAGAGCCTATCATTATTACTTCTTCGGCCGATTTACCTTTTATCTCAACCAGTAGATTGATTCCATTTGCTCCCCCACGATTGGTAAAAGCCTGCTCAGTCGGATTCAATCCCAACACTGTTAAAACTGATTTGATATAATCTTTGCTGGCTATCCCACCCGGAGTACCTACAGCACGATTGGAGTTGTTTTCTTTGGCAATTTTATCGAATTGCTCTAAATGCTGCCATACTCCATCCATCGATACAAGCTGGTCGATCGGTTGCTTTTTCGTCTCGCTGCATGCCGATAGCAACACAACGAGCAGAAGTGCTAAAATTGTTCTGATTTTGTTCATAATCTTAGGTCTTTAATATTTTCCGTAAAGTTATTTATTCTTCTTGAATAAACTTAATTAAAACTAAAACAACCATACCAAACTCTTTTTTAGATATCTTCGAAAAAATAATCTACTAAATAAATACTTATGAAAAGAGCAATCTACATCCTGTGCATATGCTTGAGTATATTTATGATCTTAGGGTGCGACAAAAATGCCTCCTCTAAATATCCCACTATCGAATATGGCATAGCCAAATTTAGCGGAAAGATAACCGCCGAAGACAGTACCTCGATGCCCAAACTAGAGGATATGGAATTTTTTGTAATGAACAATATATTGGCTGAATTCAAACAATACAAAATTGCGATAAACACAGACGGAACCTTTTCGATAGAAGTTCCCGTGATATCTGATGCTTGGACCGAGCTTTATTCTAAATTCCTCAAAATAATTATTCCTTTATCTCCAAACGACGAAACTATACTCAATATTCACTTCGATAAAAATGGAGAGAAGCATGTTTCCATGCAAAGCATTTCCGGCTATGCAGCTCACGATATGATATCAATAAAAGAAGCTATTCATATAACAACCAGAAACTACAAAACCTATCCAGATTCTGCTGATTACAACATGAGTCCGGAAGAATTCAAATCCTTTGTTTCGAATCGAATTTCAAGAATACCGAACTTCATAGATTCGATAAAGCCCGACATGCCCGACAGCATAAAGCGACTTACGATAAACGAGCTGCAAATATTTTACACATACGCTAACCTCTTCGACTACACTAGAATAATGCAGCGAATACATGATATATATGTAAGTTCGATGGACACAACTGCAGTAATTGAACCCTTAAATATACAAGAGCCAAACCGAGCTTATTATTCATTTCTGAAAGATTTGAATTTAAACGATCCCGCTTATTTATCAACATCATGGTATTGTTCTATATTGGCACAGATATTCAAAACAGAAGCTCTCAATATAGCACCTATCGGCGATCAGAATCCTAATGAATGGATGAAGGACACATCCGAAAAACTGAAAGATTTAGTCGGATTCGATAGCGGACTTTTCTATGACATGTTGCTATCCAACTCTTATGCTCGACAGCTCAAGTCTATGACTCCTTTCTCTGATATTCAGAAAACAAATATTAAAACTTATTTCGAGCAACAGCCTGCCTACTCGACAGTATTGTTGGCCGAAAATGAAGAAATAATGACTATACTGAATAAGAAAACCACCGGCTATAACATAAACGAAACACCTGACGTTTCATCCGAAAAGATGATTGAAAGCATAGTAGCCAGATATCCTAATAAAGTAGTATTCATTGACTTCTGGGCAACATGGTGCGCTCCTTGTCTGAAAGGCATGAAAGAAATTGAACCTCTCAAAAAGAAATTAAAAGACAGTGATATCGTTTTTGTTTACATCACGAACGAATCTTCCCCTCAGAAATTATGGAGAGAAAAGATCGCAGAAATAGGTAGTGAGCATTACTATCTAAAAGATGAAATATGGGAATCGATCTCCGAAGAGTTTAAATTCGATGGAATCCCGGCATACCTTATCTATGATAAGAACGGCAAATTGATTCATCAACAAGTAGGTATGATGAAAGCTGAAAAAGCTGAAAGTATTACTACAAAGCTTGTGAAATAAACGACAAGAGCTAATCTTCACGATTAGCTCTTATTGTTTCTCAGGTATGATTCTATTCAAATCACGATAGTATCTATCGGATAACCTGTTTTACGAAACTCGTCGATGATTATCTGACGGCTTGCTGCACTATACTGCGACAAGTCTTCTTGAATCAGACCATAAAACACATCACACCATTCAATTCTGTTCGGTAAAGATGCTACATCCTCTTTATAATACGAACTACGAGCATCCATATATGTATTCAAATTCAATATTGTCTGGGCAATCAGCCAATCAGCCTTATCTTGTCCAATCTGCTGACGTATACGCCACAAAGTGCTTGCCAAAACCATACCTCCCTGATGATTATCGTCAATAATATCTAGAATTTCATCGTTATAGGTAGCATAACATGCTTCCATATATTTAGCGACATTACTGGTAGAATCAGCCATCTGCTCGGGAAAAGATCGCTCAATAAGATTAAGCGTATTTCGAAGTTTATAGCTATCATCTAATGGATATTTATACAGAACATCTCCCCTACGAATCGCTTTTTCGGGTAAAGCATCTTCACCTACCACAGGTGAATCGTTCAACGACATCGTAAAGTACTCTAACAAACCCATATGCACTATAGTCAGATTCTTAAACTTTATTCCTAATCCTTCTTTTTCATCCTGTATATACCAGAAAGCCCGATGTCCTACTTCGTGATAAGGTATAGATACTGATGGATTTGATTCCTCTACTATACAGTACGACTTAGGATTCGTAAAAAGTGCAATATCGCCCAAAACGACATCTATGATCTTATAATTTTCTTCGCGCCTCATTGCCTGCGAATTGAAGTCTATCTTTCCGTCGAACAACGTATTGTAATATTCCATCGCCCGATTTGCATTGTATGCCATTGCCAAAGCATAATATTCAGGCGAATAAGGTTCTATTTTTTTGCTAAAATCCAACTCTTTATAGGTTATGAATTGCTTCATCCTGTCGGGATGATTATCGGGATAAGCAGTTGAATCCAGAATACCGTATTTAACCGAATCGATATAGATTGATTGCACTTCGCCAGTTGATTTTATGAAATCAACTGGAATCTCTTGTTCGGCAAGAGAACCCTCTCTGACATATTTATAGGTAATTGTTTCTTGTTTAGGTGTACAACCCACTAAAAATAGTAAAGCTAATACTTGAAGAATGTTTTTCATAATTTATTAAGGTATTGATTATTCTGATAAAATTAGAATAATCTAACATAAGATCAAACACTTTGGGCTTCTATTTATAAAGTAAATAGGAAAAGATAGTAATTCCCGATATCAGCACTTTCCACCCACCTGATGATTCAATTCGTCCATCAGATTATCAACTTTATCTTTCTGTTTGAATTCAAGCAGAATTTCTTCCGAACGATAAAGAGCAGCTGTAATACTCGAACAAATATTTTTCTCGCCAATCAGGTCGTTGAATCCCATCCGATCGAGGTCGTGATGAACCGTCTCGTTCACACCCGAAAGAACAATCGTTATTCCGCGATCGATCGATTTACGGCAAAGGTTAGTCAGATTGTTGATACCCGTAGAGTCGATAAACGGCACTTTGCGCATACGAATGATACGTACTTTTATGTCTTTGTGAATACGCGACATCTGCTCGTCAAATTTATTGGCAATGCCGAAGAAATAAGGTCCGTCGATTTCGTACACTTCTACACCTTCAGGAACTTGTAATGGTTCTTCATCAGCATATTCTTTCCAGTTTTGGTGATCATCGCCACGAATTACTGATACTCCTGAAGTATCCAGAACGCGCTTCATAAAGAACAGACATGCAATAACGATTCCGATCTGTATAGCGATAGTTAGGTCGAAAATAACAGTCAGAAAGAAAGTCACGAGAAGGACGATGACGTCGCCTTTCGGGTTGTTCAGCATACGTTTGAATGTACGCCACTCGCTCATATTATACGATACGATAACAAGCACTCCTGCCAAGCAGGCCATCGGAATATATTGAGCCAAAGGCATCAAGAACAGCAAGATAAGCAGAAGAACGAATGCGTGAATGATTCCCGCAACGGGTGTACGGCCTCCGTTGTTGATATTGGTCATAGTGCGGGCAATAGCTCCCGTAGCAGGGATACCGCCGAAAAGCGGCGTAATGAGATTGGCTGCTCCCTGAGCTATGAGTTCGGTGTTCGAATTATGCTTGTCGTTTATCACTCCATCGGCAACCGTAGCCGACAGCAACGATTCGATAGCTCCCAGCAAAGCAATGGTTATGGCTACGGGAAACAGCTCTTTGACTTTTTCCCAAGTGATATTCGGAATCTCTGCACCTGGTAATTCGGCTTTTATACTGAAGCGATCGCCAATGGTATCGATTCCCATGATCCCCCACGATTTGAGGAAAAGTACAACCAATGTTATAACAATAATTGCAACCAGTGAGCCCGGTATTTTCATCATCACGGTGTTCACTTTATCGATGAATGCCAGTGGTTGCGACAAGGTATTATTATTTTTCTCTTTCTTACTTTTCAACGCACGACGAATTGCATCGGTCATCTTTGGTGTATAGACGATGAGGGCAATACTTGCCAATCCGATCAGCACGACAAAAGGTTTAGAAGTAGTGATGTATTTGAAGTAAAGTATCCATTTGCCGATGAAGTCGGCTGGTGCTTTTTCGCCCCCGAAATCCATTCCAAAGAGGTCCGCAATCTGCGTCGTAAAGATAGTTACGGCAATACCGCTCGTAAATCCGACGATGATGGGATAAGGTATGTATTTGATGATTGTACCCAAGCGGAACAGTCCCAAAAGAATCAGCATCACTCCGGCCAACATGGTTGCAATCAGCAATCCCGTCAATCCGTACTTGACTACCACGCCATAAACTATGACGATAAATGCTCCCGTTGGTCCGCCAATCTGCACCTTGCTGCCGCCGAATGCAGAGATGATGAATCCGGCAATTACAGCCGTCACGATTCCTTTTTCGGGTTCTACTCCGGACGAAATGGCAAAGGCAATTGCCAAAGGCAAAGCAACGATTCCGACAATTACGCCGGCCATCAGATCGGCCGAAAAGGTTTGTTTGTTGTATGTCTTAAGGCAGGCAAATAAACTAGGTTTGAAGTCGATATTTGTACAGAAATCAATTACCTTGTTTTTAAAGTTCTCTATGTCAGGTTTTTTCATATTCAGCAGTACATAATCTTATGATTACTACAAAGGTAGCGCAAAGGTATTGTTGTTTTTTATCAAAAGCAAATAAAGCATTTGTGTTTTTATAAGCCTATCGCAACTTGCACAACATCTACTGTTTGTCTGTCATAATCACGATATACAGTAAACTTCACGACTTCTAAGATTCAATATATAAAATTTTATATCTTTACTAAATAAATATTAAAGACCCTTTTGCAATGAAATTAAAAAAAATTCTGATTATTACATTTTCTTTCATTTTGTCCAGTACTGTTTTAATGTCATGCTCAGACAGTGACAATCCTCTCTCCGATCCCGATAATGATATAGTTCTGATAGAAGAAAATTATCCTCCGAATCCGATGGATGCACATATTCCATTCAAAGCTATAAACTCTCAAACAAATAAATCTATATTAGGTCATGGTTACGATATTACGGGATTGGTGGCAAGTAGTCAGCCCATCAAAGAACAGATCATTGATATGGATAAGCTGCAAGAGTATTATCCCGAATCAGTTACAATATTAAAGGCATTTAGTAGTTTTTCCCATAGTTTTTATGGTGAAAACAAAGCTGAATATCTTCGCAACATGCCTTTCTTTTTTCTGGACTATGATTTAAGAGATCAGGAAGAATTGAAAAATAAGCAGCTACTGACAAAAATATTTTCAGATTACGATTTTCTAGCTGCCGATCGGAAGGATTACTCTTATATGTCAGAACATTATTACTATCTCCGTCACAGATATTTTTTCAACGTGCTGACAACAACAATAAAGCCAGAGTTATTTCTAAAGCAATCGTTCATAGACGATCTAAATAATTTACCTTCTCAAGAAATCATCGAAAAATATGGGACGCATGTTATTTCCGAATTCTATGACGGAATCAGATTCGACATGTTCTATATGGCTAAAATAGTACCTTTTAAGTATTTGCTAAATGGCGAAGAAATAACTATCGAAAGAGATAAAAGAGACGCAATTAAGGTAGGCGTTTATAATGCCAGAGGAGAAACTGAAAGTGGATTCCTCCATTGGAGCGGTATGCCCGAAAATGCAGAAGAACTTCTGAAAGCAAATATAAATCCTGTCCTTTGTCTTAATTCCGTCGGAGGCGATCCCGATATTGTACCAAAGGGATTCTTCAATCTCGATAAAGGTTTTCCGAAATCAAAGCAGTCGGAATGGAATAAATCGGCTGACGACATCAATAATGACGATCTTTACGGCTTAGCAATGATCAGAAGACTAGAACCGATCTATAAGTGGATAAAAGATGAAACGAAAAAAGCTGAAGTAAAACAAGCTGTTCTCGAATATATCGATGCCAGCCAACTGAAATAATCAATTAACCAAGGTAGTTTACAAGTTCCAATCCCTTGATATCCATTCCACTCTGAAGGATTTGATGCTGTAACATAGATAATGAATGAAAAAAGGATTGGCAGTATTGCCAATCCTTTTTTATATAAGTGAATAGATACCTCTTAAGACTTCTAGGTTGTGGCATTTCTCAATTCGCTAGGCGTCAATCCAAATGCCTCCTTAAATTCTCTGTTAAAGGTTCCCTTAGTCTGAAATCCTGCTTCAAGACAAACTTCTATAATAGGCTTATAACGCTCATTGACTATTAAATCATAAGCATACTTTAGACGAAATGTATATATATATTCGTTGAAAGTTTTTCCCGTTACAGTCTTTATTGCTTCAATTAAGTATTGCCTGTTTGTTCCTATTGCTAAAGCCAGTTCTTCTCTTGTAAGTTTTGGCTTCCGATACTCTTGAGTATCTACTAGATACAAATCTAATTTTAATACTAGTTCTTGATATGGATCTAACCCTATCTTACCAGATTCAATATCACTGTGCCTTTCAAGTTCCAGATTTTGTATGATCTTATTTCGACTTTCAATTTCTGAATATTGTTGGAGCAATCTTTTATTTTTCTTTTTTAATATTTTTCCGTTTTTAAGTGATGCATAAACGATGTATATCAATAATAACGAAACCAACACCGAGCCTATAAGGACATAGAAAAATGCTTGCATCTTCAATTTGTTTTGCTCAGCTTCATACTCTAGCTTATCAACCTTGTATATTGTTTGAATTTCAGCGACTTGTTCCGAGAAATTTGTAGCTGTAAGTGAATCCTTTAACTGATACAATTCAGATAGAAGTTTGTATGCTTCTTTAGAACTACCTGATTCATTTAAAACTTCAGCCTTAAGCAAATTCATTTCTACTGACTGAAAAGGATTCTGAAACTTCGATTTTTGACTTGACCAACTAATAAATAAGTTCATAAATTCTCTTGCTCTATCATAATTCTTTGCCGCAAGATAGTATCGAGTCTCAATCTCGTAATAACTGCCTAAGAATGGTGTACTTTTTAATTCAGACAATGCATAATCCCTAGCCTCATTCAGCATTTTACGAGCTTTTGATAAATCTTTTAAGCCGAGAAAAGCATAAGCTGAGTTATACCTACTAGAGAACTTCGCAATGTAATATGGGTATTGCTCACTACTGGTGCGCTCGTACCTTCTGACGAGCATATTCTCGAGACTATCGTTCAATATCAATACTTGTTCATAATCCTTCTGTTTCAAACAAGCATATGACATACCTTCCAAAAAGCGATAAAAATCGTAAGAATCATTTGTCTTTGCATTTTTCATATACAGTTCGTATCCCTTCTTAAAACTATCAAATGCCTCTTTCGATTTTCGAGCATATGTATAGCAAACACCCAGTAATGCATATATATTATATTCCGTTGAGCTAGCTTCATCATATTCTGCCGTTTCTAACATTCTATAGACATATGTCAATGCTAATTCAGATTTATTATTGGCAAGGTACGATGCCACTATTCCATACATAATATTTGTCTTTACATCATTGTATTCCCGGAGTTCATCCCGGTCCAATTTATCGAGCTGATGTTGCAAAATATTTAGCTGAGCTGAAGCTTGTTGTTCATAATAATTAGATAAAGAATCGTTCGTCCCGTCTATGAAATCATAATATACCCGTTTCAAATAATAAGCTTGGGCTAGTCGTAAATTATCATTCTGGCTTTCGGCTTCCTTTTCTAACATCTCTATGCTAAATAGATTTTCAGCACTAGCATTCTTTGCCAAAGTCTTAAGTCTTTCTTTTTTATTAAGTCCTTTTAGGCTCAACGATAGGCTATCTGATTTATTTTCAATTTGAGAAAACAATGTTTGTGCATATATTGAAAAAACAATTACTAGAAAGATATAGGGAATAGTTCTATTCATAATAAAAAAAGTTTGTCTTCTAGATCAAAATATTTTGTGTTCGAGTGTTATCCTAAATTGAAAAATATAAATGCAATAATAATTTTCAAAATGGGCCTGTCTGAATGACTTATAGGCAAAGGTATTTGATTTAAAACAAGTATTGTTGTAATTATATGCCTTTATTTTCATAAAAAGAGGAAATGCATCATCTACCAAATCAGACACAACTACCTTAATACCATAGCATTTACCAAATGCGCTGCAAAATAGGCACCTTATTTTGCAATTTATACACTTATAGAGTTTTGCTCCAATAGTATCAAAGCCATAAAAAGTCTTTCTCCTACAGCAGTGCCTTCAGGGAACAATATCTCACTCCGAAAAAAAATAATCGAGGCTGATTACGAGTTTCGGTTCACTGATCTTGATTCCGATTTGAAGGATTTGATGCTGTAACGTAAATAATGAAAAAATAAAGGATTGGCGTTAATACCAATCCTTTATTTATATACTGAAACAGCTATTAATTTGAAGTGCTAGCTTGCGTTTGATTCAACTTCTTCTCGCTTTCTCTAAATTCTTTCAGCTGTTTGTTGATAGACTCATTGGTCTTTTTGCCCAAATCTTGAGGGACCTCATAACCTCCCGGCTGGCTGTGCATCATACAATAATAACTACCCGACGACGCATCACGATTACAACCCGGAGAGCCACATTTTTCTCTGCCTAAGACTGTATCAACGACAGCTTGTGCCACGCTTTCGCAAGAATTGAAGGATAGTAATGAAAGTAATAGAAATATAGATAAAATTAATTTTCGCATAAAATACTCTTTTCTTTGGGTTCTTTTTTTGAGCCTACAAAAGTACAAAGTGACCAAAATAATCAGCAAGAAAATTGTGTTAATAAAATTTATTTTCAAGCAAAGCCATTATTCTCAAAAAAATAATTTTACGATTTTCATATTTTAAATACAATTCGGTCGACCTCAGGAGGTCAGTCGTATCTTGTAAGTATTTTTCAGAATAATACTTATCTTTGAATCAAACGACAAGCACATGAACTACAAAATATTCATACTGACTATACTCGCATTCACAAGTATAACGACATCAGCACAATCCGAAAAATACTGGGTGGATGCCGATCTATCAGGAAGTCATATACTTGCCATCCGAAACGATAAGTACAAGGGCCATAATCCGGCCGATACGACTTTCAATATATTTGCTGTGATGGATGACCACAACTTTGTCAAACATTGTAAACAATATGACATAAACGAAGATGGTATATTATCTGAAAAAGAGGCTTATGATGTCACAGATATAAAAATAAATAACAAGGGTATAATATCACTCAAAGGCATCGAATACTTTCTGCGATTACATCGTATAGACTGTGAAAATAATTTGATTGAGCAGTTGGATCTTTCGAAAAACATGGCATTAAGCAACATTGAATGCTCCAATAACAGACTGACTCAGCTAGAGCTTCCCAAACAAAGATTTATCGACTATATCTATTGTTCAAATAATCGACTCACAGAGTTAGATCTCTCGCAAAACGGTAATTTGAGAAGACTGAAATGCGATAATAATAAGCTTGCGCAACTAGACTTATCGCACAATGAATTTATAATAAAAATTGATTGCAGTAATAATAATCTGACTGAGTTGAATATCAATAACAATAGATACATTAACGAATTGCGCTGTAACAATAATCGGCTGAGAATTCTGAAACTACAAAATCTTGAAATGTTATACTGGCTAGAATGCGCTCACAACCAATTATCGGAATTGGATTTATCATCATTACTCAGACTCAATCAACTGAAATGCAACAATAATAAGCTGAATAATTTAGATATATCAAAAAATGAAAGTCTCAGTACTCTAGACTGTTCTTCCAATCAATTAGATAACTTAAACACAAGTAGTAATAAAGCTTTAATTTTACTATATTTCAGTACAAATAAAATAGCTGATATCGATTTATCAAAAAATCCGACTTTAGAATACCTCGTCTGCGGCGAAAATCGATTAACTAAACTAGACCTTTCTCATAACAAGGAATTAAGGCGCTTCAGCAGCGATAAGAACCTCATTAAAGAGCTCGATTTTACATACAACAAGCAACTAGAAAGTATATTTTGCTACGAAAACCCACTCAATAAAATAGTCGTCACTGACTTACCCCATCTCACAAAACTGGTAGTTAATATATGTCAATTAAGAGAACTCACTGTCACCAATTGTCCTCAACTGAAACAACTAATATGCTCAATTAATAAACTAAATGAGCTAAACCTATCAGGTGTACCCAATCTGAGCGAAATAGAATGTGGGAGCAATAGACTGACTACGCTTGACCTAACCGAAGCTAAAAATTTGGAAGATCTGAATTGTTCCACAAATCAATTACGAAGTATTAACCTTTCGAATAATAAAAAACTTCGATATTTGTCTTGCAGCAAAAATCCGTTAACAGAACTGGACATATCAAACAATCTAAAATTGAAACATCTATATATAAAGAATACTCCAAGATTGAAGAAAATATTTGTTGATCCCGAATTCTACCAATCCTATAAAGAGTGTAAATCGAATAGCGATATTCAGCTCAAACTCAAAAAATATCACAAAATCAAGATTTTAGTAAAATAATAGTTAAAGGCCCTCGCTTTTACTATTAGGCTTACCTTAAAATATATGAACGTTAGTATAAACACTTAGAATCTTTTATGTGCAAAACAAAATCATTTTGTATATTTGTAACGTATTTTCGACAACGAAAAAACAAATTTGCTTTTAACTGAAAACCAATATATTAAAAACTTATATTCGATTATGATTACAATTGACAAATTTAATTTTGCTGATAAAAAAGCATTTGTCAGAGTAGACTTCAACGTTCCTCTTGACGCTCAGTTCAACATCACAGACGATACACGTATTCGTGCTGCACTACCTACACTGAAAAAAATTCTTGCTGATGGTGGTAGCGCAATCATTGCATCGCACTTGGGCCGTCCGAAAGGAGTTGAAGAAAAATATTCGTTGAAACACATCCTTGCTCACGTATCTAAACTACTAGGCGTTGACGTACAATTCGCCAACGACTGCGTAGGCGAAGAAGCCGGTATGAAAGCTGCTGCTCTACAACCGGGAGAAGCTCTTTTGCTAGAAAACCTACGTTTCTATGCTGAAGAAGAAGGCAAACCACGCGGTTTGGCTGAAGATGCAAGCGATGAAGAAAAAGCTGCTGCCAAGAAAGCTGTAAAAGAAAGCCAAAAAGGATTTACCGAAAAATTGGCTTCTTATGCTGACGTATATGTTAACGATGCATTCGGAACAGCACACCGTGCTCACGCTTCTACTGCATTGATCGCTGATCACTTCGATGCTGATCACAAAATGTTCGGATTCTTGATGCAAAAAGAAATCGACGCTGTTGAAAAAACAATCAAAGAAACAACTCGTCCGTTCACAGCAATCATCGGTGGATCGAAAGTTTCTTCTAAAATCGATATCATCGAAAACCTATTGACTAAGGTAGACAACCTAATCATCGGCGGTGGTATGGCATTTACATTCGAAAAAGCTAAAGGCGGTAAAATCGGTAACTCGCTTTGCGAAGACGACAAACTAGACTTGGCTAAAGAAATCATGGCTAAAGCCAAAGCTAACAACGTAAACCTAGTATTGGCATCTGATGCTAAAGTAGGTGATTCGTTCAGCAACGACGCTAAATCGGAATATGCTGATGCTAACAACATTGCTGACGGATGGTCAGGTTTCGATATAGGTCCTAAAGGCGAGAAAGAATTCTCGGATGTTATCATGGCTTCAAAAACTATCCTTTGGAATGGTCCTGTAGGCGTATTCGAATTCGACAACTTCGCTCACGGAACCGAAACTGTAGCTAAAGCAATTGCCGCAGCAACTAAAAACGGAGCATTCTCACTAGTAGGTGGTGGTGACTCTGTTGCAGCTGTCAACAAATTCAAACTTGCCGATCAGGTATCTTACGTATCGACAGGTGGTGGTGCATTGCTTGAGTTCATCGAAGGAAAAGTACTTCCAGGAATCAAAGCTATCCGCGGATATTAATCCAAAAGGATACACTCGATATTATAGAAAACTCCCGAGCTGCAATGTTTCGGGAGTTTTTTTGTTTTATAACTAAATAAGTATATATTTGTCAATCTAATTTTTTAACACACATTAAAAAAACACATATTCATTAACTTAACACGTAAATCATGAGATTAAACAAATTATTTTACATTTTACTTACATGTATTTTAACTCTGGGTCTGGCAGCTTGTAGCGATGACGACAACGATGGTACTGATCCAAAACCAACTAACCCCGAAAATAATACATTATATCTTTACAGTCAGATAGAGGGAGACTGGGGTGAGAACAAGCAATTTGTCGTATCATTTAAAACAGAATACGATGATCAAGCTAGGATTACAAAAATTATAAATCCATCTGAAAGCGACAAAAATCCAGACAGATACTCTAATTACAAATACGACACTGATGGTAAATTAATTAGCTACGAAAGCAACGAACACGATTATAGAGGATATACCGGACAGTTTACATATTCTGATAAAAAGGTAGAAATAATATCTACTCATTCAGGAAGTAAACATCGAGAAGTTCTTACATTAGACGATAAGGATCGATTGATTAAAAAAGAAACTTATCTGAATGATGAAATAGCCGAAACTATTACAATCACATATGATGATAAAAAACTCACGGCTACAGTACGAGAGTCTGGTTCGAATGAATATACAATTACAAGCTATGAAAAGAAGAATGGCTTTGTAACTGATGTCAACATGCCACAATGGTTTTTTGCCTACTTAGAATACTACTATCCTCAATATCATGAAATAGAAAGGATTGTTTTTGAAGGCGAAAGTGCAAGATACAAAACTACTTATACTTCTAAATTTGAAGATTTAGGAAATGGAAAAGAATATCCTATCGAAAGAAAACAAGAAGAATTTGATGTAGCAACCTCAAAAATAGTAGAAACACTAAACTACAAAATCAGCTACAAAGAACTCAAAAAATAATTATAGCTATACATACAAGAAAACTCCCGAGCAGCTACGCATCGGGAGTTTTTTATCTGTTATTAAAATGAACTCGGTTTATCTATAAAATTTTCACCTATACCATATTCATACCTTACCTACTTTCTGGACCATCTGGTCTATCTTTTCTTTCGGAATTCCCACCACCGGATCCTCCGTCACCACCACCTGTGCTTCCACCAGGTACTCCATCTTTTTTAATGTAAAAAAGATATTTTGCTTGAGTGGTACCATAAGAATTACTAGCTTCTAATATCACGCAAATTGCACCAACAGATCTTGCAGTAATAACACAACCATTCATGCCCATATCCTGCAAATCATAAAGTCCATTATAATCCGATGCTGTTTCCTTAAACCATCTTACACTTGTTGGATTACCATTAATTTGAGGGGTTTCTATATTATAAGTTTCACCATATTTCAAGTAAGTAGGTAAAGATGTTGATCTATTATCTATTTGAGGAGGGCCTAGCCAATCTTGGGAAAGTATATAGCTTTCAGTAACAATAACTTTTTCGGCTTCAACATCTCCATTATGTGTTATAGGCGAGTCTATTACGCACACACCATTACCCCCTACCATTATTACGGTTATCAATAGAAGGATAAAAAGATTAAAAAATTTCTTCATAGTCGTAAACTTAAGATTGTTAAACTTTGGATATTTTATCTAAAATACGATAAATCGACGAGCGATCAAATAAAAAACAGATGTTCTAAAACACATAAAAAGTATCTTTAACACATTAAAATCTTTTATTTCGGCGGAAAACACACTATATTCGCTTAAATTGCTTACAATATGCCAACAACAGATACCCGACAAGACATCAAACGTTCGATCGTGAAAGCCGTACAACAGATCGACGACAATTACGAAGGATTGATACTTGCGGCTCTGTACATCAGCTTCAATGAATCTCAGGATGAGATTTGTATCTATCGGATAGATCAGGAGACCGATGAAGAAATTACGATTTTAACACATGAGATTTCTCCTTGGGAGGATACAGCCGATCTAGACAGACACACGATATATGCCCGTTTGGAAGATATCGTCAATGAATTAGATAATGAAAATGCGTTCTATCCTATCCGCCGATATACTCCTTTCTATATCTATTATGCGGATGCAGAATCTGCTACAAACGAACGACTCATTACCATATCGGGCGAAGATCCTACGGGAGCCAAGTATAGCGTTGTTGATGACATACTGGATATATTCGACGGACTGTTTTAAAAAATATTTGCACTGCACAAAACCACAGCTTAGCTATTCCACCAGTTTTTTGCTGCTTTAAAGCACAAATTCAAATACAATCCTTATATTTGATTATTATTACAGAACAGCGCATGAAAAAATATTTAGTTGTAGGAGCGGGATTCGCCGGAGCAGTAGTGGCCGAACGATTGGCTGCCAGAGGTAATTGCAAAGTACTTGTAGTAGACGAGCGCCCACACATAGGAGGCAATTGTCATTCGGAGCGCGATGCAGCAACCGGAGTAATGGTACACACCTATGGACCACATATTTTCAATACCGACATACAAAAAGTATGGGATTATATCTGCCAGTTTTGCGAAATGATGCCTTTCACCAATCGTGTGAAAACAATCTACGAAGGCAAAGTATATTCTCTGCCTATCAACCTGCATACGATCAATCAGTTTTACGGCAAAGCGCTTTCGCCGGCCGAAGCACGCGAATTTATCGAAAGTATTTCGGATAAAGATATCTTAGAACCGCGCAACTTCGAAGAGCAAGCTATCAAGTTTATCGGACCTGATCTGTATAAAGCATTTTTCTACGGATACACCAAAAAGCAATGGGGATTGGAGCCGCGCGAACTACCGGCATCTATCCTAAAACGATTACCCGTGCGCTTCAATTACAACGATAACTATTACATGCACCCTTATCAGGGGATACCCAAAGACGGATACACAGCCATCTTCGAAAAGATGCTGGATTCGCCTAATATAGAAGTGAAAGTCGATACTAAATTCGATGACCATTTCGATACCACTTCTTTCGATCATGTATTCTATACCGGACCTATCGACGAATTCTTCGGTTACAAATATGGACCTTTGGGCTATCGCACGGTTTACTTCGAACGATACGAAGCCGATGGCGATTTCCAAGGAAATGCCGTAATCAACTATGCCGATGTGACCGTGCCATATACGCGTATCCACGAGCACAAACACTTTGCACCGTGGGAAGAACACGAGAAGACCGTGTATATGAAAGAATTCAGCAAAGAAACAACCGAAGACGATGTTCCTTATTATCCGATTCGATTGGATAAAGACATGAAACGCCTGGAAAAATATCAGAAAGAAGTGAAAAGGCTTAACTACTTCACATTCCTCGGACGATTGGCTACCTACAAATACATGGATATGGATCATGTGATAGCCGAAGCCTTAGAAGTAGTCGAAAACTTTGAATAAAGACAGAAAATGATAAAACTGACCGATACTTCGATCGTGTATCTGGTATGCCCATCGGCCAGAGCCTCGGGCGGCCCCGAACTGATGCATCAGCTGGCGCATCATCTTACTCGTAAAGGTGTAGATGCCCGGATGTATTATGTGCCTCAGACAGAGAATCCGGTACATCCTAATTTTGTGAAGTACGGAACGAAATACGCGACCGAGATTGATGACAATGAGAATAACCTGATCATCTTTCCCGAAGGATTGGTTACGGTATATTTCGAACTTCGCCGCATACGCAAATGCATCTGGTGGCTGAGTGTCGACAACTTCTACCCTACTTTCCTGAAAAGTCAGTTTACGTTTCTACCCTACAATATTATTTTCCGCTTACTGAAATTCGGTGCGGTACAGAAATATTGCCTCAACAAGGCACTCAAACAACGATTTGCATATCATCTGGTTCAGTCGCTATATGCAAAGGATCATCTGAGCAAAGCGGGAATTGATTCGCTGTATCTTTCGGACTATATCAACAATGTGTTCATCACCGATGCCGAGTTGGTAGATGTGTCGAATAAAGAGAATATAGTTGCCTACAATCCGCTGAAAGGCTATGCTTTTACCAAAGAAATCATCACGCGATCACCTCAACTGCGATGGGTAGCCATACAGAACATGACTCCTGAGCAAGTGAAAGACCTGCTGGCTCGAGCTAAAGTATATATCGATTTTGGCGATCATCCGGGCAAAGACCGCATTCCGCGCGAAGCTGCATTGATGCAATGCTGCGTCATCACGGGTCAAAAAGGTTCTGCCGCTTTCGAGGACGTAAATATCAGTCCGGCATATAAATTTCAGGATAAAGTAGAGAATATTCCTGCCATCATATCTACTATCGAATCGATGATGAACGATTACGACTCACACATCAGCCAATATGCTGCGTATCGCAAAGAAATTCTTGAGTCGGAAGATAAGTTCTCGAAAGATATTGATCAGGTTTTCGGGCTTATTGCAATCTGATACTGATGGGTAGTGTATACAAATAACAACCTCTATCACCTTCGGGAACTATCCACTTGGGCATTTGGCGTACAATCTCTAGGACTTTGGCTTCTAAGATCGGATCGAAAGATTTTAGAATATGCGGATGATAGATTTTACCTTCCGAATCGATTATAAATTTTAGCATAATACGTGATGCAAAATCATCTTGCGGCAAGATATCTAGTGAATCTAAATTTCTCAGTATATAATTGCTCAAAGCTCTAGTACCTCCTGGAAAGCTTGGCTTAATAGCCGTTTTCGACAATTTTCTGTCAGCTGGTATTCTTTCGGGATCAAACTTAACAGACAACTCCATCGGGGCTGATACGGGAACACCATTCTTTGTTGCAGCTATCCAGCGTGGCATATCGCGCAATATATTCACGGTTATACTATCGGCCAATAGATTGAGACTTTCAATTACTTCAATATCTTCGATATCGCCAAACTTGGTCACTACAAAACGACAAGTCACTTGTCCTCGGATAGAATCGCCTTTCCAAGGATAAAAAAGACGTTCGCCGATAAAGCGATTCATTTCATCCTCGCCACCTAGAAAAAAGGGCATTTTATCGACTTCTACGGATGACATATCATCTTCATTATTCAGCTGTGCAAATACACCGGCACAATAGACAGATAACATAAATAATAGGAAGTACTGTTTCATACTAGTTTGCGTTTTATCATGAGTATCTTGGATTCTAATACAAGTATATCGATTTTTTATCTATTTCGGAAAATTAAATGCTGAATAAATGAAAATCGCCCTATTTCAGCCATTTTCACCCATCGTTCAATGATGATTTATAATTACTGGCACTGCATATAGGTAACATCCGACATCGCCTTCGGGAACTATCCAGTCGGGCATCGAACCAATAATCTGCAAAGCATCGGCATCGAAAGCGGGAGCAGTCGAATGAACTATGTGAGGATGCCATATTTTACCTTCCGAATCTACGATGAATCGGACCAATACTCGTCCGGTTTGAAGATATCCAGAATGTGGAATTTTCAGTTTTCTTCGAATATATTGATACATCGCCGCAGGACCACCCGGGAAATCTGGTAGTACTTCACTCTGCGATTTTTTCTTTTCAGCAGGTATTTTTACCGGATCAAAAACGATTGGAAGTGTAAAAAGAATATCCAATGGTTTTCCGTATCGTGTGCCTATGCTCCATCGTGGCATTTGCCGCACAATACTTACCGAAATACTATCGGCTATGGGATTGATACCACGTAAGACCACGACGTCACGCAAATCGCCAAGCGTATCGACACGAAAGCGGACAATTACCCGTCCTTTGACAGAGTCGCCTGCCCAAGGATAAAAAAGACGTTCGTTGATAAATTTATACATTTCCGATTCGCCGCCCGGATAAGCGGGCATAATTGTAGGATCGGATATAAAAACATCTTCTTTGTTTTCGTCTGCTGATTGTCCCCAGATCGTCAGGAAGCCAGCCAAAAGTATGAACAATAATACTAGTTTTTTCATAATATTATATTTATTCAAGTCTTAATACAATTGGTAGAGTGAAGAGATAACAACCCGTATTCGTTTTCGGTACAATCCAATCGGGCATCAAGCTGACAACCCGTAGAACTTCGGCATCCAATGCCGGATCTAAAGACTGCCAAATGAATGGATTCCAAACTTTGCCATTGACATCGACAATAAATTTAACTACAATTTTTCCAGAAGCACTAGTTTCCGAATAAGGATATTCCAAATTTTCGGCAATAAACTCATACATAGCTTTATTACCATTCGGAAAACGAGCCATTGTACAGTTAAACGACGGTTTCTTTTCGGAAGGGATCTTCGCCGGATTAAATGTAATAGGAAGTATAAAATACACTGGAACAATCTTTCCTTTTTGTTCCCCCGGAATCCATCGTGGCATTTGCCGCACAATGCTGACAGCAATACTATCTGCTATAGGTTGGAGCCCTCGCAATATTACGACATCATTGATATCGCCAGAAGGATGCACCACAAAACGCACGATTACCCGTCCTTTGATAGAGTCGCCTGCCCAAGGATAAAAAATTCGTTCGTCAATAAATTTCCACATCAACGAGTCTCCATCAGGGAAAGACGGCATTTTCTCGGCCATCATCAATGGTTCTTCAAACACTGAAAGTAATTGTGCATTAGCACAAGTACATAAAACAGATAGCATGGACAGTAAAATAAGCTTTTTCATACGTATCAATATTTACTATTTTGAAAGACCACCTTTTTTATCCTTTTTCAATTTGAAGACTATGGGTAAAGTGAATTCCGATCTATCTCGATATTCCCCTTGAGGAGGTACCCAATCGGGCATAGCCATTATTACTCGTATAGCTTCTGATTCAGCCGCTGGATGAAATGAGCGCAAAGCTTTCGCACACATTATTTGTCCATCTTTATCGATCAGTAAACGAATTATTACACGACCTTCGAGACTATCTTTTAAACATTCTTCAGGATATTGCAGATTACTGCTTATAAATCGATACATGGCCTCTTCTCCGCCTGGGTAGTTAGGTAAAGGTGGATGAATAAATATACCTCTTTCCAGAGACCATTCACATTGTTCTGTAGAATCTTTAGAATCTGCGAGATTGAATTCAGGTTTATAGTTTTTAGATTCTACGTAAACCTGCTCAGAAAAATCAATCTTGATTTCCTGCTTCATTTGCGCAGATATACAAGCACATATAGCTGATAAAAAAAATAACAAATAGCACTTTTTCATAGTATTCCGAATTTTCATCTACAATATAGACGAAAATAAGAGTCGTTTTCCATAAAGAGGATTCAGAAAAAAACTATATTTACAGAAATTGATACACACTACAAAAAAACAAAATAGATATGACTTCCGACAGAACGCGCGAACAGATAAAAGACACGATAGAATCGGCCATTGCACAGCTTGCAACCGATTATCAAGGCAGCTCGCTGACCGATATATTCATCACCGTTGATACGGATTGTGGTGTGTTAAGTGTTTATGACGACGAAGAGGGTAAAATAGCCGAGACGATTCTCGAAGAATGGAAAGATTCGACTGATATGACAGACGAAGATATTTCGCCCATACTGCTGGGAGTAGTCAGTCAACTGGATAGCGAAGATACTTTTGCTTCGCTCGAGAAGTATTACCCTTTTTCGGTATGTTTTGCCGACCAGAATCTGGAGGTAATAGAAGAACTGCTGACCATAGCCGGAAACGATGAGTTCCTCATCGGAACAAATGTAGTTTCAGACTTTGGTAAACAGTTCGACGATTTTCTGGATAAGTTGCTAAAAGATTAAAGCTGGACTTCTGCCGTTTGCAAAGCCAACTCGCGACCTTTGTTCAGATACGACAGATCGAACATCGATTGTACCGTAAATTTGCCATCCTCGTATTCAACTTTACAGACCGAAGCATTTTCTATGCCCTCTCCCATCAGCTCTTTACCACCCATATTGTAAAGCATACAGATCATGCACATTCCGTGAGCTACGACCAGAATATTTCCCGAACCTTTCTGAATCTCGCGGCGTGCAATCTCGTGCAATTGTTCTTGTGTACGAGCCTCTACTTGCGTGAAATCTTCAGCCATATCCAGCGTATCGAAGCTCTTTATTACTTTCAATATCTCGACATACGAACGTTTCTGTACCAAAACATCGGCAAACATGTCGGGTAAGTTTTCATAGCCCAACTCTTTAGCTGCTCGTCCCCACATTTCTTTGTTGTAAGACGACTCGCTGCTGCCGAAGCACACTTCGCGAAAACCTGCAAATTCTTCGATACCGATATCCGATTGTCCTTTCGATCCCAATATCAGCTGAGCAGTCTGACGCGTACGACGCAAATCGCTGCAATATGCCGAACGGAAACGTACATCGTCGCCAAATCCGTATCCCAGATGACGTGCCATCTCTATTCCTTCGCGTGTAAGGGGCGAATCGCACCATCCTTGTACACGATCTAATGTGTTCATCAATGTTTTTCCGTGACGAACTATATAAAACGTAAGTTTTTGACTCATATGCTTATTTTTTCAAAAAAGATTGAATTTTCATTGTCTGTTTCAGCCCACAAAGATATTATATCAAACCCAAGTTATATCATTTGACTTTGTCTTTTTTATAAAACCATTTCTTTATCAGATATGGGCATTCAGTGCTATCTCTCTTATTCGCTATCGAATAAAATGTAGCATATGGTATATCAAGAGTTTTTGTATAACCATAAAATTTGTTCGAGTTAGAAGCATAGATTTGCTTCAATTTTCTATCGTCTGATATTAAATAAGTGTTCGCCACTATATTTTTACGAGTCCCATCACAACCTAAAAGGTTTTCTATAAAATAGGCTTTTATTGTATCGTTATGAACCTCATAAGTACCCCAAGAAGTATTATACTCTTTATAATAAACATTTTCAAAGCTTTGATTACTATACAGTGTATCTAAAGTTGATTTCATTACAGTAGCATCAGAAAAAGCTTCTCTGGTATTCAATGAAGAACAAAGTCCGTTATCATAAAATAATACAGAATGGTACCTTTGTTTCAATACAAGAGCACTTGAATCTAAATCAGTATCTGAGGTCGAACTTTCTTTACTACGCAATGTGTCTGTTATTAACGACACATAGTATCCGTCAATATTCAACAAAGTATCTAACCCCGTGTGAGTATCTGCAACATGAGGATGTATCCATGGCTTGGGACGCCAATTGTACAAGAATGTAGGGCCACATCCACAAGACGACAGTACAAGACAGCATATAAAAACAATTATATATATTTTATTCATCTTTGAATCTGCATTTAAACCTTATCTATACAATCGTTTCCCTATGATTAACCTCATTTGGACGCGCGCAATACCAGCATCGGTGCTTTGCTCCGAGCCAGAATTTTCCGAGAAACACTAGGTACAAATATTCGCACAAATAAGTTGCGACGGCTTGAATTTATGGCTACCAGATTTACATCTTCGTCTTCTATAAAACGAGACATACTTTCGAACATATCTTCGGTATTGATCATTTTCACCGAGATATCGAAAGTAGGATACCGCGTATCGAAATATTCTCTTATTTTGGCTAATTTTTCTTCGCCCAACACGCGTTCTTTTCTTTTCTGATCGAAATGGAGTAAAGTTATCTTCGGACTGCGTTTCTTGCCATTGATAAAATTAATAAGCAGATCAAATGTAATCAGATCGCGCTGACTGAAATTAGTACAGAAAACAACATGCTTCATGTTAGCCGCTTCGGTATATTCCGTATATTTCGGGATGGTCAGTACGGGTATATCCGTCATGTCTATCACGTTTGCCGTAACACTACCCAAAGCATTTACCTCGTTGTGGTCGCTACCCTTTGTACCCATCACTATCAGATGCGGCTTATACGATTTACAGTATTCGGCAATTTCTTCGTCGGCTGTTCCTTCGCGCAACGAATATGAGTAATTGACCGATGGAATTTTTCCTTCGGCTGTTTCTTTATCGATAGCTGACAACAGGTTTTTCATCTGATCCTGAACTCGGCTCAGTATATCGCGCGACTTGCGATCTTCTTCCTCGGTCTTGTAGAATGTCTCGGCCAATGGCAATGCCATAGGATAGTAAGGATTGTAAAACACATTCAGAATTTTGACCTTGGCATTGTGTTCTTTGGCTACTCCGAAAGCTATACGACAGGCATTGAGTGAATAGTCGGAAAAATCGACCGGAACCAATATCCTCGGATGACCATCATCTACCAAATAGGTATTTTCGTCATCGTAACTGAAAAGGCGTTCGCTTTCGACCAGCATCAAAGCTTTCGACAGATCGGCTTCGCGCACACGAACACGCACGCTTGTCGCTATTTCGGACGGATCTTTACCATCCAGTGTATCTATAGTTACTTGAATGTTATGTCTTTCGAGAAGATCTTTCAGAATCAGAGCCTTTTTATTTGTATGTGTAGCTAGCGTTACTAATTTTTCCTCCATGTCGTCTACTTTTTGGGGTTCATCTCAAATTTACAAAAAATATCAGACAATTGCCAATGTTTCGGATTTTAACTTTTTGTATAAAAATATACCTATATTTGCAGCAATACAGAGACCTTTTGCATCTTATTACTATATAAAAGCCTAAATACCATCTAATACAAAACACGATATGAAAACAAGATTTACTCAGATCGCCATAGCCATAGCCTTACTGTTGGGCATGACTTCATGTCCGGGCGAGGATTATAATTGGCGAACAAAACCAGTCTATCTACATCAGATAGAGGTCCAAAACATAGATATGTCGGGTGCAGAACCCGTTGAGAGTAATACATCTATCAGCATGAAAGCCTACGCAATCGCTCTACTTTACATGGTTAGCGACAATCCTAAAACTGAGGGTGTAAGTCAAGATACGAGACTAAAGACACTCGAAGAATCTCACAAGAATCAAAAATTTGTATCAATCGAAGTATTCTGTAATCGCGATTTCAATGCAGACTATCCAGCAGGAAGCGATATTGCAAAATTATTTGTCAGGGGAATTTTGCCAACGGGACGAATAGATGAGTCCGATATAGCAATTGATTATCTGGTAATGACAACCCAGCCCGAAAATCCGGGTAAATATCAATTTAGGGTGTGCTATAATCTTGAGGATGAAGTTTTAGAAGCTACCACATTAGAGGTTGATCTCTATTAATACAAATCTGACCTATGAAAACAAGTATATCAATCCTTACAACACTTTGCATCTGGTTTGCATTAAGTTTCAGCAGCTTTGCCCAACATACGAAAAGAGAAAAAACGGAAATAGACTTTAGTTTTGGGAGTAGAATGCAGATGATCAACCCTTATTCGGGCAAATACAAAGGTTTTTCCGAAAATGAGAACTATTTGCTGTTCAGCTCATCACTAAACATACCTCTGATGAAAGGCTGGAGAATTCTACTCGATCTTTCGTATGCAACGGACAATAGGAAAGCCGATAACAATTCCCTATTGGAAACTGCAACGATAGTTGGAGGATACAATCCTGAACTGTTTTATATAAAGAGTCTTTACAAGGATTTCGACAGTGATATGGCTGGGGTTGGCATTGGTATGGCTTATCGGTTTAAATTCAAGCGATGGTCGGTAGAACCTCGTATGGGTGTCGGTGTATTGTTATTCGCGCAGGATGATTATTATTTCACGGCTAAAGAAAAGGGAAGTTATCAGATATACGAGAATAGAATTAGCTTTGAAGATAGTTATTCGTACGTACCATATCTAAATGCCGGAGTGAATATCAATTATTATCTTCTCAAGGACAAATTTTTCATTGGGGCGGGTATCAATTATCAACAAACGCTCAAGAGATCCGGATTAAAACTTCGCAAAGAGACATGGTGGAAAAACGAAGATGATAGGGAAAATTACACAGAAGAAGTAGAGATTCACAAAGGAAAACTATCCAGCACCCTCGATGTGATGGTTCGCATAGGTTTTGTTTTTAAAAATCACTAGACTTTTATAATTTACATCCGTATTGTGCGCTCAAGTCGAACAATTCGTATCCTGTGTACGATTTCGTTCCTTCGGCTGTAGCTGCTGCGACAATCATGGCTTGCGCAACCTCGCGTCCGTGGATAGGCCGCATTTTTCGGAGTAAACCTATCTTATTCAATCCACTGATAATTGTGTACATCATTTCCTCGCCAAAACGCGAATGATCGCGTTCGCCATACAGCAGTCCGGGGCGAATCAGCGTAATGGTACGAAAAGGTAACTTCTGAACAGCGATTTCCAACTTGCCTTTCATTTGCGAATAGAAGATTGGCGAGCGCGGATTGGCATTCATGGCCGATACCAGAACATAGTTTGCCACACCATTGGCAGCGGCCAATCGGGCTGTATTATACTGATAATCGTAATCGACGCGATACTGGGCTGCTTGGCTTTCGGCACGCTTGATGGTAGTTCCCATTGCCGAGAACAATACATCGCCTTGCAATTTGTCGCTCCAGTCATCAGGACTATCAAAGTCAACTATGTATTCAGTCAATTTTGGATGAATGATACCAGTAGATCGGCGCACAAAAACTGCGATTTCGGAATATGCAGCATCTTTCAGCAGCAGATCAACCAGATTGCGTCCTACCAATCCCGTAGCACCTATTACCAGAGCTTTCTGTGTAGCTGATATCGGCATATCATTACTCATGTTCATCGTTCGTTTTTTTCTTCTTTCCTACCTTTTCTTGATCGAAGAAAATTATTTCATTCGCTTTTTTCTCTGGAACACCAAATTTGATCAGGCTGTTGCGTATATCGTAACGGCGCATCATAACACTCTTACGGGTCATTCCTACAATCGAAGCTATTTCGCTCTGATTGTATCGAAGAGTACATAGCATGAAAATAATTTTATTAGATCGATCCAATATTTTCGAAAAATCCTCGCCATTAGGCTGTTTCTTGATATAATCTTCGGCAATGCGCACATAATGATATCCCGAGTTTCGGCGCAGACCTTTTATCAACGATTGCATTTCCTGATACACAACGGGTACTTCGTTTTCTGTCTTTTGCGATTCGTCTATCATATCCTGCACACGTTTATCCATCTGCATCAGACGCACGAGTGTACCTTTATACATCGATCGTAAATATTCGAAGTTTTCAACACGTTCTTCTAACAACTTGTGTTCGCGTTCTTTTTCATCGTTTTTGAAATCTATTGCACGCATCCGCAGATAGAACATCACAGCTATGATGAAGCTGACAAACAGAATGGAAACGATAAGCGTAAGATACCACAAACGCTGATTTTCCATATCCATATTTTTCAGCGAGAGGTCGTAATCCTCTTTGATGGTCAAAAAATCTTCGGCACTTTTTTCCAGCTCCATCTTTGCATACAGATCTGCTACCACTTTGCGGTATATCAGAGCCGAGGCTAAATCGCCTGCCCGCTCGTAATAACGCGACAATTCGCGTATTGTTTCGCGCTGTCGCGATTTAATTTTCATATCGGATAATCTACGCGATAAGATCCTGGCATAGGGAGTTGCTTCTCTAACTTTATTTTGAGCATTATAGGTTTGGAGAAATCCTTTATAAACCAACAACGAATCTTCGGTAGTTCTAGCCTCGGTTATAGCCTCATCCAAATAAGGAAGGGCTTTTTCGGTTTCACCTTGTGTACCTAATACAGTACCGATAAACGCTCTGAATCGGGCTTCCGACGCGGTATCGTTCACGCTGAGGGCTACGTCCAAACCTTCTTTATACCACACCAAAGCGCTATCCAGCTGATTGGTCTTGTAATGCCACAATCCTATCATGCTCAGCGAAGTCATAATATCATCTTCGCTATTTGGGATATGTTCGAAGTAGGAAAGAGCTTGTTTGCTTTGCCGAGCAGCTTCGGAGTATACGCCTTGTTCGAAGTAAGCATAACTGATTCGGTATAGAGCTTTTCCCATAAGCTTGTCTAAACCACTCTTTTCGGCGTAATGAGCTGCTTCGTAAAACCATCTCAACGACTGCACATAATTATCATCTTGCTGAAAACGACTACCAATCAGATAGTTTGCCATTGCAGTAACCTGCCAATCTTTCTTCTTATGAAAATATGCGCGTGCTTCTATCAATTCGTTGCCTTCGGGAATTGGTTTGTCATTCATTAGCTGTGCTAGCGAATTGAAAACGACATACTTCATGTATAGATCTTTATTCAGCGATTCGGGATCTTCAATTGTGTTCAGTATCTCCAGAGCTTCGGCAGGATGAAGTTCGATCATTTCGTTTACTTTCATCAGCGAAGAGTCAGCATCATTATCATCACCACATGATATGACAAGCGTGCCAATCAGACAAGCTATTGCGACAAACAGGATAGAATATAGTTTGGGCATATTCCGAGTGAAGTGTGTAGTTTAAAAAATTCCAATTACAAAAAAAGGCTTGAGACAGATGACCGGTCTCAAACCTTTTCAATATATTATTTTTTGATTTCCATTGCTTGCTAATACTAATTTATTTATCTGCTTGCCTACAAATATAAGTATTTTAAACAATCTTGCATCAGACTAGCAATAAATTTTAGAGTGTTTTTTAAACACTCTAAAAAGCATTAATATTGTGCATTAAAACTATCTGAATAATGATATTTCATTTCTAGGCGCACAAAATTATCCTGCGATGTATATTTCACATTCAGTTCATCAACTACTACATATCGTTGGCTCTTGCGCTCGAAGACGGCTATCGAAGTACTTATTTCTTTCAGCCAATCGGCCGTAGCCAGTGTTATGGGTTGAGTACGTACAACGAAACGTTCTTCGACGGCTTTGGAATAAACCGTCTCGATGCTGCTCGATCGCGTACTGGATGGTGTCTGATTGCGGAAAAACGTAGTCGAAGTTGTTTTGAAATCCAGTTGATCCTGATCGCCAAAATTGAACGACGACCATCCGCCCAGCGAATTGAGAAATACAAAATCGTGGACACGATACAGATATGAAGGCTGAATATTCAATGTCAGAGGTTCGCTAACTCGCTGACCATCGCGGCATAAACGAACACGTACTATTCCCAGATTGGCATACTGATCTGCAAAACGATCGATATCGAGTGCTATAGTATTTACGACATTCAATTGCGATGCAGCTTGCTGATGATCGGTCACTGTATCGAGCAATGCTCCTGATTGGCTTAGCAACTCGTATTCGAGGCCAAGATTGGACTGATTATTTGTGTGATCACGATCTTTCAGTACGAAATTGAAATACTGTATCTGTCCTCTCACATGCGACAGATCGGGTTGCAGCGTCAATGGCTGAACCAATTTATCCGGAGCGACTGCCGCCGACATGTCGTACACATATTTTTCGATATCGTTCTGATCCAAATTACGCTCGTAGCCCGTCAGCGTATACAATACGGGCGAATAATAAAAGCTTTCGCTCATAGCAGAAGTTACTCGTTTGGCTACGAATCGGCGATCGGAATAGGTTGCAGCATCGAACCAAACTCCGGCGTCGCTTTTCTGTAGTTCGCTCTCGCTATCTATCGCACCGAAAGGCGGTTTATATTTCTTGGTCTGAATAGAATTCAGATCGAACCAAACGGGTTGATTGAAATAAGTTTTCGTCAATGTGGTAACATACGATCCCAGATCATCTGCATCGGGTCTGTCATCCTGCCCCAGAAACAATCCCGTATCGGCATACATATCTATCTGAATTTCGCAGGCTTCGGCTCCTTCGTTTATCGTATCGGGGTTTACGGAATCATAATCGGGAAGTTTGATCAGCGCAAAGCTATCGAAGCGTTTTTTATATTCGTCATATTCAGCGTCATTGTCATCTGTTTTCTCTTTATTGAGAACGATCTCGAAATTGAAACGTTTTCCGGCAGACAGCGACTCAAGATTTACAACTGCCGATTGTTCTACAAAACCAGTATTCTCATCTAGATTGATGGGCGACGAAACTTTAAAATTGTCGCGCACATATGGACATCTAAGCAAGGCTTCTTTCAGATTTTGCGCAGTCTGTATCGGGTCTTCAGACAATTCGTATGTATAGTCACTTGTTTCGTAAGCTCCCGATAGCTTCATAATGGGATCGATACCCTGAAACCAACGTTCAATGCCTTTTACTTTGTCTTTGATGGCAAAGCGCGTATAGTTTACAAATCGGTAGATATTGCCATTATCTTCTTTGAAGTAAGCTGTATAAGGATTGATTCGTATTTTCGATTTTGTAATATAATCAAGTAAAAAATTAAGATCATTGCCTTTGTTTAGAGGTATGACAGTAGAATGTTCTCCTAAAGCAGAATTTTTAGCATCAAAAAAGTCGTATCCCTTGTCGGCATTGATACTAAGTGAGAAAAATGATGGTTGATTTACGAATAGAATACCTTCAACTTCAGATACTGGATACACCATTGTCTTTGTACCTATTTTAAAAGGTCCTAATGGCTCTCCAGTCGATATATCCCAAAATATCACGTAAAAATACGCCTCCAATATGTCAAGAGCATACTTTTTACCAGCCTCTTTAGCTTTTATATTTACAAATCTATCACACTCTGTTATAATATAATTCTCACTAACAAATGTATTTTCCCGTAACCTATTGGCAAATGATTTTATACCATAAGAAACGTCATTCTTATATAAAATAATATCATTCGGAAATTTCTCAGTTAATAATCCATCTTCCTGACTATCAATACGAATTATATATTCTTGTCTAAAATCCATGGTTTCATTACCGATGACAAAACCCGCAGCACCAGATTTCTCTCGATGATTTACATTAATGCTAAAATCAGGATTTGAAAATATACTATTTTGATCTAAATACAAATCTATTTCAAAGCACGTTGAATCATCTAAAAGGGTAGTCGATTCTTTCGATTCGAACTGAACATAATTAGGACTTGCCGACAATGATACTGAGCGAGCCTTCGGACTGATTTTTGCTATTTCTTTTCCTTTCACGAAATATCCCATACGAAATTGATTTTGTTTATGTTATTGATTAAAATACGTTGTAAGATCGTCTATCAGAGCATCCATCAACAGATCGGCCCATCGTTCGTCGAAAGCCCTATCGGCATACTCCTCTATCTTCGACAGAATGGGACGCGGAGCAATGCCGTCGCGCCAAATTGCCTGCGAAATTGCATAGAGTGTACCATTATCGACATCGATGCCCTTTTCCAGCGCCCAATCGCGAAGTTCGTCGATGGGCACTAATTTATCTGAGCGAGGTTTACGTCCCCGATCGATATAACCGACATAGTTATCCATCAGTAGTTTAATAACAAGCGAGTCGCCCGACAGATCAATTTCAGTCAGTAGCGAATCGGCCAAACGACTGCTACTACCCTCCTTGCCCAATGCTTCGCCGATGGCACGCTGTGCCAAAGCAACCATTTCGGAAGTAATCACTTCGCCAGCCCGATATAATGCTTTGTATGACATCAGCGGGAAGTTTTAAGATTGAATTCGGGAAGTTTGTTCACAAAAACTGTCTGCCCCTCAGTACCGTTCGAAGCAAATTCGGGCAATAGACTTTCCTTTTCGAATTGCGCATCAGCATCGAATTGCTCGTCTATCAAACAAAGATTCTGCATATTGGCCTGCACCAGATTGACCGAAAAACGACATCCGCAAGCACCATTGTCGTAATAATCGCGAAGCGTAACAAACGACCAATCGGGACGCACACTCAGACCATTGTCCTGATGCTTGATACGTTCGATGATATTCAGTCCTACCGAAAATGCAAGGTTCTGCAGTTCGAAAATAGAATCTTCATCGGAAGGAACGAACAAAACACTGAAATTGACAGCATTGACGAATACATTACCTTCGTTACGACCATAGATAGGATCTTCGAGCCAAAGCAATGGATGCGCTTCGCGGCCAGTCCCCAGTTCGTAACTTCGATTGTAAAAGAAAGATTTAATTGACTTATGCTCACGTGCTTGTGTGCAAAAAATGTCGATTAGCGAAGAAATCATCATAGTCCTTTTGGAATATAGATAACTCGAAAAACATTTTTGCCACATATTTAACAATCAAATGAGAGAAAGCCTGATTAAATTAATCTTTTTTTGCTTTTTTAGTAATAAAAGTTGTATATTTGAATGTAATAATGCCCAATCATTATTTTAATATTATTTATAATACAAAAAACGTTGTAACTATGAAAAAGTATCTTGTTTGTCTAGGAATTTTACTTGCAAGTTTCATGTTCTACTCATGTGCTCCAAGCGATTTGGAATTAGAATCAGCAGCTAAAGAAGTACTTCTTGAAAACTCTCCTACTTCTAGCGTATCTGTAAATCGTGGTATCGCTACACTTTCAGGACCAGTAGAAACAGAAGAAATCAAAACATCTATTGAAGAAAAGGTTAAAGTTATCGAAGGTATCAAGAGTGTTGTTAACCAACTGGAAGTTGTTCCATCTACTCCAATCCTTTCTAAAGTTGACCAAGACCTTCTTAACGCTATCGAAGGTGTTTTGAAAGCTAGTAACTACGCAAATGTAAAAGCTACAGTATTGAATCAGGAAGTTACTTTCGACGGAACAGTACCAACAGACAAAGACGTGAAGAAAATTTCGGCAATCGCAAACCAAATTAAAGTTGCTAAATTGACTAATAACGTTACTGTTGAAGAAAAGAAATAATTGATCGAAAGATCGAAAGATCAATTAAAAAGAATAAGAAGGACCCGAGATTGCCGGGTCCTTTTTATTGCTAAACATATGATATTAAATACAATAAATCAGATCAATCAATATCGGGTTCTATCTGGTGTACATCCAAGCGAGTAGAAGTATCGATGCGAGGGAAAGCCAGAAATTTACGTACCTGAGGATACATATTTCCTTGATCGTCAATATAGTAATATTTCCCTCTATATTTGACCTGCACTACCCTACGAGGGAAAACTTTTTTGTCAACAGTCATCACTTCTGTCTCGAGGTATTTACTGATAGCACCTTTACGAAATTTGACGGGAATAATAATTCCTTCTTCATAAGTTGCCATACCATAAAGGTTACCTTGTCTAATCATTTTACAAGCAGCGTTAAGATCAACTATTTCGTCGTAAACACAATCGAGCCATTGTCTGCCATACTTGTCTATGTATCCGAATTTCCAATCTTCATTAGTGATCTTCTGCGTAACTCTGTAAACAGCCTGATTGTCGGTATCGGGTGCATATATTTTACTGAAAACGAAAGGAGTAAGGAATCGTCCGGTAGTATCGGCCAATGCCCATTTGTGCCCTTTCTTGACATAGATATTATTATTCACATCGAACGGAAAAAGCATATCGTATTCGGGAGCAATGATGGTATCGCCCCGACTGTTTATACAGCCCCAACGATCGCCGACTTTGAAGTTTCGCACTCCTTGATAGCTGTATATCCAATCGCTCTGTTTGGGCGTTGAGTCGCTGTAGTCTTCGTTGAATCCGCCGATGATGACGATCAGCCACGTGAATGAGTCGTACCAATTGTGTATGACAAGCTTTTTCTCGTCGTCGATTCCAATCCTTATTCGATCACTCTTTCTGAAAAAAGCGGCAGGAATAGGTACCAGTCTTTTTTTGAAATAGATCTCGAAATACGGACCTTTCTTTTCTCCGCGAAAGGCTCTCGATTTCAGCAATTCATTTTCGGGATCATAAAATTCTACATATAGGCTGTCTTTGCCATTGAAATAAAGGTCGACCGCTTCGACCTTATAGAGCCAAGGTTCGAAATTATGCTTATTGAAAGCATAAGCCAGATTTCCGCGCGAACTACCGGTCACACCGCTCCAATAACGTCCATTGAGATCGGTAAGCGGATAACTTGCCGAGAAATCGGTAATTGGTAGCCTCGAACTGTTGCAACCTGTCAGCAGAAGCAGTGCTATGATTGTTATAAATACAGAATGTCTCATAAATTCTTAAACTTATCACCCCTAACTAATCGAGAGTGAGCGTACTGCCATCTATCCATATCTGATGATCGAATGTAGCCGGAGTGAAAATATTTTTCTTGATTCGAAGATACATTTTTCCATCGGTTTTCAAGAAATATTTCTTGCCTTTATAATCAACTTCCAATGTTCCATATATACCTCTCAATTCTCCTTCTTTTGCCCAATAGCCATTGAAAGTTCCTTGACGGAATACGAAAGGTGTCAGAAAACGGCCATCAGGCATTGCAAAAGCATATAGACTATCTTTTCTAAGGCACAAGATACTACTATGGTAATTTTCTACAATCTGATCGTAAATACAATCAAACAATACCTTCCCATCCTGATCGATACGACCATACTGCCACTTTCCGTTTGTATCTTTCCGACTTACGTTGTAGAACGTACTCTCATATATACCGCTTATTTTAGAATAAACAAATTCGGTTTTCATATTACCCAAAGTGTCGCACAATGCCCATTTAGTACCTTTCTTTACTCGTATTCTCCCATTGTCGTCGGGAGGCAATATCAAATCGTACTGAGGTTGAAGCACTGTATTTCCCAGACTGTCAGCCATACCCAGCTTGCTGCCCTCTCTTATACTTTTATAGCCTTTTTCAGACCATGCGTATTCATCAAGCAGCTCTGGCGTGATAGAATAATCTTCATTGTGTCCTCCAACCATGATAAAAAACCAACCAAAAGAATCATAATATGAGTGTACCAGTAATTTATCGTTATGCTCGAGACCAATACGAATTCTGTCTTTTTCAAGGAAGAAGACACCAGGTATGGGAATAAGCTTGTTTGTGTGATAAAATTGAAAATAATTTTTCTTGATCTTGCCTTTGAATATTTCGGTCGCTATAAGATCGTTTTCTGTATCGTAAAGCCTTACAGTCAAATGCTCTTTACCATCGAAATCCAATTCTACAGATTCAACGATATACAACTTATCGTATGTTTGTTTCGAAATTGCCGACTTGAAAGACCGATATCCTTCACCACCCCAATAGCGACCATTCATATTAGTCAACGGATAATCGGCCGAAAAATCTTTGACCGAATATTTCGAAGATGTACACGAACTTAGTAGCAATGCTGCAATCAGCGATATGATATTGAAAATCTTTTTCATACTATTTCATATAATGGGTCTAAATATCAGAATCTGTTTACAGCAACTAAGATACACAACTCAGTCTATTTCGCATCAACGCCACGACACAAAATATTGTCGAGCAACAGTACGGCAATGATTCCCATCACAAAACCATTTGTCAGCACGGGCTGCAACAACGGCGGAACTGCCGCCTTGAATTCGGCAGGGGCAAAGGATACGAATATGCCTATCAGGATAGGAAAACTAACCGTAATCATGGTATTGAAAGCTGTTACAACCTTGTCGGCAACCATCATCTGAAAACCTGCACCAATCTGTATTCCCATCAGATAGAGCATCATTGCGCCCATCACAACGGTAGGAATATACGAAAAAATAAACAAAAACTGCGGAATTGCTGCGCATAAGATCAGCATTGCTCCCGTTACCAGCAACGGATAGCGCGAAGCGTTGCGAGTAGCCGCAATTACACCCGGACTGAGCGAGAAGTTAAGTAAACCAACTTGTCCCGTCAATCCCGATATAGCATTGAAAAAGCCACTTACGCGGACACCTTTCTGACAACGATCGCCAATATTATCGGCTCGGATGAATCCGCCCGTTGCCTGAATCGATCCCAGTTCATTGATCATCAATGCCAAGAAACAGAACGAAAAGGCAATTATAGCCGACAGATCGAACTCGGGCTTGATGAAGAAATTATCGAACAACAGACTCCAGCTATAGCCTTCGGCAGTAGCTACATCGGGCACTCCTTGCATCAGAAAATAGGCTACCGAGCCAACAATCAGCCCGATCATGATAACCAGCGATTTGCCAAAACCTTTCAGAAAATTATTCAGCAGAATAAGCAGAAAAGCCAGCACCAGAGCAAAAACGATATTAAACATAGCTGCTCCGTTCACTCCTTTAGCCAATCCGATGATCATGGGCATCATGCCGATACCCACCAAAAGTAAGGTAACGACAATAACGCGCGAAGTGAAAATCTTCTGCAACGAGTGAAATATACGGCTGAATGATAACAAAAACATTGCTCCACCACCCAGAGCGATGGTCGTAAATGAAGCTTCGGGCGATAAGCTTTGCGTCGAAGCCAGTCCGATCAACAGTATGGAGGATGGACCAATGACAATGGGCATGCGATGCCCCCAAACGATCTGAACAATCAGAGCCAGTCCACTGACGAGGAAACATTTTTGCAGATAAACGGTCACGAGAGCCGCATCGTCAAAATACATTCCGGCAACTATCCCCGACAAAATAATCAACGAAGGAATGGTTACCGAAAACCATTGCAGACCATAGAGCAACATATCGCGTCTGCCTAGCTTATCATCTAATCCGTATAACATGGTTTTCCACTTTTGTATTATAACTACGTAAGTTACAAAAAAGAAATCGGAACAAAGGATATTTGTTTGTAAAACAAAATTTATACCTTTACGCAAGACTCGATAAAAATATTTCAAGATGAAAAAGATTTTAATTTTAGGTTTGTCGCTTGCACTGTTTGCAGCCTGCGGACAAACGAACAAACAAAAAGAAGGACAAGAAGCAGAAGCTACTACTACCACCGAAGAAGTGGCTCAGGTAACAGACGAGCATAATGCTAAAAACTCGCTCGACTATTTCGGCGTATACGAAGGTGTGACACCTTGTGCCGATTGTGAAGGAATAAAAGTAAAAGTTACGATCAACAAAGACGAGACTTTCACGTTGCATAATGCTTATATCAAGAATGGTAAAGAAGAGCAGCCAACCGACTTCACCGGTAAATATGTTTGGAACGAAGCAGGTAATGCTATCACATTGGAAGGTGTGAAAGACGCGCCGTCTAAATTCTTTGTTGCCGAAGGTCGCATTATCATTCTCGATCAGGAAGGAAACAAAATAGAAGGCGAATTGGCAGACAAATATATTCTGACTCAAATCGAAACTTTCGAGTAAAGAACTACGTGCTATAAAGCATTAAAGAGATTTAGCTCCTGAGAGTTAAGTCTCTTTTTTTATTTATGCGCAAAAGTCAATTATATTTTCACATTTTTTTTATATTTCAAGAGCTTAATTACTTATCTTTGCGGCATTATTTAAAGACCCTCATATCAAGAAAAGAATTTTATGAAATTATGTAACAAATGCGGTACAGAAAATACCGACAATTCGAGATTCTGCAAAGGTTGCGGATACGAGCTTCCACAAACAGCTCAAACAAATCCAACAATACATCCGGCAGATGCAAAACCTACTAAGAAAATCAATAAAAAAGCCATACTCGGTGCAATAGTAGGTGTTATTGTTGCTTCACTTATTGCGCAAGGCATATCGTTTGCCGGAGGTTATTTTATGAAATCAACTCCGGTAATGGACAAAGTAATGATGAAAACAGCCGAAGAGCTCAATAAATCGTGTCCTATAATGGTTGATGAATTTACCAGAATGGACAATGCAATTGCATTGCCCGGAAAAATATTTCAGTACAACTATACAGTATTCGGATTCACAAGAGAAGAGGTTGACACTATTGCTTTCAAAGCCAATATGGAACCGCAGATAATAAACAATATCCGCACCAATCCCGACATGAAATTCATTCGAGACAATGAAGCTACACTGCGCTATTATTACAAAGATGAAACGGGCGCATATTGGTTCAAAATATCGGTCGAACCAAAAAAATATAAAGAATAAGATATCAACAATAAAAGGGCTGCATTCTGATTTGAAATGCAGCCTTTTATTTTCTTAGCGTCTGATCTGTCGCTCGAAACGAGCCTGATCATCTTCGGCGCGAGCTTTGTCTATCTGGTAGAGCAGGAAGCCGAAAACTTCGACAACTGTCTTTTTAGTGATCGCATCAAAAAGATATATTTTATCCTCTGCAAGATCGGCAATCGTTTTGTACCACCCCCATTTTTGACTAAATGATCGGTATCCCGAACAAATTGCTCGGCCAGAGCTACCGCCTCGGAATAGCGGTTCGAAATCTCGTCGAATTGCTTCTTTCTCTGCAAAAAAAAAGCAAGCAACGGAAGCATCTTGTCGCAAGGCTGCGATCGGAACAGATCGGCACGTTCTTTCGAGCGATCGGCATCGTATTCCTCGCCCGCAGGACGACAAAGGATGGCCAAAGTATCGGACAGATAATGCGGATTTTCGCCCTCCAGAACGGCCTCAACATCTACCCACTCGCCTAGGGTAAGCTTATCACCATACGAAACGTAATAATTCACGCCGTCGATAGTGGTTGTAGGAGACGGATCGACTGTACCGCGAAACACAAAATCGAGTTCCGAGACAATCTTATCGAACAGCTCGCTGGGGCATTGCATCAGCTCGTCGTAAGTCGTTCGGCAGATAGTTGCCACGTAGCGGACATGATCGGCAGGCGATGAGATATCCATGCGGCTGAATTGTTCGTAATGTCCGAATTCGATCTCGCTCCACGATTGTGGTACGTGCAAAGTAGTGTCGTTAAATTCAATCTTAATCATCGTGTGTATGTGTTATGTTTTATGTATTGATAATGTTTGCTTTGCGGTTATTGCCCGATTTTAACATATCAGGCAATATTCATTTTATTCGATATGATCGATTGTGAGTAAAAGAGTGCATTAGTTCCGCAATTGGGGAACCCGATAGGCGAAATGTAGCGTCAGAAAATGAAAACTGTCTGAAGCCGCAGGCGAGTTTATTTCATTTTAGCCACCAAGCCCAAAACGGGTCAATGAGGAACGTAGCACAGTTTCTTTGTCACTTTCTTACGCTAAGAAAGTGGAGAAACACCTACATCCCCACCCAACTATCTACCTCGGTCATACGCTCCTGAGCGCGGATGATGTCGGTTACGGCTACCCGCGAATCGATACGGATATTCTGAATAGCATTGAGCAGAAGCGCATTGTCGCGCGACATGGTTTCGGCAAGCTGCGGAACGGGCAAAGCTCCTCCCTCTTCCATCTGACGACGCCAAGGCGGTGTTTGCACGGCTCGTGGCGAGCGGAAATAAGATACCATATCGGCTTCGCCAAGCGGACGACGTTGCGAGTTGATATAGCGAATCAATCCCATATTGTGATCCGTTGTACGGCGATTGATGACATATTCGCCTCCTTCTACTTCGATGTTCGTACCCTCGATGCGCATGCCTCCCTCGCTATGGCGACGCCCACGTAGCAAACCACCGTCGGCTTTTCGATCGATTTGTTGTAATTGTTTGTATTGCGTAGCAATCTGAACAGCTCCCATAGCTGCAAGCATGGCGGCCATGATAGGACCTACGATAGGACCAAGCGATAAAGCTTTGGCAATACCTTGTGCAATGCTGGCCGTACTGGTGACAATACCTTGTTGAATCTCAATCTTCTTTTTCTTCTTTGTCTCTTTTTCTTTCTTCTTCTCCAGCTTTTCTTTCTCGGCAGCAAGTCGTGCTTCCTGAGCTTTCAGTTCTTCATTCTTTGCCATCTCGGCATCCACTTGCTGCTGCATGGCTTCGGAGCGTCCTCCGCTGAGATTGACCGATTTGTTGTGAAGATCGGCTAAAACGGCATCGCTGGCTTTGCGGGCTTCGACTGCCTTGTTGTATTTTTCGGTAGTTCCTTTCAGTTCTTCTTCTATCATTGCCAATCGGGCTTCGGATGCGCCTTTCATAAAGGTCAAACCTGCTCCAATGCTTGATGTCAGTTTCTCGGCATAGTCGGTTACGGCTTTTACCGAGCTTTCCATAGCATCGCCCAAGAGTGCGCCTTTTTCTTGCTTACTCTTCAGTATTGCATTGTCTACTTGTATGGACTTGTTGAGATAGTTTACGTCAGCGGCTTCTTTTGCAGCTATTGCAGCGGCATACTTTTCGGCATTTCCTTTTGCTAATTCTATATTATTTTCGTTAATCTCTCTCTCATACTCATATTGCTTATCAAGAAAAACTTTATACTTTTTGTATTCGTCAATTACCAAATTCAGATTGTCTCTGGTTATATCGTAATCGATAATGCCGAAATTGCCTTTCACGGCAGCTTGACCTGCTAATTTTTGAATTTGTCCCGAACCCTTTTCATCAAAATATCCCTCATTAGGTTTCTTCTTTTTGCCTTCAGCGTCAACTTCGTCATTGAGCTTTTTCTTTAATCCTTCGAGTTCTTTTATCCGATCTTTTAGTTTCTTTATTTCATCTTCCGATAATTCTGATACGTTCTTCGCTGTTTCTTTAATCGTCAGATTAAGCCCTTTGAAATTATTGTGCAACATAGATGTACCCTTTAAATAATTTTCAGCTAGGCTCTTTTTTGAGATTTCTTCTTCTAAAAACTTAATATCAGATAGGTCTTTTTTTAATGTACCGAATGATTTGGAAGAAACCTTACCAATACTTTCGACAGTAGAAGATATTTTGTTAAAGCTTTTCACAAAGTCCAAATCGATACTTGCTCCCCAAGTTTTTTGGATACCTTGCCGAAGCTGACTTATCGAAAAAATAGCCCTCGATATATTGCGATCGACAGCTAAAAAAGAGTCTGCGAGCAGTTTGGTATATTGTACCGACTGCTCCAGACCATCAATCTTAATCTTAAACGTTTTTGTGTTATCTGCCATGACTTTTTCTATATAGATAATGTCAGAAAAAAATCATGGATAAATCTTAATTTTATTTATTCATAAACCGAAATAGGCAACAATGGCCTATCTTCATATCCAAAAGAAGAATATTTTGGGAGACTTCTCCCTCCTACTTCTACTACATTCACATCAATCACTTCTCGCTGCACAGCCTGCGGAGCAGGCGCAGGAATAGCTGCCGCTTGGGCGGTGGTTACTAGATTCGAGTCAGATAGTCTGAAAAAGATAGCGATCAATGCTCCTGCAATCACAGTCAAAACGATTTTGGTATAAAGGTCTGTTTTCATAAAGCAATATGTTTTTGTAGTTAAATTATTTATCTACCCCTCTCATCCCCTAAAGGGGAAGATTCTGCCGAAAGCCCCTTTAGGGGTTTGGGGTCAAACTATAAAGATAAGACCTTTTACCCACAGAATAGTTTAATCAGAGAAACAAAAAAGCCAACTCCTGAAAGTTGACTTTTGGTATATTGCACCGACTGCTCCAGACCATCAATTTTAATCTTAAATGTTTTTGTATTATCTGCCATGACTTTTTCTATATAGATAATCCCAAGAAAAAATCATGAAGAATATTAATAATTTTTTAAAAGTAGATTAATAACTTTTAACTGCAATTGAACTCATATGTTCTGTTTTCGACACTCCTGATTCATTTAGTTCCACTCCCCCCCATTGCACGACATTCACTTCTAGTGGACTATGTACAGCCTGCGGAGCAGGCGCAGGAATAGCTGCCGCTTGGGCGGTGGTTACGGGTGCTACTCCAGCATTTTGAAAAATAAGAATGAAAATACCTAGAGCGATAGCTGTCAAAACGATTTTGGTATAAAGGTCTGTTTTCATAAAGCAATATGTTTTTGTGGTTAAATTATTTATCTACCCCTCTCATCCCCTAAAGGGGAAGATCTGCCGAAAGCCCCTTCAGGGGTTTGGGGTCAAGCTATAAAGATAAGACCTTTTGCCGACAGAATAGTTTAATCAGAGAAACAAAAAAGCCAACTCAAGAAAGTTGACTTTTGGTATATTGCACCGACTGCTCTAATCCATTAACTTTGATTGTAAATTCTTTCATATCTATATAGTTTTATATATAGATAAAAAAGTTTTATTTTAATAAGTCTATTTAATATGTTTCTACTTTTAGGAGTCTTACATCACTCCAAAATTCTGAATCTTTTGGATTTAATTTTGCACCTCCCCATCTTACTACATTCACATCAATCACTTCTCGCTGTACAGCTTGCGGAGCAGGTGCAGGAATAGTTGCCGCTTGAGCGGTGGTTACTAGATTCGAGTCAGATAGTCTGAAAAAGATAGCAATCAATGCTCCTGCAATCACTGTCAAAACGATTTTGGTATAAAGGTCTGTTTTCATAAAGCAATATGTTTTTGTGGTTAAATTATTTATCTACCCCTCTCATCCCCTAAAGGGGAAGATCTGCCGAAAGCCCCTTCAGGGGTTTGGGGTCAAGCTATAAAGATAAGACCTTTTAACCACAGAATAGTTTAATCAGAGAAACAAAAAAGCCAACTCAAAAAAGTTGACTTTTGGTATATTGCACCGACTGCTCTAATCCATTGACTTTGATTGTAAACTCTTTTGTATTTTTATCTGGCATGGCTTTTTCTAATAGAGATAAAGAAAAAGCTTTTCGATCAATACTATTTTAACAAATACATTTATTCTACTATTGATATTTTACTTAGAAGCTTATTTGCTATGTTAAGATCACTAACTTCAGCTGTATAGCAAAAATAAATTTTAGAACCAATACTAAAGATAATCATCTTACGTTCTAACTTACCATTAAGATATCCTATTGTTGAATAACAAAATTTACCATGAAATAAGCCTGCTTCAAGTTCCTGAAAATTTATATTATTCATGTCAGTTAATCCGGAAAGGAACTCTAAGATAAATTTCTTAAGGACAGCTTGACTTATAGTTTTATATCCTTTATGAGACAAATCTGTTATTGCAATTGCAATACCCAAGGGAATACCATCGTTTATATTCAGACTTACAGCTGCGATTGTTTCAGTATGTCCTTCTGAAACCTTATGATCAACTTTAACTAAATCATTAGCATCGAACCATATTTGTATATTTCCCAACTTACGTATTATAGCATTTTTAGGAATGTCTGAATTAGGATATATCTCTTCTAGCTCAGACAATGGTCTATCTTCGTCATTTGGTAGTATAAGATTCGGCTTCGCTTGGTTTATTCGAACTTTCTGGAACAACTGATCGGCTTGCTTGGGGTTTAACAGATCTAAAAGAACATAATATTCTATATTATCTACTATCGATCCGTAAGCTATACGAAATAGCTCTCCATCTTGATACACATTCGTCTTATATACTTTTTGTTTGTTAAGAGTCAACTCTTTAGCCTTAGATATCGAGATATCTTTCGCTCCGTCTAAATAATGTTTCACACCATCTTCAAATCTCGATTGAGTGTATGCTCCATTAGCCGGTTTCGAGACGAAAACAAATAATTGATCGCGATCTTTATTTGTAGCAATGAACATATATTCATCTTTATCTTCAGAAGTATCTGGTTCGCTTGCTAAGAACCATTCGTTGGGTAAGTCAACAGAAATACCTCGAAGTGTAGATGGCGTACTGGTTGTCTGTGCCTGCCCCCTAACTGAGCTTAGAGTGAATAATATTGTTACGAGTAATAGCTGTAATACCGATTTCATATATGTAGTCTTTTGATTCTATAAAGATAAGACCTTTTGCCGACAGAATAGTTTAATTACAAAAACAAAAAAAGCCAACTCAAGAAAGTTGACTTTTGGTATATTCTACCGACTGCTCCAGACCATCAATCTTAATCTTAAATGTTTTTGTGTTATCTGCCATGACCTTTTTCTATATAGATAATCTCAGAAAAAATTCATGGAAAATATTAATCGCAAATCCCTCTACTTTTTAATCTCAACGGGTAGATACCATCCAAGTTCTCCCCCCCCCACTTGCACAATATTTACATCAATCACCTCGTGCTGTACAGCCTGCGGAGCAGGTGCAGGAATAGTTGCCGCTTGAGCGGTGGTTACTAGATTCGAGTCAGACAGTCTGAAAAAGATAGCGATTAATGCTCCTGCAATTACTGTCAAAACGATTTTAGTATAAAGGTCTGTTTTCATAAAGCAATATGTTTTTGTAGTTAAATTATTTATCTACCCCTCTCATCCCCTAAAGGGGAAGAATCTGCCGAAAGCCCCTTTAGGGGTTTGGGGTCAAGCTATAAAGATAAGACTTATTCGGGTCGAATAGTTTAAATTTCTATTGAACTTTAAAAAGAAAAAACAGTTGATTTGCCAACAACCAACTGTACTCTTTACCCCTCTCATCCCCTAAAGGGGAAGCAAAACGAGTAAATTCTGAACTTACTTCTTATTCAGATATCCTTTTATCCGATCAATCACAGATTCAATACCATCACTGACCTCTTGATTTGTGAAACGTATGACTGAAAGACCGTATTTTTCCAGTTCTTCAGTTCTGGCTTTATCGTATTCTTGCTGAGCCATATGTATTTCGCCATCAACTTCTACGACAAGCTTATAGCGATGACAGTAAAAGTCGACAATAAAAATATCGATTGGATGTTGAGCCTTAAAACGTGCACCTAACTGCGAGCCCTTTAACTTTTCCCAAAGTAAAAGCTCTGCTTGAGTCATATTCTGACGCAATACCTTTGCCTTTTCAAATAACGCAGGCTTTGCTCCATAAAACATTTGAGACGAATACATTAACTATTTCTTTAATTATTACCTGCCTTTGATTTGTTTCCAGCCTCCCCTTTAGGGGATCAGAGGGGTATTTGTTCTTTCCATACGTATTTTTTACGTATAGATAAAACAAGAAAATAAAAATCAGAATTTTTAATCAAAAGCGTTTACGTTAAAATATGGCATGCCGTTATATACAGGTACACTCTCTCCACCTACTTGTTCTATATTTACACCAAAAATGCTAGTTGTTTTATCAACTGATTCTATCGATACCGGAATATAGCCAGCTTTTGTACCATCTTTCAGGTTTACAAGGCGTTCGTATAAATCTATTCCATTCACTTGCACCAGATTGACGTCGATTATTTGGCGTTCCATAGGCACTGGAGCAGGAACTTTGTCTTGTGCATAAGCCGATGTGATGGGATTGTTGTCCTTGAAGAAGTTAGCTACTAATGCCATCGCAATCACAGTTAAAACGATTTTAGTATAAAGGTCTGTTTTCATAAAGCAATATGTTTTTGTAGTTAAATTATTTATCTACCCCTCTCATCCCCCAAAGGGGAAGATCTGCCGAAAGCCCCTTCAGGGGTTTGGGGTCAAGCTATAAAGATAAGACCTTTTACCGACAGAATAGTTTAATCAGAGAAACAAAAAAGCCAACTCAAGAAAGTTGACTTTTGGTATATTGTACCGACTACTCTAATCCATTAACTTTGATTGTAAATTCTTTCATATCTATATAGTTTTATATATAGATAAAAGAATTTTATTTTAATCAATAAGCCTTATAGGTTTTAACGGGAATTTTCTCTACATCACCGGTACTTAGATATTTCTTATTTTTTGGATTCAATTCACCCCCCCCCATTGCACGACATTCACTTCTAGTGGACTATGTACAGCTTGCGGAGCAGGCGCAGGAATAGCTGCCGCTTGGGCGGTGGTTACTAGATTCGAGTCAGATAGTCTGAAAAATATAGCGATCAATGCTCCTGCAATTACTGTCAAAACGATTTTAGTATAAAGGTCTGTTTTCATAAAGCAATATGTTTTTGTAGTTAAATTATTTATCTACCCCTCTCATCCCCTAAAGGGGAAGATCTGCCGAAAGCCACTTTAGGGGTTTGGGGTCAAGCTATAAAGATAAGACCTTTTGCCGACAGAATAGTTTAATCAGAGAAACAAAAGATTGATAAAACACGATGCGCCGAAAGCATAATTTTAACACTTCGACCAAAAAGAAAGAAAAGTAGGCAAAAGAAAGAAAAAGATATTTTCTTTTCTTTCTACCCATAGAAAGAAAAAAGAAAATATATAAAAGAAAAAAGAAAGGGCATAGCCAAGACGAGAGTCTGACCACAGAGAGACACGGCATAGTCGAAAAATCCTTTTCTTGGCGATCGGATTTTCGACAGCCTCCAAAAAAAAATAATTCTTAATAAATTCACTTCTCGCCCGAAAGTTTATCTATGCCAGAAAAAGAGGTATCTTTGTACGTTCAAAATTCAAAGTGAAAGGACAATGGCTAACACGACACTTCCGAAGCCAAAGCTTTGGACACGCAATTTCATAAACGTCTGTATTGCAAACTTTCTGATGGCTTGCTCGTTCAACCTGCTCATGCCATCCATTCCGCTCTACATTACCGAGCATCTGGGTGTTCCGCAGACTCAGACGGGAATTGTACTGGCATCATACGCCCTGGCGCTGATGTTCGTTCGTCCATTTTCGGGATATTTGGTCGACCGCTATCCTCGAAAACTGATGTTGCTGATCGGATTCGTGGGTTATGTACTTGTTTTCTTCGGATACTTCTGGGCTACGACGGTTATCATCTTCGTGCTGATACGGTTTATGCACGGACTGACGTGGGGATTGTCTACCGTAGCATCTAGTACGCTGACCATCGATGTTGTGCCCTCATCACGCCGTGCCGAAGGTGTAGGATTCTACGCTACGGCCATGAACGTGGCAATGGCAATCGGTCCTTTCATAGCCATTCACATCTATCAGCACTACAGCTTTCAGACCTTGCTTTGGTGCGCCATCGGCATGGGAACACTGGGTATTCTGACGGCTGCCATGATTCAAGCTCCGAAGCGTGAACTGGTTACCCGATCCGAGAAAATCACTTTCGACCGTTTCTTTTTGCGTCGTGGCTGGCCCATATTTCTCAATCAGATGTTACCCACCTTTGCATGGGGAACGATAGGCCCTTTCGTGGCTCAGTACGGATTGAGCAACGGCATGGAAAATCCGGGAGCTTTCTTCCTTTTCTGGGCAGGAGGTATCATCATTTCGCGTGTCTTTGCCGGTAAACTGGTCGATCGCGGATATGTTCATCAAGTGTCCATCGGTGCGCTGACAATGATTTCGTTCGCCTTTCTGGCATTTGCGACCATACACAATGTCGCCATTTTCTGCCTTTCGGGCGTATTCATCGGCATCGGCTACGGAGCGCTCTTCCCTGCCCTGCAAATGTTATACATCAATATGGCTCCAAACTCGAAGCGCGGAACAGCCAATTCGACTTACTATCTGGCCTTCGATCTAGGTTTGGCAATAGGTATGCTGGTAGGCGGATATATTTCGGGAATCTTCGATTTCGAAGTTCTTTACATGGTTTCGGCCGGAGTATGTTTCTTATCGATATTCATTTATCATTTCAATTCGCGTAAGGTCTACGAAAGTCGCAAATTGCCGAAAGAAGAAACTGCCTGATCAGATAATAAAACAGCCCCTGCAAGTATTTCGCAAGGGCTATCTACATTAAAAAGAGATAAGAAAGAGTCCGCCTTTGACGGATATGATCTTAGAACTTGGCTGTATCGCTTTTAGCTTCGGTATCAGCCGAATCGTTCTGATTTTGATCTTGATTCAGTAGATCATTCTGTGGTTCGTTAAGTATCAGCGAATCTCTGTTTTCCTGATCTCCGGGCTGGTCTGCACCTTTTTGAGTATTAGTACAGCCAATCATCAATACAAACGCAAGCGTAAACGCAATGCTCAATATGGATATATACTTTTTCATATCTGTACAAGCATTACTTCAACCAATTGTCACCGGCTTCGTCCAGTGCTCCTTCCACTGCTTCTTTCGGAAGATTACTCTTTACCGAATCGAGCCAAGTTGTCTTGTTTTCTTTCCAAACTTCGTACTGCTCATCGCCAAGCACTTCTTTCAAATTGGCATCCAAAGACTTATCCAATTCCAATACAGCATCGTCGGTAAGCGGAACTGTGGTGAAGAGTGATAATGCATAAGACAAATTGTATTGCCCGACCGATTCTTTCTGAGCATCGGTCAGATCGAGAGCTTCTGACATCGAAGTGGTTAAACTGGCTGCAGCTGTTTTAGCCAGATCTCTGCGGCTGTCATTCTGCGAAAATCCCATTACTGAAATAAGCGCCAATGACATGAATAGCATAATTGTTTTTGATACAAGTTTTAGTTTCATAACAATCAGTTTTGGTTTATAAATCCCGACTATCTGTCAATTATCGGCTTTTAAATTTAACCAGTCTGATTTTATTCGACGAAAAATGCTTCCAGATTTATTTTTTCTTAAACCTGACATCGATTGGTTAACATTAACCGACTCATAATCATCGTTTAACGTAAATAATCGTAATAAAAAACAACTTTTGTTTCACATATTTTTAGAATACTCGTCTCGCGACGCACGGCTATAGTTGGCTATTTTCAGCACACACTGAGGTTGTAGAGCGTAAATCGCCATACTCCGTCAATTCGCTCGAAGCCCATGCTCATAACCGTTCCCAAGCCTTCGATATCGTAGACGAATAATATTTTATCATAAGAAATATAGGGCTTCAGAATCCAAACTTCATCGTTTACTTCGATACGGTTTTGATCCAGATTTTCGATTGGTAGAAGCGGATCGAATATCCAGTTTTTCTTGGTAAGAACGATCGTTGAATCGCATTCGCTGATGGCTCCGATGAAGTGTTCATCGTCGATGGCTTGTTTCTGAAAAACGCTATCGGTAGATATTTTGTGATAGAATGCACGGAAGTCGGAAGGCAGTTTGGCCAGATTATCCACTTGTGTGCTGTCCTGAAATGTTGTGCTTTTCTCGTCCAGCTCGTCAAAGATATCTACTCCGCTCGTATCGATAACAAGGGGTTCGATTATTTTTTCGACCACTACAGCTTTCGGTTTCTCTTCGGCAACCGGGGTCTCTTGCTTAATTTGTTTCTCTTTGCAGCCTACCAAAGCTATTGCAAATAAGATAAATACAAGCTTCTTCATAGATCATTTTACTTAATGAACCAATACACACATTTTGGGCGCAAAGATAGTTAAAGAAATATTAAAATGTCTATAATTTCCAAATTCATTGATGCTCCTACGGAATATAATTTTTCACGACTTAAGATCGTCCAAATAATATTTTCGAAACCCGTAAGGAAAGAATATCTTTGCTATCAGCACAACATCAATATCCGGAAAATATCCAATGAAAAAGCAGCGACAGACGAACCAAAACAAATCAACCGGCAAGAAAAAGCTCAGCCTTAAAAATATATTGCTGAATCATATACCTGCAATCATAATGTTCGTTGTGTTTTGGTTTTCAATCTATTGGATCAATGGAATAAACCATACGCTAGAAACTACCGAACCAATAAAGTACGAATGTATTGATATAGAAGTAAGAAAAACACGAAATGGCCGTAGTAAAATTATAATCAAATATAATGGAGAAGTGCGTGATGCATCCATCACTACAAAAGAGGCAATAGCCGCCAACAGCAAACTACCTGATATTTATTACTACGGGAAATTCGACTATCTGTTCTCCGAAGCATACCAAAAAGATTTTCAACGTGTAGGTCCTATCCTTTTCGCTTGCTTATTTGTAATACTCTTAGCGATTCCCTACTTACCGCCAAATAGAAAAAAGAGAAAAAACTAGAAGTCTACAGCTGGTTAGTGTCTACAAGCTGTATTTGACGTCACAGAATAGCTATTTCCAGTTCATATCGCGTCGATCACTATTCACTTCACGTCCGGCATAGTATGTTCGCCATGTGTCGCGGGCATAGCCTTCGCCTTCGTACTGGAATGACGATGCCGAAGCCTTTTCTATTTCTTTTCCGCGATAATATACGCGCCAATTGTCTTTGGCATAGCCGCCTCCCAAGTATTCGAAAGATGAAGACGACGCGCGTTCTATTTCCTTATCATGATAAAATACTCGCCAGTTATCTTTGCCATAACCACCATCCAAGGATTTGAACGAAGAAGCCGAAGCGTGCTCTATTTTTTTCCCTCGATAATATACAGACCAAGAATCTTTGCTGTACCGATCACCTAGATTTTGCAGCGATGATGATTTAGAGGTTTCGATCAATTTGCCCCAATAATATGTCCGAAAAGCATCGCTGGCATATCCATTGTCCTGATATTCGAACGATGAAGCCGAGGCGTCTTTCAGTTGTTTACCGCAATAATATACTCGCCAATTGTCTTTGGCATAACCATATTCCAGCGTTACGAAAGATGATGCAGAAGCATCCGTCAATTGTTTTCCGCGATAATATACTCGCCAGTTATCTTTGGCATAGCCTTCTCCCAAAGTTTTGAAAGACGAGGCAGATGCGCTTTCAATTTTTTTGTCCCTATAATACACACGCCAGTTGTCTTTGCCATAACCTTCTCCTAAAGGCTCGAATGAGGAAGCCGAAGCGTCTTCCAGCTGTATTCCACGATAATATACATGCCACGCATCTTTATAGTAGCCATGATCGTCGTCGCGGTCATAATCTCGATCATCCCAATAAGGTCGTTCGCGACGGTTATCTCTTTCTTTATGTTTTTGTGCCGACAATTCACCACAGATCAGCAATGGCAAACAAAGTATGGATAGTAGTATCAACTTTTTCATAATGCTTCGTATTTTGGGTCGCTTAAAGGTATGATCTTTTTTTCGGACAAAGGTTTAATCCGAGAGGAAAATCGTAATCAGAAGAAAACTGTTAGATTTATTTTGTAAGAGCAATTACGAATGTTGTAATCTGATTCTTTAGACAGATTAGTCATTCCAAACTGAGGACGAATGCTTATCTGAACATTCGAAAATTCTACACCAGCCATCAGATAAAAACCCCAATCTATTTTCCGAAAATTAATTTCTCTGGAATCATAAACATCAGTTCCTAATAAAGATTTCTTACCTATTGCATATTCGTCGTATCCATTGTCATCCCATCCATCCTCATCATAAGAATCACTGATCATAACCATCATATCAGAAAATTCATACATATCGTAAGCAATGTATGGCCCCCCTCCTATCACTATCGAATACTTAGTCTGCCGTATCGGAGTTCGTAATGCAACCAACAAACTAAGATCTATATATGGCAATACGATACTCGATAATCGCGATCTGTCGCTATCATTTTTATATGCTCCTCTTAGAGTTGTACCTACAACGTTCAAATTCATTTCGGGTTGGAAAACAAAGCGCGAAGAAGGATTAAATTGCATCGTGACATTCAAATTTCCTGCAAAACTATACCGCGATGACAAACCATCGGAATAATAAATATCTGTTCCCGGAACCGATGTCGGATAATGAGTTTTTCCATCCAAACCCGTCATTGTCGATGCACCTAATCCCAAGCCTATGCCCATACGAAATGTAGGAAGATCGGATTCATATTCTTGTGATCTGATTTTGGACGAAGGTAAAATGATAAAAATCAGGAAAATTATTATCGAATATTTCATATGAATAGATCTTTAGGTTGTACAAATGCTTGTTCTTTTTAGGTTAATCTTAAAACTATGATCTTTTTTCCGTACGAAGGTTTAATCCGAGAGGAAAGATTATCATAACAAAAGAGGCCATCACTTGATAGCCTCTTTCTATTATTGTGAACTATATTTACTTCACCGCCTCAACCGTATAACCCATTTTCGACAACTGATAAAGCAAACCCTCTTCGCCTGCCAAATGCAGTGTACCGACTGCCACCAATGTCGATTTATCGGCCATGATAGCAGGAAGTTTTTCCAACCAACGATCGTTGCGTTGTTTGTTCAGCGCATACTCGGCTTGCTCGGATGCCGGACACGGATCGTTCGGATCGTTGAATGCCAATGTGTAAATATCTTTCAAATTAGCTTCGCGATAATACTGATTCAGTTTCAACAGAGCTTCTTTGCCTAAATCGATATGTCCCATCGAACAAGCCAATACTTCGGCCTGATCTTTCAGCGGTTCGGCATCGAAAAGAGCATAAATCTGATCGGCAACCGTTTCGAGCCCTAAGACCGGCTTCTCGTTTTCGATTGCATATTTCTGTATATAATCGTCAATAGCAACATGCTTTGTCATATTAAAATTCGGATTCAGCTGTGCATAAATAACTATCGAAACCAAGCTATTGATCATTCCTGGCTTGAAGCCTCCGAATTGTTCCAATCCTGCTCCGAAAAGGCTTTTCAGCCCACTGTCCAACTTATTGTAAGCAGCTTCGTCCAGAATGGTTTTATACGACTGGTCGGCAGGCATTGCACCTTTTTGCATCATATCGGCTTGAGCAGCAACCATATCGCTCATCAATATTTCGCCGGCTACCTGCTCCACTTCGTCCATCACGGCGCGAAGTCCGGCTACGCTGTCGACGAAGTTAACCGATGCCAGGTGGTGCGTTCCGAATACATAAGATGGTTTATCGAGTCCTTTGCCCGATACCTTCCACAGAAGCGAACCAGTAAACTGATCTGCTGTCTGAGCCGACAGCATGGTTGCAAACGAAACAACGAGAATTGCTAGTACGAGTAAAATTTTCTTCATAATTCTTGGGTCAAATTTAGGTATATTCTTTTTTTTTGATTCAACAGCGATTGTAAATATAGCCAAATAGTTTTATTAGCCAATAAGTATTATATTTGTTCTGAAAAACCCAAAATTGATACTCATGAAAAAAAATTACTTAATCTACATTTTATCTTTAGCAATCGTATTATTCGCATTCGCAGCATGTTCTGATGATGACGATACAGTTCTGTCGAAAATGAAAGACAAGGACTTTAAAGAATTTTGCAAGCAATTTGATACCAACAAAGACGGAGTTCTCTCTAGAAATGAAGCTTTAGCGGTAACAGAAATCAGAATACCGCTCAATATGTCAATAAAATCATTAGAAGGTATTGAGCAGTTTGAAAATCTAAGTGTTTTGAACATAACGCTGCCGGAAATCAACATAATCGATCTATCAAAAAATACTTCATTAGAACGTGCAATTATTTTTGCCGACCGATTGGCTGAAATCAATCTCGAAGGTCTGACTAATCTTAATGAACTATACATATATTCATCAAAAATGGACGGATGTAATTTATCAGAATGCATCAATCTCGAATATTTAGGATTACAAATTAAAGGTGTTGAAAATGTTGACCTCTATAGACTGACTAAATTGGTAAGCCTTACATGTAGCGATATGCCGCTTGCGTCTTTATACATTTCGAGCCAAAAAAATCTAAAATCCTTAAGTATATCAAATAGCATTATCAAACAACTCGACTTGTCCAATAATACAAATTTAATTGAACTTAACTGCCAGAATTGTTCTTTCGAAAGTATCGATATATCGATGCTTCCTAATCTCGAATATTTAAACTTCACGAACAATGCGTTAAAAGAACTGGATTTGTCGGCAAATCCAAGAATCAAACGCCTGACGCTCTCACAACTTATTCATCTGGCAGATGTGGACATTTCGCACCTCACCAATCTGGAATATTTGGATATTTCTTCTAATCCTCAGCTGAACATAGATCTAACTTTTTTCAAAAAACTTAAAGTTCTGAGATCTCAAAGTAATCAGCTCACAAAACTGGATATAACGATGTTCGAAGATCTTGCTGAATTAGTTCTGGACCACAATGAGCTAACTGAACTAGATCTATCTAAATCAAACAACATCAAAAACATATCGATAAGACACAATAAAATTGAGAATCTGAAAATATCTCAGCAAGCCGATTTATTGAGCCTCGAATGCTCTAATAATCCAATTAATAGTCTGGATCTGACAAGCTATCCAAACCTTTACTATTTATCCAGCGGTCAAACTCAATTGAAAGAGCTTGATTTGTCGAATAATACAAAATTGAACTGGTTAAATTGCATGGGTAATTCAGACCTGAAAGAGATATTGGTATGGAAAGGATTTTCAGACAGACCTGAAAATCCGGACGAATCCTTCGTAATAGACAATCACACTCGGTTTGTCGAAAAAAAATGATCTGATTATTAGCTCTACATAAAAACAGAAAACTCTGAACGACTCAATAGAAGTTCAGAGTTTTTTTGTTATATGCCATATTCTTTATTTCTGAGGTTTCAGAAAACGACTGATCAAATATTTTCGGACTGGCATGTCGTAGAATTTCAAGAAAATATATGCCAGTAGAATATTGCCAACAATGAGCCCTAAGCCCACATACCAGGCTTCAGAAAAGCTGAGTTCGTTATCCCATACCCATGCATAGAACAGATACATAGACGGATAATGTATGACATAGACGGGATAAGAAATATCGCCACAAAACTTGCAGATGGCTGTCGATTTGCTGTCGCTGGTCACGCCCGAAGCTCCCAACCAAATGAGCAAAGGGAAAAATACAATCACGCAGAGTGCATCATAGATGCCATTCATCCAAGGATCACTTTCGCCACCCAGATGCGGTACGGCTGTCAGGGCAATCAACCCCAAACTGCAAAGCCAGAATGCTCCGCGAATGCGAATCGGTCTGAAAACACGTGCCATAAGCAGTCCTGCCGAGAAGCAGAACATCATGCAAAGGAATCCGGCACAGAGATTATTATTGGCCATTGTCCACCCTACACCCAGATGTCCATATCCCGATCCATTGCCGATAGCATAGCAGGCTACGCCCACAGCAGTCAGAGCAACCAGAAGCTTCAACCATCTGGTCGATAGGCGACGGATCAATAGGGCATATATGATATTTCCCACATACTCGAGGAATAACGACCAATAAGGTCCATTCAGCGGAAACAGCTCGCCATTACCTCTGATTTCGGGCATCGTTTCCGGAGCCGAAGGGATCATAAACAAGGTGCACAACATAGCTAGCATCACTGCCGATGTGGCTATTTTGGTTCCATCCCATTGCACGCTGCCTTGCATCAAAAATGCTATTACACCCATCAGTACACCCAGGACAACCATGGGATGCAGACGAATCAATCTTCGTTTGAAAAATTCTTTAGTGCTCATCTTCGTCCAACGATCGTCGTAGGCATAACCAATAACAAAACCCGAAAGCATGAAGAAAAACTGAACCGACAAGTATCCATGATTCCAACCCTGATCGAAAGGACTTGTAGCAAAGCCTTCGAAGACGTGATATATCAGAACAATAAGTGCTGCAACTCCACGCAATCCGTCCAGAATATTGTAGTGAGGCTTGGTGTCTGCAAATGCAGTCATCGAAGCGGGTGTTTTAGGCATAAGATAAATTCAGTTTTATTTCTTAATCTGTTAAAATACAGGGCGTAAAAATAGATAAAAAATGATGCATCGAGAAATTATAAACGCATCTACTCTAGCGAATTTGTTAAAATTAGCTTTCAAGCTGCCTTCATTAAACGGAAGGCACACTTAATCCTTGTATTCGTTTACAGAACAGCATCATAAGAATAGGAACCCTATAAGATAATATCCTTTTGAAAGCAATACCTTTCTATTTGAAAGATTAAAACATCAAAAAATATCACAAAAGAGCATTCAAACAATCATAAAGATGCTAAATAAAGTTAAAATTGGAAATTGTTTTTTACATTATCTATAAGATTTACAAATAGTTTGCTGTATAAAAGCTCTTACTCTAAGTTTTGGATTACTTATTTTATACACTTCATTTATTATATTAGTTGCGCAAAACAGATCACAGAATACCAAATACTGATTACCTAATACCGAATTATGAATAATTCTGCTACACAAAAAAAACAGAAAAGAAATACGCTTTTCTACTACATTCTTGCAGCCCTCATTACGGGCATCATTGCAGGACAGTTAGTACACAGCTACACTAGTGCCGAAACGATAGCGATGGTTTCATCGAATATCAAATTGCTCGGAACAATTTTCATCAAACTCGTACAGATGATCATTGCTCCGCTTGTTTTTTGTACCATTACGGTAGGAATATGCAAGATGGGCGATGCCAAAATGGTAGGTCGTGTGGGTGGAAAAGCCATGCTGTGGTTTATGTCGGCAACCGTTGTTTCGTTGTTCATCGGGCTTGTTTGTGTCAACCTCACTCAACCCGGAAAAACTACGGACGTAAAGATAACTGACACATCCGAAGCTTCGGAATTGATACAAAACAGCCAGGGGATGAACTTGGCTCAGTTTGTTGATCATCTTGTACCCGAAAGTGTTTTCAGTGCGATGGCCAACAACGAGATCCTTCAGATTCTTGTCTTTGCCATCATGTTCAGCATAGCATTATTGTCATTCGGCAAAAAAGCCGAGCCTATTGTCAATGCACTGGATACCATATCGCATACGGTACTGAAGATGGTAAATTACATCATGTGGGTTGCTCCGCTGGCTGTACTGGGAACCATAACGGCAGCTGTTGCCACGCACGGACTTTCCATATTTGCCGTATATGGCAATTTCCTGCTAGCATTTATCTTTGGTATTGCTACGCTGTGGGTAGTGCTGTTGCTAGTTGGATTTATATTACTCGGAAAGAAATTGTTTGTTCTGCTGAAAGCCATCCGTACTCCTTTGCTCATTGCATTTTCGACGACAAGCAGCGAGGCAGTCTTTCCCAAATTGGTTGAAGAATTGGAGAAAGTGGGCTGCAGCCCGAAAATCGTTTCGTTTATTCTTCCTTTGGGCTATTCGTTCAATCTGGATGGAAGTATGATGTATATGACTTTTGCCAGCATATTTATTGCTCAGCTTTATGGTATCGATATGCCTATTGGCACACAGATAGCCATGTTATTCGTGCTGATGCTTACCAGTAAAGGTATTGCCGGAGTGCCACGCGCTTCGCTCATTATCATCATTGCTACTTGCTCCATGTTCGGTATTCCGCCCGAAGGCGTTGCGCTGTTACTACCGATCGACCACTTCTGCGATATGGCTCGAAGCATGACCAACGTTCTAGGTAACAGCCTTGCTACGACCGTAGTCAGCAAATGGGAAAATAGTCTCGAAACAGTGAAAATACCCGTCAAATAGATCTACTTGATATTATAGCTAGTCCGAATCCTCAATCACGGGGATTCGGACTTTTTGTTAAAATATATTGTACTCTTTCAATCTATTCTCAAGTTTGCTTAGGAGATGTTAAGACAAACATAATCATCTTAAATTCAAGTCATTCATATAGACAAGAGCAAGATTCTCATAGATAAACTCGATAAAATTTATGGTTCATAAAAAAATCATTTCCTTACTTTTGCCCCACGTTTAACTAGTAATATAAATTTTACAAAGAGACCCAATGAGAAAAATAATCTATTTTTTTGTGATAGTATTATCACTCGGATTGACTAGCTGCGGCAGTACAAAACTATTTAATAATTCTGAAAAAGATCTGGTCTATAACGTTACACCATTCGGCATCGGAGGTTATCGTGTATATGATACGAATAAAGAAGCTGTATTTGATGTTATCCCTTATGGAATAGGTGGTTATCAGGCAAAAAGCATAAAAAAGGGAGATAATAAAAAAGCTATTTTCAATATTATACCATTTGGTATCGATGGTTTTCAAATGCAAAGTAAAGAAGTTACCTACAATATCGTTTCTAATGGGATAAAAGGCTATTTTATATACGATGTGAAGGATAAAAAGAAAATACTATACAACGTAGTTCCTTTCGGAATCGATGGTTATCGTATATATAAAGTAAAAGAGAAATAATTTATTTTCACACTCATGTTCAAATCCGAATCTTCAATTACGAAGGTTCGGATTTTTATTTGTATCTGTAATCTATCACTTTAGAGATTAAATATATAGCAATAAAGTTGATTATTGATTGTAATAATAGGAGTATATAAGTTAACTCATTTCCGTGAAAAAAGAAAATTGTCGCAATCACTACACATATCAGGCTGAATAGAGAAAATAAAAACAAACTAATAGATGCCATGATATTACAGACTCTATTTTTCACGATCAGCATTACCAATGATCCTAAAATGATTATTCCGAGAAAGCAAGGGTCAAGCCCCCACCCATCATTTCTCAATGCAATGAGGCAAATGGCTATTATCAGCCAATAGGCAATGGTAGCCCAAAATATGAACTGTTCTTTTCGTATCATCTGTTAATTTGCGTATCACTCATACGATCTCGACTTCTTCTTCCTGCACAAATCGATCGATGCACTTCATGATCTCCTTACGCTGTGCATCAGTATCATCCATCTGCGGAATACGACAGGTATCTACAAAGTTTATTATCCGTTCGAAACAAGCCTCATCGCGCATAATGCGATCGAGATTGATATGCGCATTACGATAGTTATGGAGCGTATTATAGTAGAGTATTCTGATCGATTTTACATGTTCGTGTTTCGTGATCTCTCCCAAGATCAGTTTGTCTGACAATCCGCACGAATGCCCGATGATAAATACATTTATATTTTCGTTTGTATCGAGATAATATTGCAATCGTCTTTTATTGTTGGCTGCCAGATAAGCATGCCGTTTGATATTGTAAAGATATTCGTTTTCATCCTTATCCAACAGCGAATTGATCTCGCCATTGTCGGCAGCATAACCAAAAATGATTGGATTTGCTTCGGCAAAAAGCTCGCCATGAATATGTATCAGATCGGTTTCGGTTATCTCGTCTTTATACAAACGTTCGACCGTATCGGTATAATTAAAATTCAGTACTACAGACGTATCAGTGCAAAGGCTACCGAAAACGTACTGAAATGTTTCGTTCATCTCCGCATCTTTCTGTTCTTCTGTCCGCAAATATTCTTGCAAGGCTTCTTTCAGGTCTTCGAATTCTCGGTTCAATTGCTTTACTGCTTCTTCATCTTCACACAGATTGAGTTCTCTGAAATAAAATGTTTCAATATCTGCCCAAGTACCCTTGTTGGCTTTTTGCTTGAGCAGATTTAGTATAAAGGATGAAGGAAAAGGTTTATTTTTAAAATTCCTCCTTTCCCATTCATTAGTTTTTTTTTGATAATAGGCAGATAATCCTCCTTTGGATAATTCTGTAAAGAACTGCTCCAAACTCATGAGATCTTCCGGCAAGTTCAACAACTTAGTATATTTGCTCCTATCTTTCAAATGCTCCTCAATCATCCAAGTAATAAAATCGCCGTAAGAAGTCTTCATTCCGTGCGCCAAATCGAATCCGTTTCCAAGTATTATCAGGTTATTCATGCTCGTTTATGTTTTTTACAAATATAGTGTTTTGCACAGATAATCATCCAATCATTCTCCATTTGTTAAAATAATCTCCACATTCCTTCTGTCTATTTATATTTATTAGCTTTGAAAAAAAACATGAAGAGATACGCCCCATACCTATATCTACTCGTTATATTCACATTATCATCATGCCTATCTTTGAGTGGCCGCAAACATTACTCCGAAGAATCTTATTTTGTGCCTTATACCGACTCTGTCATCGATATCAGTGGAAAGTATAAAATGAATAAAGAAGAACTATATAGATATATGAATATTAACGCAAACAACTTTGACTATTTTGTTTCGAATAAACATCACAAACCTTACGAAGTAGTGGGCACTCCTTTTAGAGAAACAACGATAGATGAAAAACTAACAACAGATAGTACCAAATTAAACTTCGTCACTTTCAATTTCAATGGCAAAGATACTTTACAAGTAGTATATCGAGATAACGACTTTTGGTATGAAGTAAAATATAAAGGTAACCTCAAAAAAGACTGTTTTGAGGTTATGTTGCAAAATAAAAGATATCCATTTTTCCCTATTATATCAAGGTTCGATGCCGATCGCATCCGAATCGGACGAAACAAATCAAACGAAGTAGTAATACACAACTACAGCGAACATTGGGGAACCTTTCTCTTCTTCGGAGCACATAATGGTGGCGATGAAAGTGCTTTCATATTAGAAAGAATTGAAGAATAAAATCAGATATATCAATCCTCCTAAAATACACCATTTGTTAAAATAATCTCCACATTCGACAAGGCTCTTTATCAATAAGAAAAACAAAGAGCCTATGAATATTCCAATCTACAACTGTCTGATCGACGAGAGCGACGACGACGCTACGGGCATCTATGCCATTTCGTTTGTCGATTGTCCCGCCAACGAGGTCGATTTCGTTGCCCTCAGCCAACAGCACGAAGTACAGCTCAGTCGCGACGAGAAACGACAAATCCTGACGGGTGTCGTTCTTCAGCCCGATCAGCTGATTTATCGCAATACGCCTCAGATGGGCGAATATTACATCAAATTTTCGGCCGAGCAGATTGCCCTCATCGCACAGAAGATGATGCGACAAGGCATTGCGCTGCGCACCACTACACATCAGCACAGCCAACCGCTGGAAGGTAATTATATGACCGAAATGTGGATTGTAGAAGATCCCGAAAGAGATAAATCCCGCGCGCTGGGATTCGCCAACCTCCCCCAAGGCACACTTATGTGCAGCTATAAAATTGAAGACCGAACCTATTGGGACGAGCAGGTAATGGCGGGTCGTGTCAAAGGATTTTCTCTCGAAGGACTTTTCAACCAAGTGATTGCTTGCAGCAGTCACGCTACACAAACACAATCTAAAATTAAATCGCAAAAAATGAACAACAGAAAATCGAAACAAAGCTTGTTGAGACGCATCACCCGTCTGTTGCTCGGCATCGAAGATGTGAAGAAAAAAGACACGACCGACAGCGGCGAGCCTTATATCATCTTCACACTGGCCGACGGCAAAGAAGTGTATGCCGATCAGGACGGATTTGTGACTATGGACAGCGAACAGCTTCCTGCCGGCGAGCACAAATTGGCAAACGGCAATTTGTTGATCGTAGACAAAGACGGCAATCTGATCGAAACGCGCGAATCCTCCGAAAGCAACATCAATTCTCCAGAAGCCAAAGCGCGTGAAACGCTTCGTAAAAGCAATCAGCGACTTGCCGACAACGAGCCGACAGAGCAGCAACCGGCAGATGCTTCGGCAAACCTGAAAGCCAAGATAGCCGAAATGCAAACAGCTATCGACAACTTGACAGAAGCTTTGGAAGAAGCTCAGTCGCAGGTCGAAACGCTTCGCCGAGCTACACCTTCGGCTCGTCCGATGGTCGCTCCACGCGTCAGCGCTGATCGTCCGCAGTCAAATGCCGAGCGTATGGCAGCAGCCTTGTCGCAATCCATGCAAAGACGCAAATAACCCCTCTTATCCCCTAAAGGGGAAGAATTCGAGAAAAGCCCCTTTAGGGGTTTGGGGTCAAAGAAATAAAATCTATAATAAACTTTATTCCATTATCAAACAAACATTTAACACATGGCAAATAATTTATACAACATCGATGCGATGACTTACAGTCCGTCGACCAACATGGACTGGTTTACGAAAGCCGTTTTCGGTGGTCGTTTGATCGAACGCGGAAAAATCACACCCATCATCGGAGTGAAAGAAAGTACAATGCTCAACCTACTCGATTTGACAGGCAACCTGCTTCAGGCCGATGGTCGCGATTGTGCTTGGACTCCTCAGCAAATTACAAAACTGAGCAACAAGGAGCTGAAAGTAAAAACTTACAAAATCAACCTCGAACAATGTCTTGACGATCTTGAACGCAAACGCACTATCTGGATGATGGGTCCGGGCGCACGCAATCAAGAATTGCCCGACACGTTGGAAGAAGCTACAATGGCATTGCTTGCAAATGAATTAGCAAGCGAGATCGAGACTAAAATCTTTGCAGGCGACTCAGCTAAAGAAGGCGATTTCGACGGAGTAACAAAAGTCTTAACGGCAAGTACCGATGCGACTAAGATACAAGGTGTTGCTTTGACAAAAGACAACGTTTTGGAAGAAATTGCAAAAGCATTCGCAGCTCTACCCGAAGATGTTGCCGCAGCCGGATTAGAAAAAGAGAGCATCAATATCTACGTTTCGTATGCTACGCTGATGAAAGTAAAAATCGCCTTGGGCGGTGTATTTGGTAAAGACGTAGTTGTCAATCCGAACTTCATTGTCGAAAACGACGTAGTTAAATATCTTGGAGCCGAGATCGTTCCGGTGAAAGGTATCGGCGAAAACGACATGGTTGTTGCCGAATCGAGCAACTTCTTGTTGGGTACGGATTTGATGTCCGATTTGGAAGAAATCCGCTTGGGTCAATTCCCTGCTCCTAACGATAACAAGATCTTCATCGACGGACGTCTGCGCCTTGGATTCGCTATTCCGTTCGAAGACGAAACTGTATTCTACAGCCCTACCAATCAATAATTTGTTTCACACTTAAACACAAAAACACAATGAGTTGTAAATTAACATCAAGCATATCGAAGAAAAATTGCGAATACGCTATTTCGGGCATCAAGTCTATCTATCTGTTCAATTATGATGCTTCGAATAATTTCGATTTCGAAGAAACCGGCGATCAGGAGCGAATTACCATAACTGCTATATCGTTGCCCGAAGGCGAAAAAGCCTATAAAGTCGACTTTGCCGACAATACTGCTTCTTTCTCCGACGAGTTAGCACAGAACGGAAATGGCGGAAAATACCGCACTCACACGCTGAACTTTACTATTGATGCCTACGACTACGAATTGCTGAATCAAGACAAAGCCTTGAGTTTAGGCAAATTCACTGCCGTAGTTGTCGACAAAGCTGGTCGCAGCGTCGTTCTTGGCCGCAATAATGGTCTTTCAGCAACTTCATTCAACTATGCTTCAGGTGCTGCCGAAGCCGATGCTACGGGATGGACTGTTGTTATGGCAGGAACCGAAATTGAATCGGGTCGCCTCTTGAAAGACGAAAGCGTCGTTGCTTCTATAGCCGACAAACCTCGAGTTGTAGTTCCATAAATTCAAAATTCTTAATCAGACTAAAGCGGTTGTCTCGGTACGAGCGCCGCTTTTTTCGAAAAAACACAGAACGAATGATTCGCAAAATAATAAACGATATTGTTCATACGGGCGACTACAACAACGGTGGAATCAATAAGGTTTTCTTACTCGATATCAACGATTTTCGATCGTATCGCTTTCGCGACGATCATCTTTACGACAGTTGTTATGTCGAGCAAATCAATACTGAAGAAAACTTTTTCTCGGAACTGGAAGCTGTGGACGAAAGCTTTTTCAACGAGTCGCAGTCCAACGGATTGTATCGGCAAGAATTATCGACTTTCATCCGCACCATCGAAGCCCCCAAATCGTCCGATCTACTTCGGGCAAGCGTCACGAAGTATCTGGTTGCTTTCCGCAATACACAGGGGCGAACCTACTGCTTCGGATCGGATGGCGGAGCAACAATCCAATTTTCGCAGGTTTCGGGCAAGGTAGGCGAAGTTACGGGTTATCAGATAACCATCGTCAAAGATTCGATGTTTCCACTTTTCGAAGTCGATCCCGAAGTATTCCAAATCCGACTATTAGGAACAGAAAACCGTTTGGTTATATCGACCGAGGACAATATAAATTACATAAGATTAAAATAATGAAAATAAATGCTATTCCATTATCACAACTGCCGAATATAGACGATCCTTCGGGGATGTACGTATTCGCCTCGAAGACAGAGCCTAATGGAGAACTGTTTTCGGGGAAATTTTCTCTGGACTCTTTCCTTGCCGAAATGGCACAAAAACTTCAGCTCGAGCGTCGTCTGAGCTACACATTCGAGAAGAATGGTGCGGCCAGAGTTTTTACCGATGAGCCAATGACCATCTATCGTATTGCTACGAAAGATGTTGGCGAGTTGATCATTCAGATTGATGGCATTGATCAGCCGGTTCAGACCAATTCCGACATTAATATTTCGGTTCCTGCCGGTTCGGTTATTGGTATTGGGGCTAATTTACCCGAAGACAGACCAGAAGTTCAAGAAATGTATGTTTTTATTTACGCTAAAGCAAAATTATCATGATATATCAAGTAATCAAAACATTCGAAGACGGACGCGAGACGTTCGACATGCAGATCGACGATTGTGTTCTTTTAGGCGATCAGCCGAAAGCTTTTCAAGATTTATTCCACGAGTTTCGCGAAGGAAATTCAGCTGAGTTTGATAATTGCACAGCAATTTATTTGCCGGTAACGGATCGTATTTTATTCACCGAAAAAGAAAGCGAGGTAATCAATGAGCAATAATTATAGATGGAAGGATAATGCAACAGAAATAGACGGAACTATTATACCCTTTAAAAATCCTATATACATGAGTATTATTGGCCATAAAAATGGAAATGGCACAAAAAACAATCCATACCCCTTTAAAGCTTTAACAGTGATTAATAAAACAATTCTTTTATCATCAGGTTATTTAAAAGAAGAATTAATCACATCTGATTCTTATACTATAGGGCAAGGTATAAAAAATACAATTTTAAATAAACTAAGGGCTTATGGTGGTTATATAGCTCATTGTACAATAGAAACATTTTATTCTACCTCTGGTACATTACGCCCAGAATTTTGTGAGATACTTTTTCCTTTTCATCAAGCGAGAATACAACCTACAAATTGTATTATACGAAAGGATCTAGCATATGAGATATATAGGCCTAGTAATAGTTTCTTAGGTATATTTACATCTCTAGATAAAATTTTTGGTCACTATTCACTACTTGGGGATAGCGAAATATCTGTTTCGGCGTCCGATATTAAGAGCAAATATACACTTTACCTCGCCTTTTCCAATTGCAGATTCAAGATTGCAGAAGAAACTGAATATACGCCACTAGTAGGCAATACCGAAGAAGAGCTTAGAGCTGACTTCGCTGCTAGATGCGAAGCCCAAGGTATCGTTGTTCCTGAAGGCTCAGAACTGAATGATCCTAAAATAAAATTATATCGCTGGGTATTCTCCAATGATAAAAATGATCACGGATACGTTATCAAAGATTCTATAATCGATAAATTCCAGCAACGCAGAATGATCCGATTCGGATGGAAGAATGAACCTGTATCCCCTATAGAAATAACAACAGATACAACAAAAATCAACTCCCTATCAACAAAAACTGAAGAGATTCTGATTGATGATGAAAATCAATCGATCCGTTTCGCCGACAATATTGATATTGCAAATATGGATAACGGTGCTCAGACTGGTAAAGTACGATCCAATATCATTTGGATGGGAGAAGGTAAACAAAAACTTGATTCTGTCAATATTTTCCACAATCTGGCAACTCAATACGGAGTAATGATTGATAGTGATCCTGCAATCGTTCCAGTGGGAAGAAATTCAATCGAAGGCGGGCAGATGTATTTGGTACGGACTAAAGCCGCAGGAAAACAATCAATAATCTATAACGAAAAGAGCTATAGCACATCTCTGGCTGATGCAAACAACATATTTATAGGAGTAGATGGAGTTAACGATTGGATATGTGACGATTATGACAGTATCGTTATATACAAAATAACCGATTTAGCTATCTCGAATACTATCCGTATGCGTATTGTCGATGAAATACCCGAAGATACGATTACATCGGTAGCCAAAGACGTTTGGTATTTTGTTCAGCCCAAAGATCTATCCAACCCAAGCGGATCAGTCATATACGATGGAGCTGAATACCCTTGCTTCGGTTCGTTCAAAGCTGAAAATGAAACGAGCTTTCAGATAAAAGGGGATTGTCGTCTTCGTCGCTGCTGGAAGGATGATTTTGAATTAAGTACAGATCCTGATAAAAAATTCTGGGAAAATAAACAAAAACCAATCTGGTTCGATGTCGTACCCGATGATATGCGTTGCTTGCTGAAAAAGAACAATCCATTATCGGTCGAGATGGAGTGGGATAAAGATAGAAATACTTATATCACTAGTGGACATCCTGATTTCTATGCAATGGTGGCAGCTGATAACGGTGTACCTAGACCAGCTTATGATATTACGGGTAAATATTTGCAAATAGAACTGGTTATCTCAACTCTTAATCCTATGTAATAATGATTTCCGAAACAATAATACAAAAATATGTTGAAAATCTTAAAGCTGAAGGAATTACCGTTGATACAAGTCATGTAAGATATTTATTAGATCAAGTTAATCCGATAATAATCAATAAAGCCAAGACAATCCTCCTTCCCATAATAGGGAAGGAAGGGCTTTTGATGGGACTTAATACCAGCGATGGTAGTTTATTTAGCTTTAATTTTGAAAGAACAAGTTCGGCTACCTATTTGGGTGAAAATAAAAAGCTTCAGAAAGTAGAAACCAACATTCCTCGAATAGATTACTTTCAGTATCAAAAAGGAGTACCTCATATCCTGATTGAGAGAGAAAAGACAAATCTGATAGACAAATGGGTAGAGAATAGTGGGGCAAGTATAAAGGAAACTGATATTTCTTGCTTAGGCATGTACAAATACAAACGTATTCATAAGCCTTCAACTTCGACAACGGGATCTTTAGGAATCTATTGCAACTCCGACGAAAACAATATTTCAGCCACGTTTGCAGTAAAAAAGGATTTATCTGATAATTTTCATTTAGCTATACATAATGCATCAGGAAGCGGGGCTAGTTTTTCCCAATTCAAAAGCCAGTTCGAACTGGCTACAGTTGCAAGGGAGTATAATAATTTTTCGCTAAAAATATCTCCGGATCAAGAGGAAGATATTATTGAAGTTGAAACAGGAAGATTTTCATCAATACCTCCTTATCTTCTTTTCTATGCCGGAAGATGGAATACAGCTATCGAGTCGAGCGAATATATTGGCCGCGTACAAATTGAGTATGGTAAAGCCACTTCGTATATCCCGGAAGATATTGTCGACAAGACAAGAAAGACAGACCACCTTTCGGTGGATATTCTACGAAATAGTGATTTATACATTAGCTCTACCAAAAAAAATTATTTTTTACCAAACAAACAAGGGAGAATTAATATTGACGAGTATCTTGAAAATGAAGGCATTCTCTATTTAGCAATATTTTCGGAAGGGGTTCTTAACTATAGTGATATTATAAAATTATCAGAAACAGAGTTCGAAAATGGTCGACCACCCGTATCTACAGACGATGGAGCTATCAAGAGCGTTTCTATCACAACGAGTAAAAGTCTCAAAGCTGAATCGGCTAGCATCCAAAGCGTATCGGTATCACAGTCCGAAGCACAAGAAAATGAGGTACCATCGATATCGTCTGTATCAATCAGTACAAGTCGAGTTGAAGGACGAATATACGGAGGATTTTTGTAAACAACTACTAATCTATGAAACAAGGGTAGCTTCTAGCCGGAAGTTACCCTTATTGTGTTAATAATATGATTGACTGTCACAAAACTTTATCTATAACAGAAAAGATATGAATCAACAATTTCTTATTATCCAAACCCTGCTGACTGGCGATTATCAAACGGCACGCATTGATGCTGCCATCATCGGAATCATGTGGCTGCTGGTAGCAATAGCCATCGTTATCGACCTTTTTAGTGGTGTACGAAAAGCCCGCGAACGCGGCGAAATGCGCACTTCGTATGGCTTCAAACAGACAGTCAACAAGGTGGTTCTGTATTATGCTTTCATGCTTTTCGCGCTGATGTTCGATTGCATCGGGATGTTTTTTTATCCGCTGCCGGTAGTGACATTCGTTTGCGCTGCATTTCTGATATTTATCGAAGGGAAATCGGTATTCGAAAAGGCTCACGATAAGGATAAACGCAAGTTTACGAAAAGTGTTGAAGAGTTGGTTATACTACTCGAAAATAGAGAAGATCTAATAAAAGGTCTGTCGGAATTGGTCAAACAAAAAGCGGAAGAAGAAAATGACACGAGGTTATAAAAATTGCAATCCCGGAAATATTGAAAAAAATCGAGATACGTTTCAAGGCGAAGTACGTCCTTCTCAAGACAAGCGTTTCAAGCAATTCCGAACGATGGCGTATGGTTATCGGGCAATGTTCGTTACATTGGCAACTTACAACAAACGCGGGTTGAATACTATCGACAAGATCATCCGCTCGTGGGCTCCTTCGGTGGAAAATCATACCGAAAGATACATCGAGTGCGTGGAGCGTTGGTCGGGTGTCGGCCGACATAAGATATTGACCTTGAGCAACGCAAAGGATTATATCGAAATCGTAGCTGCCATGTCGCGCATGGAGAACGGAATAGAGCCAGACAAATCGGATGTAATGAACGGATTTAAACTTCAGGAAAGGATTTGCGGATGAAATATATTTTTTGTTTAATTGTTGTACTCTTTCTGACTGGATGTAAATCGAAAACGATTTACGTTCCTGTAGAATCGGTCAAAACAGAGTTTATCGATCGGCATCGGATGGATTCGGTTTTCGTACACGATTCGATATTGATACGCGCATCAGCCGATACCTTCTGGATAGAAAAATACAAGACTATTTATCGCGATCGGCTGCGTGTTGATTCTGTCATCCGAAACGACACGATACGTATTCCCTACCCCGTCATCGAAACGCGAGAAGTGAACCGACTCCGTTCGTGGCAAATTGTTTTGATGTGCTTGGGCGGTGTGTTGGTCGGATATTGGGGGTATCGAGCATTCAATTTCTTCAGATAAAAATAAAGGAGAACACCTCAACAGTGTTCTCCTTTTCTATTCCGTAGTCAGCACAAAAACTTCCTTTTTCTTCCGAAAAAGAATATATTCATTTACAAGTTGCGAACTCGCAAAATTAAACTTCGGTTCTACTTTTATCCTCTTTAATCGAAAGTATAGCGGAATAATAAAGATCGAGTAAAGCTTTTATCTGATGAACGATTTCATCTTTATCGAACGAACTTTCGTAATCGAATACAAATCGGAATTTATATTGGTCATCAAAGATCAATCTGGCTGTCGAAACTCCATCTATCTCCGTAACTCGCTGGATAATAATATCTATATTTCCCTTATTTACGGGATTCATGGCTTCTACTTTTACACTAATTTGGGTCATAGGCTTCGTATTTTATTGAATCAAAAGTAAACGGAATTATTTTCCGCACTATATTCTTTAACTTTATTTTACCTATAAAAAGATTTGTTTTATAATATAGCTACACTTTTCTCCAATCGTTTTTATTATTATCTTCGGCTAAACAAAACACAATACATTAGACCTATGAAGATAACCGCTTTCGCGGGCAGCAACAGCTCGCACTCGATAAACAGACAACTAGTAAGATTCGCCTTGAGATATTTTCCCGAAGCTGAAGTAAATCTTTTGGATCTCAACGACTACGAAATGCCGATCTTCTCGATCGATCGCGAAGAAGAGGGATATCCGCCTCAAGCTGAAAAGTTTATCGATCAGATGACTGATGCCGATATTATTATCTGCTCCATATCCGAGAATAACCGCACCTACTCGGCTGCTTTCAAAAATGTATTCGACTGGTGTTCGCGTATTGATATGAATATTTTCAAAAACAAGCCAATGTTGCTGATGACAACTTCGCCAGGAGGATATGGAGGTGGCAATGTGATGAATGCTGCTAAAAATTTCTTTCCGGCATGCGGAGCCGAGATCAAAGAAACTTTTTCGTTACCGCGTTTCTATGCCAATTTCGACGAAGAGAAAGGTATAACTAATAACGAATTATTACAAGATTTCGAAACCATAATCAATAAATTCAAAGAGCAAATAAGTAATTCTCTTTGATAAATCATACTCATTGTTCGGTATCAATAAAAGAAGGATTAGTTATTTGGCTAATCCTTCTTTTATTGATATAATATATAGCCTAAATCTGAAACTTTATTTCGACAGCATACTATAAAGAAATACTATGATGACATCAGATATCTGCATATTGTCATATTGTGCAACACAAAAACCAATATACACACATTGTGAGACTGCATAAAAACAGAAACTGAACAATCAACCCGATATGCGATTCTTTCAAAACAAACACACAAAAAATGACTCTTACGATCTCCATTGAAAACATTAAAAATTAAGATATTTGCACTCATTATATTTATCTAAAATATCAAGTTTGTTATCATGCTGTCATTTCATATACATCTATAATTTTTAAGAGAAGAATAGCATAGTCGCCAAGCTTCCGACGCTTTACGCACTACTATTCCCCAATATTTCCAAATACACAATTTTCACATCGGACACAAATTTATAAAAGGATAATTCATTATATGAAAACAAAACTCGTACGTCTAGTCCTATATGCATTACTTATTACAGCAACAAGTAATTACGCTTCAGCGCAAGTAACAATAGGACTTGGGGATGCTCCTGAAAAAGCAGCTTTATTACAAGTAAAAGATTACTCGCCCAAAGAGGGAGAAACTGTCGCTCCGGGAGGAATAACGGCAGAAAAAGGAGGAATCTTACTGCCACGTGTCGAGTTGGTAAAAAGAACAGAGTTATATCCTTTCTTTACCAAAGAGTATGCTACAACTTTGGTTGACGAATATGCCGTCGAAAAGCTAAAACATAAAGGACTTACAGTATATAACATAAATCCTGTTGAGGAAGAAGATCTCAAAGAAGGTTTCTATATCTGGAACGGCGAAGAGTGGAACCAAATGCAAGAATCTCCAACCAAAGCAAAAGCTCAGGTAAACTGTTCACGAATCAAAGTAAATGGAACTTACTATGCTGGCATTGCATTGAATCCAAATAGCAATTCGATCGCTATTCGTTTGCACGTTAGCAAAAAAGGGATCTACCAATTCCTTGGCAGATCGGGCAATGGATATAATTTTCAAGCCAGCGGTACTTTTGATGATGACAATACCGAATACACAGTTGTTCTGGAAGGTATAGGTACTCCATTCGAGCCTACAGCTGCGGGTACTAAAGATAAAGTCGAATTATTCCTGAACGGAGAGCCTCTTATTTGTTCCGAACTGAATACTGCAGGCGAAACTACACCTGCATTTGCCGAAGTAGAAGTACTTTCGCCCATCGTGACCTATACCATCGAATGTGGTAAAATAACAGTCAACGGCGATTATATGGTAAGACAAAATGCCGACGAAAGCCACTATGCATCACTACCCGTAGATGTACAGTACGGCGATCCTAACAACAAGCCACTCATCATTGAGACCGAAAATATAAATGGTCTCAAATTTATCTGCCAAACCATACTTGACCCAAATACGACTAACGAACTCAAATTTCAGGCTGTAGGCACACCCCGCCAAACTGGTATTTTCAACTACAAATTTACGACTACCGGAGCCAATGTTGTTACTTGCAGTTTCGATGTAGAAGTAAAAACCACATTAGGCAGTTTCGACGATCCGGCTAAAAGCTGTTACACGATATATCAAGAAGGGGATATGGCTGATGGCGAATATTGGATCGGAAGCGGAAGTGGATCGCCCGTGAAAACATTCTGCGACATGACTAATGGAGGTTATACACTTATATGGTCATATTCGGAAAAAGTTTGTAGAACCGGTGGAGGTATCTATGGATCAACTACAAGCATGAGTATCGCCAGTTCGAACCAAAACCTAAACGTTTCGCAACCAAGAAATGTGGTAACTACCGAAGATGGAACAATCGACTATAACGATTATCGTCTTGACAAGCCAACCATGCAGGCGGCAAATAGCGGCGAGAAGAAATATCGTGTTCGTATAGCCTATCTGCCTACTAAGATGGACGATTATTGGGGAAATTACAATTATTTCGAAACCGAAGGTAACGACAACATCCAAGGAACAGTTGGAGGTTCAAACCAAGTAATAAGAGGAAAACTATTCGGTATATCATACAGTCAAAATGGGGATAACAATAATGCCAATTATGGAGGTGTAGCTACCGGTGCAATCTGGAGCTATATACCCGGAGGAGGTTATGGTGACCACTGGGATGCAGGTTTCCGATTCAACAATCCAACTGGCTCAAATCAAAGGACAACAAGCATTATGTACGATTACGATGGCAAACCATTTAAAATCTCATTCGACGCACGCGGATTCAACGACCTATTCGGGTCTCATCTCGAAGATGAAATGAATCATTTTTGGGGAAAATGCGGAGCAACCTCTGACGATTATTCATTTACCAACTCAGGATATGACCGTTGTTCATCGGCAACCCTTCAGCCACACTCATTCAACAATGGCCAGGGACGCTACTTACAGTGGTTTGTCAAATAATTATTAGTCATTATTATAAACAAGCCTTCACAAACTACATTACTGAAGATAGTTGCTCTTTTAATAGATGCAACTATCTTCTATTTTAAAACAAACAATATACCTATGATAGAAATAAAATGAGAGTGCCGATCCTGATCATATTATCTACTTTGAATATATATCTAAATGCCCAGAACAACACTTCGTATTCGATAGAAGGGCGCATAAATGCGAAATTCGAAGCCCATAGAGCTTATCTGAGTTACAATTTTATAGATAGCAATGCTCTGTATTTAGATAGTTGTGATATTAAGAACGGAAAATTTTCATTTTCGGATACCTTATCCTATACTATACCTGCAACTTTAAGTTTCGTAACTTCCCAAAAGAACGCTCAGCCAATTGACGGAATCAATTTTCATCTCGATCCTCAACATATAACAGTTGATTATAAAAACTCGTCTGATGATATCCTGATAAGCGGATCTCCGACAACCGATCTATTCTCGGAGTACTTATCGCTGCAAAGCAGCCTGCAGGAAGAAGGCCATAAGTTGCAACAAATTTATCAGAACGCAACTCCCGAACATAAAGGCGATAAACAATTCAAAGATTCGCTCGATCGTTGGTACAAAGATATACAACACCGATACGACGAAATGTCGTTAAACTTTATCAGTCAGCATCCTCAGTCCATGCTCAGTATCTATATGCTGCTTTCTGCAATGAAGACCCGTCCTTCTGATCCAAATATAGAATCCATTTTCGATCAATTATCCGACAGCATAAAAAACAGTATTCCGGGAAAAGTACTGCTCAGCATTATCAATCACAATCGTACCTTACCTATAGGTATCCAAGCTCCCGACTTTACTTGTAGCAATCAGCATGGCGAAACATTTAGACTGTCCGACATCCGCAACAAATACATACTGTTAACTTTCTGGTCGCCCGATTGCTCTCATTGTCTCAACGAGATGCAAAATCTGAAACGACTCTATGAAATATACGGAGCCAAACAATTCGAGATTGTCAATGTAGCCATCGAATACAAAGACCGCATGGATGAATGGCTAAAGATAATAAAATGTGAAGACTTGGAATGGATCAATGTTTCTGATCTCGATGGTTGGCTCAGTCAGGTTGTCAAGCTATATAAAGTAAATTTCATACCCTATAATTATCTGATAGATACGAATGGTAAGATTATAGCTAAAGACATACATAACGGCGAACTATTCAATGCTTTAGAATTCGTATTTGAGTGAAAAAAATACAAAAAATAAGTACTTTTAAATAAAGTCTACCAAAGGATATGTACCTTCATGCGTTTTTTACGATTTAGAAAGACTCGATTTTTTCAATATTTCGCAATGCTTTTACAGTAAAGACCTAAAAGGCATCCCAATAACTCGGAATATAGCTCAAACAAGTCATAGATTCTGTGCTACAGATTCGGGATAAACAAATAAATGGCAATAGAGATATTGCACGATAGATTGGCAAGACTTATTACAAATAACACATAGAGATGAAACATACTTACCTCAACGAGAGCATCAACGATATAATCAAAAGCCACATAGCTGATGATATAAATATAGCTCATTTTCTGATGGATATACTGAATATAAGCAGAGAATCGGCATACAGAAGACTCCGAAATGAGATTTTATATTCGATGAAAGAAGTTGCAATTCTTGCTTCGAGACTCAATTTTTCGTTAGACGAAATTCTTAGCGATATAAATGAACACTCCAATTCCATATCGGCTAGAGCCCTAATCAAAGAAGCTACGCCGGCAGACAATTATATCGAAATGATGCGGTCTACGCTCAATGTTGTCGATGCCAGATCCTCAGACCGAAATATTAGAGCATTCTACGTTGGAAATAAAATTCCGAACAATATGCTTCTCAATTTCAAACTACTAACCAAACTACGATATATCAGATGGATACATCAGACACATAATCTTCCCATCAATTCTAGATTTGCCGACATAGCTATTCCTCTAAGTGTCGAAAAAATACATAAGGAGTACTTAGAGGCAAATAGAAATATAAAGCAAATTACCTGCATTTTCGACGAGAACATTATCGAAGCTGTTATCAACACAATCAAATTCTACTACCGCAGACACCTGATTACCAACGACGAAGTATTGATAATGAAGAAAGAAATACATATGCTCATCGACAGATTAGGCGAAACCTCGCGCCTTGGTAAGAATCCTCGCGATATAGAATGCATATACTATCTGTCGGATTTGAATATCGAGTCGAACATTTTGTTTTTCGAATTCGACAAGGATATGAGCGTTCACCTGCTCTCTTCTGGAAAAATGCCTGTCGTGAGCAGCAATATTAGAGTCTGTGAGGAGCAGAAGCTTTGGATTAATTCATTGCTACGGTTCTCAGTTCTTATATCAGGTTCTAACGAACTGTTGCTAAACAATTTTATTATGAAACAGCATAATCTTGTCAATATTCAGTTGCAACAACTATTAGAAAACGAGGTGTATACAATTTAAACTCTGCAGCCAATTAGAAAGAGAAAACCATTATAATCACATTATTTATATAACATCCGATATCGAAGAATTTCGTGTCGGGTGTTTTTTATTCAGCAATTTAATCAGTTATAAATTATAATTTTCAAATATTTGCTTACCTTGTAAATACTATAAATTGTAACCTAAAAGCTCTATTGACAATGGAAAACATGAACATAATAATATTGGCTGTCGATCTGATCGCATTTATATTTTTCTTTGCCAATTTTCTGAAACTAAGAAAACAAAAAGATTCGAAAATGTACAAACTCAGCCGCGATTATATGGTGACGACTGGCATTATTGCTGCAATACTTGCCTACTTTGCCTTTGTGCACAATAATCTGTAATCAGACAAAAAAACAAAGCCGCTAGTCTTTACAGATTGGCGGCTTTTGCTATATAATAATCTCTGATTTCTATCAGAACACGATCGGCGAAGTTATATTTATCAGTGTGCTGACGATAGACCAACCTGCAATGGCTGGTGTAGCACTGTAAACGTCTACAACGGCGTGAACTTCATCATTTTTGATTTCGACACGTTGTGTATCGCCCACAAATCCCGGAGTCGATTGCATCTTAACCTGCATCTCGTCAGGACCAACCGATGCCAGCGAAGCCGCTACCGATACGTTCAATCCCGTTGGGAAAACACCGATTGCTTCGGTTGCAGTTCCCGAGAAAACAACGCGTTTCTCGCTTTGCAGAGCCTCATCGTAAACCGGTGACCAACGCAATGCGTTAGGACCTTTCTCGTTGAAGAAGTTTGCACGGGCATTGCCCATCAGCGTAGCCGTACGCAACACGTCGAATCCACCCGTTGCACCCGATGCTATATAAACACGCGAGCCATGAGCCAAAGCCGTTTCGCGAGCAGCTTGCAATAATTCTTTGTCGGCAAAAGCTCCGATCGAGATGGTTACGATAGACGTTCCGTTCTTCAACGTAGGAATAGTTAATTCTTTCATTCCTGCCGGCGAAGCCGCTTCTACCAAGATATCGGGTTTCAATGCCAGCAATTCGTCTAACGAACGGCAAGCTTTGCAGGGTCTGCCACTTTCTTGAAATACTTTCGCAAAATGATCTGCTTTAGCAGCCGTACGCGAATATACGCCAACCAGTTCATAGTCTGGAAGCACTCCATCCAGGATTGCATTGGCAACTATAGCGGAAAGATGTCCGCATCCAAAAATAACTAGCTTTTTCATGTAGACAAATATAGAAAGAAAAACAATACGATTCTAATCAGATCATCGTACTATATTTTTGATTAACGATTTACCATATTCGCATTTGATAGGGCAATCTATCAATGCACTAACTTTTCTGGATAAGCCCAATATTTTTCGTAATTTGCAGTCAATTAATTCATACGAAAAGCGATATTTACTAAGAATCGGCAATTGCGGCCCAATCAATTCAATAACCCACAAAATCTATATTATGAAGAAATTTATTTATGCATGCCTATCCGTATTATTTTGCCTGATGGCGTACAGCTGTGGCAGTAAGAGCCAGCCAGTCGAAAAATCAAAAAAAGTCATCATCGCTTACATTGCCGGCTTTCAAGGTCAGGTTGATATAAATAGAATATCGGCCGAAAAAATAACACATATCAACTATGCATTCGTAGATGTGCAGGATGGCAAAGCTGTCCTTACCAACGAAGCAACAGACACCATCAACTTCAGATTGCTGAATCAACTAAAATTGAAAAATCCCGATCTCAAGATATTCATTTCGATAGGTGGCTGGACATGGAGCGGCAATTTTTCGGACGCCGTACTGACCGAAGATGGACGAAAGGCATTTGCCAAATCGGCTGTCGAAATAATGCATAAATACGATCTTGACGGAGTAGACGTCGACTGGGAATATCCAACAATCCCGGGACTCGAGGGAAACGTATATCGTCCTGAGGACAAACAAAATTTCACGCTGATGTTTCAGGCAATCCGTGAGGAACTCGACGCTCTGGAGAAACAAACCAACAGAGAATATCTGCTGACTGCAGCCGTTGGCGGTTTTCAGAAATACATCGATAATACGGAGATGGACAAAGTGCAGCAATATCTGGATTATGTAAACGTAATGACTTACGATTATTACAACAGCGACAAAACAGCTCATCATACAAACCTCTATGCCAGCGACAGATACGATTCTCCAAAATCGGCCGATGCCGCCATCAAAGCCTTTATTGCTGCAGGAGTTCCTGCCGAAAAGCTGGTTATGGGTATTGCTTTCTACGGACGTACATTCGTAGTCGAAGAGGGATCGGAAGATGGACTGACGGCTACCATCGTCAAGCAGATAAATGGAGATGGATATACATTTATCAAAGATTCGATCATAGCAGACAGCAGTTACTTGAAATTTCGCGACGAAAAAGCACTTGCTCCTTACCTTTTCAATGCAGAAAAGAATATTTTCATTACCTACGAAGATGAGGAATCGGTAGTCGAGAAATGCCGATACGTAATAGCCAATCGGATGGCAGGCGTCATGTTCTGGGAATACAATTCCGATCTGCAAGAGTATCTTCTGGATGAGATAAACGAAACTATCCGATAAGCAAAAAAGGTTGTCCGAGTATAAATCGAGCAACCTTTTCCGTTCGTTCTATTACGTTTGTTATCGCCCTACTATGAATGAGGTCATGTTCAACGATCCGGCAATAACTCTGTCGTTAAACAGAGTCACTTGTTCCGATTCGTTTTTCATTCCCAACACGTAAAGCATCGGCATGTAATGTTCGGCCGTTGGAATTGCCAGCATGGCATCTTTGTGCAAACGACGATAGTCAATTAATGATTGATGATCGTCGTCCAGAATCTTCTTCTTCAGAATCTCGTTCATCTCGAACGCCCAATCGTATCCGTGTTCGGTTGAAAAGTCATTACTAGGAACCTGCAATATGCGCAGATTGTGTATCATGTTGCCACTACCCACAATCAGGATACCTTTGGTGCGTAAAAATCTCAGTTCTTGGGCAAACTGATAGTGCCATGCTGCATCTTTATAGTGATCCAGACTGATCTGTATAACCGGAATATCGGCTTCGGGATATACATGTTTCAAGACCGACCATGTTCCGTGATCGAGTCCCCACTCGTCTGTACCTGTAATATGTGTTTGTTTTATTTGTCGGATGATGTCGGCTGCAAGTTCGGGCGAACCTTCGGCCGGATATTGTTGAGCAAACAATTCGCGGGGAAAACCATAGAAATCGTGTATGGTCTCAGGCTGAGGATTGGTTGTCACGAAAGTTCCGCGAGTTTCCCAATGGGCCGAGATACAAACGATTGCTCTGGGCTTACGCATCAATGCGCCAAGCGATCGCCATTGTTGCGAAAAGACATTGTCTTCAATGGCATTCATCGGGCTTCCATGCCCCAAGAATACCATCGGCATCGTGTCTGTCGTTTCGTACGACGATACTTCGCGATATAATTCGTTCAATGTTTTTGTCATCCGGTCTGAATTGGTAGTACTATAACAAGCTTACATCTCGAAATGTTCGAGACATAAGCTATATTAATCAATCAATTCTATATTTTTCTAATAATGAGTCTTAATCGTTGAAATAAGTCTCTTTCAAAACCTTTATCACAGCCATCAGATCCTCGTCGGCAAGGTCGCGATCCATAGCCCGTTTGTAGGCGTTTGCCACGCTTTTGGCAGTTGGTGTATCCAAACCTTGTTCTATTGCCAGATTGATATCTTTATCCATATGCCGAAGCGGGAAAGCTGCCGGATATTGGTTTTGGATGATAGATTGCGTCTTCATATTCGACATGGGGCTACCGCATGCACTTTCGTTGACAATCTGCAGCATAGTCTCACGATCGATACCATTCTTTTCGGCAAATAGTACTGTCTCGGCCAATCCGTCGATGACAACTGACATATAATAATTGATAGCTAGTTTTGCTTTGGCTCCCTGCCCTACTTCGCCTAGATGCAATGACAATTTAGCCATTCGTTCGAAATATGGTAGTGCTTCTTCGAAATCGGCTTTAGTACCTCCGGCCAACACAATGAGTGTTCCGTCAGTTGCAGGTTTCACGCTTCCCGAAACGGGAGCTTCTATATAGTGTCCGCCTTGTGCTCTCACTTTCGATGCCACTTCGGTGGTCATATCTACCGAAATAGTACTCATATTGATTACCAGTTTACCTTTCAGACCTGCGGCAAGCAATTGATCGGCAATAGCCGATACGGCTTTGTCGTCCGACAGCATCAGGAATATAATATCCGACTTGGCTGCTTCGGCAACCGATGTACATTGTGTTGCTCCTTTCTCGACTACGGGAACAAGCTTTTCAACCGAGCGGTTGTAAACCGATAATGCGTATCCGGCTTTCAGAAGATTCAAGACCATAGGTACACCCATATGGCCCAAACCAATCCACGAAATTGATTTTGTATTCATTATTTTCATAGTTCATATTTTTTGGGCACAACTAATTTACAAAAAAAAATTGCTTTTTCCTCTGTCTTTTACTGAGTTTCTGTATCCACAATAAAAAACTCTCTACCATCCCGTTCAGTTCGAGATAGTAGAGAGTCGTATTTTTTCGTTACGCTTGCGCGAAACTTCTTATTTCTGATCGTTGTACAGCTTATGCACTTGCAGGTCAGACAATGCTACGTTATAGATTGCGAAATTATCGATTGCTCCGCGTAGGCATCCCCAGTTTTCGGCTGTATGTGTTCCACCGATCACAGTGGTTGCTTCTTCGTATGTAGTTGCTGCACCTACCATCACTGGAAGTATTTTACCTGTTGAAGATGTGTAAACACCTGCTGTAGTACCTTTCAACGCCGGAAGATCGGCTGCAGTATATTCTTTCATATTCTTGCCATCTATGTAGAATGTCAACTTATGTTCATCGCTCTTCAGATCAAGCGATACTACGATATGAGCCCATTGTCCTGCTTTGATTTTAGTTTGGCTTCCTGCCTCAATTTTATCAAGAGTAGCTCCGCCATCGGTAGTAGCAACAAATGTCAGTTTCACTTCGCCCTGAGCATCAACTAGCAATTGCCAGTTATTCGAATAGTTGAACGAAGCAATATAATTTTTATCATTCATAGCATCGATACGCACCCATGCCGCAAAGCTCATTTTAGTCTGTAGGAAATCGTCGGCCATATAGTCTGTTATTGATACATGGGCTCCCTCTTTCAACAGTAAAGCTTTTCCGCCCTTATTCGTATCGTAGCTTGGTAACGTCGATTTACCAAATATTTCTTTCGGACCTCCTGCTATGGCAGCATTCAGTTCGGCAAGACCGCCAGTATTCACTTTTCCTTGAATAGTATCTTTGTCAAAATTCATAGATACAACTATCTCGCGTGCACGAATTATATCTAAAGCACTATCCTCGAAAGTTGCTTTAGCAGTTTTCAAAGTTTTGGTCTGAGTCGTTACCGATGTTTGGTATGTAGTTCCGTCCTCTACAAAAGTCTCGGCTTTTTCAACTGCTGTTTTGAATGTATCAATACTTTCCTGCGTGTAATATACCAATGTAGCGGCATCCAACAAGTTATTACACTCATCTATCAGTTCCTTCAGCTCGGTATAGTCTACTGCTTTTTCCGAGTCTTTGTCATCTTTACATGCAACCAAAAGCAGCGATAGAACTGCAAAACTTAGGATGTACGTCAAATATTTTTTCATTTTATTTCGGATTATTTTTCGTCAAAGATAATTAAAAACTATATCTAAGCGACCTATTCTATGCAGATTGCTATGCTTTTTATGAAATTTTCGGTTTTATTTGACGACAATCTGTAAGAGAGTGCTATGATAAGTGTATTCTTACCTCAACTGATAACGCAGACCTAGGCTGAAGAACAATCCTCCGTCTTGCGAGAAACGTGCAATATCACGTGTACTATTTTTCTCGCGGTAGACTCCACGATAGCACTTCACAAATCCCAGATTGGCACTTGCCACCAATTTGTTGACAATCATATGTTCGTATCGTGCATCCAGCTTCATATCGATGCGATCGTATGTATAGGTATGTTTAAATCCTTCTTGTCCTGGATAAATGTATCCGCGTTGCGAATCCATACTGAATCCTGCCGACAAGCGACCATTGTCGCCAATGAGCTGTGTCAGATATGCTTGTTTGGGGAGAATGATATCCAACAGATAAGGTGTTCCTTCGAATCGGTGGCGAAATGTAAATATCGGGAACACCGGAAATTGCATTGCGCGCGAAGTGGAACCGAAGAGTCCGACCGACATGCGTGTCGTCTCATTATCTATGACAGTCATTGTAGCTGTAAACAAGCCCGTAAGATACTCGAATCGTTTTTCCGATCCATCGGCAACAACCGATGCCGTTAGCAATAGTCGTTTTTTGAAGATATTTACAAAATATGCTCCCGACAAACCTCCACTGATAGAGTGCGTTTCTTCGTTACGCGCATGATTGAGTTTTAATATTTCTATATCCTGCGGACGAATACGATCGTATGCCGTAAGTGCATAATTGTATCTAGCCAAAGCCGACAGTGCAAGCCCTTTTTTGTAGAAGAAAGGTACAGTCGCCCCTACATTGATGCGTTGCACGTTACCAATTTCGCCTTTTTCGTACAAACCTTTTTCGGGTCTTTCCATCTTCAGTTTATAGTCAGATCCGGACAGATAACTGTAATTGACCTCAACAAGCGACTGCCCGTCAAATTTTGTCTGCAGAGGATTGATTGGCTCTTTCTTTGTCTCTTGCGAATAGATAGTCAGGCTTGTAAGAAGTAGGATACATATTGATATTTTGCGTAACATAAAATCGTTTTTTTGATTATTGCTGTGTTATATGAAGCTCCGTATTAATGGAATTGGCAAAGGAAGCAAATAAAATAATAAGTACACTTAATAAATATTCAAAAAAAACGGTGAATCAATATTTTTTATGATATCAATCCACCGAAAAAAAATGATTTGAGAATGCAGAATTTATTTTTCGCCTGACAGTTCACCGACAATATCCAAATCGTCGATTGCTAGCGAAGTAGAATAACCATTGGCTATAACAAAAGGCTGAAGCGCATCGAGCAATTTACGACGAAGCTTGTGTATCACCGTCTGATTGTAAAGCACATACGAATTGATAATTTCGTTTGCATTTCCTGCCAGATTGCCCGATCCCGAAAGTCCGGCCAAAGTAGGTGAAGTAAGCCGATGCGCGGAAATGATTTTCTGAAAGATAATTTCATCAACATTGTTGTACAGATCGGCATTATTCGAGGCTGTATAAGAAGTTACAACGGGTTTCACTTCCTGACTTTCTCCCCAAAGCACAACAATGCTGTTTGCTCCGTTTGTACCCGCATAGCTCGACTCTATATCGCGTTGAAATTGCTCTTTTTGTCCGTCCGATGGATTGCTGGGCATCGTAATGATGGTCGATGGCACGAATCCATTGTTGATCGAATTGCGATAGAATTGACCTAACAAGCCATCGGCTTCGATGTAATTCAGAGCCGAATAATATTGGGGTACGGGATAGTAATCGAGACTTGGTTCGTAGTCTTTGTAATAGAACAAATAAGGTGTTCCTTTTACCATTTCTTCGCTGCCATAGGCCGTCATCTCTACCGGAGCATATTTACCCGAAGTACGTCGCCAGTCGTTTGCCAAGAAGAAAGACAGATAAGCTCCGTAATCGTTGGTCTGACCAACGCGTACTTTGCTGAAATCAGTATGAAAAAGGCTCATACTTCGTCCATCGTGATTGAGTATGACCTGAAAGCAGAATCCGCCAAAAGTCACATAATCGCGTGCCAACTTCTCGATCAGCTCATCCCAATCGCTGTGCGGATTCGGTGTTCCGCAATAGACAGAGCGATCTACGCCCGATCCGCAGATGTAAGTCACTTTGTTCTCTATAATCGATTTATTGATTGCCGACTGATTGTTCAGTTCGATGATGCGCTGCGGAAGCAGATTGTCCGAGTCGTAGCTGATCCAGCCACGAATGTTGCGACGAAAAGTTGGGTACTGACGCGAAGTCTCGGAAAGTCGAATGACAGAATATTTCATATTATCCATAGTTTTTTTACTTTATAGATAATCTTCCAAGAATACGATCAGGTGGTTTTAACACATCATACGATCAAAACATTCGGCTACGGGCTTCGGACAATTAGTTTATTTACTAACTTCGTCACCATATTGACTCAATGAATCACTAAAATAAAATACTATGAAATCGAAACTAATCCTCACACTATTATCAATCTTTATCTTTGCAGGTATCCTTTCGGCACAAAGTGAAAAGCCTTTTCGTTTTGGTGTCATCGGAGGAATGAACCTTTCAAACGTCAAAGCCGATTTGGATAACCGGGTAGGTTTTCATGCCGGAGTGAAAGCGGAATATGCGCTACCACTAAATTTCTACCTAGAAAGCGGTTTGCTATTTACCCGAAAAGGTTTTGAAATGAAATATTCATTAGACAAGTACAGTGGATATGGCAGTTATTCCGGTTATGGGAGTTATGGCAATAACGCTTATGGATATGGAGATGCTTATGGAGACTATGAGCCGGAAAAAATAAATGGCAAATCTAAAGCAAATAAATACATGCTCGAATTACCTATACATATAGGTTACAAATTGAAAATCCTTCCAGCATTTTCTGTATTTGGTAGCGCCGGAGGATATCTTGGATATGGAATTGGAGGAAAATACAAAGGAACAATAACAAACATAACTACCGAGATAGTAGAGATACCCGACTATAACGAATTGCAACCAGGCAGACCAAATATTACCGTAGAAACACATATAGGAAGTGAAAAGATATATAATGATGAAAAACGTTTCGACTGGGGATTGGGACTGAAAGCGGGAGTCGAGCTTTTCGACCGACTACAGATTTCAGCCAGTTACGATTGGGGTATGAATAAATTGTACAGCGAAACCAGCGAAGGAAACAATCGCAATTTTATGGTTTCGTGCGCATTTATGGTATTCTAAATAAAACATTCAGATATTAAACAATACGCCTCTTGCTTAATAACAAGAGGCGTTATCTTTTTAGTCTTTAGCAAGATTTACACAATATGTAAATAACTTTTCGAAATCGTCTTTATTCTTCAGCTTTAGCTTATTCTCCTTAGCATATTCTTCTATTTCTTTCTTTTTGTCAGGATACAATTTGACGAAATCTTTTACCGACTTGATACGTATAAATTTTCCATTGTCATTCTTCAAATAAAAATTTGGAATATTGGTTTTCTCTACACCTCCAAATTCTTGACTATTACTTTGAGCATAACGATCGGCCGAAATAGCTTTATATTTCTTATTTTCATTTATTGTAGCCGATTCTATTCCATATCCGATATCACCTCCGTGATGCTTACGCTTGCCCGTCCAACGGATATAATACTCACCCGAATCGAGAGTGATTCGTTCGAAAAAAGATCTACGTTCACCAGGCACAAATATATGTCCTTTAATATCAATATAATCGATACGAGACGACGCAACAGCCAAGAGCAGAATATTATCCTCATTATCGAGGATACACATCTGTTCATCAACAAAATTATAGTTGAATTTACCTGTTGTGCCACGTCCATCTTTCAGATGCACTTTTCCATCAAAAAAATCATTCAAGACAAACTCCTCCAACACATTATCCTGAGCCATTATAGTCTGAAGGCCAAAAAACAAGCTTAATCCTAACATGAAAATTTTAAGTCTCATATGGTATTATTTATTGGGTTACAATTATACATGTCTAATTTAGTAAAAAAGTCTATAGGTTCAGAACTAACAAATCAATTTAACACATAAAATCGCATGAAATACGAAAAACAAATCACACAACACTTCAAGTAATAGAATTTTAACACCATATTCGCCATTTACTTATCTCAAGGCAACTAATATCATTACATGGATCAATAAACTATTCGACTAATAGATGCTGCAAACAGACTACCAAACCAATAACAACATCATAAAAACACGACCACAAATCCGACATTCTGAGGCTTTATTCGGTCAGTAGCAACGCTATATGCATCACAAAGCATATAGTAAAAAGCATGGCGAAATTGAGATCTAAAATAATGAACAGAATATTTTATCTTTGTGTGTCTAAAATCTAAAATTCTACAAATTTACGCCATGCAAAACGAGCTTCTGACCAGAAACAATCGTATCGATGTAGCCGATGTCTTACGAGGATTTGCCGTAATGGGTATTACCATTCTGCATTGTATCGAACATTTCAACGTGTTTTACTATCCCGAATATTCGGCTCCGGGAACATTTTTTCACTTCACCGACCATGCAATATGGGATTCGCTGTTCTTTACTTTCGGAGGTAAAGCCTATGCAATCTTTGCACTTCTGTTCGGATTCAGCTTTTATGTACAGGACAGCAATCAGGCTAAACGTGGCAAAGACTTCCGTCTGCGATTTGTATGGCGATTGATACTACTTTTTATTATTGGGAATATCAACGGAATGTTTTTCACGGGCGAGATACTGGTACTCTACTCCATCGTAGGATTCGTGCTTGTACTCACCTGCCGATTACCAAATAAAATATTAATTCCGCTAGCTGTGATCCTGCTTCTTCAACCTATCGAGTGCGTTCGTCTCGTGATGGAAGCTGTCAATCCTACATTCGAAGAAGTAGAACGCGTATCGGGATATTACTTCGGACAAGTATTAGAAGTACAAAAATCTGGAAGTTTCATCGAGATGGTCAAGGCCAATCTTTGGGACGGACAGATAGGTAGTCTGACTTGGGCTTGGGAACATGGACGAATGATGCAAACTGCGGCTTTATTCATTTTCGGGATGCTGATCGGCCGTATGCAATTACTAGTTTATACAGTCAAAAATATAAAATTCTGGGGTATAGCCCTCACTGTTGCACTTTTAGGATACTTCCCACTTGCAGGCTTGACTCCTATGCTTCCAGCTTATATCGAGAATCCAGCAATGTTGTTTTCGGCTAATCTGATAACATCATCAATGTCCAAATTCTTCTTCATGCTCATCATGGTATCATTGCTAATACTCTTATTCTACTCGTTGCCTAAAGCCGAAAGTTTCCTTATAAAACTTGCTCCTTACGGACGAATGAGTCTGACAAACTACTTGTCTCAATCTGTCATCGGTGCTGCTGTATTCTATGGCTGGGGATTGGGATTGTACGATGATATGAGTACCACTATGAGTTTTGTATTCGGTATCGGACTATTCGTTGCTCAACTCTTGTTCTGTCAATGGTGGATGAAGTCGCACAAACATGGCCCGCTGGAATATCTGTGGAAAAAAGCTACTTGGATAGGCTCGGGCAGAAAAATATAAAATAAGCATCAGGCAGGCTCGAACAGAAGCCGCCAAGCAAGCATATATGTTAGTTAGGCTACTAAATCAACGAACTTTTATCGTCTGACGAGCCTAACTAATTTTATTTTACTAACTTTGTGGCTTTATTTCAAAGCATCATATGCGTACATATAATACGCATTCAAACTGAAAATGAAGCTATTGCACGAGCAATGTGGTTTAAAAAGATAGTAGATACAATAAATAATAAAAAGGGATTTTTTACCTTTTTGCGCGCACAATTTTCGTCACAAGTGTCAAGCTGGCTCGATTTTCTAGTCAGTATTTTGTGTGTAAACCTATTTGGCATGTACTATGGGCTGTCTACCATGTTGGGGAATATTTCGGGCGGACTGCTCAATTGCTTCATCAACTACAAGTGGACATTCAAAGCGCAAGGTCAATCGGTAAAATATGTACTAATCAAGTTTGTATTAGTATGGTTTGGAAGCATTATACTCAACACACAAGGAACAATACTTTTTACGGAATATGTAATGAAATACATTCCGGTAGAAAGTCTACCTGATATCTTGGTAAACAATGTCTTCCTGATACCCAAGATCGTAGTATCGCTCATCGTAGGATGGGTGTGGAACTACAATATGCAACGTGTTTTTGTATATCGCGATAGAGACATAAAGGGCTTTTTCTGTAAATTCTGCTCCGGATCGTCGCGAAAAAAAGATATTTAAACTTTATAAATTGTTTTAGCATGAGTGAAACAAAGAAAAAGGACAACGAAGAGGCATTAGCCAAAATTTCGAAAGACAGAAGCAGAACCAACCTGCTTAGAAATTCGGAACAAAAGTTTCTTGCTTATCTCGTACAACGTATCCCTCGTTGGATATCGTCGGATATGCTTACCGGAATCGGATTCGTGGGTAGTATCATAACCTTTGCATCGTTTGTATTGGCAGCCTATGTGCATCCATACTGGTTATTATTGGGTATCTTCGGATTCTTCGTCAACTGGTTTGGTGATTCGACCGACGGGCGTGTAGCCTATTATCGCGGAACTCCGCGCAAATGGTATGGTTTTTCGCTCGATATTGTAGTCGACTGGTGGACTGATATCCTCATTGGTTGCGGATTCGTAGTATATGTACAAGGCGTTTGGCAATGGGCCGGATTTGGCTTCATCATGCTATACGGATGGGCAATCATCATGGCACTGTTGCGCTATAAAATTACCGACAAATATACCATCGACTCGAATCTGATGGGACCAACCGAAGTACGTATCATGATATCGCTATTCCTTGTGGCCGAGGTTGCATTTCCGGGAGTATTGAAATATCTGGGAGTTGCGGCTTGTGTGGTATTATTTATATTCAATGTACTGGATATGCGCAATGTTCTGAAAATGGGTGACGAACGCGATGCACGCGAACGTGAAGAAAAAAGAAAACTAGCAGAGAAAGCATAATGAAGGAAAAGCTGATAAGCGACGAAATGATACGCAAAGTTCATCCCGTATTCAGAGGTCGCTTCGGAAATTTACTGACAAAACTAGTATTTAAACTTGGCGGACTCAACAAAGTCAATGCCGTTTACGACGGATCGAAACAATATACGGGAGTAGAATTTACGACCAGCCTGCTCGACAAGCTGGAGATAACGCGTAATGTAGAGAATATTGAAGTACTGAAGCAATTCGAAGGCAAGCCTTTCATCACCGTATCGAACCATCCTTACGGACACATCGATGGCATAATGGTTGCCGATCTGGTGGGACACCAACGCAGCGACTTCAAGATCATGGTAAACTGGGTGCTGATGCAGATCGACACGATGGAGGAGTTCTTTATCGGAGTCAATCCTTTCCCCGGCGACGGCAAGCTGGCAAATGCCAAATCGAGTGTAGGTGGAGTCAAAGAGTCGATCAGCCATCTGAAAGGCGGACATCCGCTCGGATTCTTTCCGGCAGGAGGCATATCGTTACCGAATATTACGGGCGATGTGGTAGATAATGTTTGGCAAAGCTCGGTAATACGCATCATCAAGAAAGCACGAGTGCCGGTCATACCAATTTACATATCGGGCAAAAATTCTTTTTGGTTTCAATTGCTGGGACATATCAGCTGGAAAGTGCGTACTGCACGCCTGCTGCACGAAGTAACCAACAAACGCGGCAAAACGATAACCATCCGATTCGGCGAACCGATTTGGCCCGAAGATCAGGACAAGTACAGCGACATGAAAGAGTTTGGCGAGTTTCTGAAATCGAAAACATACGAACTGAATACGAAAAAAGGAAAATCTTAACGGTTTTCCTTTTTCTTTACGATTAAACTATCGGATTAATAAAAGGTCTTATCTTTATCAGGCAAATAAATAATAAATTCAAACACAAAAACATATTGCTTTATGAAAACAGACCTTTATACCAAAATCGTTTTGACTGTAATTGCTGTAGCATTAGTAGCTAACTTCTTCAAAGACAACAGTTCTATTTCATCGGCTTATGCACAAGACAAAGTTCCTGCTCCAGCACCGATAGAACGTCAAATAATCGACGTCAATCTGGTGCAAGTGAATGGTATAGATTTATACGAACGTCTTGTAAATCTGAAAGATGGTACAAAAGCTGGCTATATTCCGGTATCGCTCGAGTCGGTAGATGCAAATACCAGTACTTTCAATGTGAATGTTAAGGATATAGATGATTCTTTTGTCGTTGAAGACTCATTCTTCTCGAATCGAAAGTATATTCGGACATTTCCTAGCGAATAGGATAAAACAATCAATTAAAATAAAATTCTTTTATCTATATGAAAAAACATATAGATATGATGAAACATAGTTTTGAAATTGGAATTAAGATAGATCGGAAAGATCTAGTAGGTGGAGCTAAAGCTATAATACAAGATATATCGAGTGATGCAACGCAAGCATTTACTAAGATATTGGCAGCTATGCAAGAGATGAGTACGATGTTACAAAAATCATCAGAAAGTTTCAAAAAAACAGCTAGTGAGGTTGCATCCGAATTGAGTATTATCTTTATATTTTGTCCCCAACTCTCCTAAAGGGGCTTTTCTCGGAATCTACCTATCTATATCATAAAAGGGGCCAATAAACAATCCAAAGAAAAAAGAGGATCTTTATCTATACAGAAAAAATCGTTTATTCACACTTAACACATGAAAACGACTTCTGTATTCTACCGCAACATGGATGCCTTCGGACAAGGCAAACGATATATCGTCAACAAGGGATCTACCCGATCGTCAAAGACTTACAGCCTGCTGCAACTGCTGTTTCAGGTTGCCGACAACTCTCCTCGCCGACTTGTCATATCCATCGTATCCGAATCGATGCCTCATCTCAAACGTGGCTGCATCCGCGACTTTATGAACATTCTTCAGAGCGAAGGGCGCTGGGAACCTCGTCAATGGAATGCTACGGAAAAGACTTACCGCTTGGGCGAATCGCTCATCGAGTTTTTCTCGGCCGACAATGCATCCAAAGTTCACGGACCATCGCGCGATATTCTCTATATCAACGAGTGTATCAATATTCCTTACGAGACTTACCGACAGCTGGCAATCCGGACGACGGGTACAATCTTTCTGGATTGCAATCCGGCCTTCTCGTTTTGGCTCGACGATAAAGTACTCACTTCTGCCGAATCCATCCTCATTCATTCCACCTATCGTGACAACGAATTCTTGAGCGAAGCGCAAATCAACGAGATCGAATCCAATCAGTCGGACGCCAATTGGTGGCGTGTTTATGGCGAAGGGCTTACGGGCACACTTTCGGGTGCAGTGATTGGCAATTGGGATATTGTGGACAGTTTGCCGAAAACGTATAAAGATCGCTGGATAGGTATCGACTTCGGTTTCACGAACGACCCAACGGCAATTGTAGATATCCGCCTCTCGGAAGGCGAATTATGGATCGACGAACTGCTATTTGCCAAATCTTACGACAATCTGATGATTGCCCGTCACCTCGACGAGTCGGGTATCGACCTCAACGTTCCGATCATCGCCGATAGTGCCGAGCCGAAAAGTATTCGTGAGATAGCTTCGCAAGGTTGGCGCATCGAAGCTGCTCAGAAAGGAGCAGACAGTATACTGACGGGAATCGGGATCTTGAATCGTTACTCGAAACACGTTACGGCGCGCAGTCTGAATATCATCAACGAATACCGTAATTATCGTTGGCAAACCGATCAGGACGGCAATGCACTGAACCGACCTATCGACCGCTACAATCACTCGATTGATGCACAACGTTATGTTTGCCTCAACAAGCTATTAGAGCGTAGCAGTAATTCGCTATCGTATGGAGTGATTCAAGGACGACGACCGGCATAAACAAGAAAAATGGAGTAACCTAAACGATTACTCCATTCACTTTCAACGAATAAAATGTCTAGCTTTATTCTTCAATAATCCTATAATCTTTCCATACTTCATCCTTTTCGTAATTAGGCTTGCTACCTTTTGGTACATAAATCGTAGGCAACTTTTATTTCATATAAATGCACGTTATATGCTTTAGAACACACTTTCTTAATCCTAATATAAAGTCAGTAAGCAGAACTTCAAGCAGATAAATCCTGCTTACGACTTGAAGATTATAATTAAGTCAGGTTATTATTTTTCCAAAATTTGATAATTACACCAATCGGGATGCGATTCATAATTCGATTTTGCGCCCTTCGGAACATAAATCTTAGGCATCGAAGCACTATTACTCGAAGATTTAGCAACAGATTGTGTCGACGACTTCAAGGTCGGAGGGGTACTCGATTGTATTTGCAATGTTTTGACAAATCGTGCGTCAAATGTATTCACATACATTTCTTTCACACCGGCAGGAAGAATAACATCAGCTAGAGAAACACATCCTTTGAAGGCATTTTCTCCAATCTCGGTCAAACTTTTTGGAAAGTTTATTTCGCTCAACTGTGCACAATTTTCGAAAGCATTAGCTTCTATCTTTTTCAGATTGTTATACATCGTTAGTTCGCTAACTGTCGATCCATAAAATGCCTTTTCGCCTATAGCTTTCAATTTACGGGGCAATATGACGGTTTTCAGCCATGGAAACGGAGTAGCCCCGATATTCGAAAGATGCCTCTGATGCAATGTATTGGCTTCTATATATCCGGTCGAGTCGGAATCGTGAGACCTTATATCTGCCTTCTCAAGATTCAGATACATCAATGTCTTCTGAAAGTATTTCAACATACCAAAATCTTCGAATTCCAAAACACCTTCTACTCCTATATATGGATAGTAAATTATATCATATCGGGCGATCAATCGACCAAGGTCGCCACCTTCGGTATTCAGTATAAAAACGCCGTATTTTTCATCGGGATATACGTAAGTATCTTTATTGTCATCACACGACATAAACATTAAAAAGCTCAGTAAAATAAATACATAAGGGGTCCGTTCCAAACAATTTCTCATAGTTTCGATTTTTTAAATTTTATAATAATAGAGTATCTCTTGACAGAGCTACCTCAGGCGGATAAATAGGCGCTAGCATACCCACAATCCGACAAGACAACGATTCCTCGGGTGGATCAATCCCCGAGACTGCCTTTTATAAATAAATATCACTGGATTACTTTTTCCTTTTGCGTATAAAATCGATCCGCTGATGATTATAGAAAGGAAACTTGTACAATAATATTATCTTTCACAATATAGATTGTCTAGATTAAAAATTAATACTAGTAGATTCCATCTAACTAGAATTAACATAAAATTAGTATTGATTTGCTCTACGACCAAACCTCAGCGAAATAAATTTCGTCTATGTAATCAGAATCTGAATAGAAGTCATCATTTCCCGAATATATTCGGTAATTGTTATCAAATACAATTAAGATTTGAGAAGATTATCTATACAGAAAAACAATTCCACAACATGAAATCGATCGAATTATACATCAATGGAAAACTATGTGATACGGGAAATCCCGATGATTTCTCTGTTTTCCTGAAACGACAATTACTCAATCCAAGCGAGCTCAGCAGCAAGGACACTCAGCGTTCGTATGATATCACATTACCGGCATCGCCAATCAACAATGATATTCTAAAACATGTAAATGTAGAGGAGGTAAAATCGAAATTCTCGAATGTTTACGATGCAATACTTATCATTGGAGGAGTAAAGATTTTCGAAGGCAAATTCAAACTCAACGAAATAACCCGTGATGAATATCGCGGAAATCTGGGAACTCCACTACGAACGATAAAAGATATCTTCGGCGAAAAAAATATGAACGAAACCGGTAAATGGGAAGTTGACTTTCACAACGGTAACGACATCACGCGATACAACAAAATGGAAAACCCTGATTTCTTTTTTCCGTTGGTCATGTACGGTTTATTACCCAAAAAGTCATTTACAGCATACAACGATCCGGATAACGATCAGGGAGAAAACAAAAAGATTGAACTTTATACCGGAAAGAGAGTTTTCGATAAATATGTCATCCTCGATGTAGAAGATGTTCCGGCTTCGATGAATTGTCTGACTATGTTGCGCCGTATTTTCGAGAATCAGGGAATCCGATTATCGGGATCCGCATTTTCGGACGAACGGTTGGCTAAACTATATGTCAGCTACAAAAATCCGGACAACTACGATATGCCTTGGAATTATGGTGATCTGGCAAAAATGCAAATCAGCGGTGTGTGGTCCAATGCTTGGCAAAAATGGGACGATCAAAAACTAAAACTCGAGAGTAAGCCTACTCTCTACGAAAAAACTCCTTATACACAAACACATCCTGTAGCCCAAAATAGCAAAGCTCTGGTTTACAGTAAAAACTTGTTTAACACAAATAATGCACGTAAATGCTACCCTTATCAGGAAGAATTCGATAAACGCAACAGCGACTATTACAAAGGCTACAATTTCGAAGGTAACTATATAAAGGAGGACAAGGAGAAAGAAACCTATAGCCTGCGGATTCCGCATCCCGGATACTACAAAGTGGAACTGGATGCCAGTATATTCATACCCGATTCGAAAGGATCAGCATATAAACCTTTTCAAGAATCGGCAATGTCCAGTTCTTTAGAAGTAGATGTAAAAAAGAATGATACAGAAATACTATATAGTCTGGCTGGAGCTGAAGATATGGGCAATTCATTTCAGGAAAAGTTTCTTCGTAATGCCCGTTACGAAATAAAACTTGTTCGCAACAATAATAATGATGCTTCGGAATGTAGCATTGATGGCACCTATTTCAAAGACAATTACGCTCAGGAATGGTCATACAACAAGACGAATAAAAAGATAACTAGTAAAACTGATAATCCGCTTGAGCCGAGTTTATTTCCTCCACTGACTGATAAGATCAAGAAAGAGGGTACTCAAGTATTGTTTGTCGATCCCAAGCAAAATCCGAATTTGATTGTAGGCTTCAGCTGGGGACGTTTGAGAGATTATGAAAACGATTACGGTTCGAACGGGCATAATGTTTGGCAACAACACATCAGAGATGCATGGAAACATAGTGGTGCAGACGACTTAAAAGAAGATACAGAGAAGGATGCACTTTGGGCAACCGTGCTGGCTGCAAAATCAACTGCACCCAATGCGCTAGAAGAAGAAGATAAACGTTCGCGCGTAATTATAAACAATCCTCAGGGATACTGGAAAGTAAGTGAGAGCAACGACGACATTAACAAAAATGCTCAGCCAATTGCGCTCGACCATTTTAAAATAGACCTGCTGAACAATAAAAAGGACAAAGAACCATGCGTGAGCTACGCACGCAGACGCGAATTTAATGGTAAAATAGCCAATTCGAAGTCAGCACCTGCAAACTTACCGCCTCTGCAGTGCGGCAGCGGTTCAGTCAAAGCTATCGTGTGGTTTGATGGAGGCGATATCCTGACTCTGGTATCAAGTTCCGACTATGGGCTTTGGATGGATCACTGGAATTGGCACATGCTGGAATTCGATCTGAAGATCACACCTTACCGAATAGATAAGAGTTACGGCAGTTTTGATCTGAACACGGGGAAAGCTTTGACCGAAGCTTTCTACTGGGACGAAATGCCGGTCGATGATTTTGCATTTCGTTCGGGCAATATAGATCTCATCAAATTTCTGCCATCGAACGTGAAAGTGGACGATTGGATATCCAATTTTTGCAAAGCTTTCAATCTCGAGTTGATACAAGTAGATACCGACGCATTCGAACTGAACGTGAAGCACGGCTTAGAAACCGACACATCACTGATTATAGATCTGGATGCGAAAGCAAACGTGAAAGTAGATCGCAAAAACGTTCCGTTGGGCTTGCCGGGAACATTTAAAATTGGATTTACCTGCGACAAAGATGAATATGGATATTACAGCTCGACGCTACGATTCAAGGACAATGGCGAACCCGAACGAAATCCGATCGACGATTCGGTCAAGCAATTTCCACCCGAAGACGGAGGTGGCACTTTCGATACGGGCAGTGCAGAAACCAACACAATAGATCACAAATCGAATTTTTCATACAATTGGATGATCGATCTCACGGGAGAAGAAACTGACGGAGAAGGCAATAAAAAGAAAGTAGTTTCTGTTCCTGTTATTTCCGACAAAGAAGTCTGGAAGACAGATAACAGAGATTATGCGGAAATGATGCGTAAATCGTATACAGACAAGGCACAACGATTCTGGTACAAAGATGATAAAACTTTTCCCGTAAAACTCAATCGCATCTGGGATGTCGAAGCCGGACTAGTAAGCAATGCGCTCATAGGAAACAACCCGATGGTGCTGGATTATAAAGATCAGCCAAATTCGATTATGCGCAACTACTTTACAGTATTGGCCGATGCCGACAATTGTTTCACTTCGGTCGAGTGCTACTTGTCGCCCGAAGAATATGCAATGATCGATCGTGCTCTGATACGCTTCAATGGCGATATGTATCGCATAGCCGAAGTAGATGGATTCGATCCTTTAGGTAAAAAGAAAGCAACACTGAAATTAATTCGTAAGATGTTATAATCGGACGAGAAACCTCAAAATTTATCTATACAATAAAAAAGTAAAACATGAATAATTATCAACAAACGCCATTAATCAGCGAAGCGTTGTTCAAGCAACATTCGCCCGTAACATCCACAACCGACATTACCGATTTTGTTCCCTATATCGGCATAGCACAAGAACTTTACATCGAACCGATACTTGGCTCGGAACTTACTGACGAGCTGAAAGAGCAAATTGCAGCAGATAATCTTTCGGTAGTCAACAGCAATCTGATTGCACGTATTGCCCCTGCCCTATCCTTCTATGCCGTATATCAGGCTTTGCCATTTCATTGGGCAACCATCGTCAATAAAGGGATCACCGTACGCGAAAGTGAAAACAGCCGAAGTGTGGATGTGAAAGATATTGCGCAACTGCGCCGCTGGATAAAAGATGATGCCGACATTCTGCGTCAGCAATTGAGCGATTTCTTGCACGCTCATGCAACAGATTATCCACTATGGACGGTGCCGGAAGCTTGTGCCGACAAGGCGACTAAATTCGACAGCGGATTTCACTTTCCGAAGCATTGATATGACAAAAGCCTCTCCTTTCGGGAGAGGCTTCTTTATACTGATTAATCGAACTTCCAGCCACGCTCTGTGAGATGGAATTTACAAAACCGGCAGAATTCGGTCAACTGACTGGTTCTGTTTTTCCCCTCGAAACTACGCATCAAACAAGAGTCACTTCTCGAGCAATGATGCAATCCTTCTGCATGTCCCAATTCGTGAATTGTTCCCCGATAAAGTTGTTCGATCAGGTTGTCGTTCGAGAGTCGAAATGTCGAAATTACGCAGGCATGCGATGGTATATATCCCGCATAACCTATTATCCCCCAATCTTTATTTTTTCCATTAGTCACACTTATATCTCTATTCGTGATGCCCATCACAATCGTTTTTGTAGTGCTCAATTTCCATAAATAACTGACCAACGAATCAGCACGATAACGATTACGTTCTGCATAATAGGCCGATTGCGGCAATGATACAGATTCATTAATATTCAGATCAGGCACGACTTTAGCCAATCTTGCGGCCAGAGAATCGACGACCAAACGATCCAAGCCATCGAAGGGCTGCAAGACAATCGTTTTAGAATTAGTCTCCTCTATGATTTTCTCTTCGGTATGTTCATCCTTTCCACGATCACGACTCTGCATACATGAGGCGCATGCGGTCAAGATCATAATGAGATAGAATATTGATATTTTCGTTTTCATTGCCTGAATGATGATTGAAACAAAGATATCAAATATAAAAAGAAAAAACCTCTCATATTGAGAGGTTTTCACTTCTGTATAACAAATCAATAAAGTCCAATTACAATTGGTTCAGAGTTAATCTTGCAAAAGGTGAGTTACATTTTCTTTTAATTCTGCATATGGAGTATAACCTTGTTCGAGAAGGTAAAACTTTCCGCCTTTCGATGCTACAATCGTTGGATATGACTGTGCATATTTTGCTGCTTCACTGAATGTAGCCGATGTTGCATCTATTGCTCCTTGCGATTTAAAATAATCGAAGAATAGATCTTCATCTATATCAAGAGCCTTCACAATATCACGATATGTTTCATCAAGATTGAGATCTTTGCCAAAAACATATCTTGCTTTGAGTACTTCAGACATAAATATCATCGTCTGTTCCGAAGCTATTTTAGACGCGGTAACTATTGCTCTCGAAGGGACTTCGCTATCTAATACGACATCAGGACGTGTCTTAATAAATTCCAGATATTTCTCGCCAAACTTCATGCCTGTAAGCTGAACAATTCTTGCATCATTACTACTAATATAGTTAATCATATCGGGAGATTGCACTTTGGCATTTTCGCCGGTCCATAGTCCACCAGGAAGTATTTCGAATTCTACATTGTCTTTAAAATCGTTGTATAAATTTGTTGTATTCTCTAGATTCCCATAACACCATCCACAAATTGGATCCATTATGTATATTATTTTTACTTTTTTCATTTTAATTTAATCAAATATTAAGTTTAATAATCTATTAGAAAGATCGGAATGAATAACAAAAAAGCGATGAAAGCCTAAATAGCAAACATCGCTTTATAATAACTTCTCACGTTTTTATCAACTAATCAATAACCTATCGTGAATCGTTCTTGATGATGCTTAGGGGTCTCTAACTCGTCTATCATTGCTTTTGCATAATCTTCAACAGATATATTGCTTTGTCCTTTATCGTCAACTATCAAATCATCTTTTCCAAGACGGTAATTTCCGGTACGTTCGCCCGGTGCAAGATTTCCTGCCGGAGAAAAGAATACCCAGTCGATATCATTTTCATTCATCAATGTATTGAGGTAAAACTCGCCAAGCGATTTCACTCCGCCCATGATTTCCGCTGGAATTGCACCCGAATCTACTACACGTACACCCGGAGCTACAAACAATGTTCCGGCTCCGCCGACTATCAACAAACGTTTTACGCCTGCACGTTTCACTCCTTCTAGAATAGCTGGATAATTTTTCAATGTTTCCTCATAAATATTCGGATTTGCCCAACCCGGATTATATGCACTGATGACTACATCAGCTCCTTTTACTACCGAAGCTACATTTTCGGCCGACGACACATCAACCTTTAAGGTTTTCAAATTCGAATTCGATATCTTTATTTTGTCAGGATTGCGTACTGCCGCTGTTACTTCTACACCTCTGTTCAATGCTTCGTTCAAAATGGCGGTTCCAACAAATCCGCTTGCACCTATTAATACTATTTTCATAATCGTTATATGTTAAATAATTTATTACTTTGATTTACAATACAAAGTTACCGATAGTAGAAAAAAAGTTGATAATAAAAAATTGCCTTCTGATGGTAAAAGTCCGCCAATAAAGATAAAATTTCAATCTTTCATCGATTCGCGAAACTCGAGTGGCGTTTGTCCTACATGCTTGATGAAATATTTATGAAAGTTTGTGGGTTCATCAAAGCCTAGTTCAAATGCAATCTCTTTGGCCGACATTGCGCTATACGACAACAATCGCTTGGCTTCTAATATGGTACGATAGTCTATGTAAACTTTGGGAGTCTTGCCTATCAAGGCTTTGACTTCTTTGGATAATACTTTTTCGCTGACATTCAGCAGATGCGCATAATATTCGGTCTTACGACTTTCACGGAAATGCTGTTCAACAGCATTATAAAACAATCGCCCCAAACTGTTTAGCAGCAAAGGCTGATCGAATGCAAGTCGTCTCTCAATCTCAAGCAGGATAATTTCGAGATAGCTGTGTACAATGTGAGTCTGAAAACGATCAGACGATTTCTTCAATTCTTTTTCCAAAAAACTTGACAACTGAGACATTTCGTCATTATCGACATTTACAATCCGATTGAGACTTGTCGGATTAAATGTTTCGGAGGTATAAAGAAAATTAGAATCAACCTCGCTCATATCGAAAAATGATTCGGTAAACAGAATCAGCTTTCCCGAATATTCTGATATTACATCGAACTGGCAAACCTGACCTGCGGCTATTACGAACATCTGTCCTGCATGTATCATAATATTCTGAAAATCGACACAAAATGTAGCACTGCCTTCCTTAACCCAAATGATTTGATGAAAGTTGACTTTATGCGGATTACCCATCAAACGCGGATGCTGTTTGACAAAAGAAAGCTCCTTAACCTCAACTTCGATAAGAGAAGGATTGAAATCGAATGTTTTCAGTGTATCTTGCATAAGATACTAAAAGTACAAAAATTTGCTTTCGATTACATCGGATCATAATCATTATATTTCCTATAGAAGCGAAACACAACTTACATATTACTACATAAAAATAGCTTTTGCCGAAAAAATAAGCTCCGAAAATTATGGAATACATTCTAAAAGATAATCTATTAAGGAAAAACAGCTATCTTTATCAAATTGCTGAATTAAAATCCATAACACTGAACAGATTAAAATTCAAGTATATGAAAGAAAAAATCGCAACCACATTAGCCTGCTTTTGTTTAAGCATTGTATTGAGCATTGCAGCCATTGCCCAAACAATAACTGTATCGGGCAAAATTACTGATTCGAACGGAGAAGTTCTGGTCGGAGCAACAGTTGTTGAAGTTGGAACTCATAACGGAACCGCAGCCGATATAGATGGAAAATACAAGTTGACTGTCAGCAAAGGGGCAATGCTTGAGTTTGCTTATATCGGTTTCAAAACGCAAACAATAAAAGCAACCTCCGAAACATTGGATGTCGTGATGCAGGAAGATGCAAAAATATTAGAAGATGTAGTCGTTGTCGGCTATGCTATTGAAAGAAAAGAGGTATTTACAGGTGCTGCATCCCGAATAGAAAGTTCGGACATAAAACCCGCCCGAACTAAAAGACAAATCAGAACTGAACCTCTAAAACGACAAGATGGCGAAAAATACACCAAGATAAAACCAAATGAATTTATCAAAGTGTCTAGCGAGCCTCTTTCGACTTTCTCGGCCGATGTAGATAAAGCGTCTTACAGCAATATCCGCAGTTATATAAATGGCGGAGAAATCCCTCCGACTGATGCTATACGCATCGAAGAGATGATCAACTATTTCAAATACGATTACGAAGCTCCGACCAATGGCGAACCGGTCAAATTTCATACAGAAATAGGGGCTTGTCCATGGAACGAGAAAAGCCGATTGGTGAAAATCGGACTCAAAGCACGTGAAAAAGGTCTGCAAAAAAACACGAAGAAAGAAGAACTACCGAAGACCAGTCTGGTATTTCTTATTGATGTATCGGGTTCAATGAGTGGTGATAATCGCATTGGATTGGTCAAATCGTCGATGAAGATGCTTCTCGATCAGCTTCGCCCCGACGACCGCGTAGCCATCGTAACATACGCAAGTGGTACGCAAGTGAAACTGAAATCGACCCCGGTAAGTAAGAAAGATCAAATAATTGAAGTTCTGGACAATCTGTTTGCCGGAGGCTCTACTTCGGGCAGTGCAGGCATACAGCTCGCATACGAAACTGCCGAAGAGGCTTTTATCAAAGGTGGCAATAATCGTGTGATTTTATGTACCGATGGAGATTTCAATGTGGGTATATCCGATCCCGACGAGTTGAAAAAACTGATTGAGGAAAAACGCAAATCGGGAGTTTTCCTTTCAGTATTCGGTTATGGCATGTACAACTATCGCGACGATATAATGCAAACTCTATCGAAAGCCGGGAATGGCAATTATGCTTATATCAACAACCTGATGGAAGCCAACAGCGTGATGGTCGACCAGTTTTTGGGTACGATATACACCGTTGCAAAAGACGTGAAGTTACAAGTCGAATTCAATCCATTGAAAGTAGATTCGTACCGTTTATTAGGCTATGAGCTTCGCAAATTAAACAAAGAAGATTTCAACGACGACACCAAAGATGCCGGCGAAATGGGAATAGGACATACCGTTACGGCATTCTATGAAATCATACCGGCTGGTGCGGATGCGGATGATAAACCCAAGAAAAAAGATAAAAAGAAAGAACAGCGCCCGGTTGTCGATCCGCTGAAATATCAGACATCTACACTTACGGGTTCGGACGAGTTGCTGACCGTAAAGATGCGCTACAAAGATCCGCTGGATGAGAATAGCAAGATGGTAAGTGCTGTATTGAACGACAAGGCAGGCGATGAAGTTTCGAGCGATTTTCGCTTTGCTGCAGCCGTTGCACGTTTCGGCTTACTACTTCGTGATGGTAAAAAGATGAAGGCGAAAGATCTTGATGATATAATAGATATTGCTTCGGCAAACTATGGCGAAGACAAAGATGGTTATCGTCGCGAATTTGTAAGATTAGTCAAACTGACGAAAGACGTTTCTAAGGCAAAATAAATAAGATATTACAATATATAATGAAAGGGGCTAAATGCCCCTTTTATCGTTTCGTATGTAGTCGGATTTTTATTTCGTTTGCAACGGATTGGCCAGATGACCTAGAAATAGAATAGTACCTGTCGAAGTCTCGCGGATACCATAAAGAAATGGACGATCGAGCTTGAACAAAACGCTCTGCGTTGGTTCGATGGAAGTTTCCATACCCCCAACAACAGTAATTCCGGCAGCCTCACCACCTTCTTCATCAATCTTGATATATGTCTTTTGTAAAAGGATTGCCACAAAATTATCGATATCGGCAAGTTTCCTGAAATTGGCCTGAAGACTAAAGATGTTTGTCATACCCATACTTCTCATGATAGGGATGAGGTTGATATTGTATTCTGTCTCAAATTTAGGAATTACATACTCTACAGTACTAGATGGTTGTTGCTGATCTGATCTGATATCGGAAAGAACATTTAAGACTTGTTCCATCTCGGTATTTTCTTTAGGTAATGCGAAGAACATCTGATAAGCACCATTCCCGAAATTGAGTGCCGAGTAACTCAATGCATCATTCTCGAAATAAGGCGAATCTTCGATTTCCTGATTCATAAATTGTGCTTCCACTTTCGTATTATCGGCAAGGGTAAATGTAGCCGTTTTCGTATCTTTCTTCGAAAATTGTTGTTCCCACTTTCCTTTGAAATAAACTGCATTGATCAGGTAATATATCATTTCACGATCAATACGTTCGATCACTTTAGTGATTTTTCCGTTCGTATTATCCGCACACCAATTATTGATAATATTTACGGTATTAGGATCTTCGAAATTCTGAGCACTGACTTCCGCATCGTAATATTTTTTATTTGTGGCGATGAAATCATCAACAACTGGAACATCTTCCCGATACCAGAACGAATTAGCAGTTTCTAAAGTGAGTGACCTATCTACATCATCCATTTCATCCTCCAGCAGTCGGTAAAATTCATTTATCGCCTCTATACTCTTCCCCTCAAACTCTAAGGTCTTCAATATTTCGTTCAGAGTCTCGCCCGCTGCGCCATTCTGCAACATACCCAACGCATAATTGAAACTCAATGGCGAGACAAGTATGTTTTTTCCCTTAGGAGCTTCCGATTTATAAACATTTGCAAACAATTTCCATGCAAATTTCTGTGCATTTTGATTGATATCTTCTTGCTCGGCCGATAGTTTTATTTCGCCTTTGGGATATTTGACCGAACCACCGCCATCATCATCCGAACATGCAAAAAAGCCTGCCGAAAGCAGTACTATAAACATTAAATAAAATTTTCCTTTCATCTGTATATATTTTAGGGTTAGTATTTTGTGCTTATATAGGATATGATGATTCGAATTAAAAAAATGCTGCATGCAGTATGCCTATTACATGAAATAAATTTGAATTATATAGTTCACCAAAAGACAGACAGCTTATTCATAAACATTTAACAGCATATCCAATAAAACAAATTGCGTCTATTGAACTATTCATTTGCTATGAGAAAACAATTATTTGCCAAGCAAAAACCAATATTTGCGGCATATAAACACCCTTTTTCTCAATCTTCATAACTTTGTTTTTCGCAAACAAATCCCACAATATACAGAAACTACACAACCAAATACTTTTCAATATATAACAAACGAGTTTTGATCATTTATTGAACAAAACACAAACATTCATCGCATAATGAACAACGTAAAATTTACGATTCTGTCTTTATTACTATTCAGTTTTTTATTTACGGCTAGCAATGCTAATGCACAGGTCACCATCGGATCGGATCAAGCCCCAGTAGAAGGTGCATTACTAGATTTGAAAGAGAACCAAGGTAAGGTTGAGAACTCAACCAAAGGCTTATTACTACCTCGTGTAGAGCTTTACCACCTTAAAAGATTAAAAATGGGTGATTTCGAAATTACCGACACCACCGAAAAGTTAGCTCATACAGGATTAGTTGTCTACCATATTCCTCCTGCTAACGAATCGACAGCCAAAGCCATTTCTCCAGAAACAATGTCCGACACCAGCATTCGGCAAGATATCGAAAAAGGTGTATACTACTGGGATGGCAAAAAATGGGGTAAACTTGGATTTGATGGACAAATAGAAAAGCCAATGGTAGAACTATCCGTAACACCAGACCTCATTACGTTCAACGCAGATGAGACTGCAACGCAATATTACACTGTTATAGTAAATGAAGGTTCGACATGGGCTGTTAGCCCGACAAGTGATGCAAATTGGACAATCACACCATCTGTTCAAGCAGGAACAATAGCAATCAATCCGAAAGCTGCGAATACGGATATCTCAGCCGAGAAAACAATAAATCTGACAGTTACGGCCTCTAAAGAAGGTGCACAAAGCATAACGGCCAATATATCGGCTGTACAAAAAACACCATTCGTTCTTGAGGTTACACCTACTGAATATACTTTCGCAGCCAATGAACTCACGCCTCAAACTTTTGCTATACAACTCAGCAGCGGTGCAAATTGGTCAATTGCCACCGACAGTAAATGGACAATCAACCCGACAAGTGGCATAGGAAGCGGCACTTTCACTGTAGCACCTAAGGCAGCGAATACTTCGTCAAACGATATCGTATTTACACCTACAATAACAGCTACAAGAGATAACGAGACTAAAACAGCACAAATATCGCTGACTCAGAAAGGTGTGGATTACAGTGCCGATCTAGGTTTACCAAACTGTTACATTGTGTCGAAAGCCGATACAAGATTTACAATTCCTATCAAAAAAGCAATAGCGGTATGGAAATCCGGAAACTGGAAAGCAAATGACAACAGCGGAGTATCTTACTCGTTACTTCCAGAAGCCAAAGATGTTGACTTGATGGAAAATCTTACTGCTCGAGTATTGTGGTACGACACAAAAGACGTGGTAAAAAGTGTTGCTATAGAAGGTACTGGTGCCGACCGAAATATGATTCTGAATGTATCGGGAATAGAAGGAAATGCTGTCGTAGCACTTTACGGCGATAATGGCGAGATACTTTGGAGCTGGCATATCTGGTCTACCGATCAGCCTGCTGAACAACGCTTTGCTTTAATGAACAATTATATCTGGATGGACCGAAATCTTGGTGCTACCGAAACAACGACAACCAGCAACGGAAGCACTTACAAGCACAAAGGTTTGCTATATCAATGGGGACGAAAAGATCCATTTTCGGGATCTAATAGCTATAGTTCAACTACACGCGTACCGATATATGTATGGAATGGCAGCGGATATACTACAGTATCTTCAAACTATCCAACGAAAGCCTCATCAGACTTTGGTTCAAGTGTAAGTGCTCAACAACAAAGATTGCAACATACGATTACAAATCCGATCGACTTCATAACAACCACATCTAGCGACTGGTATGCACAATCTTCACTCATTGGAGGAGATGCCTCGAGACAATGGAACGACAGATGGGGAGGTATCCAAACTTCGAGTACGAACCCTACACAAAAATCGGTAATGGACCCTTGCCCCGAAGGATGGCGTGTACCATATCCGACCAAGAATAGCATTAATAGCATTATACAATATTCGCCATGGGGCGAAACATTCTCGGGCGTTCACGAGTCATGTACAGCACTTTCGTACGGTGGTAAACAATATGGTTTCTCTTATAAAGAAGCTGGCAGTACCTCGTTGGTATTCTACCCTACTACCGGACAATTGAGCAAGACTACCGGACAAATGCAAGTAGATGATGGATCCGAATCGGGTTCCGGAAATCCTAAAGTAGTAAGTCCAGTCACAGGAACTTACTGGAATAGTGGCAATTATTCTTTTGGCAAAGCAAATACTTTGTTCATAGCTAATCCGTTGAAAGTATCTACAACCGGTTCGGGTAGTACAGATGGGCAATTTACCGAGAACAGAGCAGCTGGCGCAGCCGTAAGATGTATAAAAGATACTTCAGCTAAATAATATATTGACAATTAAAGAAACGAGTTCGCTACAAAATTTTGTATCGAGCTCGTTTTAAATATAATAATTTCAGACAGCCAAGCCTTTGATCTTTTTTATTATTTATTTTTGTATATTTACCCGGAAATATTTCAAATAAAAACTATACAATCATCTTAATACAAATACTGCTGTATACCAAAATGACAAACAGAATAATTACATTTTGCACAATAATAACATTCTTATTGTTTATACCTCTGAGTCTTAAATCGCAAGCTACAATCGGTTCAAAAGCTGAGCCTTTGCCAGGTAGTATTCTCGATCTGAAAGAAAACGATGCCCAAGGAGCCAATTCTACAAAAGGCCTGCTTCTTTCACGCATGGAGCTATCTGATAAAAATAAGCTGTATCCTATGTTTTCTGGCAATTACGACACCGATAAGCAAGACCCACTCCATGCCGGATTGATTGTCTACAATATCAATACTTGTTTCGATGAGGGTGCCGGTCCTTACGCTTGGGATGGCACAAAATGGGTGTTTTTAGTACAAGAAGTCAACGAAGTATACAAATACAAAGATCAGGAGGGCAATCCTTTCCTAGCACGTAGATTCGGAGATGCAGGCATCTGGATGGTACAAAATCTAGCTGCTACAACTTATGACAAAGTACGAGATAGTGACGACAAAGCCATCAGAACAATTGAAGCAGGAGACATTGCCTTTCCTGACAAAAATGAACAACTGACAAAAGATTATCCTTGGATGGGAGTGTTTTATAATCTGAAAACTGCCCTCAACTACGAGATAAACAAGGGTAATATCGCCAATACCGGACGCGTGCAAGGAATGTGCCCCAATGGATGGCATGTACCAAAACCTGCAGAATGGATAGCACTGGAACATGAACTACTAAACAACACACCAAACTATACAACAGCAGCCGGTAATTTTATTGACGATCCTACATTCAATCACAGTGAAACTGTTGTCAATAAAGTCAAACAAGGAGATACTCCATCTACATCAGTAGGAGAGAACGAATTATATGGAAAAAACTTTATCATGCCCGCGTTGCTCAGTCCTTGTGTTGTTCCCAATACGACCAATACTGATATAGGCGGTGTTAGTCTCAATGCTACTCGGGGAGGCTTTGCTATACGACTAATAGGAGCTGTAGATGGCAACAATAAAGTAGATGGTTACGGAGAAAAAGCTGGATTTTGGCTGTCATATTCGGCTAATAATCTGATGGAAAATGGTCGCAATAGAGTACTCATAAAATTTAACGCAACAATCGGAATTCACAACAATTCGGGAGGAGGAGTAAGACACTACTCTATCCGTTGCAAGAAGAATAACGATACACCTTAATAAGTAGTTTTACGACAACTGAAATGTTTGAATCATAGTGAAAGGAGCAAATGCTCCTTTTATTTTTTAATTTTATTGCACAAAACTGTAACCTTTTTCTTCACTCTGCAGTCATATATACAGAACAACTAATTAAAACATATATTCGCTATGAAGAATCTACCAATCATTATCGCTGCCTCAATATTATTATTCACTTCGTGCAACCTGCTGGATGCTGTAAAAGGAGATAAAAATATTGTAAAAAAAGAATATGCTGTATCTGATTTTACAGCTATGAATATCTCTGCAGTATGCGACATCGATTACAAACAGATCGATTCGGACAGTGCATACGTCTGCATTGAAATCGATAGTAATCTGGTACAGTATCTGGATATATATGAAAAAAACGGACAACTGATTGTGGAAACCGACAAAAATCAACCCATTGATCCCAGCAAATTTATCATCTATACCAATGCAGGCAAAATAAATAGAATTACCTTATCGGCTGTAGGAGACTTTACGGCTACCGATAAGATATCGGCAGACAAACTGGATGTGAGTCTTACCGGTGTGGGCGACTTGCGCTTCGGCAGTCTGGAGGTAGATACAATAAGTGCACGAATTACCGGGACAGGTAATATAAAACTTGCAGGTAAAGCTACATTTGCCGATTTCGCAGTAATGGGTATCGGCGATATCGATTCGTATGAATTCACCACCAAAACAGCAAAATGCATGGTTTCGGGCGTAGGCGATATCAAAGTGAATGCAACAGACAGCCTCGCGTCATCAGTTTCGGGTGTAGGCGATATCAGGTACCGAGGAACACCAATAGTAGTCAATAGTATTTCGGGAATAGGTCGTGTCAAGAATACGAAGAAATAATTAACAACTTAGCAGTTCTAATTTACTATTTCGGAAAGAATGGTTTGACAAAAGTAGCTTTTAGCATACTAATAAAAAAAATGTCGTACTTTTGCATCATACATTTTAAAACTGAAAAATTATGATGAAACCTCGCATTGGGATGACTGCCCGAACCGGAGAAAAGTGTCCTAAAAGTGGAGTTTGGAAAGTTATTGGCACATTTGACAGCTTCACCTTATCTGTTTCGAGAGGAAATAGAATGCCCCAACACGAAAACCGAAATGTAAAGTGGCGATTAATTATTATGTTCTGAACATAAATAAAAGATAAAAAAAGCTGAAAGTCAATTCTGACCTTCGGCTTTTTTGTTTTTACACATTTACTTGTAGCTTATTTTTTAGCTTTATAAGATATTCAGACCTCCGGATTCTTCGAAAGAAAATAAAATTATCCGAAAGATTACAAAAAAAGTCTCGTAAGCTGTAACCTTTTTCGGTATGATACGTCATATTAATATAAACTTTAAAGTATGTACTATGAAAAAGCTAATCTTTTCTTTCATCATTTTACTATTCAGCATACCTATCTTTACACAAAATATAGATGATGCAATCCTCAAAAATATGCAAGAGCAATATAGCAGAGTAAAAAAAGCATCGGAAAATAAGAACTACATCCAAGCTTCCAATATACTCGACTCTCTAATAAATTATTACAATACTTTATCGGATGAAAATAAAGAAATGCTAGGCGGTACTGTCGGAGTTTTCTATTATGACAATGCCTGCTATCAAAGTATGTTAAATAACAAAGAGAAAGCTTTAGATTATTTTAGTAAATCTATCGACAATAAATGGAATGATTATGCTCATGCATTGCGTGATTCGGATTTGGATAATCTGAGAGACGATACTCGTTTCAAAGAGTTGATGCTCAAACTTAGAGAAGTCGGCGATTTTCTTTTCGTATTGAAAGGATCTGACGGGTATAATAACCATCTGACCAAAAAATACGTTAAGTTCACATATCTCGGTGCAGATGACCCCAACCTAACACGTATCCGCCAGCATTTCAATCTGGATAGCATTGCTGGAAAAGGAGATGAGATTTCACAAATTAAGAATCTGATGACATGGGTGCACAACCGCGTTCGTCACGATGGTAATTCATCGAATCCAAGTCCTAGGAATGCAATTGACATAGTTCGTGTATGTGATACCGAAGATCGTGGGGTAAATTGCCGTATGATGGCAACCATTCTCAACGAGTGTTATTTGGCTATGGGTTTCAAGTCTCGATTCATAACTTGTATGCCAAAAGAATATATAAGTGATTGTCATGTTATCAATGCTGTATTTTCAAAAACTCTAAAAAAATGGCTGTGGATGGATCCAACATTCAATGCCTATGTGAGCGACGAGAATGGCAATCTGCTCAGTATAGCCGAGGTAAGAGAGCGACTACGTAGCGATAAACCTCTGGTGTTGAACGAAGATGCCAATTGGAACAATGAGACGAAACAGACTAAAGAATATTATCTCGACTCATACATGGCAAAAAACCTTTATTGGCTAACAACTACGCTACACAGCGGTTACAATATAGAGACAGATAAAACAACCGGCGGATACATCAACTTATTCCCTTCCGGCTTCTCGACCTCATACGACACTAACGGAATCATCACTACAAACGACAAACTATTTTGGGAAGAATAAGTAGGTTATCTACTAAGCAAGAAAATCCGAAAGTCTAATCGACTTTCGGATTTATTTTACCGGTTATTTTTTTGTAACTTGCATTCAAATCTTACGATAGCATATGCAATCAGATTATAGGAGAAAATATAAGATCAAAAAGAACTAGAAAGGAAAGAACGCGAATATAAAATATTCTCATTATAAATAAGAGAATTAACAAACTGTAGCGAAAACACGAACATGATAAATCTCAGAGCAACAGTCTACATCATTTGCTTCATATCTATATTTGGCTGCAAAAAACAAGTCAATAATGAATTACTCTACGATATTGAAGAACGTCTGCTTGTGAATACGAGTAAACTAAAAGGAGCAATAGACAGTATCAGATATACCTACATTCGTGAGCCGAAGTCTCCGAACAACGAGGTTTTTATTTACAAAGAAACTTTCATGAATCCAGAGTTTAGTACTTCTGACAATTGTTATATAACCAAATACTATCTTCGTCGGGGTGGTAATAAAGTGTTTATTGCACCTACAAGTCCCTTCGATAATGACAGTCTGATATTTTTCGACATTTATTACAGATTGGATTCTAAAGAAAAATTTCATTACAGTATTACCGATAGGAATGCACCTCTGGCTCCCCCTGTACTCGACCATACAGGGAGTTGGACATTAGTAGGTTCTCGGGATTCTATCTACACATTATGGGGCGAAGCTTGTAGTCGCTATATTCGCTTCGCAGCTTTTTATGATGTAGATAATTATCTGAGAGTTGACTCTATATACTATAATAAGTTTCTTCGTTTGAAGTTGGATAAAACTCAAAAATACAAATCCTCAAAATTCAACAAACATTTACATTTCGATAAATTATCGTATAAATAAGCCTGAAACCAAATGAATGATACAACTGACAAACAAGAATTTAAATTCATTGCTCGAATTTATTCCGTTAGACGCACCATCTTGCTTGCATACGGAATGATGTTACTCGTAGGCTCTTCATTCATTTTCACACTTATCACAGATGGCAAAAACTCATTTGCACTAAGTCTTTTGGTGGTCTCTTTGCTATCCTCACTTTCGTTCGGTGTACTTATATCGCGACGTATCAGAATAATAATTGAACACGATATAATCTCAATCTTCTACGGAAAAAAGCTAAAACACAAAGCAGCAATCAGCGAACTAAAAGAAATCCGAGGAGTTGATATCGATAAAAAATATGCTCGGTCTGAATTACGTATTCTTTTCGATAGTAAAGTTTTTTATTTTTATGTATGGGAGTTTCCCTATACTACGCCATACAGACAAGCTATGATAATAAAATATTTTACCGAAAGGTATAAGTTTGAGAAAAAGCTGAATAAAAAAACATTTCCTTTCATTCTCGACACATATCGATATATAAATCCGACGTATAAGTCTGCAGAATAAACTTAGTACATAAGAAAAGCCGAAAATCTGATTGACTTTCGGCTTTTTCTGTATTCTGATTCTTCAATTATTTCACTTCTTCAGCAAAATATTTATAGAATAACGGAATTGTTTTAATACCATTGAAGAATTGCTCAAGCGGATAATTTTCGTTTGGCGAGTGGATAGCATCCGACTGCAAGCCAAATCCCATCAATATCGACTTAATGCCCAATATTTCTTCGAATACCGAGATGATACCGATACTTCCTCCCGAACGAACCGGAACTGGCATTCGTCCGTAAACGTCTGTATAAGCCTTTTCGGCTGCGCGATATGCAGGCAAATCAATTGGGCAAACATATGACGGACCTCCGTGAAGATAATCTACTTTCACTTTCACAGTATTCGGAGCTATCGATTTGAAATAGTCGACAAACAATTTTGCGATCTTCTCTTCTTTCTGATTCGGTACAAGACGTGTACTGATCTTAGCATAAGCCTTCGAAGGAAGGACAGTTTTTGAGCCTTCACCCTGATATCCGCCCCATATTCCGCAAACATCAAATGTAGGACGGATTCCGGTACGTTCGTTGGTCGAAAATCCTTCTTCACCCGATTCTTGTTCTATATCCAAAGCTTTTTTGTACTCTTCGAGCGAGAACGGAGCTTCAGCCAGTTTTGCACGTTCTTCGGCCGAGACCTCCATCACATCGTCATAGAAACCAGGGATAAGGATGCGACCTTTATCGTCCATTGTCTGACCTATCATTTTGGCCAATACGTTGATAGGATTGGCAACAGCTCCACCAAATAATCCTGAGTGTAAGTCGACATTCGGCCCAGTAACTTCAACCTGCCAATATGCCAATCCGCGAAGTCCGGTTGTGATAGACGGAATATCGCGTGCAATCATCGATGTATCCGATACTAGTACGATATCTGCTTTCAGCATTTCTTTATGTTTTGTCAAGAAAGCCGGAAGGCTTGCCGAACCTACTTCTTCTTCTCCTTCGATGAGGAATTTCACATTGCAAGTCAACAAATCATTTTTCACCAAATATTCGAATGCTTTGGCATGCATATAGCTTTGCCCTTTATCATCGTCGGCACCACGTGCCCATATTTTACCATCTTTTATCACCGGTTCGAACGGATCGGTATTCCACAACTCAAGCGGTTCTACCGGCATCACGTCCATATGACCGTACACCAATACAGTCGGAGCTTTCGGATCTATTATTTTCTCGCCGTATGTTACCGGATTTCCATCTGTTTCGAATACTTCGGCCTTATCGGCACCCGATTTGAGCATCAACTCTTTCCATTTTTCGGCAGCACGATACATATCTGCTTTATGTTCGGGTTTGGACGAGATAGAAGGTATTCGTATCAGTTCGAACAACTCTTCCATGAATCGGTCTTTATTCTCTTCAATGTACTTTTCGATATTTTTCATGATCTAACTAATTGTTTAAAAATTTACTGTCAGTAAAGCTAACATTTTTCCGCTAGATTTCGAATTTTATGGCATACAAACAAGATTCTCCGACGATTGGAAGACGATGTCAGAAAAAGACGAAAATCAGGCATTTTGCACTTTAGTTTATAGTTAAACTCTGAATTTCGGGATTATAAAAACATTTTGATTCTCTTATTTGCAGCTATCAGACAGAATGACAATAAAATCGAAATAAAAAAAATGAGCGTGAAGAAACTGTAATGACTAAATTTTGCTCCAAGCGTAAATAGCACCAAAGGATGAATAAAATATATTCCCGAAGCCAATTTAGCCACCGTATCCTCAGCCTCGCGATAAGTTCCTATTCGCTGAATGTATACAAACAACAATGGGCAAATAAATAGCAGCGACACATAAGCCGGTTGTACGACAAAGAAATCGACCACTATCATCAGATACCTCATCAAAAGCAATTCGAGACCGAAAACGACAAAACTCAACACAATCAGTATACGTAGAGTGTTGTCGGTAAGTTTGTTCCACCGCACATTGCATTTCTTTATATAGTATCCAAAAGTCAAAAACGGAAATCCCATAAAAAGAAAATTATTGATACAAAACTCCAGACGATTAGGGTGTATAAAGCCAAATACTACATCTCCTAAAGGTTTTAAATAAAAGCTTTGTGATATAAGGCAGCCCACCAAAAAGATAACAATAGCTAATACCAATAGTATATTATAGTTTATATTTCGAATCATCCACAATAGAAATGCAGCAACAATGAGCGCAGCTACATACCACAGATGATAAAATCCTCTAAATAGCAAGAGAAAGAACTCGGAAAAACCTCCACTTCCATAAATTGTATAATCGGCATAAAATCCGAAATAGACAGCCATCCATGCAGCATATAAAATGACTAGCCTACCAAAATATTTTTTCATCTTTTGCCCATCATTAATAATATTGGCAAGAAAGAATCCATTGATAATGAAAAAGCAAGGAACAGCTATTCGCGAAACACCATATTTTACACCCCATGTTAGTGCCGGCATATCGCTAAAAACCATATGAGCCAAAATGACCAAAATGGTCAGAAATATTTTAAAGTAATCGAGGGTTATATTTCGTGTAGCTATACCTTCCATGTCAAGTTGTTGATAATGCACAAAAATAATATATTTTCCGATTAAATGGAGTACTCACAATTTTAACACATAAAACATTCGAAAGAAAACAATATAGATTATTATACACAAACAAAAGCCAAGCATCGACAAGAACATTACTTAAGAAAGAAAACAGCCTGCGGATGCACGTTTCTTAAGATATTTTTATAAATTTGAAAAGGTACATTTTTTATCATTTTCATAAAGCTGACTAAGATGGAAGCAGACAAAACTCCCGCACCGAAAGCTGCAACAGCCGAAGATCTTTTCCGAAAAGGTAATCAGGCGTATAAAGATTTAGATTGTGAACTGGCTTGCTCGTTTTTCAAACAAGCGATCGATCTACAACCAGTTTATCCCGAAGCATATAACAACTGGGGAGTTGCTTTGTCAGATATGTTCGAACAAACGGGCGACGATAAATTGATGGCAGCGTGTATTGACAAATACCGCAAGGCTACGAAGCTAAAACCAAGCTATGCTACGGCTTACTACAATTGGGCTAATCTGCTGCTTGAAGTGGCCGAGATGAAAGACGATGAAAATCTATATGCCGAGAGTCTCGAGAAATATCGTCTGGCGGCTAAAATCACTCCCAACGATGCCGATGTATTTTTCAGTTGGGCAAATGCACTGATGGCTTATGCCGAGTTAAGAAAAGACGACTTGGATGAAAAAATGTACGAAATGGCATATAAAAGATTCGCCCGAGCTCTGGAGCTGCGCCCCGATGATGCCGAGATATACAGCAATTGGGCAATGGCTTTATCCAGCTTAGCATTCAAAACAAAAAACACCGAGTTATACGAACAAGCTTTCGATAAATATCTACAAGCAGTAAACCTTCGTCCCGAATCAATCCGTATCCGTTTCAATTGGGGGCTAGACCTTATTGATTATGCCAAACTGAAAGGTGGCGTCGAAAAATATCGTACCGATATCGAGTCGAAATTGATGGGAGCATACAAACTGAAATCGGGCAAAGCTCTGTATAATCTGACATGCTTCTATTCTACTGTCAACGAAGTAGATACTGCAATGTGTTGGCTCGAAGACATGCTTGAAAACACGAATGTGCCGCGCTCGTTTGTAGAGATAGAACCCGATTTCGAAAATATCCGTAAGGATAAGCGTTTCGTTGAGTTACTCGACAAATACCGACCGGAATAGTAAACCAGATAACAACTTGACCAAACTGAAACTATGTTCTTAGAAAAACTATTCGGCGGTTTCCGTAAGAAAAAAGAGTTGGACAAATTCGAAATACGTGCACGTATCTACGAAGCTTACGAAAAACAAGCCTATAGCGATGTCATCTTTTACAGCGAAAAACTAGATAGCCTAGATGACAACGATATGACTTCGTATTATTATTGGTTGTCTGCCCTAGAGACGATTGCCGAAACTGAGGACAATCCCGAAAACACCTTACATCAGATCATTGAGATATCGGAGAGATTCCGCCGGCGAAACCCCACTTCAACTATAGCATACTCATTCTCGGCCGGAGCATATTCTACATTGGCTCGTATGAACGAGGATGAGGAATATTACAACAAAGCTCTAAACGATTATACCAAACTTGCCGAGCTGGAACCCGATGCACGTATCTGGCAACAGCTGAAAACCGATTGGCAAGCCGAGATCAGCCGAATGCGAAGCGATAATCGCGAATACGATGATGAAGTATTCGAAGATATCCATCAGACAATCGAAAACCCAACATACGATCTGTGTTTCGAGAATCTGACGACAAGGTTTATAGAAAATAGAACGAACAAGAAATATCAAGACAATATACAGCTTATCGAATCGGCAATTGAAAAAACATCAGTCACATCTCAACTACAAGGACTTCTATCGATTGCTTATTCGGATGCCGGAGAGCATGCCGAGGACACAGAGTTACTACGCAAAGCTCTTGGCATATACGATGAACTTCTCGCAATTGATCCTGATGATAGGATCAATGCATTCGCCCGCCTCGAAACATTATTCAGTATTGCCAAATTAGAGCAAGACATTGATCTCTATCACAAAATAGAAGATGCTTGCCAACAACTTACAGCAAAGTATCCCGAAGAAGATTCGACTTATCTTCTATGGGCTGAAACTCAAATGGAGATTGCTAAAATAGAAGGCAGCATATTTACGCAAAAAGACTCGATAAAGAAAAAGCTGGATAAAGCTGCTAGGCTCTCGGACCAGGAACCGGCCTTTTTATATGCCCGTCTTTATTCCTTAATTGGAGATTCATCGATGGCGCTACAATGGCTTGAGAATGAATTAGATTCTCGCGACATTGACGAGAATGCCGATCTCGATGACATTATCAATGAACCCGATTTCGAGTTTATACGCAAAAAAGAACAATTCAACGAATTACTTAAAAAATATAATTCTGACAAAGAATAATTTTAAACGAATACAATTATTAATCTTAATAAATAAAATACAATGAGCTTCTTCAAAAAACTATTTGGTTCTTCTGACAACTCAACTGACAATAAAGAGATAAATACCGACAAACAAGTACGCAAACTGCTCGACAAAGCAGATTCGAAACGTATAAACGACGATTACGACGAAATTTCGGCCATATACAAAGAAGCTCACAACCTACAGCCCGAAAACGAGGAAGTATTGATTGCGTGGGCAGAATATGCAATGAACAAAGCCATTGAAGAAGAGAACAAAGAATGGTTAGATCAAAGTATTCAGCTATTCGAAAAAGCTTACGCTTTGGATTCGGAAGATGCCGAATTATTAGATAATTGGGCTTATGCACTCTATATCAAAGGAAACGAATCGGGCGACTACGAGCTATTAGAAAAAGAAGTCCTGCCGAAATACGAGAAAGCTTCGGCACTTGATCCCGAGAATACAAAAATCACTTACGAATGGGCTGATGTTCTGCACAAGATTTCTCAGGCAACGAAAGATCCTGAGCGATTGAAACAAACTATCGAAAAATGCCGCGAGATAGCTGATCTACCTTATCAGGATGATATGGAGAAGATGGACAGAATAGAAACTTACTTTTGGATGACCGATTCGATCGGCACCTTGGCCATTGTAGAAAACAATAAAGAACGTCTGAATGAGCTGAATGAAGCTTATGAAGAATCGATGAAGCTATACAAAGATCATCATCGCGAGAATTATTTTACGCGATGGATTTCGGATCTTTCTTCTGTTATCTTTGGCATGAAAGCAGTGGAAGAATTCAGCATGTGCTACGATCTGTGTAAAAAGGCTATCAACGAATTTCCAAAAAGTGCTTCCATTCATTACGTATGGGCACAAGCCAAGTTGTACGAGGCAAGATTAACAGAAAACAATGCCCTATTTCAAGAAGTTTTCGAACTTTATCAACAAGCTGATAAGATATCTCCAAACAACAAACAAGTACTATTCAGCTGGGCAGTAGCAATCATGCAATTGGCACGCAAAACAAAAGAAGATCAACAATACAAAGAAGCTTTTGCTAAATTCGACAAATTAGTTGAAACCGATGCCGGCAAAGATCCGATTCTTTATCAGCAATATGCAGCCAGCATGCTGCTCTATGCATCGGATATGAACAAAGTGGAAGAGTGCAAAGCCCGCATCGAAGAGCTGATAAAAAAAGCAGAATCGGTTACCGAAAACGCGGGAGCATATTATCAGGCACAATTACAAGCATTACTTGGCGATTCGGATAAGGCTTTCGAATGGTTGGAAAAAGCTATTCAGTTTGACAGCGAGACAGTCAATCAACTTGAAAGCAACCCTACCCTCGAAAAGATACGCGAAGATGAAAGGTTCAAAGAATTAATTGGTTAGCATCTAATCAAGCATCTCATTCGAACTCTATTTTATATCCTCCTATTTTCATATCTTTGTAGTCTAAATTTATTACTTGATGAAAATATTGATATATTCTATACTCATTTTTGGCATAATTTCCATTGTCAGTACGGGTTGCGACAAGGATAAAGATTATGTAAAATTGATTAATTATACAGATCAGGACATCTATGTTTACGATGCTTACGAGAGGGATATTTTATTGCCTTCGCGTCAAGCTGAGTTAGGTAAAATTATAAACCATTATTACAAAAGTGGGACTTATAAAAGCTACACAGCCTATTTCGATATAGATGAGGAATTGTGCGATACTCTGTTTATTTCCATCATATCTGTAGATACGCTCCAAAAATATTCGTGGGAAACAGTATTTAAAGAAAAAATGATCATGAAACGCTATGTCGTTCCATTTACCAAAGAGTACCTGAGATCAATAGATTACACTATCAAATATCGCGGCACCGAACAGAAGTAAATATTCTTACATCAAATTAATATAATAATTTTCTTCTTATTATTTGGTTTATAACATAAACTAGTTTATATTTGCAATACAAGATTAGAACGCGCTCTTTTTTTTAGACTATTTGGTTTATTATATAAACTAGTTTACAAACAAAAAAACAAAGAATTATGAAAACATTATTTACGCCACTAGCAATTGTTTTGACATCGCTACTCTGTTTAAATGTCAATGCACAAAATAAACTGACTGTTCAAGTAACAGATCTGGAAGCATCGAAAGGTAAGCTGATGATTGCCATTTTCGATTCGGAGCAAAACTTTATGACCGAAAGATCAATTGGGCAAAGAGTTGATATAAACGGGACTACGGCAGAAACTACATTCGACAATCTAAAACCGGGCAAATATGCTGTTATATTTTTTCAGGACGAGAACAACAACTACAATATAGATTTGGGCGAAATGGGTATCCCTACCGAAAAATACGGATTCAGCAATAATGTAGATCCTGCTAAAATAGGACATAAACCCACTTTCGACGAGTGTAGTTTTGCAATCGATAGCGATACAACAATAACAATTAAGGCGTGTAGTGCTGTTACTCAGCAAAAGTAGCGAATTATAGCTAAGCTTTTATTATTTTTACAATCAACAAAGCAAACAAGTTATGGAAACAAATTTTTCGGAACAAAACAGCCTTAATCTGATCAGCGAAATGATAATGCAGGCTCGTAGTAATTACAGAAAAGGAGCAGGATCGTACTGCATATTCTGGGGATATTTTATAGCTGCGTTAGCTATAATCAACTTTGGTTTGCTGCACTATTTCTTGCGCTGCGATTGCGGTATAAATACAGGATATGCAAGTTACATATGGTTGGCAACTATTCCAACATTCATCATCTATTTTATATATGTAAAAACAAAGGCAAAATCTGATATAGTGAGAACTCACATTGATATAATCATCTATAATACGTGGTTGGCTTTTGGGATATCCTCTTTTTTGCTTGTTCTGGTTCTTAACTTGTTTGCTACATACTTCAAAAGCGGAAATGCTGTATTTCTCATTACACCCGTCATGTCGATACTTGTGGGATTGGCGCAATTTGTATCGGGACAAGCCCTCAAATTCAAACCTTATGTATATTCTGCATATATCTTCTGGATAGGATCAGTTCTATGCATGCTCTCTCTGATGATTTTCGATCGTGGCGATCTACAATTTATTATCTTTGCAATCTGCATGATTCTGGGTTTCAGTGTGCCCGGACATATTTTGAATCGTAAAGCATCCGAAAATGTTTAAAGATCTCGATCCCCTACTACATTCACAACTCCGACTGGCGGTGATGTCACTTCTACTATCGGTAGAAGAAGCCGACTTTGTCTTCATTCGCGGGAAAACGGGTGCTACGGCAGGAAATCTGAGCGTACAGATTGACAAGCTAAGTGAGGCGGGATATATAGATGTGCGTAAATTTATTGATGGAAAAAAACCGCGAACAGTCTGCAGAATTACTCCTAAAGGTATCGATGCATTCGATGCATACGTAAAAGCACTCCAAGGATACATCAAAAAGTAAAATAGATTACAAAACAGATTACAAAATAGATGACCAGCGAAAAATTCGCTGGTCATCCCTGAATTTATAAAGTAGTTTTACACTTTGAGTCCTAATTTTTCTGATCTTCCTTTTTTATAGATCATCATATCATTTTTTCTTCCTTTGCGCAATTGTTTTTGCACCTCTTCGGGCAAAACAATTACTTCACAACACTCGTCCGAACAACAGCCATGCATTTTAGCAGCACACTCAGGACACTGAATGAACAATAAATGACAAGCCTCGTTGCGGCAATTAGTATGTGTATCGCAAGGCTTTCCGCACTGATGGCAGTGAGCAATAATATCATCAGTAATACGTTCGCCAAGACGATTATCAAAAACAAAGTTCTTGCCGATAAATTTCGATTCCAATCCTTCGGCTTTCACCTGACGGGTGTACTCAATAATTCCTCCTTCGAGCTGATACACATTTTTGAATCCCTGATGCTTGAAGTAAGCACTCGCTTTCTCGCAACGAACACCTCCGGTACAATACATGAGTAGCTTCTTCGAATCTTTATGCTCCGACAACATATCGTCGATAATTGGTAGCGAATCGCGAAAAGTATCTACATCCGGAGTTATTGCTCCCACGAAATGGCCTACTTCGCTCTCGTAATGATTACGCATATCTATCACAATTGTATCAGGATCTTCCATCATACGATTGAAATCCTTAGCTCTCAAATGAGTACCGATTGCCGTTGCATCGAAAGTATCATCGTTAAGGCCATCAGCTACAATCTTTTCTTTGACTTTAATCTTCAGTTTAAGAAACGATTTATTGTCGTGTTCCACAGCTATATTCAGACGAATACCATTCATAAACGGATACGAATCGATAAATTCTTTGAATGCCTGAAAATTAGGAGCTGGAACCGACAACTGGGCATTTATTCCTTCGTGCGCTACATAGATGCGACCAAGGACATCCAATTCGTTCCAACGAATGAATAATTCATCACGAAATTTCTGAGGGTCTTCAATGTGTGCATAAGTATAAAACGACAGAGTAAGACGCTCCAATCCGGCTTCGTCTATCAATCGTTCACGTTCTTCTGCACTCAATGTATTATATAATTGCATGTTATATAAATAGTTTAGATTGATTATAAATAATTGACCACAAAGATAAATATTGCAAGACAAGCTATGTAACTATCAGGCATCAATAAAATTTATAAAAACGATAAAGCCAGCGACTAGTCGCTGGCTTTATCACTACACTAATAACCTATAAATATTACAAGTCTGTAACTTGTTTATATTTCGGAACCAATGATTTCATAATTGTCCATCCTACAAGATATGCTACTGCACAAATACAGAATACGATGAAATAACCTGCCGGTTTTCCAGTGAATCCCATAAATGTCATCTGTACTTCATCTGCATGAACGAATAAATTACCTGCACCTTTTTGCATCAATACCGAACCGATACCTCCGGCCATACCACCGATACCGGTAATAGAAGCAATAGCTGCTTTAGGGAACATATCGCCAATTGTAGAGAAAATATTTGCCGACCAAGATTGGTGAGCAGCACCTCCCAAACCGATCATGATAACCGGCAACCATGGCGAGATAGTACCCAAAGGCTGAGCCAATAGAACTACAAGTGGAATAAATGCAAAAATCAGCATGGCACGCATACGTGCAGCATAAGGATTCAGACCTGTTTTACTCATGATGATAGAAGGAAGTTTTCCTCCGAAAATCGACAACATGGTAATTGCATAAAGCGTAAAGATCAATGCCATTCCCAGTGGATCCGATGTCTTAATACCAAACTGAGTATTCAGATAAGAAGGAGTCCAGAATAAGAAGAACCACCATACGCCGTCAGTCATAAATTTACCAGCAGCAAATGCCCATGTTTGTTTATATTTGAAACATTTTAAGAAAGGAATTTTCTTCTCGTCATCAACTTTAACGTCTAGTTTTTCGTGTTTGTCTTGTTCGATGTATTCAAGTTCTGCTTCATTTACATACTTACTCTTCGACGGAGCATCGTACATAAATACCCAGAATCCCATCCAAACAAAACCCAGAGCACCGATAACGATAAACGCCATTTCCCATCCCCAGAATTTAGCTAACAAAGGAATAGAAACTGGTGCAATCAATGCTCCGATCGAAGCACCGGCATTGAAAATAGAAGTTGCATAAGCACGGTCTTTCTTAGGGAAATACTCTGCAGTAACCTTAATTGCCGCAGGGAAGTTTCCAGCCTCTCCTATCGCTAGGATTGTACGTGCAAACAAGAAACAATACATACTGAAAGTAGCAATTACTACAGCCGTATCACCTGTAGCAGCAACCATTTCAGCATATGTGCTCAAACCTACATAAGCTTCGGTTACAACACCGCAAAGCGCATGAATACATGCACCAACCGACCAAACGCCGATCGCCCAAAGGAAACCTTTTTTACTGCCCATCCAGTCGATAAAACGACCTGCAAAAAGCATAGAGAATGCATAGACGAACGAGAAAACTGCCGTAATCGTTCCGTAGTGAGACTCATCCCAATGGAACTCGGGCTTGATAAATTCGTCCCAAGTCAGTGACAGTACCTGTCTGTCCAGATAGTTTACTGTCGTCGCAAAAAACAACATCGCACAGATTGTCCATCTGTAATTTGTCATCTTTGCTCCTTTACTAGTTTGTATACTCATTTTATGGTATTAATTTGATTAAATTATTTTTTCACTTTCGCTACTATCTCAAATGTATTTTTGCACAATTGAGTAATTTTGTTCCAGTCTTTTGCTTCGATAACATCTTTCGGGAAAAGATTTGACCCCATCCCTACGCACGATACTCCAGCACTGAACCATTTGCTAAGATTTTCTTCGCTAGGGCTCACTCCTCCGGTTACCATCATGTTAGTCCAAGGCATAGGACCTTTGATATTTTTAACGAAAGCAGGACCTACAACGTCTCCAGGGAAAACCTTAACGATATCTGCTCCCAATTCCTGAGCATAACCTACTTCAGTAGCTGTTGCACATCCTGGGATGTAAGCAACTTGACGACGGTTACATACTTTGAAAATATCAGGATTCAAAAGTGGACCAACAACAAAGTTAGCACCTAATTGAAGATAGATAGAAGCTGTTCCTGCATCTACTATCGAACCAATACCCATGATCAATTCTGGACATTCTTTAGCTGTCCATTTTACTAGTTCTCCAAAAATTTCGTGAGCAAAGTCTCCGCGATTTGTGAATTCAAATGCTCTTACTCCTCCTTCGTAGCAAGCCTTGATAACGTTTTTACAAACTTCAAGATCGCTGTGATAAAATACAGGAACTACCGATGTTTGAGTAGTAACCTGAAAAACTTGCATTTTATTAAATCTAGCCATGATATATATGTAAATTAAGGTTGTTTACCGATATAAGCCAAAATACCACCATCCACGTATAGGATGTGTCCGTTAACGAAATTAGAAGCTTCGCTTGCCAAGAACACTACTGGTCCTTCAAGGTCTTCAGGATTTCCCCAACGTCCTGCCGGAGTTTTTGCAATGATGAATGAATCGAACGGATGACGAGATCCGTCAGCTTGTTTTTCGCGCAAAGGCGCTGTCTGAGGTGTAGCAATGTAACCTGGACCGATTCCGTTTACCTGTATATTGTGTTCGCCCCACTCGCAAGCCATATTTTTTGTAAGCATTTTCAAACCACCTTTGGCAGCAGCGTATGCTGATACTGTTTCACGGCCAAGTTCGCTCATCATCGAACAGATATTGATAATTTTACCTGCTCCTTTTTTGATCATGCCCGGTGCTACTGCTTTCGAAACGATAAATGGACCGATAAGGTCGATATCGATCACTTCGCTGAATTCTTCAACCGACATATCTAGTGCAGGGATACGCTTGATAATACCTGCATTGTTCACAAGAATATCGATATCGCCAAGTTTCGCAGCTACATCAGCTACCATAGCTTTTACCTGATCTTCTTTCGTAACGTCGCATGCATAACCATACGCATCTATTCCTGCTGCACGATATTCTGCTTCAGCTTTTTCTACTGCATCGGCACGACGAGCATTGAATATAATTTTTGCACCTGCTTTACCCAGAGCCATAGCCATCGACATTCCGATGCCATATGTACCACCAGTTACTAGCGCAATTTTTCCTTCTAATGAAAATTTGTTAATCATTTTATCTTTACTTTAAGCTTATTTACAAGGTAAAAGACAAACAACCCACCAAGGAGTTGTTTGTCTTAATTTTTTTTATCGCGATACGCGTCCCGATCCGTCGCCTTTCATCAGGTTTTCTACCTCAGCCACTGTCACTAGATTGAAGTCGCCATAGATAGTGTGTTTCAAACAAGATGCTGCAACAGCAAAGTTCAACGCTTGCTGATCGTCATTCGGGTATGAGATCAATCCGTAGATCAATCCGCCCATGAACGAGTCGCCACCACCTACACGGTCAACGATATGTGTGATATCGTAACGAGGTGATTGATATAATTTGTCAGAATACAAGCATCCGCCCCAAGTGTTGTGGTTAGCATTGATCGATCCACGAAGTGTGATGATCACTTTTTTGGCACGAGGGAAACGTTTCATCATCTGAGTACATACCGATTCGAATTCGGCAGCATCCACATGACCTGCTGTCTGAGCTACATCGAAACCTTCGGGTTTGATACCGAATACTTTCTCTGCATCTTCTTCATTACCTAGAATTACGTCGCAACCTTCAACCAAAGCTGGCATCACTTCTGATGCTGTTTTACCGTATTTCCAAAGATTTTTACGGAAGTTTAGGTCAGTTGATACGGTTACACCCATTTCGTTAGCAACTTTTATTGCCTCAAGACATGCATCAGCTGCACCTTGCGACAATGCAGGAGTAATACCTGTCCAGTGGAACCATTGTGCATCTTTGAATACTTCTTTCCAGTCGATCATTCCCGGTTTGATATCAGCAATAGCTGAGTTTGCGCGGTCGTAAACAACTTTCGAAGCACGTGCTACAGCTCCCGTTTCAAGGAAATAAATACCTACGCGATCTCCTCCGCGAAGGATATTCTGTGTACCAACGTTATATTTGCGAAGATCAGATATACACCATTCAGCGATATCGTTTTTAGGCAAACGTGTTACAAAATCGGTAGGGATTCCATAGTTAGACAACGATACAGCCACATTAGCCTCGCCACCACCGAATGTAGCGTTAAGGTTTGTCGACTGAATGAAACGTTGATAGCCAGGTGTTGCCAGACGCAACATAATTTCTCCGAATGTTACTACTTTTTTCATAGCTGTGTGAAATGAATTTTCTAGGTTTTTATATTATTGAATTGTTATTTTCAAAGGTTGTTTCAACGATGCAGAGAAATTCTTTGCATATGTCTCGAAATCGGCTAAAGTTGCGAATCCGAATTTTTCCCATCCATATCCTGTATAGTATACGATAGGTGCATCAGCTTTGTAATCGGCAACAGCCAGAGCATGTTTGTACTCGCCGCCGTTTACTTTTGCATCAACTGTATAAGTATCTACTACCGAGCTTTTTATTCCTGCAGGGAATACAAGAGCTACATACATACCCGACACTTTCGGAGTTGTAGGTTCAGCGTATATCAGGTAATCCTGATTAGAGATGATCGAATCTCCAGCAGGACGTTTTACAATACCTGCTGCCACTTCCATCGCATCAGCACCCGCATATTCCTGAACTACTTTCGAGAATTGCGATCCTGCATCGATAGAGAATGTACGAGTTTCTTTTACGGTTTTTCCGTTTACATCAAGATCAGCATAAGTGAATCGGAATGTTGAACGAAGTGGTCCATTTTCAAGAACTTCATGTGTAGCATAGTTTCCATTCAACCAAAGTTTACCATCTACATACGGAGCCATTGCACCGGCACCCAACGAACGACCAACTTTATAATCGTCAAGTCCTTCGCCATGATCGTCGTGATACGAACCTTCACCTGCCAATTCTTTAGCATACCATTTGTCAACGATCAAATCGCTGGTTCTTTTATACCAGATATCGATACCGTTACTTGGACCGTCAGTTGCAACTAAAGCAGGACCATAAACACGGAATGCTACGCGATCATTTTCCCACGCAAAGTCATCTTTACGTTCTTGGATGAAACGACCATACGTTTTAGCTGCAAATTCCTGAGGTTCGCCGGCAGCAACTGTATAAGTTTCTTTTGCATTGGCTGCTACTCCCGATTGGAAAATCAACTTTCCATCAAAAGTCACTTGCGATGGAATTACTTCGCCTTTGCTGTTTGTCACAACGTAAGCTTGTCCTTCTGCCAATTTAACTTTCGCTTCGATATCTTTTACAGAAAGTTCGACCATTTCGGCCGAACGATCGTAATCATTTGTATTTTCGACAGTCACAGTAACTCCTTCTTTTCCGCACGAAACGAAAAGTACTGTAGCTAGTAATAAGAAAAATATTTTTTTCATCGTAAATATTATTTTTTCGATCTTGAGTCTTTTTCTTATCTCAATTTGTCAGCTGTGAATGTATCCATATCATCGTAGTCAAGATTTTCGCCACACATTGCCCAGATGAATGTATAGTTGCTTGTTCCTGCTGCACTGTGGATTGACCAAGATGGAGAGATTACCGCTTGCTCGTTAGCCATGAAGATGTGACGAGTTTCTTGCGGTTGTCCCATGAAATGACATACTGCTTGGTTTTCAGGAACTTTGAAATAGAAGTAAGCTTCCATACGGCGTGAGTGTGTATGAGGAGGCATTGTATTCCATACGCTTCCTTCTTTCAATTCGGTCATACCCATTTGAAGTTGGCAGCATGGTACGATTTCGCTTAGAATCAACTGATTCAACAGACGTTCGTTAGATGTTGCACGTGCTCCAAGATCGCGAGTACGACGCATTGTTTCTGTAATTTGGGCTGTTGGATAAGCTTTATGAGCCGGAGACGATGCAAAGTAGAATTTACATGGATTAGCAGCATCTTTGCTTGAAAAGATTACTTCTTTCGATCCGCGTCCTACATATACAGCATCTTTGAATTTCATATCGTAAACAGTTCCGTCAACAGTTACTGTTCCTTCGCCTTCAATACAGATGATACCTACTTCGCGGCGTTCGCAGAAATATTCTGATTTGATTAGGTCTACAGTCTCTAGTTTAAGAGCTTCTTTAACCGGAAGCGCACCACCGATGATAAGACGGTCGTTGTGCGTATAAGTCATTAATACACTATCAGCTTCGAAAAGCTTTTCTACTAAAAATTCATTACGCAATTGCGTAGTGTCGTAATTTTTTACGTCATTTGGGTGCGTACCCCAACGTTCTTCGATTGTCGTTTTCATTGTATACTCAGAGTTTATAATTTTTGTAATAATCTATATTTTCTTTTATCAGAATATCGATTGGCATATAATTGTCTTTCTCGTATTCTTGTCTGAAAAGCAAGCTGTTGCTCAAAGCCTTAACCGCATCGTATCCTTGTGTATCGGGACGTTGCGACAAGAGATAAGCTACCTTACCTTCTTTCAGAGCTTTTATATTACTTTCGATTGCATCGTGGCCCACAAGGCGAACTTTGCTGGTGTAGCGTTTTTCTAATTTATCGAGCATCGCTACTAGCTCGTATATTCTCGAGTTGAGAACTATTCCGCCTATTGCTGTATTTTGATACTCATCGAGCAAAACCCGCAATTTATGCAATGCTTCATTTTCTTTATCAGGATCTAACTCCAAGTGATGCAGACGGCCAGAATAATTACTGCTACGCAGATAATCCATAAACCCATTTTCGCGGGTTTTCATCTGAACCGATATTTCGCTATGTTTAAATTTGATATGAGCGAAAAACAGATCGGCATTCACTCCTACTTCTTGTATCAATAGCTTAGCTGCAATCTGTCCGCTGACATACGAGTCGCCACCGAAGTAGAACAAATTGTTCTGCATCGATATATTCGAGTCGATATAAGCGTAGGGTATTTCTTTATGATCCAGTTTTTTAGACAGATCAATCACATGATCGCCAAAAAGGGTCGCTATGATTGCACCGTCAAACTTTTCTCTCAAAAGCTTTTTCGAAGCATTCACAAATGAAGACCGATCGTACTGATCAAAATGAAAGTATTCAAGACGGATATTGAATTTACTCAATTCCTGCACTGCACGTGATATTCCTTCACTAGCTAATTCCCAGTAACTTCCAGTTGTAGATGTGGGTATAATGGCAGCCAAAGTATAAATTTTCTTCGATGCCAAAAAACGGGCTACCATATTGGGCTGATAGTCTATTTCTTTCAGAATTTTCTCGACGCGTTCGCGTTTATCCTCCGAAACGTGACCTCGATTATGTAGTATACGATCAACAGTTCCGACCGATACTCCAGCCATCTTAGCGATGTCTACTATCCTTATGTTTGATTTTGTTGTCATATTTATAAAAATGTGCGCGCACACAAATTTAACCAATAAAATAACCACATATTGGGCAAATATATGTATTAACTATGGAATATACAATATGTGTGCGCACACAATATTCAATAGCAATAGTTAAATAACATTAAATCATATATAGTAAACACAATGACTAATCGTCTTTAAATCCTCATACAGAATCACTTTTAGCGAACTTCGGAAACTAAAAAGTGAGCAATTATAAAAAAAAGACTACTTACAAGAAACAAAAAAACAGTAACCTACCTTTGACACGTGGTTCTCAGGCTATTTTTTGCTTTATAATTTTTCGTATTTTTATAGAAGTTGAACCTTAAATGATTAATTACTATGAATTTAGACAAGTACCCTGCGGAACCCTTCCGCATCAAGAGCGTTGAACCCGTAAAAATGATTTCCCGCGAGGAAAGAGAAAAAGTCATCAAAGAAGCAGGATACAATACATTCCTAATTCCATCAGAAGATGTTTATATTGACCTATTGACCGACAGCGGCACAAATGCCATGAGCGACAATCAATGGGCAGGAATGATGATCGGAGACGAGGCTTATGCCGGAAGCCGCAATTTCGTAAACCTATGTAATACAATAGAAGATTGCTTTGGTTTCAAAAACGTAATACCTACACACCAAGGACGTGGTGCCGAAAATCTGCTTTCGCAAGTAGCCATCAAACCGGGCCAATACGTTCCAGGAAATATGTATTTCACAACAACACGCTATCACCAAGAAAGAAATGGTGGTATCTTTTTAGATATTATCCGCGATGAGGCTCACGATGCTACGCTGAATGTTCCGTTCAAAGGGAATATAGACCTAAAGAAACTGGAAAACATCATCAATGAGAAAGGTGCAGAGAACATTGCTTACGTATGTTTGGCTGTAACTGTAAATCTTGCCGGAGGACAACCCGTATCGATGGAGAATATGCGTGCCGTTCGCGAATTGACTAAAAAACACAATATAAAAGTTTTCTTCGATGCAACACGTTGTGTTGAGAACGCCTATTATATAAAGGAACAAGAACCGGGTTTCGAAAACAAGACAATCAAAGAAATCGTTCGCGAAATGTTCAGCTACAGCGATGGTTGTACTATGAGCGGTAAGAAAGACTGTATCGTCAACATCGGGGGATTCCTTTGCGTGAATGATGACGATCTATTCTTAGCAGCACGCGAATTGGTAGTTGTCTACGAAGGTATGCCTTCTTATGGAGGTATGGCAGGACGCGATATGGAAGCAATGGCCCGCGGTTTGCAAGAAGCTATGCAATATGAATATATCGAGCATCGTATCAAACAAGTACGTTATTTGGCAGACAAGCTATTAGAAGCCGGAGTACCTATAGTTGAGCCAGTTGGCGGACACGCTGTATTCCTTGACGCTCGCCGTTTCTGCCCGCATCTTACACAAGATCAATTCCCAGCACAAGCTTTGGCGGCTAATCTGTACGTAGAATCGGGCGTACGAAGCATGGAGCGCGGTATTATATCGGCAGGTAGAGATAAGAACACGGGTGAAAATCATCGCCCAAAACTAGAGACTGTTCGTTTGACAATTCCTCGCCGTGTGTATACATATCGCCATATGGATGTGGTTGCCGACGCAGTCATCAGATTGTATAAACATAAAGAAACTATAAAAGGACTTCGTTTCGTCTACGAACCTAAACAACTTCGTTTCTTCACTGCACGTTTCGAAGAAATAGATTAAACTGAGATTTCCGCCTTACTTTTATACAAAGCCAAGGGTGCATCACTTCTGCTAAAGTGGGCACCCTTTTCGTTGATAAATATCTGTATAAATCGGATAAACAAAATAGGCTACAAATTAGGAATTAACGCTTTACATATAAGTTGCACAAACATATTATTTTGAACCGATCTAAATAATAGAAAAATTCTATATCCCATAATGTGGAGATTCTGATAATTTATTACTTACTTTACCGCACAAAGACAAGTGCATAGGCACAAGACAAGAAACTTTCAAATTCAACAACATTATGGATAAAAAAATAGCAATAGTTTATGGTTCTTCGACAGGTACTACAAAATCTGTAGCCGAAAAAATCGAAGCAGCATTTGGCGGAGCTGAACTTTTCAACGCTGAAGACGTATCGGTAGATAGCCTAAAAGATTTCGATCTACTGATTTTCGGTGCTTCTACTGAGGGTGTGGGTGATCTACAATACGATTGGGATACACTACTTCCGAAAGTTGCAAAAATGGACTTTTCGGGCAAGAAAGTAGCTCTATTCGGACTAGGCGACAGCGCTTCATTCTCTACTAGTTTTGCCGGAGCTATGGCAGTAATCTACAAAGCTCTGAAAGGCAAAGTTGAAGTAATCGGTATGGTCTCTACTGATGGATACACATTCGACGATTCGGACGCTGTGGAAGGAGACAAATTTGTAGGTTTGGCTATTGACGAAGATAACGAATACGACAAAACTGACGAGCGCGTCAACAACTGGGTTGCCGACCTTAAAGCGGCTCTTTAAAACGCCCTGATAATTAACTTTGATTTTTAGTTTTAAATAGAAAAGCATGAGTGCTGTTGCACTCATGCTTTTTATATTTTCTGCGATCTTAGCTACTCGAAATCGAATCCGTAGTCACGACCTTTCTCGGTAGCCTTAACTCCCGACTTTATCCACTTCGGTGCAGGATCACCTTTCAGATAATGATCGAAGAATTGTTGCAGACGGATAGATAAGTCTTTTCGATTGCGACGTTGTCTCAAATTATGAGCCTCTTTGTTATACTGCAACAACCAAACAGGCTTATTGAGACGGCGCAAGCCCATAAACATTTCTATCCCCTGATACCAAGGCACAGCTCCATCGTTATCGTTATGCATAATCAGCAACGGAGTTTCTACTTTAGGCAGGAAGAATACGGGAGAGTTCTCGGTATAAAGATCAGGACGTTCCCACATCGTAAAGCCGATACGCGACTGACCTTGTTCGTACTGATATTGACGGCTCATCCCCGATTCCCAACGAATTCCACCATAAGCACTAAACATATTCGACACCGGAGCTCCTGCACCTGCCGCTTTGAACATATTGGTACGAGTAATCAGATATGCTACCTGATAACCTCCCCAACTTTGTCCTTGTATTGCCATATTATCTCTATCTACCCAAGAATTTTCAGCTAACTTTTCGGCTCCCGACACAATCGTATTGTATGCGCTTTCGCCCGGATGCCCATCCGTATAAAGAATATCCGGTGTAAAGACGATATAACCTCGGCTACAGAAAAACGGAATATTGATGATCGAAGCACTTGGTGCAGGCGACATATAATAATGCATACGATCGGTTACCTGTTCGTAGAAATAGATCATCACGGGATATTTCTTCTGCGGATCGAAATTTTCGGGTTTATAGACTACACCTTCGGTCTGTTTACCGTCGAAAGTAGTCCAAGACATCAATTCGGCAGTACCCCAGTTATAATCTTTCATCTGCGGATTGATGTCCGATATTTTAGTTTCTTTTTTCCAATTATTAGCCGTTACATACAAGTCGTTCGATGTATTGAAATTTCCTTTCGAATACAAATACACATCGGCATTCTTAGCTTTGGCAAAAGCTTTCTTATCGAATCCAAATTTATCGACAAGCAGGATATTTGTTTTTTTATTCACAATTTGTGCATAACCATTTCCTTTCGTCTTGTTATCGAAGACTGTCAATAAGATTTTCTCTTTGTTCGTTACGAAACGACTTTCAGGATCAGTCTTCACATAGCGCAACATCAAGTCTTTCTGACGACCAATACCATTGGTCAGATTTTCGGGCTTCTTATTGCCATCGAGATACAATTTCCATAAGTCGTGCGCATCATAAACTATGATAGCCTCATCGTTTTCTACCCAAGCCGCTACGCCATAAGGATAAGGAACGCTAGGTGTATCGTGTTTTTCGTTCCAAAAATTCACTCCTAGACCTTCAGTCAGGCACAATTCTTTGCCGGTAGCTAAATTGTAGCTGTAATAGTTGCGATCGGCCATATCGTACCAAGCAAGATATCCTCCTTTTGGCGAATAGCTAAGCATCGATGATAGTTTGGTTTTGATCTTTTTATTCGTATTATTCTGTAAATCGAACACCCAGATATCACGTGAAGCACGAGAGAGAACATCCCATTGAGTTTCTTTCAGATACGGAAGATTTGAAATTCCGATAGCATAACGGCCTTCGCTTTCGTCCAAGATATCAACCTGAGGAATTTCTTCGGTAGCTAACTGAAAATATTTTCCGTTCGACAGATCAACATACCCCAGATAACTTTTCTCTAATGTTTTTTTCAATTTCACCAATTGTTGAGGCTGAATTTCGGGTTCGTCCCAATGCCAAATATCGAGCGTAGCTTTTTCGAAATCGGGAATTGTTGTGTCTTTTGGCTGACGTACAGGTGCAGTACCCAACATCAAACGATTCTCTTTTTTACTGAAATAGGGTTTAAAATACTCGCTCACCGACCATTTTTCAGGTATACCTGCCGTATTATGGCGAACAATAATTCGGGCTGTATCTCCGACCGCTTGTTTATCGCTATAATGATAAAGCACATAGTCTTTTATTTCTTTTTTCAGACTGTCTGCCGTCGCCAAGAAGCTCACGTTAGCTCCCGATTCGGAAATTTCGAGATGCTTATAGATCGTATTACCTTGCGACAATACCTTGCGACTATTGTTTACCAAATCGAAAAGTGTGATATTATTCCTGCTCAACGAATCTTTTGGCTGAGCTGCAATATTGGCAACCAGCATCTTTCCATCCACATCGAAAGCGTAATTTAACACATTCTTCACCGAATCTTCTTTGGCTGTCGTCAACTGACGGATAATCATCTGATAAGGCTTCGGTTTGTCTTTTACAATTTTCAATGTATCGTTTATGCGATAAGCTAAGAAATCGGACTGATCTTTACCCAACTTATAATCTTTTACATTCGGGATCGTAATTTTGCTAAAATCGGTCAAAGAGATTATAACCAACGAGTCTTTTGGCATTTTTTCTTCTTTCACTTTCTTTATTTTCGCCTGACGAATATCTTTATGTGATGCCCTCACTAACGATACGACGTGTTTCTGATCGGGTGCCATCGTAAACTCATATGCACGCGAAACGATCAATTCGGTATTACTTTTCAAATTGCGGATTAATAGATAATCATCTCCCTCCTGCTCGCGGACAATGCTCATTGCATACTGCCCATTGTCAGAAATAGCTACTTTACCGACACTCTTCCAAGTGTCATACACATCGTGATCTAATGGCTTCTTCTGCGAATAAACGAAAGAGATGCCTATCGAAAGAAAAAGAATTACTAGAATGCTGATTTTCCTCATGGTCTAAATATTCTGATTTAATATTATATCGAACAAAAATAAAGATTAAGAACCGTATGTTAAAATATTAAACATATAAAGATCATCCATATTCTACCAAAAGACGAAAACAAAATTACTTTTTGATAGTTTGACAATAAATATTGACTAATTTTACAGCTGAATTTAATAAACTATAAAAGGTATGAGACTCAAAGGGTATCTTTTAGCTATTCTATCATCGGCATCGTACGGTACAATTCCGTTATTTGCCTTACCCCTCAAGGCGATGGGAGTTTCGGTAGACACCACTTTAACTTACCGTTTCTTGACTTCAGCCCTATTTATAGGATTATACCTTGCCTTTCGGAAAGAAAACTTCAAGGTCAGTTTTCGCGAAAGTATTCCCCTACTCTTACTCGGGGCTTTGTTTGCTTCGTCAGCCTTTTTTCTTTTCACGGCCTTCGAATACATGCCGGCCGGAATTGCAGCAACCATACTTTTCCTTTATCCGGTATTTGTTGCCTTGATCATGACTTTCATCTACAAAGAGAAAGCATCATGGGTCATGTGGTTATCGATAGCCCTTTCATTGATTGGCGTCTACCTTCTCAATGGTGGTAGCACCGAATCCAACATACCACTCATTGGATTTATATTTGCTGTTGGTTCGGCCGTAACCTACGCTCTATACATGATTGTAATAAACAAATCGGCCGTAAGTACAATGTCGGGACCAAAGCTTACATTTTATGCCATGTTATCGGCCGGATTGATTTTCTTTGTGAAATCTTTAGCTCAAGGCAGCTTGCAAACAATGCCAAATACCGAAGCGTGGATCAATGTAGGAATGCTAGCTATGCTATCAACCGTAGTTTCGTGCATCGCAATGGTTTACGCAGTACAGTATGTAGGATCTACAATCACAGCCGTACTTGGTGCGCTTGAACCTGTTGTGGCGGTTGTCATAGGTGTCGGTCTGTTCAACGAGCCACTAACAACTGGTCTTATGGTTGGAATTACACTCATATTAATAGCAGTAACACTTATCGTTCTATCCGGACGGATAGTCAACGAGGCGCACAATGCACGTGTGTATATTACTGCACGAATATTCAGTCGAAATAGGCGTCAAAACCGCAAAAAATAGATTTCTAATTCGGACAATGAGTATTTAGTCGAATTTTACCGATTTATATTTCTTGAACCCCAATTTACCTAAAATCAACCTTTTATAGTATCTCCTTTTTTTACTTCCTGGTTGATTTCCCCATGTGATAGGAACATCTTTCCAAGGCGACATCGCTTTGTATTTCAAGAATGTATCCTTCAGCGGATGCACGCATCCTTTCAGCCAAGGCTTCATTGATGTTGTATAGTGTATGATAGCAATATCATGCAGTGCGGCATCTATTTCTTTTTGGAATGCATCCAACACTCGGAATTTATTAGTAAAGAATGTAAGATGCACATTATAACGGAAAGGCAAGAAACCAATGGAATCGGGCAAAGCCCCATTCAGTGTATCTTGGTCAGCATAATGAATCGATTCATAATTATCACGTATGTATGCAATTAGTTTGTCCAGCACATTATGCTCGCGCCAGTATTTCAGGTTCATCAGCATAACACCTGAATTGATATAAGTATATGATTTCAATGGATCGAACTTTCTTGCCAAGTAGTCAGCTTCTGTATATTCGTTCGAATCGATAACTCCGGCAACAGAATAATTATCGATATTGATACTCCACAAATCGGACAAATCGTCTACAACTACCAAATCGCAATCCAGATAAAGAACTTTCTCTATCTCTTGCGGTAGAATATCGAATAGGAAAAGTCGAATATATGCCGAAACGTTGATATGAAGCGGCGTTGGTGGCAATGGGTATTTATTGAGTTCTTCGTCGGATATGTTATAGAATTTTATCTGAGCATTGTACTTATCCGATATTCCTTTCAGCACAGCCTTATTTTCGTCAGAAATTCCTTTGCCGACTATGTGAGTTACAATATCGGCATTCTTATTGTTTTCGAGCATAGAAATCATTGCTATACCGCAATGCATCACATAATTATCATCCGAACAAAAAACTACATCCATATTTTTAACTATTTTATTCTGTGAATAAACTTTTTGCCGCAGGCCTCGATAACCCTTGAAAAAGTTTTCTGAATTCTTTAATATATTAACTGTGATCTTAGGCTGGTTTCAATGATCTGTATTTCTTAAATCCAAGCTTACTCAAGATCAATCTCTTATAATATTTTCTTTTTTTACTTGCTGATAAATTACCCCATGTGATAGGCTGATCTTTCCAAGGCGATAGTGCTTTGTATTTCAGAAATTCGTCTCTCAGCGGATGCACACAGCCTTTGTTCCAAGGCTTCATAGCGGTAGTAAAGTGAATGATAGCCGGATCTTTTAATCCTTCATCCATATATCCGCGAAAAAGTTCCAGAATTTTGAATCTATCCCAAAAGAAAAACAGATGAATATTATAACGCCCAGGCAATCTGTATATCGCATCAGGAAGTGCTCCATTCAATATATCCTGATCGGCATATTTGATCAGGGCTGAGTTTTCGTCAACATAAGTCATCAGCTTATCTAATGTATTATTTTCTCTCCAATACTTCAGATTCATCAACAATACTCCGGCATTGACGTATGTATGCGATTTCATCGGATCTGCATAAGGCGATTTCAGATAAGCTTCTTCCGTGCGCTCGCTCGAATCGACAACGCCCGCTATTGCATAATTATCTATATTGGTATTCCACATATCTGCCAAATCGTTGACAACGACTAAGTCGCAATCGAGATAAATAATTTTTTCAATACTGATCGGTAAAATATCGAATAAGAAAAGTCGGATATATGTAGATACATTGATATGCGGTGCCGTAGCCGGTAAATTATATTTACTCAACTGTTCATCGGTAATATTATAAAATTGGATTGTAGCTCGTTGGTATTTTCCCACAATATCTCCGATCTGTTTCTTACTTTCGGATGTCAATTCTTTTCCGACTACATGAACAGCTACATCATTGTTCTTATTATTTTCGAGTAATGAAATTATAGCAATGCCACAAGGCATTAGATAATTATTATCGGTACAAAAAACTACATCCATATTTTATATTATTATGATAGGTCAACTCGTTTTTCTTATTATTCAACTTGGTTCTTTGTATTGTGTAACAAACCTACTTCTTTTTTATCACACTACAATAGACTGATCGTATATTTTATGCTTGATATTGGCTTAGAGTATAGATTTCACCTCCGACAGATGCTCAATGGTGTAAGTTGGACTGAAATCTGCAGCCTCTTGTTTTTTCGGATTATACCAGATTTGCTCAATATGGGCATTGTGTGCCCCTACGATATCTGACGAATAGTTGTCGCCAAGCATAATCACTTCCGATTTTCCGGCATTCAGTTTACGAAGTGCATAATCGAAAATTCCGACTTGTGGCTTATTGATCCCCACTACATCCGAAAGGACAACCTCGTCGAAGTACCCCTCCAGACCAGCACTTTTGATCTTGACATATTGCATCTCGGAAAAGCCGTTCGACAGAACACACAAACGATATTTAGATTTCAGATAATCCAACAGATCGACAGCTCCATCTATCAACGACGATTTCAGAACAATACGTCCCAGAAAATCCTGATTCATAACCTGAGCACGCTCGTCCGAGATATCAGCCACTTCGCGAAAAACTCCGACAAAGCGTTCATCCATTAACTGCTGCTTCGATATTTCCTGTTTTTCGTAAGCTTTCCAAAGACGAATATTATTCGGGCGATAATGATTTACAAAAAACTCATCAAAAGATGCAAAGTATTCGCTCAGATTATAATCGTCATATATCTCACGAATTGTCACCTCGGTATTTCCTATTGTATCGATCAGTGTATCGTCCAAATCTATTAATACGGTATTGTATTTCATCGTTATGCTTACTTCTTTTTTCTGACTACAAAGATACGAAATTATAGTTTATTATTTTCTGATATAAGCATGTCAGCTACAAAAACACAAACAACTAATATACAAATCATTACAAACAGTAGCAACAGACTAGAAAAGAATATTAATAAAACAATAGATAGGTGAACGAAAGTTAAAATGATCATTTTTTTCATTTTATCATGCAGCAATTTCAACTTTTCACATCTTAGAAATGTAACCCGGAAATAAAGATTACAAAATAAACAAAGTATAAACTATTAAAACTTAAACTTATGAATTTCTTCAAAACAACAATTTTCGCAATTTCAGCAGTAGCATTAACACTAGGTTTCGCTTCATGTAGCGATGACGATGATGACAAAATACCTACTCCAAACATGAAAACAGTATGGACTGTTACGGATCATAGTTCAGAAATCGTATTAACAGATCAAGAGACAGAAAACCCTGAGCTGATTGAAGCTGTAGAAGCTGCAATAAACGAATCACCATCTATATTAAAATCTGTAACTTTCTTCACTGACGGAAAATACGAAGCAGAGTTCAATGGTGGTAAAGAAAGCGGTACATTCGAAGCAACTAAAGACAGCGTGAAACTAATTGTGAAAAGCACAATGGAAGCTGGCAATACTCTAAAAAACAGAGCTTATGGCTTTGAAGCTACAGGAGAAAACAAAATGGCTTTAACTGAAGATATCTCAAACGAATTCGCAGAGTTCGAAGGTGTTGAAAAAGTTCTAGTAACTTTCAATGCTGAAGGAGAGTCAACACTAGTTGCTGAACCATACAACTAAGACCCAAATACCTAAATACTATATTTCGAAGAGCCGATTCTGTTTTCAGAATCGGCTCTTCTTTTTATATTCCCTCAATATATTCGCCAGATTTAAATGCAAATATATAGCAGCTATTTACTACCTTTGCAGCAAAATTTTGACAACAAAAAACAATAGATATATAAAAAATGGCAAAAGAATTAAAAGAGCTTACCTCGCGTAGTGTAGACTACAGTCAGTGGTATCTGGATTTGGTTATGAAAGCCGACTTGGCCGAAAATTCGGCTGTCCGCGGATGTATGGTTATCAAACCATACGGTTATGCAATCTGGGAGAAAATGCAACGTCAGTTGGACGACATGTTCAAAGAAACTGGTCACGTTAATGCTTATTTCCCGCTATTTATTCCAAAATCATTCCTTAGCAAAGAAGCCGATCACGTAGAAGGTTTCGCTAAAGAATGTGCTGTGGTAACACACTATCGTCTAAAGAATGATCCTAACGGAAAAGGCGTGATAGTTGACCCCGAAGCGAAATTGGAAGAAGAGCTAATTGTTCGCCCAACATCCGAAACAATCATCTGGAATACATACCGCAATTGGATTCAATCGTATCGCGACCTGCCAATCCTTTGCAACCAATGGGCTAACGTTGTTCGTTGGGAAATGCGTACGCGTCTTTTCCTTCGTACTGCCGAGTTCCTTTGGCAAGAAGGACACACAGCGCACGCTACCCGCGAAGAGGCTGAGGAAGAAGCACGCCGTATGCTGGAAGTTTATGCAACTTTTGCCGAAGAATATATGGCTATGCCAGTTCTACGTGGTGTGAAATCGGAATCGGAACGTTTTGCCGGAGCTGTTGACACTTATACTATTGAAGCAATGATGCAAGATGGTAAAGCGCTTCAGTCAGGAACATCTCACTTCTTGGGACAAAACTTTGCTAAAGCTTTCGATGTGAAATATGCTCACAAAGATGGTTCGATGGAATATGTTTGGGCTACATCATGGGGAGTTTCTACTCGTCTGATTGGTGCTCTTATCATGGCTCACTCAGACGACAACGGTCTAGTACTGCCTCCAAAGTTAGCTCCATACCAAGTGGTAATCGTTCCTATCTACAAAGGAGAAGAACAACTAGCTGCTATCAACGAGCGTGTTGACGGAATCGTCAAATCGTTGAAATCTCTTGGCATCAGCGTTAAATACGACAACTCAGATAACAAAAAACCGGGATGGAAATTCTCGGAATACGAGCTTAAAGGTGTTCCGGTACGTATGGCAATCGGTGCTCGCGACATGGAAAACGGAACGGTTGAGATTGCTCGCCGTGACACATTAACAAAAGAAACTGTTTCGATGGATGGTATTGATATGTATATCAAAAATCTATTGGACGATATCCAAGCAAATATTTACAAAAAAGCGCTTGATTTCCGCGAATCAACAACTACAACTGTTGATACTTACGATGAGTTCAAGGAACAAATCGAAAAAGGCGGATTTGTTATGGCTCACTGGGATGGAACTCCTGAGACTGAAGAAAAGATTAAAGCTGAAACCAAAGCAACTATCCGTTGTATTCCTCTTCAAGGAGACAAAACTCCGGGAGTGTGTATGGTTACCGGTAAGCCATCGGCTCAGCGCGTAGCATTTGCAAGAGCATATTAATACGCTTAATAATATTATAAGAAAAGAGTGTCAGCAATGGCACTCTTTTTTTTGTTTTTAGGTAGCCACTATTACCCGAAATCGGGAAATTTTGTCTATTTTTAAAAAATAAGGAATATTAACACATTCAACCCTAACCCATTGTTATATGAAAAACAGACTTTTAAGATTCTTCACATGCTTGTCACTCGTATTGATAGCAAGCACATTGAGCGCTCAATATCAACGTACAATCAAAGGTACAGTACTAGAAAGAGATACAAATGAGCCGGTCATCGGAGCATCAGTTATGATTAAAGATACCAATATTGGAACAGCAACTGATATTGACGGAGAATTTTCGATAACACTAACCAGCCCTACACACAAAACATTGATTATTTCGCTGATTGGGATGAAAAAAGTTGAGTTCGATATTACCCCCGAAAACAACATAACCATCTACATGGAAGAGGAAAATATGATATTAGAAGAAGTGGTAGTTACGGGTTTCGGTGCATCTGCAAAAAAGTCTGTCACAGGCTCTTCTAGGTTATATGGAGCTGCACGCTCCATGACTTCAAAAACAGAGGGCGAAAAAAGTAAAGTTGCTGGAACATGGAAACGATCGGGCATGAAAGACAACTCAATCCGCCTAGAAGTTGGAGACAACGATTTTATTCCGCTAGAAGCGGCACAAATGACAATACAAATTGATGGCTTCAGGGTTCGCGTATTGCTCGATTGCTTTTTCTACAACGACAAAGGATCGGGGCTCGAAGGTATGTTCAAACTGAAATTACCGACCGAAGCTACGCCTTATTACATGGCTTTCGGTAGAACCAGCTATATCAATAAAGACAAAGATGATAAAGAACAATCGAAACTTATACCTTTCGCCTCCCCTCAGTTGAAAAACTTCAACATGAATTATCAGAGTGTTATAAACAAGCATGATGCATATTGGAGGAATGTGAAAGAAGCCCGTATCGTATCGAAACAAAAGGCAGCTAAAGCTTACGAACAGATTGTCGGCGAAAAAGTAGACCCTGCATTGATGGAATGGAGTGGCGCCGACATGTTTACGTGCAAAGTCTACCCTCTGGAAGACAAAACACTGCATCGTGTTGCAATAGGTTATGATATGAATATGGTCGAAGCCTTAGATTTCAGAGAATATATACTGGATCTTCCAACAGCCGAAAAAGATCTGAGAGTAGATATCGTAGCACACAATACAAGTGAACTGCCCATCGATATATCTCCAATAATGGATATCAAAGAAAAGTCGACTGACAGAATTCACTATTCAGTCCTGAATCCGAAAGAAAAGACATTTACCATTCGCTACAATAGCACTGAGCCTGTATTGCTAGTTCAGGACGAGCTTAGATATAATTCAGCCTTGGAAGAAAAATTGGACATCCCTTACTTCGCTCTAAACTACAAAGTTTCTTTACCTGAAGTACCGCAAGAAAATATACCCGAAGATGCAATCTTTGTTCTTGATGCGTCGATCAGTTCTAATCCTGACAAGTTCAATGTCTGGTTAAAACTGATTGATGAAGTTTTGGATAAAAACCGTGATATTATCAAACGCTTTGCTGTTGTTTCGTTCAGCATCGACGAAAAATGGTACGCCAACTATTATCAAAAAAACAACTTTTACAACAAAGAACGATTCCTCGAGTATGCCAGTACTCTATCACTCGAAGGAGCTACCGATCTGGCTTTGGCATTACAGAAAGCATCGCATCCTAGCTGGCTAAAAAATGGCAAAAACCGAGCAAAACATATCTTCTTGATGAGTGACGGCGATTGCAATTGGGGCGAAACGAATATGTACAAATTTGCTTCGATGCTGTATCCGGGCGACAGAGTACACACCTACAAGACGGGATTGTCGGGAACGAATACGGCTGTATTGAATTATATCAGCAGGCAAACTAATGGCTATGCATTTACCGTTACGGGCGAAGAAGAAGCCGAGCTGACAGCAAAATCATTCAGATACAAACCTTGGAATATTGTAGATATCAAGGTAGAGGATGTTGAAGATTTTCTCATCTCGGGTAATCCAACGCAGCTGTATAATGGTCAAAAACTGATATTCGCCGGACGACAGATTCCTGAAGGAAATATTGACATTACGGTCAGCAATGGCGAGGAAACTAAAAAGCTATCTTATACAGTTAAAGACAAAATAGAATCGACACTTGTTTCGCGAATTTATGGGCAGATTGCCTCATCATATCTCGACAATATGGGATTTATGGCCGAAGAAGCTGCCGTAAACTACTCGACCTATTACCGAGTGCCTGGTGTATACACTTCGTTGCTGATGCTGGAATCGGATTGGGATTACGAACGTTTCGGCATAGAAGATGATGATGCAGAAGATTACGTTGAAGAAAACTTCGTTTCGACACTCATGAAAGACTTTGAAGAAAAGAGTTCAACATCCGTAGCATCTAATGCCAAAGCCGATTTCATTGCATGGATAGAACGTTTGGATGACGATGGACCGAACGTAGACATATCAGAAGAGTTCAGAGAATACCTGAACGATATACCTGAAAATAATTTTTCTGTAAATCGTGAGAATAGAAGATTCGGCGTATACTTTGCGAGCGAACAATCTGATCAGGAGAAAGAACTTCTGGAAGATACCGATATCCGTTTCGACCGCTTGCTGCCAATGGCCAAAAGCCGCGCCAGATCGAGAGGGAAAGCCAGCGCACTACGTTTGCTCAGTTCGGTAGTAGAACGCAACCCGTCCGACATTCAGGCTATACGTGATGTAGCCCAAACGACATTGGACTGGGGCATGGGCGATCATGCTTATTACATGATGAAGCGTATTATAGATTGGAGGCAAGAAGACGGCCTTGCCTATCTGACTGCAGCCGAAGCTCTGAGTAAAACGAATAACAACATCGATTTGACTTTAATATTCTATTACTTGACAATTACTACAGACTGGGATAGTAGTTACGGAAACATCAAAGATGTAGCCGCAATACAATTCCGAAAATATGCGAGACAATTAAAAAAATTACCGATAGATAATCTCTCGAATTATGCACAAAAATTCATTTTATATCTGGAGGAGGTAGCAGAAGATACACTAGAGAGCAACGACTTTGACGAATCGGACGAAGCAGACATACTAATAGTTGTAAGCTGGAATATACCTGACACCGATATTGATTTACATATACTGGAACCTTCGGGCGAAACATGTTATTATAGTAATAAGAATACATCAATCGGAGGTCATTTATCTAAGGATGTAACAGATGGATATGGCCCAGAAATGTATATTTTACGCGATGCTACTCCAGGTAAGTATAAGGTAAAACTGAATTATTATTCTTCGAGTAGAACACAAACTGCATCTCGTCCTAAATCATATGTTACGGTCTATCGCAATTGGGGACGACCAAATGAGAAAGTTAGCAGGAAGGTTGTACAACTCAGCAGATACAACGACAGATATGATTCGGATGATGACGATGAAGAGGAAAGAGATAAAATAGTCTTAGAATTTACAGTTAAGTAATCCGATATTGGTGAATCTATGGAAATTATAGCAGAATTCTTTTTATATTTTATTTGCAACATTCTCGGAGCATTTACAAGATATTCTTTCTTTCGTTTGATCGGAAGAAAGGATATAGCAAAAAGAATATTAGACAATGGGGATACAAATGAACTTCCCGATATGATTGTTGGGATAGCTATGCTTGCAGCATTGATATATCTTGGATATAAGATTATATCTTCATTTTAGTATCGAATTGCAGCATAATATAAAAGGTCATCCAATAAGGATGACCTTTTATATTATATAGATATCAGAAATCAATTACCAAGCTTCGTTCTGAATATTACCTAATACATCCGAACCTCCACCTGATATCAGCTTATAATACATCGTACCATTATTAATAGGACAATCTAGTAAATTCACTCCGTTACCGGTAACTCTAACACCGAAATTGAGTATATCTCGGCTATCTCCACCAAAATAATCTGCAATCGTAATAACTAGTTGAGGCTCATTTGCTCCTGTTATTGGAACAAATCTGTCATCTATAAATTGAGGATCAGAATATCTGATTTGTTTCTTATACCATTGTATTTGTATATCCATCGCATCCAGTTCTGCTTTTGTATAACCCTCCAGTTCTTTGATTGAAATTGTATATTGTGGCTGATTCCATCCTGCAAACTTAGTAAAGTCTGGAACCCTATTGTATTTTTCTGATTCTTCAGGACATTGAATTGTATATACATCCAATACCACTTCGTCAGTTGCCGTTGACGGACAGTCGTTCGAAACAGTCAATTTCAACTTCGAATCTTTATGATTGCTATTCATTACAGCACTAAAATAATTGTCAGTATAGACATATGTTTGTCCACCATATGTCCATTCCCAACGATATTCGATCGGGCTTGTAGGCTCATCTTGCACATCTGCATAAAACCAAACTTCTTTGCCTGATGCAAACCTAAAATCAGCACGTTCGTAATTATTCTTGATCACAACATTAGTTATACTTTGGCACACAGAAGTTACTGTAATCGTATAATCACGGGAAGTAATTTCGGAGCATTCGTTATATGCCTTTACCGAAATCTGTTTCCCATCATGACTCATAGTCAAAGGCAACGATAAGCTAGATTCTGAATTACGCGTTTGAACTTTCACACCATCCAAATACCACTCATATTCCAGGTTAGGATCTTGAAGATCGAGCGGATTTCTGACCATTGCTTCAAAAACAGCAGTTTCGCCACTATTGAAATTCAACGATGGATTGGTTATAACTACTTCTTTCAGTTGGAAACAGCAAGGCTGGTTCAGACGTTTCCAAGCACTACTGGTCCAGACATATACACCACGGCATAATTGAGCTGCATAATCGTCTGTCATATTAAAAACCATCAAACCCGAATGGAGTGACAATATAGAGCTACCAGCTGTGTCTGCATCCAATATGGGATTTATACTGTTAATGTTTTGAAGCGCAACACGTGGAAGTAGCAACCCTCGTGTAGAATTCTGCCCCAGATTAGCATTTTCCTTCAGATCGAGCAATGCTCCGGCATTGGGTTCCTTACCTGTCCCGATTGTCACTTGTGCCAAGAGGCTTGTACCACTTAAAACAAGAAAGAATATTAATAAAAATGATCTGAACGATACTTTCTTACGTAGATAATGTGTAGCCATATCTTCTATATATGTATTAACAACTGAAAAGCTTCAATTAAAAGTATTTAGTTTCTAACAATTATACTCATGTCAAGGATTTACTTTTCAAAGTTAGGTCTACTCAAGCATAATATAAAATTAATTACACTTATAGTCCAATCCTCCATATTTATCGATTACAAACCTAAGTATTTTACCTAAACAGCAAGAGTCTTCATTTAATTTTACAAAGTAAACAAAAATGAATATATAGCCCTTAAAATTATCTATTTATTTGCTGTGGATTGTGGCGCAACAAACGTTCTTTTGCCATCTGCTCGTATTCAGTTCCCGGACGACCGTAGTTACAAAATGGATAAATGCTAATTCCACCACGTGGTGTAAACACTCCTACAACTTCTATGTATCGAGGATCCATTAGTTTGATGAGGTCTTTCATGATGATGTTTACACAATCCTCGTGAAATGCTCCATGATTACGAAAACTAAATAAATAAAGCTTCAATGCCTTACTTTCAACCATTTTCACATCGGGAATATAATTTAAATAGATAGTTGCAAAGTCTGGTTGTCCAGTTATTGGGCATAAACTCGTAAATTCCGGGCAATTGAATGTTACCCAATAATCATTATCCTGATGTTTATTGACGAATGCTTCTAGAACTTCAGGTGCGTAATCGTCTTTATATACTGTTGCTCCGCCAAGGTGGCTGAGTCCTTCTATTTTTTCGCTCATTTTCTAATACTTAAATATGTTTCTAATCCATGTTTACGCAATTTACATGATGGACAATGTCCACATCCATCGGCAATAATACCGTTATAGCACGTAAGTGTTTCATTTCTCACAAGGTCGAATACACCTAAATCATCTGCCAATTGCCAAACTGCAGCTTTATCGCGCCACATAAGTGGCGTATGTATTCTGAAATGCTCATCCATAGCCAGGTTAATAGCTGCGTTTGCCGAAAGGACAAATGTATCGCGACAATCAGGATAGCCACTATAATCAGCTTCTGAGACTCCTGTTACGATATGATTGATTCCATGCGAACGGGCTATTACTGCAGCAAATGTCAGGAATAATAGATTTCGCCCCGGAACAAATGTGTTCGGATACGATCCTTCGGGTTGTTCCTGATCCATTACGACTTCGCTATTTGTTAATGAATTGACTGACAATTGACTGATAATTGATGCATCCAGTAGTTGGAATGGGACTCCTGCTTTTTCGGCAAGTGCCTGCGCTACTTCAATTTCTTTCGAATGTCGTTGTCCGTACGTAAAACATAGGGTACGTACTGCTCCAAAGTTTTTCAGAGCCCAATAGAGGCAAGTTGTAGAGTCTTGACCTCCTGAAAATAATACAAGTGCAGATTCTTCTTTATACATGATTCTTTGTTTTTTACGTGGTTATTCCTAAGCTACACGGAGAAGAGTTATTCTTTTCGACTGCAAATTTATTACTTTTTTTCGGACTTTAAGGCCTATTTATTTTTTCAGAGAAAATAATTATTATACTTTTGTATCACCAACGACTTCGTAGCTCAGTTGGTAGAGCAATTGACTCTTAATCAATGGGTCGAGGGTTCGAGCCCCTCCGAGGTCACCTTGATTATCAAAGACTTACATGCAAATGTAGGTCTTTTTTATTTTTGATATATGCTGGTTTTATAGTGGTTTTAGAATTCAAAGTTAAACCAAGAGTTAAACCGAAAACTCACATGAATGCAACAGTTAATGTATTGTTATTCAAATCAAAAACACTTGCAGATGGTTCGCATCCTTTAATGATTCGTATCTGCAAAGACAACAAAAAGAAGTATAAAAGCTTAGGAGTATCAATTTTCCCCCAATATTGGGACTTCGATAAGAACAAACCACGAAGGAATTGTCCCAATAAAGATTTCATCAATAATTTGATTTCCGATAAAATTAAAGAGTTCTCAGATCAAATAATTGAATTTAAATCTGAAAACAAAGACTTTACAGCAACTAAATTGGTTGAGAAAGTTATTACTCAAAATAATAAAGAAACTGTAGGAGAATTTCTAGATGCTGAAATAGAACGTTTACAAGCAGAAAGAAGATACGGATATGCAAACACCTATATATTCCTTAAAGCTTCACTTGTTGACTTTAACAAGCATTTGGATATCTATTTTTCGGAAATTGATGTTGCATGGCTAAGACAATTTGAGACATTTCTTAGAGCAAAGGATTTAAAGCAAAATTCAATCGGAGTTAAATTTCGGACTCTAAGGACATTGTATAATAGAGCAATAAGCGAAAATCTAGTTAAAGCTGAATACTATCCTTTTAAAACGTTCAAAGTATCTAAACTCAAAGAAACCACACTCAAACGGTCTATCAACAAAGCTGAAATTGAATTAATAATCAATCACAAAGCAACTGATTATTACACACAGTTATCTATTGATCTATTTTACTTTTCTTATTTATCTGGAGGGATTAATTTCGTAGATATGTCATATCTTACAAAAGATAATATCATTGATAACAGATTAATTTATACAAGAAGAAAAACAAAAAAACTAATTAAACTCCCAATTCAAGACCGAGCAATGGAGATTATTGAACGTTATAATTCAAACAGCAAATACCTATTCCCTATTCTATCCGACTTTCATAAATCTGATCAACAGAAGGCTAACCGAATTCATAAAGTCATAGGAAATGTGAATAGATATCTAAAACGAATAGGAGAAGAATTAAACATACCTATTGATCTCACAACCTATGTCGCTCGCCATACCTATGCTACAGTATTAAAACGCTCTGGTGTGAATACTTCTATCATTTCAGAATCATTAGGTCATAGCTCTGAAAAGATTACTCAAATCTATTTAGACAGCTTTGAAAATAGTCAGATTGATGAAGCTATGAAGAATTTGTTATAAATTATCAACTGCAATTATGGAGAGGATATTTTTTGAGAAAAGTATATTTTATATACCTTCTTCAAATTTTATCCTCTTTATTAAAAAAGAATCAATATTTTTCATTTAACACTAATAGAAAACACTTGTTAATCTGGTAGTTTGTTATAAATCAGTTAAATTTATTTACCTTTGGACTAACTAATATAAAATAAAACACAACATTCTTTAATGAGCATTGATTGGGAAAAGAAAATACAAATAGATACAGATTGGGTTGCTCGCCAATTAATCTGTCATTTTAACGAAAAACAACATAAAATAACTATTAGAGGATATACTCCAAAAGCTAATGGTACATCATTTTCATGTGATTCTCTTATTGAAGAACTAGGATATATGATTGTAGATTATGTACACAGCGAACAAGCTAAAGAGGATGTGCTAAATACCTTATCTTTAAAAGTTGGAGAAAAGCAAGCTATAAAAAGAAAAGATATAGCATTATACCAAGAAGCTCAAGCTTTTTTTGGAAAAAAAGATCCTTCAACGGATGGCAAATATGGCGAACTTTTATTATTTGCTTTATGCGAAAGTGTCTTAAAGTGCAAGATGGTTGCACATAAAATAACTGGATTATCAAACGGAAAAGACCAAGTAAAAGGTGGTGATGGCATTTTTTTAGGTAACTACGAAGTTGAAAGAGACAACATACAACCAGCTAGATTTATAGGTGAATCTAAAATACAACAAGGACGTAGTGATGCATTTGATGAAGCCTTTAGCTCGTTAAATAGATTTCACGCACCAGAAGTGCAGGCTGTAGTAAATAAAATGGAATATATTGTAGCTAAAAACACAATATCAATTGATAATTCAGATACTGATTTTGATGAAATATATGAACGACTTACCCCCAACACTGATTCATTTAGAAATCAAGTTTTAGTACATCCTATTTTAATAATGTATAATACTGCTAAAATTGATGCTATAGAAAAGAAAGCTACAACCAATCAAAAAATAGAAGAACTTATCAAATATTTTTTAGAAAAAGAGAAAGTAGACTTAATAGATTTGATAAACAAAAAAATCAAATTTTATCCTTCGATAGGGAAAGTCTATGTTGACTTTTTTATATTTCCTTTCAATAATATAGATTTGTTTCGTAACGGAATGTATCAAAATATACATGGAGTAGAATATTCGAAATGATAATGGAACATTATAATAAATTATATAATCATCAAACGCTTAATTCTGTTATTAATCAACAAATAATAAAGATTTTAAGTCGTAAAATAAATATTCATAATGCGATTGAAACTAGCGATAGTGATTTAAGAAAAGCAATATGGATATCTTCTATTCTAGCAGGAAGTAATGATGAAACTCATCTAAAAAAAGTACAAGATTTTGCTATTTTGTTGTTCTTAAATAACAATAGTGATGTGTCAATTTTAAAAATTGTGTACATACTATTTTCTAGAATAGGTAATCTAACTGCAACTAATTTCTTAAAAGGATTACTATTAAGTGAAAGTGAGACGTTTGAGCAGTCCTCACACTTTAACGAAGATGTTATATTAACGAAAGAATTAATGGATAAGAGACTAGACAATTCTTTTTGCATTAATAACAAACCGTACTTATTAACAGATTTCCAGAAAAACTTATTAAAGTCTTTAGAAAAAGAAAGACATATATCAATTTCTGCTCCTACATCTTCAGGTAAATCTTTTATTTTAAAAAAATATATCGAAGATATAATTAATGATAATAATAAGTTTTGCGTATTATACATTGTTCCATCTAAAGCTTTGATTAACCAAGTTAGCGAAGAACTTAGATTAGAGTTGCCTGATGTTATAATTAAGAATGCCTTCTTAGACAAAAATGAAGAAGAAGAGAATCAGAAATTAATTTACGTTATAACACCAGAACGGACTATTAAAATAATAAACTCAAAACTTGGGATGCAACTGCCTGATTTGATATTTATTGACGAAATACAGAACGTAGAAGATGAGCAAGGAAGAGGTAATTTGTTCGAATATGTTTACGAAGAGTTAGCCAAAATCAAAAAAGAAAATATTAAAATTATTACAGCAGGTCCTTATATTTCAAATCCTGGAGAAATATATAACGAGCTTTTTAATAGAAAAAGTACAAATATATATACTCAACTATCGCCAGTATTTCAGTTAAAAATAATTTTAGATTTAGGCAAAGACGACATCTCTTTAAAATTATATGATAGTAAAAGCACAACATCTACATTAACAAACGTTATACAGATTCCTAACATTAAACAGATGTTTGACAAAAATATAGGTAGTGGTTTATCATCAATAATAAAAGTTTTATCTACCAATGATGATTGTAACTTAATTTATAGTTCCGATGGTAATTATGCAGAAAGATGGGCTTTAAAATATGCTGATACAATAGAGATAAAAGATAAACTAGAAACGGAATTAACAGATCTTATAAGATATATTAAAACAGAAATCCATGAACAGTATTATTTAATACCATGTTTAAAAAAGAGAGTCGCTTTTCATCATAGTTCATTACCTGAATTCGTTCGTAAAGAAGTTGAGTCGTTGTTTAAACAGGGTATAATTAATACTTTATTTTGCACATCAACATTACTTGAAGGAGTTAATCTTCCTGCTGACAACTTGTTTATCGTAAGAGCTAAAAAGAATAACAATCCACTTTCTGACTTTGAATTTGGCAATCTCATTGGACGTGCAGGGAGATTAAGTAATTCTTTGTACGGAACTATATACTGTTTAAGTCAAGATAACAAAACCGAATGGGCAGAACAATATTACAGTGCTAATTATACAAAAGAAGTAATACCTTTTAGCTCAAAAGTAATAAAAGAAATAACAGTTGACGATTTATCTGAAACAGAAGGGAGGAAAACAATACCAAAGATTAAAAATCTAATTACATCACTAAGAAACAGAGCATTAAATAGGGATAAAACCTTAAATACTTTTCTTGACAAGCAAAATATTGATAGTGAAAAAAAACAACAAATAATAGCTACTATAAACGATTCTGTTAAAGATGTTACTATTCCATATTCTATTATAAGGCAAAATCCAACAATTGACCCTTTATTACAAGACAAGCTTTATAAACGAATAAAAGAAGATGGCATAGCTCAATGGGTAATACATCCGAACTCAAATTTTCTAGAAACCTTTAATCGAGAAATGTCCGAAAAATTGATATATTCTCAAAAAAGTTTTTATTGGCAATTAGATTCTATTATAAATAGACTTGATGCTATGTACAATATAACATACGAGATATTAATAAAAGATAAAATCTCATTGAATACAAATGCTATTTGTATTAATGCAATAAAATGGTTAGAAAGTAAAAGTATAAAAGAACTTATATCAAATAGAATTCAGTACTTCTCTACAGAAGAAATGAAAACCAATAAAAATTGGATAGATACAAATAAAATAGAAGATATAAATAAGGCTATTAAAGATGTTATAAAAATAAACTCCAACGTTATTACTTTCTCTCTTTTAAAGTATCTAAAACTACTAACTGACATTTTGAATGAACTATTAAGTGAAGAAGAGAAAGAAGAGTATAAATTATCACTTGCACTACCAATTCAGTTAGAATTAGGCACTCAAGAACCGTTGATTATATCACTAATAACTAATGGAATACCTAGGACTATAGCTATAAAACTATTTAGGATATTCAAAAAAACTGATGAATGCAAGGCAGATACTGACGTGTTTGATTGGTTAAAAAAACAAACATATATCGATGGATTAGATCCGATATATAATAAGTTCTTAAAACAAAATAACTTTATTGATTCGTTGAAAATATAGCTAGGAATTTATATCCCATGCAAAAGTTTTATCTCCTTCGGATTTAATATGCTCCATCGTTTACAAATAAGAATTTTAATACTTTATTATAATGCTTAATTGTAATGAACAAAATCTACTCTACTAAACTATAATGGTATACTGTACTTAATTGTAGGTTATTAGATTTTAAATGATAAACAGAATACATTTCAACTAAAAAACTTTTGCCTCCAACTCGTTTACAAAGCTCTTTAATTTTGCCTATAATTGTTTTAGTATTGCTTAGAATTTCACTCAAACCATCCATTCCCTTGCCATGTATCTTAGTATAATACGGCTTCCCATCAATATGTATATAATAAATGAAAAGTATACCACAATGGATTTGAAAAGTATACCGGTAAGGAAGGATTTTCAAAGAACGTAAAAGAGTTATATGTTAGTCTCTCTTGCTAACATTTTTTCAGTTTCTTTAAC